>CANIBP010000030.1 GCA_947466075.1 Verrucomicrobiaceae bacterium
AGTTTCACCGCGTAGTTGTCGAGCCAGTTCACTTGGTCGCCGATGCGGCTGGGGTAGTAGGTTTGTCTTTTCATTTTGGATTTAGGTTTGGGTTGAGGAGAAAAATAGTCGGACGGCTGGTCCCAAGTGCCGCTGTCCCATTGGCCGTTGTCCCAGTTCATGGAGTCGAGGTTCGGGGTTGAGTGGTCTGCAAAAGTATGGCCATACCGCCGCGCGCGGGGTGGCGGGTCGCTCTCGCGGGGTGACTACCGCGCCGTGCGGTAGCGATACCTTTTGCCGGGGTATCCATACCCATCGCGGCGGTAGCTCTACCGTGCCGCGCGGTAGCTCTACCTTTTCGTCCGGGGAACCATCCCATTTCGTTCGGTAGGGATACCGCGCCGCTGGGTATCGCTACCATCGCCGCCGGGATGGCTACCGCATGGCGCGGGGTCGCTACCCTCAGCGCCGGTAGCGCTACCGTGGCGTCCGGTATGCCTACCATTCCGCGCGGGATGGCGGTTTCGAGGCGGAATAGCCCTCCCAAGGCCGAAAACACCGGTCCCGGAGGCAAAACGGCGTCTCCCGTGAGCGGGAAGCGGGCTGGTCTGGTGGAGAGGAGCAACATGGCGGGCGTCGGTTGTGACGCCCGCGATTGGAGCACATCCCCCGGCCCTGCCGTTAGTCAATCATAGGTGACGAATCTGCTCAGTGTCGTCCTCCAGCTCCCCGGTGAACTGCTCCAGCGTCATCCCGAGTCCGTGACTAATCTGCGCCGTGACAGGCAGCGTGGGATTGGCTTTGCCACGTTCGATCTTTCCGATGTATTCCCGGCTGACGCCACTTTCACGAGCGAGGCCGTATTTGCTCAGTCCGCAGCGTTCCCGCAGCTCCTGCAAACGACGAGGCAGCCGCTCGCGGATGCGCTCGGCGTAGTCGTGCGCGTCGTGGTTGTCCGGCGCGGTGGGCATAGTTGTTCACACCAGGGCGTCCAATCTGGCTGAGGAAGGCGAAGAGAAGGAAGTGGGTGAATGGGTTTGGGCAGGAGTGAAAGAAGCCGTGAGAATTTCAAAACTGGATGTCGCGTTCGTCTTACCTCGTCGACGGCGCGTCATCCGCCTTCATATCTCCCAGTGCATACTGGATGCCGGCGAGATAGAATTTCGCCATTTCAGGTTCAAATGTCACGCTGTGGCGATGACCGAGTGCGCAATAGAAGAGACGACCCTGACCCCACGGACGAATCCAGGCGAGCGCGTAGTCCTTGTCGGCACGTGCGGCGGCGAGGTCGCGCTTCTCCCCATCTTTGGCTTCGGGCGCGGCGGCGCGATCACGCAGGCGTTGCTCCGCTTTCGCGACATCGGGGGAATTTAGATAGTCGATGCTGAGTAGCATGTGCAGCTTATTGCGGCTGTAGGGCTCTTTGAAGGCGTAGATTTCGTCGGAATACGGGAACGCCTTGCCATTGAAGACCGCAGTCAGCGGACTCTTCGCGTCATCGACTTTGATTTGAATGCGGCCATAAGGATGCGTCACAAACTCGCAGCCGAGCATTTCCTTGCCCTCGGGCCAGTCGTGCCAGTTGTCGCCGGAGCCGTGGTTCCCAGCCCAGCCCTTGCCGCTTTTCACGAAGTCCTGGATCGCTGCCTTCACCGGTTCTGGCGTGCTCATGCGGCAGGTGTTGTTGAAAAACAATGCGTCGTAGTCCTTGAGCTTCTCCGCCGTGAGATCGTCGTAGCTCTGGCTCAGCGTCGCGGTGTAGGCACCGGTCCTTTTCCCGAGTTCGACAATGAGTTTGTTCCAGCACGGGATCGACGAATGCGGGAAGCCATCGGTGCGGTAGAACACGAGCAGCTTGCGCGGCTTCGATGGCGTGGCAGGTGCTTTGTCCGGCAGCGCGGCGATGATCTTCGCCACATCATCGGCATCCGGTTCGGCCCAGGGACGCTCGCCGTTAGGGAGCTTGTTGGGGACTTGCTTCGGCGGATCTGCGAGAAGCGATAGGGTGCAAAGTGATGCGATGAGCGTGAGGTATGCGGGTCGTGTGTTCATAAGATGGAATGCTGGATGTTCGACTCAGAGCCAATTCGTGCGGTAGTCGGGTTTGATGAATTGGTTGGCTTCGGGTGCATTCGGCACGCGCATATTCGGGCCGTCCCAGTCGATGGCGCGCTGCATGCGCCACGAAACAAGGCCTGGAAGTATCACCTCCATTGAGTGCGCGGCGAGTTCGAAGGGCTGATACGTTTTGCCGTTGCCTAGTGCCGCGTCGATCCACTCCTGCATGTGGTCCTGTTTGGCGTTGATCGGCTGGGTTTGCGCAAGGGCCTTCGCCGCTGGATGGCCCATCACACTGGCCATCTTCGCATCGCCTTTGAGCTTCATGAAGTTGCCACCGCCCCAGCCTCCAGAGTAGAGCCAGCCGTTCTCGCCGATCATCACGGCACCCAGCGTGACACGGCGTTTTTGATAGACTTCGATCTCTTTGAGCAGCTCATTCGGCGGCGGCATGTGGATGGTGTCGTAGAACCACGCGGTGAGTGGTGCCATGTCGCCGCGCTTGCCGAACTCGTAGCGAATCTTCGCGCTTGAGGCATACGTCTCCTTCACTGGCTCGGGCAACGAGTGCTCGACGTGCGTGGGGTAATCAAGCTTCAAGGCGCGGATCGGCAGTTGCCAGGTGTGCGTGCCGAAGTCACCGAGCAAGGCCGCGCCGAAGTCCATCCACGGCATCGTCGTGCGGCAGCCGTGCAAATAGGTCTTCGCTTTGAACGGCCGCATCGGCGAGGGGCCGACCCACAGATCCCAGTTGAGGCCGTCGGGTATTTTATCTTCGCCTTCAGGCCGGGCATGACTCTGATCAAACGGGGCGCCGCGCGTGGACTCCCACACATGCAGCTCGCGCACCTGCCCGAGCAAGCCAGCATGCACGATCTCGACGGCGCGGCGGAAGTCACGATTCGCAACGCCTTGCGTGCCCATCTGAGTGGCGACCTTCGATGTCTTCGCCAGCTCCCCGAGTGCACGCGCCTCGCCCACCAAACGCGCGAGCGGCTTCTCGCAATACACATGCTTGCCCGCCTTGATGAACGCCGTGCTCAGCGCCACATGCCACCACGGCCCGACCGCGATGATCACCGCATCGAGCGAAGGCTCCTTCGCGATCAGCTCGCGATAATCCTGATACGACTTCGCCTTGGCCAGCATGTCCTTGCCCTCGGGATACGTAATCGCGATGTCGGCGCGAATGCTCTCGGTGCGTGGCAAGTCCGCGTCGCACAGCGCGATCACGTTCACATCACGGCGCATCGCCGCTTCCAGATCATTCGCGCCGCGACCGCCACAGCCGACGAGCGCGACATTCAGCTTCCGACTCGGAGCATTCTCGCCCCACGAACGCGAGAGGATGATATTCGGCAAAGCGGTCGCACTGAGTGCTGCGACGGTGGATTGAAGAAACGAGCGGCGATGGGTGTGATGATTCATGGATGAACGAAACGCATCGGGGCCGTGGGTTTCCTGTCGGTAGTTTTACCGACATGCGCAACGATGCATTCTGTGGATGTTTCCACTGCGTGCGAAGGCCGTGCCCTTCGCGAACAAACAACGACCCGCCAATGACCCAAGCCAGCGATCAACCTCCAGCTTCAAACCCCGCCAGCATCAGGATCATCGTGCTGTGGGGAGCGCTCTACGGCGCGGTGTGGTCGCTTGCGCCGGGTTGCATCAGTAAACTCCTCTCCACGCCAGGCGAAGCTGCCACCGTCATCCTCGCGGGCGCGGTGACGGGGATGCTCGTATCGGCGGCCCTAGCTCCGGGGCTCGCTCGGTGCAATCGATGGCAGGCGGTTTGCCTCGGTGTGGTGTCGCTGCCGCTCGGTGCTGGATTGTTCGGCTTTGTCGCATCCTGGATCCACTGGCTGGTGATGAAGCTGACAGGGACGCACTACCGCTTCGTCATGCAGATCGTCGAGCCGCCGGGACACATTTTCGATCCGCTGCAGACCGCCAGGGACTACGCGCTCTCCGCCACGCTGTCGGTGCTTGGCATCGTGTTCATTCCGCTGGCGATCTTTACCACACTGCACCTGCGCCGCCGACTCGTTCCTGCCCTGTCCGTCGTCCAAGCCTGAGATCCTTTCTTCATCAACACCATGAGTTCAACATCGTCATCCAACCAACGCGGCTTTTGCTCCGGTCACCCGGATTCGTTCCCGTCATTTTCCCGCCGGGAATTTCTCGCGCGCAACGGCATCGGCTTCGGCGGGCTTAGTCTTGCGGCCCTGTTTGGCATCAATCCGTTTGATGCCTTCGCCGATGAGAAGCCACGCGGGCCGCTTGCGCCGAGGAAGGCGCACTTTCCGGCGAAGGCGAAGGCGGTGATTCAGATCTACGCTTCGGGCGCGCCTTCGACGGTGGACACTTGGGACCCGAAGCCATTGCTCAACCAATACGACGGCAAGAAAATCCCCGGCTACGGCGGGCTCGCGCTCGGGTCGCCGTTCAAGTTCAGCAAGCAGGGGCAGTCGGGCATCGAGGTGTCGGAGATTTTTCCCGAGCTGGGCAAGATGGTGGATCACCTCGCGATCATCCGCTCGCTCACGGCGGAAATTCCCGATCACAAGATTGCGACGAAGGCGCTGATGACCGGCTCGGGCATCCTGAACAAGCCGAGCGTCGGTTCGTGGACGGTGTATGGCCTCGGCAGCGAAAACCAAAACCTGCCGGGGTTCGTGACGCTCGGCGGCGACAACAGCAACCGGCAGTCGGCGTTCCTGCCCGGCATCTACCAGGGCTGCAACGTGAACTACGATCCGCGCCTGCCGCTCACGGAGATCATCAACAACATCAGCAACGTCTTCTCGCCCGCCGAGCGGCAGCGGCATCAACTCGATTTTGCGCGCGAGCTGAATGAAATGCACGCGGCGCAGCTCCAGCGCGACGCGCAGCTCGAGACGCGCATCCAGTCGTTCGAGATCGCGTTCAACATGCAGCGCGAGGCGCTCGATGCGTTCGACGTGACGAAGGAGCCGCAGGCGATGCGCGACCGCTACGAGCTGCTCCCAAACCGTCAGCGAAATCCGAACGGCACAAAGATGCTCATCGCACGCAGGCTCGTGGAGCGCGGCGTGCGTTTCGTGCAGGTGACGACGGGCGGATGGGACACGCATTTCGATCTGGAAAAAGCGGTGCGCGGCGCGGCGACGAACACCGACCGTGCGGCGGCGGCGTTGATCACGGATTTGAAAGAACGCGGCCTGCTCGATTCGACGCTCGTGATTTGGGGCGGCGAGTTTGGTCGCACACCGACGGCGCAAGCGACCACTGGCGTGCCTGGTCGCGACCACAACGGCAAGTCCATGATGGCGTGGATGGCTGGCGGTGGCGTGAAGGGCGGCACGGTGGTCGGCGAGACTGATGACTTCGGCGGTCGCTCGGTGGAAAAGGTCGCCGACATCCACGACCTGCACGCGACGATTCTCGCGCTCCTCGGCTTCGATCACGAGCGGCTCACCTACAACTATAACGGCCGCGACTTCCGCCTCACGGATGTGTCGGGAAAAGTGATCAAAGATGTCATCGCGTGAACTGTCGCCATGAAGCCTATTCCATTCGTCTCGTTGATTGCCACGCTGGCGTTCGCGTCGTTCGCGCGCGCTGACGAAGCCAAGCCCACTGCGGGCCAGCTCGCCTTCTTTGAAAACAAAATCCGCCCGCTGCTCGCGGAGCATTGCCTCGAATGCCATTCCGCCGCGAAGGGGAAGACGAAGGGCGGGCTGAGCATGGACAATGGCGGAGACATGCGGCGCGGGGGCGAGAACGGCGCGATTCTGAAACCGGGCAATCCGACTGACAGCCCGATGATCGCGGCAGTCGAGTGGCGCGGCGACACGCAGATGCCGCCGAAGAAACATCTCAGCGCGGAGCAGATCGTGGCGCTCAAGCAATGGATTTCGATGGGCGCGCCGGATCCACGTGAGAAGAACGTGAGCGCGGTGCGGCCGGTGTTGGATCACTGGTCGTTCAAGCCCATCACGGCCGCGCCTCCGATGCCGGCGGTCAAGGACCGGTCGTGGGTGAAGAGTGTGATTGATCCTTTCGTGCTCGCGAAGCTGGAGGCGAAGAACATGCAGCCCGCCGCGCAGCCGGAGACGGGCACGCCCGACGAGGTGCGCAGGAAAAAGGAGGCGCTGCTGCGCCGCGCGTATTTCGATCTCATCGGGCTGCCGCCGTCGCCGGAGCAGATTCGTGCGTTTGTCGCGGATGCTTCGCCGCGTGCGTTCGAGAAGGTCGTGGACGAGCTGCTGAGAAATCCGCACTACGGCGAGCGCTGGGCGCGGCATTGGATGGACACGGCGCGCTACTCGGACACGGGCGGCGTGCCGGAGCGCGGCTTCGACCAGCGCTTCCCGTATGCGTGGGGCTACCGCGACTGGCTCATCAAGGTGCTCAACGACGACATGCCGTATGACCAGTTCATCCTGCACCAGCTCGCGGCGGATCAAATCGCGAGCAAGCCGGACATGAATTGGGCCGCGCTCGCATTCATCACCATCGGCCAGTCGTCGTCGAATCCCGACGAGATCATCAACGAGCGCATCGACAGCGTCGGGCGTGGTTTGCTCGGGCTCACGCTCGCGTGCGCGCGCTGCCACGATCACAAATTCGATCCCGTCACGCAGGCCGACTACTACGCGCTGCACGGCGTCTTCCGCAGCACCACGCAGCCGACCGAGGGACCGGTCATCTGGGGCGGCAACACAGCGTCGCGCGAGTATCAGGCCTACGAGGGCAAATTGCGCGAACTGCAGGACCACGCGTGGGCCGCGTATCTGCACATCGCGAAACGCGAGAACGCACGGATGCGCGCGAAGGCGTCGGTGTATTTCCAATGGGCCATCGCGACATCCAAAAACTTCGAGACCGACGCCGACCGCAAGGCGCTCGAAGCGCTGAAGGTGAAGCTCGGTCTCGCCGGCGACGACTCGTATTGGCTGCGCGGCGAGTTCGCGCCGAATTTCAAATTCAACGGACGCGATCCCATCTTCGGCCCGTTCGTCGCGCTCGCCGAGAGCAGCGCCGCGGGCAATCGCAAATACTTCGACGAAATCATGTCCGGCAAACGCAAAGGCTACAACCCGGTGGTGCTCGACTTTTTCAAGAAGCAGAAAACGCTGCCCGCGAGTGTCGAGGGCACGGCGGAGTTGTTCGCGCGCTTCTGGCAGGAAACGGTCGCGCCCATCGCGGGCAAGCCCGTGGACCCGAAGCGCCAGGACTTCGTCGCCGAAATCAAAACCGGCGGCGGCATGACGACGAAGATTTGGGAGCTGCGCGAAAAGGTCGTCGGCCATCGCGACCTGCCGCTGATGGAACTCGCCGTGTATCCGTATCGGCTCATCGCACCCGAGCTGCCGATGCGCGGCAACACGCATTGCAAGCCCGACGATTCCATCGAGCTGAAGCTCCTCGAAGAATGCCGCGGCCACGACGCGCGCGGCAGCGAACTCGAAACCGTGGGCCGCGTGAACGGCATCAACATGTTCAAGCTCACGAACCCCGCGCGACCGATGCGCGGGATGGTCGTGGAGGATTTGCCGCAGCCGTTGGACTCGCCGATTTATCCGCGCGGCAACAAACCGCTCAGCAGCGACCCCGCCGCGAAACGCCTCGTGCCACGCCGCTACCTCGAAGCCTTCAGCCCCGCTGGCGCGAAGCCCTTCACGCACGGCAGCGGACGCCTCGAACTCGCGCAGGCCATCGCGAGCAAAAGCAACCCGCTCACCGCACGCGTCGCCGTGAATCGCGCGTGGATGCAGCTCTTCGGCGAAGGTCTCATACGCACGCCCGACGACCTCGGCAGCCGCGCCGGAGCGCCCTCGCATCCCGAGCTGCTCGACTATCTCGCGTGGTGGTTCATGCAGGACATGCCCGGCAAGTGCGCGTGGACGATGAAGCCGCTGCACAAGCTCATCATGCTCTCCGCCGCGTATCAGCAGAGCGCACTCACCCCGCATCTCGCCGAGTATCAGAAGATCGACCCCGGCAATTTTCTCCTCTGGCGCGCGAACATCCGGCGGCTCGACTTCGAGGCCTTTCGCGACTCGATGCTCACGATGGCGGGCGCGCTCGACACCTCCCGCTACGGCCCGCCGGTGAATCTCGTGAGCGAGCCGTATTCGCACCGCCGCAGCATCTACGGCTACATCGACCGCGCGAACGTGCCCGAGTTGCTCACGCAGTTCGACTTTGCCAATCCCACCGAGCCGAACACGCGCCGCACCTCCACGATCGTGCCGCAACAATCTCTCTTCCTGATGAACAGCCCCTTCACCATCGGCATCGTGCGCCGCATCATGGAGCGCGCGGAAGTGAAGGTTGCACTCGCATCGAAGCGCGACGACGCTGTGATTCGCGCCGTGTATCAGGTCGTCTTCCAGCGCACGCCCAACGCGCTCGAACAAGCGAAGGCCGCGACGTTTTTGCGCATCGAAACCGCGCGCCAGTCCGACTTCGAAAAACAACAGCGCACCCTCCTCGCCAAAGCCGAGCAACGCGCCAAAGAACTCCTCGACAAAGAAAAACATGCCAGCGACATAGCGGCCAAAGCCGCCGTGACAAACGAAGGCACCCTCGTCGAACGCACCGCCCTCACACCCTGGGAAACACTCGTGCAGGCGCTGCTCTTCAGCAACGAAGCGGCGTATTTGAATTAACCGTCTGGCGGCGCATGATCATCGCACTCATGCCTCGACTGCATCGCCACCACGAAACCACTCGGCGCCAGATTCACTGGCAGAGTTTGCTCATCGTGTCGCTGCTCGCGGCGGTTTCGTTCGCGCGGGCAGCCGAGCCATTCACCATCACCAAGATCGAAGCCGATGGCATCCGTTTGCCGATGCCTGGCGACGGCAAAGCCGCAGTCGAAGTGCGGGCGCACACGCGGATGCTGGACATTGATTTCAGCGACCAGGTGCTGCCCGCGACGCAGCCGCTGCGCTACCGCTTTCAACTCGAGGGCGCGGATCGCGAGTGGCGCGATCCCATCGGTGTCATGCGCTTCACCGTGCGCTTCAATGATGCGAAGGACAACACCATCTCGGGCGAGGAGTTCGACGCGCACGGTGAGTCTCCCGGCTGGACGGGCGATGCGCTGACCTCGAAATTCGTCGCACGCCGCGAGTCGCTGGAGATTCCCGCCGGAGCCGAGCGATTGCAGATCTGGACCAGCAGCGCCGGGCCGCAGCAAACGATGGGCGTCTATGCCATCGCCGACCTCACCATCACACTGGTGCCACGCGATGCACAGCAGACGAGCCAACGCATCTCGCTCATTCCTGCTGCCGGATCGCTCATGCAAACCAGTGCCGGAACTCCCGCAGGATGGGCGCGTCACGGCACGAGCCTGAGCATCGCGCAAATCGTTCCTCGCGATGGCAGGCCGCCGATGATCCTTATGCGAGACGACCGCCCGGATGCGTTTGGCGGCTGGCTCACGACGAGCCTGCCGCATCCGGCGCTAGGTGAATTCAGCCGCATCATCATCGGGTGGAAAGAAGCCTATTCCATTGGCTGGGGCGGCAGCTCGCGCATCACCTATCCGTATCTGCCGATGGGTGAGTTTCGCATGAGACTGAAGCCGCTAACTGTCGAGGGCAAACCAGCCGGAGCGGAGAGCAGCACCCGCATCGCCGTCGTGCCACCCTTTTATGAAACGAAGCTGTTTTGGATGATGATTTCGGCAGTGGCGGCGGCTCTGCTTGCGCTGGGAGTGCGCCAGCTCACACGCCGCCGGATGCAGCGCCGACTGGATGCACTCGAACGCGAGCGCGCTGTCGAACACGAGCGCAGCCGCATCGCCCGCGACCTGCACGACAACCTCGGCGCTGATCTCACGCATCTCGCGCTCCTCAGCGACCTCGCACAAACCGACGTGAACGATCCTGCCAAGGCAGCGCAACATCTCGATCAGATCTTCGACCTCGCACGAACCCTCACGCGGCAGGTGGACGAGATGGTCTGGGCCGTGAACCCCGCCAACGATTCTCTCAAGGGCTTGGTGCCCTTCCTCAGCAACTACTCGCAGAACTATCTCCTCGCGGCGGGCCTTCCGTGCCGGCTCGACATCCCCGCGGCAATCCTCGATGCGCCGCTCTCCTCCACGCAGCGCCATCACCTTTTCCTCACCGTGAAGGAAGCACTGCACAATCTCGTGAAACATGCGCAAGCGACCGAGGCGTGGCTGCGCATCCGCACTGGCGATCATCGGCTCACCATCGTCGTCGAGGACAACGGACGCGGAATCGCCGAATCTGCCACTGAAGGAGATGGCACGGCCAACATGCAGCAACGCATCGCGAGCATCGGCGGCACGCTCGAAAGAACGAGCGAAGCTGGCAAAGGCACGAGCATCACGATCACGTTACCGCTGGGAGAAAAACCATGACGCCTTCCCACCCATGAGCACCCGCATCACCGTCGCCATTGTCGAAGACGACGCGCGCATTCGCCGCAATCTCGCCGCCATGCTCGGCACCGCGGACGACATCGAGTGTGTCGGCCAGTTTGCGAATGCCGAAGAGGCCCTACGAAAGATCCCCGTGCTCAAGCCACAGATCATCTTCATGGACATCCACCTCCCCGCCATGGGTGGCGTGGATTGTGTGCGCGAGCTGAGTGCGACCGAGCCCAAAGCACAAATCGTCATGCTCACCAGTTACGACGACAGCGATACCATCTTCAGCAGTCTCAGCGCCGGAGCCTGCGGTTATCTGCTCAAGCCCATCCGCACCACGCAACTCCTTGCCGCCGTGCGCGACGTATTCGCCGGCGGAGCCCCCATGAGCGGCCAGATCGCCCGCCGAGTCGTTGAAGCCTTCAGCAAGCCCGCATCCCTCGCCAAACCAGCGCCCAATGAATCCCTCAGCCAGCGCGAGAACCAGATTCTGCAACTGCTCGCCGAAGGCTACCTCTACAAGGAAATAGCCGACAAGCTCACCATCAGCTACTCCACCGTGCGAACCCACATCGAACGCATCTACACCAAGCTCCACGTCCAATCCCGAGCCCAAGCTGTGGCGAAATTGAATCGCAGATAAAATTCATCAATCGGTCTGCGAGAAGTCTGGTGATTCGTCCATGATCGACCAGATAAAACCGCCTTTGCTCCAGCCGATGGATTCCCGGCTGATGCCACGCTCACGAGTCAGAATGGAAGTCGCTCAAAGCCATCGCTTCCCGGAGTTCCTGCAAGCGCCTCGGCAGCCGCTCGCGGTAGTGATCGGGTGCTACTGCGTCATTTGCGGACGCTCCCAGTCTTTGAAGTTCCGTTTCGCATCTCGGGCTTCGTCGGTCTTTTCGGGTTTCTCCACGCGCACGGCGGGATCGTTGGGATCGAAGAGCGGCCAGGTGTCGGTGCGGAAGGGCGAGGCGGGGAGGCCTTCTTTGTTGTAGAGCAGATTGCGCTGGGAGGGATTCATGGCCCAGGCGTAGCGGACGGCTACGGGAGTCGGCACTTCCTTGGATGAAACGATGGCCTTGTTGCCTGCGATCTCGGCATCGGCCCAATGCC
Organism: Verrucomicrobiaceae bacterium; assembly: GCA_947466075.1. Taxonomy (GTDB): domain Bacteria; phylum Verrucomicrobiota; class Verrucomicrobiia; order Verrucomicrobiales; family Verrucomicrobiaceae; genus Prosthecobacter. Next base: position 11,549 of record CANIBP010000030.1, read on the forward strand.
ATTTCTTGTCGGCGCCAGCGATGGCGAAGGCATCCAGCTTGCCGGGTTTGGCGGGCATCATGCCGCTGCCGATGCTGTCGAACTCGAGGGCGATTTTGCTGCCTTCGATCTTCTGGCTGAGATAGCGCGGGCCGCAGGGGACGATGTCTTTGCCATAGACTTCCTTGAGCGCGAGATAGGCGTGGCGGATGCCGATGGGCTTCTTGTTTTGCGGATGCAGGGCAACGGGATCGCCGCAATCAATGCCCACCGCCATGCCGGTATGCGGCATCTCCATGCTGACGAGTCGCATGGATTCGCGGTTGACCGACCAGGTGGCCTCCACGCCTTCGACGGGCTGCGTCTGCGGCGGCTCCCAACTGGGCAATTGCGTGAAGAAGAATGGGAAGTCTTTCGACACGTTGCCGCCGGAGAGTTCATGCCATGACGAACGATAGTAGCTGATGAGTCGCTTCAGTTGTTCACCGTAAGCAACGGCTTGCGGCACGGTCTTGGAATTGCGCTCGCCCTGATACCAGATGGCGCCTTTGATTCCATAAGGCCGGATGGGATGGATCATGGCGTTGAAGATGTTGGCCGGATACTGGTTCCCCAAGTCGGCGGGTTTGGTGATGTAGGGAGGCTGCAGTGCCCGTGCCCGGTTCTTCATGGTCTCGCCTGCGGCGACCTTGGCGTTGTAATCAGCGAGTTCGCTCTGGAATGTGGCGAGCGACTTCTCACGGCTCTCGCCCTTGCCATCCAGTTGCCGCTGCGCGCTTCGATCCATGTCAGCCTTTTGCTCCTTCGACTGCGCCATGTCCTGCTGCACGTCCCACGGCATCCAACCTTCAATCGGCGTGCCCGCGTAAGCCTCCTGGATGATGCCGACGGGAACATTGAGCGAGAGATGGAGCTTCTTGCCAAAGTTATACGCCACAACCGAGGTCTCAGCGGCGGACTCGGGATTGCAGGGCTTCCATTGGCCAAGCAGATCGCGCTTCTCTTTCAGCGGCTCATGCCAGTGCTCGCGGGCGGATTTGAAGATGCGGTAATTCGGCAGGTTGACGTTCGCCTCCAGTTCCGCGTCAGCCGAGTTGCCAGTGGACCAGCCCATGTTGGATTGCCCCGCACAGAGCCACACTTCGCCGATCGCGACGTCCGTGATCTCGATGGTCTTCGAGCCGGTGATTTTCAACGAAAACCCGGTCCCGAACGCAGGTGTCTCCAAGAGGACCTTCCACCCGCCGTCCGCATCGGCTTGCGCCGAGGCCGAGGCACCCCAACTCGCCGTCACGGTGATTTGTTCCTTCGGGTCGGCCCATCCCCAGATCGTGTTCTTCATGTTCTGCTGCAAAATCATGTGGTCGCCAAACAGGCTCGGCAGGCGAAGGCCCGTCTTGACAGGCACCGAGGCATCGGAAGTGGCTTTGCCTGTTGGCGAGGCTTCCGCTGCCTTGCGGCGGGCCTGTCTTTGGGCGGCTTTGTCGTCCTCCGCCTTCGCCATGAAGGACGCGGGCAAGAGAAGGATCAGCGTGAGTGTAAATAGTTTTTTCATGGTTCGATAAAAGGGATGTCTTCGGAGTAGGGGCCAACGCGGGAAATGTCACAGCAACGGCAAAAATTGCGGACGAAAACCAATGCGCCCCAGTTCGTCAGCGCAGGTTCTGTGAATCAGACACATCCACGATGACGCGGATTTGATCCAAGCCATGCTCGATTCCTTGCATCACCTGCCAGTCGAGTTTGAGCGTGCGGCGATCTTGACTCAGCGAGAGATGGTCGCCGTTTTTGAGAGACCGCTCGGTGCCCTGCGGATACGCGAACCGTTTTTTCCCGAGCACTTGATCGCTGGCCGTGAGTTGATCGCCATCGGCGATGATCGCGATGATCGGGCGGTCAAAGCTCACTTCGCCGACGAAACGCTTGGGGTCGGACTTGGCCGTATTCTTCGCCTGTGGCGGATGGTATTGAATGAGATAGGTGTTCACGCGCCGCTTCTCAGCCGCGAGCGTCGTGTGGCGTCCGATGATCTCATCAGGCCCGTAGTCTCCGGGCTCAGTGACGCTCACGGTGAAATCTGTCCTGAGCTTGGTCGCGAAACGTTCCGGGAAGATCACGATGTTATCGCCATCGGTGACATCCGCCGGATTCAGATGGGGCTGCGGATAGGCGAAACGAATCTTGCCACCCGTGTTCACGACGCCAAACAAGACCGGCCAGCCGCGAAACGTGCGCGTGTTGAACTTCCGTGGCATGAGCGCACCCGAGCCTTCATTGAGCGACACCTCATCGCCCTCGTCAATGATCTTCTCCTCACGACTGGCGAGCGACGTCACCGCGACCCGTCCCTCATAGACCGCTACATCCGTCGCGCCATTCGCCCCGACCGAAACGCCGAACGTCGTGCCGAGATCAACGACCTTGGCTCGCTCGGTGTGGACTTGGAATCCAATGCCATCCGGCGGGACATTCGCGGTGAGCTTTCCTGAATGCAGTCGTGTCTCACCGGGGCCGATGAGTTCCAGATCGGCCGGACCTTCCAGAGTCAATCGAACGTCCTTCGCGAAATCGAGCCGCACCACGCCTGCTGCCAGCCTCAGATGACCTTTCCCGATGTGCGCACCCGAAGCCAGCTTCCGATCCCCCGACCAGGTGGCATCGATCTGATGCGCGACCGTGGCGAGCGATTCGTCAGCCTTTGGCAGACTCCACATCACGAAGAATCCCAGCGTGATCACCGCCGCGATGCCCGCCGCCCATTTCACAGTCGAATACCAGCGATTGCTCTTCGGCGATGGCCTCAGCGCCGACAAGACTGCGGCAGACACATCGTGTGAAGTCGTGCTGGGAAGAATGCACTGCATCACCTCATTCACCCGGCGATCCGCTTCATCCAGCAGCGGCAGACCACGCAGCGAGTTCTGAAGGCGGAGTTCATTCACAAACCGCGCCTTCAACCCCGCGTCCTCTGCGAATGCCATGAGCAGCTCCCGCGACGCCTTCTCATCGAGCGTCCCGTCCGCATAGCCCTCCAGCACTTCGAGGAATCGTTCGTCGTTCATGACGCACCTCCCGTTTGAAGCGACCGCTCCATGCACTCGCGCAGCGTCTTGCGGACGCGGTTCAAAGTCGTCGTCACCCAGCTCACCGTGCGCTGCTTTTGCTCCGCGATCTCCTTGCAGCTCCGCTTGTTGAAATAACGCAGCGCGACCAGATCCGCAGCTTCGCGACCCAGCTTCCCGACACAATTCCGCAGCCCGGCCAAGCGATCGACCTGGAAGTCCGGCTCCATGTCCTCTGCCAATGCGGACGCGATGTCGACCTCCAGCTGATCGCGGTAGTTCGACAGATTATTCGCCTCCCGCCGCTTCTTCTCCAGCTCCGTGAGGATCAGATATTTACAAGTCACGCAAAGCCAGACGCCAAACTCCTCGTCCGCCCGAAACTCCGCCAGCCGCTGGTAGGCGCGAATAAAGGTCAGCTGCACTACTTCCTCAGCCAGCGTCCAATCACTCAGCCGACGCAGCGCATACCCCAGCAGCATGTCCTGATGCTCCCGCACGACCTCGCCATAAGCGTCGAGATCGCCATCTAAGATGCGTTGTTGGGTGAATGGGTTCATGCCGTCTCCAGAGTAGGGGCCAGCGTGGAAAATGTCACAGAATTGGCTGCGCGGGTAAATCAAACGGGCCTATGGCACCAGCATTATGGGTGGCGGATTGCTCGTGAGCGCTTGGCGAATGAGCGCGTCCAGTTTTGCTTTCAGATTCTCGGAAGGAACAAAGGCTGTCGGCGTATCGGCCTGCTGCGTCATGATGAGGGCGGCGTATTTGCCTTCGGCGGCGATCCACGGGATCGTGATGAATCGTAATCCGAATTATCAGCGCTGCGTTTGTTGGCTTTGGTGGGGATTTTTTTCTTCATCGATGGGATTTTAACACGAGAAAACGACGATGCGAAAGCGCAAGTTAGGGTTGCTTGGCAAAGCGAAACACATGCGCCTTCCCGTCATCCATCGAGACGTTGTAAGTCTGACTCCAGGTCTTGGTTTCGGAGTCGTAGTTGGTCTGCCAGAAGTCGTTGCCGTGGATGCTTTGATTGAGCGGTTTGTCGTCGATGAACAAGGTGTAACCGCGCGATGTGCTGAGGCCAGTGAAGGTCACGGGCACGTAGCCGAGACCTTGGGTGAGAGTGAACTCGGCTTTGTCGTGATCGGCAGTGATGGTGATGGCGGGCCAGGTGTGTTGGAGTTGGCCTTGCTTCATTTCAATGCGGCGATCGTTGCCGAGAGCTTCACGATGGATCCTGCGCCAAGTGTTTTCGTCTTTCGTCAAAGCGGTGCGTAGGGCTTCGTTGGGGCCGTAGTAGTCCTTCGCGAACTGCGGCATGATAATGTGCTCGAGGGTGGCTTCGATGTAGTCTCCCGGCTCGAAGCGTGTGACTCCGGGCGGTGGCACGAGGTCGAGGGTGGAGGCGTCTTCGTTGTGACGGGTGACTCCGTGCTCGGCGATCCATGGTGAGGCGTCTTTGCCACCGAGGCGGGCTTTCCAGGAACGAATGACGATGCCCCGATTGGCTCCTGCACCACCTTTTTCAGAGTGCCTCAGCTCGCCTTCGTGGAGGGAGATCCATGGCAGGCGGCCGGTGCATTCGATTGGCTGAGTGCGGTAAGCATTGCCGCCCCATTGAGTGTTCCATTCTTTGAGGAGACCGGTTTCATTGCCGAGGGCCATCTTGCGCTCGCTGGTGGAGGTGTAGGTGTCGGCTCCGATTTGGAAAACGACGAAGCGCGAGAAGTCGGTGGCTTGTTGGACATCGAGCCCCACTCGATAAACGCCGCGCACGATGTCGTCGGTGCGGGCGAGGCTGACGGTGGTGGAATGCGTGATGCTTTGGCCGATTCGACCTGCATAGGTGACCTCGGTGAGACAGGGGCCTTGCTTGTGATAGGCGGTGCGCATGGCGCTGTGCGGCACGCGCCCGCCAGCGGGATCGAAGAAGCGGAGGAAGTCACCACCGCCGACGTTGTTGGTCCAACCAAAAGGTTTGCCATCGCCCATGGAGCGCACCATGAAAGGTCGCACGTCGGTGATGGTGCAGTTGGCCTGTGCTTGATCGGGCTCGTAGCAAATGGTCTCGCCAAAGGCTCCGAGGGCACTCTGATCCCAGAGTTGGTTACTACCCCAACCGATGAGGCTGAGCTGTGCGTGCGAGGCTGCGGCCACACCGCCCCAGTGACCATAGGCGATGGTGAGTTCCAGTTCGATGTTCGCTTTGGCTGGCAGGCGCAGTTGCGAGTTGCCGTGGAACCACTGACCGGCATACACGCCGTTCTCGGGCTCGTTGTGCCAGTTCTTGCTGAGCTGCACGGGAATGCCGGTGGGGTGGCCTTCCACATCACGCAGGAGAGCTGACACACCCGTGATCGCCGTGCCGATGCGCTGACGAATACCACGCTCACTCTTCTCAAACATCAGCCGTGCGATCTGTTCGGTCTCGGTGGGATTCGAGAGCATCAACTTCACACGCTCGATGGCATCGTTGCTCGGATTGGTGCCGCCGCGAGGGGCGATGGGCTCGATGCCATCGAGATTGATGCGGTGCCTGCTGAGCGCAGTCTCATAAACAACGGGACGTGCCGCGCCGGTGGCTTTCTCGGTCGCTACGACGATGACCGGACTCGTTGATTCCAATGCTTTGCCAGTCACGGGATCAAGCACGAGCGACACTTCATTCACTCGGCCATCGGTCCACAGTTGATCTGCTGGCAGGTCCACATGCTGCTGCAGTTTGCCCATGGCAGTCGTGAGGCTGATGTCCATGGCGACCTGTTTCCACACCTCGCGCAGTTTGGTCATCGAGGCTTTGCCTTGGGCATTGAAGGTCCACTCCATTGTCGGTTTCATCTTCGGCTGCGGCACCTGGGGGTGCGCAAACCGCTCGCGTAGTTCCTCCAGCTTCAACGCATGATCATAAAAGCGGATCTCATCCACCACGCCGCGAAAGTTGTAGCCATCGCCTGTGCCATCGTGACGTCTTCCAAAGGCAAGTCCACCCTTCCCTGGCAGGCGCTTTTTGCCCACCTTCGTTTCGCCTTCGAGTCGTGCGTTGACATAGAGCCGCAGCGTATCGCCATCGTAGCTCATCGCCAGATGATTCCAGGCATCCAACTTCAGCGAGGTTCCTTTCTCAGGCCTGACCACCACGGCATTGGCCGCGGCGCCACCGATGTTCATCAGCGCCCTCGGCTGACCATTCGCGATCATGAAGCCGATGTTGCCATTGGCCGCCTCGTTGAAGCTCTTGCACATGAGCCACGGCGCATGAAGCCCGGCCTGATAATCCTTCGGAACGAAGGCCCACAGCTCCAGGGTGAACTGCTCGGCATCGAGCGCAGCGTTCTCAGGGATCTCCAAATGATTCGTGCCATCCAGCCCGAAGCCACCGCCCACTCGTCCGAACGAAGACTCCCCTGCCCCAATCGGAAGCAATCCAGGACGCGCCGCCAGAATCAGCCCCAACCGATCCGACCACGCCGCTGTTTCAAAACGAGCCTCCACATTCAGACGCGCACCATTATCCGCCTTGAACTCCAAGTCCGTCACATCCGCACGCTGAAAAAAGCACCCCGATTCAATCAAGCGCGGACCCGTGAACCTCGACCATTTGCCGCCTGCCGTGCAGCGATAACGAGTGCCGTCAATGGTCATGCTCAAAGCCAGCTCCGCCGCAGGGAGCTTATGCCAGTCATCCTGAAGTCCGCTCACGCCGCCGAGATGCGGAATGCTAAGCGTTTCAGTATTCAGCACCACCGCATACGAACCCGTTTGAACCACGCGCAGCCAAGGTGCCGTGGGAATCGTCCCTGGAAAACCCTCCGCCCACCACATCTGCGTTTGATCTTCGATATGTGGCATCAGCGGGAGCGGTTCCACCGCGGACAAGCTTGTGCTGACTACAAGGGCGATGAAAGCGAGGTTTTGTTTCACAATATAAAGAGGTAAAAAAGCGGGCATGGTTGATAAACCATGCCCGCTTCAAGTTACGCACGAAGATTCAACCGCTCATCAAGAGCACACAAAATCGCGCATCGCATTTAACATGACTACAACGGAGCATGCTCCTGCGTCCGGGAAGCCGATGCAGCCTTCGCCGAGTGTTTTGGCACGGCCAAACTGGGCGATCATGGCTTTGCTGGCTTCTTTGCCTGCTTCAGCTGCGGCGGCAACGGCGGTGAGAGCTTCGGGAAGGGCTAACTGTGCGACTTCTTTCGCTTTATCAGCTGCTGGAGCAAGGGAGTCGAGCATGGTTTTGTCACCTGGCTTGGCACCGCCGCGCTTCATAATACCTTCGACTGCGGCGTCAAAGAAGAGCGGCAGATCCGGTGGATCGAAGCGCCCTGCGGTGGCGAGTGCTTTGCCACCGGCGCGGAATAACGTGCCGAAAATGGCCCCAGATGCGCCACCCATACTCGTCATCATCGCGGTGCCGGTGGTCACGAAGACTTGTTCGACGCTGCTGGGTTCCAGTTTGTCGAGTTGAGCTTTTACAGCTTCCATGCCGCGTTTCATGCCAAGGCCGTGATCGCCGTCGCCGAGATCACGGTCAGCCTGTGAGAGCATCGGTTCGGCTTCGATGATGGCGTCGGCCATCCTCAGCATCATGAGGCGAACTTGGTTCGGTTTGAGTTCCATGGTGGTCATTACTTGGTGCCTTTGGCCTTCAGGTCTTGGTACATCTGAATGCCTTGTGCAGGTGTCAAACCTTCATGCACCACGCCGCGCACGGCTTGCATCATACTGATGGGTGCATCGCTTTGGAAGATGTTACGGCCCATATCGACACCGCTGGCACCTTGAGCGATGGCGTTGTAGCACATGGCCAGTGCGTCAAGTTCCGGTAGCTTCTTGCCACCGGCGATGACAATCGGCACAGGGCAGCAGCTCGTGACGGTGTCGAATTGGGTGTCGGTGTAGTAGCACTTCACGGCGTTTGCGCCGAGTTCGGCCATGATGCGGGTTGCAAGACGGAAATACTGCGGCGTGCGGGCCATCGCACGGCCCACGGCGGTCACGCCCATGACGGCGATGCCGTAACGTGAAGCGGCATCGACGAGGTCGGTGAGGTTTTTGAGGCTCTGGCGCTCGTAGGCGCTGCCGATGAAGACCTGCACGGCAAGAACGCTGGCGTTGAGGCGGATGGCCTCTTCAATGTTGAGGGCGGTGCTTTCGTTGGAGAGCGGTTCAAAGCCGGGGCGGCCAAACTTGGCCTTCTTTCCGTCGATTTCGCCTTCCCACTCTTCCATCGGGCTGATCATCGAGGTGCCACCAGAGGCAAGCAGCGCGATTGCTTTCGTGGTGGAGGCAGGAATCACGGAGCGCTGGATGCCACGGGTGAGCATGAGGCAGTCCGCATACGGGGCGAGGGGGAGGATTGTTTGGTCCACGCGCTCAAGGCCGGTCGTTGGGCCTTGGAAATAGCCGTGGTCGAAGGCGAGCATGACGGTGCGACCGTCATTCGGGTTGAAGACCTTGCTGAGGCGGTTTTTGAGGCCCCAGTCATACTGGTGGCAGCCCTTGAGGAAGAAGCCCGGGGCTTCTTGAGGGACGTGGGTGAAGAATTCTTTCTCTTTCTTGTCAGCAGCGCTGGTTTGGATGTCGGCCATGGTGGTGTGGTTGTGAGTTAGAACTCGATGCATATTCATGAGCGCCTTGCCTTCCATGCCAGCATCAGCCAGAGTTGTGTCAGATTCCGCAACCCAGCCATGCCAGACCAGCCTTCCATTCTCAGTGTGGTGCCAGTAGGGGCAGCGCATCGCGTGCAAGGTCACCGCAGTGTCGCCTTGAACGGTGTGACATTGGATATACTCACTACCCGCAAAATTGAGCTGGAGCAGTGGGAACTGCGTCGTCTGAATGACCCCTATTGGCGGCTTTATTGGCCGATGCAGGACGGCGGTGTGGTGGAGATCGACGGCAAGAGCACTTCGTTGAAGCCAGGCACTGTGTATCTGATTCCGCCGCGCACCACGTTCAGCACGACCACTCGGAAGCCGTTCAGCAAATGGTACTGCCATTTTAACCTTGGTCCGCTTGGTGATCGTGCTGCGCCGGGTATCTATGCTTTTTCAGCAACGGCGACGCACAAGACGTTGCTCAACGAGTTGATCAAACTCGGCGCGAAAGCGCAGAGCGTGAGATTTCCTTGGGTGAGCATCCAACTTGTAGCCGAGTTTGTGAAAAAACTTCCAGCTCATCTATGGGAGCAGCAGCGGCTCGACTCCCGCGTGCTAAAGGCCATGGAGTTCATGAATCAGCATCTCGGCCTCAAACTTACCGCTGATCAAATCGCCCGCCACGCAGGACTTAGCGTGCGAAATTTGAACCACCTCTTCAAAGAGGAGGTGAATCAGCCACCTATGCGCATTCTGCTCGATTATCGCCTCGACGAGGGTTGCCGCCTGTTGCGCCACACGGAGGATAGCATCGAGGCCATTGCAGAGGTCTGTGGGCTAGTGAACCGATATTATTTCAGTCGCATGCTGCGGCAATATCGGAATACATCGCCAGCGGCGTATCGTGATGAGCATCTATAGAGTGCGTCTAGGGCGACACTGACTACGAGAACGATTTGCGTAGGTGGCTGGGCAGGATGCTGAGCGCTTCGCGATACTTGGCGACTGTGCGACGGGCTACCTTGATACCTTGCTTGTCTAGCAGTTTGGCGAGTTTGTCATCGCTGAGTGGCTTATGTTTGGGTTCCACCTTAATGAGGTCAGCGATGGCGTTTTTGACGCTGGTGTTGCTCAAATCATCACCGGATTCGGTCTTAACGCCGTGAGAGAAAAAGAACTTCAGGTCAAAAACACCATGTGGCGTGGCGATGTATTTGCCGGCGATGGCTCGGCTAACGGTGGTTTCATGTACGCCTACCTCATCGGCCACCGTGGCCATATTGAGCGGTCGCAGGAAACTGGTGCCCTTTTCCAAAAACTCGCGCTGATATTTGAGGATCTGTGTGGCGATGCGGTGAATTGTCTGTTGCCGTTGGTGAATCGAGCGGATGAGAAATTTGCCGCTGCGGATTTTGTCGCGCACGTAGTTGCGCACTTCGCCGGTGTTGCCGGGTTGGCTGAGCAGATCTTTGTATGTGTTGCTGATACGCAGGTGAGGCAGGTCATCGTTCGTCATCACGGCCACCCACTCACGGCCCTGGCGCTCGACGACGACATCGGGTGAGACGTAGTTATTGGTAGAGACTGCAAAGCGCTGAGCAGGTCGCGGATCGAGAGTGCTGATGAAGTCGGCAGCGCGTGAGATCTGCTCCAGCGGCACGCCGAGTTTGCGTGCGAGAATGGGATAACGCTTGTTGGCAAGGTCGTCGATGTATTGATCAACCAACCGCCATGCGAGGCTTTGTTTTTTCCCGAGGCGTTCGAGTTGGACGAGAAGGCACTCGCGCAAGTCCTCTGAGCCGACGCCGACTGGGTCGAAACTTTGCAGCAGCTTCTTCGCGGTGCGCAGATCGTCGATGGGAATGGAATGCTGAAGGCTCAGTTCATCGATGCGAGTGTTGATGAATCCACGATCATCGAGATTACCAATAAGGAACTCGACTATCGGGGTAACTTTGGGCTTCGCGTCTGAGGTGTGAAGTTGTGATAGTAAGTGTTCCTGCAAGGTGGTGGGAGCCACAATGGAATCCATCAGGAACTGCCAACGCTCCTGATCATCACTGCGACGTGTGGCAGTTTGCTGGCGGCTTTGCTGCCAATATTCGCGCCACTCATCATCCATCTGAGTCAGAGCGTCGATGTCGCTGTCATCCACGCTGCGGTCATCCGGATCATCGGGAATAGACTCCTGGATGGATGATTCTGGCGCATCGAGTTCAAGCACCGGATTTATTTCAACCTCTTGCTGAATGATCTGCCGTAACTCCAAAGTCGGCGCCTGCAAGATTTGCAAGCTTTGCTGCATCTGCGGCCCGATGGCGAGCTTTTGAGACTGAATCTGCTGGAGTCCGTGGTCGGCCATGAATGGTTGGAGGACATCGAAGCGCTGCCCAGAATCAATAGCAAGCAAACATCAGGCCATCCGATGATTTATTTTAAGAATCTAAAATTGACTCGCTACTGGCATAAAAATTGGAAACCCCGGCGATTGCCGGGGTTTCGGGTGTTCAAAATCAGAATCAGCGATGCTCAGGGCACCTCAAAGACTTTCTGAGTCGTCGGGTCGAGTGCGAGGGAGCCGCTTTCGAGGCCGGTGATGTCGAGTTCCTTGTAAGGTGGATAGGGGCTTATCACGCGGCCCGGTTTGGCAGTCTTTTTACCTTTTAAGAATGAACCCGAGGAACTGCTTGATGCTGTGGGCTGCTCTTTGGGGGTCGTTTCAGAACGGCGGGTGGTTGTAGGAGGAGGCGTATTGGATTCGGGCTGTGGTGTGCGAGTCGTGGCGGGCGATTTGGTCGGTGCTTTAGCAGGGGAATCGTTCACCTTGGGCGGCGAATACTTGCTGTTGCTGTTCGAGGTGGATGGCTTGCTTGTTGTGGCTGGTGATCGAGTCGTGCTTTTGTTCTGTGGAACGACTGGCGGTAGCGTGCGTGAAGGGTTCACGGGTTGCTGCTGAGGTGGATATTTGTAGCTCGGCTGCATTTGCTGCTGCTGAGGATATTGATAGCCGGCGCCAGGCATTGGCTGTTGCTGAGGATAACTTGGCACCTGATTCTGGCGCGGAGCGGAATCGAGGCTGTAGCCGTTTGCGCCATAGCCTTGCGGTGGGTGGTCGTAGCCGGCCGGATCTTGGCCGTAAAAGATGCGGCGGGCCATTTCGCTCATGCGTTTGCCGAATTTTGGCAGGAATTGAATCGGGTTTTCGTATTGTGTCGGCTGTTGCTGTTGCGGATAGCCGTAACCCTGTGGTGGAGCCGGCTGGTAGTTCGGCGGCGCAGGCTGGCTGTATTGCGGCTGTGGGTAACCTCCTTGTGGCTGTGGATAGTAGCGTTGCTGTGTTTGGGCCGCAGCCGTAGATGCGATGCCAAATGTGGCGCACAGACTCACGAGAAGGGGGCGAGTGTTCATATTTGTTAATAGTTCTTAAATTTCCGACTACTTCAAGCCGCATTTTCCGGCTATCCGGGGCAGATTGAGGTTGATGGAGAGTAGACGAATGCGGCTGAAGTTTGTTCAGCCGCATTGTCGTGTGCTGCGTGCACGTCAGAATATTTGCTGATCAGATTCAGATCATGCCAGTCTGAGATCAATATCCTTCTCAAGCCAGGACCACATGCTGGTCAGGCTGTCTGTGACTTTGATTTTGGCGGCGTTGAGTTCATCGAGACTGAGTTGCTGGCCTGCGGTGGGAACGCTGCGACCGAACATGTAGTATTTGATTTTCGGTTCTGTGCCGGAAGGGCGCACAGCAAAGCTACGGCCATCAGCAAGATCGACGAAGAGCATTTTTTCCTTCGAGACAATGTCTCCTTCTTCGTCCTTGATCTCGTCCTTGCGGAAATCGCGCACGTTGACCACCGTGGAGCCATCGACCTCTTTCGGTGGATTGGAGCCGTAGCTGTCGGCGAGTTTGGCGATCTGCGCGGCACCAGCGGCACCTTCAAAGACCTTGCTCTGGTTAACTTCGAGGAAATAACCAATCTCTGCATACACTTCATCAAGCAGCCCGACCACGGTCAGGCCACGGCTGGCGGCGTAGGCAGCAAGTTCGGCAAACATAACCACGGCACCGTTGCCATCTTTGTCACGGCTGAAGTCATCGCCCATGTAGCCGTAACTTTCCTCACCGCCGAAGACGAGAAACTTACTGTGCTTGAGTCGAGCCGCACGGCTATCAGCGGCGTTGAGGTCACGGTAGCGGTTCAAAACATCATTGGGCAATGCTGCTTCGTATTTTGCCAACTTCGAACTGATCCATTTGAAACCGGTGAGTGTGTTCACGCAGCCTACGCCAAATTTTGCAGCGATGGCGTCCTGAAGCGGGCTGGTGACATAGGTTTTCAAAAGCACGGCATGGCTTTTGTTGGCCTCGGTGAGAATTCCGAGTTCAAACATCGTCTTTAGGCGATACCAAGCCATGAGCGAGCCGACTTGATTGCCGGTGAGCAATACCATTTCACCTTTGGCATCGCGCACACCCACGCCCATGCGGTCGCAATCGGGATCGGTCCCGATGACGATGTCCGCGCCTTCCTTGTTGGCGAGTTCGACCGCCATCTTCAAAGCTGGCGCGTTTTCCGGGTTCGGCGACTTCACCGTGGGGAAACGTCCATCCCGCACGTCCTGTTCAGGGACGGTGAGGAAGTTAAAGCCGAGTTTTTTCAGCAGGACGGGCACCAGAACGCCACCAGTGCCGTGCAGCGCCGTAAAGACGATCTTGAGCTTCTTCGCCTCTTCTTTCTGCAACAACTCAGGCTGCAGCATCATGGTTTCGACACGGGCGAGATACTTTTGATCCATTTCGTTGCCGAGCGTGATGAGCTTGCCGCGCTGGGCCTCAGGCAGGGAGACATATTCTTCTCCTTTAATAGCATTTACTTCCTTGATGATGCCGGTGGCGTGCGGTTCGACGATGCCGGCCCCGTCGTTGAAATTCACCTTGTAGCCATTGTCATGCGCAGGGTTGTGCGAGGCAGTGAGCATCACGCCTGCGTCGGCACGAAGCTGACGCACCGCAAAGGACATCTCTGGCGTGGCACGGCAGCCGTCGAAGAGATAAACGTTTGCACCGTGATCCATCGCGATCTTGGCGCAGAACTTTGCGAACTCCGGGGAGAAATGACGGGTGTCGTGGGCGAATACGACGCTTGGTTTGCCGCTAAGCTTGGCGTTGGCGCGGTAATTCTTGATGTAGGTCACAAGGCCACGTGTGGCGCGGCTGACGTTGTAGAAATTCATCGCGTTGGTGCCGACACAGGGATGTTCTGGACGTTCGCCCTCAGCAGCGCTGCCGCGTTCGGCTTTCGTCACCACTTTGCCGATCGTTCGGCCACGCAGGCCACCGGTGCCAAATTTCAGTGCCTGAAAGAAGCGATCATTCAACTCCGCCCATTCGCCGGCAGTGGCGAGTTCCTCGATGCTGGCGCGATACAGCGGATTGTCGCTGGCGGCGAGCAGTGCGCGGATATTGTCGTGACTGGCAGTAAGGAGCTGACCGGAGTCGGCGGCGGCTTGGAGGCTGGTGGCGATAGACATACGAGGCGTGGATGTTACCCAGCACGCGGCGGAATCAATCAGCAAAGCATTCTTCAAGGATAAGAGATGGCTTACAAAGCCGTGCCGAGAATTGCACTCGCCAAAGCCTTCGCCTTTATCTACACTCAGTTCGCTTCGAAAAACACCAACACTCAAACACACACGATTATGGGCCTGATGGATTACCTCAAAGGACAGTTTCTGGAAATCATCCAGTGGATGGACGACTCACGCGATACACTTGCTTGGTGCTTTCCGGACGAGGACAAGGAAATCAAACGTGGTGCGCAGCTCATTGTGCGCGAGTCGCAGGTCGCTCAATTTGTCTATCTCGGTCAGTTCGGCGATACCTTCGGCCCCGGTCAACACACGCTGAGCACGGACAACATCCCGATCCTTTCTACACTCAAAGGTTGGAAGTACGGCTTCGAGTCCCCCTTCAAAGCGGACGTGTATTTTGTCACCACTCGCCTCTTCACCGGCAACAAATGGGGCACCAGCAATCCCATCATGATGCGCGATCAGGATTTTGGTATCGTCCGGGTGCGTGCCTTTGGCACCTTTGATTTCAAGATCACTGATCCCAAGCTCTTCCTCAAAGAAGTCGCTGGTTCTGATCATCATTTCCGGCTTGATGAATTCGCTGATACGATGCGCAGCCGCATCATCAGTGTCTTTACCGACGCGCTCGCCACTGCGAAGGTGCCAGTGCTCGATCTCGCCACCCGCTACTCAGAGCTGGGCGATGCGCTGCTGCCGATCATCAATCCCATCACGCAGGGGAAATACGGCATCGAAATCGCTAGCTTCATCCTCGAAAACGCCAGCGTGCCGCCAGAAGTAGAAGCTGCCATCGACAAGCGCAGCAGCATGAGCGCCGTCGGCAACTTGAACGACTATGTGAAGTTCCAGATGGCTGAAGGCATGGCCAAAGGTGGCGGAGGACCCGCCGGAGCCGCCGCAGAGATCGCGATGGGCTTTGGCATGGCGCAGAACATGATGGCGCAGGGTGTTTTTAATCCGAATCAGCCTGCTGCCGCCACGCCGCCGCCGCTGCCGACCGCCGCTCCAGCTGTGGATATACTCACGCCAGCGCAAGTCGCCCAATCGCTCGGTGTCACCGAAGCAGACGTCATTTCCAGCATCGAAGGTGGCCAAATCAAAGCCAAAAAGATCGGCACTCAGTACCGCATTACCAAAGCGGCGCTGGACGAGTTCTTAGCGCTGTGAGCCGTGCTTCAAATCATACCCTGTGATGTCCTCCATCACTGCTGCGGGAGCATTAACTCCAACCGCTTTCCGCCTCGCAATACGACGGCGGGAAGTTGTTCGCCGGGAAGGTGCTCTTGCAGCAGGTGACCGATGATGGCGCTTTCTGTGATGCGTTGTTTCAGGTCGCCCACTTCAACGAGGATGTCGTCTTTTTGGAAACCGGCCTTTTTCGCTGCTGCATGTTCACCATACTGGCCGACGTGGAAGATGCGCAGGGCCATTTGGTCCTTGCTGAGGCCGAGAGTGCCGCGCTCGGCATCCTTGATGTCATCCATTTTCATGCCACCGAAGGCCATGGCACGCATGGGCCAGGTGCCGACGCGCTTGCCGATGTCTGACTTCAAGCGCCAACCGGCGGGCAGTTCGAGTGTGATGGCCGTTTTTTTGCCGTTGCGTTGAATCATGGCTGGCAATTCGCCGGACTCCGCTGTGCGATGCAGAATCCAGCTCACATCGGCGATAGAGACGAGCGGTTGCTGGTTGAGCGACATAAAACTATCACCGGTTTGCACGCCTGCTTTGGCCGCTGGTGAATCAGCAGCGACGGCTTCCACTTTGGCGATCTCATCGGTGGCGAGGGTGATGCCGAGTGTTTCGATGGAAGGCTGTGGATAGATCCACTCTACCGGCACTGGCTTGTTCAGGCTGCGATAATGCGCGCGGAACGCATCTCCGACCATATGGCAATGAACACAACTCGCTACGACCTTGCCATTCCAATCGAGTTTACTCTGATACTTCGCGGCGAGCGTGGGGAACTCGACGGGAGTCTGATAGGGCGTGGGTCCTCCCTGTTTGCCGGTGAGAGCGGCTTTGTTGGCCGGATAGCTTTGATGAATGGCGACCGCGGCGGTGAGTGCTTTTTTGAAACTGGCCGTTGTTTTGTTCAACGGGTCTTTTTGATGCAGCCATGAGCCGTAGCGGCCATAGATCGTGCCGTCGCCATTGAACATGATCGCGGAGAAGGAAAGATCGTAATCAAACTGGAAACGGGAGAGGTCGAGCGCGTTGGCGTTGATGACGCGGACACACACAAACTGGTCCAGCAGTGGCACGAGTTCCGGTTCCTGCAACACGCTGGCGTCGATGCCAGCGCAGGACATGCACGGCACGCAGCGCAGCACGACGAGCAACGGCTTGCCGGTGGTCTTGGCTAGGCGGAAACCGCTGTCGATGTCGTTCCAGTTCCAGCGCGTGTAGTTTTCCATCTTCGCCTTCTCGCCGCGCACCGCGCCCTCGCGGTCCTTGACGGTTTCAGCATGAGTGAGCGCGGCAAAAGTCAGCAGGAGGGCAGGGAAGAGCTGTTTCGTTTTCATACGCGCATTTTGCTCACGATGGCAGTTTACAGGCAAGCCTTTTGTGGATTTGACGACTTTCCTCCCTGAGTGGATGATGACGAGTTGCATATGAGACTGCTGTTATGGTTGCCACGGATGGCTCTTGCTTATCTGATCGTGATGTCGGTATGGCTCGTCGTCGGCGCGCTTGTAAATGTGGCATCTGGGATTGAGATCGAAGGAGACCCAGTTCGGCACGAGTGGTCATTTGATACAGGAAAGAGTTCCGCAGGAACTCGCCTCTTTGGCGAGACAGACGCCGGAACTGCAACTGGAGCGTGCTTTAATTGTGGTTCGACCCGTGCGAAGGTTATTCAACACCGCTCCGCAGCGTATGGTGACGACATGCTTCACATGTTGGAGAATACTTGACCATGAATTGTTGGAGTATGTAGCCAAGGAAGTTGACCGAAAATCCGGGATGCGGTCACCATGGGATGGAGATTCGCAAAATCACTCCCGTCACAAACCTGCTTGGTGGCCACCAGACCTCATTCTTTTTTACACAAGCTTCAAATCTGAGTTTGAGCATCTTAACGGAAGATTCTCCATCTCGAAGCAAGATCCGACGAGGCTGTATTAGAGCGAGTCGGCCACTTTTTGGAATGGACAGGGCGCGCATTTCTCCGGTAAATCGCATCCATGTCCGAAGTCACCGCCATCTCCAAATTCGCCTGCCCCGCATGCGGAGCAGAAGCCGTATGGACGCCGTCGAAGCACGCGCTCGTCTGCCCTTACTGCAGCACCGTTTCTCCCGCCGAGCTGAAGACCGACGGCACGCTGGTAGAGGAAAACGATCTCGTCACCGCACTGCGTGCCATTCCCGATGACCAGCGTGGCTGGAATGCGGTGCGCAAGACGGTGAAGTGTGAGAGCTGCCATGCGATCTCGGTCTTCGATGAGAAGCGTGTGGCACAGAACTGTGACTTCTGCGGCTCACCCGCGATCCTGGCGATGGATGATGTCAGCTCACCGATCCGCCCCGGCAGCCAGCTTCCGTTCAAGATTGCTGAGAGCCAAGTGCGCGAAGACATCCGCCGCTGGTATGGCAGCCACTTCTGGGCGCCGAATGCACTTGGCCAGAAAGCGCTCACGGATACGCTGCATGGCATGTATCTGCCTTTCTGGACCTTTGATGCACATGCAGAATGCCCGTGGGAGGCGGAGGCCGGCTACTATTATTACACGACTGACAGTAAAGGGAACCGCACGCGCAACACGCGCTGGGAGTATGCCTCCGGCCATATGAGCAGCGACTTTGATGACGTGCTCGTGCCCGCATCGAAGGGCGTGAATCACACGCTGCTGGAAAAACTCCAACCCTTCCCCACTACGAGAGAACTGCTGCCCTACGATCCCGGTTATCTCACCGGCTGGGTCGTCGAGCAGTATCAGATCGACCTGATCGAGGCCGCGAAGGATTCGCGTGGCCGGATGGACGATCTCCTGCGCCAGCAATGCACCACGCAGATTCCGGGCGACACGCATCGCAATTTGCAGATCGCTCCTGAATACAGCGCACAGACCTTCAAGCATGTACTGCTGCCCGTCTGGCTGCTCACCTACACCTACGGCACGAAAAACTACCAAGTCGCCGTCAACGGCGCCACCGGCAAGATCGGCGGCGATTATCCGCTGAGCTGGGTGAAGATCGCCATCGCCATCGCCAGCGTGATCGCGCTGATCATCCTGGTCATCATTCTCGCATCGCAGAACTGACCTTAGCATTGTCATGCTGAGGTCACCGCCAGAATTCAGAGCAAAAGAATGGCTCTGATTCATTCCATTGCCCCCATTCCTTTGCCAAAAAATCCCGCCGCTAAACCACCAGCCGTGAACTTCCGCTTCCGCGAACTCCCCATTGCCATCGCACTGCTCGCGATCTGCGCGTTCTTTGCTTTCAAAGAGCCAGCCTTCCTCGGTGCGCGCAATTTGTCGATGCTGGTGACGGAACTCTCGATCACCGCCACACTGGCGATGGGCATGCTGCTCATCTTGTTGCCGGGTCACATTGATTTGTCCGCAGGCAGCGGTGTGGGCCTGCTCGGCGGTATCGCTAGCGTGCTGGTGTTTCATCATCACCTGCCAGCACCGGCAGCGCTTGGTTTGGGGCTCGTCTGCGGCGTGCTGATCTGGATGGCGATGGGCGCGTTCATCGTCTGCGAGCGTATGCCGTCGTTCA
Organism: Verrucomicrobiaceae bacterium; assembly: GCA_947466075.1. Taxonomy (GTDB): domain Bacteria; phylum Verrucomicrobiota; class Verrucomicrobiia; order Verrucomicrobiales; family Verrucomicrobiaceae; genus Prosthecobacter. The sequence goes on from CANIBP010000030.1 coordinate 30,528, forward strand.
TCGTCACGCTCGGAGCGCTGTTGATTTTCAAAGGCCTGTTCTGGCTCGTCATCGACAACGCCACCGTGCCCGTGGCTCCCGGCGGCCAGAGCAATCTCTACTCGCTGCTCACCACCTATTATCTGCCGGTGCATCTCGGCTGGATGCTCGCTGCCGTGCTCGTGCTCGCCTTGATCTTCACGACGATCAGTGCGCGCAAGCGTCGCATCGAGCATGGCTTCACCGTGGACAGTAAGGAGATGGCGTTCATGCGGCTGTTCATCACCGCACAAGCCATCGCGCTGTTCGTGCTCGTCACCGGTCAGTTTCGCGGCATTCCGCTGCCCTCGCTCATTCTCGGCGGCGTGACGATGATTGTTTATACCGTCACGCAGCACACCAGTCTCGGCAGACACTTGTATGCCATCGGCGGCAACACCGAGGCCGCGTTTGTGTCCGGTGTGCCGATGAAACGCACGGTGATTGCGGCTTACAGCGGCATGGGAGCCATCGTGGCCATCACCGGCTTCATGCAAACCGCCTATGCGGGATCATCGACGACCACCGTCGGCGATTTGATGGAACTCGACGCCGTCGCCGCCTGCGTCATCGGCGGTGTGAGCCTGCGTGGCGGTCGCGGCACCGTGTTGGGCGTGCTGCTCGGTGCGCTCATAATTGCCTGCCTCCTCAATGGCATGACGCTCATGTCCGTGCCGCCGGAGCGCAAATTCATCGCCCGTGGCGTGGTGCTGATCCTCGCCGTGTGGATGGACATGCGGCTGAGCCGCAGAACGTGACTGATATTCAATCCGCCTTGGCCTTGGCGGCCTTGTGCGCGGCCTCAATGGCTTCCTCAATTTCATGGGCAGCTTTGTCTGTGAGCCCTTTCTCAAGATTCTTGGCGGCCTGACCGCTGAGGCGGTGGGCGGTTTCCTTGAAGGAACCATGTGTGTTGCCCTTGTCCTTCGATAACTGGTCCTCGGCTTTTTTGAGCCAGATGATGGCATCGGCAACCTCCTTGCCAGAGCCTTTGGCAAGTTCCTGGGCCTTGGCGAGGTGCTTGAGAGCGGAATTGATATTACCCTGCTTTGGATACTCTGGCAGCTTGGGTGACTTTGGCGATTTAGACTTGTCGGCCCCAGCGGCACAGGTGACGACGATGAGGAGCGCACTGACCAAGAGAGTGAAGATTCGGCTCATAGCGGTTTGACTTTTGAAATGGATGGTAGAACGCAGCCGCCAAATGCAAGGGTTAAAACGCGCCTCCGTGTACCAGCGAGCATGGGTATCTCAGCATTCGACATTCATGTGCCATTCGCCATTCTCCCATCATGTCCACCGCCTCGAATCTCCTCAAGCAACACCTGCAGCAGCGCCAGCTTTTAGGTGCAACGCACATTGCGCTGCGGCCGGGCGCGTTGGCGAAAGTTCAGGGACTCAGCCGTAAGCCAGTCGCTCGCGAACCGGAGCTGGCGAAACCCATTGCGGTCGAATCTGCGCCCGCAGCTCGCCGCATTCTCGACAATCCGCCGCTAGAGATGAAGAAAGCTGAGTTGATCGAAGTCATGGGTGACACTATCGAAGAAAAACTCGCGGCTCTACGAGTGCTGGCCGAAACGTGGGAGCCGGCACGTGCTTTGGAAAGCTTGCGGCAAACGATGGTCTTTGCCGTGGGCGATCCGCATGCATCGTTGATGTTTGTCGGCGAAGCGCCCGGCAGCGAAGAGGAAAAACTGCACGAACCGTTCGTCGGGCCTGCCGGAGAGAAACTCACCGGCATCATCAAGGCGATGGGACTCGACCGTTCGCAGGTATATATAAGCAACATCTGCAAATTCCGTCCTGCGATGGACAACCAAGGCAGTGGCAATCGCAAACCGACCGCCGAGGAGATGCGTGCGTGCCTGGCCTTTGTGCTTACCGAGATCGATTTGATCAAGCCGCACGTCATTGTCGCGCTGGGAGCCACAGCCGCGGAAGGGCTCGGCATTCCCGGCTCCGTGGGTGGTCTGCGTGGCCGGTTTCACAGCACCAGCGGCATTTCCACGATGGTCACCTACCACCCTTCCTATATCCTGCGTGAGGAGAAGATAAACGGCGGCATGGATGCCAAACGTGCCGTGTGGGAGGACATGCTCAAAGTAATGGAAAAGCTCGGTATGCCCGTCAGCGACAAGCAGCGCGGCTTTTTCAAAACAAAGTGACACACAAATGCACTCATGAGACCTTCATGAGCGCTCCGAAAAAAATCGCGGTTTTTCTGATATGTGGTTTCACTCGGGTCGGCCTCAATCCCTGAATATCACCCGATGTGTCAACAAACAGAGATTACCACGCTTGAATTTGCATCTTTAGAACATTCGACGTGATCGGCCCGGATGCTGCTTTATGGATGTAAACACCCATGTATTCATCCTCTGTCCCCTGGAAAGTCCTCTCGTCTAATGTCGCCCTTAGCGTGCTCACGGAGGGATGGAGCCTTGCGGACATGGAACCAGCCGCCGAGGAGGATATCCGCACCTTCGCTGTTTGGGTTGTGTTTGATTCGCCGTTTTTCTCGACACCCGTCGTACAGATTGGTCTGACGGGTTTTGACATGGATCAGCGTGATAGTGCCCGCATCAGCATCAAAGCGGATAACATCACTGAGTCAGGCTTCCAAGCATTCATTACCACCTGGGCCAATACGCGGGTTTACGCAGTTGAGTTCAACTGGTTTGCCATTGGTCCTTGAGAGAACGGGGTTCAGTCTTTGCGGAAACACCACGAGCGGTAGGACAGTTCGTGAGTTTTCAGTGCCTCATATACGTGTGATCCAGGCAGGCCCGCGAAGTCGCGGCCAAGATTATGCAGGAACGTTGGCAAACGCTGGCAGATGAGCTTCTCGCTGCGTGCAGCATTGCAGTCCATGCCACGCAAAACCTCCATGCGGATGTCACGTTTCTGCACGATTTTCAGCGTTGCATTGGCGATGGCGGTTTCCCATTCGGCGAAGCCGTCGCGGAAGCGGAAGTCGGCATAGAGAAAGTGACCGCCTGGCTTCAACACGCGGGTAACTTCAGCGAGGAAGCCGGGAAAATCGGGATAGCAGTGCGACGCCTCGACATTGATCACTGCATCGAGCGAGTTATCAGGGAAGGGGAGATGCTGTGCATCGCCTTGAACGAAAGTGAGGCCGGGAACACGATGACGCTTTAGACAAAATGCAATGCCAGTGGGGTTGAGGTAGAGGCCCGTGTAACTCGCAGGTCGCAGCGTGCGAGTGAGCCACGAGGCGCCGCCACCGTGACCACTACTCACTTCGAGCACGTCTTTGCCACGCAGATCGATCTGCGTGGCGACATGATGATAGAGTTGGATGCAGGCACGGTTGGGCTCGTCCTCAAGATCGAGTTGCAAACCGACGGGTGGGTCGGTTTCAAACGCGTAGTTGAGAAACAGCACCTCTTCACCGCGCAACCGGCGCGTGAGAAATGGATACCAAAGCCGCCAGATGGCTTTGCGAACGGGTGCGATGGAAAAGAGACGTTCAAGAAGTGACATGGCGAGAGTGGCGGCAGCCTGTGAGTTGATGATAGCTGACGCAACCATGCAATTGGCATTCATGTTGCTGGAATAACCTTGTCACTTGCGTCTCTCACGCTGAATCCCATGCTTTGTCACCCATGAGCGGCAGTCCCAACATCCCATCCAGCGAGATCACGCCCGAGGCGACTTTTCTCAATCGCCGCTTCTTCATGAAGTCGGCGATCTGGGCCGGGTCCACACTCGCCACGGCAGGATTGTATCGCACTTTTGCGCCGAGACCCGAGGTGCAGAATACTGGAGCGACTATCACGTCGGTTTCCGAGCCTGCCTTGAGCACATCACTCGCAGCGGATGAAAAGATCAATTCGTTCACCGAGATCGCGGGCTACAACAACTACTACGAGTTTTCGACGGACAAGTCGGAGGTGGCAGCTAAAGCGAAAGACTTCATAACTGATCCTTGGAGTGTGCAGGTCGGCGGGCTGGTGCAGAAGCCGCGCACCTTTGATCTCGCGGACCTGCTCAAGTTTGAATCTGTCGAGCGCACCTACCGTTTCCGCTGTGTGGAAGGTTGGTCAATGGTCATTCCTTGGGTGGGGTTTCCGCTGTCGAAACTGCTCAGCATGGTCGAGCCAACGAGTGCGGCCACGCATGTGGCCTTCGAGACCTACTATGACATCAAACAGATGCCCGATTCCGGCTCGGCGGGCATTGACCTGCCGTATGTCGAAGGATTGCGACTCGATGAAGCGATGCATCCGCTCACCCTCTTGGCCACGGGTTTGTATGGCAAAACTTTGCCGAATCAAAACGGTGCGCCGATTCGTCTCGTGGTGCCATGGAAGTATGGCTTTAAGAGCATCAAGTCCGTGGTGAAGATCACGCTCATGGATCGGGAGCCTCCTACCACCTGGAGCCTCGCCAATCCCGGCGAGTATGGATTCTACTCCAATGTGAATCCCAACGTGGACCATCCGCGTTGGTCACAAGCACGCGAACGTCGCATCGGTGAAGTGGGTTCGCGCGAGACGCTGATGTTCAACGGTTATGCGGAGCAGGTGGCCCATCTGTATGCGGGCATGGACTTGAAGGAGGATTTTTGATAAACCATGACCTTAAGTTCTGATTCCCGTTTTCACCGGCAACTCGTTGTCTTCAACGGTCTGCTGCCTGCGTTACTCATTCTTCTCGATGCTTGGCGTGGCAAACTGGGAGCGAACCCGGTGGAGTTTATCACGCGTGCCACAGGCGTGCTCACACTCGTCTTCCTCGTCATCACGCTCATGGTCACGCCGTTGCGCAAGATCTATGGCTGGAATTGGCTACTCAAACAGCGTCGACTCCTAGGCTTGTATGCTTTCTTTTACGGCGTGGCGCATTTGCTCACTTACCTGGCCTATGATCGTGACTGGCAACTACAAACCGTCATCGGTGACGTTTATAAGCGACCTTTCATCGCCATCGGCATGTTCAGCTTCGCGTTGATGATCCCGCTCGCAGTCACTTCGACCAACGCGATGATCAAAAAGCTCGGCGGCCAGCGCTGGGCGCAGCTTCACCGCCTTACTTATTACATCACCATCGGCGGTGTGCTGCACTATTACATCATCGTGAAGTCGGACATCACCTATCCACTAATCTTCGCCATCGTGGTCGCGGTGCTGTTAGGTTATCGCGTAGTGACGAGCCTAAAAAAAGCCCGGGGTGTTGCACCCCGAGCTTCGTGATTAAAGAAAATCCGGTTACTTGGCGGGCTCGGCATTCCAGACGGTGATGCCGTCGAACCAGCCGCTCTGGCCGGCGACGCCAAGTTCGATTTTCGATTTGGTTTCGTGACCGATACCGGGTGACTTGAGAAAGGCGACGGGTTTACCATCGATACTGACCCGCATTTCGTCTCCCACCGTTTCAACGACGAGCGTGTAGTCTTTATTCTCTTCCAGCTTCACCGGGAAAGTGGCGCTTTTGCCGATCATCATTTTGGCCACTTCGTCTTTCTTGGCAGGATCAGTTCGCATGGCCTTGATCACTTCGTTCTGGCTGCCTTCGCGCTCATCCATGACGGTCACTTTATCGAGCCGCACCTGAGCACGGCAGAGATGACCGTAATGAGAACCAGTGTGTTTGCGGTCGTCGAATTCGACGTCAATCATCGTGCAACCTTCGAAGCGGATGTTCACTTCCACCACGCTGTCTTTCGTCGGCACTTCCAAGCCATACACGGCGGCATGTGCCGTGATGATCGACTTGCCATCTTTCGAAGGCATGTCTTTCACCCGAGTTTGCGTGCCCTTCAGCGCGTCTTTTTCAAAAACGAAGGTGTCCACCACGCGATGCCAGCGTTTGTCATGTTCGCTGCCGTTCATGGTATCGGAGAACAACACTTCTTTCTTTTCGGCGATCGGTTTGGTCGGAATCTTGGGCAGATCAGCAGCGAATGAGACAGCGGTGATGAACAAGTAGGTGGGAAGCAGGAGGCGGATTTTCATGGCGCATTGTAACGAAACTTACCGCTCGCTTCATGCGCTGAAATGGAGGAATCCAAGTCAGTGCTTGAGTTTCATGCTGCCCACGTGTCTTCTCATGCTCTATGAGCAACCCAGCCTGTCCGATGTGTGAGATGAACGATGTTTTGGATCACGCTGAGCGCTTTGAATGCATGACCTGCGGTCACGAATGGCCGAAGGAAGTAGCGCCGGATGCCCCGGACGCCGAACGTGTCGTCAAAGACGCCTACGGCCATGTTCTCGCTGATGGCGACATCGTAGCGATGATCAAAGACATCAAACTCAAAGGCTCCTCCGACGTGCTCAAAGTTGGCACGAAATCCAAGCCAATTCGCCTCGTGGAGGGCGATCATGAGATCTCTTGCAGGATGGAGGGCGTCCTGATTGGACTGAAGGCCTGCTTTGTGAAGAAGGTGACGGTCTAGCACCCTCAATCCTGTAAGGGTTCGTCTTTCCATACAGGAAACCCATGCACCAACACATTGTCGCCCATGGGGCGGACGGTGACTGGATCTAGCTCAATCGAGTTTGGCAGTGCCGGTCCAGCGAGCGAAGGTCGGCCACCGCCACAGAGGCGTGGGGCGATGTACCAATAGACCTCATCGACAAGCTTTTCGCGAAAAGCCTGGCCGAGTATGATGCCACCGCCTTCGATAAGCACGGTTAGAACATTGCTTTTGCCAAGCTCGGCGAGTACTTCGGGTAAATCTTTACCATGCATGATGACCGTGCGGTCTTTGAATTCGTCGGTGAAAATATGCGAATGCTTCGGGATTTCACCGCTGCGGGTGAGCACCACGCGCCAGGGCTGCAATTTGCCGCTGCCAGCACTGCCGTCGCGCAAGGTGAGCTGTGGATTGTCCTTCCGAATGGTTTCGGCTCCGACGATGATGGCATCCACACGCATACGCAGCCTGCGTCCATGCGCGCGCGCAGCATCGTTGGTGATCCACTGGCTTTCGCCCGCTGGACGTGTGAGACGGCCGTCGAGACTCTGGCCCGCCTTTGTGATCACATATGGTATGCCGGTGGTGATCCATTTGGCGAAAGGCCGAATCATTGCCTTACACTCAGCCTCCAGCACACCTGCGGTCACCTCAATGCCTGCGAGCAGGAAGATATCGCGGCATTTGCTTTGGTGCTTGGGATTGGGATCATGCGCGCCAAACACGACGCGTTTGATGCCTGCGGTTTTGATGGCCTCAGTGCAGGGCGGTGTGCGGCCTTGGGTGCAGCACGGTTCGAGTGTGACGAAGATTGTGGCTCCAGGCAGCAGCTTGGGATTGAACTGCTGCGCATCCCGAATCGCCGCCACCTCGGCATGGGCTTCTCCAGCCTTACGATGATAACCCTGCCCGATAACTTTGCCCTGCGCGACGATGACCGCACCAACGGGTGGGTTTGGACTGGTCAAACCGACACCGCGCTGTGCTTGATCGAGCGCGAGGTGCATCCAGCGCTGGTCGGGTGTTTCGTTTTTGTCGGAGGGTGGTGGCATGCGAAGCGTGCATGATAATCAATGCTACGGTGCTGAGAAGTAATAAGTTTAGGCTCGCCGCAGAAGGTGTGGTGAGGTTACTTTGCCGCCATTCATGAAACTTTCCGAAAAAGCCCTCTTGTATCGCGAACTGGCGAAGCTGGTGGGCGCGGATTTCCATCTCGACCGCTCTATCCAGCTCCTACTGAATCAAAAGCCGTCGCATGCGCGTCGATCGTGGTTGTCAGGCCTGCAACAAGGTCTCGTCGAAGGAAAGAGCATCGCAGAGTCGCTCACCACGCACTGTGGCGCGTTCTCTGGAACCTTGGAGTTTGCGTTGATCGAGGCAGGTGAACGCAGCGGGCGCCTCGGTGATGCGTTCATCCATCTGGCACGTTATTTTGAAGCTTGGGACGTTGCGGTGCGGCAGGCAATCGGTGCCATGATCTATCCACTGGTGCTTGCGCATCTGGGCATCGTGCTACCGGAACTGCCAACGATGGTCACCGCCTCGATGGAGGGTAAAAATTACGCATTAGGCGGCCTATTCATGCCGCTGGCGATTCTGTGGCTGATCCTGTTGTCATCGTTTCTGCTTTGGCGCTGGTTGTCGCGGTTGGGAGCAGCATCCCCGGCGGTGGATGCCTGGCTGGGACGCATTCCGCTCATCGGCAGTGTGCGCAGGCACTGGGCGCTGGCACGTTTTGCCCAGGTGTTTCATGCCTGCCTGCTCGCTTCGATGCGCATGACGGAGTGCATGCTCCTCGCCGGCGGCGCCTCGCATAGCGGCATGCTGCGGCGTGCGTCGCGGGATGCCGCGCAGCGCATTGCTGCTGGGGAAACCATCGCCGGTGCCATGGCAGACGTGCATGGCTTCCCGCTCGTGTTCGTGCATGGCACCGCCACGGCGGAGGAGTCCGGCACTTTGGACAATGAAATGAACCGCTGGGCTGCCGCTGAAACCATTGAAGCGAGCGATGCCGTGCAGCGTGCTTCACAATGGATCCCCAAGTTTGCCTACGGCATCGTGGTTCTTTATGTCGCCTATCGCATTCTGGGCATGATGAACGGCTACTTGGGCAGCCTGAAGCAATTGGGGGATCTGTGAAGTCGTTGGTGGCGGATAATTCATGGCCGACGCATGAAAGTGCTTTACGGCTTGCGTGAAATGCGCTTTCTGTTCGCCCGAACAGCTTTTAATAACCACACATACATCCACAATCATGGCCCGCGCACCCAAAGAAAACGCCGAAGCGACCCCAAAACCCGACAAGCTCGCCGAAGCACGCGGGCGCAATCTCGATCTCGCCATTCAGCAGATTCAAAAAGACTACGGCGAAGGGGCCATCCTCCGCATGGGTGGCGAAGGCCTGAAGTCTGACATCAGTGTCATCCCCACCGGAAATCTGCTCATTGACCAAGCCTTGGGCACTGGCGGCTTTCCCCGCGGCCGTGTCGTTGAGATTTACGGCCCGGAATCCTCTGGTAAAACGACGCTCACTCTCACTGTCATCGCCCAAGCTCAAAAGACCGGTGGTCTCGCCGCTTTCATCGACGTGGAGCATGCACTCGATCCTGCCTACGCCCGTCGTCTCGGTGTCAAAATGGATGAACTGCTCGTTTCGCAGCCGAGTTCCGGTGAAGAAGCCCTGCGCATCTGCGAAACACTTGTGCGCTCGAATGCACTCGATGTCATCGTCATCGACTCCGTGGCTGCGCTCGTCACTCGCCAAGAGCTTGAAGGCGACATCGGCGATTCCACCGTGGGTGCTCAGGCACGCTTGATGAGTGCTGCTTTGCGCAAACTGACTGCCATCATCGCGAAGGCACGCACGTGCTGCATCTTCACCAACCAGATTCGTGAAAAAATCGGCGTGATGTTCGGTAATCCCGAAACGACCCCTGGTGGCAAGGCCCTCAAATTCTACTCCAGCGTTCGCGTGGACATCCGCCGCATCGGCGCCATCAAAACCACCGACGGCACCGTCACTGGCAATCGCACCAAGGTTAAGATCGTCAAAAACAAGCTCGCACCACCTTACACCGAAGCCGAGTTCGATATCATGTACAACGAGGGCATCTCGAATGTCGGTTCCCTGCTCGATCTCGCCATGGATTACGAGATCCTGCAAAAACGCGGGTCGTGGATCAGCTATAAAGGCACGCAACTCGCTCAAGGACGCGATGCGGCGAAGGAAGTCCTGCGCAACGATGCCGCCGTCTATGCCGAGATCGAAGCAGCCGTGAAAGCCAAACAAGCTGAGAAAGGTGCCGCCGCTGACAAAGGTTCGCCGAAAGCCGCACCTTCTGCAGACGCTGAGGAATGAGATAAACAATAGCAGTTCCAAAACGGTGAACTGGCTCTTGCCAGCTTTCAGTTTTTGACTTTTCACGCCGCGTGCGCCTCCTTTCGCAGTCATTCCGCGATTCGTATGGCTAAACACGGCCAGCAACAGCAGGAAACCTCCGCGAACGAAAATCCATCGTCCGCCGGGGGCATGCAGGCTGTTGTCGAGCTCTGTAAAATTTCTGCCGGTGGCTTGATCTTTTGGTCGCGACATCGTTTTGACATCGGTGCCGAGGTTCTGGTGCGCATCGAACGCTCGGCCTTACCGCCAACATGTCAGGTGCTGACAACAGCAGATACCCAATGGGTCATGATCAAAGGATGGGTCGTCGCCTGTCCTCTACAGCGGCGTGCCGATGGTTCCTCCGGCTTTGAAGTCTCATTGCTGATTGAACAGACGCACTGTGAATGCCCGCCGTTGCCGAAAATCTCGGCGCAGATGTGCTGGCTGACGCCACCTCTGCCCGGCTTGCGCCGTTTCGGTTTGAACTGAAAGCGCTAGGCAAACTCGATGCCAAAAAAATCCAGCATCACCTGACGATAGACGTGGCGCTTGAACTTAGGCACCCAGTCCATCTGAAACTCGGACGGTTTGATCCACTTGAAACTCACGAATTCACGATGAGTGGCATCTAGGTTGAAATCGTTATCCTCGCCGAGGAAGCGGCACAAAAAATAAGTCTGCTCCTGACCACCGTAGATGCCGTACTTCAAACGTCCCTTGTTGAATGCATAACGGTAACCGTCACGCCTCTGCGTACTCTCCAATAGCGCACGCTTCACCCCAATCTCTTCTGCTAGTTCGCGAAACAGTGCCTTCTCGGCATCTTCACCTTCATCAATGCCACCCTGCGGGAACTGCCATGCGCCGGGAATATTGATGCGCTCCGCCACAAAGATGTCGCCGTTCGCCCGCTGTAGGATGGCGGCGACATTCGGGCGATAGACGATGGCTTCGGCGGGGATCATAGGCCGGATGGATGTCGCATGGTGTAGCCCTTGGTTGGTCGCGAGCGACTGGTCCAGCGCGGGCCATCGCTATCGGAGTCACTGTAGCCGGTATCGAGCCGCAATCCGGCCACTTCCATGAAGACATGTCCTTTGCGTGCATACACCGTGATCCATTTGCCTTTGCCGCTGCTCCCATAGCTACGGAAAGCGCTCGAGGTCGTCGGTGCATCCAGTTTGCCCGCCGCATGCAACACATACGATGTCGTGCCAGAGCAGTCATAGGCGCTGTCTTCAAAGTGGGCATGTCCACCGCCACGTCGGTAGGGTTTGGTGCAGATGCGGTTGCCGGCCGTGATGGCGCGCAGGACGTCTGCAGGGGCATTCGCTGGGGGCACTGCCCGACCGCCGATGATGACCGCTGTCTTACCCGGAGCGTATTTGTACTCCCAGCGACTACCAGCGCTGGAGCCGCAATGGCAGAGCAGCGCGCACAGCGGCAGCAGGAGAAGATTCAGGGAAATTCGCATCATCGTCGCCATCGTATTACGCAGTTGTGAAATGACAAGGCGTGCAACACTGCCTTGCCTTGTTTTCAAAAACTCGCCACAATCGCCCCCATGTTCAAGAAACTCATCGCCCCGCTCCTGCTTGCCACCATTGCCTGCGTCGTCGCTTTCTCCGCACCCGCTGCCAAACGCAAGATTCTCTTCTTCTCCAAATCCAGCGGCTTTGAGCACAGTGTGATTTCATGGAAGAACGGTCAGCCCAGCTACGCGGAAAAAGTGCTGCTGGAACTCGGTGCGAAAAACGGCTGGGAGTTCGAGTTCTCGAAAGACGGCTCTAAGTTCAGCAAGGACTACCTCGCCCAGTTCGACGCCGTCTTTTTCTACACCACCGGCGATCTTTGCAGTGAAGGCACCGACAAGCAGCCGCCCATGTCAGCCGAAGGCAAGCAGGCGTTGTTTGATTACGTGAAAGCAGGGAAGGGGTTCATCGGCACGCACTCAGCCAGTGACACTTTCCACACCAACAACGAGGCGCTCAAAGGCCCGGACCGTTATGTGAACCACGGCGAGAAGGCCGACGCCTACGTGCGTTTCCTCGGCGGCGAGTTCATCAAGCACGGCAAACAGCAGGACGCCAAGAACACGGTGACGAATGCCAAATTCCCTGGCTTCGAGAAGGTCGGCGCAACCTATGGCTTCATGGAGGAATGGTACTCGCTGAAGGACTTCACACCTGACATCCACGTGCTCAGCGTGATCGATGCGCCGGCCATGGAGGGCAAGGAATACGAGCGCCCCGCTTATCCGAGCACCTGGGCGCGCAAGGAAGGCAACGGACGCGTCTGGTACACTGCCATGGGCCATCGCGAAGACGTTTGGACCAATCCCACCTTCCAGGACATCCTCGTCGGCGGCGTGAAATGGGCACTTGGTGATGTTGAAGCTGATATCTATCCCAACCTCAAAGAAACCGCGCCCAACGCATTGACCAACCCACCCTACGTCGAACCACCGCCGCCAAAGCCCGCCAAACCGGCCGCCAAGTAACTGATAAACGCGAACAGACACGACCATGCCCAAACCACTGCAAATTCTCATCTGGATCGCCATCTCCGTGCTCGGTGCTGGTTCGGTCGCATTCTCCGCTCTTCATAAAGGAGAAACGATCAATGCTCTTTGGCTGGTCGTCGCAGGCTTGTGCTCGTTTGCCGTCGCATATCGCTTTTATAGCAAGTGGCTCATCACCAAGGTGCTCGTGCTCGACAAACATCGTGCGCCGCCATCGGTGACGCACAAAGACGGTAAGGACTTCGTGCCGACGAACAAGTGGGTGGTCTTCGGTCATCACTTCGCCGCCATCGCAGGGCCGGGACCGCTCGTGGGACCGGTGCTCGCGGCGCAGTTTGGCTACCTGCCTGGCATGCTGTGGATTTTGATCGGTGCGACGCTTGGTGGCGGCGTGCATGACGCGATCGTGATGTTTGCCTCTATCCGTCGTGGCGGCAAATCGGTGGGGCAGATGCTCAAGGAGGAGGTTAATCCTGTCGTTGGTTTCGTGGCCATGGTTTCCGTGCTCGCGATCATGACGATCCTGCTCGCCGTGCTCGGCCTCGTGGTGGTCAAAGCACTCGCGGAAAGCCCGTGGGGCCTCTTCACCATCGCGATGACGATCCCGCTGGCCTTCATCATGGGTTTCGGTCACACGATCTTCAAAGTCAGCGTGCGAGACATCACCATCTTTGGCATCGTGGGCCTTATTGTCAGCGTGTGGGCTGGCAGCAACCTCAAGGCATGGGGCATCGAGCACTTCTTCGACTACAAAGGCGAGACCATCGCGTGGTCGATCATGATTTACGGCTTCGCGGCTTCTGTGCTGCCGGTGTGGATGCTCCTCGCGCCGCGTGACTACCTCAGCACCTTCATGAAAATCGGCACGGTTGCTGTTTTGGCCGTGGTGGTGATCTGGGTGGCTCCGGATTTGCAGATGCCAAAGCTCACGAAGTTCGTCGATGGCACCGGCCTCGTCTTCCTTGGCTCCGTGTTCCCGTTTGTCTTTATCACCATCGCCTGCGGAGCCATCTCCGGCTTCCACGCGCTGATTTCCTCCGGCACCACGCCCAAACTACTCGATAACGAGGCCGACATCCGCAGCGTGGCCTACGGCGCAATGGTCACCGAGATGCTCGTGGCCCTGATGGCCCTCGTGGCTGCCTGTGCGCTGCAACCCGGCGAATACTTCGCCATCAATGCCGGTATCAACAAGACCATGGCTCCGCAGGAAGTCGTCGGCGTCATCACCACCGCCGGATTCCCCGTCACCGTGGCGGGAATGGACAAACTGGCTGCCGACATTGGCGAAAAAACCATGTTTGGCCGCGTCGGTGGTGCGCCGACCTTTGCCGTCGGCATGGCGCAGATGTTCGCGCGTGCCTTTGGTCCGGCATGGATGTCCTTCTGGTATCACTTCGCCATCATGTTTGAGGCGCTGTTCATTTTAACGACCATTGATGCCGGCACGCGAGTGGGCCGTTTCATTCTCCAAGACTTCCTCGGTGGCATCTGGAAACCGCTAGGCAACACGCGCAGCCTTCCCGCGAACGTTTTCGCCAGCGCCCTGCTCGTCGCTGCCTGGGGTTACTTTCTCTATCAAGGCGTGGTCGATCCGCTCGGTGGCATCAACACGCTGTGGCCGCTATTTGGCATCGCCAATCAGCTCCTCGCGGTGATCGCCTTCTGCCTCGGCACCACCATCCTCATCAAGATGGGCAAGACCCGCTACCTGCTCGTCACCGTGATCCCGCTGCTGTTCCTGATGAGCGCCACCTTCACCGCTGGCTACATCAAGCTTTTCGACAAAGATCCGCGCATGGGCTTCATCTCCGGGGCCAAACTTTACGCTGGCAAGCTTGCCACTGGTGGGACGCCGCAGGAAATGAAAACTTGGGCAGCGCAGCAGTTCAACTTCACCGTTGATACCGTCGTCACCGCTTTCTTCCTTCTCGCCGTTGCTGTCATCTTTCTCGGCTGCCTGCGTGAATGGATCAAGCTCCTCAGCGGCTCGAAGAAGATCGTGCTCAATGAGGAAACCTATGTTGCCCTGCCAGAAGTAGCGTGATTTTTTGATCGTCAGGCGCTTCAGCCTTCGTATGAAGCGCCGCATGATTTCCAAAACCGCACTCTTCTCCGCCGCCGGTCTCGCACTGACTCTCTCATCAGTTATCGGCGCTGACTGGCCTGAATTCCGTGGCGCAGCAGCGCAGGGCCACTCGGACGCCACTAATCTACCGCTGACGTGGAGTCCTAACTCGCATATTGCGTGGAAAACGCCCGTGGCAGGCATTGGCTGGTCTTCGCCCGTCGTGGTAGGAACGCGCATCTTTCTGACTTCGGCAGTTTCGCTCAGTGGCAAGGAAGAGGCCACGGCAGACAGGTCATTACGGGTGATCTCGCTCGACGCGACCTCCGGCAAGCCAGTTTGGGACGTTGAACTATTCCAAGTGAAGTCGCCTCGTGCGCATCGCAAAAACAGCCACGCCAGCCCGACGCCGATCTTTGAAGATAAGAAGCTCTACGTTCACTTCGGCCACCTAGGCACCGCTTGCCTAGATGCTTTGAATGGCAAGACCCTCTGGAGCACGCAGGAGTTCGCCTATTCGCCGGTTCATGGCAATGGCAGCAGTCCCGTGCTGTTTGAAGACCTCCTCATCTTCAATGCCGATGCTGAAACGGAGCCCAAGGTCATTGCCCTCGACAAAGCCACCGGCAAGATGCGCTGGTCTTTCGCGCGGCAGTCGGAGGCCAAGAAGAAATTCTCGTTCTGCACCCCGCTCATCATCGATGTGAACGGCCAGAAGGAACTCATCACCCCTGGCAGCGGTGTGGTGAACGCGCTGAACCCGAAAACCGGCGAGGAAATCTGGCGCTTCAATTATGATCAGGGCTACTCCGTCGTCCCTCGCCCCGTTTACGCCCATGGCATCATTTTCCTCTCCAGTGGCTACGACAAGCCGGTGCTCTACGCCATCAAGGCTGATGGCAAAGGCGATGTCACCGCCACACACCTCGCTTGGACCATCGACAAAGCTGCACCGCACAATCCCAGCATGGCCGTGATCGGCGATGAACTCTATTTTGTGGCAGACAATGGCATTCTGACCTGTGCCGATGCCAAAACCGGCACCATTCACTACTCCGAGCGCTGCACTGGCCCCATCTCCGCCTCCCTCCTCGCCGCCGACGGCAAGCTCTACCTCCAGGATGAAAAAGGCCTCGGCGTCGTCGTGAAACCCGGCAAGACCTTCAGCATTCTGGCGAAAAACGACCTCGGTGAGCACAGCCTCGCGTCGTATGCCGTGATCGGCTCAGATCTCTTGATTCGGACCGAGGGGAATCTGTATCGGGTCAAGAAATAGACAGTCATGCTCGGTGCCTTGATAAAATTCTTTCTTCATCTCTGGATGGCCGACAAATTCATCAAGGAGAACTCAATTCTCGGCGAATCCCGCTTTGATCGCGAGTCCCGCAAGTTCTGGGGCACCTGCGGCCTCATACTGCTCCTGATTACAGCCGCCTGTGGGTTGGCCGCGCTGTGGCGAGGCTGAGGAAAATGAAACGAATGCGTCCCGCCGGATGCGGTAAGTCATTCGGGATGCGGACTACTTGTGGGACTCAATCGCTTTCGTGCGCTCGCAGGCAAGGAGCCGGTCCTCCGCGAGGCCTCGGAAGACTGGGGGTGCGGGAGCACGCACCCCTGATTAGCTTTTGCCATGGCACTCGCGTTTAAAAAATGACCAACCTCAAAATGAAGTCATTTGAACAAAAAAGGCAATTTTTGACGCAAGTGTTATGAAAGTTGAGCAACTTTGTCCTTAAAATGGCAATTTCTGAATTGTGTTTTCCTAAAACAAGTTCAATCTAGCTCCTCAAATCGCAATTTTCACCCCAATTATCATGAGTCAGCAAAAAATGGACGGCGCACAAGCGCTCATCAAAACTCTCGCCGACCTCGGCATCGAATACATCTTCGGCTACTCCGGCGGCGCAGCGATCCCGATCTTCGATGCTTTGGAGACGGTCAAGACGGACATGAAGTTCATCCTTGTCCGCCACGAGCAGGGCGCTGTTCACATGGCTGACGGCTACGCCCGCGCCACCGGCAAGCCTGCCGTCGTGCTCGTCACCTCCGGCCCCGGCGCTGGCAATACCGTCACCGGTCTCATGACTGCGCAGATGGACAGCGTGCCGATGATCGTCCTCTGCGGTCAGCAAGTCACCTGGATGCTCGGGAAGGACGCCTTCCAGGAGGCGGACATCTTTAACATCACGGCCCCGGTCGTGAAGCATAACTTCCTAGTGAAGAGCTCGAACGCGCTGCCCCGAATCGCTCGAGAGGCCTACCACATCGCCACCACGGGCCGCCCAGGTCCGGTGCTCATCGACATCCCGAAGGACATCAGCCAAGGTGCCTTCACCGGCACCTTTGACGAGCCGATGGATCTGCCCGGCTACCATCCCGAAGAAAACTTCAAGATTGATCAGGCTGGTATAAAAGAAGCCGCTCGTCTGCTCTCCCTGGCCAAGCGTCCCGTGATCCTCGCTGGTCAGGGTGCGATGATCGCCCGCGCCGACAAGGAACTGCTCATGCTGGCTGAAACCCTCGGCTGCCCGGTCACCACGACCCTGCTGGGCAAAGGCATCTTCCCAGAAACGCATCCGCTGTCCCTCGGCATGCTCGGCATGCACGGCACCGCGTATGCCAACAAAGCCATCTGCGAGGCCGACCTCATCTTCAATGTCGGCTCCCGCTTTGACGACCGCATCATCGGCAAACCGCACATGTTTGGCCGCAACGCCAAGCTCATCCACATCGACATCGATGCGGCTGAGTTCAATAAGATGATCAAAGTGGACGTCACCATTAAAGGTGATGCCAAAGCGGCTCTGAGTGACCTGCTTCCGCTGGTCGAAAAACTCCCCACCGAAGACTGGCTGGCCCATCTCGACGGCTACAAGAAGAAATTCCCGCTCTCTTATAAGAAGCAGGGCGGCCTGCGCATGCAGCAGGTCATTGATGAGTTGTACATTCTCAGCAAGGGCAAGGCTATCATCTCCACCGACGTGGGCCAGCACCAGATGTGGGCAGCGCAATTCTACAAGAACGACAGCAGCTACCACTGGCTCAGCTCCGGCGGTGCCGGCACGATGGGCTTTGGCTTCCCTGCGGCCATCGGTGCCCAGCTCGCTTACCCAGACAAACTGGTTGTCTCCATCTCGGGCGACGGCGGCTTCCAGATGACCTTGTTTGAACTCGCTACCGCAGCCATCCACAAGCTGCCGATCAAGATCCTCATCCTTAACAACAGCTACCTCGGCATGGTGCGCCAGTGGCAGGAGCTGTTCTTTGAGAATCGCGAGAGCGGTGTCGATCTCATCGGCAATCCCGACTTCGTGAAGCTCGGCGAAGCCTACGGCATCAAAGGCTGGCACATCCGCCGCCCAGCCGATGTCGAGCGCGTCCTCCAGCAGGCTCTCGATTACAACGACGGCCCCTGCATCATCGAAGCCGAGTGCATCAAGCTCGAAAACGTCTTCCCGATGATCCCGGCCGGTGCCGCGCTCGAAGACATGCTCACCGAAGCACCGAAGCACAAAATGGAGAAACCCACCGGTTCCACGTAATCGAAAGGAGCGCGGACACTCTTGTCCGCCTCTGGTCGGCCGATGAAAACCAACCACATCATCCACGGCGACGCCCTCACGGAACTCCAAAAGCTCCCCGACTCCGTCGCTCAAGCCATCATCGCCGATCCGCCTTACTTTAATGTTCTCGAAAATGAAGCCTGGGACACGCAATGGAAAACAGCCGCCGACTACCTCACCTGGTGTGATGGGTGGGTGGCCGAGTCCATGCGCGTCCTGCGCGATGACGGCCTCGCTTTCATCTTTGGTCAGTTAGGCAAACGCGAGCACACTTTCCTCCACCTCATGTCACGTCTCAGTCAGCAGCACCAGTTTCACGATCTCATCATCTGGGATCGTGCCGTGGGCTATGACGAGCGCCGTGATAGCTTCACGCCGCAGTACGAGATGGTGCTCGTCCTGCGCAAAGGCGACAGCGTGAAGTTCAACAAAGACGCCGTGCGCATCCCTTACGATGCCAAAACCATCGAGACCTATCTCAAAGACAAGCGCTACAAAGACATGGATGCGCGTCGTGCGCATCTCGAAGCCGGTAAGTTCGCCACCAACATCCTTCGCGTGCCCAGCTTGAAAGGCCTCTCGAAGGAAAAATGCGGCCATCCATCGCAGAAGCCCATCGACCTCATCGAAAAACTCATCGCTTGCTCCACCGACGCCGGCGATCTCGTCCTCGATCCCTTTCTCGGCTCCGGCACCACCGCAGCAGCAGCACAGAAGCTCAAGCGCAAGTGGGTCGGCATCGAAAAAGACTCCAACTACATCCAGATCGCTAAGAGCCGCCTCAAAGCCGCCAAGTAAATTCCAAATTCAACAACCGAAATCCCATGAGCGAACGCATCCCCGCCACCACCGACAAAAAGCCCGCCCCACTGGCTGACATCATCAACATCCACACGCTCAGCGTCATGGTGAACAACCAGCCTGGCGTCCTTGGCCGCATCTGCGCCGTCTTCAGCCGTCGCGGGTTCAACATCGAGTCCCTCGTCGTCTCCCAGACCCGCGATCCGCGCTTCAGCCGCATGACCATCGGCATCAGCGGTCATCCCGAAGGCTTGCATCAGATCATCATGCAGGTGAACAAGCTCATCGACGTCATCCATTGCATTGAGCACACCGACCGCGACGCCGTTGCCAAAGAAATGGTGCTCATCAAGGTCGCCGCCAGTGCCGCCGAGCGCACCGAAATCCTCCAGATCATCGAGCACTACAACGGCAAGACCGTCGATCTTCAGGAAGACAGCCTCATCGCACTTATCAGTGGTAACACCGACAAGCTCGACGCCGCTGTTCGTCTTCTCACCAAATTCGATATCGTCGAAACAGTCCGCACCGGCAAAGTCGTCATGGCCCGCGGCCTTACGGAGACGTAATGCTTGCAGGAATGACCTGATTGGCCTCGTCATTCCAGCATTCGTCATTTCGCCATGCGCATCCTCCACCTGACCCCAGGCACCGGCAATTTCCACTGTGGAAGTTGCCTACGCGATCATGCCCTCATCAAGGCGCTCCGCATGCGCGGCCATGACGCACTCATGGCACCGCTGTATCTGCCGCTCGTCACAGATCGTGAATTCGGCACGCAGGAGTTGCCGGTGCAGATCGGCGGCATCTCACTATTTTTGCAGCAGAAGTTCACTTGGTTTCATATGCTGCCGCGTTTTATCCACAACTGGATCAATAAACCCAACTTTCTCCGCAAAGCCTCCAAGCGCATGGGCATGACAAGCGCCAAGGTGCTGGGAGAAATGACCCTGGGCGCGCTGCTCGGCACCGAAGGCCGCCAGTGGGGCGAGTGGCACAAGCTCCTCGAATGGATCCGCACTCAGGGGAAATTCGACGTTGTCTCCTTCTCCAACAGTCTTCTCACGGGGCTGGCACCGACGATTGCCAAAGAACTCGGCATTCCCGTCGTCTGCTCGCTCCAGGGCGAGGACAGCTTCCTCGACACGCTGCCCGAACCTTACCGCGCCCAATCTTGGGGAGCGATGCAACGCAACGCCCGCAGCATTCGCCGTTTCATCGCGCCGAGTCAGTATTACGCCGATCTCATGCGTCAGCGGCTCGATATCGAACCCGACCAGATCAAAGTCATACCCAATGGCATCGACGCCACTTCCTTCACGACCGCCTCGCCTGATCCCAACTG
The DNA here is from genome assembly GCA_947466075.1 of Verrucomicrobiaceae bacterium. Classification (GTDB taxonomy): domain Bacteria; phylum Verrucomicrobiota; class Verrucomicrobiia; order Verrucomicrobiales; family Verrucomicrobiaceae; genus Prosthecobacter. The sequence goes on from CANIBP010000030.1 coordinate 50,668, forward strand.
GCCGGTGATTGGCTACTTCGCCCGTATGATTCACGGCAAGGGCCTCACCACTTTGGTGGATGCATTCATTGATCTCGCAAAACGTGGCACCGTGCCACGCGTCAAACTGCGCATTGGCGGTGCGAAGACGCCGATTGATGAAAAATACGTCGCCGGACTCGTGGCAAAGCTCAAGGCCGCCGGATTGACAAATCGCGTCGAGTTTCATCCCAATCTCAGCTTCAAAGACAAAGTCCATTTCTTCCACGACCTCACTGTCTTCAGCGTGCCAGCCACGTATGGCGAGGCCTTTGGCCTCTACGTCATCGAAGCAGCTGCCAGCGGTGTTCCCGTGGTTCAGCCTGACCACGGTGCCTTCCCTGAACTCATCGCCGCCACCGGCGGTGGCGTCTTATGCAAGCCGGATGATGCCAAAGCCCTTGCCGATGCCTTGGAATCGCTGCTCAACGACGACGAATTACGTGAAAAACTGTCGAAAGCCGCCATGGCAAAGGTCCATCAGGAATTCAGCGCCACGCGCATGGCCGAGCGTTTTGAGGCCGTGCTGCTTGAAGCCTGTGCTGTCGCCGTTTAAAGCTGCCGCCTGCCCATGACATCCATCAGCTTTGGCGAGGCCGTCCGGCGCTCGATTCATCAAGACCCACGCTACCACCCAGCCGCCTATGAGCTGGTGCGTGACGCGCTGCATGTGGCCGCGAAGAAATTTCGCGATGAAAATGCCGATGACCAGCACGTCAGTGGGCAGGAATTACTCGCCGGCTTCCGTGATCACGTCTTGGCCGAATACGGCCCCATGGCCTCACTCCTCCTCGATCAATGGGGCCTGCAACGCGGTGAGGACGTCGGCAACATCGTGTACAACCTCATCTCGGTGAGCTACTTCGGCAAAAACGATGGCGACAGCCTCGAAGATTTTGCTGGGGGTTATGATTTCGCCACTGCCTTCTCCGAACCCTTTCTCCCTTCCTCCTTCCGACTCGGTCGCGAGGCCCAATCCTCATGAAAAAAGTCCTGCGCCGCGCTAGTTCCTCCTCCAATGCCATAACCGTGCCACCGCTGGATGCCAGTGTGACCACGTTGGAGAATGGACTCGAAGTCATCGTGCGTGAAGATCACGCGCATCCGCTCGTCAGCGTGCAGGTATGGATCAAAGCGGGCAGTTTGCATGAAGAACAACACTGCGGTGCCGGCATCGCCCATTGCGTCGAGCACATGCTCTTCAAGGGCACAGAGAAACGTGAAGCCGCGCAAATCTCACAGCACATCCAGGCGCTTGGTGGTTACGTGAACGCCTACACGTCGTTCAACCGCACCGTCTATTGGATTGACGGTCTTGCGGAGCACACGGAAGGCTATCTCGACATCCTTGCCGATATGATTCGTCACTCGAAGTTCGACGCGGATGAACTCGCCCGCGAAAAAGATGTCATTCGGCGTGAGATGGCCATGGGGCATGATGACCCAGGCGATACGATCCAGCATCTGCTGCAAGCCACCGCATTTCGTCAGCATCCGCTGCGTCATCCCATCATTGGTCATCGTGCCGTCTTCGACCAAATCACTCGCGCCGATGTGCATGGTTTCGTGCAGCGCCATTACGTGCCAAACAACTGCTTCATCGTCATCACTGGCGATGTCGAGACCGCCGCCATCGTTGAAACTGTCCGCAGCCACTTTGGCGAATGGCAGCGCCGCGCCTTTGACCCCGTGTTGCTTCCCGATGAGCCGCGTCAGCAGGGCGGGCGTTTCGCCGCCAAAAACTTCGCTACTGAACTAACGCGCATCGCACTTGGGTGGCAGATTCCAGGTGAAAACCATGCCGACAAGCCTGCGCTCGACGTGCTGGCATTTCTGCTCGGTTCAGGCCGTAGTTCGCGTCTTTATCAGGAACTGCGGGAGAAACGCAGCCTCGCACATTATGTCTGGGCAGGAGCATGGTGCGCTCCTGAATGTGGTTTGTTCACCATCGAGGCCGAATGCAATCCTGCCGATGCCGACAAATTGCAGCAGGGCATGCACGAAGTCATTGCGCAGATGCAAAAGAGCGGCCCCGGCCATGCCGAGCTCGAAAAAGCCGTGTGCGCTACGCTCAGTGGTCAGGTGCGTTCCTTGAGCACCGTGAAAGGCCAGGCAGGCACCCTTGGCAATGGCTGGCTCTTGGCCGGATCGCTCGATTATCAGCGTCAATTCCTCGCCGCCATCTCAGCACTCACGCCGGATGTGATTCGAGATGTTGCGCGACGTTACCTGCCGCAAAGCTCCTTCAGCACAGTCCTTGTCGGCCCTGAGGTTGAAACCGCGAGCAAAGCCAGTGCAACCACCGACTCCGCGCGTCCGGCGATTCAACGCTTCAAGCTCACCAACGGCCTCATTCTGCTCGTGGGTGAAAATCCGCGCCTTCCGCTAGTGAGCGTGCGCACAAACTTCCTCGCTGGTGTTCTCGCTGAAACCGATACCTCCGCTGGTGTGACGATGATTTCCTCACAAATGCTGCTCAAAGGCACCAAGAAACGTGCTGCTGCACAGATCGCTGCCGAACTCGAAAATCGCGGTGGCAGCCTGCAATGCACCGCTGACGCACACCGCTACATCCTCGGTGCCGATGTCATGCGAGGCGATGAAACGACCGCGCTCGACCTCCTCGCCGATCTCATCCTCAATCCCGCCTTACCACAGCCGCAACTCGCTGAGGTCAAGAAGCGCCAGATCGCCAACATCATCGAGGAACAAGAAGATCCGCTCACCGTCGCCATGCGCAAAGCACGCCGCGAAATCTTCGCCGGCCAGCCTTTCCATCGCACCGCACTCGGTAATGAACAAACAGTCGCCGCATTGAAGCTTAGCGATTGTCGCGACATGCTCCGCGCCAGCTTTACCACCGGCAATGGTGTCATCTCCGTGTTCGGCGACGTGAAAGCGGCCGAGATCAAAAAGCAGGTTGAAAAAGCCTTCGCCAAACTGCCTCGCGGCCCACGGCAGATAGCCTTGGGACGCGAATACCACGCCAGCTCCAAACCCGCTGCATGGACCGAGCATCTCGACAAAGAACAAGCCGTCATCGTCGTTGGCTTTCGCACCGTCGGCCTCGAAGATCGCGACGTGCATGCCCTCAACCTCATCGATGAAGCCTGCAGCGACATGGGCAGCCGCTTGTTCAACCGCATCCGTGAAGAACTCGGCCTCGCTTATTATGTCGGTGCGCAAAACTTCGCCGCCATGGGTGCCGGTGCCTTTTATTTCTACGTCGGCACTGATCCCAAGAAGATGAAGCTCGCTGAGAAAGAACTCATGGCCCAGATCAATGATCTCGCCACCAACGGCCTCACCGTTGATGAAATCGACCGTGCGCGCGTGACTTGGCGTTCATCTTGGCTCCGCGCCCAGCAGGGCAACACTGGCATGGCCGACATCTGCGCCTGGAACGAAGTCAATGGCCTTGGCTGGGACCACTTCCAAAAACTTCCCGGCATCATGGCCGACATCTCTGCCAGAGAGATCCAACGCGTCGCTGCCAAATACTTCGGTGAGAAGAAAGCCTTCATCGTTCGCGTGCTGCCAAAGTGATTTTTCAGCGGCCTCAAATGCGCAGATAAGCATTTTTTTGCGGTTCTAGAAAAAAACTGAATTTCGTTGCCAAACTTGGCCCGACGGCTGCTCTATCAAGAACTCAGTTGGGGCGCAAGCTTCACAAACTTTCCCTGGGTTCGCTTGGGGGAAAAACACAACGAGCTGGAGAGTCGCTTCATGGTTGGGGTCTCTCTGGTCACCTAAAGGCCCGGAAGGATTTTGGTTGGGTCCTTCCGGGCCGAGTTGTTTTTAGACAACTCGGCCCTGGCCACAAGGCCGATGGTGATTTGATCATTGCAAATCAAAGGCTTCGTGGCTCATTCGCGGCCCTCAACCCAACCACCTATGAAATCAATCGCACCGACTCTGGCCGCCCTCGTTCTTACGTTTGCTGTCCTGACCGGCACAACCCCTGCACAAACCGTGAGTGACGCCAAACCTGTGAAAATCGTGATGGAAACCTCCAAAGGCACCATCGAACTCGAACTCGACGCCGCCAAGGCCCCGATCTCAGTCGCCAATTTCGTCAGCTATGTGAAGAAAGGCTTTTATGACGGCCTGATCTTTCATCGCGTGATCCCCGACTTTATGATACAGGGCGGCGGCTTCACCCCCGACATGCAGCAGAAGGACACGGACGCCAAGATCCAGAACGAAGCCAAGAACGGCCTCAAAAATATACGTGGAGCCATCGCCATGGCGCGCACGTCGGATCCGCACAGCGCCAGCTCGCAGTTCTTCATCGTCCACAAAGACAGCAGCTTCCTCGACTATCCCGGCCAGGATGGCTGGGGCTACTGCGTCTTCGGCAAGGTGACGAAAGGCTTGGATGTGGTCGATGCCATCGCGGCGGTCAAAACCGGCGCAAGAGACGTTCCTGTTGAGCAGATCATCATCAAGATCGCCAAGATCGCGGAATAAATTCTGCCGACGCTTCGATTTAAACTTCAATGCCAGCCGGACATTCCGGCTGGCATTTTTGTTGGCCGTAGGCGTAGTGGAAGACATGAGTCTTCAGATCCCGGTGCCTCACCTCGGCGGCGTGCTGACGCCCGCCGCTACGAAAATCACATGAACTTCTTCACGCGATCACGCACATCGGTTTCGAGGCGTTTCACATAATTCACAGCGTATTCAACTGGGCAAAGGCTGTCGTCCTTGGTCAGCGGTGTCAGATCCATCGCGAAGGTGAGCAGGCTGGTCTTGTCGGTCGTATGGGAGTCAAAGTAAGTCGCATTGGCGTGACGCAGACCTTCTTCAGCCAGGTCATAGCGTTTGCCGCCGCTGATCTGCGAATCAAAGACGCCCAAGAGCGGACGCAGCATGTGCGGGTGCTTGTCCACCCACAGCATTACTTTGTCCTCAGTTAGCAGCCAGTCGAGCTTACGCCAGACTTCACAACCATAGACTTTTTCAGGCCGCATCTCCGGTGGTAACAATCGTATAGCCTCCAGGCAGCGCAGAAACGTGGCGATGTGTGTGTCATGGCGGTCGCAAGGATTGTGAAGATATAAAATCTTCGGCTGCGCGTGTTCGAGAATGAACTTCAAATCTTCCACCATCGGCGCATGGCTGGGCTTCTTCACTTCCTCACTGGGATAACCTAGCTGCACCATGATGCTGTATTCACCCACATAGGCGGCCTTCCGCTGCTCAATGAGGCGCACCTTCTGCATTTCCTCGTCCGTGTAGGCGGCATAAGGTCCCTTGCGCGGACTGCCAGAGCCATCGGTCACCACCACGCCGCCGAACCACTGTTCTTTGTCATGGAAACACTCGGTGATGCCATGATACGCGGCGATTTCGAGGTCGTCTTGATGGGAAACAATGCCCAGGTGTGTTACGCGGCGCAACGCAGTCCAGGGGTCGGTTTCGTCAGGGATGTAGAGGTCGTGTTTGGGATGTCTAAATTGCACAGTGAAAGATCATGCACGGGCGGCGAAGCAGCGCAAAGGCTATCCCAGCATGCCTTGCCTATCGTCTGGACAAAGCCCCCCGCCACGCCATGATCGCGGACTCATTCAACCAACCCAAAATCACGATCCCATGAGCTTCATCGCCAGCATTTCCGAAGACCTCAAAAACGCAATGCGCGCCAAGGACACCGTGGCTCTCAATGTCATCCGCAATCTCAAGTCCGCTCTCAAATACGCCGCCATCGAAAAACTCGGCGCTGACGGCGAACTCGGCGACACCGATGCCCTCGCCGTCGTGCGCAAGGAGATCAAAAAGCTCCAGGATTCCGTGGAAGGTGCGGAGAAAGCCGGACGCCCTGAAGCCGTCGCAGTCGCCAAGGCCGAAATCGCCGTTCTAGAAAAATACCTCCCTGCTGCCATGAGCACGGAAGAACTGGCCAAGCTCGTTGAGACCGTCATCACCGAACTGGGGGCCACTTCGAAGAAAGACATGGGCAATGTCATGAAAGCGCTGCAAGAACGCGTCGCCGGCCGTGCTGATAGCAAGAGCATTTCCACGGAAGTAGCGAAACGCCTCGCGTAACTGATTCATCGGCCTTCATGACCTCCGCCATCATCGTCGCCGCTGGCAGTAGCAAACGCATGGGCTTCAACAAGCTCCTGGCTAAACTTTGCGGCGAGCCTGTGCTGCGGCGAACTCTGGGTGTGTTTCAAAAGTGCGCAGATGTTGATGAGATCATCGTCGTCACCAGCTCTGCGCTGCGCATGGAAGTTGACGTCTGGCGCTCTAGTGGCTTCGACAAGATCGTTAAAATCATCACGGGTGGTGCTGAGCGTCATCTCTCCGTGCTTGCCGGTCTTAAAGTCGTGAATCCGGCCTGCGACATCGTCGCCGTGCATGATGGTGCCCGACCTTTGATTTCCGTGAAACAAATCAATCGCTGCATCGAGGCCGCCCGCACGCAATCCGCCGTTGCCTGTGCACGACCCATGACTGAAACGCTCAAGCGCTGTGACAGCGACGGCCGCATCACCGACTCCATCGAGCGTGCCAATGCTTGGATCATGGAAACGCCCCAAGTCTTCAATCGCGAACTTCTGGTGCGTGCCTATGACGCTGTGATGCGCGACGGCCTGCTCGTCACCGATGAAGTCTCCGCCGTGCAGCACCTTGGCGAATCCGTCTTTGTCGTCGAAAACACCGATCCCAACCCCAAGATCACCTTTCCGGCAGACATTCTGCTGGCGCAGCGTTTCCTTGATTGAACGACACCATGTCCGACTCCGCCGCACTCGACGACGCAACCGCCCTGCCACGCAGGAACTGGATTTCCATCGTACTGGTGCTCGTGGTGCAGGCGCTCAATTCGTTTAGCGACAACTTTGTTAAAATGCTGCTGATCGCACTGTCGATCATCATCGCCAAAGACTCCTGGGTCGGTCGCCACATGGAGTTGTGGCTTGGGGCGATTTTTTCGCTGCCCTACATGATCTTTGCGCCGCTTGCTGGCTACTGGTCGGATCGTTTCTCGAAACGCAATGTCATCATCTGGATGCAGGTGATGCAGATTATCTGCTTCGTTTGGCTCGCACTCGCGTTGTGGATGAAACGCGTGCCGGGTTCGCTCGAAATATGCCTCGTGGGATTTTTCGTCCTCGCCATACAGGCGGCCATTCTCAGCCCAGCCAAAATGGGCATCATGAAGGAACTCGCCGGTTCACGCCGCCTTGGTCAGGTCTCAGGCTGGCTTCAGGTCACGATGCTGGCGGGCATTCTCGGTGGCATGTGGGCCGGTGGCATCTGGTACGGCACCGAGTATGAGCGAACACACGATGCATGGATGTCCGCGCTCTGGCCGCTGATCATCATCGGCATTTTTGGTTTTGGCGAACTCTTCGCCGCTCTCTGCATTCAGAAGACGCCTTCGCATCCCGAGGTGCATTGGCGCAAATCCATGGCGCTGGAGCATTTCGAGAGCGTGAAGATCGTCTTCCGTCGTCGTTCCATCCGTCTCGCGGCACTCGGCGTCACTTACTTCTGGTTCATCTCGAACGCGATCAGTTTCATTCTCGTCACACTCACCAAAGAACTGCATCCCGACACCGGTCATGGCGACGGACCAATGGAACTCGCAAAGGTGGCAGGCATTCTCGGTATCGGCGTAATCAGTGGCAGCTTCTTCGCCTCGCACGTCAGCAAGAATCGCATCGAGATGGGCCTCATTCCCCTCGGCGGCTTCGGCCTCGTCGTCGGCCTGCTGTGGTCAGGCCTCGCCACACTCGGCAGCAGTTGGATGTATGCGGGAATCATCTTTACCGGTGCTGCTGGCGGCTGCTTCATGGTGCCGCTTTATGCCTTCGCGCAGGATAAAGCAGATAAGCACGAGAAAGCCCGCATCCATGCTGGCATGAATTTAATGGACTGCCTCGGCACGCTCGTCGCCGTGGCCATTGTCGGCTTGATGAAGTGGTTAGAATTGAGTTCCTCCACGCAGTTCCTCCTGCTCGCCATTCCCACATTTTTCGCCGCCTTCTACATCATGCGCCTGCTGCCGCAGGATTTGGTGAAGTTGCTCCTGCTCGCCGCCGTGAGACTCATCTACAAGGTGAAGCCCTTTCATCCAGATCGTGTGCCCGCCACCGGCGGCGTGCTGCTGCTGCCGAATCACGTCAGCTATGTCGATGCGCTCGTCGTTGCCGCCTCCTGTCGCAGACCGGTACGTTTCGTCATCTGGGACATGCTGTATCGCCTGTGGTGGTTGAACGGCTTCCTGCGCCTCATCGGCACGGTGCCGATCTCGCCCACACGCGCGAAAGATGCCATCCGTTCTGTCGCCGCCGCGCTCAAAGAAGGCGAAGTCGTCTGCCTCTTCCCCGAAGGCCAGATCACCCGTCATGGCATGGTCAACGATCTGCGCAAAGGTTTCGAGCTCATGGCCCGTCAGGGTGATGCTCAGGTCGTCCCCGTATGCCTTGCCGGCCTCTACGGCAGCATCTTTTCGTTTCAGGGCGGCAAGTTTTTCACCAAACGGCCGAAGCATCTGCGCTATCCCGTCGAAGTGCATTTCGGCGAACCTTTCGCCGCACGCGAAGGCACCGCCGAGGCCGTGCGTCATTCCATTCTCGCTATGAGCAGCAATGCGCTGATGTCTCGCTCCATTTGGGACGATGCCTGTGAGGACAAAGTTGCCTTCGCCAACGCCCTGCGTCTTAGCGAAGCCGAATGGCATCGCGCAGGTGATGTCTTCCTCAGCCTTGAACCCGCAGACACGATCATTCATCGCACCGTTAAAGCGCTCACCCAGTTGATCCCCGGTTCCAAATACATTGATCACGCCGATGAAGCCCATGCGACGCACATCATCGCCTTTGGCACTCGCGCAACCCTCGAAAAATTCACTGGCCACGAACGTCTCGCCTTCTGCTTCGACAGCGATCTCCCGCCCCTGCCCGCCACCGCCGCGTTGCGCGGCTACATCGATGCCACCACTGGCATCCTCCTCAGCACCGAAGTTCCCGACCCGCAAATGGCCGCTGGCGATGAAGGTCTGCAGCTCGGCAAAAAATCTGGCTCTCTCGGTCGCTTGTTACCTGGTTTCAATATCGAATCAACCACCGATGGCGTTCGCATCAGCGGTTTGATGCCAAATGATACTCGTGTGATCACCATCGCCGGAGTGAAGTTTGATGAAGATGGCTTTCTGGTGATCTGAAACCTCACTCCGCCATGAACAGCGCCTGGATGTCCGCCTGGGTTAGCTGGAGTTTGTCGGTGCGGCCGGAGAGGAGGCCTTCGACGAGGGCGGCTTTCTTTTGCTGCATCTTGAGGATGCGCTCTTCGATGGTGTTCTCGCAGATGAGCTTGTGAACGAAGACGGGGTTCTTTTGGCCGATGCGGTGGGCGCGGTCGCTGGCTTGGGCCTCGGCGGCGGGGTTCCACCACGGGTCGTAGTGGATGACGGTGTCGGCGGTGGTGAGGTTGATGCCTGCGCCGCCGGCTTTGAGGCTGATGAGAAAGACGGGGACTTGTCCGGCTTGGAATTCCTGGATCGGCGTCTCGCGGTCTTTGGTGCTGCCGGTGAGTTTCACATAGCGCGTGCCGTCTTTCTTCAAGCGCGCCTCGATGAGTGCGAGCATCTCGGTGAACTGCGAGAAGATGAGGATGCGGCGGCCTTCCTCGATGAGGCTGGGCAGGAGATCGTCCATGAGGAAGGAAGTTTTGGCAGAGTCGGTGACATCGCGAGCGGTTTCCTGCTTCAAGAGATGCGGATGGCAGCAGACTTGGCGGAGTTTGAGCAAGGCATCGAGCACGATGATTTGCGAGCGATCCAAGCCGTTGACCTCGATGGCTTCGCGCACGCGTTTGTCCATGGCGGCGCGGATGGTCTCGTATAAATCGGTCTGCGCCTGGCCGAGCTCGATGCTGTGGAGGATTTCGGTCTTAGGTGGCAGTTCTTTGGCCACGGCGTCCTTGGTGCGGCGCAGGAGCAGCGGCTGAATGCGGGTGGTGAGCTGCTTTTGGCGCTCCGCATCGGCATCGCGCTCGATGGGATTGCGGTAGTGTTGACGGAAGGTGTCGGCGTCGCTGAGCAGGCCGGGCATGAGGAAGTTGTAGAGGCTCCACAGCTCACCGAGGTGGTTTTCCATCGGCGTGCCGGTGAGGCAGAGGCGGTGCTTGGCCTTCAATCCACTGCATGTCTGCGCGGCGAGGCTTTTGGGATTCTTGATGTTCTGCGCTTCATCCAGCGCGACGATGTGCCACTCCTGCGCCTGCATGACATCGGCATCGCGCACGAGCAGCGGGTAGCTGGTGACGACGAGGTCGTATTGCTTGAGGTGCTTGAAGTCGCTTTTGCGCGACTGACCACGCAGCAGCAGCAAACTGAGCGTGGGCGTGAATTTGATGGATTCGTTGATCCAGTTCCGCAAAACGCTCGTGGGGGCCACGATGAGGCATGGATGCTGCATACGGCCGCTTTCCTTCTCGATAAGGATGTGGGTCAGCGTTTGCAGCGTTTTGCCCAAACCCATGTCATCGGCCAGAATGCCGTGCAGGCCGAACTCGCGCAGGAATTGCATCCAGGAGGCGCCTTCGCGCTGATAATCGCGCAAACTGGCCTTCAGCGTCGCGGGTGGGTCGATGAGGCCGATTTGACGAAAGCTGCCGAGCTGCTGACTGAGCACCGTGAGTTCCGCTGGCGCGCGAATGGGCATGCCATCGAGCGTGGCGAGCTGTGCGGCGCGCAGTTTGTCGAGCTGAAGCTTGCCGTCCTTGCGCACGGGCCGCGTGGCGAGGAGTTCGTCAAAAAAGCGCAACAGCACGACGAGGCGCTTCGCGGGCACGGAGAGCACGTCACCGCGATCACTGCCGAGCGAGAGTAGGAAGCGCTGATCGAGATTTTTCTCCAACACGGACGCGGTGAGGCCTTGATCGATGCAATCAACGAGCAGCGGCACCATGGAAATGCGGCGGCCTTCGATCTCGACACCAAGATCGAGCGCGAACCAATCTTTGCCGCCTTGATCGCCCGTGAGATCGGAGAACCAGGCATCTTCATCGGCCTCATGGATTTGAAAGCCGATGTCATCAGGTACTTCGACACGCCAGCCGCTCTCGCGTAGCTTTGGCACCTGATCTTTGAGGAATTGCGACCAAAACAGCGCCTGATCGCCCGGCACCGCCATGAAGCCGAGCGTGGACTCAGGAGCCTTCGCGCCGGGCAGTGCCTCGGAGAATGATTTGAAGCCAAGGCCGGACAAATCGGACAGCAGTAGGCGTTCAGAGCGCTGATTCCGCACCACCGTGTGCCGCTCTCCATCCGCATCTTTCCATTCATGCGCGGGACTGCGCACCAGCATCTCAAAGCGTAGCGGGCAGCCTTCATACTCGGCGCAAGGTTGGATGAAGGCGATGCTCTTGTCTGCCCAGCCGCCGATGTTTCGTTTCGCAGTGATCTGCGGCATTTGCAGCGTCATGCGGCGCACGAGAAGCAGCGGCATCGGCTCGGTGGGTGGTAATTCGACCGATTCAGGCTTCGGCGTCGCATCGTTCTCCGGTGCTGGTGAGGCGCGTTCTTGCACACGTGCCATGCTTTCGATGCGACGCTTTCCTTCATCGTGATCGAGCATCAGCATCACCGTGGCCGCGTGATGGCAGAGCGTCCCCACCGCGCAGGTGCAGTGCGAAGTCATCGCGAGACTGTCATCTTCTCGCAGCCGCAGATGCACCGTGACGGAAGCCGAGTTGAACAAACCTGTGCCGACTCCCGCGATGATCTCCAGCTCATTCTCCGCACACACGTGCACGCCCGTCAGCCCCACATCGCCATGCTTGAGCAAACGCCCCGCTTCCTCGATGTGCTGCCTGCGAAACAACCACAGCCAAGACTTTGTGCGCACCTGCGCCCAGAGTTTGGGGAATGAGAAATGACCGAGTTCCATGAACGCGCCGTCAAACACTGTGCTTCACCGCATCCCAGGCCGTGTCCATCTGCTCCAGCGAGAGCTTGCCGAGTTCGTGGCCTTGCTCGCGCAGATGGGTTTCCATGGCGTGGAAGCGGCGGGTAAATTTTTCATTGGCCGCAGCGAGCGCGGGTTCGGATTCGATGCCGAGTTTACGCGCAAGATTGACGACGCTGAAGAGCAGATCGCCGAGTTCGTCTCCCATGTGGGCTTTGTCGCCACTGGCGATGGCTTCTTCGAGTTCGGCGGCTTCTTCGCGGATCTTGGCGAAGACGGGTGTGGAGTCCGGCCAGTCGAAGCCGACACGGGCGGCTTTCTTTTGCAGCTTTTGCGCTCGCATCAGCGCGGGGAGGCCGTTGCCGGTGCCATGGAGCAGGCCTTCGTGCTCGGTGCCCTTTTCGGTGCGCTTGATGGCGTCCCATTGGTTGAGCACGGCAGCGGAGGTGTTGGCGGTGGTGTCGCCAAAGACGTGTGGATGACGGCGTATGAGCTTGTCGGTCAAACCGTTGGCCATTTGGTCGAGATCGAAGGCTCCTGTCTCGTTGGCGATTTCGGCGTGGAGAATGGGTTGGAGAAGGATGTCGCCGAGTTCATCACAAATTTGCGCGGAATCGCCGCTACGGATGGCATCGGCGACTTCGTAGGCTTCTTCAATGACATGCGGGATCAGCGACTCGTGCGTCTGCTCCATGTCCCACGGACAGCCGCCGGGCGCACGCAGGCGGTGTACGACATAGCGCAGGCGGGTGAGGGCATCGGGGTGATTGAGCATGGTGGCGTCATCCATGCGTGTTGGTAGCGTAGGGGGAGGCGCACGCGAAGAAAATTTTCACGCTTCATGATGAGAGCTTGGCAAAACGGGCGTTCTCCTTGATTGTAAGCGAACCAACCCAAAACGAACCATGCCGCGCAAACTCAGCCACATCGCACCGGACTGGTGGGACTACACCACTTTAGAAAACGATCTCATCAACGACGCCGCCCGGCTCACGGAGCGTGATTTAAGGCAGCTTTCCCGCCCCGGCTTCAAGGTGGTGATGTATGACACACTGGAGGATTTTTATCTCGCCGAGGCGCTGGAATACATCCACGCGTGGAAGCAGGCCACGCCGGACAATCCGGCGGGCATTTGTGGCCCGATTGGACCGACAGAGCAGCTTCCGCTGGTCGCTCGGCTGGTGAACGATCTCGGTATTTCGATCAAAGACGGCCATTTCTGGGGCATGGACGAGTGGTATGACGAAAATACGAAGAAGGAAGTCTCCATGGAGCATCCGCTGTCGTTTGAGAAGGCTGACCGCGACATGTGCTTTGACCGCATGCAAAAGAAGCTCTGCATGCCAGATACGCAGTTGCATTTCCCGAAGGCGGACACGGCGGCTTACATCAAGAGCTGGCAGAGCGGCGTGCGCTGTGCGGTGATGCAGGGCGGGCAGGGTGACATCAAACACTGGGCCTTCAATGATCCGCCCAAGCGCACCGGCAAGTGGAAGAACGAGCCGCCACCACCTGCGGAATATCGCAAACTCACCACGCGCGTCGTGGAACTGCATCCCGTGACGCTCATGCAAAATGCGCGCACCTCCGGTGGCGGCAACATCACCATGGTGCCGCAAATGGCGATCACCGTGGGCCCGAAAGAGACCTGGATGGCTGAGAAGGTCAGCATCTGGCACGCAGGTGTGCATGACAACCCGCTGGGCCAACGCCTGACCGCGCTGATGATCTCCAAGCGTCTCGCCGACTCGTCCGTGCCGATGTCGCTGCTCGCCGATCACCCGAATGTGCAGTTCAACTACTTCCGCGGCGGCTTAGGCCAGTGCGCGGTGGAAATGCACTAACAGCCGCTCTGCGGCGAATGATTCACATTCCGCGCCATGCTCCAGACACTCGACGTTGCCCTCGGTCTCTCGTTCATCTTCTTCCTGTTCAGCGTGCTGGTTTCAACGACCAGCGAGATGTTCCTCTCATGGACAAATGCACGCGGCAAGATGCTGTGGAAGGCGCTTTCGCACATGCTGCCGCAGAACGGCCATGGTCCGGATGCGAAGCCGCTGAATGAGTTTGTGGATCATCCGCTGATGACAGCGGTGCATCGTTCCACCAATGCGGATGGCAGTCTGGCGAAACATTTTCCGTCCTACCTGCCGCATACGCAGTTCAGCCAGGTGCTGATGGATATTCTCGAAACCAAAGGCACCGAGGCCAAGGGGGAGACGCGCTGGGAGCAGATCCAGGCTGGCATTGGCAGTCTCGGCGAAGGTGCGCGTGGTCCGCTGCAGGCTCTCAGTCGCGATGCGGAGCGGAATCTGTTGCCGGGACAGGACCCGTTGGGAGTGTTTCAGTTTCTCGCCAGCCAGTGGTATGACGGCATGATGGACCGCACCACGGGTTGGTACAAGCGTCTCTCGCAGGTCTGGAACTTCGGTGTCGGCATCGTGCTCGCCGTGGTTTGCAATTTGAACACCATCGCCATCACACGGGCGCTCTCGACGAATGACGACCTGCGCAATGCTTTCGTGCAAAAGGCTGAGGCATCGGTGAAAGCCCAGAGCGAACTCGCCGCGAAGATGGGTGCTGAAGCATCCAAGGGTGCACGTGCTGTCTTTGATGAAGCCGTGACGGAACTCGCTGACGCTGGTTTCCCCGTGGGTTGGAACAAGACCACGGCCAAAGCCTGGGCCACGAGTCCATTCGGCACGTTGTTCGAGAGCTTGCTTGGCTGGCTCATGGCTGGTGCGGCAGCAGCGCTTGGGGCGCAATTCTGGTTCGATTTAATGAAGAGAATCATCAATATGCGTGGGACAGGCGCAAAGCCGGTATCAAGCACTGCCGATACCAATGGCGAGGTGGGTATGGTCGGCCCGATCCCACCCGCAGGGTTGATCATCGATGGCACGGCGTCGCAGCAAGGTTGACCCCGTAAGGGCAAACAATCCAAACTAACGTTTGCTATTGCCACGAAGACGCCGACATAACCGTCGCAAGTTAACCTGATAAAGGCGAAGCTAAGTCGTTCATCAGGTTGTTTCTTTGGTGTTCTTAAATCCGATCTCGGAGCTTATTTCAGCCTCATGCAGGCTGACTGTACCCAAGAAATCGATATGAATACCAAAATGTATGTGGGCAATCTGCCCTTCACCGCCACCGAAGACGACGTTCGCGCTCTCTTCACCGACTACGGCACCGTTACTGACATCCACTTGCCCATGGACCGCGACTCCGGTCGTCCTCGTGGCTTTGCTTTCGTGACCATGGACTCCCAAACTGCCATGAATGAAGCCATCCGTGGCCTCAATGAAAAAGACTTCCAAGGTCGTAACCTGACCATCAATGAAGCTCGTCCGAAAGAAGATCGTCCTGCCTACGGCGGTGGCGGTGGTGGCGGCGGATATGGTGGTGGTGGTGGTGGCGGTGGCCGTGGCGGCAAAGGTGGCGGCGGCGGTGGCCGTGGCGGCTACTCCGGTGGCGGTGGTGGTGGTGGCGGCGGTCGCTACTAAGCGACCCGACACTCCAAAACCAAACAACTCACGGCGGCATCCTGGCAACGGGATGCCGCTTTTATTTGCTGCAGCACGAAGCAGCGGTCACGCTATTCCACGGCATCTTCGCCAAAATCATCGCGAGACCGCAAAAGCCTGACAGACCGGCAAACAGCAGGCCAGCGCCGAAGAACATCGTCAGATAGACCCAATGGGGATCCACAAAGGCAGTCAGCAGCGAGCCCGTGAGCACAAAGAAGCCAACGGCTATCTGCACCTGGCGCATCAGCGGCATCACCTTCCGAGATCCGGCGGCGCATGGCATGCCGGCATCCTTCCAGGCATTCAAGCCGCCCGCGAGATTACAAACATCCGTGAATCCGAGTGCGCGCAGCTTTTCCGCCGCCGCCTGACCACGCTTCCCGGCCTGGCACATAACGATCACTGTGCGTTTGCGGTCGATTTCACTACAGCGGCCCTCGATTTGGCCCAAGGGGATGAGTTTGGCACCCGAGACGTGCGCCTCGGCATGCTCGACGGGTTCACGCACATCGACGAGCTGGCAGCCGTCGAGCTTGAGGTGTTCGGCAAGCTCGTGCGGGGAGAGGGAAGGACAGTCAGTAGCGGTTTTCATGGGATGGGGGTATTTTTGTTGAATCAACTATGTTGCCATATCGCTATATAACGATATAGAGTCAAACCATAACAAGCCATGGCCAGGAAATCACCCACCACGCGCAATCGAAAGCCCGCCACTCCGAAGCCTCTGTCGGATTCGGCCTTGGAGATGATCGCGCACCGCTTTCGTGCCTTGTCCGAGCCGGTGCGGCTACGCCTGCTCAGTACATTGATGGCTGGAGAGCGCAACGTGACCCAGCTCGTCGAAGCGGCGGGCACGGGCCAGGCAAATGTCTCGAAGCATCTCTCCGTGCTCAAACAAGCCGGCATGATCACCACCCGCCGTGATGGGCTGAGCACCATCTGCTTCATCGCCGATCCTTCGATTCATCAGCTCTGCGAGATCATGTGCGCCAAGCTCAAGGCCGAGCACCAGGAGCGCATCAAGGCGCTGGGCTAATCGTTACCACTGGAGGGTTTTCACATCCACTCGCTGCTCATTGTGGCTTTCTTTGATGATATGACCGTCGGACAAATGCAACACGCGATCGGCCATGGCAGCCATGGCGGCGTTGTGGGTGATGACGACGGTGAGCGTGCCGAGCTCTCGATTGATGCGCTCGATGGCCTCCAGCACCGTGATGCCGGTAGTCACATCGAGGGCGCCGGTGGGCTCGTCGCACAGCAGCACTTCTGGTTTTTTCGCGATGGCACGGGCGATGGCCACGCGCTGCTGCTCACCGCCGCTGAGTTGTGACGGGAAATGATCGAGACGATGGCTAAGGCCGACACGGTCGAGTGCGTCCTCGGGCTTCATCGGGTCTGGAGCGATTTCGGTGATGAGGGCGACGTTTTCGCGGGCGGTGAGGCTTGGAATGAGGTTGTAGAACTGGAAGACGAAGCCCACGCAATTACGGCGAAACTGGGTGAGTGTGCGTTCACCGCCACCGCTGAGGTCCCAGCCTTTGTAGCGCAATGAGCCAGCGGTAGGCACGTCGAGACCACCCAGAATGTTCAGTAAGGTGGATTTTCCGCTGCCAGAAGCGCCGAGGAGCACCACCAGTTCGCCCATGTGGAAGTCGAGATCTACCCCTTGCAACGCTACCACGTCGAGTTCGCCGGTTTGATACACCTTCCGCAGGCCCCGAGCCTGAAAAATTGTCTGGCTGGCCGTAGGGGAAATGGGGGCTGCTGATGGCTGCTTGCTGGGATTCGGGCGGCGGGGCATCTGCCCAACTTGCATGGCTAAACTCATTGCGCCATCACGATGATCGGTGGTTGCGTCCGGCGTTCCACGCGCAATTAATAGGCCATGCCCATTCTGGTAAGCGATGACGCGCCCGACATCCATACGTCGAGGGTTCGGCTGAACCCACGAGAAAACACCCGCGGTCGTACGCTGGTCATTGGTGACATCCATGGCTGCTCGACCGCGCTGAATTTGATGTTGGAGGAATTGGCCCCGCAAAAAGATGATCAGGTCGTGACCTTGGGTGACTACATGGACCGCGGTCCAGACTCTCGCGGTGTGGTTAATATATTACTGGAACTTGAAAAGCGCACCCAACTCATTCCGCTGCTTGGCAATCACGAGATTCTCATGCTCGACGCCAGGAATAGCATGGTGGATTCCGGCTCTTGGTATGCCGTTGGAGGCCGCCAGACCATGCAGTCCTATGGCTGTATGGACACACCTGACTGGAACGCCGTACCACAGGAGCATTGGGATTTTCTAAGCCAGCGCCTGCGACGCTGGCATGCGACGCCGACTCACATCTTTGCCCACGCGAATGTGAACGCCATGCTGCCCTTGCCGGATCAAAGTGATGACTGGTTGTTCTGGCGGCGGTTTGATGACTCTCATCCCCATTTCTCCGGCAAGACTCTGATCTGCGGTCACACCGCACAAAAAGACGGTCTGCCGCGCATTCTGCCCGCTCGAATCTGCCTCGACACTTGGGTGTATGGTGATGGCTGGCTTACCGCGCTCGAAGTCGGCACGGAAACCTTGGTGCAGACCAGTCAGCGTGGTGAGGTGCGGCGCTTCAGTTTCGACGAAGTGCGCATGCTCACCGAGAAAGAGTGATACTCCTGACATGACGCACGCGCGCTGGACCCTCTCCGCTGTCACGTTGCTGGCGCTCTGGCTCATCGGCGCGTTCCTACTGCTGCCACGCATGCAGCGTGAGCTTGAAACAGCCGCGCAGCATACGCTTGCGCAGCAATCCAAGCTGGCGCAACGGCTTGGCCGGTTGCGCCTAGCCTTTGACGGCCAGCAGGCACACATAAGTGGCAGCGTGCGTACGATTCAGGACCGCCTAACCATCGAAGCAACGATGCGTGATCTCGTGCGTGCGCCTAAGCCACTGAGTGCCAGCCTCGGCCTGCGGCTTAATCCTGTATGCACCGTGCAAAACGAGA
The DNA here is from genome assembly GCA_947466075.1 of Verrucomicrobiaceae bacterium. Lineage (GTDB taxonomy): Bacteria > Verrucomicrobiota > Verrucomicrobiia > Verrucomicrobiales > Verrucomicrobiaceae > Prosthecobacter. The sequence goes on from CANIBP010000030.1 coordinate 69,134, forward strand.
TCGAAGTGGCCCCCTACCCGACCGGTTGGATGCTGCTGGCCGCCAGCGGTAAACGCGCGCGGCTGCTCGGCACTGCTGCGAGTGAATACGAGGCACGCGACCTCGCACGCAGTGTCCAGGAAAGCTGGAGTGTGAAAGGGGGCGTGGCAGAAGGCGCTCTCGGCACCGACGGAGAAAACCACGACGAAGCAGTCAACGTCTCTGTCACTCTACGCAGCGTTCCCGAACCGCAGCAGACCACGCGGGCTCATCTCGCCCTCATCGGCCAGCCTTGGCGGGAAATTTCACTTCAACAACCAGACGAATCCCTGCGGGCTGAAGCTCTCTCCCTCGGCATCAGCGAAACCGAATGGCAGCAACGCATGCTTCCTGCCCTGCACGAACTGCGTGAAACTTTGCAGCAGCAACGTGCCGCCGAAATTGAAACCAACCGCCTCGCTAAACTGGCAGCAGGTCATTTGTTCATCGCTGTGCGTGATCAGCAGGTCATTCTGCGTGGTGAATTCGGATCAGCTGCGATGAAACGCGCCATTCTCGATGATGCGATCAGCGTCTTCTCACCAAGACGTTTGATTGATGAAATCCGCATCAGTAGCGAAAGACGGCCCACTGGCGACTTTGGTCCCATCACCACGGCTTTGCTTCCTTTGCCAAAAGAACCGAACGGTAAATCCTTCTATCTCGGTTTGAGTGGCAAGGCTTGGAAACCGGTGGATTGGCAGATTGCGCGTGAGGCACAACCTTGGAAAACAGACCTACCCGCGGGACTCGCTGCCGCCCAACTGCAAAACGACAGCGCCACACTCATCGACTGGTTGCAAGGCGCTGACAAAGTCATGCCTGCTCCCGCTGAACCTCAGCCCGCCATCATCACCCTCGCTCTCTTCGGCTCCAAAGCCATCCTCTCCGGCCAAATCGCCGAAGAATCGTTGCATGCACAGCTCGTTGCCGCAGTCCGTCAGGCTTACGCACCGCGCATCCTTGTCCTGAGCGACGAACTGCGTATCAACGGTAACTGCCGTTCCTCTGGCAGCGCCTTTCATACATTCAAAAGCCTGCCTCTCGCACCTCCTGCCGACAGCGCCGGTATCTTTGCCATCGCCACACCTGACAGCACCTGGACGATCATTCCTGTCACGCGAGAGCTAGTTGAAGCAGGCGGCATCGCAAAATCTAAACTACTTCCTACTGGAACACCCGCCGCCCTCATTGAACAGCTCTCCGTTGAAGCTATTGAGCACCTTCGCATCCATCTCCAATCGATTCCTTGATGTCCTCCGCCCTTTGGCTCCTGCTCTACCTCGCTCCACTGCTCGGTCTTACCGCTGCAGTATTCGCTTGGTTTGGTTGGCAATGGCGCGGGAGCGATGTAAAAAAGCAGATCGCCGAATTGCAGGCCCAAGTGGACGACACCCTGAATGCCCTGCGTATTGCTCAAACTGACAACGAATCCGCGCAGCACCAATTCATCGCAGTTCCTGCCAACACGCTTAATGAGCAAAAGGAGAACGAACTCTGCACCCTGCGTAAAGATTTAAAGTCGGCGCAACAAGCAGCACGTCTGCATGAAGAACAGGCCATTAAGGCCCGAGAAGCCAGTCTCGCCCTCGAAACCGAAAAGGCCAAGCTGCTGGGTGAACTCGAACTCCTGCGCAAGGAACGCGATCAAGCCGTCGCTGCGCAATCTGAACTCGCGAACCGCCAAGTTCAGCCGCTGGCGCCAGAAGTTGCTGCTGACGTCACACCCACGCTTCGGGCCAAACCCAAAGGCAAGCGCACCACAACGCTCGAAGCCACGCTGAATGCTGAGATCTTGGCCTCGATCCAGGAAAAAGCCGCCACGTTTGCGGCAGTGGGGGATGACGACCTCACGCAGATTAAAGGCATCAAAAAAATCATTAACAAGCGGCTACGATCCCACGGCATTCGCACTTGGAAACAGATTGCACAGTGGAATGATGACGAACTTCATGCATTCAATGAGCTTCTAGCCCTCAAAAACCGCGCCACCCGCGAAATGTGGCGGGAACAGGCTCGCGCATTACACGAAGCCGCCCACGGTCCCCTTTGATTCTTCATTTCCGCATGTCAGCCGTTTCACGTTTTCTTCTGCCTCTTCTTCCACTTCTCATGACCGCCTGCGTCAATCTCGGCACCGCCGAAGAACGCCGCGTGCAAGCTCGTCAGCTCAGCCTCGAGCTCCAACAGCTCAGTCCAACTGTTCAAGCGGTTGAGGCCGATAAACTAGCACTCACTGCCATTGAGGAGTCCGCCAAGCTCTCAGACGATTTCAACCCTTTGTGCTTTCCATGGATGAACAACGGCCTGGTGAACACTGGCCTGCGCAAACGTGGTCTCTGCTATCAGTGGCGAGATGATTTATTTCCGCACCTGCACCGCTTGAATCTCCAAACACTCACTTTGCATCTCACCTCGTCACGTCGGGCCACCATGCGTGAACACAACGCCATCGTTGTCACTGCTAAAGGCCAGCGCTTTGAAGATGGCCTCGTGATTGATCCATGGCGCAAAGGCGGCCGGCTCTGGTGGGGAAGACTCAGCGACGACAAAGGTCATCCCTGGAAGCCACTGCCGCGTGATCTCACGCCTGTGGTGCTCCGCCCCTTGCTAATGCCGGAACTGTATCTCAAACACTGAGATTTGGGGGCTGTTACTTGCCCGGCTTCAACGCTGGCGGTGGCGAGACCTTGATTCCCGCTGCATTCATCACGAGATGCTGAAACAGATCCTTCGGCTTGCCACTGTCTGGCACAAGGACGTTCTGCACCATGAACACCGTGACGATCTTGCTGTGTGGGTCGATGCAGCCGTTCGTCGCAAACGCGCCGCCATGCCCAAAGCTTCCCACCGGCATTTGAGAGTTCACGCGCTGTTCATCGATATTGCACTGCCAGCCGCAGGCGTAGTTGAGTTGTTTACCGCCAGCGGTGACGGGCGTGGTGAATTCACGGACAGATTTTTCGCTGAGAATTCGCACTCCATCGAGCTCACCGCCATTCGCGATCATGGCATAGAAACGCCCCATATCGGCGGCGGTGGAAAATAGGCCTCCAGAAGGTTCCACCATGTGCGTCACAGTCACATCGCTGGTGACGAAGGGATTGTAGCCGGGCACCAGTTCGTGCGTTTCGTCGTCCATCTTGTAGGTGCGGGCGATGCGGGAGCGATGCGCTTCGTCGGGATTGAACATGGTATCCTTCATGCCAAGCGGTCCGAAGATTTTTGCCTGCAAAAACGCCTCATACTTCATGCCGGAGGCGAATTCGAGGATCCGACCGGCCACGGTGGGGCCGAAACCATATTCGTAGGCACTGCCGGGCTGGAAGGCGAGTGGTGTCTTGAGTAACGATGCCACGTAAGCCTTGAGCGAGACCGCTCCATCCGAGGGCGCACGTCTGGGAAACGCAATGCCAGCCGTATGGCTGAGCAGCATGCGCAAGGTGATCGGTTTTAGCGGAGCACTGCCATCGGCGAGTTTCACCTTCGCCAGCTCCGGCAGCCATTTCGAGGCTGGTTCATCGAGTGCGAGTTTGCCTTCGTCCACAAGCACCATCACGGCAGTGGCATTGATGGATTTCGTCATCGAGGCGATCCAAAACAGCGCGTCTTTTTCCATCGCGCGACCTTTAGCGACATCGGCCATGCCTGCGGCATCGTGATGCACGATCTTCCCCTTTTCCATCACCAGTGTGACGATGCCAGTGGCCTGCTTCGATTTCACCGCCGTCTCCATAGCGGAATGAATAGCTGCGAGCTTCGATTCATCGAGAGCGTGAAGCAGAGCAGGGAGCAGAACGAGGGCGAAGACAATAGAACGTGCGATGTGATGCATCGCGAACAAACGCCTGCGCCGGTCGTGATCTAGCGGCGCCTGCGCGTGCCGAACAGAAACATACTACTGCCAACCATAACCAACAGCGCGCCGGAGGGCTCCGGCACTACGGCGAAGTTGTTGCTCACCACGAAATTCGCCACGTTGGCACCGATTGCCTGACCATCCGTGACAGAGGTGCCAAACTGCGTGCCAGCATAGATGCCGCTGAGTGCCGCTTCATTTGCTGCTTGGCTGAAGCTGGTGAAATTGCGCGTCAGATCCGTGCTGCCATCGCCATTGATATCACTACCCAGACTGAAAGAGACGGTATTGCCGAGATAATGAGAGAGAACTGTGGCGGCGGCACGGCTGAGCGCACTACCGAGCGAGACGTACTCTGGCAGAGAAGGTGAGTTAATGAGCGGTGCCCAAGAAATATCCACATCGGTGTTGATGTTGCCGTCGGCGTCGCCGTTCGCGATGGCTGTTTCCGGCCGCCAAAATTGGGTGTCATAGCTGGTGGCCATGGCGACGATGCCAGCATCTGCCATCGCGGTGTTCACCGCTGCGATCAAGCGTGCTGTATCGGTGGTGGAGAGCCCGGCTCCAGCGGCAGTCGTTTGCGCCACCTTATTCCACATGTCGGTCATCTTTGCTGTGCCAGCGCCAGCGGTCCAGAAGTAGGCTTGGTTCGTCTGATCGGAGGTGCGTGTTACGCTGAAAGCCGAACCCAAATCCTTCACTTGATTGTAGTCTGTAGCATACTGATTCGTCTGCACGTAGGATGCTAGTGAGCCAGACGAGAGTGTGCTCATGTAAGTTCCAGTGCCTGCTATCGCAAAGGTGCCCACCGTGCCCCAGCCTGGCAGCATGGCACCAGCAGCGGAGGTTTGCTGCCAGTAGCCGACGGTTCCCACCGGTGAGTAGGGTGTGATGGCCGCTACTGATGCACCGTCCGTCGAGCGCCAGCTTAGCATGTTATTCGCAATCGTTGTGCCCCATGCGATGCCGTCCGTCTTCGCCTGACCGTTGGCAATCGCGCCGAGTTGCGTGTTATAAAGGGTCGTAAATGCCGTGCTCGATCCCGAATACAGGCCCTGCATCACTGTGTTGGCGGCGGCGGCCATCGCCGCTTCATAGGAAGCCCCGGCTGGACCAGAACCTGGCGCTGCATTACTGCCGAACCCATAGGTCTGGTAGGTGCCGCGAATGCTTTCGGAGGCATTGAACATCGAGGTGCTCAATATCGCCAGATCACGCGCCATCATCGGTGCTTCCGTGCTCGTGCGCATCGTCGTCAGCGCCAGATTATTCCAGTCTGTGACCAAATCCGCCCGAGACACCGCAAACGGTGTCATCGGCAGGCATAAAGCTGCCAGCAGGCGATGGAAATGGGGGGTGCAGATCTGCATCTGAGTCTATATGCACTCAATCTACTATAATTACCACGATTCATCAATTACTTTTACTTTGTTAAGTATTTCTTCGTCGGCAGCCGTTCTCCTTCGAAATTGCCTTTGACGTTCACCGTTGCAGCCGGACAATCCGGCCGTCACGACAGGGGCGTCCCGCGCTAGGGACTGAGACTTTCCGCAGGGAAAGAACCCTCCGAACCTGATGCGGGTCATGCCGCCGAAGGGAGTTCGCTCGGAGGTATTTCGGTTTCTTGCGCTCAGCGCTCCATCCAGCATCGAGAATCCAGCAACAAGCATCCAGTTTATGATCGCCGACCCCAAATCCTCCTTCGAAGCCCACTCCAGCGAGCAACTCCCAGCCTCCAGCCGCGTCTATCTTTCCGGCGTCATCCATCCTGAAATCAAAGTGCCCATGCGCGAGATCACCCTCTCGCCGACCAAAGCCTTCAATGGCCGCATCGAGGTCAATGAACCCGTCCGCGTCTATGACTGCGCCGGCCCTTGGGGCGATCCCACCTTCCACGGCAAATCCGAAGAAGGCCTGCCCGCCCTCCGCGAGCCTTGGATCGAGGCCCGCAACGATGTCGCCGCCTACGATGGCCGTGAAGTGAAACCGCAGGACAACGGCTACCTCAGCGGCAAGCACGCCGAGTTCGCTAGCACCGCCGAGCGCAACCGCCTCGTCGAATTCCCCGGCCTCCACGGCGAGCGCCGCCGCCCGCTCAAAGCCAGCGCCGGACATCCCGTCACCCAGCTTTGGTATGCCAAGCAGGGCATCATCACCCCCGAGATGGAGTTCATCGCCATCCGCGAGAACCTCAAGCGCGCCGAGATCGCCGACTTCAAAGACGACATCCGCCGCGACGACCTCGACAAGCAGCACGCCGGCTCCACGCAGATCCAGAGCGACTACACGCCCTCCGTCTTCAAGCGCTTCCCCCAGCGCATCCCGAAGGAGATCACCCCCGAATTCGTCCGCTCCGAAGTCGCCGCCGGCCGCGCCATCATCCCCGCCAACATCAACCACCCAGAGCTGGAACCGATGATCATCGGCCGCAACTTCCTCGTGAAGATCAACGCCAACATCGGCAACAGCGCCGTCGCCTCTAGCATCGAAGAAGAAGTCGAGAAAATGCGTTGGGCCACCAAGTGGGGCGCCGACACCGTCATGGACCTCTCCACCGGCAAAAACATCCACGCCACCCGTGAATGGATCCTGCGCAACAGCCCCGTGCCCATCGGCACCGTGCCCATTTATCAGGCGCTCGAAAAAGTGAACGGCAAAGCCGAAGACCTCACCTGGGAACTCTTCCGCGATACCCTCATCGAGCAGGCCGAGCAGGGCGTCGATTACTTCACCATCCACGCCGGCGTCCTCCTCCGCTTCGTCCCCATGACCGCCTCCCGCATGACCGGCATCGTCAGCCGCGGCGGCAGCATCATGGCCAAGTGGTGCCTCTCCCATCACAAGGAAAACTTCCTCTACACCCACTGGGACGACATCTGCGACATCATGGCCGCCTACGATGTCAGCTTCTCCATCGGCGACGGCCTCCGCCCCGGCTCCATTGCCGACGCCAATGACAAAGCCCAGTTCGGCGAACTCGAAGTCCAGGGCGAACTCACCAAACGCGCCTGGGCCAAAGGCGTCCAGGTCATGAACGAAGGCCCCGGCCACGTCCCCATGCACATGATCGAGGAAAACATGGCCAAGCAGCTCGAGTGGTGCCACGAGGCCCCCTTCTACACTCTCGGCCCCCTCACCACCGACATCGCCCCCGGCTACGACCACATCACCAGCGGCATCGGTGCCGCCATTATCGGCTGGTATGGCTGCGCCATGCTCTGCTACGTCACGCCCAAGGAACACCTCGGCCTCCCCAACAAGGACGACGTCAAAGTCGGCGTCATCACCTACAAACTCGCCGCCCACGCCGCCGACCTCGCCAAAGGCCACCCCGGCGCCCAATACCGCGACAACGCCCTCTCCAAAGCCCGCTTCGAGTTCCGCTGGGAGGATCAGTTCAATCTCAGCCTCGACCCCGTCACCGCCCGCGAATACCACGACGAAACCCTCCCCCAAGACGGAGCCAAATCCGCCCACTTCTGCTCCATGTGTGGTCCGCATTTCTGCTCCATGAAGATCACCGAAGACGTCCGCAAATACGCCGCCGAACAAGCCATCTCCGAGGAAGAAGCGCTTCAGCGTGGGATGGAAGAGAAGAGCAAGGAGTTCGTCGAAAGCGGAGCCGAAGTCTATCAGCCAGCCTGATCCATGAAAAAGCCGTCCGTCTCCAAAAAAGCGATCACCCCGGCCAAAACCAAGCCGGACGGCCTCACCACCCTCCTCACCGAAGTCCGCCAGCTCATTCAGAGCGCCCGGCGCGGCGTGTCCACTGTCGTGGACACGTTCCAGGTGATGACCAACTTCGAAATCGGCCGCCGCATCGTCGAGCACGAGCAAAAAGGTGCGAAAAGGGCGGCGTATGGCACGGAGTTGTTGAAGGAGCTTTCAGCACGGCTCACAGAGGAGTTTGGGAGAGGGTTCTCAAAGTCCAATCTCGCCGCCATGAGAGCGTTCTACCTCTTGTGGGATGAGCGAGTTCAAATTTTCCAGCAGGCTACTGAGCCTTCTTCGTTTATGCGGACAGCAAAAGTTGGGTAATAACCCAAACCGACATGAACAACACACCAACGAAAAAGCGGACCTTTGACGAGCATTTCAAGCGCGACGCAGTCGCGCTGCTTGAAGGCGGTCGTAAGG
>CANIBP010000031.1 GCA_947466075.1 Verrucomicrobiaceae bacterium
CCATGGAGTCCTTTTGGGCCACGCTCAAAACCGAAGCCTTTGGCACTCACATCCCTGCCACCCGCGCCGCCGCCATCACCATGATCTTTGATTACATCACCACCTTTTATAACTCCAAACGCCTGCATTCGTCCCTCGGCTACATGTCACCGCTGGACTTCGAAGCCTCCCTCAACTAACAACTCACCTGTCCGCTTTATCGAGGCAAGATCACTAATTGAGGATGCTCAGGATGCGCCTAGATCCCTCATCGCCGGCACCTGCCTCCCTCAAAGCGGCGTCCTCCATCGCCGCAGCTGCCTTTTTCGCCTTCTGCTCGGTAGTGGATTTTGTGACTTTCTTGACCAGTTTCCATGCGCGTCTGCCGACTGCGTTCGCGAGCGGGATTCTGAACGCGGCGTAGAAGTATTGAGAATTTGGGCGTTTGAAGACGCTGGCCATGTGGGAACATCCACGGCTGTCCAGAGCAATTCATGGATGTACATGCTCATTGAGAATGAGTGTAATACGTTGACCGTCAATGGTCAAGAACGAATCGAGAGTTCGATCCCCTCCCTGCGTACCATTTTACATCGCAATATTGCCGGTGGTATGGTGACTGAAACTTCATGGACTGCGGCAGCGTTTATCGCCGCGCATGAATTCACCGCTCCTTCTATCCGCCGTCTGTCTCTTCACCACCGCCGTCTCTGCCGGTGACTGGAATCAATGGCGTGGACCAGATCGCAACGGCGTTTCACAGGATACCAGCCCGATTGCCGATGCGTTTCCCGCAGAAGGACTGAAAAAACTCTGGGAGAGCGAATTCATCCCCAGCAACGAGTATGGCGGTCATGGCAGCCCGGTGGTGAGCGGCGAGCGCGTCTTTCTCAGCGTCGTCTGGCATGAGCGTGTGCCCTCTGAAACACGCGAGATCGACACTGAGGTCATGCAGACGCTGAATCATCGCGGCACTTCGCCAGAACTGGCAAAGAAACTCGAAGAGACACGCCTGAACCTGCCTAAATTGCGTGGCGAGAAATTTGACGAATGGGTCACGCAGTGGCGGAAGGATAACCTCAACGAGAAAGAGGAGATCAATATCGGTTCTTGGGTCACTTCGCGTTTTAAGGCAGGCAAAGCCGCCATCGGCCTCGAATGGCTCGAAAAAATGTCGAGCCGTCAGGGCAAGCCGTTTCCCAATGCCGCAGCCTTCACAAAGTGGCTCGATGACGAAGGTTTTCAGCCGGATGTGAAGGAAAAGATGATCGCTGTCGTGCCGAACACCGTGAAGGTCGCGCAAGACGTGATCCTTTGCCTAGATCTCAACAGCGGGAAGCAAGTTTGGAAGTTTTCCAAGCCAGGCAAACCAAGTGGGCGCCAGTCCTCCAGCACTTGCAGTGTGGTGGATGGCAAAGTCTATGCCGCATGCAGCAACGATCTAATCTGTGTGAACGAAACCGATGGCAAACTCGCTTGGGCCACGCCGATGCCATCCGCAGGTCCGGGCGCATCACCGCTGGTCATGGGTGAACGTGTTTATTTGGCCGCAGGCAAGGCCTGTGCCTTCGCGAAAGCCGATGGCAAGCTGCTATGGGAGCAGAAAGAAGCTAAGGCCAGCATCGCCAGCCCGACGTGGTGGCAGCCCGTCAGCGGTAAGCCTGTGCTCGTCATCAACGGCAACAACGCACTCTATGGCCTCGATCCTGATACTGGTGGCATGCAATGGACTGCTGAGGGTGGTAGCCAAAGCACACCTGTGGCCAGTGGCGACTGGCTCGTGCTTTACAGTGGCACGGAAGGTGTGGGCCTCCGCGCCTACCAGATGCAGGCCGATGGCAAACCCAAGGCGGCTTGGTCGCACTTCTGGGTCACGCGGCGTTATACCGGCAGTCCCATCATTCATGACGGCAATGTCTATCTCTGCTGCGGCGAGAAGCATCAGTGCATCGATCTCGCCACTGGCGCGGAGAAATGGGTGGTGAATGAAATCAACAGCACCATCACCTCCCCGTTGCTCGCGGATGGCAAACTCCTCGTCTATGAGAACAACGGCACGCATGTCCGCATGGTGAAAGCCACCAACGTTGCCTATGAGCAGCTTGGCCGCGCCAAGACCGACGCCATGGGCTGTTCTTCACCCGCCATCGCGAATGGCAAGCTCATCGTGCGGCAGAAAGACAAGCTGGTGTGCTTTGATCTCCGGCCGGTGAAGTGAGTCAGCGCCGTTTCAGAGGGGCACCCGCAATGGTGAGTGAATCTGAAGACGTTCCCTTTTTCACCATCCCCAAGCCGAGTGTTCTTCCAGTCACTGGATGTTTCGTAACGCTGGTGACTTTGCCAACGGCTTTCTCAAAACAAATCTCGTCGCCTGCATTTACCTCAGCTTCCGACTCGAATGCAATCAACTCCCTTGGCATTTTACCAGTCGTTTTGATACGTGAGAGCACCTCCTGGCCGATGTAGCAGCCTTTGGCGAAATCCATCGCTTGTTCTTGGATGCCAGCCTCGGGCGGAAACGTCTCCGCGTTCAACTCGCTCGGCCAGCGCGGCACTTTCTGCAGGATGCGCCATGTTTCGAGATCGTCATCACTGAGCAAGTGGCATGCCGGGGCATACGCCGTTCCGGCAGGCAGCCATAAATCTGTGCCAGCGATGCCAAATCGTGTCGAAAGCAGGGAGTAAGACGGACACTCCTGTCCGTCGATGCCGCGCTCCCGACAGACAGGAGTGTCTGTCGTACTTCCCCAGACATGCCAGAGCTGCCATTCGTCCGTCACATCGGTCAATTCGGCGTCATCGGCCACAATGTAGCGTTCTAGGCGTAAGCCGAGCGTTTCGCGCAAGCCGGGTTCGGCATTGAGAAACAACGCATCATCAGTCGCATGAATGAACACATCGCCTGCGATGCGGCCTTTTACATCGGTGACGCAGGCATACAGCGTCGCGTCCGTCTTCACGCGACGCACATCGTTCGTCACTTGGCCGTTGAGGTAGCGAATACGGTCACCGCCAGTCAGGCGGAACTTGGCGCGTGACGACAGATTCACAGCGGCTCCCTGTGTGCTGATGGCTTGAAATACGTCGGCGGTCATGCGGCATGAATGCGCGGATGCAACGACGTGGCAAGCTGCCAAAGCGTACGGATCGTTTGACTCGTCACTCTGTGCGCGTATTTGCCTCAACTATGCGCTCTCTTTTCCTCATTCTCGTTGCAGCCGTTTTCGCCGCGTTGATCCCGCAGGCCGGAGCTCAGGCTCCAGCCGCCGCACCGACCACCAAGGTTCGTGTCGTCACTCGCAACCTTGAACCTTTCTCCTTCGAAAAAGATGGCCGCCGTATCGGCTATGCCGCCGAACTGTGGGACCAACTCGCTCGTGAGACCGGAGTGGAATACGACGTGCAGGTGGTCAAGACCGCGCAGGAAATCATCGATGCGTTGAAGGCCAAAACGGCCGATGTCGGCGTCGGCGCCATCAGTGTGACGGCCAAGCGTGAAGAGATCATCGACTTCACTCAGCCCTTCTATGAATCCGGCCTTCAGGTGCTCGTTTCCGGCGGTAGTGGCAGTTTTGCGGACAACATTTTCTCTCTCATCGCTAATCTGTTCAATTTGGAACTGATCGGTGCCTTCCTGCTGCTTATGGTGACGATGTTCATCATCTCGCACCTTGTTTGGCGCTATGAACACAAGGTTAATGGCGACCAATGGCCTGAAGATTACAAGGCGGGCATGTGGGAGTCGTTTTGGTGGACGATTAGCACGTTGCTCGTTGGCGGCGCGGACAACAAAGGTCCTGTTGGTGTCGGTGGGCGCATCGTGGCTGTCGTTTGGATGCTGCTGAGCATCGTGCTTGTATCTTTGCTCACAGCCTCCTTCACCACCACGCTCACTATCAACACCCTCAAGGGCGATATCAATGGCCCTGGCGATCTCCCCGTTCGCAAAGTCGCCACCGTCAAAGGCAGCACTACGGAAACGTGGCTTACTGCCAAAGGGGCCAAGGTGGTGCCCTTCGCCACGCCAACAGAGTGTGTGTTGGCGCTCAAGAGTGGTGATGTGGATGCCGTTGTTTATGACGCGCCAGTGCTGCAATACGAAGCCGGCAAACTCAACGACGAAAAGCTGCAGATGGTCGGTCCCGTGTTTGAGCGTCAGAACTACGCCTTCGCTCTTCAGCAGGACAGCACTTTGCGCGAACGTCTCAATCAGGCTTTGCTTAAGCTCTCGGAGCAAGGTGTCGGCAATGAATTGCGGAAAAAGTACTTTGGTGAGGGTCAGTAAGCGGGCGGTGTTCCGCTTGAATCATGTCCGTTGCCCCGACTCCACCTCCCAGCATTCTCGCTACGATCGCGGGTGTGTTCCGCCAGAATCGTGCGTCATGTTTTGTGTTGAACGTGTTCGCAGTGAGCTTGGTGGTTAGTTATTATCAAGTTCCAGCGCTGGCAGGCTTCTGGGAGTCGGTGGGAGACTTCAAAACGCACTGGTCGTTCGTCTTCTCCTGCGTCTCCACGATGTTTGCCGCAGCGATCATGCCCACCTTCATCCAGATGGCGATGGGCACGCTTCCGGCGGAGGGAAGATGGAAGCGTCTCGCTCTGCTCATGCTGTTCTGGGGCTATCGCGGCATGGAGATCGACCTGTTTTACCGTTTCCAGAGCTGGCTCTTTGGCAATGGCAATGATGCACGCACGCTCATCACCAAAGTCTTCGTCGATCAGTTCGTCATGAGTCCGATCTGGTTCGTGCCTACTTATGTTATCGCCCTGCGCTGGGTAGAGATGGGAGGTTCGTGGTCGCGCACTTGGCCCACACTTAACCGCGAGTTCTGGACGCGCACCTGCCCCACGGTGCTCATCACCAACTGGCTCGTCTGGATACCTGCACTCGCCCTAGTTTACAGCTTGCCCGCCGCCCTGCAGTTCCCACTGTTCTCGGTGGTCATGTGTTTCTTCATCCTCGTCGTGACGGTGATGGCGAGGGGTAAATAATAGTTACCGCCAAAACTTCTCCACCGCAGCCACGAGTCCGGGAATGCTGTGGTCCTTGGCTTCGATATCGACCTTGAGATCGTGCTCTTTGATGGCGGTACTGGTGACGGGGCCGATGCTGGCGATTTTGATGCCTTCGGGCAGGGCGACCTTGAGGTTGAGGAAGTGCTCGACGGTGGAGGCGCTGGTGAAGGTGATCATGTCGGCGCCTTCGGCCTTCAGGCGGGCGAGGGCTTCGAGATTGTCCTCGGTCTCGGCGACGGTGCGGTAGGCGAGGCCTTCATCGACGATGGCACCCATGCCGGTGAGTTCGTTGGCGATGACTTCGCGTGTCTCCTCGGCACGTACCCAGAGCACGTTCACGTTCTCCATGTTCTGATGGTCTTTGAAGGCTTTGACGAGGCCTTCGGCGACGAAGTTTTTGTCAGGCATGAGATCGACGGCCAGATGGCGTGCTTTCACTCGCTCAGCCGTGCTGGGGCCGACGCAGGCGATGCGTACACCGCCGATGCTGCGGGCGTCGTTGTAGAGCTTGTCGAACATAGTGAAGAACGCATCGACGCCGTTCGCGCTGGTGAAGATGATCCACTCGTAGGTGTGGCAGTCCTGCACGAGTTCGCCAAAGAGCATGGGGTTCTGCGGCTCCACGATTTTGATGGTGGGCAATTCAATGACATCGGCACCGAGCAGCGTGAGCTGCTTGCTGAGTCCGCTGGCCTGCTGCCGTGTGCGGGTGACGACGATCTTCTTGCCAAACAGCGGACGGTTTTCAAACCAGTTCAATTTGTCGCGTTCGGTGACGACATCGCCGATCACGGCGACAGCGGGCGCTTTGAAGCCTGCGGCCTTCACTTTGGCGGCGATGTCTGCCAGCGTGCCGACGAGCGTCTGCTGGTGCGTGTGCGTGGCCCAGCGCACGAGGGCGACGGGCGTTTCCGGCTTCGCGCCATGCTTTAAGAACTGCGTGGTGATCTCGTCGATGCGCTCCACGCCCATGAGGAAGACCTTGGTGCCATCTGCCTGCGCGATCTTGGCGTAATTGAGCGAGGTGTCGGGCTTTGTCGGGTCTTCGTGGCCGGTGAAGATGGTGAGCTGCGACGCATGTGACCGATGCGTGACCGGAATGCCCGCATACGCAGGTCCGGCGATGGCAGAGGTGATGCCGGGGACGATTTCGAATTTCACGCCCGCTTCGTAAAGCTCAACCGCTTCTTCAGCACCACGTCCGAACAATACCGGATCGCCGCCCTTCAAGCGCGTGACCGTTTTGCCCTCTTTGGCGAGTTTGACGATCAGCGCATTGATCTCTTCTTGGGGCAGCGTGTGATCACCGGCTTTTTTGCCGACGTAGATGCGGTGCGTGCCGGGCTTGGCGTAGCGAAGGTGCTCGGGGTTGCAGAGGTAGTCGTACACGAGCACGTCGGCGGCCTCGATGCATTCTTTGCCCTTGAGCGTGAGAAGTCCGGGATCGCCGGGTCCGGCGCCGACGAGGTAACAAATGCCAGGGGAGATTTTCTTGGAGGCCATGATGGGAAGGGGGCCGCCAAAGTGTCGAGACTGCGGGTCATGGCAAGGGCTGGCATGGAGCGCCGACGAATCGTCTGCATCTGAAAGAACCGGCCTACGGAACACACAGAATACACGGAACCAGACAGCATCAGATTTTATTCCGTGAGTTCCGCGTATTCCGTAGGCCATCAATTCTGGCGTCAGTTTCTCTTGTGCCGACGAATCGTCGGCGCTCCATAGTCGGATATGCCAACCCTCGTTCCCATCACGCTCAGTATCCCCTTTGCCTGCGTTCCGGCTGAACCTGCATTGCTGGCGATCTCGGGCGGACGTGACTCGGTGGCGCTGCTGCACCTGCTGCGGGAGGCGGGATTCACGAATCTGATCCTTTGCCACCTCAATCACGGCCTGCGGGGCGACGAGTCCGATGGCGATGCGATGTTTGTTCGGCGTCTGGCAAAGAAATACGATCTGAAGTGCGAGATCGAAGCGGCGCATGTCGCAGCGTTGGCGAAGGAAAGGAAGATTTCGGTCGAAACAGCCGCCCGCGAGGCGCGGCATGCGTTTCTGCTGCGCATGGCGGAGAAGCATGACACCTGGGTCGTCATGCTGGCCCATCACGCCGAAGATCAGGCAGAGACGATTCTGGCGAATCTCTGCCGAGGTAGCGGTTTGGCTGGTATGGCGGGCATGCATGCCGTGCAGCGTCTCGATTCTGGCCTGCACCTCGTGCGTCCATTGTTGCAGGTGCGCCGCAGCGAGATCGACGCGTATCTCAAATCAAAGCGCCTCAAATTCCGTGAGGATTCGAGCAACACCTCGCCGAAACATCGCCGCAATCGGTTGCGGCATGAGGCGCTGCCGCTGTTGAATCAAATTTTCGCCCGCGACGTGGCACCGCAGTTTTTACGGCTCGGATCTTTGGCTGAGCAGGATGATGATTGCCTACAGCGTCAGGCTTTTGCGTTTTTAACCGCCCCACAGCACGTGAATGAGGATCGCTCGCTATCGATCACAACAGAGCTCCTGGCGCTGCATCCGGCGGTGCTGTCACGCGTGTTTGCACTGTGGTTCCGTGAAGTGATGGAACTGCCCGGCATTGAGCATGGTGACATCGAGGCTGCCATGGCGATGCTCGCACCCAAGGGTGCGGCCAAGATCAACCTGCCGCATGACCTTCACCTGCGTCGGAAGGCAAAGCGGCTGTGGGTGGAGTGATCACCCTTCCAGCGTGTTGATGAACAGGCCGCTGCGTAGCTTTGGCTCAAACCATGTGCTCTTGGGCGGCATGATTTGACCGACGTCGGAGATGGCCATGAGTTGATCGACCGTGGTCGGGAACATCGAGAAGGCGACGCTGAAATCGCGGCTGTTCACGAGTTTTTCGAGTTCGGCTGTGCCACGGATGCCGCCGATGAAGTCGATGCGCTTGCTGGTGCGCGGATCGTCGATGCCGAGCACGGGTTTGAGCACGCGGTCTTGCAGGATGCTCACGTCGAGCTGGTCGATGGGGCTGGTGTCTTTGGACGCTTCCCAAGTCAGTTCATACCACTGATCTTTGAGATACATGCAGCATTGGCCGGGCTTGGTGGGCGATTTGAGCGTGGTGGTCTTCAGGGTAAAGATCTCGCCGATCTTCTTGAGGAACTCTTCGCGGTCATTGCAGTTCAGATCCTTCACTGCACGGTTGTATGGCAAGATTTTGAGTTCGTTGCCGGGGAAGAGCACGCTGAGGAACCAGTTGTAGTTTTCCTCGCCGGTGTGGTTGGGATTGGCCTCGCGGCGCAGTTTGCTGACGCGGAAGGCGCTGGCAGCGCGGTGGTGGCCGTCGGCGACATAAGCACAGGGCACCTGGCTCTCGAATAAACCGGTCAACGACACACACAGGCCCAAGCCGATGCGCCAGACCTGATGCCGCACGCCATCGGGTGCGTTGATGTCATAGATCGGTTTTTCTGACTTCATGAAGCCTTCAATCAGGGCGCTGATACCGGGGCGCTGACGGTAGGTGAGGAAAATGGGGCCGGTGTTTGCGTCGAGTGTGTCCACGAGGCGCGTGCGGTCGTCTTCCTTGTCCTGACGGGTCTTCTCGTGCTTCTTGATGATGTCCTTCTCGTAATCTTCGGTGTGGCAGACGGTGACGAGGCCAGTCTGGCTGTGGCCGGCGATGGTCTGGCGGTACAGATACATCGTTGGCTTCGGTTCGCGTGTCAGTACGCCTTCTTTCTGCATGCGCAGGAAGTTCTCTTTCGCCTTGGCGTAAACGGGTGCGGAGTACGGATCGATTTCAGCATCAAGGTCGATCTCCGCGCGGTCCACGTGCAGCAGGCTGTTTGGCTTGCCTTTGGCAAGAGCGGCAGCCTCCTCGCGGTTCACGACGTCATAAGGGACGGCGGCGACTTCGTTGGCGAATTTAGGATTGGGGACGAGACCTTTGAATGAGCGGATGCGCATGGGGCGGGATAGTGCGCGAGGGGGGGGTTGTCAAACGCGGAGCAGGACTGACCATGGGGGCTTGAGATGCAGACTTGAGCCGAAAATGTTTCTGCGGTATTAGATGTCCATGATTTCCCTTTCTGTCAGCGACGCCGTGCGTCATTTCGCCGATTTGCTGCACCGCGTGCGGCACGAGGGTGAATGGGCGCTTTTGACCGAGAGTGGCAGGCCGGTGGCGCGCATGCTGCCAGCCACCAGTGCGCCTAGAGGGGCTGATCTGGCACTCATCTGGGCTGACTGTCCACATCTGGGGGATGAAGAAGCGGCCAGTTTCGATGCGGATGTCGCTGAGTCGCGCAACAAGCTGCCATCCTTGGCTTCGCGATGGGACTGATGCTGGACAGTTCGGTGTTGATTGCGGCCGAGCGCGGCAGATTTGACCTGTCGGCATTGTTCCGTGCCAAAGCTGGCGAGGAATTCTTCATTGCCGCGATCACGGCGTCAGAATTGCTGCATGGCGTCGAACGTGCGAACACGCCGGAACGTCGCGAGAAGCGCTCGCTCTATGTGGAAGGAGTGCTCCACAGGCTGCCTGTCATCGACTTCGAGATAGCCGTGGCTCGAAGGCATGCACGTATCTGGGCCGAACTCGAAGTCATGAGGAAAATGATCGGGCCACATGACCTGCTGATCGCCGCAACCGCTGTGCAGCATGACCATTCAGTGGCGACACTGAATCAAGCCGAGTTTTCAAATGTGCCGGGTCTGAAGTTGGAGGATGTTTCGCTGTTTGAGATCGCAAAGCATTGAGTTGCTCAAGCGGTCTTTGTGGATTCATGATTTTCCCGAGCGATCTTGCGGGCGGCGGAGACGATGTGCGTGCAGGCTTCGATGCAGAGCAGGGGAAGAGCATTTGCAGCGTGCTGGGGCTGCGTTTTGGATGCAGCTTCGTTTGTCATCGGCTGCGTGGCGGTGAGAGGCCAGAGAATGCGGCGCAGGCACTTGGTGTTGGCGCAGCATTTGCCGATCATCGCGTGTGCCTGGTCATCGCGGATGGAGTTGGCGAAGCGATACATACCGGTCTGGCGGCCCAAAACATCCCGCAAGGGCACGGCGGCGAGTTTGTTCTGCTCCAAGGCATGCGCCATGCCGATGGCGGCGGGGTAAAAGAAGTCGAGGGCGAGGCGCAGTTCGTCGAGGTCGGTGAGATCAAGCCGCCAGCCGCGATTCAAGGTCGGGGCGGAATGCAGCGGGCGGAAGGTGCCGCTGGCGTCATTGCGGGCGATGAACAGCGCATCGTGCGCTTCGTGGTGTACTTGGAGATCAGCTTTGCCACGATCAGCAATGTGGCAGAGTGAGTAAGAGCCATCGACATTCGTGGTGATGACGACCTCGCCAAGCTCATCGAGGCCTGAGTTCAACCAGAATGCCAGGGACGACTTCACCTCGTCATTCGGCATTCCAATTTTGTCAGCCACCTGATGCTTCGCATCGAAATCATGCACCTGATCGAGAATCACGTCCGCCATCAGCGGTTCGGTGCCGATGGCGCCGCTGTAGTAGAGCAGGCGGTTTTGGAGTTGGTGCGGATTGTGATGGAAGACGCCGCTTTCGCTCAAGGCAGCACCGATTTCCTCGCGCATGCCGAGCAGAACCGGGATGTCCTGAAAGCTGTGCAGGCCGTCGGCGATGAAGAAGGGGACGATGACGACATCGGGCGAGGTCGTGAGTTTTGCCCATTCGGCGACGAAGGGAGCTTCCTCCATGTAAGTGTCGATGACTTCGGCAAAGCCATAGTGACCGTCGCGAATGAGGGCGACTTGGTCTTGAATGGCCTTGGTGGAGTTTTCATTCAAGCTGGTGCCGTGACCGACGATGATGAGGCTGGTGCGGTCCCGCGGCACGCCGGGCGCGACTTCATCCGCACGCTGCAAAATCAGGCGCGTCATGTTCGGGTGGATGCCCACGGGATCACAATAATAGATCGTCTTGCCAGCACGCTGGGTGACGGGGCCGTCGAGACGCAGTTCGCGTGGGAGCACCTGCTGGCAGAAGTAGCCTTCGCTGATGAAGTTCGGGACGATGTAGATGACATCGCTGTCCACCATTTCAAAGACCTCGCGCATGTTCGGCTCTTCCTTCCAGAAGCAGCAGACGACCTCGCGGAAGAGGCCGCGGCGGCGGATGGTGTCAGCGTGCAGATGGGTCGGAGCGCTGGAGTCAGGGTTCACAGTGGAACCGTGACCGATGATGATGAGAGCGGCTTGGGAGTAGGAGTTCAAAAGCAAAAAAGGGAAGGATGAATGCTGGCTACGTCAGCCATGGCGGAAGCGGATGTCCCGGATCTTCGCATCCGGCAGTTTTTCCTGGAGGCGCTTGAGGATTTTGACCTTTTCCTGCATCAGCGCGTGATGCGCGGAGGGCTGGATGAGTCGCACGGTCAGGACGCCGCGTTCAAAAGCATCCGGGTGGGTCATCTTGAACAAGAAACTGCCCACGATCTCCTCCCACGCGGCGAGGATGTCCTCCAGCTTCACGCGATTGGCCATGCCATACTTCGCCATGATCTGCGTGGCGAGATCGCCCACCTTGAGCGTGGGCAGGTCGATGAGCGGTCCGTTGTCCACACCACGCCACGCGGAGAGCAGGTGGTGGCGCAGGCGCATGGCAGCGGTGGGCTTGCGTTCGTTCATGGCTGCATGCTAGACGGCAATGGGCGCGTGCTAAATCGCAAATTTCAAATCTCGCAATCTTCTGGGTCGCCGCTAAAGGTGGCGCTCCCCCGACCCAGCCATCATGTCCGACGTTTCCCTTCCTATCGAGCACACCGACCCCATCAATGCCCAGATTCTCGCCGTGAGCGAGGACCGGGTGAAGGGCTTTCATCAGCATCCGTTCCAATTCATTGCCGAACAGAGTGGCCTGCCGTTTGACACCGTGGTGGAGCGCATCCGCGCCATGCTGAAGGGCGGCGTGATCCGTCGCGTGCGGCAGACTTTGCTGGCAAATAAGCTCGCCGAAGGTGCGCTGGTGGCCTGGAAGGTGCCGACGGAGAAGCTGGAAGGCGCGTTTGAATTTCTCTTCAAGCAAGACCCCTTCAGCGGCCACGTCGTGCTGCGCAGCACCGACCGCGAGGTGAGCGGCAGTGATTTCCGTCTGTGGACAACGCTCAAGGTGCCGCAGGACCGCGCCATCAACGACCATTGCGATGTGCTGAAGCGCCTCATCGGTGCCGATGATTACTACACCATGCAGGCGCACGGCATCTTCGCCCTCGGCGTTGGCCATGTGCGCCGCAAGACGATGGAGCCAGGTGAAAGGGCCGACGAGCCTGCGGTGATGATGACCACCAACATCGCTGACCTCAATGCTGAGGAGTGGAACGTGCTGCTGCATCTCAAAGGTGATCTCTCCTCCGAAGAAATCGGCCCGGAGCCGTGGGCAGGCCGGGCGAAGGACGCGGGTGTCTCGATGGAGCAGTTCTGCGAGATCGCGAAGCGTCTCGATGCCAAAGGTGTCATCGGCCGCCTCTCGACCTTCCTGGAGCACGTCAAGCCGAGCGCCACCGGCCAGCGCGTGACGCGTTTCAATGCCCTGTTCCACTGGAAGGTGCCGAAAGGCATGGAAGAACGCGCCGGCGGTGAAGTGGGGCGTCATCCCATCATGACGCACGCCTACTGGCGTGAAGGCGGCGTGCGCTTCGCCAACGTGAACATCATGGGCGTCATTCACGGCACCGACAAAGACACCGTGCTTGCCCACAAGGCCGCCATCGACCAGCATCTCGTCGAGGCCGGCATCCCGGTCGAATACACCAACGTCTTCTGGGGTGGTCGCAGCGAGATCAAGCCCAGCGAGATCTCCCCCATCGTCTTCAAAGAATGGCACGCCAAGTGGGCCGATGTGCCGGGGCCGGTGGTGTGAGGGGCTTTCGGCCTCAGCGAATGTGGGTCACATCGTGAACGCGTACGCAAAAATTCGCCCGTCGGGTGCGATGCCGACCCAGCCGTTGCTGCGGCCGGTCAGCGACTTGGGGCTGTAGAACGTCAGTTTCAAAAAGTCGTCGTGGGTGAGCCACCATGACAGCGGTTGCTTGGGGGTGGGATATTGGGGCGTTGTGTTCTGCGCTTCAATCGTTGGCAGGGCGGCACGCCACGCCGCAAGGTCAGCCGGGGCCACCGTCAGCGCGTAAAACGCCGCGAAGTCCGATGGCCCAAGCACACCGTCTCCGGTCTGTTCCTCGACGAAATGAGCATCGAGCAGAGGACCCGGTAGCGGGCCGCGCTTGCTAAGGAGCTTCGACACTGCGGCGACTCGTTCCGCCTGAGTGCCGGTCATCTCATAGGATGACTGCGCTGGAGGCTTGGGTCTGCAAGCCGCCATCAAGCAAAGAAGTAATAAAGCGAGCGTCTTCATGGGAGTGTGTGACTGACGCCTAGCGTAGCGGATCAGTCGACGGCGAGCGGGAATGGAGCGGAGCGACATAGCTTGCTGAAAGCAACCCGAAGGGCAGCGCGGAGGCGCTGGCAACCGTCGATGACACGACAGATAGCCTTCGAGCCGTTGCCTGCATCCGTTTTGTTCGCCTTTGGTTGGTGATGCGTTCGGTGAATGCTCATGTGACTGTAGGTAATGCAGGAGTGAACCAGATCCGCTCGTCGTGATCAACGAAAAGCATGTCGCCAGTATCGAAGCCAAAAAAGATGTCCGACGCTCCATCCAGCAACCCAAACTTGTGCGTCCCACTATCGTAGTCAAACTCGCCTACAAATTGGATCAGCTCGGTCAGCGGCAAACGCAATGGCAGTCGAGAAGTCATCCCGCAATCTGGAATCACAATGACCTCGGACGGCCTCTCGCGGCAACGGTCCAGAGCTGAGTCAATGAATGCGGCATCACGGTTTAGTAAGGCTGGAGGTAGAGTCTGAAAGCCGCCTGACACTGACGCCATGATCTGAACAACGGTGTCGAAACTCAACTGATGCGGTCCGGTGACAGTCGCGAAGCCGCGAATCCAATGGGCCAGCGTGGTGAGTGCGTCATCCCACGAGAGCAGGGCATGTTCGTATGCGGACACTTGACGATTTCGGGTTGGGCGAACGCTTCGGATCAGGCGACGGCGAGCGGGAAGCGTTGATGACACAACAGATGCCATACGAGCCGTTGCCTGCATCCGTTTTGTTCGCCGTTGTGGGGTGATTAATCATTCGCTCGTTGTAGATCAGCTTCTAGATCGCGGTTGGTCAAGGTCTGGTATGCGTCTGCCAACGCACGTCGGTGAGCTTCGCTGCGCGACTGACGATGAGCAGCAATCAGCCGTTGATGCCCAAAAAGGTAGTCCCAACGTCTAATCGTTGTGATGGAAGTGGTTCGTGATTCAGCGCTTGGCGAGTTGAGTGCGTCAAGCGCCTGCGTCAAAGAGTGATGCACTGCCAAGTGAAATCCGCTGGCAATCGTGAAGAAGGTGAGAGCACCAGCTAACGCAAGGAGCGGTCGTCTGGGGACTCCCTGTGCCCCACGAAATTCCGCGAGACCAGCTCTGGCATACATCCATGATGTGAAGAAAGGGGTGAAGCCAAGCAATCCGATCAAGATGAATATCCCAACGATGGAATACGGAAGCAGAACCACCCCCAAGGCCAAGGCAAAAACAGCAGATGCCAGAAGGCCGCCAGCAACAGCAACGTGGAGAGCGGGGGGAAACGATATCCCTGCGAGGTGAACAATCAGCAGGGCGCAAGACAGCGCAATCGCTGCGTAGGCGAATGGCTGGTAATCACCCAAGTATGGGGAAGAGAAGCCCAGAGGTGGGTCAGCGAGATCGAAGCGGAAAACTATGGGATCGAGGAAGATGCAAACAAGGGGGCCGATGATCCCAAACAGAACAGTGAAAAATGTTCGAGTCTTCATGTGACCCTTCTGTGGTTCGGCGTTGCCGGTTGAAGTTATTTAGGCTGTTCTGCATTGGGAGTAACCAGCAATTCCACTTTGATTGTGCCGTATGCGGCGTCGGCAAAAGTAAGTGTCATCGGGCGGTCGGAGCTGCCGAATACGATAGGCCGCGAAAGAATCTCCTCGCGTGCTTCGGTCGTAGCGGTCGCCGGAATGAGGCGCTTGATAGTGGCGGCGACCTTTACGGTTGGGGGGCGCTGGTCAAGTTTTGTGATGAGGTCGCGAACTTTCGTTGCGTCCGGATGGGCCGCGTCGAGCTTCAGTGCGTTTGTGCGAATGTCCACGGAGACAATCGCAGCGGCAGCAGTAGGCCCGAGTTGTTGTTTGGCAGTGTCGTAGAGCTCGGTTGCCGCTAGGTAGCGAATGGGAATGTCCGCAGATGGCGAGTCATCAGAAACGGCTGCAAATGCGGTAAGAGCTGCGGCTGTAACGCCAAGGAAGAGGTATGCTGGTTTCATGATGTTGGTTTGGTTGGACGGAGAGGTTGCCTTTCGTTCACGGGACAAGCGAGGAATCGCCGAACGACTCGGATCAGGCGACGGCGAGCGGGAAGCGTCGATGACACGACAGATGCCATTCGAGCCGTTGCCTGCATCCGTTTTGTTAGGCGTTGGGTTCATTCGGAAATCGTGTTAAGCAATGCTCCGAAATCTGGTTCGGCGGTGCCGGAGAAATCCTCGCGTGTCGCGTCGGGGTGATCACTCATGTCGGAGAAGATGGCTTGGGTGCCCCGCAGAAGGACTCGGTTCTCAGAGTCCCTCGATCTCCTTTGTCGCGGATTCACCGGCTTCGTCGGCCGGCGACTTCTCCATGAATCCCCACGCCGATTTGGAAAGGATCGCGAGCATGTAGCGGACGGTTCCGTCCTCGTTCGACTGTGGCCCTCCACGGGCGGTTCCCCCATCGGAACGGCGGGCCGAGAAAGCAGCGGAGGGACTCTGCTCCCAGAGTTTGCCTTCGGAATTGCGACTCAGCAATTCCGCGATCTGCGTCGGAGCGAAAGGGGTGTCCTTCCAGTAATAGATCTGCACGGCCTTGCCCGTATCCTTGGCGATTTCGACAAAGACCGTAAAAGCGCCCTTCTTGAAGTGGAGACTCTCGATTTTCGTTCCGAGTTCCTTCGTCTCCGTGGGTGTCCCGTATCGCGCAAGCACCTGCTCGCGAGTTTCCCCGAGGCGGGCGAACGCCGGCGAGGCGAGGGAAATCAGTGCGCTGAAAAGTAGGGTAACGGGTGTGAGTGCGTTCAGTTTCATTTGGTTGTGTAGTTTGTTTTTTAGATGCGTTTTGAAAACGCCTAACGACCCCAAGCTCAGCGACTCCGGGCCGGGGGCGCGGCTGTGAGCACGCCGGCGCAAGGCGAAGGCGCGGGCTGTGCCGGGCTTCATGGCGGGCAGCACAGCCCGTGACTGAGCCGGTCGGATGAGAGCCGCACTCGGTAACTGAACGCCAAAGCCCGGAGTTCGCTGCAGCGCATGGTTAGGCGTTTCCGGGTTCATTGGGTGAAGCTATCGAATGTCTTGGGACTGTAGCCGAAAATCCGGACGGCGTCAGTGCCCCGATGGTAGTCAAAGCCGATACGGACGAGCAACGTGAATAGCCACGCAGAATGGTCTGTGGCCGCCGTGCGATAAGAAATGTCGAACCACTCAACCGACATGAACGGAAACGGGAGGTGATAGAACCACTCCGCGTCCCAGTCGGAAGGCACGCCGTCAACGCACTTGAATCGGTAGCGCGGTCGCGGAGGCTCAAGCTCCCGAATCGCTGAGATGAGTTCGTCCCACTTCGTATCGTTGGCGAGACCGCACAGGCCGCGTTCACCGATAATTCGGTGAATGTGCTCTCGCTCATGCGGTGACGTTGCACTTCTTGCGGTTGGAAGATTGTCGGCCATTACACGAGACGCGAGGAAACGCCTAACATTGAAGATCATTCACAGATCGTGAGGTTTGTCAGCACCTTTATATCCGACAGTTTGGTGGGAAAAGTACGGTGTGTGGCGCTCATGAGTGTGGTTTTACACTCCTATGTTGGAATCAGGCAACAAAAATGTGGATTTGCTCCAACATAGGAGGGTAAAATTCATGTGTGAATATTCCAAATCCTGAACCAAGTCTGGAGGAGCGCTGACTAGAGATTGGAATGAGGAAAGCAGGAAGACAGGAATTGAAGCAAGGAAATCTGATTCCTACATTCCTGCGTTGATTGCGCTTCGCTTACCCTTCGGGCAGACTTTCGTCTGTCGGTCTCGCCAAGCTCGGCTCCTCATGATCCATGATTGGATGCATGCCCGCTGCTGGCGATGGACGAGGGCGCATGGCCGCGCTGCCATCGCAGTCAGGCGAGCTGGAAACTCGCGCCTCATGCAACGCAGCAAAACTTTATGCGCCTCATTTTCAATGTGTTTGGTGCGGTGGCGTTTTTTCGGCTCGACGACTGCCGGGGTGGCATGATTTAATCTCATTAATTCACGCGCCCAACCCCGCGTGAAGGGTGCGCAGATGATTCCACTGGATCGCTCGTCCCCACAGGCAGGCTCACGCGCCACCTGGATGGAGGAGGCGTGTCGGGTGCAGACCGCCAAAACCCGTGCATCCGCCGTTGCAGCAGGTGCGGTGCCCCAAACCGAGGGCGCGGAACCCCATGGCAGGGCGTGCGCTGCCCCAAATCGGGATCGACGACACCCATCGCAGCAAGCGCAGTGCCCCAGAGCGATAGCGGCGAACCCCATTGCAGCACGTGCCGTGGTCCAAACCGGTAGCGAGGCCCCCCGTTGTAGCACGTGCGATGCCCTAAACCGGTATCGACGACCCCCGTTGCAGCACATGCGGTGCGCCAAACCGGTGACGACGACACCCATCGCAGCACGTGCAGTGCCCCGCGCAGCCGTTTTTGACCCCCTCGCAGATGCTACAGTGCCCCGCGTGGCGGTTTTTTGTGGCCTTGCAGAGAAGACAACCGATTCACGATGAAAACCTTAACCTGGGACTCCGGCTACACTTGGGATGACCCCAATCTGCGCTGGGGCGACCCCTCCTACATTCTCGAACCGGGCGATCCCGGCTACACACCACCCACACCCACCACCCCACCGAAGAAAGGCAAGCACACCATGAGCAACAATCCCATCTCACGTAACAACAAGGTTGTCCTGGCCCTGGCCGAGGACGCCGCCGACGGCGCCACCGCCATCCAAGACAGCGTGAACCTGAAACAGACGCGGGACACCGATCTGCGCACCCTCATCGCCACGCTGAAGGGCGATCCCACGGCCCCGTCTGGCAGTCCGGCCTTTCTGGGCCTGAACTTTCTCTACGATCAGGCCAAACTGGCCGCCGCTGCCGCCGCCACGGCGCTGAGCGCCAAGAACACGGAGGTGAAGGATTACCTGACCGATGCGCGTGACGTGCTCAAAAAGATCCTCGGCACGGACTGGTCTCCCGCGTGGGTGACGGCGGGCTTCACCAAGCCCGGCTCCACCGCTGTGCCCGGCACGCAGGATGAGCGCTTCGACAGCATCTCGATCATTGCCAACTACTTCACGGTGAATCCCACCCACGAGTCCCCCGGCCCTGCCCCGCACCCCATCATCACTGCCGCCCGGGCGCAGACCTTGCATACGGCACTGAGTGATGCGCGCGCGCTGGACAATGCACGCGGTGACGCCCAAGAAGCCGCCAAACTCGCACGGGACGCGGCCTTTGACACGCTGCGCCGCCGCCTCATCGCCCTAGTGGATGAGTTGTCTCTGCTGCTGAGCGATGAAGACCCGCGCTGGGAGACCTTTGGCCTCAATGTGCCCGCCAATCCGCGTGCGCCCGATCCGGCGGAGAATCTGGTGCTCAGCCTGGCCGGTACGCACCAAGTGCTGGCCGAGTGGGATCGTGGCACGCGCAGCAACGACAACCGCGTGCTGATCCAAGTGGTGGGCGTGGACGCGCAATACCGCGAATACAGCAAGAGCGGCGACGCTACCGATGAGCTGATCAAAGCCCTGCCAAGTAATGCGACGCTGAAGGTCAAAATCATCGCCCTCAACAGCGGTCTGGAAGCCAGCAGCGGACCCGAGGCGCAAATTTCCGTGCCGTGAGGCATGACGGCACGGGAAACCAGGGGTGGTGCCCTGGGGGTTCGTGCGTGCAAAACAGCGGGGCGGTCTTGCGTTTGAGGCCGCCCCGCTCGTGGGAGCAGATGGCGTTCGAGCCTGCGCTTGACAAAGTTTTACCCGCCGGTGCTGCGGAGGATGAGATTAACGATGGGGGGCGGGACGAACCAGCGGGAGCGTTCGAGGATCTTGCCGGTCTTGGGCTTGGAGTAGCTGGATTTGCTGGAGCTTTTCTTGCTGGTCTTTGGCTTCGGTGTTTCGGGATCGGTGGGATCGACGAGGAGGGTGTCCACGACCACGGCGGCGGTGGGGGTGCTGGGCGGCGTGACCTGGTGCCGGATGGCGTAGTAGGACACGGCTTTGCTGCCGCCGGTGATGAAGTTGTAGGTGTGGTAGCCAGTGCCATCGACTTCGTTCGTCACGCGGGCACGTGAGCTGGAGTCCACCAGCAGGACGCTGACGACCTGCTCGTTTTTGTCAGTGATGAGGTGCAGATGGTCGTAGCCGCCGGGGAAGACACCGGAGAAGTCATGATCGGTCAGGGAATCAAACGGTAACCCGGGAGTCGTGATTCTGGATTTGGCACACTGCAGAGTTTCGAGCTTGAGGAGCTTTTTCACGGTTTCCACCTGGGTGAGGAAGGGAATGCCAGGATAAACTTCGAGCGCGGCCGAGGCGGTGGTGGTGTCGCTGGGGGTGCCGATGGTGCCAAAGATGCGGGCGAGATCCTTGCGCGTCATGTCGCCGCCGCTGCGCGGCGAGCTCCAACTGCTGGCGAGCTGGATTTGAACGGTGGCGGCGGAGATGGGGATTTCTTTGGGCACCGGCGGGGTCAGAGCAGGCATCGGCGTGGCGGGGACGGAGGTGGGGGCCGTGGCGGGCGCCGATGTCGCGGCCACTGGCGCCGGCGGCATCGCGGCGGGGGCACCTGCTGGGACGGCGAGCTTGATTTGATCCGCCTTGCTGATGAGGATCTGCGGCTTCTTGCTGGCGTCGCGGGAGACGGTGATGCGACCGGTGAGGGTGACGTCTTTGCCCTCATACTGCTTCACATCGCCCACGTCGGCCTGCTTGCTGGCGAAGATGACGCCCGCGAAGGTGTGCTGCGGGAAAATGCCGCCGAGATTCACATACGTCGTGCCTGTTTTTGAGGTAGAGACGCCGAAGACCTTGCCGGTGACGGTGGCTTCCTCATCGACATGATTGGCGGCTTCGGTGTCGGAATAGACCGCTGGCTGCTGGCCGAAGGCGGTCAGGGCTCCAAGAGCGAAAGCGAGAGTGATGAGTTTGAAGTTCATAAATCTTGGCCCGCATGCTGAACGGGCGGCGGAGAAGCGTCAATGCATTTGCCGTGCCTGTTTTGACGGGTGTTTTGTTTCGGGCGAGGTTTCGCTGTTGTGAGCTGCTTTCTAAATGCAGCGGCTGGACATTATGACTGGGGCTAGGCCCTCAGGACGCGTAGATTGCAACGTCGTGCTCTGAATAACACGAAAGCGCCAAGAAATGCGATGACTAAACCGGTTCCGGCAACGGCGCTGATCCATCTAATCATCGCGCCGGGATTAGTGAAGTAGTAACTGCCATCCGGCTGATAAACAACGCTGTCACGTCCGACGATGGTCTCGATGCCGAGCATGCGCTCCAATCCAGGAAAAACGATCTGCCGACTGAACATCGCAACGAGAACGCCGACGATGGCGAGGGACCAACCAAGGAGTTTATAGCGTGAAGTGCTCATGGCTGTGGAGCGGACGAACTGTGTGGATGGTTAACCGATTCGTGTGTTCATGCTCATGTAAAAGCTCAGCCGTGTGCGCTTGCGCGCGTTGGTTGAGGCAGATGGGAAGGCTGCCATCTTGGACCAAGTTACTTGTCCCGCTTGGAAAGCACCAGCCAAAGAAAACCGATGTCAAAGAAGGTTAACAACGTTCCAGATCAGGCGACGGCGAGCGGGAAGCGTCGATGACACGACAGATGCTATCCGAGCCGTGGCCTGCATCCGTTTCATGTTAGGCCGTGGTGGTGATTGCGGCGAGCCTGGTTCTGATCGTGGCTGTCTGTTCATGATCTGGGTGCCTGTTCAAGAATGCTCTCACACGCTCGATCTGTTGAGGATGGAAGATGCCAGCTTCGATCAGATCAAGTCTAGCTAAAGTCATCTCAACCTCCTCTGAAACTGTCCGAGTTTCGGCGGCACTCAATACATCGTATCGTGCCTTCAGTCGGTCGAGCATCTGACTGCGCTTCCGGCATGAAGCACATCGAATGCAGTCAGCATCCACAGGGAACTGAAGCTCCTCATACCAATACCGCTGCTCTTCCGCGTAGAAGATGAAAAGCTGTCTGCAGTCGCGACACTTCTTCTCGATGTCGTAATAGTGGGTGCTCGCCACGCTCGAGCCAACCTGACGTGAAGGATCCGCCACAATCGCCGTGTCAGGAATGAGGCATCCGATGTGCGCTGGATCGATCCCGTAAAATGAGTTCTTCCGAGTCCACGACTCAAGCTCTGAAGCAGTCCAGCAACGAATGTAGGCACCGTCCTTCAAGTTCTCGACATTGATCCCCGTGATTCGTGGCTGACTACCGTATCGCGGATGCGGCACGTAGTAAGTTCGGCGATTTGGGATGAGGGTCGGTTTCATGGCCGTCTCGGATCAGGCGACGGCGAGCGGGAATGGAGCGGAGCGACATAGCTTGTCAAAGACAACCCACAGGGCAGCACCGGGGGGCGCTGGCAACCGTCGATGACACGACAGATGCCATCCGAGCCGTTGCTTGAATCCGTTTTTCTGCTCATTTTTGAGTGAGAATTTTCAATTGTTTCAGCAGTCCCTCATCGAAACAGGAGCCGCCGTCCTGCAACGGTGATCCTTCAAAAACATTGGGGACATTGCCAGTGAGTTTGGCTTCTTTGATCGCCATCCGGATACCATCGAAGGCATTGTGTCCTTTCTCATACTCGAAAAATGCGATGTAGTATGTACCTTTGGCGTCCTTGAGAAGATAGTAAAACCCGCCGCCATAGAAAGGGTCCATAGAACTATTGCGGGCCTTCGCGTCTGCTACGATCTTTGACAGGTTGGGGGTGCCGGTAGAAATAGTTCCCAATTTTTTTCCCATTCGGTGAAAGGCCAAGAATGTGGTGGTGTCTTCGTCTCCACTCTCTTCCCATTTGATATGAAAGCTTTTGGTCGCACAGAGATAAACTTCGATATTCTCTGCAAGCGTGAGGCGAGAGAGCACTGCAAGCACAATTAGGAGTATCAATTTCATCTTGGCAGAACATTGATGATCATTCACAGATCGTGATGTTTGTCAGCAGCTTTATCGCCAACGGTTTTGTCGGAAAAGTACGGGCTGTGGCGCTCATAAGTGTCGTTTTACCCTCCTATGCCATTGCTGGGCAACAAAAATATGGGATTGCGCGCTGTGGGCGGATGATTCGATGGCCCATCGAATCTACGAAAACGCCCTCTTCCGTGAAGAAGAGGGCGTTGAGTGAAGCGATTCGATCTGGCAGAGGATTACGCGACGATCGGATGCAGGTTGTCTTTGCACCACTGGCCGTTCTGCTTGGTGACGCCATCGGGGTCATCGACGGCGACGTGGGCTTCGTCTTCGCAGATGATCCAGCCGGAGTAATCGCGGGCGACGAGCCATTCGGTGATCTTGTGGAAGTCGAGCTTGCCGGTGCCCATCTGCGCCCAAGGCTCGGCGCCGTTGCCGGAGAAGTCCTTGTAGTGAATGTGGTTCACGAGGTGCTGCCATTTGTTGAGCGTGGCGATGACATCCATGCCGCCGCGGATGATGTGGCCGACATCGGGGGTCCAGCCGGTGACTTTGGGGTCGAGGCTGCTGAGGACGACATCGTAGTCTTCCTGCGTGCGGACGAGCGAGGCGGGCGGGCTGTTCGGATGGTAGGAGGCTTTGATGCCGAGGTCGGCGGCGCGCTTGGAGACGGCGTTGACGTTCTTGGCGATGTTCAGGCGGCGGCTCTGGAGGTTGTCTTTGCGTCCGCTAGGCAGCGTGACGGTGCCGAGCATGGAGCCAGGGAAGTGCTTGAGGAAGCCGAGGGTGAAGTCAGCGGCTTCCTTTTCGTTGGGGGCTTCGGTTTCGCCGTCCCAAGCGCAGACGAGGGCGAGGCCGGCGAGCTGCATGTTGTGTTTTTGGAGCACGTCCTTAAGCTTGATGGGATCGCAGAAGTCACCGAGCCAGTATTTGCAGCAGCCGAGGGCGCTCTGGGAGATTTCGAGGACCATCGGCTCGATGCCGGTGAAACCCGCCTCTGCGGCGACCTTGATCATGTGGTCGAGTTTGTTGTCGTAGCCTTTGCCGGTGCCCTGCATGAACCAGGTATAGACTTCGGAGCCGAATTGGATTTTACCCATGGTGTGTTGTTGGTGGAGAGGTTGCGTTGGAATGAACAGCGGGCGCGACGGCCAGCAGGCGCGCATTTGAGACGAGCGGTGGCGGATTGTCGAGAGGCAAAAATGCGTGAGGACAGTCAATCCGCCGTCTCAGGTGGCGGTGGCAGTGCCGCAGGAATCTCCATGCTGTCGCGGTGGCGGATGTCGTGCACGATCTCCGAAAAGATGAAGATACTCTCGCGCCTTTTGGTCTTGGTGAGGGTGAGTGGGATGCGCAGGGTGCCGCGAGAAGGCCCGCTGCGGCGCATGATTTCCACGTCAGCCTCCAGGACAATGTCGTGCTGCTTTTTGGCATCGAGGCTGATATTGGGTCCGAGCAGCAAGCTGGCGCGGGTGTGCCCGGCGGTTTGAGTGGGTTTGAACTCGGCACGGCCTGCAAAGCCTCGTGCTTCCATGGGAGCAGCGAATTGATCTTTGCTGCTGAGGCGCAGGCGCTTGATCTCAAACCAGCGCTGATCGCCGTCCTGCCCGAAGGCATGCAATCGGAGCTGGTATGGGCCGATTTCCGAAACCAGCGCTCCGCCAACGACCATGGCACTCAGGGCAACGCCGGATTCCTTGCCCTGCGGGATGAACTCTGCCCGGAAGGCGCTGCCGCCGAGGCTCGGAGCCGGGCTGCTGGCCTGATACTCTTGTCGGGTGGTGAACACATGGACACAGGAAGGCAGCAGCAAGAGGCAGAGGAGGGGTAGCAGGGGGCGCATGAAGGCCAAAATGGGGGTGGGAGAGTCTGTGGGCGAGCCTGAATTCATGTGGGCCGAAAGTTTGGAGAAGGAAATCAATAAGTCTCATTGACAGTATTGAGTATGTTTTGTATAATTACTGTAATATGACATTTCGGAGAGTTGCCACCCTGTTTGCCGCTTTAACCCTGCCTTTCGGCACGGCGAAGGCTTTGAATTGGAATGAACTGAGTAATGGCGACCTGTCGGGTAACGGCAGTAGTCCGACTTCCATTTTGTTTTCGAATGGGTCTAACTTGATCGAAGGGACGATCTCAGGCTCAAACGGTGTCGCCACTGACGTGGATATTTGGACCTTCACGATTGCCGCTGGCTATTATCTGACGGGTATCAACTTAGTGTCCTACTCGGACAACGGCTTCGGAGCCCCCTTGGGAAGTATCAGTTCATTCATGGCCATAGATGATGCTACCACGATCAACACCAGTGACCCGTCTCTGCATTTGAGCAACGGGCTATGGAACGAGCAGTCAGCGGACGGCGGTGCGACGACTTTTACCGATATGCTTGCCATCCTCAGAGCGGGGCCAGCATTCGGCGGAACGGGGTTCAGTGGATCGCCGGGTGCCGGCGACTACACTTTTTGGGTCCAAGAGACCGCATCTCCAGGAAACTCGCTGAACATCAGCTACTGCATCGACTTCGTAGTCACCCCCGTCCCTGAGCCGGGCAGCGCCGTTCTCTTGGCCGCTGCGGGCATACTGATGATGATCCGGCGCCGTAGCAGGCTCTGAAGAGTCGAAGGCGGTTTGCAAAGCACCGTCTCCGAAGTTAGAGCGCGTGCGCATGATTCGGAATTTCCTGTTCGACTGGTCTGGCACGCTGGCAGATGACCTGCCCAGCGTGTTGCGCGCTGTGAACGGCATGCTGCGATCCGCCGGACAAACGGAACTGTCGCGTGAGGAGTTTAAGAGACGCTTTCGCCTGCCTTACACTGAGTTTTTTGAGGAGATGCTCCCCGGCGTGCCAGTGGAGGAGTTGCAGCGGCTCTATCTCGAGCATTTTCCTCATGCGCATGAAGGTGTGGAATTGCTACCCCATGCGGCGGCTTTCATTCGCTACGCCGCCGCCACGGGGCGACGCATGGTGGTGCTCAGCAGTGCGCCGATGCAGCATGTGGAGGCCCAGGCAGTGGCGCTTGGCGTGCGGGATGCGTTTGAGGTCATGCGTTGCGGCGTCATCGACAAACGGACGGAAATTCACTCCCTTCTGGCAGAACTCGACATGCAGGCTGCAGAAACGGCTTTCATCGGCGACATGCGCCATGACATCGACGCCGGCAAGGCCGCTGGCGTAGTCACGATTGGCACCTGCACTGGTTATCAGAGTGCTGAATTGCTGCTGACAGCAGCGCCAGACATGTTGGTGCAGGATTTGTCGCGGTTGCCTGCCTTGCTTGGTGGTTTGGAGGTGAAGGGGGATTTTGCCCCGATCGCTACCGTGGGGGCGCTGATCCTGAGTAGGGCAGGGGAGATGCTGCTCATTCGCACGCAGAAGTGGAACCACCGTTGGGGTATTCCCGGTGGCAAAATCAAACGCGGCGAAAGCTGCGAGCAGGCGCTGATCCGCGAAATTACCGAGGAAACAGCTCTCACCCTCAGTGGTATCGAATTTGTCATGGTGCAGGACTGCATTGAGCCGCCTGAGTTCCAGCGCTCCGCGCATTTTCTGCTGCTTAATTACGTCGCGCGTTGCTTGGACGAAGCACCACAGGTGGTGTTAAACGAGGAGGCTCAGGAATTTCAATGGCTGCCGCTGGCCGCAGCACTGCGGATGGATTTAAACATCCCAACCCGCATCCTCATCGAAGAATGCGTTCAGCGTGGACTTGTGTCATGATCTCCCCATGAATCCGCCTGATGAAATCCACCTGTCCGCGCTGCGACTGACCACCCACGTCGGGGTTCCCGAGGCAGAGCGTGCATCTAGCCAAGAGCTCGAAGCAGATATCGTCATTCGCGTCGCTGAACGGTTTGAGGCCATGAACGATGAAATCGCCGCCACCACCGATTACGCCGTCGTTGCCTCCCGCTTGCAAGCGCTCGCTGCCGAACGTCCGCGTAAGCTGATCGAAACCCTCGCGGCAGAGATGGCGGCCTGCCTGCTGGCTGAATTTAAAGCCATCGGCGTCACCATCGAACTGCGCAAACGCATCCTGCCCGACACAGAACACGTGGCGGTGCGTCTGGTGCGTGGGATTTGAACCTTAGTGCTGCCAAGCGGGTCAGACTTCCATCTTGCCAGCCACAACCACACCGCCTAGTATCGTTGCCACTTTAGAAATCAATTTTGCCAAACAATGACATCTCTGCGCCTCCTCTTTGCCGCTCTGCTTGCCTCGACCACGCTGGTATCCTGTGGTTCCTTTGCGCACGCCGATTCCCGCAACCCCACGGTTTCCCAGCAGGATGCCTATGACGTCAGTTGGGGGATGCCACCGCGCAAATCACACGGTAGTCCAAAGTTGAAGTATCAATACAACGCCAACGCCAGGAACGACATACCTCAGCCGATGACAATGGCGCCTTCGGCTCCTGCTGCCCCGGCTGCTGCGCCCGCCCGTTCCGCAGCTCCGAGTCCTGCTCCGATCAGCCCGACAATTCCGTCCACCCTGCGCTAGCAGTTTATCTCATCCTCCTTCAACGCGAACGCCACGTGAAGAATCTGTCCCTAACCTGCCTCCTTGCCATTGGCTGCCATGCAGCTTTGAACGCTCAGCAATTGAAGGCGCCTGATAAACTCCAGCCTACGGTAGCGGAGACTCCACTTTCAACGGCATCACCTGCGTCCGCAGTCGAAAAACTGGCCGAAGAAGCGCAGAAGTCGCTCTATCAGTCAGTGGACAAAGCCGGTGGCGCAGCCAGCAGCAAAAGCACTCCAGGTTCCAGTTCCTCGATGCGTCTTCCGTCTCAGCGGCCTGACGATCCCTCTCAATGGGCAAAGGATTCGGTGCGCAAGATCGCGGTCATGGATGTCGCCTTTGGTGGCATGCGTGAAACCGTGATGATCGAATTGTTTCCGAATGATGCACCGCAAACGGTGAGCAATTTCATCGATCATTGTGACAGCGGCTTCTACAACGGCCTGGCCTTTCATCGTGCCATCGAAGGCTTCCTCGTCCAAGGCGGTGACCCACTCACTTCGGATGAATCATCCCGTGAAAAATGGGGCACCGGAGGTGAAGACAAAACCATTCCTGCTGAGATCAAGCGCCCCCACCGCATCGGTGCGGTGGCAATGGCCCGACGTGCTGACAAGGTCAATCCTGATCGGCGTTCCAATGGTTCCCAGTTCTACGTTTCCTTGGGCAATTATGGTGCGATTGACGGCAAGTACACCGTTTTTGGTCAGGTGGTTTCCGGCTTGGAAGCCATGAAACGCATCTCAATCATGCCTGTCGATGCTAACGATTGCCCCATCGCTCGCATTGAGATCAAGTCCATCAAAGTGATCTATCAAAAAGGTCCCATGCAGGTGCAGCCGGAGCTTGCGGGTGAAGGTCAGCATTACAGCAAGCCAGACTCCGCTAGAGGATTCGTCAGTCGTTTCCTGCATCGCGTCTGGTAAGTGCGTGATTCACTTTGCCGAAATCTCGTAGCACACTGCTTCGAGATCGTTCCGAAGGATTAGCCAGCGTCCTGCCAAAGTGGGTGGAT
This sequence comes from Verrucomicrobiaceae bacterium, assembly GCA_947466075.1. Classification (GTDB taxonomy): domain Bacteria; phylum Verrucomicrobiota; class Verrucomicrobiia; order Verrucomicrobiales; family Verrucomicrobiaceae; genus Prosthecobacter. The sequence continues at coordinate 27,803 of CANIBP010000031.1, forward strand.
TCCATGTCTTGGCGCTCAGTGCTTCAAGGCGGGACACTTCCACCAGTCGTTCGGGACTGGCTTTGATCAAAGCGACGAAGCCTTTCTCCGCCTGGATCAGCAGCCATTGCCCGCCCACTCGTATCTGCTGACCAAATCCATAGCGCCCTTCGCGCCAGCCACGTTCGCCCGTGCTCAAATCCACGCAGCATAGAGTGCCTTCGTCAATCGCATAGGCATGTGTGCCAAACACACTCGCGCTACTGAACTTGGTGCGCGGCGCACTGGCGCTCCACACCGAGGTGCCGCTTAGCTTGCCCGTCGCGTCTGCTTTGATTTCCAGTAGATGGCTCTTCAAGCCGTAACTCGATGTCACCAGCAACCGATCCGGTGCAGCCTGCACCGCTTGCGCGACCTTCGGAAAACCTCCCGGCCATTCAAAGCGCCACAGCACCGTCCCTGTCGCCGGATCATGGCCGGTCACAGAGCCGCTGTTCACATTCACGATCTGCTCACGTCCTGCCAGCGTCAGCAGCACGGGAGAGCTGTAATTGCCTCCATCGTTGCCCGCTTGCCACGCGATCTGTCCATCCTCACGGCGGTAGGCGATGAGCGAGGTGCCATTCTTGCCACCGCTACAAACGACGACATCACCCACGATCAGTGGAGATGAACTTTTGCCCCATTGGAGATTATCAGTCGCCGTGTCTTTCAGCGTGGCATGGCTCCAGCGCACCGCACCTGTCACCAGATCCAGGCAGTTCAGCAGACCTTTGGCACCGATGGTAAAAACCAAGCCCTTGGGCACATCCACTGTCGGTGTCGCTCGTGGGCCGATGCCACCCATGGCTTCATCAAATCGCGCCTTGTCTGCATGCGACCACAGTAGTTTGCCCGTGGCGATGTCATAGCACGTCACGCACTCTTCCTCACCGCGTTGTTCTTGCGTGATCGCACGGTTGCCGACCACGGCGAAGCCCGACCAGCCATCTCCTACCGCGATACGCCAGACTTCGCGTGGTGGGAAAGCTTTCCAATCTGTTTGCCAGTCCGGTTCAGCAAGCACGCCATCTCCCTTAGAACCAAGAAAGCGCGGCATGTCTGCCACCCCGGCAGGCACCGCATCCGCCGCAGCCTTGCCTGCAATGTTATGCAACGCCGGCAAATTCACCTTTTGATGCCAGCGCCAGGCCAGACTCGGGAAAGCCGAGCCATCCGCCGATCCATCGTAGCGAAATAAAGCGAAGAAGGTAGCCAGGCATGCAATCACCACCGCCAACCGCTTCATGCGCTGACCTTTAAGCCGTAGCGACCACCATAGCCCGATCATGAGCAGCCACAGCGGCAGCAGCACCATCACTGACAGAGAGCGCATCACATGATCATTGATCCAGAGCCACGCCGTGACACTGGCGAGGATCAGAGTGAGAAAGAGCGGGAATTTGGGAACCATGGCAGGTCTGTATTTACGTTGGATTGAGTTCAAAGGAAACTGCTGGCGCAAATGAACGTATGACTCATCCTTCAACCGCTCTAGCCAACCATCATGAAACAAATCATCCTTTCTCTACTCGCAGCCACCAGTTTGATCGCCGCTGACCACCTGGTCTATGAACCCGCCGGTGAGGCAAAGGGTAAGCACATCGTCCTGCTCTCTGGGGATGAAGAATATCGCAGTGAGGAGGCCATGCCCATGCTCGGTAAACTTCTCAGCCAGCGCCACGGCTTCAAATGCACCGCGCTCTTCAGCATTGGAGCAGACGGCACCATTGATCCCGCTGCGGGTGCTAGTTTGAGCCATCCTGAAGCGCTCGATTCAGCCGATGCCATCGTCATGCTACTGCGCTTCCGTCATTGGGATGAGGCAACCAGCAAGAAATTTCAAGCTGCTGTCAATCGTGGCGTTCCCATCATCGCGCTGCGCACCAGTACACATGCTTTTGCTGGCTATGCCAAGGACAGCCCCTTCGCCGCTTGGAATTGGAACAACGCAGACGGTGGTTGGGGCCGCAAAGTGCTCGGCGAAACCTGGGTCAGTCACTGGGGTAAGCATAAGTTTGAGGCCACCAAGGGCATTATTGAAGCCGCCAATGCGAATCACCCTATCCTGCGCGGCGTGAGTGATCTGTTTGCCAATAGCGATGTCTATGAAGCCGCTCCGCCTGCCGATTCCGTAATTCTCGCTCGGGGTCAAATCCTCCAAGGTATGACTGCCGATACACCGCCTGCTGCTTATGCCAAAAAAACCAAGGCTGGTGCCGAGCAAGACGTGAACACGCCCATGATGCCCGTCGCCTGGGTCCGTGTGGTGAAAAACGATGCTGGAGGCGAAAACAAAATCTTCTGCACCACCATGGGTGCCGCGACCGATCTCGCCACCGAAGGCACCCGCCGCCTTGTCGTCAATGCCGTCTTCTGGGGCCTCGGCCTCGAAGTGCCGGAGAAAGCCGAAGTGACCCCGGTGGGAGACTACCAGCCCACGATGTACGGTTTCGGCAGCTTTCAGAAAGGCGTTAAGCCTGAGACTCACGAACTGGCAAAGTAGTCGGCTCGATCACTTCAGCTCAAATACAAAGGGCAGTCCTTGGGCTGTCATCATCTGCTTCTCCTTGGCCATGAAGCGTTCGGCCAGCTTGGTGAAGCTGCCGTCGCTGCGCATGCGGGCGAGGACTTCGTTGACCTTCGCCTTCAATTCTTCATTGCCTTGTTTCAAACCGACGGCCCACACTTCCTCGCGCAATGGTGTGAGCAGGGCGCGAGTCTTTTCGGCATGCTTGGCCTGGTAGTTCATGATGGAAAGTTGGTCGTAAATCCAAGCATCGACATTTCCGTTCACCACCTCCATCACGCACGACACATCGGCATCAAGGGCGATGATCTTGGCTTCGCTTAAATTCTGTCTCGCCCACGTTTCGCCCGTGGTGCCGAGGCGGACGACGATTTTGCGTCCTGCTGTCTTCAAATCGGCGGCGTTTTGAAGCGTGGAGTCTTTGGCGGCCAGGATCGACAAGCCGGTCCTCACATAGGGCTCGGAGAAGTCGATCGATTTGCGTCGTTCCGGTGTGGCAGTCATGGACGATAGTACGAGGTCGATGGAGCCAGTGCGCAGCGCGGTGATGAGGCCGTCAAAGTTGATGTTTTTGAATTCCACCTCACGCCCGAGCGCCTTGCCAATCTCACGTCCGACCTCGATGTCCACGCCGCTGATCTGGCCGTTTTCATCCACATATTCGAAAGGTGGATACGTCGCATCGGTGCCGATGATGAGTTTGTTGCTGCGTGAGCAGGCGCAAAGGGTGAAAAGCAGGCTCAGGGCAAGGAATCGAAGCATGGCGTAAAATTTAAGCGTTCAAGTCACCAGCGAAATCACTGGGCATGCGCCAGTCGCCACGCGGCGAAAGCGCCACGGAGCCGACTTTGGGGCCGTCGGGCACGCTGGAGCGCTTGAACTGATTTTGGGCGAAGCGTTTGAAGAACAGCGCGAGCCATTTGGCGATGGTTTCGTCATCGTATTTGCCCGCAAAGGCCTGCGCGGCCAGCCAACGGATTTTTTCGGCGCGGCTGCCGTGACGCACGAAGTGGAACAGGAAGAAATCATGCAGTTCATAAGGCCCTATCGTGTCCTCGGTCTTCTGTTGCAGCGATTCATCGGCCGCGAGCGGCAGCAGTTCGGGCGTGATCGGCGTATCGGCGATGTCGCGCAAAATTATGCCCGCTTTGTCGGCAAACGGGCCTTCGGCGCACCATTCGATGAGATAGCGGACCAGGGTCTTCGGCACGCCGGAGTTCACATGATACATGGACATATGATCGCCATTGAAGGTGCACCAGCCCAGTGCCGCTTCGGAAAGATCACCCGTGCCGACGACGATGCCGCCGGTCTTGTTGGCGATGTCCATGAGGATCTGTGTGCGCTCGCGTGCCTGCGAGTTCTCGTAAGTCGCGTCATGCTGCTGTTCGGAGTGACCGATGTCAGCAAAATGCTGCCGCACCGCCTCATTGATCGAAATCGTGCGCAGTTCGATGTTCAGCGCCTCCGCGAGTTTCTCCGCATTGCCCTTTGTGCGCGTTGTGGTGCCGAAACCTGGCATTGTGATCGTTAAAGCGGCGCTCATCGGCATTCCGGCGCGCTTGAGCGCCTCTAGCATCACCAGCAAAGCCAACGTTGAGTCGAGTCCGCCGGACAAGCCAAGCACGGCGGTCTTCGCTCGAGCTTGTTTGAGCCTGCGGGCCAGCCCGGTGGCTTGAATGGCAAAAATCTCCTCGCACACCGCCGCACGATCCACTTTGGCTGAAGGCACGAAGGGGTGCGCCGAGATCGTGCGCAGCAGTTTGTCATCGCCACCCAAAGCCGCGCCGAGATCGAACACAATTCGACGAACGCCGATGCTGCCTGCCTCATCGCGGAACGACGAACTCTTCAATCGATCATGCGCGAGATGCTGGACATCGACATCCGTGACCGCTGACCGTGTGTCGAACGAGAAGCGTTCGCTTTCGCTGAGCAGGATGCCATTTTCAGCGACTAGGCAGTGGCCGGAATAAACCACATCCGTGCTCGATTCACCCGCTCCGGCTCCAGCATAAACGTAACCCGCCAGACAGCGTGCCGCCTGTTGCGCCACGAGATGACGACGATACGGTGCCTTGCCCAAAACTTCGGTGCTGGCCGATGGGTTCGCCAGCAGCGTGGCCCCTGCGAGCGCGAGATGGCTGGATGGCGGGATCACCGTCCACAAATCCTCACAAATCTCGACGCCCAGCACAAAGCCGGGTAGATCCAAAGCTTCAAACAACAACTCCGCACCGACGTGCACATCCACCCCATTCAAGCGAACGGTCATCGCATTCAGCGTGTGCGCTGGCGAAAACCAGCGTCGCTCGTAGAACTCGGAGGAGTTCGGTAGAAATGTTTTTGGCACAAGTCCAAGTACGCGGCCCTTCGCCAGCACCGCCGCCACGTTGTAAAGCCGATCCTGCACCAGCAGTGGCAGCCCCACGACCAAAACCATCGGCAGATCGTGCGTCGCCTCTGCCAGTTCGCCCAAACCATGCACTGCCGCCGATCTCAATGCTTCCGTATGAAACAAATCCGCACAGGAATAGCCCGTGAGGCTCAGTTCCGGGAACACCACCAGTCTGCAACCCCGATGTGCCAGCGAGCGTGCCTCACGCGCGAGGATCGCGACATTCTTCGCCACATCCCCCAGCACCAGTTCCGGCGACACCGCCGCGACGCGAACGAAACCAAGGCGTTCGCGGGTGGAAGTCGGGAAAGGGGATGCCTGCTGCATGTGGGAGCTTAGCACGCGGTGTTTGGGGTGCGCGAGGACTTATATCGGGACGGATTCAATGGGGGTTAAAGATGCCCATAAGGAGTCAGATCGCACTGAATCCCATGCCTTGTAGCGAACCCAGTTGTCCACGCGCGAGCAGAAAGGGTTTCATGCAAGGAACGCAATAGTTGTAGGGTGGCCGTCCTGGGTAGCCATGAGCCAGATTGGTGTTTCCACAGACTGGACATGTGCCTATCCCATCAGTGTGATTTTCGCTGGATTCGAGGTTGGCTAGTGCTTCGCAGCCTACATAAAGGGCTTTGACGGCTTTGGAGACGAATTCGTAGTTGTGTTTGGACACGTCAGTAAAGGAAAGAAGTTCGTCACACAGCGTTCTGCACCGTGGTAGCAACGCGAGGCGCTCGGGAGTGGGTAATAGCGACATTCGGTGAGCCACTCTTAGAATTTGATCGTCAACGATACTCGCCTTGCGGAATCTTTGCCCCTCTGGTGATTGGTTGGTGGAAAGCATAACCAAGAATCAACTTTGTCCCGGTCGATGAAAAGACAAAACTATACACGACTAGTCACGACCGTGTTAGTTCACTCCGTCACAACTCGCGCCTTCAACTCCGCCGTCGGCATCATGCAGGTCTCATCTTTGCCGAACCAACGGTAACGATTGCGGGCGATAAAGAAGTAAGCGGCATCGCGCAGCGCTTGCGGCAATGGTTTAAAAATCAGAGCGATTCTCCACAGGCCTCCGAGGTTACGGGCGACTTCCAAGGCGGCGTCGCTCGCTTGGAAAGCACCATGGGGTGTGAGAAAGAGGAATGTATTCGGAGCTTCAGGATCGAGCCCGTGACTGGTGTAAAGCTCGCGTCCTAAGGCACTTTGAATCGGCGCAAACTTGATTTTGCCAGCCGAATCATGGCGCAGGATGAATCGCAAGCTGGCATCGCAGAGATGGCAGACGCCGTCAAAGAGCATCAGATTGTCGCTGCTAGGATCGTAGGCGGACATGGTTAGTCTAGTTTACGACTGCCATGCACTGTCGTCGCTGATGAAATCCAGAACAGGTAGGTGAAGATGAGCAGTGTGCCGAAACCAAGGGTGCAGCCCCATGTGCGTGTGTGGTCGAGTGGATCGGCAAAACGCGCAGCGATGTCACTGAGCAGCGTGTGCGGCCGATGCAGGATGTCCCAACTGTTCCAGCGCAGGAAGCGGCCGAGATAGATGCCAAAGCCGCTGAGTGCGAGCGTGCCCAGCGCCACGCACCAGCCGGTGATGCGCGAAATCCGCTGCGCAAACCAGTTCTGAACGATTTGCAGCGATTGAAAGCCGAATCCGAGCGAGACGAGGCCAAACGACAACAGCATCAGCAGATCGAGCCACTTGGGGACGTTGCCGGCTCGTTCGCTCAGATGCATGAGGTCGGTGAGAACATAGGGCGCATTCGGGAAGAACAGCAGCCAAGTCGTGAGCAATGGCACCGCGAACAGCAAGCGGCGAATCTTGGGCAGCGCGAGGCTGAGGACGAGCGGGATGCCAGCAAGGAAGAGATTCCACACCATGAAGCTATAGTAAGTGTTCCCGGCGAGATGAATGCGCATGGCGAGCAACACGCAGCACCAGATGCTGGAGAAGAAATTGAGCAGTAGAAGGCGGAGTGGCATGAATGTGCGCAAAGGTTCGCCTCTTAGGCTGCTGCGGCAAGTGGGCGTTGTTTTATGGAGACGAATTCACGTTGGGTTCACGCGATGTTCATCCAGAGGCAGGATCAAGCCGCTTTGCGCTTCGCGTTCTTCGCGGCCTTGAGCTGCCCGCATCCCGCAGCGACGTCGATGCCACGACGCTGGCGGATGGTGCAGGGGAAACCGGCGTCTTGCAGGATGCGGTGGAAGGTATCGGCGGCGGTGTCGCTGCTTTCGGTGCCAGTGTAGCCTTCGGTGCGATTGAGCGGGATGAGATTGATGTGGGCGTCGAGCCCGTGGAGCAGCTCGGCGATGCGTTTTGCGTGCTCGGGCGTGTCATTGACGCCATCGATCAATGTCCACGCGAAAAAGATGCGGCGGCCCGTTTGCGCATTGTAGCTGCGGCACGCAGCAATGAGTTCGGCCAGCGGCCAGCGCTGGTTGGCGGGGATCAACTTCGCGCGTTCCTCCTCCGTTGCGGCATGGAGGCTGACGGCGAGGTTGTAGGGCCGGTTTTCCGCCGCCATGCGCAGAATGCCGGGCACGACGCCGACGGTGGAGACGCTGACCTTGCTGGGGCCGATGTTTGCGCCGCGCGTATCGCAAATGATGTCGAGAGCGGTCATCACGGCGTCGTAATTATGCAGTGGTTCGCCCATGCCCATGAAGACGAGGTTACGCAGGCCGCGTTCGCCCTTCGCCCGCAGGATTCGCTGCGCATGCAGCACTTGCGCGACGATTTCGCCGGGCCGCAGATGCCGCACGAAGCCCATCTGACCCGTGGCGCAGAAGACGCAGCCCATCGCGCAACCGGCCTGCGTGCTGACGCAGGCCGTGTGGCGGCCAGGGTAACCCATGATGACGGTCTCGATCTCTTGGGCATCGGCCATGCGCAGGAGGAACTTGTGCGTCAAGCCATCGCTGCTGGGCGTGTCGGACGAAACGGGCGGCACATCGAGTGTCCAGGAGCCGTCGTTCAGCACATGGGTGAGCCATTTGCGCAGCGGTGGCAGGAGATCTTCGCGCGCGAGGGGATCAGCCATGGCCTTGTAGTGCAGCGTGTTCCAAAGCGTGCCCGCATGCGCTGGGCGCAGACCTTCAGCCACGATCAGCTCGCGGAGCTGGTCAAAGGTCAGGTCATGGAGGGAGCGGGGCATCAGCTGAGAAACGGGTTTTCCAAGCGCTCGCGGCCAATGTTGGTGTCATCACCGTGGCCGGGGAAGACACGCGTGGCGTCGGGAAGAGCGAATAGTTTGGCCTCGATGCCGGCGAGAAGCTGTTGCGTCGAACCACCGGGGAAGTCGGTTCGGCCGATGCCATCCAGAAACAGCACGTCGCCACCAAAGAGCAGGCTTTGGGCTGCGAGGTGGAAACAGACACTGTCTGGCGAATGACCGGGCACATGATAAAGCTGCCATGTCTCGCCGACCGCATTGAGCATGTCCTTGCCTTGGATCACTTCATCGACAGCAAACTCTGGAACGGAGAACGAATTGCCTGTTACTGCTCCGTAAAGACGCTCCAGAGTCAGATCGCGGGAGAATGGGGCGAACGCGTAAACTCGGCAGCCGTGCTGCGCTTTGACGGCGGCAGCGTCCATGACGTGGTCAAAGTGCTGATGAGTGAGAAAAAGGACATCCACGTGTAAACTTTGCCGCTTGAGCCAAGCAGCGATGCCCTCGGGCGCATCCACCAGCAGGTGGCCACCTGGCAATTGAAGGAGGTAGCCGTTCGTAGCGGCAATGCCGCCGGTATAGGTGTGGATTTCAGGCATGGGAACTGCGAAAGACGGGAAAGCGTTGGACTTTTCAACCTAGAAAAGGCAAAATCTCCAAGCAAATCTGGCCGCGAGGCTCGTTGTAGTTCAGGACACCCCCATGAATCGATTCCTTCTTACCCCCGTCGCGGCAGCAGCTTCCGCTATCGCGCTTCTCATCCCCTCGGCAAAAGCGGAGACAAATTTCGGCCAGGTCGCCATGCATGTGGCCTACATGCTGCAGAACCACCACTACTCGAAGCAGGACTTCGATGACAAGGTGTCCGGCGTGATGCTCCATAACTACCTGAACATGCTCGACTTTAAGCACATCTTCTTCACCGAGCAGGATGTGGCGGGCTTCAAAGACAAGTATGACACCACGCTTGATGACCATGTGCTGATGCGGAACATTAGTCCAGCCATCGAGATTTATGATATCTACAAAGAGCGAGTGAAGGATCGCGTTGCTTTCATCAAGAAAGCACTCGAATCCAATAAGTTCACCTTTGACTCCAAGCGCACTGTCGAGATCAAGCGCGACAAAGCTCCATGGCCCAAGGACAAGGCTGCCCAAGATAAAATCTGGCTCGATATCATCGAGGATAACCTCCTCGCCGAACGCCTCGTCGATGAGGCTCGCGTGCGTGACGAGAAGAAGAAGGCTGAAAAAGCCGCCGCCAAAAAAGCCTCTGCCGAGGCCAAGAGTGATGCCAAGCCCGAGTCCAAGTCAGCTGCTGATACTCCCAAGGTTGCCGCCAAGACCGATGCCAAGAAGGAAAAAGACGAGAAAGACATGACGCCCAAAGAACGCGTCCTCAAAGACTACGAGCGCCTGCTCGAAAGCATCGACGAGAACGACAGCAAGGATGTCGTGAACTACTTCCTCTCCAGCCTTGCCACTGCGTATGATCCACATACGGAGTACATGAGCACCGACGAGAGCGATAACTTCAAAATTCACATGTCACACCAGCTCGTGGGCATCGGTGCGTTGCTCGGCCAGAAGGACGATGGCGCTGAGATCCAGGGCATCGTGGTCGGCGGTCCGGCCGACAAACAGGGCGAATTAAAACTCAACGATCGCATCATCGCAGTCGCGCAGGGTGAAGATGAGTTCGTCGATGTGAAATACATTAAGCTCCAGAAGATCGTCGATATGATTCGTGGCGAGAAGGGAACGACGGTTCGTATCAAAATCGTCCCCGCTGACGATCCTTCGGGCAACAGAATCATCTCGATCGTGCGCGATCAGGTGCCGCTCAAAGAAAAACTCGCCAATGCTGAACTCTTGGTCACACCGCCTGACCTCGGTAAGACACTCAAAGTCGGCTGGATCAATCTCTCCAACTTCTACGCCGACATGGAAAACGGTACCGTCAGTACCAGCACCGATGTAGAGCGCCTGCTCCGCCGTCTCATGAAGGAAAAGATCGATGGCCTAGTCCTTGATCTGCGCGACAACGGCGGTGGCTCTCTAGATGAAGCGATCAAGCTAACTGGACTCTTTGTTCCCGCCGGTCCCGTCGTTCAGGCCAAGGACTGGCGCGGCAGCATCACTTGGCGTGACTGCGAAAACGAAAAGCCCGTCTATGACGGCCCCATGATCGTCCTGACAAACAAGGCCAGTGCCTCCGCCTCCGAAATTCTTGCCGCCGCCCTGCAAGACTACCGCCGCGCGCTCATCGTGGGTGACAAATCCAGTTTCGGCAAAGGCACCGTGCAAACCATACTCCCGGTCGAGCGCTACATGCCCTTCTTTAGCGACAAAAAAGGCGCAGGGGATCTCAAAGTCACCATCCAAAAGTTCTACCGTATCGCCGGCGGCTCTACCCAACTCAAAGGCGTCGAAGCAGACGTGCCACTGCCTTCGATTCGCGACGTTCTCGATATCGGCGAATCTGCTGCCGAAAATCCGCTGCCCTACGACACCATCCCGCCGCGCAAATATCCTCTCTTCCGCAAAGACCCGTTCCCTATTGAGGAGATCAACTCTCGCGTGAAAAGCCGCATCGCCGCCAATCCCGAGTTTCAATACGTGGTGGACGAATCCAAACGCCTCAAAGAGAAAATCGACCGCAACATCGTCACTCTAAATCTTCAGGACCGTGAGAAAGAACGCGAGGATACTGAAATTCGTCGCGATAAGCAGAACGACGAACGTGAAAAACGCACCAAGGAAACCGCCGAGCGTATCAAGGATGCTGGCTTCAAAACCTACCACCTCACGCTCGACAACGTGGACAAGCCCGAACTCGTGCCTGACTCCGCCTTCACCAAGGAAATGAATTCCGGCATGCGCACCGCATCCAAAGATGACGAAAATCCCAGTGATGGCTCCAAATTCCCCTACGGCATCGAACCCGTGAAGCTGGAAACCGTGCATATCCTCCGCGATCTCATTGAGCTTGACCACCAACCCACCACGGCGGCCAAAAGCGAAGGGAAGTCTCAGGCTGCAACCAAGCCTCAAGCCCAATAAGACAACTTGGCTGCTTGAATTGATTTCAATCTGAACTGGTTTCGTCACTGGTATGCAAGTCGGCATCATCACCGTCTCCGATCGTGCCAGTCAGGGCGTTTATGATGATCTCGGTGGCCCCGCATTGCGGAAAGCCGCCGAAGGATACGGTTGGAACGTCAGCGCTGAGGCCATCGTGCCTGATGACATGACGCGCATTCAGGACTCCATCCGTTCCTTTAGTGCCCAAGGCTGCGGCCTCATCCTCACCACCGGTGGAACTGGCATCGCTGACCGTGATGTCACGCCCGAGGCCATCCGCGGCATCATGCGCATTGAAATCCCCGGCTTCGGCGAATTGATGCGCATGAAGTCGCTAGAACTGACTCCGAATGCGATTTTATCCCGCTGCCTGGCCGCCATCGTCGATTTAAGCCTCGTCATCGCATTGCCAGGCAAGCCTCAGGGTGCCGTCGATTGTCTCAGTTTTGTCCTTGGAGCCATTCCTCACAGCGTGAAACTCGCGCAACGAGTGCCCACGAGTTGCTGAGATTCAAGGAGCGCAGATTTGCTGAGATTCAAGGAGCGCAGATTTGCTGCTGGACTTGAGCGCCTGATCTCGTTTAAAACTTCGTCCAACCACCACACCATGAAACGCATCCCTGTTTCCTCCCGTCGTCAATTCCTCACGAAATCAGCCGCTGCCCTTGGCTTCCCAACCATCATTCCAGCCAGCGTACTCGGCCAGAATGCTCCTTCCAACAAGATTACCATGGCTGTATTCGGCTGGGGCATGATGGGACCGGGAAACACCGCCAAATTTCTTCAGGAGCAGGACTGCCAGATCGTTGCGGCATGCGATATCGATAAACGTAACCTCGAGAAAGCGCTCGGCACCATTAATGGCGCTTACAAGAACACGGATTGCAAAGGCTACCACGACTACCGCGAAGTCATGGCTCGCAAAGACATCGACACTGTCATGCTTGCGCTTCCGGATAACTGGCATGCACTCACCGCCATCGAAGCGGCGAAGAACGGCAAGGACATTTATGGTGAAAAACCGCTGGCTCGCACCATTGCCGAGCAGCAGGCCATCGTGAAGGCAATACAGAAGCACGGACGCATCTGGCAGACCGGTTCATGGCAACGCAGTGAAAACAATTTCCGCATCGGTGCCGAAATCGTCCGCAATGGCCTCATTGGCAAACTCAAGGAAGTACATGTCGGCCTGCCTGCGGGTCACAATGACTTTGCCAAGACCGGCGACAAGCGCAGCGTCACGCCACCACCTGCTGAACTCGATTATGAGATGTGGATCGGTCCAGCGACGATGCAGGACTACATCGAGTGCCGCATTCACAAAAACTGGCGCTGGGATTACAACATTGGCGGCGGCCAGCTCCTCGACTGGATTGGACATCATTGCGACATCGCGCATTGGGGCATGGACATGGACAGCAGTGGCCCGAATGAAATCAATCCTATCCAAGTGGACATGCCGCCGCGTACCGACATCTGGAACACCGCCACCAAATATCGCGCTGAAGCCAAGTATGCCGGTGACATCACCATGACCATCGCTGGTGGTCATCCTGACATTGCCGGAGGCACCAAATGGATCGGCACTGACGGCTGGGTGCATGTGAACCGCGGCAGCTACGATTCATCCAATCCTGCGCTCAAGAAAGTCGTCAAGAAACGCAAAGATGAAAAGGACCCGAAAAGTGAGGTGATTGAAGCCGCCGCCGCACCCAAGCTCGGCGACGATGTCATTAAGACCCGTCTTTACGAAACCAAGGGCCATCACCGCAATTTCCTCGACTGCGTGAAGAGCCGTCAGCCGACGGTCACTCCAGTCGAAACCGCCCATCGCAGCGCCACACCCGGCCACCTCGCTTTGATTTCTTTCCTCACGAACCGCTCCATCAAGTGGGATCCGGTCAAAGAAGAAATCATCGGCGATGCCGACGCCAGCAAGCTGCTCGGTCGCGAGTATCGCGGCCCATGGAAGCTGGAGGCATGACCTAGTGGAGTGCGAGTGTGTCGAAGACCACTCGCCTCGATTGATTCCAAAGAGCACGCTCGTCCCTCAAGTGGCTAGTAGGCTAAAGCCATACTCGCGCCCCCGCCTTACGTAATCACATCCCGCAGCACATTCCCATGCACATCGGTGAGTCGTAAATCGCGGCCACTGAAGCGATACGTGAGTTGCTCGTGATCCACACCCATGAGGTGCAGCACGGTGGCCCACATGTCATAGACGCTGGTGACGTTCTCGGTGGCGTTGTAGCCGAATTCGTCGGTGGAGCCATAGACGTGGCCGCCTTTGACGCCGCCGCCGGCCATCCAGACGGTGAACCCGTAGGGGTTGTGATCGCGGCCGTTGTTGCCTTGAGCGAAGGGCGTGCGGCCGAATTCGCCGGCCCAGACGAGCAGCGTGCTGTCGAGCAGACCGCGTGAGCGGAGGTCTTTGATGAGCGCGGCGATGGGTTGGTCGATCTGGTTGGCCATTTTGCCATGGCCCTCTTTGATGGCACCATGGTGATCCCAGGGATTGGCTCCGTTGCCGCCGCCGAGGTTGTAGGCCAGGGTGCTGAGTTCGATGAAGCGCACACCGCGTTCGACGAGTCGGCGGGCGAGCAGGCACTGGCGGGCGTAGGCGGCTTTTTTCGGCTCGGGATCGTCGAGGCCATAGAGTTTTTTGGTCGCCTCGGTTTCGCCGGAGATGTCGCAAAGGTCGGGCACGGCGGATTGCATGCGCCAGGCCATCTCGTAGTTCGAAATGGCCGCCTCGACGTGCATGTCGTGCTGCGTGGTGCTGGCGAAGCGTTTGTCCATCGCGCCGATGAAGTCGAGTTGCTTGCGCTGCATGTCCTGCGGCTGACGCGGGCGGATATTCGTGACGGCTTCGGCTTCATCGGCCTTCACGACGCTGGCCTGATGCTGTGCGGGCAGGAAGCCATTGCTGAACAGACCCACGCCGCCATGCGGAGTGGCCGCGCCGCCGCTTTGCAGCACGACGTAGCCGGGCAGATCACGCGACTCGGTGCCGAGGCCGTAGCTCGTCCACGCTCCCGCGCTGGGGAAGCCGAGGAAGGGAAAGCCGGTGTGCATGAAGAAGTTCCCCTGCGCATGCTCGCTGAACTTCGCGGTCATGCTGCGGATCATGCAGAGGTCATCCGCCACGCCGCCGATCTGTGGGAAGAGATCGCTCACCTCAAGGCCCGACTGCCCGTAGCGTTTGAAGTCCCAATGCGAGGGCTGAACGGTTCCGTTGTTGTTGAACTGCGTCTTCTTCACCGCGCCCGGCATCGGCTTGCCCTCGAACTTCTTGAGCATCGGCTTGTGATCGAACGAATCGACATGCGACACCCCGCCGCTCATGTAGAGGAAGATGACGCTGCGTGCTTTGGGTGCAAAGCGCTTGGCTCGACTCACGAGTGCGGCCTGGGATTCTTCCTGCATGAGGCCAGCGAGAGCGGCCATGCCGAAGCCGGTGGAAGCGCGGGAGAGGAGGTGGCGACGGGAAAGAGTGGAGTTCATCAGAGGGTGAATTGAAAGTTGCGGGAAAGCGGTCCAGGAGGCATCATTGCCCCATGCGCACCTGGAAAGAAATTTGCGAAGACCCGACCTTGCAGGACCTGCCCTACAAGATCGAAACGAATCGTTTTAACCAAATCGTCATGAGTCCTGCATCCAACTGGCACGGAGGTTTTCAGTCTGAAATCGGAGCCATTCTTCGTGAGAAGCTCAAGGGTGGTCGTGTGATCACCGAATGTGCGGTTGAAACCTCGGATGGGGTGAAGGTGCCCGATGTGGCGTGGATCTCCAATGATCGTCTTCGTCCGCATCGCCGTTCCGCCTCCATGCCCATCGCGCCGGAAATTTGCGTCGAGGTGCGTTCCTATTCCAACAGCGTTGTTGAGATGATAGGCAAAATGCAGCTCTACTTTGCTCGTGGAGCCGAGGAAGTCTGGTTCTGTGACGAAGACGGGAAAATGACCTTCTACAGGCATGATGTGCCTGATGCAACGACCTCGAAGCTCTGCCCGGACTTTCCGGTGAAGTTTGAGTGGTGAGGTTCTCTCGTGTGCGCGTGAGCGTCTTGGAGTGCTCCAGCCCTCTGGAGCTTTGCGGAGGCCTGAGGACGTTCGAAAGCGCCGGAGGACCAGCACACTCCAGGACGCTATCGCGATGTCTCGGGGCGTGATCATGATTTGTCCGACAAGCGGGTGAAGAAATGGGTGTTGGAGCGAAACCAGAGGCATAAGGCTTTAGCTATGGCTTTTTGAGCGTCGTCCAATTGGTCCGTCTCGGACCTCAGGTCATCTTTGTCCTCCAACTGCGACAATCGCTCCCTATCATCGTCGTCATTGAACGGGTGAGTTCCGTAATAGGACTGAATCTGTGTGCGTCGCTCCGTTGTGTTGGTCGATGGTGCGCCCGAACCGAATATTTTACGAGTGGCATCGGACAGGATTCGTGATTCGGCTTGGCATCCAATCTTGTCGAGGTCGGCGACCTGATCGGCTGCAAAGTCGCCGCTGGAGTTCCAGAAATATTGAGGCAGGCCACCGTTGTTCAACTCGGCTGTGAACCAGTAAAATCTCACTGCCATCTTCCGACCTTCATTCAAGCCGTCATACTTTAATTTGGCCCATTCAGGCTGCACATCTTTGTCGAACAGATACCGAAACTGCTCAAGGCCAGCGGCTTTGGCATCGAACTTTTGCCATGTTGGAGTGAAGCCGATCATTGCAGGTAAATGAACTCCTTCAGGTTGATCAGTGATTGCGCGAGACTTGCCCAGGCTTGAAGCACAGGATCAGTGCCAGCTGGGGTGCTGCGAGTGGATTCGAGTGTCTTGGTGAGCAGATCGCGTTGCGATTGAAGGCGTGTGAGTTGAGTGCGCTGCTCATTGGTGAGCGTGGCGAGGATGTCGGCTTCGGTGATCGTTATGGATTCGATGCGGGCGGTCTTGGCGATGTCTTCGGGCGTCAAAGCGCGGTCGTAGAGGCGGGCGCGGAAGATGCGGGCGGCGAGGCCTTTGTTGCCGGAGGGAGAGCCGTGGCGGCAGCCGAGGAGGACCTGGCTGACTTCGGTTTCAAAGACGGCGGCGGGGGCTTTGCGGTAGGTGATGCCGTAGGGTTTGCCATCGCGGTAACCGCTGATGGTGCCATCGGGTTGATAGACGACGGCGACATGCACAGGGCGTGTGGCGGCCTCGGTTTCGGCGGGGCCTTCGAAGAGTTCGCTGCGGTCGAAGAAGTTGCTGCCCGCGACCCAATGCGCGGGTGTTTTCTCGGCAAAGACGATGGAGTCGAACAGGACGCCGTCTTTGCCCTGAACGGTGAACACGCCGCCACCGCGTTGGGTGAGGTTGTCGAGCATGACCCAGGCTTCGAGGGTCTTGGCGGTGAGTTTTTTCGGCAAGGAGCCGGATTTGGCCATGGATTTGCCATCGAGGATGAGGGCACCGTTTTCGATGTGGGCAGCGCCGATGAGTTCGAGGTTCATGCGCCCTTTGGTATCGCTCAAATCCTTGTCGAAGGTCCATTCGGCGAGGGCTTCAGGCAGGTCGGTGGGTGCGATGGGGAGTTTGCGCTCGGCTTGGAGCTTCGTGCGAGCAGGATCGAGAATGGCCGTGATCTGGCGGTTCAATGCGAAGATTTTTTCTTCCTGCTTGGCGAGTTCGCGAGCTTGCTCGCTGCTTTCCTGCTGGAGCGTGGCGAGGTAGGCGAGGCTTTGCTTCACTTCGTCGTCGCTGGCATCGCGGGAGTAGGCTTGGCGGAACATTTGACGAACGCGCAGGTCGTCCGTGCGGTCTTTGCCATCATGGACGATGTAGGTCGCCCAGTTGCGTGACCAGTCGATGACTTTGCTGTCGTTGAGCAGCGTGAGGGATTGCGCAGGGACGTTGGTGGTGTCGCGCTTGCCACGGGCACTGAAAGGGACGGGCAGGTCAAAGGTCGTGAGAAACGGGTCGAGGGCGTTGCGGATGACTTTGACGTAGATGCTGCGTCGTGGATCGCCGCTGCCGACGGATTCGCCGTAAAGCGTGGTGTCGAGCTTGCCGGACAAAGTCACGATGGAATCACGAATGGCCTCGGCTTCGAGGCGACGCATGCTCCAGTGGCTGAGGAGTTTGTTCTCCGGGTCTTTTTGAGTGCTGAGTTCCGTGGATTGAGCGCTTCTCTGAAAGGCCTTCGATGACACCATGAGCTTCACCATCTCTTTGATGGAGCCACCGCTGTCGATGAAGCGCTGGGCGAGGAAGTCGAGCAACTCAGGGTGTGTCGGCAGATCGCCGAGCTTGCCGAAGTTGTCGGTGGTGGCGACGATGCCGCGACCGAAGATGTGATGCCAGAGGCGGTTCACGATGACGCGTGCGGTAAGCGGGTTGTGTTTCATGTCCGCCATGCGCTCGGCGAGTTCGAGTCGGCCGCTTTGCTTGGTGGCGAAGGGCGTGGGATCAAGCGCGTCGAGGAATCGGCGTGGGATGATCTCGGCGGGTTGTTTGTGGTCACCACGAACGAAGAGCGGTGCGTCTTTGGCGTTGGCCTCGATCACGCCGGGGACGCGGGTGGGCGCGGGAATTTTGGCTTCGAGGTCGCGGTAGCGTTTGAGCAGCGCGGTCGCGACTTTCGTCGAAAGCTTGCTGGATTGAATCAGTTGGTTCAGCGCTTCGGCTTGAGCATCCGTCAGAGTGTCGTTCTGCCAGGTTGTGATCAGTTGATGTGGCGAAGCGGTGGAGGGTTTGGGCGGGACGGGAGGCGTTTTGTCCTTTGTGATGGCGACATCGGTTAGGCCGAACCACGAGCGGCCATCTTTGAACTCGGCGGGCAGATCGGCGGCGGTGGTGATTTGGAGGAAGATCTCGTCGCCCTTCCAGAAATCGAGATCGAGCGAGCGCCAGTTGAGTTGTTCATCCTTGGTGTCCCTGAGTTCGGCAGCCTTGTGAATGGTGCCGGTGCGCGGGTAGTTTTGGACGACGTATTTGGCTTTCACCCCGCCATTTCCAGCCGTGCGGAACCACAACGAGCCGCCTGGATTCTCAAAGCGCTTCGAGTAAAGAACGGCACGGTCTCGTGAGCTGATGAGGTCGGAAAAATAGCCGCCGGGGTAAATGCGCATGCCATCTTCCGTGATGGCGAATTCACCTGCCTTGGTCTTGGTCATGCCTTGCGTGAGCCATTCAAAGTTTCCAAGCCCTGGTGAGTCACGGGGCGGATCGGTCTGAGTGGGGGCGGGCGGATTCGATTTGAGCCAATCGGCGATGAGCGTGGTTTTGATCTGCGTTTTGAGCTGCTTCAACTCCGCACGAATGGCATCGCCAGTGCCGGGAGCATTCACGTCGATAACGGCGGGGTGGGTGCTGGTGAAGATGCCGTAGAGGGCGTAGAAGTCGGCCTGGGAGATGGCGTCGAACTTGTGATTGTGGCAGCGGGCGCAGCTCACGGTGAGCGCTTGGAAGGCCTTGGTGACGGTGTCGATCTGGTTGTCAGTGAAGGTGACCATCTCATCGAGCGAATCGACCGGCGAGAAGCCGTGCAGCACCATCCGAAGCTGTGCGATGCCGATCGCGCTTTCATTGAGGCCGTTCTTGAGACGTGGCTTCGGCAGCAGATCACCGGCGATGGCTTCTTTGACGAGTTGGGGATAAGGGACGTCGCCGTTGAAGGCGCGGATGAGGTAGTCGCGGTATTGGTAAGCGTAGGGGATTTGGGGATCGCCTTCGCTGCCGTAGGACTCAGCGTAGCGCACCCAGTCCATGAAGTGGCGGGCCCATTTTTCACCGAAGGCGGGCGATGCGAGGAGTTGATCGATGGTTTGATCGCCACTCGGAGGAAGTCCGGTGAGGATGTAGCTCATGCGACGATGCAACGTCTGCGCATCGGCCTGCGGCGCAGCGGGAATGCCTTGCTTGGTGAGTTCGGCGTCGATGAAGTCGTCGATGGTTTTGTTAGCGGGCTGCTTCGAGATTGGTTGGAAGGCCCACCACTGCTTGCGACGTTCGAGGATGGTTTTCCAACTGCTCTCTTTGGTGACTTGCTCTTTGGAAGGCGCGGTGTCGCGGGGATCGAAAGCGCCTTCGCGAATCCAGCGCTCGAAGTCGGCAATGACCTTGTCGTCGAGCTTGGCCCCGGCTTTGGGCATCTTGAGGTCTTCGTGCTCGTGCTTGATGGTTTGAATCAGCAACGAGGCGGCGGGATCGCCGGGCTTGATGACATCGCCCGATTCGCCACCGGCTTGCCAGCCAGCGCGGGAGTCGAGTACAAGACCGCCTTTCTTCTTCGTGGCGGTGCTGTGACACTCGTAGCATTCCTGCGCGAGGATTGGGCGGATCTTGGATTCAAAGAACTCGATCTGCTGGGGCGTGGCAGCAAATGATTGGCCGCAGAGGAGCAGAGAGGCGGAGAGGCAGCGGAGATGTTTTTTCATGCGAGGAGTCTCCGAGTGATGGCGGCGGCGGCTTCGAAGCATAAACGCCCGGCTTTTTCGAATTGATCGCGCTTTAGGCGAAAGGAGGGCGACATGACAGTGATGGCGGCGACTGGGTAATGGTATTCATCCAGGATAGCCGCAGCGACGCAGTGGATGCCTTCGAGACCTTCAGCGATGTCGGTGGAGAAGCCGCGCTTGCGTGTTTTCATGAGATCAGCTTCGAGCGAAGAGCGTGTGGCCAATGTGGTTGGCGTGTATTGCTTGAGCTTCACGGTAGCGAAAAATTTATCGACTTCAGTAGGTGGCAAATGCGCGAGGACTACTTTGCCGGGAGCGCAGGAATACATGGGAACTTGAAGGCCGACCGTGCTGCTGACTTTGATAGGCTGCGAGGAGATGCATTGCTCCAGTACGGTCATTTTGTGATTCACACTGGAGAGGATCTGCGTCGTCTCGCCCGTTTCATCACGCAGCCATTTGAGTGACTCCAAAGCGCAAACGACGAGGCTTTTCTCACGCACTTGTGGTCGGGAGAGGTCGAAGAGCTTGTTGGTGAGCACGAAGCGCTTGTCGTCCTCGCGCCGCTGGAGGTAACCGCGATTATGCAGCGTGCCGGTGATGCGAAAGACGGAGTTCACAGGCAAATCCAGCTCGCGGGCGATCTCAGTGAGGCTCAGGCCAACGCGATGCTGGCCGAGGAGTTCGAGGATGGCTAGCGTGCGCTCGGTGCCGGGCGCGAGGGTGTCTTCGGTGTTAAGGATGGGGGCTTCTTTGATCATTCTAGATTTAGAAACGCTTCTGGATTTGGAAAACTATCGCACAATCTCAAACGCACGGCTCATCGCGTTTGCAATCTGGCCTCTCTCCCGCATTCTGCGTGGACATGAGCCAGGAAAAAGACCTCACATTGCTCGGAAGATCCGAAAACCGCCTGCCAGCATCGCCCGATGTGGCGGTGCTGGAGACGTTCCCGAACCGCACGCCCGGACGCAATTACCGCATTCATCTCAGTGCGCCGGAGTTCAGCTCCATCTGCCCCGTCACGGGCCAGCCGGACAGCGCGCACCTCGAAATCCTCTACATTCCTGAGGCAACGTGCATTGAGACGAAGTCGCTCAAGTTCTACCTCGCTTCGTATCGCAATCACGCATCGTTTAATGAAGCGATCGTCAATCGCGTTCTCGATGACATCGTGAAAGCCTGCGCACCGAAGCAGGTCGTGGTGCGTGGCAAATTTGGCGCACGTGGCGGCATTCAACTCACTTGCGAGGCCCGCTTTCCTGATTCGGACGAAAAAATTCGCCTGCCCGAATGAAAACAGTCGTGCTGCTTTCAGGCGGGATGGATTCCGTGACAGCGTTGTATTGGGCGCGGGCAGAGCACGAGGTTGTGGGCGCGGTGAGTTTTGATTACGGCGCGAAACACAATCACCGCGAGATTCCGCTGGCAGCGTGGCATTGCGCGCAGTCCGGATTGAAACATGACATCATCGACTTGGACTTCGTGAACCGCCTGTTTGCCTCCGACCTGCTCAAAAGCGGCGGTGACGTGCCCGAAGGACATTACGCGGATGAAACGATGAAGAAGACGGTCGTGCCATTTCGCAACGGCATCATGCTTGCCATTGCCTGTGGCCTTGCGGAGAGCCGTGAAGCGGAGGCATTGGTGATCGCATCGCATTCAGGTGATCACGCCATCTATCCCGACTGCCGCGAGCCCTTCATGCAAGGAATGTCCGCCGCGATGCGCGAGGGGACTTACGCGAAGATCGAACTGCTGCGTCCCTTCATTCATCTCGACAAAGCAGGCATCGCAAAGCTCGGCGCGTCGCTGGGTGTCGATTACGGCAAGACGTGGTCCTGCTACAAAGGCGGCGATTTGCACTGCGGTAAGTGCGGGACGTGCGTGGAGCGCATTGAGGCGTTTGCACTCGCGGGATTGGATGATCCGACGGTTTACGATGCGGGTGTCTGATTCTCGGCGGTGATGCGCCGACGATGCGTGCGCACCATGTTGAGGTCCTTGAGTTTGCGCTGAAGCGTGCGGCGACTCATGCCAAGCATCTCGGCAGCAACGGTGCGGTTGTTGCCGCTACGTTGGAGGGCTTGAAGAATGAGTTGGTGCTCGACTTCAGTGATGTCGAGATCGCTCTTGGTCTTGATGGCCGGTTCGCCTGGCAATGCCGAAACGGCGTCTTTGGAGGGGATCAAGGATGGGGCACGCAGACCGATGCCGAGGCCGTGTGGGTTAAGAAGGTAAGACGGCAGGTGTTTGAGCATGATGCGGTTGCTATTGCTCATGACAACGCCGTGCTCAATGGCCGCACGGAGTTCGCGAATGTTGCCGGGCCAGTCATACTTCATCATCGCGGGCAAGGAGTCTTCACCGAGAGGCTTGAAGGCCTTGCCATTGGTTTTGGCGAGTTCTTTGAGGAAATGATCGGCCAGCACTGGAACGTCGCTCTTGCGCGTGCGGAGCGGCGGAAGCTGAATCGTGACGACGCGAAGCCGCCAGTAGAGATCTTCGCGGAACTTGCCCTCCTCGACCATCTTCGCGAGATCGCGATTCGTAGCAGCGATGACGCGAACGTTGATCTGGATCGGCTTGCTGCTGCCGACTCGCTCAATGGTCTGCTCACCGAGTGCGCGAAGGAGTTTGACCTGCGTGGAGGCATCAATTTCGCCGATTTCATCGAGGAACAGCGTTCCACCGTTCGCCTGCTCGAAGCGGCCGATACGCCGCTCTTGAGCACCGGTGAATGCGCCCTTCTCGTGCCCGAATAACTCGCTTTCGAGAATCTGTGGCGAAAGAGCCGCGCAATGCACCGAAACGATGTTCGACTTGGGTCGGCCACTGAGATTGTGAATAGCACGAGCGACGAGTTCCTTGCCGGTGCCGCTTTCGCCTTCAATCAACACGGTGGCCCGGGATGGCGCGACCTGCTGGATCGTCTCGATGATCGGCTTCATCACTTCGGACTGGCCGAGGATGCCTTCGATGGAGAATTTCCGCTCCACCTGCTGCTTCAGCGCCACGTTCTCGTGCTCCAGCGTGCGGCTGCGGAGCGCTCTTTTGATGAGAAGCTCCACTTCATCAAGATTGAGCGGCTTGGTGACGAAATGGTATGCGCCACGGCGCATTGCCTCCACAGCGGTATCCACACTGCCGTAGGCGGTCATCATGATGCAGACCGGCGGCTTGGGCAGGTTCAAAGCGGCATCGAGGAGCTTCATGCCGTCGTCCTCACCAAGGCGCAGATCGGTCAGCATGACGTCAATGCGGTCATTGTTGAGGTATTCCATCGCCTCAGCGGCATTGGAGGCCACGTAGCAGTCGAAATCATCCTCCAGCGAGAGGCGGAGGCCGTCGCGGGTATGCTTTTCGTCATCGACGATGAGGACGGAGGCTTGGTCGTTCATGAGTGAAGGAATGGCACAGTATTGAGAAATGACGAATGTCGAAATCCGAATGACGACGGGTGAACAGCCGAGGAAGCAGAAAGCTAGGCAAAGATTCCTCCATTTGGAAATATAGTTGACCAATCGTCTAGTTGGCGCTTTAGAGCCTTATGGGCCGCACCTCTGATGCTAAAGAACGACTGATCGAAGCCGTGATCGAACTGATCTGGACGGGCAGCTACGGCAGCACGTCGGTGGATCAGATTTGTGAGAGGGCAGGGGTGAAGAAAGGTAGCTTCTACCACTTTTTCGAATCGAAGACCGAACTGGCTCTCGCTGGCATTGAACATGGCTGGACTGAGCATCGAAAAAAGCTCGATCAGGTGTTTTCTCCGGTCGTGCCGCCACTGGAGCGCATTTGGCAGTGCTTTCGTGATTTCACTCTGGAACAAGAGGAATTGCGGGAAAAACACGGCCGCGTTCTCGGTTGTCCGATCCACACTTTGGGGGCGGAGGTCAGCACGGTGGATGAAAAGTTACGACAGAAACTGCAGGACATTTTGAGCCAGTTTGTGTGCTACTACGAGTCCGCTATCCGTGATGCGCACGCCCAAGGTTTCATTCAGGCGCCCGATGCACCTGCCTTGGCACGAATTCTGTTTGCCTATGGCGAGGGCCTGCTCGCGCAAGCTCGCATCTGGAATGATCTATCCCATCTCAATTCGATGGAAATCGGTGCCCGGCTGATCTTGGGCGTGAAGTCCTGATCGCTGCATTTTTTGCTCTTTAATTAACCAACTGGTCAACTTTGACACCCTCAAACCCAACACGCTTCGTGAAACCTCAAAAACTCCTTCTATTCGCCCTGTTTCTTGCCGCCTGTGGCAAACCGCATTCAGACGGTCATGGTGGCGGTCAGATGCCTCCGGCGCAGGTCACACTCGCACCGGTCGAGCAGAAAGAACTTGTCGAGTGGGAGGAGTTCACCGGACGCGTCGAGCCAGTCGAAACGGTCGATCTCAGACCACGCGTATCAGGCTACATTACGCAGGTGCATTTCCAAGCCGGGGCACTGGTGAAAACGGGTGACGTGCTATTCACCATCGACCAACGCCCCTTTGAAACCAAGCTGCGCACCGCCAAGGCCGAGGTAAAACGTGCCGAGGCCAATGCGCAGGCCATGAAGCGTGAATTTGACCGCGTCAGCTCGCTCCTGGCCGCAAAGGCAATTGCTCCCGAGCAAGCGGAGACACGTGAGTCAATGAATTTACAAGCGCTGGCCGGCTTGGAGTCAGCAAGAGCCACCGAACACAGTGCCGAGATCGAATTTGAGCACAGTCTGGTCAAAGCCCCCATCAATGGCCGAATCAGCCGCGCCATCACGACCACGGGCAACTTCGTCACTGCTGGCACCACGCTGCTCACCACCATCGTCACTGTCGATCCCGTCTATGTTTACACCGACATCGACGAAAACAGCCTGCTCAAGCTCCAGGCCCTACAACGTGAGAAAAAACTCTTCACCGATGACAAAGGACGTGTGCCAGTAGAGCTACAACTATCCAACGAAACCAGCTTTCCACACAAGGGACACGTGGAGTCCTTCGACAATCGACTCGACGCTGGCACGGGCAGCATGGTGATGCGCGCCGAGTTTTCCAATACGGAGGGTGTTTTGACGCCGGGGCTATTTGCCCGCGTCCGTCTTCCAATGACCTCCAAGTATCCTGCCCTGCTGATCGATGAAAAAAGCATCCTCACCGATCAGGCAAACAAATACGTCCTCGGCGTCGATGACAAGAACATCAGCGTCTATAAGCCCATCGTCATCGGGCCAGCGATTGAAGGTAAACGCATCATCCGTAGTGGCCTCAAGGCAGGTGAGAAGATCATTATCAACGGACAGGCACGCTTGCCACAGCCCGGAATGCCTGTCGCACCCGTTGAGGCAGCACCAGCAAAGGAAACGCCAGCGAAATAGCCGCGAAGCGCCATAACCCCAACTCGCTTCATGTACTTTTCCTCCTTCTTCATCACGCGTCCCATCTTCGCGGGTGTGCTGTCGCTGTTGATCTTCATCCTCGGCTCGATCTCGCTCTTTCAGTTGCCGATTTCGGAATATCCTGAGGTCGCACCACCGACGGTGATCGTCACGGCGACGTATCCCGGCGCGAATCCGAAGACCATCGCCGAAACCGTTGCTTCGCCCATCGAGCAGATTCTCAATGGCATCGAAAACATGCTCTACATGTCGTCGCAGAGCACGGCGAACGGCGTGATGACTCTCACCGTCACGTTCAAGATCGGCACGGAGCTCGATCTGGCGCAGGTGCAGGTGCAGAACCGTGTTTCACAGGTGCTGCCGAAGCTACCGGAGGAAGTGCGGCGCTTTGGCGTCACCACGGTGAAGTCTTCGCCGAACATGACACTCGTTGTGCATCTGCTCTCGCCGAATGACCGCTATGATGAAATTTACCTACGCAACTACGCGACGCTGAATGTGAAGGACGAGCTCTCGCGCCTCTCCGGCGTGGGTCAGGTCAATATCTTCGGCGGTGGCGACTACGCGATGCGCGTGTGGATTGATCCCGACAAAGCCGCCGCACGTGGTTTGACCTCTGGCGATATCGTGAACGCCATCCGCGAGCAGAACATCCAGGTCGCCGCCGGCACCATCGGCCAGCAACCAGTCAAAGACGCCGCGTTTGAGCTCACGGTGAATGCGAAAGGCCGTCTCATAAGCGAAGAGGAGTTCAATCAGATCATCGTCAAAACCGGTCCGAACGGCGAAAAACTCCGCCTGCGCGATGTCGCACGTGCGGAGATGGGATCGGGCGATTATTCGCTGCGCAGCCTGCTCAATAACAAACGTGCCGTCGGCATGGGCGTGTTCCAGCTTCCAGGCGCAAACTCGCTCGCCGTCTCGCAGGCCGTGCGTGCCCGCATGACCGAACTGAAGGCCAAAATGCCCGAGGGGGTCGATTACGCCATCGCTTACGACCCGACGGTGTTTGTCCAGAAATCCATCGACGCCGTCATCCACACGCTGATCGAGGCGTTGTTGCTCGTCGTGCTCGTCGTGATGATCTTCCTGCAAACCTGGCGTGCCTCCATCATTCCGCTGGCCGCCGTCCCCGTGTCGCTGGTGGGAACATTCGCTGTGATGCACATGCTGGGCTTCTCGATTAACAATTTGTCGCTGTTCGGCATCGTGCTCGCGATCGGCATCGTCGTGGATGACGCCATCGTGGTCGTCGAGAATGTCGAGCGCAACATCCGCAACGGACTCAAGCCCATGGCGGCCACACAGCAGGCCATGAAGGAGGTCACCGGTCCCATTGTGGCGACAGCGCTCGTGCTGTGCGCCGTCTTCATCCCCACCGCATTCATCAGCGGCCTCAGTGGCCAGTTTTACAAGCAATTTGCCGTCACCATCGCCATCTCGACGGTGATCTCGGCCATCAATTCGCTCACCCTCAGCCCCGCGCTCTCCGCGCTGCTGCTGAAGGATCATCACGCGAAGAAGGACATCCTCTCCCGCATCATTGATGCGCTGTTCGGTTGGTTTTTCCGGCCTTTCAATCGCTTCTTCGAATGGTCGTCGAATGTGTATGTCGGTCTCGTGAAGCGCATCATCCGCTTCAGCTTCGTCGCACTTGTCATCTACGGTGGCCTCGTCTGGGCAACGTGGAAGGGCTTTGAAATCGTGCCGCAAGGCTTCGTGCCCGGTCAGGACAAGCAATACCTCGTCGGCTTCGCGCAATTGCCCGAAGGTTCATCACTCGACCGTACCGACGATGTCATGCGTCGCATGTCGCAGATCGCCAAAGATCACCCCGGAGTGAAGGACGCCATCGCTTTCCCTGGTCTCTCGATTCAAGGCTTCACCATCAGCCCCAATGCCGGCATCGTATTTGTCGGTCTTGACGACTTCGAAAAGCGCACCACACCCGACTTGAGTGGCGGTGCCATCGCAGGCGCGCTCAATGGCAAATTCATGGCCATTCAGGACGCTATGGTCATGATTTTCCCGCCGCCGCCCGTCAACGGCATCGGCACCACCGGCGGTTTCAAGCTCATGGTCGAGGATCGCGGGAATCAAGGCTACGCGGCCTTGTATCAGGCCACGCAACAACTCGTCGGCGCCGCGTATGGCAGCCAGAAGCTCACGCAGGTCTATTCCGGCTACACCGTGAACGTCCCGCAGCTCGAAGCCGATGTAGATCGCGAAAAAGCCAAGATGCAGGGCGTTCCGCTCGCGAATCTGTTCGAGACGCTGCAAATCAACCTAGGCAGTCTTTATGTGAACGACTTCAACCGCTTTGGCCGCACCTATCAGGTCGTCGCGCAGGCCGAGCCGCAGTTCCGTGATGATGCGAGCGACATCACGCGCCTCAAAACCCGCAACGCCGCCGGCGACATGGTGTCCATCGGCTCGCTCGTAAAAGTGAAAGAAGGTTTCGGGCCAGATCGCGTCACGCATTACAACGGCTATCTCGCCGCTGACCTCAACGGCGCACCGCTACCGCCGCTAAGCTCAGGCCAGGCCGAGGAACTCATCGCTGGGCTTGCTCAAAAAGTTCTTCCCGGCGGATTCGAGTTTGAGTGGACCGATCTCACCTATCAAAAGATCATCGCCGGCAACACCGCCATCTTCATCTATCCTCTCTGCATCCTGCTCGTCTTCATGGTGCTGGCTGCACAATACGAAAGCCTGCGATTGCCACTCGCCATCATCCTGATCGTGCCGCTGTGCCTGCTCTTCGCCTTGGCCGGCGTGATGATCACCGGCGGCGACAACAACATCTTCACCCAGATCGGTTTCATCGTTTTGATCGGCCTCGCGTGCAAAAATGCCATCCTCATTGTCGAGTTCGCCAAAGAGAAATTTGACCACGGCCTCAGTCCCTTCGAAGCCGCGCTCGAAGCCTGCCGCCTGCGTCTGCGTCCGATTTTGATGACCTCCATCGCTTTCATCGCCGGTGTGTATCCCCTCGTCGTCTCCACTGGTGCCGGTGCCGAAATGCGCCGTGCGATGGGCACTGCCGTCTTCAGTGGCATGATCGGTGTGACATTCCTCGGCCTGTTCTTTACCCCAGTGTTCTATGTGCTCGTCATGAAACTCGGACGGCAAAAGACAACGGCTCCAGCGGCTGAGCTGCCCGCCGCCCTTTCCACTCCTCATTGATCCAGTTATGCGCACCTTGCTTTTTCTCATCCTCACATCGGCTGCCGTTGCTCAAGTCGGCCCCAATTACGAACGTCCTGCCACGGCAACGCCACCACAGTTTAAAGGCGTCACGTGGCGTGTCGCGTCGCCCTCCGCGCATCTGCCGAAAGGCGAGTGGTGGAAGGTCTTCAACGATTCACGACTCAACAGCCTCATGGCTGCCGCCACGGCGAACAATCAGCAGCTCAAAGGCGCGATCGCACGCTTTGATCAGGCCCGTGCCGTCGCACGCATGTCGCGTGCGGATTTCTTTCCAACCGCAAGTCTGCCGCTCACGGCTGAAACACAGCGCACCAGCGCACACATGCCTTCGCCGTTTCAATTGAATGGCGCGAGCTATCGCGGACCAGCTTACAACGTGCCCATCGAGTTTGGCTGGGAACTCGATCTCTGGGGCAAGCTGCGTCGTCAGGCCGAAGGAACACGTGCGGATGCCGCTGCTGCGGCGGATGCGATGCATAATGTGCTACTGGGCATCCAAGCCGAAGTGGCGATGAACTACTTCAAGCTGCGCACACTCGACAATGAGATGCGCATCGTGCGCGAAGCCGTTGGTTGGCGCAATGAGGCCCTCAAAATCGCCAGCGCACGCGTGCAGGCCGGTGCTGGCAGCGAATTGGAGCAAGCGCAGGCCGAAACCGAAGTGGCGACGGCAGAGGCGGAGATTTCATCGCTGCAAGCACAGCGTGATCAGCTTGAAAACGTTCTCGCCATCTTGATTGGCACCAGCGCGTCGGGTTTTCGTGTTCCCGCATCCACCGGCACACTTTCTTCACCTCCCAGCGTGCCAGTGGGCATGCCAAGCGATCTATTGGAGCGTCGCCCCGATATTTCACAGGCCGAGCGCAAGCTACAATCGACCACCGCAGCCATCGGCGTCGCCAAAGCTTATTTCTTTCCCAGCATCAAGCTGCTCGGACGCGGCGGCTTTCAGAGCGGTAACATCGACGTCCTGTTCGAGCCGGCTTCGCTCATGTGGAGCATCGGGCCGAGCGTGAGCGTGCCGCTGTTCTCCGGCAACAAGAACCGCTGGAACCTCACCAAATCGAAGGCTGCGCACGATGAAGCCCTCGCTGGCTATCGTCAGGCATTTCTTGCTGCTTCAGCTGATGTCGAGACGAGTTTGTCGGCGATTCGCAATCTCAGCACTCAGGCTGAATCGCAGCATCGTGCCCGCACCAGTTCGGAGAAAGCTGCGCAACTCGCCAAGACGCGTTATGAGTCCGGCACGAGTCCGTATCTCGATGTCATCGAGTCCAATCGCACCACCTTGGCCACCCAGCGTGCCTCGGCTCAAATCGCTGGCCAGCGTTTGCTTGCCACGGTGGGTCTCATCAAAGCCATCGGTGGTGGTTGGGATCAAAAGCTGCCAACGCAGGTGCCTGCGACGACGCCTGATCCGGCAGCCAAGAACCTCGATCAAGACAAGCCCGGCTTCTTCTCGAAAGTGAAGGGCTGGTTTAAGCGCAGTTAAGCCGCCAGCTTCCGATACAGCTTCTCCATTGCTTCCGAACTCCGGCACGCGATGGCGGCTTGGGCTAAAATGCTGGCGACATCGAGGCGCGAGATCTTAATGCCTTGCTGAACTTTGTCCCAAGCGGCGGAACGCATCTTGGCGACGGTTTGGATGCCGAGGAGCAGGGGTAGGGCAGTGGCGTAGCGGAGTTTGCCGTGGGTGACGTGTTGGACGTAGCGCAGGCCGCATTCGAGGTGCTCGGTACAGGTTTGCAGCCACTTGCGCCACTCGGTTTTGATTTCTTCTGGCTTGCAGGGCAGGTAGCAGCGGCCATCGCGGGTGTCTTCGCCGATGTCGCGCAGGATGTTGATGAGTTGGAGGCCTTTGCCCATGCGTGCGCCCCATGCCTGCATCTGGGCGGTGGTGACGACGGGATCGAGCGAGCTTGGGAGTTCGGTGGCGCAGAGCTGTGTCCAGAATTCACCGACGCAACCGGCGACGAGCCAGGTGTATTGATCCAGCTCTTCAGCGCTGGCGAGACTGCGAAGCTGGCCGTCGGACGGGAAGCGGCGGATGTCGAGCATCTGGCCGTCGATGATGTGCTCCAGCACACTTTGGATGGCCGCAAGGGGTGTGGGCTGCATGGTGCGGAGCCAGGCGATGCCGTCGGCGAATTTTTCCATGAGGCGGCGCTCGGCGTCGTCCTCCTGCTGCGGGCAAAACTGCTCGTGCAGCGTGTTGGCGAGCGATTCGACGGCGGAATCGCCACGCACGAGAGCGCGATAGCGTTCGAGGCAGTCGAGCCGCATATCAGCGCTCACGCTGGCGGTATCGGCGATGGTATCCGCCGTGCGGGCGAGCAGGTAGGCGAGTGAAATGGGCTCACGCAGCTCTTTGGGCAGCGCTTTGAGTGTGAGGTAGAACGAGCGCGACACTGCGGCCAGCAACTGGCCGCCGAGTTCGCGTTCGTGGTGGGTTTCGTCGGACATGACTGGATTCTAGATGCTGGATGCTGGATGCTGGAGCAAGCATTCTCTGCAAGTATCCCACCCGTGCATCATCTCTACGTCCACATTCCGTTCTGCCATCGCATCTGCCCGTACTGCAGCTTTCACAAGCACACGCCGGGTGGGACGGACATGGTGGCGTTTGTGGATGCGCTCCTGAAGGAGATGGAAAAACAGCCACTGAAACCGAAGACGATCTTTTTCGGCGGTGGCACGCCGACGATGCTGAGCGATGTGCATCTGGAGCGCCTGCTGTGCGGCTTGCGCGAGCGAGTGGACATGTCGGAGGTCTTGGAATTCACGATGGAGGCGAATCCGCGCACCGTGACGACCTCGAAGGCGGCGCTGATGCGTGAGCTGGGCGTGACGCGAGTTTCGCTGGGCATTCAGGCCTGGGATGAAGCGACGCTGAAGACGCTGGGGCGTGACCATTCACCGGCCGAGGCGGAAGAGACGTGGCAGGCGCTCAAGGAGGCGCAGTTTCCGAGTTTGAACCTCGATCTGATGTTTTCGATTCCAGGCCAGAGCCTCGAGACATGGCGAAGCACGCTGGAGCACTCGATCTCGCTGAAACCGGACCACATTTCGGCTTACAACCTCAACTACGAGGAGGACACAGATTTTTTCCGCCGACTCAGGGCAGGGGAGTTCCGCGAGGATGAGGGCCGCGACGCGGATTTTTTCAATCTGGGCATCGACTTGCTCGAATCAGGCGGTTTCGAGCACTACGAGATCTCGAACTACGCTCAGCCGGGCCATCGCAGCGTTCACAATGAGTCTTACTGGTTGGGCGCGGACTATCTCGGCATCGGTCCCGGTGCTTTTTCAACCGTTGGTGATAAACGCTGGCACAACGTGAAGGACACGCCGCGCTACATGGCGATGACACTCGCAGGCGAAGACACCGCGACGGAGGTCGAAGAACTCACGCCGGAGCATCGGCGCACGGAGCGCTTTGGTCTCGAACTGCGCACGGCGCGTGGTTTGCCGCTGGAAATGATCGCCCCTGAGTCACGCCGCATGCTGGAGACGCTGCGTGATCAGGGGCTGCTGAGTTTTGATGCGAAGCGCGTGTGGCTCACGCGTGCTGGCAAACCATTGGTCGATCCCGTGGCGGTGGCGCTGATGGGTTAGAATTGCTCCAGCAGGTATTTGATCAGGTCGGTGGTGGTGACCATGCCGACGAGTTTGCTGGAGCCGCTGACGATGGGCAGAGAGTGGAAGTCACTCTTCGCGAGGATTTCGGCGGCTTCACGAACGGTGCCGGTTTCGGCGAGGGTGATCGGATTCTTCTGCATCACTTGTTCCAGTGTGAGCGTGTGGTCGAGGGTGGCATCGACGGTGCGCTCGTCCGTGTTGAAGGCGTCACCGAAGCTGACGCGGAGAATATCGCTCCAGGAGATCATGCCGACGATTTGGTCACCATTCACGACCGGGATGTGATGCACACCATGTTCACGCACGAGGGCGCGGACTTTGGAGATGGGATCGCCGTGGTGGGCGGTGATCACGTTGCGGGTCATGAGGTGGGAGATGGGATCGTTACGCTTCATAGGTTGGTGAGATCACTGTGCAGAGATCACCGCTGGCCGCTCCGCGTGGCTTGGTCATGCGTGGACCGATGTTGCGTGGTTTCAGGCCAACTCCACCACCACCGCGCTGGCGTTGTCTTTACCGGATTCTGCCACGGCGTGTTCCACAAACCATTGCGCATGCGCTTTGCCTTCAGGCAGTTCGTTAGCGGCGAGCATGTCGGTCAGCCTGTGATCCCAGATGCCGTCGATGACGCCGTCGGTGCAGAAGAGGAAGCGGTCGCCGTTTTCACAGCCAACAGAACCGATCTGAGGGTCAAGACTTTGGCACCCGGCACCGAGCACCTGCATGAGCACGCTTCGACGTGGGTGTGTGCGGGCTTGGCGCTCGTTGAGTTGGCCCTGGCGCTGCATCCAGCCGACGTGCGAGTGGTCGTCGGTGAGTTGCTTCATTTTTCCATCCTTGGGCAGCCAGTAGATGCGGCTGTCGCCGATGTGGGCAAAGTGCATCCAGCCGGGCGTGAACCAGCCGAGGCTGAGCGTAGCGCCCATGCCACGGCATTCGTCATAGTAGCGACCGAGTTTGAGCAGCTCTTCGTGAATGTGGTGGAACAGCTCCTGTAGCACATCGCCATGACCGGCGGTGATTTGCTGAGCGGATTGCTTGAAGCTCCTGGGCAGGAGTTTGGTGATTTTTTCAGCGGCGATCTTGCTGGCAAACTCGCCGGACTTCGCGCCGCCCATGCCATCGCTCACGGCGAAGACGAAGTCGCCAGTGTCGAAGGATGCCTCACCGACCTTGCCGAGGTAGCGCAGCTCGCGTGCGTCGAAATTTAGGCAGAGGAAGGTGTCCTCGTTGTTTTTGCGCACACGACCGGGATGGGTCATACCGGACCAGCGCAGGTGGTTGGGTGGTTGGTCGGGTTCGCTCATGGAGCGGGTGGTTTGGGCGGTGCGTCGAGGATGGTGGCGAGTTCGAAGTCGATGAGGCAGAAGCGGCCATCGCTGGTGCGGTAGGTGACGTTGCGAAGGAAGGGGTCATCATGCCGTATGCCATAGTCGCGCTCAAGCTCGTCAAACAGCTCCTTCAGTCGTGTCTCGTTCATGCGTTCCACTCGTCCGCCGCAGTTGGTGGTGATGATGGTGAGGGTCTCGGGGTGGGCTTCAAGCAGGCGGGGCACATAGTGGCAGCCGCGCTCCTCCAGAAGGCGCAGGACGCGGACTTCGTTCTCGAAGCGGTCCTGGGCATTACTGCCACGAAATAGTTTATGCACTCGGCCGTCGTAGCCGATGTGGACGACGGCACGCACGGTGTTTTTGGCTTCTTGCATGAGGTTTTTTTGAGGGCGGATAGTTCGTGAGGAGTGTGATCCTGGCAAGCGGGCAAAAAATCGTCTAGCATCTGGCATGCAGCGTGCTTTATGGTGACTCGCCGACTCCTGATGAGGCATTTATCACCCTTCGGAAGGCAAGAAACACACACACGCAACCATGGCCAAATACAAACTCGAATACCTCTGGCTGGACGGCTATCAGCCGGTCCGCAACCTCCGCGGCAAGACTCAGATCAAGGAATATGCCAGCTTCCCGAAGCTGGAAGAACTGCCTGATTGGGGCTTTGACGGCTCTTCCACTCAGCAGGCCCCCGGCGGCAGTTCCGACTGCGTGCTGAAGCCCGTGGCAGTCTATCCCGACAGCACCCGCAAGAACGGCGTGCTCGTCATGTGCGAAGTCTATAGCGCTGACGGCACCCCTCACGCTTCCAATGACCGCGCCACGATTGTGGACGATGCTGACACCTGGTTCGGCTATGAGCAGGAATATTTCTTCTATCAGGATGGCCGCCCGCTCGGTTTCCCCGAGAACGGCTATCCTGCTCCCCAAGGCCCTTACTACACTGGTGTCGGCTACAAGAACGTCGGCGACATCGCCCGTCAGATCGTCGAGGAGCACCTCGAAATCTGTCTCGATGCCGGCATCAATCATGAAGGCATCAACGCCGAAGTGGCGAAGGGCCAGTGGGAATTCCAGATCTTCGGTAAAGGCTCCAAGAAGGCTGCCGACGAAATGTGGGTGGCCCGCTATATCCTGAACCGCCTTTGCGAGAAGTATTGCGTGGACGTCGAGTACCATTGCAAGCCTCTCGGTGCCACGGACTGGAATGGCTCCGGCATGCATTGCAACTTCTCCACGAAGTACATGCGTGAAGTTGGCGGTGAGCCTTACTTCCTTGCTCTCATGAAGCAGTTCGAGAAAAATTGCGCCGAGCACATTGCCGTCTATGGCCCGGACAATCACATGCGCCTTACCGGCCTGCATGAGACTCAGTCCATTGACCAATTCTCCTGGGGTATCGCAGACCGCGGTGCCTCCATCCGCGTGCCGCACAGCTTCAAGAAAAATGGCTGGAAAGGCTACCTCGAAGACCGTCGTCCGAACAGCCAAGGCTGCCCGTATGCGATCTCGAGCCGCGTGCTCAAGACGATCGCCGAAGTGCCGAAAGCGTAATTCGTTTCAGCAAGATCACTTCACGAAGCGCCGCCTGGAAACAGGCGGCGTTTTTTTGTTATCGCGGCATTGTTTGCAAAAGCTGAGCCGTCCTGCTAGGTGGCACGTATCCCCAACCCCACATGCCCACCGAACAAGACATCCGCACCGCCCTTGGCAACGTCCGCTACCCTGGCTTCAGCCGCGATATTGTGTCGTTTGGTCTCGTGAAGGGCATTCAGATTGAAGGCAACGATGTCACCATTGAAATCTCCGTCGCCACACGTGATCCGAACATTCCGCGTTTGATCCATGAGCAGGCGATGAACGTGCTGAAGAAGGTTTCCGGTGTCGGTGAGGTGAAACTGAACTTCGACATCAAAGATCCGCCCGGCGCAGGCACCACGGCCTCAGACAAGCTGGGTAAGTCGAGCATCCCCGGCGTGAAGAAGGTGATTGCCATCGCTTCAGGCAAAGGCGGCGTGGGCAAGAGCACCGTGGCCTCGAATCTGGCCGTTGCTATGAGCCAAAGCGGATTGCGTGTCGGCCTGTGCGACTGCGATTTGTACGGTCCCAGCATCGCGCACATGTTTGGCACGGATGAGCGCCCGTATCAAAACGACGAGCAGCAGATCGTGCCGATTGAAAAACACGGCCTGCAGCTCATGTCGATGGGATTCCTGCTCGAAGATGCTTCTCCGGTGATCGTGCGCGGCCCCATCGCCACACGCTATACACAGCAGTTTTTGCGGCAGTGCGCCTGGAATGATCTTGATGTTCTGGTGCTCGATCTGCCACCGGGCACGGGCGACATTCAACTTACCATCGTGCAGACCGTGTCGCTCGACGGTGCGGTCATCGTCACCACGCCGCAGGAGGTCGCATTGATTGATGCTCGCAAGGCCGTGGGCATGTTCCAAAAGGTCAACGTGCCGATCCTCGGCATCATCGAGAACATGAGTTACTTCCTCTGCCCGAGCGACGGCAAGGTGTATCACATCTTCGGCAAAGGCGGTGGCGAACATGAGTCAAAGCGCCTCGGTGTGCCGCTGCTAGGACAGATTCCCATCGAAATGAGTGTGCGTGAGTCAGGCGATGAGGGGCATCCCATCGCGCTCGAAGATCCAGAGAAATCCGCGACATCGAAAGTGTTCCGCGAGATCGCGGCGAAGCTGAAGTAGCATCGATGGGCAGTTGAAGCCGAATCCACGTCCTGCAGACGGCAGAGGCACCAGTGAAATTTATTACTGCGGACTCTCGTTCCACGATTGAATATGACTGACAAATGACTGACAACACAATAGAACGTCTTTCTGCCGTAAACTTTCAGCTTCTTGGCCAGTGGTGCATGGAGGTGGATCACCTCAGATACGAACTGACATCCGAAGACGACGAAACGCGCATGCGCTTGTCTTCCGGCGCGGCGCTTTACGCCTTCGTGTCCGAAGGAAATGTGTTCTATGTGGGGAAGACCGCGCTAAGTCTCAAACAACGATTTGTTGGCTATTGCAAGCCTGGCACAGATCAGCGCACCAACCTCAAATGTCACCGGAACATCAAAGCTGAGCTTGCAGCGGGAAAAACGGTGGAGATCCACACGCTCACAGGTGTCA
Organism: Verrucomicrobiaceae bacterium; assembly: GCA_947466075.1. GTDB lineage: Bacteria > Verrucomicrobiota > Verrucomicrobiia > Verrucomicrobiales > Verrucomicrobiaceae > Prosthecobacter. Next base: position 64,140 of record CANIBP010000031.1, read on the forward strand.
CGCCGTTGTGCTGGGGTGAGTTCGAGCTGGATGTCGCCGCCGGACTGGAAAACAGTCTGATCAAGCAACTGGATCCTCCGTGGAATGGGAAATGTGGGAAACAAACAGTTAGCGAGTCCGCCGAGCTGGAGAGCGAGGCACTGAACATTCCCAGGGAGGAGATCCAGCCGCCCGCGCCTGAAACTCCCCATGGCATTACATTCACGATCAAGTTGCACAAGAGCTACTATGACAAAGGCTTTATCAATCCGCCCAAAGATGTGGCCGAACACCTTGGCGCGCATGGCGAATCACTGACTTTCTACCTTGGTCGTGATCGGCCAGACAAGGTTGAGGCTAGTATCAACCGTCACGCTGTGAGCAATGGAACGCCCCGTTTGTTTGGCCGCAAGCAACTTGCAGCTTGGTTTCAGAAGAACTTCGCCTTGGGAGATATGGTTCACGCCGTCATCATCAGCAAAAACGAAATCGTTCTAGAAGAATCAAAGCGATAAGCAATGGCAGAATTGCAAGCATGTTTGTTCAATCACGAGACGCTTGTAACGGCCTGTAGTTCCCACATGGTGGAGGGTGTGAAAGGCCTCAAGGCTTGTAAATCTCGATCCGGTAGTAATCGTGTTTGAGCTCAGCGATCCGCAATAGTCGAGGCTGACAATTCAGGGTAGTGTCCAAAAAACCGGATGGACAATGACTTGTGGATATTTTGAGTGGTCTTGGTTCTCTTACTTCGCCTCCACCGCCGGTTTGTCGCCAAGCTGAAGCGTGGGAGCCTTGGCGCTGTCACTGATGTTCAGTGCCAGCCAGTGGCCATTGATCGCATGAGCAGGAAAACCGCAGGCGAGGGCGAATTCACCGGCTTCATCGGCCACGAATTTGAATTCGGCCTTGGTCAGTGACAGTCCGACCTCTGGCTTCGGAACGCCGCCGCCCTCGAAGTAGGGTTCGCCCATTTGCAGCTTCTTGGTCATGTCTTTCTCCACGACGATGGCGCTGTGGGGAATGGGACTTGGGTTGATGAAGGTTACTTCGATGTTCCAGCCCGTGGGGATCGTAAAAATGGCCTTGCCATGGGAGTAGCCATTGAAGTTCATGCCATAGTTCGCGGCGCTGTAGGTGGCGACGAGCGTTATCTTTACTGTCTTTGGCTTATCACTGAGCTTGAGAAAATCCGCCTCGGTGATGCCAGCGAAAAGCTCCTTCTTCAGCCCAGGAATCTCCACGGCATGGGCGACATGACCTGCGGGCGGTGCGGCGGGTTGCTGGGCAAGCGTAAGCGAAGAAGCGAGGAGCGAGGTGAGGAGCAGGCGGCGGGTCATGGTGAGCATGGATGGAAGCAGGCAGCGAACAACGTGCAATGGACAATCAAACTGTCGTGCATGGAACGATGAATCTCGCCTTTCGAGAAAATTTCCCCCAAGATACCGCCATGCCACCCGTGATGCCCGGCGAACACGACCTCATGAGCGAACCGCACGATCTTTTTCTGGAAACCCTGCAGCGCTACGAGCGGCCCCTCATCCGCTACGCGCACGGCTACACGGGCGACTTGGAAGATGCGCGCGACATCGTGCAGGACGTGTTTGTGAAGCTCAGTCAGCACCTTGCCACTCTGGATGCAGAGCGGCTGGCTCCCTGGCTCTTCACTGTATGCCGCAATCGTGCCCTCGACCATCACCGCAAACATCACCGCCTCGTCGTTATGGAAACAGAAACCCTCGATCTAGAAGCCGCCGCCGATCCCGCGCCCAATGACGCGATGGAGCAGCGCGAAACCGCCACCGCGCTGCGCGAACTCATCGAAACCCTGCCTACACGGCAGCGTGAGGCCGTGCGACTGAAATTCATCGCCGGACTCGACTACCAGCAGATCAGCGCTGCCATGAAAACGAGTATCGGCAACGTCGGCTATCTCATCCATCACGGCGTCGCCGCGTTGAAAACCAAATGGCAGGCGCACGACCAGCCGCAGCCCGTGAAACTGAAGCACGCCATCGCTTGAATCCTCCAACACTTTTTTGATCATGAAACCGGAACAAATCACCGCCTGGGCGCTCGATGAAACCAGCGCCGAAGAACGCCAGCAGTTCGAAGCTGAACTGCGCGACAATCCCACGGCCAAGCAGGCCGCCGTGGACACCAAAGACTTCTGCCACTTCCTGCTGGCCGAGCTGCGTGATGATTCGCTCGCGCTCACCGATGCGCAGCGGGAGCGATTGAAGACGCAGCCCGTAGAGCAATCGTCCCGATTGCCTGATGCAAGCGGGACGCATGCACTACCGACGAAATGGCGCTTCAGCATCGTGGTGAAGCTGGCGATGGCAGCTTCCATTGCACTGGGTGGCTTGTGGACGTGGCATGCGTTTGAACCTCAGCAAAAGCCACTGCAGGTCGCACTGGGAGATGATGTAAAATACAAAGTCCTTCCTGCGGGTCGCGGTGATCTATTGGGCGAGTCAGCTAGACGCAGCCAGACCTTGTCGCCTGCGAAGCCGGGAAAAAATGAGGCGAAGACGGAGGCGCTGGCGCTTGATCGCCTCGTCACCGCCATTCAAGCACCTGCGACGGTACCCCGGCCTGCTGAGGTTCCAAGGTCACTAGCGTTGAACGGAAAGCTGGGAACACTGAGCGCGGGTGATGTCGCAGAACTCAAGAAGGTCGAGGATCAGCGTGCTTATGGCCTTACGTTCAACAACACTCGCACAGCAACAGCGGTAGCTCCTGTGGCGCCACTGCCAGGGCTGATCGTGAGCAACATGCCAACACCTGCGTCAGGACCGATGTCGGCAATGTCGATTGCACCCAACACATCCACCACGTTCAGTGGCACACTTTCCAGTACGGGGAGCCTGACCAAGACGCCCACAGGCTCGCTGACTTTAGGTGACAGCACGAGACAGTATGCCGGTGATCTAACGGTGAATGCAGGAACCTTGCGTGCCACCGCTGCGGCTACGAGTCAGACGCCTCTGGTGAGAACCGCCAGTGGCATTGATGCCGGGTCGGGTGCCGTTGCGTCGGCTGGTTCAGGCACGCTGTCACTCGGCACTGGCACGAACTTCGCCACCAGCGCTCCCGCACCTTCGACTCCTGCTGTGTTGCAACTCGCGGGCGGAGTGGTGGAATTCGATGGTTTTGCATCTGTGGCGCAGACGGTTGATGCTTCCGGCGCGACTGCTGACGTGGCGGGCATGACCAAGGCCGGTGATGGCACTGTAACTTTGAGCGGTGCCAACACTTACACTGGAGGCACCACGATCAGTGCGGGAACCCTCCAAGTTTCCAACATCGCCAGCATGCCAAGGCTTCTTGCCGGGGCCACGCTGGATTTGAATGGTGCAGCTACCGGGGCGGGTCAGGCGAAGGGCGTGGATCTCATGAGCGCTCCAACCGTGACGACCAAGTCTGGCACGGCAGCCACGATGCAGGTAACCCGCACTTTCGAGATGCCTACAGAAGTCATTGGACTCGTCGTGGCGAACCCACAACCGGATGCGTTCTATTTTTCCAACACAGGAGCGACAGAGCACCGCAGCAAGGATGGCATTATCAACGGCTGGGCGGAGCAGAAAGTGGAGAAGGCGAAGATCTTGTCTGATCCAGTCTCGAACGAAACCTACACGCGCATCATCGAGAACGAACTCAAGGAGGTGGCGCGGGAGCCGCTTTCGACGTTGTCAATTGATGTCGATACAGCGTCGTATGCGAATGTGCGTCGCTTCTTGAACCAAAACACGATCCCGCCAGCCGATGCGGTGCGGATTGAGGAGTTGGTGAATTATTTCCCCACGGCGGAGGAAGGGCCGACGGCGGAGGCGAAGGAACCTTTCGGCGTGCGAGTGGAGATGGCACCGTGCCCATGGCAGCCGGAGCATCGGCTGACGCGCATCGCGATCAAAGGCCGTGAGATGGACAAAGATCGCAAGGCGAGCAATCTGGTGTTCCTCGTGGACGTTTCCGGCTCGATGGATGAACCGCTCAAGCTGCCGCTGGTGCAGCAGTCGCTGCGCATGCTGACGGAACAGCTCGGAGAAGGGGATCGCGTGACGATGGTGGCCTATGCAGGCAGCAGTGGCCTCGTTTTGCCACCGACGAGCGGCGAGAAGAAAAGCGAGATCATCGCCGCCATCGACCGCCTAAAAGCCGGCGGCAGCACGTATGGCAGCGCGGGCATTCAACTGGCCTATGAGCAGGCGGTGAGCTGTTTCATCAAGGGCGGTGTTAATCGCGTGATCCTTTGCACCGACGGTGATTTCAATGTCGGCTTCAGTTCGCCGAAGGAACTGGAGAAACTCATCACGCAGAAGGCGAAAAGCGGCGTCTTTCTCAGCGTGCTGGGCTTCGGCAGCGGCAACTTGAAGGATCGCACGATGGAAACGCTGGCCGACAAAGGCAATGGCAACTACGCCTACATCGACAGCCTTAGCGAAGCACGCAAAGTGCTCGTCGAGCAGATGAGCGGCACGCTCATTACCATCGCGAAGGACGTGAAGATTCAGGTCGAGTTCAATCCGGCGGCGGTGAGGAGCTATCGCCTCATCGGCTATGAAAACCGCCTGCTGGCGAAGGAGGATTTCAATAATGACGCAAAGGATGCCGGTGAAATCGGTGCCGGGCACAGTGTGGTGGCCTTGTATGAAGTGGTGCCCGCCAATCTGCCGCCTGGAGCCGAACCACGGCCGCTGGTGGATGGCTTGAAGTATCAAACGGCCACCGCAGCGCCGGTGAAACTAGCCGATGCGGCGAAGAACGGCGAAGTGATGACCGTGAAGCTGCGCTACAAGGAACCCGAGGGCATGACCAGCCGCCTGCTCGAAGTGCCGGTGAAGGACGAAGACAAAACACTCACCGCGAGCAGTGAAGAATTCAAATTCAGCGCCGCCGTGGCCGGTTTCGGCCTGCTGCTACGTGATTCCAGCTATAAGGGCACCTTGAGCTGGGAAACCGTGCGCAAACTCGGCATTGACGGCAAAGGCACCGACAAGCTGGGCTATCGCGGTGAGTTTTTGCAGCTCATTGACAAGGCACGCGGACTGAAGGCAGGGCAACCTTGATGGCGTGTTGATTGATCAGCTCCATGCGCTATGAAAGGCGCATGGAACTCATCAACAACGCACCCAACGTGCCAGCTGCCGTCGGTCCTTACTCGCAGGCGGTGAAGCAGGGCGGTTTTCTCTTTTGCTCGGGCCAGATTCCGATTGATCCCGCCGCAGGGAAGATCGTAGCGACCGACGTGGAGCATCAGGCCGTGCAGGTGTTGAATAACATTCGTGCCTTGCTGACGTCGCAGGGGCGGAAGATGAGCGATGTGGTGAAGGCGACGGTGTTTCTGACTTCGATGGCCGACTTCCCGAAGGTGAATCCGATCTATGAGGCCGCGTTCGACGGTCACAAGCCAGCGCGTTCAACCGTGGCGGTGGCCGGATTGCCGCTGGGCGCGCTGATCGAGATCGAGGTGATCGTGGCGCTGGGCTGAAGCGGGAGTCAGAGTGCCCGTTGCAGAAAAGTTTTTTCTTCCGGCAATAGCAGGGGCGAAGGAATGCGTTCGACGAGTCGAAAGACGGTGCCCGCATCGCTACCGGTAAGTTTCAAGAGCGCAGCATAAACGGCGCGTTCGCCTGGGGCGAGAGATGCCGGTTTGGAAACGCTAGGCAAGATGGTGCGAACCAACTCAAGCTGTCCCTGGCGGAATGCAGCGAGCGCTTGCAGCAGATGTAGTTGGTCATTGCCGGATTTGGAGAGACCCAGCAGATCCTTCTGGGCTATCTCAAGGTCGATGCCTAGTAGCAACTGGAGGTATAATTTTTGAGTCAGGCGAACGGTGCCTTCAGGCTGTAGAGCAAAGAGTTGAGAGCATGCCTTCAACATGCTTGGGCCGTCATGCTGGTATTCGGCCATCTGATAAACTTTGGCGAGCATGATTGCCTGCGTGCGTGGGTGTTTGCTTGCTATGGCTTGGTAACAATTCTGCGCTAGGTCGTACTGGTTAAGCTGCTCGGCAAGGTTTCCGGCTTGAAGCGTTATGGCGAGGTCATCGCCGCGTCCGGCTTCTTCAAAAATACGCGCCAGAGTCTGGCGTGCGTTGGTTGGATCGGCATGCAGATGGATCTGAGCTTCGACCTGCCATAAACGAATTTTCTGCGCTGGATACGCGGAATCAATGCCGCCCTTGGTCAGGAGGGTGTTGAGTTCCTGCCATTTTCCTTCGCCGCGCAGGGCATTGACATAATGAGGCAGGAGGTCGGTATAGCGTGCGGCGGCCTGAGCTGAAACCATCCGTAGGATTCGCGTGTTTTCGTGTTCCTCATCCAGCCAAGCAATCAGTGGTGTTGTTTGTACCAGTGGTCGATTTTTCCAACGCGTAATTTCTTGATCAATGGCATCAGTGCGTAGCTGCGGACTGAGGCGAATCAGCGTGGAAAGAACGACGAAACTGACGGCTTCACGTTGAGGACTCATATCCGGCGAGGCTTCGACGATCTTGAGCAGTTCATTGGCCTGTGGCACGGTGAGATCCTTGATCCTTGCCAGCAACTCTACGGCGGTGAGCAACAAGAGATTGTCCGAGCGTGCGATCTGCCAGAGGCGCTCACGCATGGCTTTGCGGCGTGAGGGATCGCTGGCGGAGAGGTCAATGGCAGCGAGCTGCCGTAGGCTGTTCGCATCAGAGGGGCTTCTCATCAATGCCTCACGTCGAACTTCCGTGGCACGCTCGTATTGACCGTCGGCTTTGAGCAGTTCAGCCTGAAGTTCCAAGCCGTGTAAATGTTGGCGTGCCTCCAGCGGTAGCTGATCATAAATCTTCTTGGCTTTTTCGATTTCACCAAGTGTGGCGTGCATTTTTCCCAGCAATGCCAGATCATCAGGCGTGGCGTCACCCACTTCCTGCAACTGCCGGATGAGGCCTATGGAGTCGCGTGGGTCACCACCGATGGTCGTGTTGAATTCTAAGCAGGCTCGATTGACATCTGGATCATTAGGCGCCCAACGTTTAGCTTCGCGCATTGCAGTCGCTGCCTTCGGCCAGTTTTGATCTTTGATGTGCTGACGAAGTTCCGGTAGATGGCGGCGACCTAGCCATTGTTTCGTGAACTGGGTGACGTGCGGAAAGGCGAGCCAGCAGACTGCTCCAAAGGTCAGCGTGACGACCACGAAGAGAAGGAAATTTCGCCGCTCCCGCTGAACGCGTGCGGCACTTTCCGCCGCCGTTTCAGGCGGCGGTGAACTGCGGAGCCTGCGCCTGCGTTTGCGTTTGCGTTGGGGGGAGGTGCTCATGGCAGGTCGAGCCGATCACAGGTCAAGGCGTCTGGAGATCAAGGACACAGCGAAAGCCAAGATCGGACCGGCTGCTATTTTTGAGGGCGTGGCTGCGCGCGGACGTGAGCAAGGTATCTTTGTCGTATGCCAGCCAACTCCCGCCACGGATGACACGCTCCTCGGCTGTTCCAGGCCACGTGTCCTCGCACCATTCGGAGACGTTGCCTCCTAGTTCGAAAAGGCCGAGGGGATTTGGCCTCGAAGTACTTACCGGGGCGGTGTAGGAGTAGCTGTCGGCGGTGCCTGGAATCTTGGTGGAGTCCAGATTTGCCGTTAGCGCTGGCGGCTTCCAGTCATCCGCTTTGGGTGTCCATGGGTAATGTGTTTTGTCACTGAGGTGACGAGCAGCAGGATCAGCACCCTGCTCGTTTTTCAAACCCGCGGCTAGACTCCATTCGAGATCTCGCGGCAGACGGTAGGTGGCGTTTGCCGGAATGAGTTTACTGGCACGATCACGTTCCGTCAGCCAAGCGCAAAAGGCAGCAGCGTCTTCCCAAGAAACACCTGCCGCTGGATGGTCGCCGCCGAGGAGGAAGGCTGGCTTTTTCCCCCAAGTGCGATCGGTGACACGTAGCCAAGCTTCGAAATCGCGCACGCTGGTTTCAGTGGCGCAGATGAGGACACTGCCTTTCTCCTGCAACGGCACAAACCGCATGCCCAAGGCGTTGAGGAAAGTGCTACCATCAGCCACCGCTGGTTTTAGGCTGGCAGGGTCAGGTAGAGCCTCATCACCACCCTTCGATTGCATTTTTTTGCGGAGCAAATCAACAGCGGTGGTGTCCACCTTGCGGCTATCAGCCATCGTTTTCATGCGTTCTTCGATATCCTTTTTTTTGCCCGCCTCTGAGGCCGCCAGCAAACTCGCGGTGCGGCGCTTGTCTTCAAACACACAGCGGAAGCCGATGGTCGAAGCACGTAAATCCACAGGCACGACGTATTGATAGCTAGAGGTCAGGCACTCAGCGCGGAAATAGGCCCAGGAACCGCCGCGCAGGATGGCAGTCGGCTGCGCACGAATCTCCATGGGCTGGGTCCATTCCCAGACGTTACCAGCGAGATCGTAAATGCCCTCTGCCGAAGGGGTGAAACTACCCACCGGTGCCGTGTAGGCGTAGCCATCGCTATAGCCAGGGATCTCACCGTCGGCCAAGTTAGCGCTTTTGGAGGGTGGGGGCCACTCCTGCCCCCAAGGATAGATGCGGTCATCCTGCATGCGATCTTCAGCAGTGAAGCCCATTTTTTTTCGGCCCCGTGCTAGTCCTACGGCAGCGTCCCATTCATCAGGGGTTGGCAGCCGGTACGACTGGGCACTATCAATCAATCGTTTTTCGCGCTCGGTTTCGGTTAGCCAATTACAGAAGGCGACGGCGTCCTGAAGGTTAACGCCCACGACGGGATGTTCTGGCGTCTGCTGAAAGTGCGGCTGATAAGACCAAGGATGCTTCTGTTGCCGCAAAAATTCGTTCCATTCGGAAAGTCGCGTTTCCTTCGTCGCCACCAGCACGGTAGTGCCGGGCACGCTTACGAAGCGTGCGCCTAGGGAGCTGACACGCGCATTGACCGACTGATCCCCCCCTACCGGAGGAGCATTTTGTGCACTGGCGGTGAAGCACACAGACAGAAAGAGGGAGAAAGCAGCCAAGCAGGGCTTATATGAAGACATGACGCACTTGGTAAATGGAAATGGGAGTGAGGTCATCCGAAAAAACGCCCGATGGCAGGCGCAATCCTGATTGTGCCGGAGTCTTTTTGCACGCGCCAGCACAGAAGAGTGTCAAACAGTTAACACGTGGAGGAAGTTTATCCTTTGCGCTCTGAATGAGAGTGATAGACTCGCGCTTCCCTTTGAAAAAATGCCGTTCCAACCCCGGCAGAGGACCCTGGCCGACCTATGCGCGACCAATGGCGGCAGCTTGTCCGCGAACTTTTTGAACCATGATCGTTCTGGGACTCAATGCCTATCACGGTGACTCTGCCGCTGCTTTGGTTAAAGATGGCAGACTCGTCGCTGCGGCTGAAGAAGAGCGTTTCCGCCGCATCAAGCACTGGTCGGGACTGCCCACGGAAGCTATGAAGTGGTGCCTGGCTGATGCGGGCATCGCTTTGAGCGATGTTGATCACATCGCCATCAACCGCAACCCCAAGGTCAACAACCTGCGTCGTGCCCTATATGTCCTACGCAAGAGTCCTAGCCTGAGTCTGATCCTCAAACGCCTCGGCAACATCAAGCGTGCAGGCAGCTTCGAGGATGCCGTGCAGTCAGCCTTCCCAGGGGAAAAATTGCGGGCGCAGGTGCATCGCATTGAGCATCATCTGGCACATCTCGCCTCTGGCTTCCTTGTCTCTGATTTCAACGAAGCGGTCTGCTTGTCAGTAGATGGCTTCGGTGATTTTGCCAGCTCCGCCTGGGGCATGGGACAGGGGAATGACATCCAGATTGATGGCCGCGTGTATTTCCCGCATTCGCTCGGCATTTTCTATTCTGTCATCACCCAATTCATCGGGTTCCCATATTTCGGTGACGAGTACAAAGTCATGGGTCTCGCTCCCTATGGTGAGCCCAAGTATCTCAAAGAGATGCGTGAACTCGTGCAGGTGCAGACTGACGGAACGTTCAAACTCAACCTCAAATACTTTCGCCATCATACTGACGACGTGCACTACACTTGGGACAATTGCACTCCCGAAGTCGGCACATTGTATCGAAAAGAGCCGATGGAGGCTCTGTTTGGCCCGCAAAGAGAGAAAGGTGCCGTGCTGGAACAAAAACATCGCGATCTCGCCCGCAGCGCCCAAGCTATGTATGAAGAGTCTTTCTTCGCGCTCTTGCAATCGCTGAATGCAAAGTATCGCTGTGATAATCTCGCCCTCTCTGGTGGTTGCGCGATGAATTCGGTCGCCAACGGCAAGGTGTATCTCAATTCACCCTTCAAGAAAATGTATCTCCCCGCTGCAGCAGGGGATGCCGGCGGTGCCATCGGTTCTGCTTTCGTCGTGGCTCGTCAGCTTGAAGGGAACGCGGGCACTCCTGCCCGCCCTCGTTTCGTCATGGATCACGCCTGCGTCGGCCCATGCGCCACCGACGCCGAGATCAAAGCCCTGCTCGACTTGCGCGCCAGTGACATCCAGGCCGAAAACTGTACCGTGCGTCGTTTCGATGACGAAGGCGAGCTTTGCAAAGCTACCGCAACCGCCATCACTGAAGGCAAAGTCATCGGGTGGTTTCAAGGCCGCATGGAGTGGGGCCCGCGCGCCCTCGGCAACCGCAGCATCCTCGGCGACCCGCGACGCGCCGACATGAAGGATATTCTGAACCTGAAAATCAAGCGCCGCGAATCCTTCCGCCCCTTTGCGCCCTCCATCATGCGAGAGCACGTCAGCGAATGGTTCGAGCAGGACGACGACGTCCCCTTCATGATGGAAGTCTTTCAGGTGCGTGAAGAGAAGCGTTCACAAATTCCCGCCACCACACACGTCGATGGCTCAGGCCGCCTCCAAACCGTCCACAAGGAAACGAACCCTCGCTACCATCGTCTCATCAGCGCCTACCGCGATATCACCGGCGTCCCGATCGTTCTCAATACCAGTTTTAACGAAAACGAACCCGTCGTCTGCAAGCCTCAAGAAGCCCTCGACTGCTTTCTGCGCACCAAGATGGACGTGCTCGTGCTCAATGACTGGATCATTACCCGCTGATCCACAGATTTCGCAGATTTCACAGAAGCCGCCTTTGAAATCGATCGGGCAAGACCCTCAAACGTATGCGATCATTGGAGCCGCGATGACGGTTCACAGGGAAATGGGATGCGGACTACACGAAGTTTTTTATCAGGACGCTTTGGAGATTGAGTTCAGATTGCGAAGCATTCCTTTCGTTCGGGAGACTGCCTACCATGTCTTCTACAAAGGTGAGAAGCTTCGCTCCCACATGCGCCCTGATTTTGTCTGCTTTGGCGAGATCATCCTTGAATTGAAAGCGCTATCAGAGATCACCGGCCGTGAAGAAGCCCAAATCCTCGGCTACTTAAAAGCCACCGGCTTCCAAACCGGCCTCTTAATTAATTTCGGCACCCCGAGCCTCTTCACCAAGCGATTCATTCACTCCTCACGATGGCTCCCAGAAGCCGTCCAGGAGCCACTTTCTGTGAAATCTGTGGATCGATGAAAGGCATCATTCTAGCTGGCGGCACCGGGTCCCGCCTTTATCCGCTGACACAGGTTGCCTCGAAGCAACTCCAGCCGGTCTATGACAAGCCGATGGTCTATTATCCGCTCACGGTGCTCATTGCCTCTGGCATCCGTGAGTTCTGCCTGATCTCCACCCCTCACGACTTGCCTCGCTTCCGTCAGTTGCTGGGGGATGGTTCTGCCTGGGGCATTTCCATCGATTATCGCGAGCAGGCCCGGCCTGAGGGCATCGCGCAGGCGTTTCTCATCGCGGAGTCCTTCATCGGTAAAGATCCTGTCACCTTGATCCTTGGCGACAACATCTTTTTTGGCGGCGATGCTTTCCCGCGTGCTTTTGCCGAGTTCCAATCCGGTGCCACCATCTTTGCCTACCACGTCACGGACCCCGAGCGTTACGGCGTGGTCGAGTTCGATACAGATGGAAAAGCCAATTCACTTGAGGAAAAGCCCGCACATCCCCGGAGCAACTACGCAGTGCCCGGCGTCTATCTCTACGACAATGATGTCGTCGCCATCGCCCGTGCGATGAAGCCCTCCCCGCGTGGCGAACTGGAGATCACCGACGTGAACAAAGAATACCTGCGTCGCGGAACTCTGCGTGTGCAGCGCCTTAGCCGAGGCACCGCTTGGTTGGACGCTGGTACCAGCAGCAGTCTGCACGAGGCCTCCGCCTATGTGCAGACCATTGAAAAACGCCAGGGCATGAAGCTTGGCTGCCCGGAGGAGGCGGCGCTCTATCGTGGCTTTCTTTCGCTCGACCAGTTTGAAACGCTCGTCTCCGCTTTACCGAAGTGTGAATACCGTGACTATCTCGCCGATCTCGCCTCTGAAGTGCGTCGCGTCGGGATTAAAAGCGCATGAATCTCCTGATCACAGGCGGGGCTGGTTTCATCGGCTCGAACCTCATCCGGCATGTCATCGACAAGCCGGAAGTCGCTAGGCTGGTCAATCTCGACTGCCTCACTTATGCCGGGCATCTCGAAAACCTCGTCGGTATC
>CANIBP010000032.1 GCA_947466075.1 Verrucomicrobiaceae bacterium
CTTCCGCTCCGCTCCAGCCTCCTCTCAGGATCGAGGCAGGCACGAAGCTCATCACAGCCTTGACGAACATGCCCAACACCTGTTCAATCGCTTAGAGGTGACTCACTTTTGATCCGCGATCCGCTACACTTTTGATCCGCGTTTTATAACTATTCGGGCTAACCCAAAAAACTTGTTTCTGATGAAGCGCTCGCCACATAAAAAGGGTTAACCCTTTTTGAAGCCTCAAAATTCACCTATTTTATCATGTACGGAATGGTCAACAGCGCATTTATGGATCTTCTTGTGGCTACTTCTGGGGAGGAGGCGTTGCAGCGGGTGAAATCCAAGGCGGGCGTGGAGGATGACATGTTTATTTTGACGGAGTCGTACCCTGATGAGATCACCTACAAGCTGGTGGGAGCGGCTTCGGAGGTGCTTGACCGGCCAGCGGGAGAGATTTTGAATCAATTCGGCCGCTGGTGGGTGGTGGAGACGGCGCGCAAAAGCTATGGCCACCTCATGAAATCCGGCGGACACAATCTGGGGGATTTCCTGATAAATTTGCCGAACTTTCATACCCGTGTGGCGATGATGTTTCCCAAACTGCAGCCGCCGACTTTTGAGTGCACCGATGTGCAGCCGACCGAATTGCGAATGCACTACCGCAGCCATCGCCGCGGACTGTCGGCGTTTGTGATCGGGCTGCTGGAGGGGCTGGGGGAGATGTTTGCAGTCGCGGTGACGATCACGCATGAGGAACGGTTGGATGATGGTGCCGATCATGATGTATTCCACATCGCATGGAGCGAAGCCAAAACATCATGAGTGTGAGTAAACTACCACACATGCCCTGGTTTCAGGTGGAGGGGGCTTTCCCGTTTCTTGTCGCCTGGAACGGGGAAATGCGAATTGTTCAGGTCGGCTCTTCCCTGGCGCGCATCGCGCCAGATGTGGCTGCAGGTGCGGAGCTTGATCAGGTGCTCAAGTTGGAACGGCCGCTGGGCGTGCTGGATGCGGACTGGGTGCGAAGGCACCGTGGCATCCTGCTGCTGCTGAGGCATCAGCGCACGGGAATGCTGCTGCGAGGGCAGGTGATGCATCTGGAAGAGTCGGCCATGGACGTTTTCCTCGGTTCTCCCTGGCTGGAAACGCCGAATGAACTCGACCGCCTGGGCCTCGCTCTCTCTGACTTTGCCCCGCACGATTCGGCGCAGGATCTTCTGCAAGTGACGCAGGTGCACAGGATTGCCAATGAGCAGCTCAGCATCATGAACGAGCGCCTCAAGCAAAGCCAGGCGAAGCTCATCGAAAAGGAAGCCGAGTCGCGCAAGCTTGCGATGGTGGCGGAACGCACGGACAACGCGGTGATCCTGGCCAACCATGCAGGCGTCATTGAGTGGGTGAACGAAGCCTTTGAACGCATGACGGGCTGGACGCTCAATGAGGCGCGCGGACTTAAGCCCGGATCATTTCTGCAAGGACCTCTCACTGACCCACAGGTGGCCAGTGAAATGGAGCGCAGGCTCAGCGCTGGTGAGGGCTTTCACACAGAGATTTTAAACTACCACAAGGATGGCACTCCTTACTGGGCGGACATCGAGGTGCAGCCAATCAAGGATGCCCACGGCAAGGTGACGCATTTCATGGCGATCGAGGCGGATGTGTCAGGTGCGAAGCGCAATGAAATGCGCCGCCAGTTGGAGGCGGCGGCAGCCAAGGTGATTGCCAGCGGGGTCAAACTGTCCGGGCTGGTCCCCATGATGCTGGCGGCTTTAGGGCGGCAGTTGCAGGCGACCGTGGGTGCGTGGTGGGTCCCGGGAAGCAGCGGGGAAGTGCTGCAAACGGCCCATATGTGGCAGTCAGAGGGGGCACAAATGGAGCCGTTCATGCAGGCTTCTCGAGAGCTCTGCTTCGCCCCGGGGCGGGGGCTGCCAGGGAGAGTCTGGAAAGCACGCACGAGTCATTGGATCACCGATGTGCTCAATGATGACAATTTTCCCCGCCGCGATGCAGCCGCATTGTGCGGCATCACAGCAGCGGTATCCTTTCCGGTGCAAGTGGATGGTCAGGTGCGTGGCGTGCTGGAGTTTTTCAGCCTGCATTTGGATGCGCCTGATCCGGATCTTCTTGGGGCGCTCAACCAAATTGGCCATCAGCTGGGCCTGCTGCTGAAGCGATTCGAGGCTGAAGAGGACTTGCGCAAAAGTGAAGGTGCCATGAATGAAGGCCAGCGGCTGGCCCACCTAGGCACTTGGGAATGGGATCTGCGCACCAACGCGCTCTCATGGTCGGATGAGAAATTTCGCATCTACGGCTTTGAGCCACAGAGCTTTGTGCCAACGCTAGACCATGCGCGCAGCTCTGTGCTGGAGGATGATCAGCAGCGGTATTTCGAGGTGCTGGCAGCCGTAGCACGTACGGGAGAGCGCCAGGAGGTGAGCTACCGTGTGAAGCAGCCCAGTGGCGATATCCGCCATGTGCACACGCTGGCGGCGGCAGGGCTGGATGCCGAGAACTCGCCCTGCCGCCTAGTCGGAACGATGCAGGATGTGACGGAAAAGGTCCAGACTGAGGATGATTACAAGCTGGCCCAGCGCACACTGCAGCAAACTGAGGCGCGCTGGCACTTTGCGCTGCAAAACAACGGTCTGGGGGTATGGGACTGGAACATCATCAGCGGTTATGTTCTCTACACAGACCAGCTTCAGCAGATGCTGGGCTATGAGCCGGGCGAATGGCCGCAGCACGTGGACAGCTGGGCCTCGCGCCTGCATCCGGACGACCTGCCGTATGTGATGGACGCGATGAACAAATGCCTCGGCGGCGAGACGCCAGACTATCTCTGCGAGCACCGTCTGCTTTGCAAAGATGGCTCATGGAAATGGGTGCAGGATGTGGGGCGCATTGTTTCCTTCACCAAAGAAGGTAAACCGGAGCGGATGATCGGCACGCAGATGGACATCCACATCCGCAATCAGGCCGAGGAGTCTGCGAAGCGCCGTGCTGAACTGCTCAATGGCATTCGTGCGGCGCAGGAGCACTTCATCGGTTTCACGGAGGTGGGGGCTGTGTTCACCGAGCTGCTGGATGTCGTCCTGCGGCACACTCACAGCGGATTTGGCTTCATTGCCGAAGTGTTGAAGGATGAGCAGGACCAGCCCTATCTCCGCTCCTATTCGCTGACGGATATTTCATGGAATGACGAAATTCGGAAATACATGCAGTCGATGAGTCCGCAGGGGCTTGAGTTTCGCAATCTGAAGTCGCTTTTCGGAGCCGCATTGGTCACCAGAGATGTGGTAATCGCAAATGATGCAGCGAGCGATCCACGCCGTGGCGGGCTTCCGCCAGGACATCCCCCCATCCACACTTTCCTAGGCCTGCCGGTTTACAACGGGCTGGAGATGGTGGGGCTTATCGGTCTGGCCAATCGCCCGGATGGATATGACAAGGACGGGCTCAGGGAGCTGGATCCTTTTCTCGCCGCAGTGAACAGCATGATCGTGGCGAGGCGTGAAGATGAGCGCCGCCGCCAGATCGAGGAGGAGCTGCGTGCCGCGCGTGACAAGGCGGAGGCGGCCAGCCGCGCGAAGAGCGAATTCCTGGCGATGATGAGCCATGAAATCCGCACGCCCATGAACGGTGTCATCGGCATGACCGGACTGCTGAAGACGAGCCAGCTGGATACAAGACAATTGGAGTTGGTGGATGCTGTCCAGCATAGCGGCGGAGCGCTGATAAACATCATCGACGACATCCTCAATTTCGCGAAGATCGAGGCCGGGCAGATCGAACTGGTCGAGCAGCCTTTGGTGCTGGAAGATCTGGTTGAAGGCGTGGCGGATCTTTTGCACCATGAGGCCACTTCAAAAGGGCTGGAACTGACCATCATTGTTTCCCCCGAACTGCCGGAGGTGATTCGTGGAGATGCCGGGCGCCTGCGCCAGGTGTTGTTGAATCTAGCGGGCAATGCAGTCAAGTTCACTGACAATGGTCATGTGACCATTCGAGTGTCAAGCTTGGGAGATCAAATTGAGTTTCGCGTGGAAGATTCAGGAATCGGACTGCAGGAGGCGGCGCACGAGCGCCTGTTCAAGCCTTTCAGCCAGGTGGACAGCTCCCATTCACGCCGCTTTGGTGGCACAGGGCTCGGGCTGGCCATTTGCAAGAAGCTGGTGGAAGCGATGAGCGGCGGCATCGGTGTGGAGAGCGAGGCAGGGGATGGTTCGCAGTTCTGGTTTCGCGTGCCGCTGCATGCCGCGCCTGATCAACAGCCAAAGCTGCAGCCAAAGCTGCAGCCAAAGCTGCAGCCAAAGCTGCAGCAGGTGTGGATCGCTCACTCTTCACCACGCATGCGGGAGAGCATCCGTGCCGCGCTGGCCGCGCCGGGCGTTGAATTTCACGAATTGAAACGAACGCAGGTGCGCAGGCATCTGGCCGCGAGCCGAGAGGCGGATGAAGTGCTGGTGGTGGAGGCTGCCTGGGTGCCTGTGACGAGAAAAGGGGCAGCGCCGAGGTCAAAGGATGCAGGCTTGGATGTGCGGCAGGTGGTTCTCATCGGTTCGGGAATCAACGCTGACAACGCAGCGCTCGTTAATGCTCAAACGGTCACGCTGCCATTGCACCGCCAGGCCCTACGGCAAGCAGTCTTGCCAGCGGCTGCGCCAGCGGCTGCGCCAGCGGCTGCGCCAGCGGCTGCGCCAGCGGCTGCGCCAGCGGCTGCGCCAGCGGGAGACACAACAGGCTCGCCTCATCGGCTGGCGTTGGGTCTCAATGTATTGGTGGCGGAGGACAACCGCATCAATGCACGCCTGGTCTGCTTGCTGCTGGATAATCTAGGATGCAAAGGGGTGCTAGCCAGCGATGGCAAGGAGGCCGTGGATGCATTCAAAAAGCAGCCTTTCGATGCGGTGCTCATGGACTGCCAGATGCCGAACATGGACGGTCATGTCGCCACTCGAAAAATCCGCCAGTGGGAGGCCCGGCAGGGCAAAAAAAAGGCACTGGGACGCTGCAAAATCATCGCCATGACGGCGAGCGCAATGCCTGAGGAACGAGGCAGCTGCATCGCCTCAGGAATGGACGGGTACTTGTCCAAACCCTTCGGTGTCGAATCGCTGGAGCATTTGCTGGTTGAAATTGCTCAGAACGAAGGTTCGAAAGATGGCACTGTCGGTAAGACCGCGGCGCCGACCGTGGCAGATACGCTGGCTGCACTGACCGCACTAATTGGTGAGGCGGAAGCACGTGCGCTGGCGGACATCTGGCTGGAGGAGGCACCGAGCCGCCAGCAGCGGCTCATGGCAGCCCTGAAGAACGGCCAACCCGAGAAAGCGGGCAAGGAGGCCCATGCCCTGCGTGGAGCGAGTTCCATTTTTGGCCTGCTTGAGCTCATGGACTCCTGCACGTCTTTGGAGACGGCTGTGCGCCATGAACAGAGCGTCTCTGCAGCCCTGCTTGAAGAAATCAGCGCACACTTGAAACACGCTGCTGCGGCGCTTCAACGGACCGCTACCACAGGCTGAGTCAGCTCTGGGTCTCCTGCGCCAGCACCGCTAGAGCCGCAGACTTCGAATTCACGTGCAGCTTCTGATAGATTTTTTTCATGTGCACACGCACGGTCTCATGGCTCAGGCCCAGCGCTGCTCCCATGCCCTTAGCACTGCCATGACTGGCCATGCAGTCCAGCACCTCGCGTTCGCGCACCGTGAGGTTTCTCAGCGCCAGATGCCGACCTCCAGGCTGAGGCGGTGAATGACGGAATTCGTCGATGAGCATTCGTGCAATGAAGGGACTCAGGCTCACGCCGTCCTCGATCACTTGCTTCAGGTTTCCCAGAAATACCTGAAGGTCCGGAGTTTTGACTAGGTAGCCGGAGGCACCGTTACGTATGGCGGCAAACACGTGCTCCGCCTCCATGGAGCAAGTGAGCACCACGCAGCGCGGGGGATTTTTGAGCCTGTTGAGACGGGAGATTAATTCCAGCCCGTTAATGCCGGGAAGTTCCAGGTCGATGAAGAGCAGTTCCACCATGACTAAACGAGTGTCCGCCAGCATGGCCTCGGCGCTTTCCCAAGCATGAACGAGAGCGATACCAGGTGTGCTCTTCAGCAGGCCGGTAAGATAGGTGCGGTAAACCGCATCATCCTCGACGAGAGCAGTTCTTTGAACAAATTTTTGTGGGGGAATGGACACAAGGGTTGGTATAAAATTAATACTTCAGTGAACAATTTACAGCACCTTGCCGTAAATAGATAGGTGCATTCCTCCTATTAGTTTGGGTTACTACGTATTAACTGGCTTGCAGCAGTTTCATGCGTAAACGAATTATCAATGTTGCGGGTGTCCCCCAAGAATGTGGCTGTCGGTTGCCACTGCGAATTGTTAGGAGCGAATAAAACACCGATTGAGCATTTCAGAAGGTATGACGAAATGAAAGCGGGAAACTATCCGTGGCAGAGTGGATTGAGTTATTCATTACCGCATTTTAGTTCGAACAAATCAAAGCCTCTGAAACCACTCATAATAACCCGCTGCAAGCTGAGAAAACCCCTATAGGGTGGTAACCCAAGGCTTTGTTTGCAGTTCTGGCTGTAGAACATGATTATTAAGATATCTCAGATAGGCATCTGCTTATATTGAGGCTGTTGGGTTGGCGGCGGTTTGTGTGCCGCCGCCAACTCTTGACTTAGCATTCAAAAGTATTTCAACAATCCAATGGTTGGCTTTGTTAAGTTGGAGCAGGGGCTCTATCGGCCAAACTTGCCCTCTTTATTTCGATGCAATCCAAACATCTCACGAATGCGTCCACTCTAAGCCTGAATGATGTGGCCTTTCGCGGGCTCATGATCGTGATCATGTTTGCAGCTTTTCTGTTGGCACATGCTTTGTTTCTGCATTGGTTGCCGCAGGCAGTCTCGGTCATTACGCAATCGAACTAAACCGTCCATTCACCATGGCCGCCCCTGTTCAACGTAAGCGGGTTCGGGACGGGCGTCGTCGTAGTAGCGGTGGAAGACCGGACAGGCGGAGCCGGACATCGGCGGCACCAGCCACGACCAGTCGCCGGGCACCCTGCGGCCGCATTGTTCCTCTTTGGCCACATGCTGCATGAACTGCACGGAGGCGGTGTGGTGATCGACGATGACCACTCCCGCCTTTTGGAATGAATGCAGAACGGCGGTATTGATCTCCACTAAGGCGCGATCCTTCCACAGCATGCTGCGCTTGTAACAATCGATTCCCATGCGCCCGGCGATGACAGGCAGCAGATTGTAGCGCCCATCATCGCCGAAGTTGCGCGACGCGATCTCGGTGACCATGTAATGACCGCTGAACGGCGCGGCGGTGAAACGATGGCCACCTCCCACCATCGCCCGATCGGAGACGGCGGGCACCGCATGCCATTTTAGGCCCAGGTCGGCAAACCAATCGAATTCGGGATGCGATATAGGCACTTCCAGCACCGCGTGCTTGGGCAGCTCGAACCAGCGCGGCGCGTGGCCGGGGAAATCCACCACCAGCGGCAGCACGTCAAAGGCGGAGCGGTCACGCGGTGGCTGCCAGCCCATCTCTATCACCCGCGTCGTAAATGCGACCTGATCTGGA
The DNA here is from genome assembly GCA_947466075.1 of Verrucomicrobiaceae bacterium. GTDB lineage: Bacteria > Verrucomicrobiota > Verrucomicrobiia > Verrucomicrobiales > Verrucomicrobiaceae > Prosthecobacter. The sequence goes on from CANIBP010000032.1 coordinate 7,591, forward strand.
TCTCCGAGGATGGTGCCGTCCGCTGCGCGGTAACCCGCATAGCGGATCAACTGCGTATTCCAAATGCGGATACCTCGTTCTTCAGGACCTGCCGAGGCAAAAACCGTGACCGCCGGCCGGATGCGTCCGCCATTGGACGCGTATTCAAGATGTCTGACGCACGCCTCGAATACTTCTTCGGGGCTGTCGACGGTGCGCGCATCGAAAAGATGCAGGCTTTCCCAAAACAAGCGGCCGATGCAGCGCGCGTTGTTGCGCCAGGCCAGCCGGGCCATGCGCTCGAGTGCACCGGTCGGCAAAGAGTCAGCCAAGCCACCAGCGGATGGCGCGTCAATCGTGGCAGTCGCAGAATTAGGCTGCATGAGAAATGAATGAAGATCCGGCGCTTGCACCAGTCTTCACGTGGTGAATTACTCGATCAACAGTTGGAAATCTTGAGAGCCGGATCAGCTTACTTTCGTTAATGCCAAAATGACTGCCAGCCGCAATGCATTGAAAAGAGGCCCTGAAGTATGGCAGTGTTGGAGGAGTGTGGTTCAATTTGTCTCAGTAATGACCCTCAGCATAGCTCCGACGATAAGACAATTGTGGTAACCCATCGTGCTAGACACAAGGAAAATTGAATCATGGCGATCCTCTAATTAGCTAGGGCAGGGACCAATGAGGAGCGAGAGATTTGATGGAATGCTGTGGATTCCGTGGATCTCAAGCCCTCACTACTTCTCAAACACCGGCTTCCCGTCCTTCATCACCGCATTGATGTGATCACCATCTTTGAAGCCGCTATCGAGGATGGCGAGGCTGAGCGGATCGAGGAGGTGCCTATGAATGGCGCGTTTGAGGGGACGAGCGCTTCATCGGTGCTGTGAACGATTCGCGGCTTTAACAGTCCATATGAAGGTGAGGTATAGCGATTTCACAACATTTACGCGGCAAATTCGTCTTCAAGAACCTGCTAACACTGCTGTTGAGATTTACCGCCCCGGCCTGCTTCCTCTAGGCGAAAAATCAACTGGTGAAGCGTCCGTTGAGGTTGCTCGGGATCGGTCTTTCAACCCTTGTTCATCACACACAAGGTCAGTGTTTGCTGCCCCTTTGAACTGGAGAAGGGCGGGCTTTAGCATGATCACGAAGGCCGCTAATGGGGTTTTCACCCCAAAGTGGTCGATGGATTCCTGTGGCCGTTGCGCGATGTTTCTCACTATGAAAATACTGATCCAATTCATTTTCGTTGCTGTGCTGGTGAGTTCGCTGACCGGATGTCTTTTCAAGGAGCCCGTGTTTGAGCAAGGGTTTTCCAAGATTGATCCAGCCCTGAATGGTGTGTGGGCAAGCGAAGGCGAGAATGGTGATCCCCGGAAAATGGAGTTCGCCGTGTGTGCATCTCTCGACGATGACCGCTACATCTTGAATCATCCGTCTGCTGACAAGGGTTCACTTTTCTACGAGGCGCGGTTGTTAAAAGTCCAAGACCGCACCCTTTTGCAACTTAGACTACTAGCCTCATTCAACGATGGCATTCCCATGGCCGATGCTGAACGCTACACCCTTTCGTGGATCGAGAAAGGTCCTGCGGAATCAGGTTTGAAGGTTCGTTCTCTGAACGGGGAAAGCATTAAAGGGAAAACCCCGTCGAAGTGAAGCGACTCCTCGAAAACCCAGCAACGAATTGGAAAAGTCTTTTTGGTGAAGCGTCCGTCTTCCGGAAACTGAAGGACAAATGATCGTTCCCGCGGCTCTGTCTCCGGCAACATGACTGCGACCGTTTAGAAGTGGTCAAACCTGCGACATCAATCTTCAAACCACCGCTTCACGGCCTCTGGGTTGAACTGCACCATATGTCCCAATTTGCGAAAAGGGAGACCTTGTTGTTCGCGCAGCGTGGCGACGTGACGCGCGCTGCATCGCGTATAGCGGGCCACGTCGTCGATGGTCCAAAGCGTTTCTTCGGCAGGAGATTAGGTGCGCGTTGAAGCAGCAGGTGAGTGGAGGGCAGTGGCTCGTTCATTGCATCCATGTGCCGGTGTCAACCGAACGGCACTGCTCGTTGCGCAACGAGGTGGGTGAGTAGGGGGCATCGAGGCCATTATGACAACGCATGACAGCACCGCTGCACCTCAGGTTTAGCACCTTTCACTTGCACCCTTGATTTTGTGAACCGCCTTGTGGCTATTGGGACGGAGGGGTGCAAGATTTTTAATCTGTGATGCACCTATGATTGCGCCTTTGGTTTCGTGAAACGACTGCACCCCCGGGCGCCTGCGAGGTTTCTTGAAGGTTGTTTTGGGTGTGGCATGACAGATTATGACTCCGAACCAACCGATTCCTGCCGATCCTTGCCAAGGTGATGAAAACACGACTTGCACGAAACTGCACATAGCCAACAGTGTAGGTAAACAAGTGCAAATCACTGAAGTCCAAAGTCCCACTCAAAATCTTGTATCCGTGAGGATGTGTCGGTTCGAGTCCGACCGCGGCACCACTCAAAGAAGTTCGCAGGAGTCAGGAGAGAGCAGCGTTAACAAGCTCATGCAAACACCGCGAACCGCCACCGCCCTCGTTGTTATCCTTGCTTTGATTGCGTGCGTTGTTTGGGCAGTCGAAAACGAAACGTCGAGCGGCAAGCCGACCAACTTCGGTGTCAAGGACGGCAGCGTGCCCGAAGATCCGCGTGAGTACCGTCGTGACGGCAACGACTACCCCACTTGGCCGGTCAGCAAGGAACTGCCGAACGACGTTTTTACCTTCGCTCGCATCCGCTACAAATCTGCCTCTGGCGGACGCGGCTGGGGCCGGGGAAACCGCAAGTGGTCCACGGACTATCCCGATTCCGACATGAACATGTCGTATCGACTCCAGCAACTCACCTCGCTGCAGGTGAACCCGAATGGCGCCATTGTGGACATCGTTCCGGAGCAGATGCGCCATTATCCTTTCACCTACATGATCGAGGTTGGTGACATCGACATCACCGATGAGGAGGCCAAAACCATGCGGGAATACATGCTCAATGGCGGCTTCATCATGGTCGATGATTTCTGGGGCACGCGGGAGTGGGAGAACTTTGAAGTCGCTCTCAAACAGATCTGGCCCGACCGCAAGATGGAGGAGATCCCGCTGGAACACGAAATCTTCCACATGGTCTTTCCCATCAAAGTGAAGCCACAGATCCCGCACATCCGCTTCGCTGAATACGTCATCAATCAGGGCATCACCTATGAGTTCGACAAGCCCGGTTCCGAGCACGTCCACTACCGTGGCTACTTCGATGACAAACGCCGTCTGATGATGGTCATCTGCTGGAACACCGACACCGGCGAAGGTTGGGAGCAGGAAGGCACCGATCCGTGGTACTTCAAAGAATTCTCCGAAAAGTATGCTTACCCGCTGGGTATCAACATCATCTTCTATGCGCTGACGCATTGAAGCCTTCGGCGGTTTGAGTCCAACTCTGAGCCAGAGGAGCGTCCATGCGGAGCCTTTGCGGCGGAAGGTGTGGCGAACTTTGGTGAGTTTGGGGGACTAGTGGCCGTTTGAGATCGTCGTGCTGACTGTTTCGTCGCGGGCGGAATTCTATGCCTCTCGGGTGTATCAATTCGGCGAATAGAAATGAACTGCTTGACGGCTATTGGATGAAGTCGCTTCGTCTGAAATGAAGGACGATCATCACTCACACAAGCCAATCATTCCGTGGTATTTCTGGGCAATCGCTGCGGGAATTGTGATCTTGTGGAGCACAACCGTTCCTGTGGTGAAGTGGATGGGATTTGGCTCTCCGGATGGAGCTGGCACTTTTGGGGACACATTCGGGGCTTTGAACGCCTTGTTCTTGGGGTTGGCCTTTCTCGGGGTTTTGGCGAGTATCTTCATTCAAGGACGTGAATTTAGGAGCCAGTTGGAAGAGATGCGGACAACAGCAACGGAAATGGAAAAGCAGAGCAAAATCCACGATGCTCAATTGGAAACATGGAGGCTTCAAAACGAGTTGTTCCGCCGTCAGCTTTGCGAGGCGCAGATTCAAGAACGAGTGTCTGCTGAACCCTTTTTGAAGTTAGAGGTCATGTGTGTCGCAGACGGAGAGAATCTGTCGATTAGCGTTTACTTGGTAAACTATACCGAAGTGGTGTTCGGCGTGACGTTGCGCGCGTCATTCGCTGGAAAATGCGGATCTCATCCGGTGGTCAAACCTAATACCAATTATTTCGGATTCGATTCGAAGATTGCCCAAGACAGTCCTCAGGTTCAAGGCGCTGAGTTCATTTGTGAATACACTACTCGCTTGGGGCATACTCAGATTCAGCATTTCCCATGCATCTTGGTAAGCAAGCCGGGTGAAGTTACCACTCTGCAGACTGATATGAGCCTAATTGCAAAGGAGATTAGAGCGCAGGTTGAGCAAGTTCAAAATATGTCGTTATAGCGTGCAAAGAAAATGTCAGATATGCATACGGGTGGCTTTATGACTGAATCAATTCGGGAAACTGCGAACGAGTGGAGCTATGCGGACGATTGCCTTAGGCGCGCCCTACCACCCGCTCTTCACATTCCAAACTTCGACCAAATCCTTCGGTAAATCGGTGATGAAGCGCGAGGGGCGCATCATGATGTCGCCGTCTCTCGCTAGGTGATTGATGACGGGGTAGGTGAGGTAGAGTTCGTCTTTGGCACGAGTCACTGTGACGTAGAAGAGGCGGCGTTCTTCTTCGAGGGCGGTGTCGCCGCCTTCGTCGATGGCGCGTTTGTGGGGGAACATGCCGTCGGCGAGCCAGATGGCGAAGACGACTTTCCATTCGAGGCCTTTGGCCTGATGGCCGGTGGTCAAGGTGACGGCGTCGCGGTCCTGCTGCTGCTGGTCGGGTTTGTTGTCGGTATCCACGCCGCTGAGCAGGGAAAGCTGGCTGAGGAATTCGAGGGGATCGGTGAAGCGGTCGCTGAAGTTGCTGAGCTGTTCGAGGTCCTGCTGGCGCTGCTCGTAGTTTTTGAACTTGGTCTTCATGTAGTCCTCGTACACGCCTTCAACGATGCTACGGATCATCAGGGCAGGGGCGGCGGGCCGGCCTTCGGCGCCGATCATTTCGTCGAGCACGTAGGCGACTTGATCCCAGGTTTCCTTGGCCTTCTTCGGCACCTTGAGCGGGAGCAGAATCTCGGAGAAGCTAGCGGGCATGGCTTCGGACTTGGCGGCCTCGGTTTTGAGCCAGTCGGTCCACAGTTTGACGGCGCTGGCATTGCCGATGCCGGGGATGAGGCGGACCATGCGCATGAAGCTGACCTCGTCCTGGCGGTTCACGGCGAACTTCATGAAGGCGGCGACGTCTTTGACATGCGCCTGCTCAAAGAAACGCAGGCCGCTGGTGATTTGAAACGGAATGCCGCGCTGGGTGAGTTCCATCTGCACCTCCATGCTGTGGAAGTGGGCGCGGTAGAGGATGGCGATGTCGTTGAGGTCGAGGCCCTGCTCGTCCTGCAACTCCAGGATGCGCTGGGCGATGAAAGCGGCCTGTGCGGAGGAGGAATCGAGCGCGACGAGGGCGGGGAGCGTGCCGCTGGACTCACGGGCGGGGCGCAGGGTCTTCGGCACCTGGCCGCGATTCATGGCGATGGCGGCATTGGCAAGGTTCAGCACCTCGGGGACGCTGCGGTAGTTGATCTCGATCTTGTGCGTGCGGGCACGGGGCCAGTGCTCGGCGAAATTGAGGATGTTCGAGACATCGGCGCCACGCCAGGAGTAGATGGACTGCGCATCATCGCCCACGACGGTGAGGTTTCCCTGCGGGCCGGTGAGCAGCTCGATGAAGCGGCACTGGAGGCTGTTGGTGTCCTGATACTCATCGACGAGGATGAACTCGAACTGGCGGCGGTAGCGCTCCAGCAGGTCTTCGTTTTCCTCCAGGAGCTGCACGGTGAGCGACAGCAGATCGTCGAAGTCCATGCAGTTGGTCTCGCGCTTCTTGTCCTGATAGAGCTTGCGCAGCTTCAGGATGCCCTCGGCGACTTGCTCGAAGTAAGGATAACGCGAGGTGAGGATCTCCGGGAGCTTGGTGAGCGTGTTGTCGGCCAGCGAGTAGATGTCGCCGAGGACTTCGGCCTTGGGGAACTTGTAGCTGGTGACGTCGATGCCGCTGGCGCCGATGACGGTCTCCATGAGGTCCTTTTGGTCCTCGCGATCCATGATGGAGAAGCCTTTGCGGTAGCCGAGGCGCTCGGCGTTGTAGCGGAGCAGGCGATTGCCGATGGAATGGAAGGTGCCGCCCCAGAGGCGTGTGGTGTCCGTGGTGACGAGCGCCTGCACGCGCTCCAGCATCTCGCGCGCGGCTTTGTTGGTGAAGGTGAGGAGCAAGATGGACTCCGGCGGGATGCCATTGTCCAGCAGCCAGGCCACGCGGTAGGTCAACGTGCGCGTCTTGCCCGATCCCGCGCCCGCGATGACCAGCGCCTGCCCCGGCGGACTGGTGACGGCGGCATATTGCTGTTCGTTCAGCTCCGCCTTGTAATCAATGCGGGGGGCGGAGTCTTGAGCGTGATGCAGCGTGTAGTTACGAGCCATCGGGCATCAAACGCGGATGCGGGCCTTGGGCAAGTTTTGCAGCGGATGAAACTCACGCAAAGCTACTTCGGAAGCTGGAGCAAACCCGCACCCACGGCGGTGGCGGGTGCCTTGAGCGGTTCTGCGGTGCGGGTGAGCAGCGGAATGATGTTTGGGCCGTAGTAGCCACGTGCGAGCAATGAAGCGACGACTCCACTCGTGATCGCTGTGGCTTGTGAAGTGCCGCTGCCGATGACGAGTTTGCTATCCGTATAACCCGAGACGATGCCGACCCCAGGAGCGACAAGGGTGAGGCCGGGGCCGGAGTTGGAGAAGTAAGCCTGCGTGCCATTCGCATCGACGGCACCGACGCTGAGAACGCCGGTGATGCCTGCGGGCCATGAAAGGGTGGTTTGCTGTTCGTTGCCAGCAGCGGCGACAATGACGACATTGCGGCTCTGCGCATAACGCACGGCTTCTTCGAGCATGGGCGAAGAACCAGCGGAGCCTAGGCTGATGTTGATGACGCGCGCACCGAGGTCGGTGGCTTTGACGATGGCGCTAGAGAGCAGGGCGGTGTTGCTGTCGCCATGCGTGTCGGCGACGCGGATGTCGAGCAGTTTGGCGGCAGGCGCGACGCCGCCGACGCTTTCATCGTTGCCAGCAATGAGCGAGGCCATGGCAGTGCCGTGGCCGTTCATGGTGCTGCCGTCATTCACGAGGTCGATGTGGGTGATCTGTGCGTTTTTGAGCGAAGGATGCGCCGCAATGCCGGAATCAATGACCGCGACGGTCACACCCTGGCCCCAGCCGCTGCGATTGCCTGCGGCACCGATGGCATCGAGTCCCTGGCTACGAAACGGTGCGTGGCCGCCTGCATTGGCGGTGTCGGTTTGCGGTTCAGGTGGCAGAGCGGGGATGCGAGCGATGTAATTGGGGCCGACGTGCGTGTAATCGGCCGCATGCTCGTTGAGATCGCGCACTAGCGACGTCGTATCGCGAAAGCGGACGCGGGCAGTGCGCAGTTTGGCATCATAACCGAGCACTTCGAGGCCGAGGGCTGCGGCACGATCACGAAATGCGGCTAGAGCCTCCGGTGTGCGGAAAGTAAGCAACGCTTCGTTCGGCATGGAGTCGGGAACGTTGAGCGTGGCGATCAGCGGGACTGTTGCGGCAGTGGTTGGAGAGGGTGGGGCACTCGTGGTGGTCTTCTGCGTGCTAGCCGGTGATGGCTGGCGAAGCGGCATCGCCATGGGTTTCGTTGTTGCGACAACTACGGGAGCGGACGTCTCTCGATTCGACTCAATGGGCAGCCACACGACCGATCCGCACATCAGAACGATGGCAGTGGCGAACAGGATGGCTGGCAGGCGGTGGCGCATGAGTGGTGAAAAGCTCGCACATCACCGCACTGGCGCGAGTTCTGCTTTTGAAATGCCGATGAACTTTTTCAACATCAACCTTGTCGCACCGCTGCGCTTTGCCTAACCTCACCACCATGTCGCAGAATAAAGAAGCTTGGGGATCACGTCTTGGAGTCATCATGGCCGTCGCGGGCAGCGCGGTGGGGTTGGGCAACTTTCTGCGCTTTCCCGGACTTGCAGCGCAATACGGCGGCGGAGCGTTCATGCTGGCTTACGCGATTTCGTTTTTGATCATCGGCTTGCCAATCGGCTGGGCGGAGTGGGCGATGGGCCGTTATGCGGGCAGCCGAGGCTACAACTCCTGTCCGGGTGCGTTTGCGGCGATTCTGAATAAGCGTTGGGCCAAATACATCGGCATCATTGGCGTGATCGTCCCGGTGGTGATCTACATGTATTACGTTTTCATTGAGTCATGGTGCTTGGGCTATGCGGTGAAGTTTTGGACCGGCGGAATCCATCTTACGAGCACAGAGGAAACCGTGGCGATGTTCAAAGTGATGAGTGGTCAGATCGCAGACGGTTCAGCGCTCACGCCGTCGTGGAATGCGGCACTGCCGTGGCTCATGATCGTGTTTGTCTTCAACTTTTGGCTCATTTACCGCGGCCTGTCCGGCGGGATCGAGAAGATGTGTAATTACGGCATGCCGCTGCTGATCGTGCTGGCGCTGGTGGTGCTGGCACGAGTGATGACGCTCGGCGCACCGGATCCTGCGAAGCCGCATGACAATGTGGTCAATGGACTTGGCTACATGTGGAATCCCAGCAAGGTGCAAATCGAGCGCACTCAGCCTGTGGCGGCTGGAGAGAATAAGGTGGTGGAGGAACTGGTGGGCGCAGCGGCCATCGCCAACGCCGAGCAGAAGGTGGCAGCGAGTGGCGGCACATTGAAACTTGTCACCATCACACCGTGGCAGCAGTTGAAAAATCCGCTGCTGTGGATGGCAGCGGCAGCACAGATTTTCTTCAGCCTTTCCGTCGGCTTTGGCGTGATCATTGTGTATGCGAGTTACCTGCAAAAGAAAGATGATGTGGTGCTCAGTGGACTCACCGCAGGCAGTGCGAACGAGTTCTGTGAAGTGGCGCTGGGTGGCCTGATCACCGTGCCTGCGGCGGTGGCGTTTTTGGGACTCGCCTCGGTGGCCGGGCAGGGAACGTTTGGTCTAGGCTTTACTGTTTTGCCGCTGGTGTTCGCGAAAATGCCGTTCGGGGCATTCTTTGGCGGTGCGTTCTTTTTCATGCTCTTCCTCGCTGCGATCACGAGTTCGATTTCGATGCTACAGCCGGGTATCGCGTTTCTAGAGGAGGCGATGAATGTGGGTCGCAAGGTCAGTGTGACGATCCTGAGCCTCCTGACAACATTGGGCACTGGTTTTGTGGTGTATTTCACGCATGAATTGAAGGCGCTCGATACGCTGGACTTCTGGGTGGGCACTTTCTTGATCTTCATCCTCGCCACGATTCAGATCATCGTTTTCGGCTGGCACTGGGGCATCGAGCGTGGTCTCAAAGAGGCGCATCAAGGCGCTTCGATTCGCATTCCAGCGATCTTTGGTTTCATTATGAAGTGGATCTGCCCGCTGTTCTTGCTGGTGATCTTTGGACTGACTGTTCTCACGAGTGTCTTCGGTTTTGATCTCAGCACGTTCACCTTTGGCTCCGCTTCGTCTTATGTCGTCGATTTGATCGGCGGCACGAAGGATGGAAAGCCGGTGGCGACCAATCAAGCAGCGCAACTTAGCATGGTGCTTGTGATCATCGTTGCGCTTTTCTTCGGCTTGCTGTCCGCACGCTCGAAAGCCTATCAACGGGCCGAGCAAGGCCTGCCCAAACACGACGCCTAAACTTCACCCACCAGTTCTATGACCACTTCAGGCCTTATCGTCATGCTGCTTTCCGTTGGAACCGTCACCGTCTTGTTTGGCTGGTGCATTTGGAAGGTGCTCACCACTCCGCAGGAAACTGACAAAGTTCATGGCGTGGAGTTCCACACACCGGACATGGATAAAGACAGCTAGCCGCGCACTTCCGCGATGTACTCGCGCACGGCGCGCAGCGTCTCGCCGGCGACATCAGCGCGAGCCTTGGCAAACGGCGGTCGGAACCACGGAAAGCTACCCAGCAGGTCGTGTGTGACGAGAACTTGGCCATCCGTGCCTAGACCCGCACCGATGCCAATCGTGCTGGCTTTGACGAGGCCAGTGATCTGTGTGGCGACGTCGGGCACGATGCTTTCCAAGACGATCGCGACGGCTCCAGCGGCATCCAAAGCCCGCGCATCGGCCATGAGGCGGTCGATTTGCTCGCTGGTCTTACCTTTTTTCTTGTAGCCGCCCTCCTCCTTCACGCTCTGTGGCAGCATGCCGATATGTCCGACGAACGGAATGCCTGCTGCAATGATTGCTTCTACCTGCGTGATCATGGAAACGCCGCCTTCGAGTTTCACAGCGTCAGCACCGCAGTCCATGAGTCGCTTGGCGTTTGAAACGGCTTCTTCTGGCGTGCGGTAACTCGCGAAGGGCAGATCAGCGATGACGGGCGTCCGTTTGACGCCTCGGCAGACTGCGGCGGTGTGGAGGAGCATCATCTCCATCGTCACCCCGGTCGTATCAGGCAATCCATGCACGACCATGCCCAGCGAATCGCCCACCAAGAGGAGATCCAAGCCTGCTTCATCCAAAACGCGAGCCGTGGGGTAATCGTAGGCCGTCAACACAGCCAGTTTCAGGCCGCTGGCTTTGCGCTGTGGAAGTTCGAGGAGCGAGATGAGCATGAATGAGTCATGTTTCGCCGTGCCGGGATGAAATTCAAGCGTGACAGAGAGTTCATCCTTGTATTGAATACGGCTGCCATCAGGCATTACCCAATACCAACCACCATGAAAACACTACTGACTCTCTTTGTTCTTACACTGTCCCTGCCAGCCAGCGCCGCTGAGCCGCCGATGAACACCGTATGCCCGGTCTGCCAAAAGGATGCGCGTCTGATTTTCCGCAGCAATACCAAGGATGGTAAGCGTGTCATTTTTGCTACCGCTGAGTGCAAAGAAAAGTTCGATAAGACACCGGGTAAGTATCAAGTGAAGCCGAAGTCCTAAGTCGGCGCTGTTTCTGATTTTTGTGAACGCACAAGAAACGAGTGCGCTCGTGAACCCGATCCAGGTTGCTCTGGAGAGGATTCATCGAACCGGCACATACCGCACGATATTGCGGTGATAGACCTCGCACTCCTTCTTGTGCATCCAAATGCTGAACCAAAACAGCAGCGCGCCGAAGCCGACGACGAGAAACAACACCGGACGCCCCTTTGGTGATCTCGCTGTGACCAGCGCGATGGTGCTGAACAACGTCATCGCATTATACGGCCAGGACCAGTCCTTGCGGCGCTGCGTCTGCTCCACGATCAGCGGCGCAAACTCAGGCGACCGTGTAGCGAGGATGCGCGGCGTAGCCTTGTCACGCAGATCAAGGTAGGGCCACACGCTCGCGCAGGACACGCAGATGATCGCCAGCGCCAGCAGGCGGCACTTCGCCTCGCCAAACAGGAAGGAGACGATCAGGAACGTCAATCCGATCCCCAGCCCATACAGCGGCAGCGGCTCCAGCAGCAGGTGCAGGTACTCGGGATCGCAGATGCTTTGCCAGAGAGTTGTCAGTTCGCGCCACATGTTGAGGAAGGAGGAATGCTGAATGACGCGGGTGTAAAGTCAGTCATCGGCACTTTGCTGTATGCAGTCAATTTTGTTCTTGCTTGAGTAATGCCATGGGGCGTAAACCGATGCAAAGCATCATGATCACGAACCACATTCTGCGCATCTCGCATGGACATTGGCGACGACAGGTGGTTGGTGCCTGTTTCGCGCTGCTGATGGCTACGGTGACATGGTTTCTCTTTATAGGCAGAGAAAACGCACATCAAGGCGCTGGACCTAAATTGCTATTATTTCTCACATATCTCTTTGAAGGCGAAGAACGGGCGCTTGAAGGTCTGGATTCCAAATCGGTATCACTACCATGGGATCTTTTTGGATGCGTTGATGTTGCGTGGACGATCCTCTGTTTGTTTTTCGTCGTTGCCTTAATTCTCATGATCACGCTCGAAACGTGGATCGACCCGCAGACACAGTGTGTGCAGCGTCGCTGGTCTTTGATGGGCTGTTTCACTTTGTACAGTCGGTCGTTCCCATTGAGTGACTTCGCCGAAGTTCGTGTTGATCTATCTCAGAAGGCTGAATTCAGAGACATGTGGTGGGTAGTCTTGAAACGAAAATCGGGGTCGGAGCTGTCCATTCAGTGGTTTGATGAACCTGAAGGGAAATGCCCGCCGCAGGCATGCGAGTGCGCCCAAAAAATCTCCAAGGTCACTGGGCTGCACTTAGCAGAGATCGTCGTGAACTCTGTTGGGAAGGTAGAGACGTGAGGCATCTTGGATTTGAAACGTCTCCAGCTTAAAGCCCATGGCACAACGATCCTTTTCGTTTTTTCATATGCTCAAAACAACTCCACCTGCCCTGTGGTCGGCGGGATGAGGCCGAGTTTGCGATAGGCGGCGGGCATGGCGACGCGACCGCGGGGGGTGCGTTTGAGGTAGCCTTGCATGACAAGATAAGGTTCATGCACGTCTTCGAGAGTGCTGGCATCTTCACCGACGGCGACGGCGACGCTGCCCATGCCGACGGGGCCGCCGTCGAACTTGCCGATGATGGCTTCAAGGATGCGGGTGTCCATTTCATCGAGGCCGGATTCGTCGATGTCGCGCATGGTGAGCGCCTGAATGGCGACGTCTTCGGTGACGATGTTCTGCGCCTTCACCTGCGCGAAGTCGCGCACCCAGCGCAGCAGGTGATTGGCGATGCGCGGGGTGCCACGCGAGCGGCGGGCGATTTCGTGCGCACCGGCCTCCTCCATCACCACATTCATGAGACGCGCGGACCGCATGAGGATGTGCTGGAGTTCGTCGCTGGTGTAGTAATCGAGGCGGTTCGGGATGCCGAAGCGTGAACGCATCGGCGCGGTGAGCATGCCGGCTCGCGTGGTAGCACCGACGAGTGTAAATGGTGGCAGGTCGATGCGGATGGTGCGCGCCTTCGGTCCCTGGTCGATGATGATGTCGAGGCGGAAATCCTCGATGGCCGGATAGAGGTATTCTTCGATGCTGGGATGCAGACGGTGGATTTCGTCGATGAAGAGGATGTCGCGCTCCTGCAAATTCGTGAGGATACCCGCGAGATCGCCTGCACGCTCGATCTGCGGGCCGCTGGTGGTGTGCATCTTCGTGCCGACGGCGTTGGCGATGAGATTGGCGAGCGTGGTCTTGCCCAAACCGGGCGGGCCGCACAGCAACACATGATCCAGCGACTCGCCGCGCATCTTCGCGGCCTCGACCATGACAAGAAGTTGCTCTTTGACCTTGGTCTGGCCGTGGAACTCCGAAAAATCCGCCGGGCGGAGGGCGAGATCGAAGGGTGAGTCAGGTTCGTTGAGCGCGGGGTTCACTGCGGCACATAGGAGCGTGCACAGCGCGGAGCGCAAGGAGGCTCGCGCGAGTATTCTACTGACTGCACCTTCGATTTACGCGAACAAGTCCATCACTGGTTTACCCTTATCGCCGACGGTGAAGGGTCGGTTGCTGGGGGACATGACGACTTCATCGACGGGGAGGCCAAGACTCCAGCCAATGGTACTGAGGAAGTCTTGCGGGCTAGTCTGCTTATCGGCCACGGCCATACCTTCCTTGTCGCTGGAGCCATAGATGAAGCCACCTTTGATGCCGCCGCCTGCCAGTAGGGTGGAGAACACCTTCGGGTGATGATCGCGTCCGCCATTACCGTTGATCTTGGGACCACGGCCAAATTCGGAGCAGAGGACAACGAGCGTGCTTTCAAGCAGGCCGCGTTCTTTGAGGTCATCAAGCAACGCGGAGAGGGCCACATCGAGTTCGGCACCGTGCTCATCAAGGGCGTCATCGATGTTGTTGTGCATGTCCCAACCACCTTTGGCGACTTCGATGTAGCGAATGCCTTTTTCGACGAGCCGACAGGCGAGCAGGCAGCCCTGGCCGAATTTGTTGCGGCCGTATTTTTCTTTCAAGGCGTCGGGTTCGTCGGTGAGTTGGAAGGCTTCAAGATCCGTGCTGGTCATGATGCTCATCGTCTTGTCGTAAAACTGCGTGTAGGCCTTCACCTCGGTGGTCTGGAAGCGATCACGGAAGCCTGCGTCGATCTGATCGAGCAAAACAAGACGCTTGATGAGGCTTTCGGGGCTGGCATCGCTCTCGGCGTATTGCAGTCCAGCATCGGGGTCGAGGATGGGCAACGGGGAGTAACTGGTGGGGAAGAAGCCATTGCCGTTCTGCGGCTGGCGGTTGACGCATACACTTGAGGGCAGTGTCTTGTGGCTTGATCCTTTGAAGTGCTGCGCCCATGCACCGATATTCGGGTGCTTGATGGTGCCGCGTTGCTCGTAGCCGGAGCGGATGACGTATTGACCAGCTGCATGCACGCCCGTCTTGGAGGTCATGCTGCGAATGATGCTGATCTTGTCCGCATTCTTGGCGAGATTCTCCATAATGCCGCCGAGTTGGAAACCAGCCTTGGTGCCGAGGGGTTTTTTGGGCCCCTGGGTTGGTCCATCCTTGGGATCCAATGTATCGATGTGAGTCATCCCTCCCATCATCTGAAGGAAGATGACGTTCTTGGCTTTGCCATAGCCTGGACCACTAGGTGCCGCTGATGGTTTGGCCGCTTCCGCAGCAAACAGGCTGCCCGCTGTGCCGTGCAGCACAGTGACGCCTAGAGCTGTTTGGGCCCAGCGTTCACAAAAGGCACGGCGGGTGATCGGGTCGAGTTGGTTCTGAAGGTTCATGGCGGTGATTGTTTAAAGGTGACTATTCGACGAAGACAAATTCACGGGCGTTGAAGAGCACCCAGGTCAGATCGCGCATGGTGAGGCCATTGCCGAGGGCGGCGACAGAGTTGGCCAGTTCATCTGCCTTGGGTTTGCGGCTGAAAAAGCTGAGATAGAGACTTTCGACCTGTTGCTCAGGTGTTTTTTGCGTCGAGGCGGTTTTGACTACCAAGGAGTCATTCTGACCGATGACACGCTGTGCTTCACCGTTCATGAGCATGAGCACCTGTGGGATGCTGCCTTCTTCGCTTTCGCTGTCGGCGATTTGGCGGTCGCTTTGGCCGAACATGCGGAGGAAGTGCTGGTCCTTCTCAGGCTGCGGCAGCTCTGATGCTCGGGCCAAGACGAGACCGTCGCGCACCGGTGGACTGATGGTAAGGTCCTCTTCATCGCCCTGACCAGCAGCCTGCTTCATCATGCGTTTTTTCTTGGCATTGTTCTTCGGGTTGCCCTGCGCCTTACCGGCAAACCCTCTCATATTGGTGAGAGCGGTCTCGATCTGGGTTTTGATGGTTTCTGGAGACGCATCTTTGCCGAATTCGATGTGCAATGCCTTCGAATACTGCTCGCCGCGATGAGACTTGAACTTATCCACGTCAGCTCCGACCACGAGTGTGGCGCAGGAGTCCCACGCCTGTTCGGCGCTCATGCGACGAAGAATGGGACCGGGGAAAAGGTAGGGAATGTTGTCGGCCAGTTCGTGGCTGGTGGCTTCGCGTTGGTAGGTCTGCGTGTTGCAGAGCAAACGCATGAACTGCTTCAGGTCGAATTTCACGCGCACCATTTCTGCGGCAAGATGATGGAGCAGCGGCGGATTCACGCTGGCATTGGGATCATCAAGATCGGAAACGGGTTCTTTGATGCCAACGCCAAAAATGCGCTTCCACATGCGATTGGCGATGGTCATGGCAAAGCGCGGATTGTCTGGCGAAGTCATCCACTTGGCGAACTGCGAGCGGAGATCTTCCTCACTCTTGGTTTGCACGCCTTGGTAGGCTTTCTTGCTCTTATCATCACTCCAAGTCACGAGTTTCGGTGCGACGTGGTCACCGGGCTTGGCATCTGAGTATTTGTAGTCATCAGGAAGCTTCATATCGTTCACCTCGCCGTCATCGATCGCCATCGCATTCACTTGGACAAGGTTCTTAGCCTGCTTCTGCATCCTTTGGTCACCGAGAGAAGCCACCGCCTTCCTCATCATAGCGGCGTCTTCGCTTTTGGGTCCTTTCTTGGCCCCGAAAGTTTCCGTGGCACCGAAGAAAGCGGCCATTTCATAGAACTGGCGTTGTGTCCAGTCCGCGAAGGGATGGTCATGGCACTGGGCGCAGGAGACGTTGGCACCGAGGAAGGTGCTCAAGGTGAGGCTGAGATTGTCGAGACGCATGCCTGCATCACGCAGCAGGTAGCCGGTGGCACCGTTTTCCAACAGTTTTCCGTCGGCGGTCATCATGGAGTAAACCATCTTGTTCCACGGAATGTTGTCGGCGATCTGGCTCTTCAACCAGTCCTGATAGGTGTAGAAACGCACCTTCTGAGAGATGTCTGCCATGCGCAGCATGTCGGCGAGGTAATTGAAAAGATGGCTGTTGTAGCCCTCGGAGTTGAGCAGGCGGTCAATGACCTTCGCACGCTTCGATAAGCTGGTATCGTTCAGGAATTCCAGCGATTCCTCGCGAGTGGGGATGCGGCCAGCGAGATCGAGAAAAACGCGGCGCACGAACTGCTCGTCGGAGGCCAGCGGGTTGGATTTTTGCTCCGCTTTTTTCAAGCCCGCATCCACCAACATGTCGATGCGAGCGGCTGCTTGGGCGAGGTTTGGGTCAGCAGGGATGCCGAGGCCTTCGGGTTTCAGTGTTTTCGCCGCCTGCTGGTCTTCGGCGGAGAGTTTGTCCAAGGGAAGGCGATAGACATAGCCGTTGCGGACTTGGAGGAAGACCTGGCCATTCTCGATGCCACGGAAGGTTGCCTCCAGCTTGCGGCCTTGGGTGTCCGTCCAGGTGCGATAGACTTCATTGTCGGCCTTGATGCCAGTGACGAGCAATGCAAAGGCGAGGGGTAGGAAGAGGCGCGTTTTCATGGTGTAATCGACCGGTGTTCCGGGTTGATGTGCGGCTTAACGTAGGCAATGCGGATAAGTTTCAGTTCATTTCAGAATACTTTTAATCAAGGCGTATGCCGCTTCGCCTTGGAGCGGCCGCCTTTCCAAAGGTCATACTTCGGATCGGCGTAGCGGGTGAAGAAGGCATCGAGCTGTTTTGCGAGGTCTGTTTGGGTCTCCTTGGTGCCTAGTTGGCCGAACTGGTTGAAGCGTTCCTGGGGGTCGGACTGCATGTCGTAGAGTTCGAAGGGGCCGGCGGGGAAGCGGGAAACGTATTTCCAGCGCTGGGTGCGGATGGCGCGGGTGGTTTCCATCTCGTAGAAGACGGTGTTATCCCAGTTCACGAGTTGTTGACCGTGCAGGGCTGGAGAGAAGTCGCGGCCAGGGGATTTGGGCTTTTGCGGCATCTTGTCGGCAAGGCCGAGGTGTGTAAGGACGCTGGGAATGAAGTCGTAGTTGCTGACGAGGGCATCGCAGGTCTGCGCGGCTGGGATTTGGCCGGGTTGGCGAAAGATGAGCGGGATTTGCATCATCAACTCGTGGGCACCGATCGGGCGGAAGTGGTCGCCCATGCCCCACATGCCGTTTTGGCCTCCCATCCAGCCTTGATCGCTGGAGAAGACGACAAGGGTGTTGTCATCGAGACCGTTGGCTTTGAGCGCAGCCATGATTGCTCCCACGCCGTCATCAACGCCGCTCACTTCGCAGGCCATGCGGCGGCGGGCGGCGTCAGTGTTGTGGAAGGCTTTGTTGTCGTGCTGCCAGGGATGCATGGCGTCGCGTGGGAAGCTTTGGAGTTCCTTGTCGGCGTAGTAGGCGGCGTGGCGGTTTTTGGCCTCGTTGAGCATGAGCTTGCCGAGCGAGTAGGGGCCGTTGTAGGCGAGGTAGAGGAAGAAGGGTCGGTCTTTGTTAGCCTGGATGAACTCGATGCCTTTGCGGGTCCATAGGTCAGTGGTGTAGCCCGCTTCGGAGCGCAGTTTGCCGTCTTCGATGATCTGCTGGTCATAGAATTCCTTGGTGCTGCCATCGGGTTTCGTGGTCCAGGTGGTGAAGCCTTCGCTGGGAGTCATGTTGGCCCCGAGGTGCCATTTTCCGCTGAGGCCGCAGGTGTAACCGGCATCGCGCAGGACTTCGCCGAGGGAGGTGAATTCTTGGAGCGAGTTGTAGGCCTCCGGCCCCATCATGAACTTGGGATCGAGGAAGGAATGCACGCCGTGCTGCGATGGAATGAGCCCAGTGAGGAAGGTGGCGCGAGTGGGCGAGCAGACGGGATTACTACTGAGCGCATGGGTGAAGCGGATGCCTTCGGCGGCAAGCTGGTCGATGTGCGGCGTGCGGATGTCGGGATTGCCATAGCAGCCGAGCGTCCAAGCACCTTGGTTGTCGGTAAGGATGAAGACTAGATTTGGCGGCCGTTGAGCGGCATCCGCAGGCCAACAGCAGGTAAAAACGAGAGCGAGGAGAGCGGCGGCCTTCATGGCCATGAAAACGGCTGGGTAGCGATCGAACTTGCCTTTTTGGACGGCCTGAAACAGCAAACTTTAATAATTAAATAGAAATACCATATTAAAAGAGGTTAAGTATATACCTGTGAGCGGCTTTTTGCCCGCTTCGCACCCGAATGCCTATCTCCCAAAATGCCGAGAAACCAGCCAAGCCAGTGCGCATCGCACCGTGGCGCGGTCCGCTGCATTTTGGACTGCTGGTGATTTCGGCGACGATCTCGTTGGCCTTGCAGTTCAGCTACGTGCTGCTGGTGGCGGGAGTCTTCATTTGGATGTGCTGGCAGGTATATCTCATCACCGGCAGCATGGCGCGGGTGGGGCTGTTCCAGTGGCGCATGATCCCTGAATTGCTGAAGTTTGCCTTCATGGTTGTGACTTGGGTGTTCATGCTGCGCCCGCTCCGACCACGGCCTGAACACGCGAAAGTGGCCATCCAAATTACCGCTGCCACTCAACCGCAACTCTTCGAACTCATCCACATGCTATGCTGGCACCTGCGGGCGCAGGCGCCCACGCAGGTGTGGCTGGATACGACGATTTCTGTGCGAACCACGATGTTCGGGGGGCTCCTTGGCATTCTGACGGGGCAAACCATGCTGCATCTCGGACTACCGGTGGTTTCAGTGATCACGGCCCGCGAACTTAGCGGTTTGCTGGCGCATGAACTCAGCCACAATGCCGGTGGTCTCAGCACCATCTTCGTGCATGCCGTGCGTGAGACGAACGCATGGTTCTTCCGTGCGATGATGGAGCGTGATGCGTGGGAACTGCGTCTGCGCGAAGCGCCGAAAAAGGAATCCGAGTGGCGCAAGCAAGGGCGCAGGGTCGTGCGCGGCTGGATGTGGGCGGCCAAAATTCCCTTCATGCTATTTGCGTTCGCCTCACGCGCCGCCAGTGCGATCACACTATGGGTCATATCGCGTTCTGCGGAGCGCTGCGGGGCTAACGTCATTGGCAAGGACATGTATGACCGTATGCAGCGTAAGCTTGCGCTTCTTGGGACTGCTTGGAAGGCGGCGGAGCAGGAGATTCAGCGTGGCGTCATCCAGCATCGACTGCCGGAAAACCTCTCACTGCTCATGGCACGCCATGTGGCTACAGCGGCCAAAGTGCAAGCGTCCGCTCGAGCCGAAGCCGGTGAGATACGGCCGGAACCTGCCGCAGCAGGCAAACTGCCGAAGGGAGCAGCGTTGGTGGAGTATCTTTCGCACCTGCAGCCTCAGTGATGCGGCAGTTCGTCGATCTTTCGCGGCAGGTCACGTATTTTTACTACCAACACGATCTCGGGTTAAACTTGCAGGAGCATCGCATGGTCGCCGATGAGGAAGTCATCCATCAAAACCGCCGCGAGGAGGAGGCGCTGCTGGTCATTCGGCGTTACTTCGGCGGACTCGCACATCCAGAGCGTGCCATGTGCGGTCTCGGCAGCACACCGGCGAGTTCCACGGCGCGTGTCGAGCTTCAGCGCGAAATCTTGCGCGTGCGCGATGAGATCGTCGCTTGGGGGCCGCAGTTCAAAGTGGCCTTGCAGGAATGGAATCAAGCCTGGCAGCGGCGGCGCGATCTCGAAGCTGCCGCCACGCTCAGCCTCGCGGGATTCACGGTGTCACGCATACAGTTCGGCACGGAAGACGCCAGCCCTGGAGCCTTACGTGCAGAAGCTGCCCGTCAGCGCATGGTGATGGAGCACATGGAAGGCCCGCTACAGGAGCGTGAACGCATCATGGAAAGCCGCTTTGCTGCTGCGCTCGGCATGCTGTGGTGGAGCGAGCAAGCCGATCTCAACGATTGGCTGCTCACTCGTCGTCGCGACATGTCCGCATGGGTGACGATTTATGAGGCGATGGCTGGAGCACTGCCCTCGTTCCGTGAACTGCTCACCACCTTCTTCGCCTTTCAGACCCTTGGCGCGAAATTTGCCAATGTCGATGATCCCAGCGCTTTCCTCACTGCTTTACAGTCCGTCGTTCCCAAAATGCTCAACCTCGTGCGCCAAATCGTGGCCACCATGGACGGTGCGCCCTATCCCTTCACCGAAGACGGCAAAGTTGTTTCCTTGAACCAGCACTTGCTGCCTACACCTCTGCCGGAAATGCCAAGCGTATCGTTGGTCTCACTCGATGCGGCTAGCATGCGTGCCATCGGATTGAAAATGGCTGGCAACGCCTCCGAATGCATCGCGCCCTATGTCGATGACTTCCTCACTCTCTATCATCTCGCATTCGCGTGGCTGGCGGAATCCGCCGAACGCACCGAAACGCATTTCCTTGGTGCTCTCAACTTCGGTTCCGCCACGGAGATCCTCCTGCCCGATGAATTCACCACGCAGCGCCTCGGCATGAAAGCGAAATCACCTGACTCCATCGCGGCATGGAAGCCTGCACCGGTATGAATAGCGCGATTTCGTTGCTCTAACGAGGAAACGCTGACTTGAACATCCGCCGCGTGGCAGGATAGTCGCGCATCTTTTCCCCAAGCGCCCCCCCATGTCGGAGCCGAGTCTATTCAGGCATTATCAAATCGTTCAGGACGCCGACGGCAACAACGTCGAGCTGGTACGCAGTGCCGAGCAGGTGGCCGTGCTCGCTTTTGACCACCAGCAGCTCGAATACGTCCACTGCCATGTGCTGCTGGAGCCGCTTTCGAACCGCGCATCCTTTGAGGAGTCGTGCAAGGCGCTGCAAAAGCGTGGTCATCCGGCGCTAGCGCGGATGATTGAGTGCGGTGAGGACGAAGAAAACCCCTTTTACATCACCAGTAACGTCGATGGTGAGGCACTGCGCGGCTATCTGGCACACCAGCAGGATATTCCTGGCTGGCTTGCCATCATGATCGCCTGCCGCGCATTGGAAACCGCCGTCGCGGTCGTCGAGCGTGGTGAATTTCTCACGGAAACGCCCCTCGACAGTTTCCGCATCGTGCAAACCGCACCGCAGGCCGTGCAGATAATCGCAGCGGACTTTCGTGTGCTTGACAATAGCGGCAGCAAGAAGCGCGCATTGAAGACGAGTTTCGAGAAGCAGGCTAAATTTTTGCGCACTTTCCTCGTCGAGCATGGCGGCGGTGGGCCGACGATGCTGGATCAGGCGCTGCCTTCAGCCGATTTTGCCGAGTTGCTTGGCGCTTGTCTCTCCAGCGCCGGTGTTGGTGTCATTGCGACCATGCGCGAACTGCGCTCCACCTTGCAGAAGCTCGCACCTGAACATTTATCCGGCGAGATACCCACCGCGCACAAGCCGCGGGCCTTGCTCGCGCCGCTGCTCGCCAGTTATCAAGAAGTGGCACGCGGCCTCGTCAATCTTGTGCGCATTCAAAGCCAGCGCCTCGACATGGCGAATCCTTACAGCATGCGCGGCACGCTCACGAAGACCGGTCGCGCTGTGCTTATCGAGCAGGTGCCACCAGCGCGCATCGCCCATGCGCGGGTGAAAGACATCGACGAGTCCGCCTTCAAAATCACCAAACAACGCGACAACTCCGCTCTCGTCACGCTCGCCCTCGTTAATGAGAGTGAAGACCTCACCTGCCTCGCGGAAGAAATCGTTGAGGGACTCAGTCTCGCCGAACTCATGCGCGAACGCCGCTGCCTTGATGTGCAGGAGGCTTACCTCGTGCTCGCCGGTCTCGATACTGCGCTCACTCAGCTCGATAACTCGACTCTCCCCGCCACCAAGCTTCGTTTGGAGGATATCTTCCTGCTCACAGGTTTCGCACGCGAAGATCCCCGCACTACCAAGCTGCTCGTTTCTAAGCTGAACGAATGGCCTGCCTTCAACATCCTCGTGCGCGCCCATCCCACGCTCGCCTCCATGGCCGGGCGTGGCACTGATCCCGCCGTGTTACTGCCTCCGGCTCGCAGCGGTGGCTCGACCGCTTGGCATGCCGGCTGGCTCGCTGCCTTGTGCAAATTTTTGCTCGGCCTCGAATCTCCCGTCGGCGTCTATTCCGATCCGCAAAGCGGTGCCCGTGAGCGTGAAACCGTCGCCCGCTTGCTCGATGATGAGATCGCCAAGATTGCAGAATCGAAGCCCGGTCAGCGCAGCGACTTCCTGGGCCGTTATGCCCGCATCATTCAGCACTACGACCTCGTTAAACCCAATGAGCCAGCACGCGCGGGTGGCGGCACGGAACCTGCGGTGGATTATGGCTTGAAGCCACGTTCCAAAACGATTCCCATCAGCAAAACGGCCCAGCGGCGTGAATTTTCCGGCTCGCTGGCCACGGATCCCGCCCATGCGGGCGTCGCCCTCACCAGCGGTGGTGCGCCCTCTGGCGACAAACCTACCATCGGCTTCGCCGAGCTGCTCTTCCGTAACTCCGGCGGCGAACCCTCACCGCCTGATGCACCCGACTGGGCCCGCGCCGCCGCCAGCGCCCCGCCCACGTTGCCTGCGCACCTCGTCGGCCGTGATGATGTGCCAGTGTGGTTGAAAGCAGCGGTCTTCCTCAGCGGTTCCATGGTTATCGGTGCCTTCTGTGCGCATCTCTCTGGGCATGCTTTGTGGCAGAAAAAACGTGGAGCAGCGCTGCCACATCCCGCTCCGCTGGTGAACATCGCCAAGGCCATTCCCGTGCCCGCAGAATCACCGGTGCCCAAGGCCATCCCTGTCACGCCACCTCCGGAAGACACCACGCGTCCTGCCGTGCCTGGCGTCTCGCTCTCCCTGCCGCCCGGCGCTGGCGGTTTGCGCGATCAGCTCGCTCCCGCCACGCCTCCCCCCGTCCCACCACAATGAAAACTCTCCTGCGCCTCTGCGCTTGTCTGCTGCTCGGCTGTGTCCTCACCGCCTGTCCCGAAACCACCGTCAACGACGACTTCGGCCTCAAGCCCCTCGCCTTGAAAGCCTCCGACTGGTCTGGCAATTGGCAGCCCTTGGATGACGACGACATGCTCCAGTTCAGCATCGTTGACGCCGCGCAGGGCATCCTCAGCATGACCGAACCCAGCAACAAAAAGGTCGAGCCCCTCGACTTCAAACTGCGCAGCGCCTCCGCCGACGACAAGGTCAAGCTCTGCTTCGCCCTCCTCCGCGACAAGGACGCCGCACCCTCCGCCACGCAGATCCACCTCATGCGCGAATCCGAAAAAGGCGCTCTGCTCGTCTGGATGATCAACGACGAAGCCGTCGAAGCCGCCATCAAATCCGGTCAGCTCCAAGGCACCACCAAGCGCGTCAAAGACGACCCCCACAACCATCTCGATTCCGTTCCCGCCAACTACACCAAGCTCCTCGAACCCCAGTTCTGGAGCTGGTCCGTGCCCATGGTGCTCAAGCGGCAGAAAAAATGAGAGGAGCGCGGACACTCTTGTCCGCTGCATCGTCAAACCTCACTTCGTCTCCCGCTCCAGCTTCGCCAGCATCTCCTGCAGCGGCAGCATCTCTTTCATCAGCGCCGTGCGCTGCGGCTCCGGCACGTCCAGGATCAGATCCGTCACCTCCTTCGCCTGCTCATGCAGCGCATGCACAAACTGCCAGCGGCTCGGCCACTCCTCCGCGGGCTGCTGCATCGCCGCGTGCAGCGCCTGCATCGCCGTCACCACGCGTGTCACCGTCGCTTCGCTCGCGCGTTTTTGCAGTCCTTCCACCGCCAGCGCCCGCAGTTCCTCGGGCACCGCGCCATACCGGCCGTCCACCGTTTCCTGCATCACCTGCTTCATCGCCGCCGCACCCTCCGGCGTCGCCAGCCAGCGCAAAAACGCCGTGTCATCCGGTTCCGGGGCAGCAGGAGAATCAGGCAGGGCGTCAGACATGATGGTTCCAACGATGACGCAACGTGTTCGCGCTGGCAAGCAGCGCGATCATAGGCTTTTCCACCATGCGCCCGCATTTTTCATGGACTAAACCCCGTGTGCTCACGCTTCCTGCTTGGCAAGCAGTCTAGTCTGCTGATTAAATGCTCTCAACCATGTCGCCAGAAATCCGCGAGATCATCGACAACGACCAGTTTTACCTCGGTTCCGTTCGTGCCGTCGCCGAACGGTTGCCGCAGAGCGATGTGGAACTCAGCGCCTGGATCGCCAGCGCCATCACCAGCCATGATCAAATGGCCCTGCACTTCCTGCTCGCCGCCGCCGCCCTCCATGAGCGCCCGGTGGACTCCTGCCATCTGCGTGAAGGCCTGAGCCTGATGACTAACGACGAGATGACCTTCTGCCTCATCTGGAAAATGCGTGGCGATGTCGCCGCAGACCTCCTCCACGCCGTTCGCCACACCGTCATGTCACGCCCCATGCATGCCATGGCCCTGCTCGCCATCCATGCTTGGTGTTTGGAGCATCGCGGCGGCGTTCTACCACCGGAACTTGTCTCCGAGTCACGTCTTCTTGCCCATGCCGGCAAGCCTGATCCCGTCAAGTTTGGCTACCTCTGGGGCCTCTCCGAACGGCTCCATGATGAAAGCCTCGAAGCCGTCCTCGTCGGCTGCTGCAAAGGCAGCGACATCGCCGCATTAAAAAAAATCGGCACCGCCCTGGTCAATGCCACGCTCACCCTCGGTAACGCCACCATTGACTACTTCCTCGCCAAAGCCCGTGATCGCCGCATCAGCCCCGGTGGCACCCTCCGCCGTGCCGTTGAGCGCACCGGCCGCAACGATCCCTGCCCCTGTGGCAGCGGGCAAAAATACAAACGCTGCTGCGAGGCCAAAGACCAAGAGCGCCTCCGCCATTCCTCCACCGTCCCCGGCCTGACGACCGCCGAGGTCAAAGCCCGCCCCGCCGAGCAGCTCACCCTCGCCAGAATCGAGAAAATGTCTGGCCATGGCCTCGCCCGCCTCGATCCCCGTCTCATCAAAGGCGATCTGCTCCGTCCCTACCTCATCCGCCTCGCCGCCTTCAATCTCCTCCCCGAGGCCGTCACCGCCTTCGAAACCCTCGGCTGCCATGACGACACCATGGTCAGTTTATGGCACGACACTTTCGTGTTCATCTCGCAAAAGCAGCACCGCGACTGCGCCCGCCGCATGCTGCAACTGCGCTACCAGCATGGCCCCGTCAAAGAGACCCTCACACCCGATGTCAGGCTCCTACTGTGCCGCGACGACCCCCCGCGCTATCTCGACATGCTCGAGCACCTCTGCCACACCGCCCTGCGCCTCAACGACTCCCGGTTCTGCCAGAACCTCGCCTACGGTCTGCTCTTCTCCTCCTTCAAATCCCTCGGCATCCTCATCGCCCGCAGTTTCATCCCCATCGGCCAGAAACAACACGCCACCACTCTCATCGAGCAAATCCAGAGCGCCCGCGACTACCTCGATCTCCCTCCCGAAGAACCCTTCGCCGACGTCCTCGAAAAACGTCTCAATGACTCCACCCACGAAACCGGTGCCGAAGCCGCCGCCTTGCAGAAGTCACGCCGCCTCCTCGCTGACAAAGCCGCCGAGATCCGCACCAGCCACGAAAAACTCGCCCAGCTCCAGCGCGACATACGCCTCCACGAAAAGCAGCTCGCCACCAGCACCGCCAGCACGCCCAAGGCCGACGCCGAGCAGGAAGCCCTCCGCGCCTTGCGTGAAAAACTCGCCGCCACCAATGTCACCCTCCGCGCCGCCAATGAGGAGCGCACCATCCTGCGCCGTCAGGCTATGGAAGCCGTCAGCCTGGCTGAGGCTGAGCGTGCCAAACAACCCGCCCCCGCCGCCCGTCCCGCTGACGACGAAGATCTGGATGATGACGCCGCAATCACCCTCCCCGGCGGCATCGACAGCCACCAGCTCCCGCGTCCCATCGACTTCCCCCGCCGCTTCCACGCCACCCTCTCCCACCTGCCCACCCAGGTCGGTCGTGCCACTCTCATCCTCATCGGCCGCATCGCCGCCGGCGAAGCCGCCGCCTTCACCGGCGTCGTCCGTCTGCGCGCCACCCCCGATGTCCTCCGCGTCCGCATCGGACGTGATCACCGCCTCCTCTTCCGCCTCCACCCCGACCGCGTTGAAGTCGTCGATCTCATCAACCGCCGCGACCTCGACCGCCGCATCGAAAAGCTGTGATCTGCCGACGCTTGGCAGCCGCAGGGCCGCCCCTTTTTACCGCAGTGAGGCAAAGAGGCAGAGGCGGCAGAGATGGAGAATGAACCAGCTCAACCTCTGCACCCTCTGCTCCTCCGCCCCTCTGCGGCAAAGCCGGACGTTCCAGGACAGAATCGATCTCTGCCTACGGAACACACAGAATCCGGTCCCGATGGAAATTTTTCTTGGCAACAAACGGGAGAATTCAGTAGGCTCTCTGTGTCTAACTTAATTCACCATGAAACACCTCGCTCTTTCCGGTCTGGTTCTGCTGTTCGCCGTCACCAGCCAGGCCCAGGCTCCTGCCAAGGCGCAGCCGGATCGTCTCATCAACCTGCGGTCGAATTATGAACGGGCCATCGAGCGTGTTTCAGCGCCGGTGAGCGCGCAGTATCGCGACGAGCTGCAAAAGATGAAGATTGAATACACCAAGGCAGGAAACCTTGAGGCGGCGCTGGCCGTGGATGAAGAACTCAAGGCGCGCTTCACACCGCCGCCACCTCTCACCAAGTCCGTCGGCGCTCCCACCGTGGGTGAACTGGCCAAAGTGAATGTGGCCCCGTCGGTCATCGCTCCGTTGCTCAAAGGACAGAAGCTGTACACGGAAAGCGAGTACGTCTGGGTGGATATTCCCGAAGCCTACGCGGGCATGCAGTTCGCCCAGCCGAAGCACAAGCACATTGCAGTGACCTCCTTCAGTGTTGAAAGCGACGGCCTGGTCTATGTGGCCTTTACTTCGAATTGGGAAGATGAGGACGGCAACAAAAAGGACGACATTATCTCGCGCAAGGATGTCGAACGTATGGGCTGGAAGCCTCTCAAGGCGAAAAAAAACCTCGTGAGTGACGAGTCGGGCTACGAGTGGATCGTTTGCGCCAAACAATGCAAAGCCGGCGAGTCCTTCAAGCTGCGCACGACCAAATACTGCGCCCCGATTGTGCTAATCAGGTAGGTGTTGCTGACGCGTGAATGCCAGGAAAGTCAGGCGAGTATGGCGGAGCCTACTCGCCACTTGAGTGGTCCAGCCTGAACGGTGCCACCCGCGTGCATCGCTTTGCGAAGCAATGCGGGCAGGGGGAACAAGTCAGGCGAGTTCAAAACTCGCGCTCCCTGCCGAGGCGATGCAGCAGGGACACTCAGGTTTACCGCAGAGGGGCGGAGAGGCAGAGCGGCAGAGCGGCAGAGCAGGGAAGATGAGCCAGAGCAATCTCCGCACCTCTGCTCCTTCGCCCCTCTGCGGCACCATCGAACGTTCCAGGACATCCGTGGCCGTCCGCCATCGCCTTTTTCCGCAGCTGCAATATCCGCACGCGATGCCGCAACGGCTTTTGATGCCATTGCATCACCCGGAAGCGACGCTGCAACGCCCGCAGTAGTCACTGCAACGGCTTTTCGAGCCGATGAAACGCCTTTTTCACGCACTGCAACGCCCGGAAGGGTGACTGCATCGGCTTTTTGCATGACTGCAACGGTTGCAGAGTGGCTTCCGGGCGTGTCAGAGGCGCAGGCGTTTGAAGCAGAAGGGCTTGCAGGTGGAGCAGAAGATGTTCCGGGTGTGGCAGTGGCAGGTGCGGGTGGTTTGTAAGCGAGGCGTGTTTTTCAGCCACAAAAGAGGCTTGAAAAACAGGCGAAATGATTATGCTTTTCCCACGCTTTGCGTCTCAGGGAGTTTTTCCTGACCTGTCGGGGCGGTTGAATGAGGCACACCAACCATGAGCCGCTCTTCCATTCTCCTACCACGCCCAGGGCATGACCGCCGCCGGTTGGCGCGGCCTGCCATGGACTCAACCCTGACACCCTACTGCGATGCTGCGGTCTTCCACGCCTCTGCTGGCCCGTTGGAACGACGGTAGCCGCTGGAATGACGGCCATTTGTGGTCGGGTTCCTCCACGCCTGCGCCTGCGGCACCCTTTTTGCCAAGCAGTCCGATAACCCTAAACACACACACCACTATGCAATCCTGGGAAATCACCAAAGACCGCGCCCAACTGTCCCTGACAGTGTGGACGCAACATGCGCCGGCCCTCACGATCGGCACGCAAGGAACCACGGAGCTGAACGCTCTCATTGTACAATTCGAACCGCTGGTGCAACTGCGCGCGGTGAAGCAGGACGATGCCGACGCGGCCTACCGCGCCGGGCAGACGACGCTGCAAAAGCTCAAGCTGCTGGGCACGCGCATCCCGCAGATCCTCGAAGGGCAGCTCGGTGACAACGTGCTGCTGATGAAGGACCTCAAGGACGTGTATCAAATCTCACCACGCTCGGAGGGCACGATCCTGGAGCGTGCGCGGGCGCTGTATCCGCTGTGGGTGCGGGCCAACACCACACTGGCGGCCATGACGCCCGCGCAACCGCCGATCACCCGCGTGCTGCAAGGCGTGGCGCAGACAGCGGCGATGTTCAAGGCGCTGCTGGACGGCTACACCACGCAGGTGCAGGCGATCAGCGATACCGAGGGCCTGCTGGACTCGACGCGCAAGGATTTGACCGACCTCGATGACGCGACGGACACGCTCATCAAGAAATGGTACAAGGTGATGAAGGCCAGCTACGATCCCGGCTCACCGGAATACGAAGCGCTGGACAGCATCCCGACCGAAGGCAGCACACCTGCGCCCGACACCATCGAGATCAACACCGTGCTGCAAGGCGGCACCAGCGGACTGCAAGTGCTGGTGGATTACGTTCCCGGCGGCGGTGCGCATGCCACGACGAAGCTGCTCAAGTGGATGGTCGTCGGCGTGGACGCCGACTTCACCCACAGCGTCCCGTTGACGGATGCCGGCGATGCCATCGGCCCATTCACCATCGGTCAGGTGGTGAAAGTAGAAACCGAAGCGACTAACAGCGCCGGAACGCGCACGAGTGCGGTACGAACGATCACCATCGAAACGCCGATCGTGTAGCGGCCTGCGTTTTTTCAACCACCGAGGGCACGGAGAGGCACCGAGGAGGGAAGCTGAGGCTTTTCTCTGTGGTTCTCTGTGACCTCGGTGGTGAAGGTTTGGAGGAGCGCGGATTTTTAATCCGCAGCACGTCGTCGCAGCATTTGCCGTGGTAGGGTGGCAAGGGTACCGAGGTGATTGCGCTGCTGCTGCGGATTAAAAATCCGCGCTCCTTGGAGCTTTCTTCGCTCGCGCAGTCCTGGGTTGTCGGTTAAACGCTGGCCTGCGGCGGCAGTTGGGTGTTGCAAGGCGATGTGCGGACGATCACGATGGGGGTGGTCATGTTGGCCAAGTTTCACCGCTGCTTTTCATTTTCACTATGATGGAAGACTCACGATTCATTAGCCTGTTGGAAGCGCTGACACGCTTCATTGAGCGCCTTAAGTGGTTGCGGCCCTTTCAAGTGGCTGAAGATCCGGCAACGCTGGAGGAGGCGCGTGGTGTGCTGGATGAGTGGGCGCTGCTGGAACCCCATTTGGAGTTGCTGGAGGCCGTGGTGGGCACTCAGGAACTGGCGGCGCTGCAAGCGCGGGTGGACATGCTAAGCGCCCAAGTGCGTCTGGAATTCCTACTGGCAGTCGGGCGGCTGCTGCATGTGGTGGAACTGCGCTGGATGAACGAGCTGCTGATGCGGGTGCCTGCCGCGCTGAAGAAACTGCCGGCAGCAGAAGAGCAAAACCCAGCCACAGCCGATGCACTGAGCAGGCTGCGCAGTTCGCTGAAGGAGTGGCCGGAACCGGAGCGGATGTTCCGCGAGTCCATGCAGGCTGCGGATAACTGTGAGTAAGCAGTCAAGACTCTGCACCAGAAGCTGCTGCAAGACTGGCCGGAGGAGTGGACGCCGGAGATGGAATCACGCTTTGAGCACTTGAACCAGACTGATTACAAGGCCTGGAGGGAAGAACTGCGGAGGGAAGCTGCCGAGCTTGAGCTGCGCTAAAATGGCTTACTGGGTTGCTCACTATGGCGGGAGTTCACGCAAGGAGTGGAACTGCGCTGGGTGAATACGCTGGGAGCCAATCATCCCCACACACTGCTGGCCAATCAATGGCGCATGCGTCTTCAGGATTTGCTGAAGCAGCAGCCGGTAAAATAGCACTGTGCTTTTTTACCACAGAGATCACGGAGAGGCACAGAGGTGGGAGACAGAGGTCTTTCTCTGTGGGCCTCGGGCTCTCGGTGGTGAATGTTTGGAGGAGCGCGGATTTTTAATCCGCAGCAGGTCGTTGCAGCATTGGCGTTGGTATCGCCAGGAGCGCCCGTGATGTTTGTGTGCGCACGGCGGGCGCAAAAGGGATTGCAAGGAGACGTGGCCTGCGCAACAGGGGTGAGTATGGTGTCGCTGATGAAACTCTCCCGCGTCGTTCTTGGAATCTTGCTGGGTCTGGGGCTGTGCGCCTGCCACAAGGAGCAGACGCTGACGGAGAAGCAGCAGGCGATTGAGAACGGGAAACTGGACGCTGCGCTAGCTTACACGGTGGCGGAGATCGGCTGGAGCACGCACCTGCCTGCCGGGTGGGATGTGATGACGCCGGAGACGGCGCAAAAGCTGCAGACGCAGGGCCAGAAGGCGATAGAGAAGACGGCCGAAGCGGCGGTGGATGTTGCCGCGCTCAAGCAGCTCCTCAATCTGCGCAAAGACCCGTTCAACATCCTGCTCTCGACGATGGAGCCCTATGACGTGGCCGCCGACGGCCCGTGGCTTGAGGCCAACAAGGAGATCATCGAGCTAATGACCAGTAGCTACGCGCAGGCGGGCGTGAAGCTGGGCCAGATGAAGCTGGGCGTGGAAACACTCGACGGCCTGGATTTTCAAACGTGGCAGGCGGAGGTGCTGGACCCTTCAGGCCAAAGCGTGTTGATCGTGCAGAAAATGTACAGCCGCCTGATCCACGGCTACGATTTCGCCATCACGGTAACGACCAACAACGAGCCGGACCGGGAGACGCTGACGAAACTGGTGCAGTCGTCCAAGTTTAGCCAGCGTGATTGAGGGGACGGGCGAGGGTGGCTCAGAGTACGACGGACACTCTTGTCCGTCGGGTTCGGCGGGCGCGAGGATCGACGGACAAGAGTGTCCGTCGTACTCATCCGGCGCGCAGTTTGGTCTTGCAACGCCATGCGCGAACGATCACGCTCAGTGTGGTCATGCAGCTCACGCTTTCACGAACGCTTCTGATCCACGCTCTGATCTTGATCGGAGTCGGCGGAGCCATCGTGGCTTACCGGCAGATGCAGGTGAAGCCGTTGCAGATCGAAGAAATGCCCGAGCCGAAGCCGGAGGAGATGGCTGAGATCGTACGCTTGAGCAAGGTGGTGTCGATGTCTCCTTATGGGTCTCAAGGGGTTGATTTGGAGAAGGCCTTCCGGGATTTGATTGCGCTAGAGGAGCGCTATCTGGTCCCGGAGCACCCTGAGATTGTGCCCTATCGTCAAGAACTGGCCTTTCTGCTCAGCTACCGAGGCAAGTATGAAGAAGCAGAGACCGAGTATAGAGTGGTGCTGAAGATTTTGCAGCGCGTGATGGGTGCGGACGCTGCCGATACGCTGGAGTGCCAGACTCGATTGGCGAGTGTGCTCGTGGCAGAGGAAAAATATGCGGCCGCCGAGCAGGAATACCGGCAGATTTACACACTTCGAGAACTCGCCTTAGGCCCGGAGCATCCAGATACTCTGAGTACCCAGCGTTCCCTGGCCTGGGTACTGCAAACCCAGGGAAAATATGCGGAGGCAGAGCGTGAAGAACAAGCACTGCAGAACATTCAGCGACGAGGGAGTGGTGCCAGTCGCTAGGACTGCGTTGAAGCAGCAGACGGTAAAATAGAGCTGTGCTTTTTACCACAGAGAGCACGTAGAGGCACAGAGGTGTGAGACAGAGTTCTTTCTCTGTGAGCCTCTGTGTTCTCTGTGGTGAGATTGACCTGCGGGTCCGCGCCTCACTCGCCCGGCAGCGGCTCGGTGGGCCAGGTTTCAAGCCAGGGGAGGCCGTAGGCGTTGAGGTCGGCCATGAAGGGGTCGGGATTGAGCTGCTCGACGTTCCAGACGCCGGGCTGGCGATACTCGGACGGATTGGTGAGGAGCTGGCGGGCGGCGATCATGGCGGGGACGCCGGTGGTGTAGCTGACGCCCTGGCTGTTGGTCTCTTTGTAGCACTCCTGATGGTCGCAGATGTTGTAAACGTAGTAGCGCTTCGGCTGGCCGTCCTTGCCGGTGCCTTCGATCCAGTTGCCGATGCAGGTCTTGCCTTTCGTATCAGCGCCGAGGGTGCCGGGTTCGGGAAGGAGGGTCTTCAAGAACTCGATGGGGATGATGTCCACGCCTTTGTGTTTGACGGGATGGATGCCGGTCATGCCGACGTTCACGAGGACTTCCATGTGCTTGATGTAGGCGTCGCCAAAGGTCATCCAGAAGCGGGCGCGGCGCATGGGGATGTGCTTCGTCAATGACTCCAGCTCTTCGTGGTAGAGGCAGTAGATGTTCTTTGGGCCGATGCCGTCGGGGAAGGGGAAGCTGCGCTTGATTTCGAGTGGCTTGGTTTCGATCCACTTGTCGTTTTCCCAGTAGCGGCCGTTGGCGGTGACTTCGCGCAGGTTGATCTCGGGATTGAAATTGGTGGCGAAGGCCTTGCCATGATCACCAGCATTGCAGTCGAGGATGTCGAGGGTGTCGATCTTGCTGAAGTGGTGCTTCAAGGCGTAGGCGGTGTACACGTTCGTGACACCGGGGTCGAAACCGCAGCCGAGCAGGGCGGTGAGGCCGGCTTTCTTGAACTTGTCCTGGTAGGCCCACTGCCAGTGGTACTCGAACTTGGCGACATCGCGGGGTTCGTAGTTGGCGGTGTCGATGTAATGGACGCCGGCTTCGAGGCAGGCGTCCATGATGGTGAGGTCTTGATAGGGAAGCGCGACATTGATGACGACCTCGGGCTTGAAGCTCTTGAGGAGTTTGACGAGTTCGGGGATGTTGTCGGCATCGACGGCGGCAGTTTGAATCGGGCGCTTGAGTTCAGCGGCGATGCTGTCGCATTTCGACTTGGTGCGGGAGGCCAGCATGATCTCGCCGAAGACGTCGGGGAGCTGGGCGCATTTATGAACGACTACGCGGCCGACGCCGCCGGCTCCGATGATGAGGACTTTATGGGACATGAGTGGTAATGACGAATGGACGCGGGAATGCCGAGTCTAGCAGGAGCGGGGGGAATGCAAGCAACGGAAATGTCCGATGTACTCGGCTTACATGATCGAAAGAACATCTCCAACAAGGGTAGTAGCCCCGGTAATGATCAGACCGTCCGACGCTTGCGCTTGATGCCGAGGTGGGCGGTGGCGCGCTGGATGGCGGCCATGGCGGCGGCGACTTCTTCCTGGTGTTCGCCAGGTTTAAGCTCGGCGAGGGCTTTCTTGGCGCGCTCGATGGCTTCTTCGGCGGCTTTTTCGTCGATCTTGTCGGCGTCGAGGGCCACATCGGTGAGGATGCGGGTGACGGAGCCAGTGACTTCGACCAAACCTTCGCCTACGGCCATTTCGGTGACTTTTCCGCCTTTGGAGATGCGCAACTCGCCGGGGAGCAGCGTGGTCACGAGGTTGGAGTGAGCCGGGAGGACACCCATTTCGCCTTCGTAACCCGGAAGCACGACGGAATCGACATCATCGGAAAAGATGCGGGCTTCTGGAGTGACGATTTCGAGTATGAGGGGCATTCGGGGAAAGTTTCAGGTTTTCAAGTTTCAGGTTTCAGGTCCGGCTGCGAAGCAACTTGGAACTTGAGACTTTAAACTTCTAACTGGCTCAGGCCTTCTTCACGCTGTCGATGCCGCCCTTCATGTAGAAGTTGGCTTCGGGGACGTCGTCGTGTTTGCCGTCGAGGATTTCGGCGAAGCCGCGGATGGTGTCTTTGACGGAGACGTATTCGCCTTTGGTGCCGGTGAAGATTTCGGCGACGGTGAAGGGCTGGGAGAGGAAGCGCTGGAGTTTACGAGCGCGGAAGACGGTGAGCTTGTCGTCGTCGCTGAGTTCGTCCATGCCGAGAATGGAGATGATGTCCTGAAGGTCTTTGTAGCGCTGAAGGACGCGCTGGACGCCACGGGCGACGCGGTAGTGCTCCTCACCAACGATGTCGGGGGCGAGGGCCTTGGACACGGAGGCGAGAGGATCGACGGCAGGGTAGATGCCCAACTCGGCGAGGGAACGCTCAAGCACGACGGTGGAGTCAAGGTGGGCGAAGGTGTTGGCCGGAGCAGGGTCAGTCAAGTCATCGGCAGGAACGTAAACAGCCTGGAAGGACGTGATGGAACCGGTTTTGGTGGAGGTGATTCGCTCCTGCATGGCACCCATTTCGGCGGCCAGCGTGGGCTGGTAACCCACGGCGGATGGCGTGCGTCCAAGGAGGGCGGACACTTCGGAACCGGCTTGGGAGAAACGGAAGACGTTATCGACGAAGAACAACACGTCCTGGTTCTTTTCATCGCGGAAGTACTCGGCCATGGAGAGGGCGGAGAGAGCGACGCGGAGACGGGCACCTGGAGGCTCGTTCATCTGGCCATACACAAGGGCCACTTTGGAGCCTGGGGCGAGAACGGGGCGACCTTGAGGGTCCTTCTTCGGATGACCTTTTTCGTCTTTCTCGGTGGCGATAACGCCGGACTCGATCATTTCCCAGTAAAGGTCGTTACCTTCACGAGTACGTTCACCCACACCGGCGAACACGGAGAAACCACCGTGGCCTTTGGCGATGTTGTTGATGAGTTCCATGATGACGACGGTCTTGCCGACGCCTGCACCACCAAAGGCACCGACTTTACCACCCTTGGTAAAGGGGCAGATGAGGTCGATCACTTTGATGCCGGTCTCGAGGATCTGTGCGGAAGGATTCTGGTCGGTGAGGGCGGGGGCTTTGCGATGAATGCCGTAGCGCTTCTCGGTCTTCGGGGAAGGCTGGTCATCCACGGCGTCGCCGGTGACGTTGAAGATACGACCGAGGACTTCTTCGCCGACGGGAACGGTGATCGGGCCGCCGGTGTCGGTGACGTCCATGCCGCGCTTGAGGCCGTCGGTGGAGATCATGGAGATGGAGCGAACCCAGCCGTCGCCAAGATGGCTCTGCACTTCGCAGACGAGACGGACGGGTTTGCCGACCTGCTCAAAGTTGATCTCCAGCGCGTTGTAGATGGCTGGAAGATTGCCTGTGGCGGAGAAATCCACGTCCACCACGGGACCAATGACTTGAACGATTTTGCCGATGTTGCTCATAAGAATGGGAGAAGGAAAAGGGGAAGGTGGCTGATGGGTTTATTCGAGAGCCATCTTGGCGGTGGTGATTTCGAGGAGTTCGTTGGTGATCGCGGCCTGGCGGAGCTTGTTGTACTCGAGGCTGAGGTCTTTGATCATCTGCTTGGCGTTGTCGGTGGCATTTTTCATGGCCACCATGCGGCTGGAGTGCTCTGAGGCGCGGGATTCGAGCACCATCTGGTAAATGGTGTCGTTCACATACTGCGGCAGCACGGTTTCAAAGACGACGGCAGCGCTTGGCTCAAAGGTGTACTCGGTTGATGCCGAGGCGACGGGTGTTTCGATGGCGTGGCCGAAGTCACGCTTGCCGCCGAGGGTCACCGGATTGACGGGCAGGAGCTGCTCGACGGTCGGGACGATGGTGACGGTGTTGATGAAGTTGTTGAAGACGACGAGCACCTTCTTGAAGTCACCCGTGCGGAATTTTTCCTGCACGAAGCGGCCCACGGCGCGGACTTCGGCAAATTTGGCGGGATCTTTGATCGGGAAGTCGGCGAGGAGTGTGCGGCGCAGGCGGTTGATGGCTTGGACGGACTTCTTGCCAATGGTGACGTATTCGACTTCACCTTCGATCTTCGCGGTGAGCAGTTTCTTGAACAGATTGGTGTTCAAGGCACCGCAGAGGCCTTTGTCGCTGGCGATGAGCAGAACGAGCGTCTTGTCGCCCTTACCCTCGGAGAAGAACGGATGCACGCCTTCTTCAGCCTGTTCCTTGAGGTTCACGAGAACCTTGTTGAGCATCTCGGTGTAAGCGCGGCCATTGTTGGCCTGGTCCTGCGCCTTTTTCATCTTCGCAGCCGCGACGAGCTGCATGGCCTTGGTGATCTGGGCCGTGTTTTTGACCGATTTGATTCGGCGTCTGATGTCGCGGGTGGAGGGCATGAGGCTAAGAGCGAAGTGCTAACAGCAAAGAGTTATTTCCAGGAGGCTTTGAAGTCTTCGAGGCCGGATTTGATGTCGGCTTCGACGTTGTCGAGGGTCTTCTCGTTGGCGAGCTTGTCGAGGACAGCGGCTTTGCGTGTGGTGAAGTATTCTTCGAGTTTGGCCTGGCATTCCTTGATGCGATCCACGGCCACATTGTCAAAGTAACCCTTCTGCATGGCGTAAAGGCTGACGACCATGATGGCGAGGCTCTTTGGCTGATACTGCTGCTGCTTGAAGAGCTCCACGATGCGAGCACCGCGATCGAGCTTGGCCTTGGTGCCAGCGTCGAGGTCGGAACCGAACTGCGCGAAGGCAGCGAGTTCGCGGAACTGCGCGAGATCGAGTTTCGTGGTGCCGGAGACTTTCTTGATGGCTTTCGTTTGTGCAGCGGAACCCACACGAGAAACGGAAAGACCGACGGAGATGGCAGGACGGATGCCTTGATAGAACAAGTCGGTTTCAAGGAAGATCTGACCATCGGTGATGGAGATCACGTTCGTCGGGATGTAAGCGGAAACGTCGCCGGCTTGCGTCTCGATGATCGGCAGAGCGGTCATGGAACCACCGCCGTAGTTGTCACCGACGCGGCAGGAACGCTCAAGGAGACGGGAGTGGAGATAGAACACGTCACCAGGATAGGCTTCACGACCGGAAGGGCGCTTCAAGATGAGGGAAACCTGACGATAGGCCACGGCCTGCTTGGAAAGGTCATCAAAGACGATCAGCACGTCCTGGCCTTGGTCCATGAACCACTCGCCAATGGCGCAACCGGTGTAAGGCGCGAGGTATTGATTCACCGCCGAGTCAGAAGCGGAGGCGCTGACGATGGTGGTGTATTCCATGGCACCAGCGTCTTCGAGAGTCTTGACGACGCGGGCAACGTTGGACTGCTTCTGGCCGATGGCGACGTAGATGCAATAGAGAGGCTTGTGACCGGCGAGCTTGCCCTGTTCAGCGGCTTTGTTCTGCTGCGCTTGGGAAATGATGGTGTCCACCGCGATGGTGGTCTTGCCGGTGGAGCGGTCACCGATGATCAACTCACGCTGACCACGGCCAATCGGGATCATGGCGTCGATGCTCATGATGCCGGTCTGCACGGGAACGGAAACGGATTTACGGGCGATGATGCCAGGGGCGAGTTTTTCGACCGGATACTGCGCATCACCTTTGATGTCGCCTTTGCCGTCGATGGCTTGACCGAGAGCGTTGACCACGCGGCCGAGGAGGCTCTTGCCGACAGGCACCGAGAGGAGGCGGCCGGTCGTTTTGACTTCGTCACCAGCTTTGATGCCTTCACCGGAGCCGAGAAGCACGCAGCCGACTTCGGTTTCTTCAAGGTTGAGCGCGAGACCGAACGCACCCCCGGGGAACTCGATCATTTCGTTGAGCATGACATCGCTCAAGCCTTCAATCTTGGCGGCGCCGTCACCGATTTCACGGACGATGCCCACATTGGACTTCGTGACGGCGGTCTTGAGGCCGGCGATTTGGGATTCGATCTCCTGGAGGATGTTGCTCATGGTATTGCGGGGTAGAAAAAACTGAAGGCTGAGGGCAGAAGGTTAGGAAAGAGAGGCTTTGAGGGCTTCGAGACGGGCTTTGACACTGCCGTCCCACACGTCAGAGCCCACTTTGACTCGGATGCCACCGAGAAGGTCGGGATTGACGCTGAATTCGAGACTGAGAGTGCGGTTGTATTTCTTCGAGAGGCTGGCTTGCAGTTCGGACTGCGTGGCGGGCGTCAAAGCGGTGGCGCTTTCGACCAGTGCACGCTGACGATCGACTTCGTTCGCCACAAGACGGGAAAAGGCATCCAAGATGCCGATGTAGCCACGGGGCTTACCCTTGGCGACGCCGGAGACCACCGTGCGCACGCGTGACTCGTCGAGCTTCCCGCCAGCGATGCAGGCGCGGAAGAGCTGGCGAGAGGTGCGGCGGGCTTCCTTGGAGATCTTCATGGTGGCGAGGAGCGGCGGGAAAAATTAAGCGGAAACTTGAGCAGCTGTTTCTTGATTGATGCGGCTCTGGTCGTCGGTGTTGAGCACCTTGCCAGTGACGCGGCTGGTAGCATCAGAAACCATGCGACCGAACTCACGCTTGAGTTGGGACATGAGCTGCTCCTGTTCGAGCTGTGCGGCTTCACGTGCCTTGGCGATGATGGAATTGGCACTGGCGACAGCATCCTGCTGGCGACGGTCTTGGAGGGCCTTGGCGGCTTCATCCGCTTCCTTCACCACGCGAGCTGCATCAGCCTCCGCTTTGTCGATAATGGCCTGGGAGTTCTTCGCGGCGTCCGCAGCGTCCTTGGAGATTTTTTCGAGCTTTGCTTCGCCATCGGCGATGCGCTGACGACGCTGCTCCAGCATCCCAAGGATCGGGCCGAAAGCGTATTTTTTGAGGATCATGAAGACGATCCAGAAGATAATCACCTGGGCGAAAAACTTCGACCACGCTAGGCCGAATTGACCAACAAACGCATCGATGGCACCGGAAGCAATGATGGTGGGCGTGGTGAGAGTCATAAGAGGCGCGGTAATGAACAGATGAAAATACTGAATTGAGGGGCGAGAACAAAGGGCGGCGGATCGCGAGATGCGATCCGTCGCCAAGGAAAGTTACTTGATACCGCCAAGGTAGGCGATAATGCCAAGGCCTTCAGCGAGGGCCATGCCGATAATGCTAAGGGTCAGGATGTTGCCGAAAGCGCCGGGGTTGCGGCCTACGGCTTCCACGGCCTTCGAGCCGATAAGACCGACTCCGATTGCAGCGCCAGCGCCACCGAGACCACCGGTCATGCCGAGAGAAGCGGCGGTTTGAACCTGAGCGGCTCCTTCAGCAGCCATTGAGATGAGTTCCATTGTCATAGTGTGTTAGTCGTATTTGGTTTGTTGTGTCGCCAGCGTCCACGCGTTGCGCATGGTCCCGCGAGCAAATTCGAGATTAATGATGCTCATCCTCATGACCGTGATCGTCATGGGTGGTGGAAAGTTGGATGTAAACGGAGCAGAGTAGCGTGAAAACGATCGCCTGGAGCAGGCCTACGAGCAGTTCCATGAAGTAGAACGGCAGGGGGAGAATGATGCTGCCCAAGAAGCTGCCAATCGCTCCAGTTCCATTCATCATGTCGCTCATCGCATGAATCACATTCTCGCCTGCGAAGATGTTGCCAAATAAGCGGATGGAGAGCGTGACGGGGCGGATGATGATGGACACCACTTCGATGACACCCACAAAAAGGAACACTACAGCCACCACCATGCCCATGATTCCTTTAAGACCACCCTTGGGACCGAAGGTGTGAACGATAAATCCCCAAACACCGATTTCCTTGATCGTGAGAAACAGCCAAACAAGGAAAGAGGAAACTGCGATGCCAATGGTGGCATTAAGGTCTGCTGTAGGCGGGCGGAGCAGCGGTTCGTGAGCCGCATCAATGGACAGAAACCCCGTTCCTTTTCCCCAGCCGATGGTGCCGACGCCGGGCAGCAGGCCGAACCAGTTTGAGACGAGGATGTAGATGAAGAGAGTGCCGAGGAGCGGGAAGGCCAGCTTAGCCTGCTTCTCACCGACAATGCCGACGACCTGATTGTAAAGAAACTCAACGATGAATTCGAGGAAGTTCTGCGCCTTGTGCGGCACCAGCGTCATGTTCTTCGTCGCTTTGCGCGAGAACCACAGAACGATGCAGAGAACGACCAGCGCCACTAGCACCGAATTGGTCAGGAAACCGAGGGTGCTACTCTCTTCAAACAAGCCTGACGCGTAGCTGTGCACGTTGGCAAGCAGCGGCGAAAAGGAGGCTGGTTGAGGAAGTAAGATCGACATGTGAGTAGGGTCTGCCCGGGGGGAGAGAGGTAGGGTCTGGCCGGGATGGCGGGCGCTTTTTCTAGCCACATGAAGGAGGTCAGGCAAGCCCTATTTGTGAAAAATTTCACAAAGTCCCGGAGTCGGCGGTTTTGCGGTTTGGAGCGTCACCGTGTTTTGCCTTCTCTCGACATCTTCTCTGCCCCGTGCGAGCGTAGTTTAATGTTGTCTGTTTCTCGTCTCATCTGCATCGTCCTCGCATTGGCTGTTACCGCCAATGCCGCGACGAAGTCTAAGCCGCGCACTGTCTCTGCGGCTGGTAAAGCGAATGTACTATTCATCATCGCGGATGATTTACGCGACTACATCGGCTGGATGGATGGGCATCCGCAAGCAGTGACTCCAAATATGGATCGCTTGGCGAAGATGGGCATGCGCTTCACGAATGCGCACTGCAACTATGCTTTGTGCAATCCTTCACGGACGAGTTTGTTTTCTGGCATGCTACCGTCATCGAGTGGGGTGTTTGGCAACGAGCAGGACTGGCGACGCAGTGTGCAGATCGCTGGCAAGCCAACATTGCCGGAGTATTTCAAGGCACAGGGTTACACGACTGCCGCAGCGGGAAAAATCTTCCACGCGAATCATGGTGGACCGGAAGGGCGTCTCACCGGTTGGCATGGTGGTCGGCGTGGCTTTGAGCAGGATGCGGCGTGGGATCTGCGCTTTCCGAGTGCGGGCGTACAAATTCCTGGTCTTCCCGTTCACACCGGGCAGAACTTCAATGGTCTCAACATCTGGCACTGGGACTGGGGTGGTATTCAAGTGGAGGACGACAAGACTGACGATGGTCAGATTGCCACCTTTGCCGCCGAATTTCTCACGAAGAAACAGAAGCGACCGTTCTTCCTCGCCTTGGGGCTCTACCGTCCGCATTCGCCTTGGTATGTGCCACAGAAATACTTCGATGCGTTACCTCTCGAATCGATCAAGCTGCCGGAGGTGAAGGCGGATGATCTAGATGATGTGCCTGCCATCGCGAAGTCGCATCTTAAAGAGGGCTATCATCAGAAGATCGTCGAAAAGAACCTCTGGAAGGACGCTGTGCGTGCTTATCTCGCCAACGTGGCGTTTTGTGATGCCATGCTTGGCCGCATCCTCGAAGCCGTGGAAAAAGGCCCAAACGCGAAGAACACTATCATCGTCTTCACCTCCGATCACGGCTGGTATTTTGGCGAGAAACAGATGTGGCATAAAGGCAAACTGTGGGAGCCAACGACACGTGTTCCGCTGACGATTTATGCACCTGAACTGACAAAACCTGACTCCACATCATCGCAGCCTGTCGCCTTGATTGATCTGTATCCCACGCTCTGCGATCTCGTGAAACTGCCACTGCCGGAGCATCTCGACGGCAGCAGCTTGAAGCCGTTGCTGCTCGATCCGGCAGCGAAACGCGACAAACCTGCCGTGACCTGTATGGGCGGCGGCAAAAACGCCGGTTACGCGGCACGTGATGAGCGCTGGCGTTACATTCGCTACTCGGATGGCAGCGAGGAACTCTACGATCATCAAACCGATCCCAACGAATGGACGAATCTCGCCATGAAGGCTGAGCACGCGGCGGAAAAGACCCGCTTGGCCGCCTTTTTCCCGCAGGAGTTCAAAAGCGCCGTGCGCCCGGCTGCGGAGGTGGTTGTGGCTGCCAGTCCCGCTGGTTCCGCCGATTTGGTATTGAAAATTGGCGATGAAATCAGTGCGGCTGAAGCACCCAAATTGCAGGGCAGGGGAATCTTCATCAACGCCGCCTTCGAGTTCGATCCCACCATCGACCAAGACAGCACATTACTCACGCATGGTGATGAACAATCCGGCTATGCGCTGCATCTCCTCGCCGCCAGGCCGACGCTCACGGTCTTCGCGAATGGCAAGGAGGCAACCATTGCCGGCTCTCCTTTGGAAAAGGCCCGCATCAATATTCGTGCAATGATAGATCTCGGCGGTGTCATTTCGATTGCTGTTCCCGGACACAGTGAGGTGCTCGGGGTAGCTCCTTTTCATAAAGGTTTTCCGCAGGAACCGAAATCAGGCATCGCAGCCGGGCAAAGTTTCGGCATTCTAAAGGCCTCCAAGTATCCCAACAGCACTCCGTTTGATGGCGTCGTCCATCGTTTGAATCTCACCATTCTTCCTCCGCAGGATTTCATCGCCAAACCCAACTGACATGCGCGCCCGCATCATCAAAGACTTTCGTTTCGAAGCCGCCCAGACACTGCCGAATCTGCCCGGTGACCACAAATGCACCAAGATGCATGGACACTCCTTCAAACTGGAGATCGCAATCGAAGGCGAAGTCGATCCGAAGATTGGCTGGGTCTATGATCACGCTGAAATCTCACGTGCGATGAAACCAATCATGGATCGCCTCGATCATTCCTATCTAAATGAGATCGAAGGCCTGGAGAATCCCACCATCGAATACATGGCCGCCTGGCTCTGGAAGAAACTCGCGCCGCAACTCCCCGGGCTCTGCGAGATCGTGATCCACGAGACCCCGAATGCCCGCTGCATTTTCCGTGGTGAGTTCTGACCGTAGAGTAACCGTCCCGGTTGCTGCTTTTGGCAAGCGGGACGCTTTCACTACTTCCTGCGACGACGGCGGAGCGCGATGAAGGCAAGACCAAGACCAGCCAGCAATGCCCGTGAAGGCTCCGGTATCGCATCCACCTGTAGCGTGAGTGCTTTCGCGCCTATGTTGAAATGGGCGGTGAAAATCGGCGGTGTGGTGCCGAAGGCCAGTTTCGAGAGTGAGAGGCCTGAGACAGAGGCATAATTCATGAGTGTGTAGCTCGCACCGCTGTACATGCTGCCGGTGTCCGTGATATCGAAAATGGCCGTGCCGCCGACGGTGAAGTTGAACGCACCGCCAATGTTCAATAGGTCGGAGATGCTGCCCAGTTCGAATGCGAAGCGTGAACCATCCATGATGCTTAGGCTGCCGTCGATATTGAGCGTCCCAGGACTAAGGCCGGGAGCAATGGTGCCGCCAGTGGCGAGCGTGACATTTCCAACGCTACCGTTGCCGCCCAAAGTGCCGCCCGAGTTGACGATGACGCTGCCCGCGCCAGTAGCGCTGCCGCTGGTGTTGTTCACGTTGAGCGTCCCGTTGATTGTGGTGTCGCCGTTGTAAAAGCTTGCGCCCGAGAGGAGCACTTTGCCGGTGGATATGACCACGCTGTTGAAGTTAGAGAGCGATCCGGCGTAGCTAAAGGTGTTGCCGAGGCCAGGCGTGAAAGTGGCGGTGTTGGTGCCGCCCGCGCCACCATCGATGTCGCCAAGGATGGTGCCGCCAGTCACACTAAGTGTATTGTTACCAGCACCCATGTCGATGGCTTTGCCGCTGCTGGAGCCGTTGATAGTGCCGGCGTTGTTGATGGTGTCGTTGTCGGCTCCTGTACGCACAGCGGCATTGGTGGAGCCTCCGCCTTGGAGCGTGGCACCCGCGTTGTTGTTGATCGTGACCGTGTACCCGCTGGCGGGGCCGCCGACGGCGATGGCGGAGTCGCTGTCGCCACGGATGAGTCCACCAGACTGGTTGGTGACGGTGGCGTTGGCATAAATGGCCTCGCGGGTGCCAGCAAGTGGTCCAGTGGTGATGTCATTGCCAAGGAGCGAGATACCGCGACCCACGGCGTTCGTATTGCCGCTGGCGACGAGGCCCTCGATGGTGCCGGAGTTGATGATGGTACCGCCTCCGACCGAGAGGCCCTCACTTTGCGCAGGTGCGCCCACGATGGAGCTGAAAGCATTGATGGAACGAATGGTGCCGGTGTTGGTGAGGTTCACGAGGCCGTCCACATCCACGCCGTCACCGTCGCCAGTGACACCGTTGCCGGTGATCAGGCCATGATTGATGACTGTGACGATTTCATTGGCGTTGATGCCGTCGATGTTGATGCCGGCTCCGTTGCTGCCTTTGATGGTGCCGCCGAGATTGTTGGTGATGCTC
The DNA here is from genome assembly GCA_947466075.1 of Verrucomicrobiaceae bacterium. Taxonomy (GTDB): domain Bacteria; phylum Verrucomicrobiota; class Verrucomicrobiia; order Verrucomicrobiales; family Verrucomicrobiaceae; genus Prosthecobacter. The sequence continues at coordinate 52,026 of CANIBP010000032.1, forward strand.
ATCGTGTAGGCGCCGCTGCCAGTGATGTTGCCGCCGGTGATGCCGTGACGTGCGCCATCAATGGCCCCCGTAACCGTGCCGCCACCAGCGCCGGCGGCGTTGGTGATGGTGATGCCGGTATTGGTCTGCGCGTCGATGCCATCGCTGCCGCTGCCGATGCTGGTCGTGGATTTGATCAAACCATCGTTGTTCACGACCCCATTCACACCGGGACGCACCGCATCGGCCTCGCTCGCCTGCATCACCCCCGTGGCGTAGTTGTTGATGATGTTGCTGCCAGTGGTGATGGGGTTGAAATCAACCGCCTGGGAGCCGCCTGCGGACGCATTGAGGGAGGTGAGTGTGCCGTAGTTGTTCAGCGTGATGCCGCCGACTCCAGAGCGTACCGCGTCAGCGTCAGCGGTCTGGATCAAAGCAGTGGCGTTCGTGCTGCTGCCGTTGGTGATGACGACACCGCTGGTGCCAGTGTTGAGGACGCCGCGTCCGGTGCCGGTTTGGTTGATGGTGCCAAGATTGGTGAGCGTGGTGTTGCTGCCACCCGTGGTCGCTGCCACCGCAGCGCCAGCGACGGTGAGAGTTCCATTCACCGTGGTGGCGGCATTAGCATTCAAGATCGTGCCGCCAGTCGCTGTCACGGTGCCATTCACAGCGTTGCTGGTGCTGCTGAAGGTTGTGGCGCCCGTCAGTGTGAGGCCGGAGCCATCAATCGTGCCGCTGGTCACGGAAGTGGTGCCATTCACTGTGCCTGCCCCGGCGAGGGTGGCTCCGCTGCTCACTGTCATGTTGCCGCTGCCTGCAGAACTGCCGCTGGCGATTGAAAGCGTGCCGCTGCTGACGGTGGTGCCGCCGGAGTAGGTGTTGTTAGCGCTGGTGAGGACGAGTGTGCCCGCGCCGTCCTTCGTCAAGGCACGTGCGCCGCCGGTCTCGCTGATCGCGCCATTCGTCGTGAGGATTTTGCTGGTGTCAATGGTCCAGCTTTGCGAGGCTTCAAGGACCGTGGGTGCATTGATCGTCGCTGAATTGTTTGCCGTGGCGCCGCCGACGAGTGTGAGTGTGTTTGTCCCGCCCGAGGTGCCAATCGTGTAAGGTGAACTGACCGCCGCGAGGGTGATCGTGCCGCCGACGCGCACATTGCCGCCAAGTGTGATCGTGCCGCCAGTGCCACCGCTACCCACGGTGAGGTTGTTTGTTGCCGTATTGTCCCAGGTCATCGCCGCCGAGGTGCCTGTGTTGTAAAAATTCGACGACCCGTTTGTCCATGTGCCAACTCCGTCTGTGCTCGATGTGGGGGCAAGGCCGCCAAGACTCCAGGTGAGGTTGCCGCTGCCGCCCAGACTGGCGACGGTGAGCACGGTGGATGTCGAACCGGTCGCGAGACTGTAAGTATAGCCGCCGGGCGTCGAGCCAAGAGCGAAAGCGCCGCTGCCCGCGAGTGAGGTGTAGCCGGAAAGCAGTGTGTAATTGCCCGCCGTGAAGCCAGAGCCCGCCAGATTGATCGTTTCGGTGCCAGTGCCGAGGGTGAGGGCACCGGTGGTGTTGATCTTGTCGTAATTGGATGAGCCAAGCAGGTCAAAGTTGAGCGTTGAGCCGCCATTCAACGTCAGCGGGCCTGCTGTGAGCGTGCCCACCGCACCCGAACCGCCGATGGTGATGATCGTGCCATTGTTGGCGGTGATTGCGCCCCCGATGGTGGTCGTTGCTCCGGTGGATAGCGTGCTGTTTGAGTTGGTCAAAGTCACCGCTCCGGTGCCGGTGAGCGAACCCGTCACTGCGAGCGTGCCGCCATTGATGGAAGTGCCACCGCTGTAGCTGTTGGTGGTGCTGCTAAAGGTCAGCGTGCCGGTGCCAGATTTGTCGAGGCTGATTTTTTTTGCACCATCGGTGATGGCGAGACCAAAGGCGGCAGGGGAAGTGCTGCCGCTGATCTTCAGTGTGGCATCCGAAGAGCCGTTGTTGGTAATGCTGCCACCGCCAGCGCCGGAGGTCAGTGATGCGATCTCCTGATTGCGTCCATTGAGATCAAGGATGCCGCCATTGCTGGCCGTGGCGGCCATAGTGACGTTGGTACCTGTCGGCAACGCATTGTCGATGCCCAGCTTTATGATAGCACCCGAGGCGGCGTTGAAGGTAGTGGCACCCGTGTAGTCGCTGGAAGCATTCATGGTGATGGTTCCTGCACCGCCGTTGTCGCCTGCACTGAATTGCAGACCCGCGGAGCCGGTGACCTTGCCATTGACGGTGATCGAGTTGCCGCTCGTCGCGCCGATGCTTGTTCTCGCCGTGGAGTTGTTCGTGATGACACCACTGAGGCTCGTGTTGGTCGCTGTTGCCGCAATGCCAGCCACACCGGTCGAACTGCCATTGATAGTGATCGGTACGCCGATATTCACGCCACTGGCGCTCAAGTTCACCCGGGATGCAGCACCTGAAGCCTGAGCGCCTTGAATCGTGATCGTCGATCCGGTGCCGCCACTGAGGCTGCTGGCTAGACTGAGCGTGCGGTTGGTCGTGGCTGCGCTGTCATTAAGGTTCAGGTTCACGCTGGCGGCGAGTGTGATGGGACCCGTGAGCACACGTGCCGTGGCATCTGGCGTGAGCGTGTAGTTATTCGCGTTGAACGTCAGTGACGCCGCAGTTTGATTGGCAGCGAGAGTCACGGTGCCTGCGGTTCCGTCGAAAATGAGGTTATCTGTAGTTGCCGCTGTCGAAAGTGCCGCGCTGCCCGTCGCGTTGCTGCTGAAGGTGGTACCCCACGTGGCGCTGCCGCCGATGCCGTTGCTTGCACCTGCACTCGTATCCCAGTAAAGCGTTGCCGCTTTCGTCAGCGTGCCATGCATTCCGAGCAGGATGACCATTATCAGGCCCAATTGTTTTTTGACGTTCGAACGAGGGTAGCTGATGCGACGGAGAACGTGAGGGGACTTCATTTTTTGGAGTGCGCGTTAATGAACTCTGCCCTTTTGCCTGTCGCGATTGTTACTGTCGAAGAATGAGGCGTTACGATTCCGCCTTGTGGCAGTTCCGGCACTTTGGCGGTTTGAAATACGTGATTTTTAAGTCGCGAATCTTGAAAATCCGTAACATCACTTGTTGTCGCGATGACATGGCTATAGTCCGTTCACTTCATTCACCATGCCTGTCCTCACCGATCGCAAAACGCAGCCGCAGTATGATGTGATCGTCGTCGGTTCCGGTGCCGGTGGTGGCATGGCGGCAATGATTCTCGCGCTGAACGGCGTGAAAGTGCTCATGATTGAGGCCGGTCGTAATTATGAGCCGGTGAAGGAGACGCCGATGTTTAATACGCCGGAAATGGCGCCGCTGCGTGGCGCGGCCACGCCGGATCGCTTTTTTGGTTTCTACGACTCTAACATCGGCGGCTGGCAGGTGCCGGGAGAGCCTTACACGAATAAAAACGGAACCGAAGGCGACTTCTGGTGGTGGCGTGCGCGCATGCTTGGTGGTCGCACGAATCATTGGGGGCGCATCTCGCTGCGCTTTGGTGAGTTTGATTTCAAACCGAAGTCACGTGATGGCCTCGGCGTCGATTGGCCGATGAATTATGCCGATATCGCCCCATGGTATGACCGCGTGGAGCAGTTGATCGGTGTCTATGGCGAAAACGATGGCATCGCCAACGCGCCTAATTCATCTCCTGGCGTGCTGCTGCCACCACCGAAGCCACGTGTGGGCGAGTTGCTCGCGAAGAAGTCTGGTAAGAAGCTTGGTGTGCCTGTGGTGGCAGCGCATCGCGCTGTGCTGAGCCAACCGCTCGACTGGAAAAATCTGCCGAAGGTGCTGTTTCCGAACAATCCGAAGGCGCAAGAGATTCTGGGGAAAGACATGATGTCTCGCGCGGCTTGCTTCTGGGCCACTCATTGTGTGCGCGGTTGCAGCATCCGTGCGAATTTTCAAAGCACGACCGTGCTGCTGCCGCCCGCGCTCGCCACGGGCAATCTCGACATCATCACGGATGCGATGGTGCGTGAAGTCATCGTCGATGCCAGCGGCAGGGCCACCGGCGTGCATTACATCGACAAGGCCACGCGACGCGATGCCATTGCGAAAGCACGCGTGGTCATCCTCGCCGCGAGCACCTGCGAAACCTCGCGCATCCTGCTGAACTCGAAGTCACGCGACAAATCTGGGCTGGCGAATTCCTCCGGACAGGTGGGCCGGAATCTTATGGACAGCGTTGGCACGAAGCTCGGTGCCCACATTCCGGCGATGGAAGATTTGCCACCGATGAATGAAGACGGCGCAGGTGGTCTGCACACTTATGTGCCGTGGTGGCTTGTGCATGATCACGCAAAGCTCGGCTTCGCCCGTGGCTATCACATTGAGATGGGTGGTGGCCGTCAGATGCCGGAGACGAAGAGTTTCGGCTTCCTCGATTCGACTTCGCCCGGTGTCTATGGCCGTAAACTCAAGGAAGATGCCCGTCGCTACTATGGTGCGCAGTTCAGTTTCGCCGGACGCGGTGAGATGATTCCGAACAAGGATTGCTTCAGCGAACTTGATCCCAATGTCGTCGATCAATGGGGCATTCCCGTGCTGCGCTTTCATTGGAAGTGGAGTGATCACGAGATCAAGCAGGCCGAACACATGCAGCAGACCTTTGCGGCGATGCTCGAAGGCATGGGCGGCAAAGCCAAGCCGCTCAGCGGTGCCGAAGCCATCCAGAGACCCGGCGAGATCATCCATGAGGTTGGCACCGCCCGCATGGGCGACAAGTCCTCCGAAAGCGTCACGAATCAATACTGCCAGACTTGGGACGTGAAGAATCTCTTTCTCATGGACGGAGCCGTCATGCCCAGCAACCCCGACAAAAACCCGACTCTGACCATCCTTGCTCTCGCCTGGCGCTCCAGCGAATGGCTGATGGAGGACATGAAGCGGGGGAACATCTAACCGATCTGCGTCATGTCTGATTCATCTCTCATTTCACGTCGCCACGCACTCAAAGGCCTGCTCAGCGGTGCCGCTGGAGCCGCCGCCGTGCCAGCCATCGCCGCGCCGAATCACACCGAGCCTGCGCCGCCGGTGCATGCCTCGCGGTTTGTCTTCCACGATCCCGACTTCACTCAGCCGGTGAAGTTTCCGTGGGAAAAGCTGCTCTCGGCGGAGGAACTCGCCGCCGCCACGGCCTTGGCTGATTTGATCCTGCCCAAGGACGAAACCTCGCCAGCAGCCTCCGAAGTCGGCGTTCCTGATTTCATCAACGAATGGATCAGTGCGGACTACCCAGAGAATCAGGAAGACCGCGAAACAATCCGTGGCGGTCTAGGCTGGCTGAGCACCGAGAGCTTCAAACGCTTAACCAAACGCTTCGAGGAGCTAGATAACACGCAGCAGTCCCAGATCGCCGATGACATCTGCGACCCTGCCAAAACGAAGCCGGAATACCATATTGGGGCTACTTTCTTCAAGCGCTTCCGCCAGCTTTGCGTCGGTGGCTACTACAGCCATAGCCAGACCTGGAAAAGCCTCGGTTACATCGGCAATATCAGCGTCGGCGGTCCCTATCCGGGCGTTCCGGCAGAGGTCATTGAGAAGCTTGGCTTGCAGGATGTCTTGTAAAGGCGTTTAGGGGCTGAAAAAAGACTGAGTTTCGAGGTAAAATTTCCTTTGCCCGCCTTCCCATCTCGCTAGTCTGAACAGGTAATCATCGAGCACGTTTCCGGTAGCGGTTTCATGGACGGATTCAGTCGATGGTCAGCTCTTCCAATCCTATGTCCGAACAGTCTCCTGAGCAGAACGCTGCTTTCAATACCGGTGTAGCCGAAAACCAGGCTTACGGTGCCGATCAAATCCAAAAACTCGAAGGCCTCGAAGCCGTCCGTCTTCGCCCTGGTATGTACATCGGCGATCCCGATGAGCGCGGCCTGCACCACTGCGTGTTTGAAGTGGTGGACAACTCCATCGACGAGCATCTTGCGGGGCATTGCAAAAACGTCTGGATCACGATTCACACCGACGGTTCCATCACGATTCAGGACGATGGCCGCGGCATTCCGGTGGAAATGCATCCCAAGGCCAAAATTCCAACGGTCGAACTCGTGCTCACCAGCCTGCATGCAGGCGGCAAGTTCGGCGATGGCGCTTATGAGTTCTCCGGCGGCCTGCACGGCGTCGGCGCGAAGTGTACCAATGCGCTGTCCGATTGGTTCAAGTGCGAGGTCTTCCGCGATGGTAAAATCTACGCCATCGGCTTCGAGCGCGGCAAAACCACCGAGCCGCTCACTGTCCTCGGTGGTCTCGATGATCCCAAGGCCACCGGCACGAAGATTTCCTTCTATCCTGACGCCACGATCTTCACGATCACGACGGCATATGTGTTTGATCGTCTGCTCGTTCGTCTGCGTGAGCTGGCCTTCCTCAATCCCGGCATCAAAATCACGCTCACCGACGAGCGCTGCGAGCCGCAGCGCCAGGAGGTGCTGCTCTACATTGAAGGTGTGAAGCAGTTCGTGCGCGAGATGGGCGCGGACAAGGACAAGATCCATCCTGAACCGGTCGCACTCGCCGGACGCCGCGAAGTGCCCATCGACGACAAGAAGAAGTTCATCCTCGTCGATTGCGTGCTGCAATGGAACAAGGGCCTCAACGAGCAGACGCTCTGCTTTGCCAACGCCATCCCGAATCCCGACGGCGGCACACACTACAGCGGCCTCAAGACCGCGCTCACCAAGTCGGTGAAGCAATACATCAACGCCAATCCGAAGGCATTTAAGGACAAGTTGCCTGATATCGAAGGCGACGACTGCCGCGAAGGCATGATCTGCGTCTTGAGCGTCAAACTTACCAATCCGCGCTTCAATTCGCAGACCAAGGTGAAGCTGGTGAACGGTGAAGTCGAAGGCGTGGTGAACTCCATCGTCTATGAAGGCCTGCTGCGCTTTTTTGACGAAAATCCCGACACTGCGATCGAGATCATCAAGAACATCATCATCGCCGCCAAATCACGCGAAGCGGCCCGCAAAGCCCGTGAAGCCATCCGCAAAGATGCCATGAGCAGTGGTGGACTGCCTGGTAAGCTGGCCGACTGCTCCGAACGCGATCCGGCGAAGACAGAGTTGTTTATTGTCGAAGGTGACTCCGCCGGTGGCTCTGCCAAAATGGGCCGCAATCGTCACAACCAAGCCATTTTGCCGCTTCGTGGTAAATTGATCAACACCGAGAAAGCTCGCCTCGAAAAGGTGCTCCAGAACAAAGAAGTTCAGACCATGATTACCGCCATCGGCACCGGCATCGGTGGCGACAGTGAGGTGGAAGGCTCCTTCAACATCGAGAAGCTACGCTACCACAAGATCGTCATCATGACCGATGCCGACGTCGATGGCAGCCACATCCGCACTTTGCTTCTGACCTTTTTCTTCCGTCAAATGCCTGAACTCATGAAGCGCGGCCACATCTTCGTTGCCCAGCCACCGTTGTATCAAGTCACCCGCAAAAAGCGTGAGGAATACGTGCAGAGTGACGCCGAAATGGACGCCATCCTGCTCGAACTCGGCTCCGGTGAAATTAGCCTGCGCAATATTGCCGATGGCAGCAAACTCACGGACGAAAAACTCAAGGCCATCCTTGAACTGCTCGTGCCCGTCGCCAAATTTGCCGACATCATTCGTCGTCACGGTGCTGACTTTGAGCACTACCTGCAAGCCCGCGATGAAGCCACTGGCAACCTGCCACATCACCTCGTGGTGATTCGTGAAGGCAACGAAGTGAGCATCCAGTATTTCGTCACCAACGAGCAACTCGCCGCCTTTGCTCGCGACAATCATGATCTGCATCTCTTTGGCAGTCCCACTGCCGAGACAAATGGTGTTGCCGCCCCAAAAGCCCATCGGCGCGCCCGGCTCATTGAGATCCACGAAGCCCACGGCATGAAGCGCCGCTTCCAGCAGCTCGATGAACTCGGCCTGCACGTTGATCACTTCAGCAGCCAGGACAAACCACTCTTCGAAGTTATCGAAGGCGATGGCGAGAACGCCAAGGTCCATCCCGTCTTCAGCATCCCCGGCATCCTCGACAAGGTCATGGAGATCGGCAAACGCGGCATGGAGATCAAGCGCTTCAAAGGTCTGGGTGAAATGAACGCCAAGCAGCTCTTCGAGACCACCATGGACCCGAACAAGCGCACGCTCCTTCAGGTCAAGCTCGACGAAACCAACGCCCACGAGGCCGAACGCATGTTCACCATCTTAATGGGAGACGTCGTCGAGCCACGAAAACACTTCATCGAAGAAAACGCCCTTAACGTACGCAACCTCGACGTGTAATTCCGGGTCCATCACCCACTTCCTGTTCTTTCGTTTAGCCTTTTCGTTCTCCGTCCATGCAAGATCCTAATATTCGCCCCATCTCTGTCGCTGAAGAGGTGAAGAACTCCTTCCTCGACTATTCGATGTCCGTCATCATCGCGCGTGCGCTGCCGGATGTCCGCGATGGTTTAAAGCCTTCTCAGCGCCGCATCCTTTACGCGATGCATGAGCTCTCACTCTATCCGCCGAAGAAGCACATGAAGTGTGCAAAGATCTGCGGTGACACTTCCGGTAACTACCATCCGCATGGCGAGGCGGTCATTTACCCGACGCTCGTACACATGGGGCAGCCTTGGGCCATTCGTGAGCCGTTGATCGATCCGCAGGGAAATTTCGGTTCGGTGGAAGGCGATCCTCCAGCTGCCATGCGTTATACGGAAGCCCGCATGACGCATCTCGGCGGCACTTTGATGTCGGACATGGAAAAGGAGACAGTCGATTTCGTCCCGAACTACGATGAACGTCTCACCGAGCCGACCGTGTTCCCGGCGGCGTTCCCGAATCTCATCGTCAATGGCGGCACTGGCATCGCCGTCGGCATGGCCACGAACATGCCGCCGCATAACCTCGGTGAAGTCGTCGATGCCGTGTGCGCACAGATCGACAATCCGCAGATCACGTGTGGCGAGCTTCAAGCGCATATCAAAGGTCCCGATTTCCCGACGGGCTGCGTCATCCTTGGCACCAACGGCATTCGTGAATACATGGAAACTGGCCACGGCAGCGTGCGCACCCGTGGCAAGGCGGAGATCGTTGAGAATGGCAACCGCGAGCAGATCATCATCACCGAGATTCCGTTCAACGTGAACCGCGCCGAGTTGGTGAAGCGCATCGCAGAACTCGCGAACGAGAAGATCATCACCGAAATCAGCGGTGTCCGCGATGAGTCGGACGAAAACACTCGCGTTGTCATCGACCTCAAGCGCGATGCGCGCGGTCAGGTCGTGCTGAACAATCTCTACAAGCACACCGCGCTCGAATCGAGCTTCTCGATCCACATGCTGGCCATCGACGGCGGCAAGCCGCGTGTGTTGAGCATGAAGGACGCCATCGCGTGCTACATCGAGCATCGCCGCGAGGTCATCATCCGCCGCACGCGTTTCCTGCTCAAGCAGGCCGAGATCAAAGCCGAAAAACTCGAAGCCCAGCTCCTCGCGCTTGGCCATCTCGACGATTTCATCAAGATCATCCGCGACAGCAAAAACCGCGACGAAGCGCGCGAACGCCTCAAGGCCTATAGCTTCGCCGTCAGCACCGCCGAGCAGCTCGGCATCATGATTCGCGCTCAGGCCAGCATCGTGGGAGACAAATACATCTTCACCGACAAGCAGGTCGAAGACATCCTTGAACTCCGCCTCTATCAGCTCGTCGGACTCGAGCGTGACAAGATCAAGGCCGATTACGACGACGTTTTGGTCAGCATTCGCGATTTCATGGACATTCTGGCCCGTGAGGCTCGTGTGCTTCAGATCATCAAGGACGAGTTGATGGCCATCCGTCTCAAGCACGCCACGCCACGTCTCACGAGCATCGAAGCTGCCGAGGGCGAGATAGAAAACATCGACCTCATCCCGAATGATCCGACCGTCGTCACCATGACGCACTTGGGCAGCATTAAGCGCACCTCTACCGCCGAATACCGCCTGCAAAATCGTGGTGGCAAAGGCCTCAAGGGCATGGAGGCTCGCGAAGCACAAGGAGAGGAAGAAGCCACCGACTTCGTCGAGCATCTCTTCAGCGCGCATCTGCACGACTTCCTGCTCTTCTTCACCAACACGGGCCGCATGTATGTTGAGCGCGTGCATCAGATTCCCGAGGCCGCTCGCACGGGCAAGGGACGTAGCATCAAGAACATGCTCAACCTGCGTTCCGAAGAGAAAATCGCTGCGGTGCTCATCCTGGAAGCCCAGGGTCAAGAAGACGAAGCCATGTGGGCCGCGGACAAGTATGTGCTCTTTGCCACCAAGGACGGCACGGTGAAGAAAACCGCCCTCGAAGAATTTAAAAACTACCGCAAGGACGGTATCATCGCCATCAAGCTCGATGAAGGCAACGACCTCGTCGATGTCGTGCTCACTGATGGCAATAAAGAGATCTGCCTCGTCACGCATGAAGGCATGTGCGCCCGCTTCCACGAAACGGGCGACGATCCTGAATCACCTAATCTGCGTCCGATCGGACGCAACACCGCAGGTGTGCGTGGCATCACGCTCGACGACGGTGACTTCCTGGTGAGCTGCATCACGAACGAAGCGGGAGCTATGCTACTCGTCGTGAGCGAGAACGGACTCGGCAAGCGCACCGCCTTCGACGAATACCGCCTACTCACCAATCGCGGCGGCAAAGGTGTCACCACGATGAATGTGACAGAGAAAACTGGCAAAGTTGTCGCTGCGAAAGCCGTGCATGACAAAGACGAACTCATGCTTATGACCACCAAGGGCCAAAGCGTGCGCATCCGTGTCTGCGACATCCGTGAAACCGGACGCAACGCCCAAGGCGTGAAGCTTATGGGTCTCAACGACGGCGAAACCATTCAGGACGTGGCTACGGTGGTTGCCGATGATGTGATGCCGGTGGTTGAAACCGCTGAATCTGCGCCTGCGACTGAAGCACCCGCAACCGATGCAGGTGAAGCCGCTCCTGCGACGGAGTAGGACAAGCTATTTGATGCCGCCGATCTTGCAGCCCTGCGCCTCGTGTTGCGGCGAGGGAACGGGCTTACCTGCTAGGATGGCATCGAGCGCATCGCGTAGGTCTTTGGTGGTCGCGGCACGCTGGCGCTTGGTGGGGCCGAGGTAGAGGTCGTTGATGCGGCCTTGGTAAAGCGTTTCGGCTTTGGGTGAGAGGACGATGGCCTCGGGCGTGATTTTGGCCTGCACCTGCTTCGCGAGAGTCTGTTGCTTGTCGATAAGCACCAAGGCTTTGACTTCGGAGAGGATGGCGTGCTCCATGGCGACTTCGAGAGTGATCTCTGGATCGGAATGGATGAGGTAAATGGCCACTCGGTCGCTGTAGTCGGTAGTGATCTGGTTGATCTCTTTGATGAACGATTTCGTGGTGGAGCAGAACGGCGAGACGAAGAACAGCACGACGGCCTTCTTGTCGCCTACCGCGAGAGGATCGTGGTTTTTGCCATCGGCACCGGGCAGTTCGAGCGCGGAGGCGACGCCGGTGAGCAGCAGGGAGGCGAGAAGGGCAAGAAGTCTCATGAGGAATAATTGATTGAATCAAGAACGGCGAGACTTCGACAGCAAGCCACGAATGGCATCAACAAGCTCCCGTAGGAAGTAGCCCACCGGGTGGAGAATCAGCGGGGAAACCCATCCGAGAAAGATCATCTCAATGGTGCCATTCACTTTGGGAGTGACTGTCAGGCCAGCTTCACGTCCAGAGAAGCGTTCTGAGAGCTCAGGAATGAGAAAGTCGATGGTAAAAAAGGCTAGCACAATCAAACGCCATCCAATCAAAATGGATTTGCCGAGCTTATTCTTGCGATACCCAGCAATGACTGGAGCGATGCAGGCGATGACCACGAGAATCGGGGCTATCTCCTTGATCGCAGTCATCGCGGCATTTGGTGGACGATTTAGACAGCAGTCAGCGCAGTCACCGCCGCATCGAGCGATGCGGCGTCTTTGATGCTGATGACCTTCACTGATTTGTCGATCTTGCCCATGAGGCCGGCGAGGGTGGCATCGGGGCCGAGTTCGATGAAGGTGGTGTGACCCGCAGCGATGAGGTGCTGCATGCTTTCGACCCAGCGGACGCTGCCGGTGACTTGGCTGGTGAGCGTGGAGCGGATTTCTTCGGGCGTGGCGACGGGGCGGGCCTCGAAGTTGCAGACGACGGGGACGCGTGGGCTTTGAATCGGTGCGGCGGCAAGAGCGGCGGCGAGTTTTTCTTGCGCGGACTTCATCAGGCGGCTGTGATAAGCGCCAGCGACGGGTAGCGGGATGGCGCGCTTGATGCCTTTGTCTTTCGCCTTGGTAATGGCGTATTCGATGCCGTCGGCGCTGCCGCTGAGGACGATCTGGCCGGGGGCATTCAAGTTAGCGACATCGACGTCGCATTCTTTCGCGAGTTCGCGGACGGCGGACTCATCGCCACCGATCATGGCGAGCATCGCACCTTGGGTGTTGTTGCAGGCTTCTTCCATGAAGCTGCCGCGTTGGAAGACGAGATTGAGACCGGTGGCGAAGTCGAAGGTGCCAGCGGCAGCGTGCGCGGTGAATTCACCGAGGGAAAGACCGGCAGTGGCGGTGATGTTGAGCGAGGGAACTTTGCTTTTCAGCACTTCGAGGATGGCGAGGCCGTGGGCGTAGAGTGCGGGCTGGCAGCGGCTGGTTTTCGTGAGCTCTTCCATAGGGCCTTCGAACATAATGTTCGTGAGCGAGTAGCCGAGGGCGGCATCGGCCTGGTCAAAGAGGGCACGGGCGGCGGGATAGGCTTCGGCAAGATCTTTGCCCATGCCGACTTTTTGTGCGCCTTGACCGGCGAAGAGGAGGACTGCGTTCATTCTGGATGCTGGATGTTGGTTGCTAGATGACTGGATGAGGATTGAGCACGGTCAGCGAGGCTGTGCAAGTGCTTGCAAAGCGGAGGCTTGATCAAGCACGGCCGCATGCAGGAGTTCGGGGCCGCGTTGCATGGCTTCGGCGAGTGGCATGGCGGCTGGTTTGATGGCGCAAAGGAGATCGAAGCGCGTGCGCAGTTGCTCTTCGGCCTGAATCGCGCCAGCAAAGGCGGCAACGGGCTTTTTGAGCTCTCGTGCCATGTCGGCGACACCCATGGGGCCTTTGCCGTGGAGCGTTTGGGCATCGAGGCGGCCTTCGCCAGTGATGACGAGATCGGCGGCGGCGATGCGATCGCGTAGATGAACGAGATCAGCGATGAGATCGAATCCGCTGGTGAGTTTGGCACCGCAGAAGCTCATGAGGCCGAAGCCGAGGCCGCCAGCGGCCCCAGCGCCAGGAACATCGCGATGATCGATGCCGAGATCGCGTTTGATTATGTCGGCGAGGCGATGGAGACGACTTTCGAAGAACTCGAAGTCCTGCACGCCTTTCTGCGGGCCATAGACGCGGGTGCAGCCGTGAGGGCCGAGAAGAGGATTGTTCACGTCACAAGCGACGAGGATTTCGGGAAGCGAGACGTCTGGCGGCTCGATCTTCATCAGCCGATCCATGTTGGCGATGATGGGTTCAAGCGGTGAGCCGGTGGCATCGAGAAAGCGGAAGCCGAGTGCGGCGGCCATGCCGATGCCAGCGTCGTTGGTGGCGCTACCACCGATACCGATGACGATGCGATTGGCGCCGCGTTCGATGGCATTCAGCATCATCAAACCGGTGCCGTGCGTGCTGGCGGTGGCGGGATCGAGTGGGAGATCGCTGACCATGGCGAGGCCGGAAGCGGCACTCATTTCCATGATGGCTTCGAGGTGGCCTGCATCGCGAACTTGGCCATAACGGGCTGTCACGGCGCGGTTTTGGGCGTCGCAAGTCGCTGTTTCACACCATTCGCCCCGCAAGGCGGCGATCACGGCTTCGGCGGTGCCTTCGCCGCCGTCAGCGATGGGACAGAGGTCGCATTTGGCTGAGGGGATGGCGATTCTGAGGGCTGATTCGATGGCTTGAGCGGCCACCGTGGCTGGGATGGAGCCTTTGAATTTGTCGATGGCGATGAGAATGCGCATGAGCGGGCGCAGAATGGCGAGAAGCGGTCGTTTTGCCAAGCGGCGGTGCGTTTTGAATCTCAAACGGTGCAGCCGCATTGGCTCGGGGAGCCGAAAATACCTTGGTTTTGCCTTGCCTTAAGGATGTATTAATTATTAAGTTTATAATAATTATGTCTTCAGCCAGTCTGGCAGAGGTCAGCCCCCCGCTGACCGCCCCCAGCCAGGAACGCTCTGTGAGTAGCGGTCCAGAACCTGCTGTGCCTCATTTTGACCGGTTTGAGTTGGAGCAGCAGAATCTGAATATTCGTAATGCCCGGATGGGGACGTGGTTCGTGATGATCCTCGTGCCGCTCTGCACTTTTCTGGATTGGATGGCCTACCCAGAGCGCTACTGGGAGTTTCTCGTCCTGCGGCTGGCTTGTGCGGCGAGCTGTGTACCACTGCTGCTGGCCTTGAACGGTGCCTGGGGGCAGCGCTTCTGCCGGATTTATCCCATCGTCCTGCCGCTGCTTCCTGCCATCATGATTTGTTTCATGATTTACCTGAGCGGTGATCCAGGCTCAGGATATTACGCTGGACTGACGCTATGCATTGTGGCGACGGCGTTTGTGTTCCATTGGACCTTCCGGGAGATCGGCATCACGCTTGGTCTGGTCATTCTGGCATACCTTGCCTCCACGCTGCCCAATTTGATCGGTGCCAAGGACCCCCGAGCGGTAGGCATCTTCGCCAACAACACCGGCTTCATCCTGATCAATTGCGTGGTGCTTTACATCGGCAGTCGTCAGCATCATGCGATCCGTCTTCGTGAGTTTTCCAACCGCTGCAAGGTAGAGGATCAGCGTGAGGAATTGGCTGCCCAAAACGACGAACTCAGCGCCACGCTGAAACGCCTGCGTGAAACGGAGGCACAACTCGATCAGAGCGAAAAACTGGCCTCCATCGGCCGCCTGAGCGCTGGCATCGTGCATGAGATCAATAACCCGCTGAACTACGTGAAGTCAGCGATTTTCCTGCTCAAGAAAAAGGGCAAAACAATGCCGCCCGAAATCGCTGAATCGGTGAACCGCATTGCTGCGGATATTGGCGAAGGCATTGACCGTGTGGCGGCCATTGTGTCTGATCTCCGCACGTTTGCGCATCCTGAGAATCGTGGCGCGAGGCCGCTGAACTTGCATGAGGTCTCAGGCAAAGCGCTGCGACTGCTGGCCAAGGAAATCAGTGATCGTGGTGTGACTTTGGTGAATGAGATTCCGCACGACATCATCGCGCAAGGAGATGAAAACTACCTGATCCAGATCCTGCTCAACTTTGTGCAGAACAGTCTCGATGCCCTCGCAGGACGGCCAGAGCCGACTATCGTGATCAAGGCCCAGCACACCGAGACAGGTGTCGATTTGAGCGTGCGGGACAACGGCATGGGCATTCCAAAAGAGAATCTCAGCAAGATCTTCGATCCCTTTTTCACCACCAAAGAAGTGGGGCAAGGCATGGGACTCGGCTTGAGCATCTGCTTCCGCATGATCCAGCAAATGGATGGCGAAGTGAAGCTCGACACCGAGGCCGGTAGCCACACGCAGTTCACCCTGAGCCTCAAGAAACCTGCCAACACCTGAAGTCATGTCCAGCCCCCTGCTATCGCCCTATCACATCCTTTACGTCGATGACGAGGAGAAGGCGCTGCATTACTTCAAAGAGATCTTTGGTGATGAATACACCATTCACATCGCCACCAACGCCGCAGATGGCTTCCGTATCCTCCAGGAACACGGCCCTAAAATCGGCCTGTTGCTGACGGATCAACGCATGCCCGGTGCGAGTGGCGTGGAACTCATGGAGCACGCACGAAAGCTCAATCCCAACTTGGTCCGCATCCTCGTCACTGCCTACACGGATTACCAAGCCGCCGTCGATGCCGTGAACTCCGGCCGCTGCTTCCGCTACCTGCACAAGCCCTGGGATCCCGAAGAACTCACCGTGGTGATCAAGCACGCGCTGGACTACTACCACGCACTCATCGAACGCGAACGCCTGCTCGTCGAAAAAGCCGACACCGTGCGCCACATGCTCTCCGCCGACAAAATTTCCGGGCTCGGCATTTTGGCGGAAGGATTGAACCATCATCTACGCAATGCGCTCACGGTCGTGCGAGCCTTCATCGATCTAGCGCCGATGAAACTGATGGAGAAGACCGGCGGTGCACGTCCGCGCGATCCCTCCTTCTGGGGCGAGGTGCAAAATCAGGCGCAGGGCCAGATCGAGCGCATTCAAACGCTGCTCTCACGACTCGCAGAAGCCTCGCATGCCAAACGGCTGGATCGAACTGACGAGTGCACTCTCAACGGCGTGCTCGAAGAGATGATCAACATGTTTGCCAGCCATTTACAGGCTAAGGACCTTCACGTCGATGTGGAGATCGATCCAAACGTCCCGGCACTCAAGGTCAACCGCGCCCGGTTCCTCCAGATGTGGCGCTTGATCTTCGTCGAAGAAATCACTCATCTGAGTGCTGGCGACAGCTTGCAAATCAGCGCCAAAGTCAAACCCGATGCCGCAGGCCAGGACCACGTCGTCATGTATGTACGCGACACCGGCGCGTGGGAGGGCAAGGACAAGCCCGTGAACCTCTTCGATCCCTTCTACACCCGCAGCCGGAAACCGGATGACTTCGGCGTGAACATGATGGCCTGCTACGTCACGATGCACCTTCACGGCGGCATCGCTGAGGCACGCCACCTCGCGCCACGCGGACTGGAAATCAAACTGAGCATGCCACTGGAACCCGGCGTGGAGCCCAAGCAGGAGGAAGATTTCTTCCGCCTGCTGCTCAGCCATGAGCAGCGCTGGAAACAGCGTGAGGAAATGGCGGCGGCATGATGTGACATCGGCTCATAGCCGGTGCGTAGGGACAATGTTCCCTATCTCCGCAGCGCGAGGATCAGTTCATCGAGCTTGCTCGCGATGGCCTGCACCTCACCCACAGTCGGCGGATCGCTCACGGTCATGGCCAAGGTGTTCACCGCATTGCTGTTGTTGCTGGTGCCATTGATCGCGCTGTTGAGCTGCATGTTGGTCACCTCACCGGGCGTACGTTGCGGACCACTGCCGCCGTCGTTGCCAGGGAAGCCACGCGGGATGCCAAACTGAAAGTGCACATTGTAGCCATCGAAGCTGGTATGCACCGTCGCGTTGTCGCCGGGGTTCAGCGTGGCCACGTTATCCACGAGGGTGTTGCCAAACGTCGCCCCCTGTGGTCCGGTTGCACCCTGCGGGCCTTCATTGCCTTGCGGGATGCCAAAGTTCAGCCGCACCGCGTTGCCGTCGTAGTTCGCCGAGACGTTCGGCATGCTTCCCGGGGGCAGTTGATTGACGTTATCCACGACGAAGTTCGTGAACGGCGGCCCAGGCGGTCCTTGGGAACCCTCGCTGCCGTTGCTGCCTGGACTTCCAGGAGCACCCGCTGGCCCCACTTGGCCTTGAGGTATCCCAAACGTGAAGCGCACGCTCGCGCCATCGAAGTTCGTCTGCACGGTGGCGGGATCACCGGGATTGACCGTGGCCACCCCATCGACCACGAAGTTGGTGAACGGCGGTCCGGGCGGCCCTTGGGCACCCTCGCTACCATTGGTCCCATTGCTGCCGTTCTGACCCGGCGCTCCATCATTCCCCGGTGGCCCGGGCGGTCCTTGGGCACCATCGCTGCCGTTATGGCCCGGTGGCCCGGGCGGACCGGCGGGCACGGCGTCAATGAGCGCCTTGAGGCCGTTGAGCTGGCTGCGCATCTGGTCGGCATCGATCTCCGTGCCGGGCTGGGGGAGGGTGGGGTCGAAGGGCATGAGCGGAGGAAGTTTGCAATGGTTGACCGTGGTTGATGGTGGTTTGCAGTGGTTGAAGAGAATTGCTTTTTCTGAGGGTCTCCTGCTCGTGAGGTGCTTCAAGTGTAACGATTTATGCGTTAAATCCGCCTGCCGGAAGGACGGCTCGGTCTGCCGGTTGGAGTGCGGAGATTCGCTTCGCGGCTTCGCAGCTTCTCCGCCGTTTGACTGAGGCGGGCAAGGGCGCCCGCGCTCCTCTCAGCTGTTACATGGAGCTATAAATGTAACGCATACAAAGTTATAAATGAACTGCTGTGCGGCGTTATGAGGCAAGATGAAAGCGTTACATATTTCGTGGTTAAACGAGTGTGAATAATGAGTGGCAAAACACAGGTAATGAATGGTCTGAGCGGATTTAACCCTGTTTGAGCGTGAGTGGAAAAGCGGGCTCTTCGCCGCCAAAATGAGCGGGGGATTGCCTGAGTCGGCCTTTCCGCCCGCCCCGCCGCGCGCAGCGTTACATTCCGGCAGCGGCGGGGCAGGGGAAGAAGGCGTTCCGACTTGTTCACAGGCTTGGGGGTTACGCTCTATGTAACGCTTGGAGCGGTGCAATAGCGTTGGGTTTCCCGCCTCCGCTTACAGGCTCACGGTGATGCTGGCCACGTCGGTCCAGTCGCCGTTCTCATTCCCGGCGTCCCAGAAGCGCAGCTTGTATTCCCGGATCTCCGGCTGACCGGCCACCAGCAGCGGTCGCTCGTCCTGGTAGGGGCTCACGGTGTCGATCCCCAGCAGCTCCCAGCCGCCACTGCCACGCTTGCTGTAAATGACCACGCCCGTGTGGCCGAACTTCTTGAAGCGGATCTTCACGCAGTGGCAGCCGTCCCCGGCCTCGGTCTTCAGGTTGAACTCGGGGCGGTTGTGCTCCGCCGCGTCCTCCTCGCCCACGATCCGCAGGTCCAGGCCCATCGCTGAGGTGTAGGCCTTTTTGCCTTTGATCTCCTTCACCAACAAGAAGGTGCGGTCCAGCGCCCCCGGCAGCACGGCGGTGATGCCTCCGGGCAGGGGGGGCGGCGTCGGGGCGGTGTAGCCGGGAAAGGCGAAATCTCCATCCCCACTGCCACTGGCCAGCAGCTCCAGCCCGGCGGTGCAGGCCGGCGCAAATTTGCGCACGTTGGTGATCCAGTCGCCCAGCCCGTAGGCCAGGGTGAGGTTGTCCGCCACGGCGGCGTTGACCTCAGCCGTGTCGAGACCGAGGGCGGTGGCGTAGCCGGGCAGCTTGGTGGCCAGGTTGTGGTGCCACTCCGGCTGCTGCGGCTGAAGTTTGGGATAGTAGGGCTGACGTTTCATGGTGTGTGGTTGGCGTTTAGGGTTGCGAATGCGGGGACTGGCCGGGATGGCCGGCCCCCAAAGGATCCCGGAATTCCAGGTGCTGCCGCTGTTCCAAGTCGGCATCACCCAGGCCTCCGGTGAAAGGTTAAAACCGGTTTCCAGCGCGGTTCTGGAAGGCTCCGGCGCGGTTCTGGAAGGCTCCGGCGTGATTCTGGAAAGCTCCGGCGTGGTTCTGGAAAGCTCCGGCGTGGTTCTGGAAAGCTCCGGCGCGGTTCTGGCAAGCTCCGGCGCGGTTCTGGCAAGCTCCGGCGCGATTCTGGAAAGCTCCGGCGTGGTTCTGGCAAGCTCCGGCGCGGCCCTGGCAAGCTCCGGCGTGATTCTGGAAAGCTCCGGCGCGGTTCTGGAAAGCTCCGGCGTGGTTCTGGAAAGCTCCGGCACGGTTCTGGAAGGCTCCGGCGTGGTTCTGGCAAGCTCCGGCGCGGTTCTGGAAAGCTCCGGCGCGAGTCCGGAAAGCTCCGGCGCGAGTCCGGAACACTCCAGCGTGGTTCTGGAAAGCTCCGGAACGAGCCGGGGAACCGGCTGGCAGGCGGTGGCGTCGCGTTCATGGCCCTACGCTTCACCTGGCTGGGAAGATGAAAACCACGCTATAGCGAAACTTAGCAGCCCGCCAGATCCTCCGCCAAGTGATCCACCTGCGAGAGCTTCAGGCCAAAAGCACCTGCGATCCGGCGCATCAGTTGGCAGGTCAGGAACTTCTTCAGCCGCAGGAACTCCGAGAGATGGCTCACGGACACATGCGCCCTCTTGGCCAGCACCGCGATGGGCCAGCCAGCCGCCTGCATCAGCTTCTGCACCGCCAGCACCTGACCTGCGCAGATGAGATCCCGGCCGTCCTTCAGGCACTGCTCCACCACTCTCTCCGGCGGCAGCGTGAAGACCACCTTGCGGTGCTTCCTGCCCCCACGCTGCAAAGCCTTCCCACCACCCTTGCGGGCCGGTCGGCGTCGCTTCGCACTCATGGTCGTTGAATGGGTTGGCGGGGGCGGATTGAATCAAAACTCCGCCGCTTTGGGAAGCCTCTTTTTTCGCCACCGGCGTAAGCGCTTGAAAACGAAGCCGAAAAAGTTTTCTCCCCGCCTTGGAACAGGAGGCCACGGAGGAAACGGAGACCCGCCTCGAGCCTCAAGAATCGAGCCGTCAGCATTGAGCTTTCCTTGCCTTCGGATTCATCCGCCGCTCTCATAAGTAAAATCCCTTCATGTTCGAACAAGCCTTCAAAAACATCGACGACGTCCTTTGGAAAGACGCCGGTTGCACCAGCGAACTCGATTACACCGAGCAGACCTCCTGGCTGCTCTTCCTGAAATACCTCGACGCCCTCGAACACGACAAGGCCACCGAAGCCGCCCTCGACGGCAAGAAATACACCCACATCCTCGACAAGCCCTACCGCTGGGAAACGTGGGCCGCGCCCAAAGACAAGGCGGGCAAGATCGACCACAACACCGCCCTCACCGGCGACGACCTCATCACCTTCGTCAACGGCAAGCTCTTCCCCTACCTGCACGGCTTCAAGGCCAAGGCCACCGGCCCTAACACCATCGAATACAAGATCGGTGAAATCTTCGGCGAGATAAAGAACCGCATCCAGAGCGGCTACAACCTGCGCGAGATCATCGACCACATCGACGAACTCCGCTTCCAGTCCCAGACCGAGAAGCACGAGCTCTCGCACCTCTACGAAGCCAAGATCAAAAACATGGGCAACGCCGGGCGCAACGGCGGCGAGTATTACACCCCGCGCCCCCTCATTCGCGCCATCGTCGCCGTCACCGCGCCCCGGCTCGGCGAGACCATCTGCGACCCCGCCGTCGGCTCGGCCGGCTTCCTCTGCGAGTCTTTCGATTACCTCCGCGCCCAGAACCCCCAGCGCACCACCGCCCAGGACCGCACCCTGCAAGAGCGCACCTTCTACGGGAAGGAAAAGAAGTCCCTCGCCTACGTCATCGCGATCATGAACATGATCCTGCACGGCATCGAAGCGCCCAATATCATCCACACCAACACGCTCGCCGAGAACCTCGCCGACGTGCAGGAAAAGGACCGCTTCCACATCATCGTCGCCAATCCGCCCTTCGGCGGCAAAGAGCGCAAGGAAGTGCAGCAAAACTTCCCCATCCGCACCGGCGAGACCGCGTTCCTCTTCCTCCAGCACTTCATCAAAATCCTCAAGGCCGGAGGCCGCGCTGGCATCGTCATCAAGAACACCTTCCTCTCCAACACCGACAACGCCTCCGTCAGCCTGCGCCAGAAGCTCCTCGAAGAATGCAACCTCCACACCGTGCTCGACTGCCCCGGCGGCACGTTCATCGGTGCGGGCGTGAAGACCGTGGTGCTCTTCTTTGAGAAAGGCACGAAGACGCGCAAGGTGTGGTTCTACCAGCTCGACCCCGGCCGCAACATGGGCAAGACCAACCCGCTCAACGACGCCGATCTCGCCGAGTTCATCGCGCTGCAAAAGACCAAAGCCGACTCGCCCAAAAGCTGGAGCGTGGACGTGGCGGCCATCGACCCGAAGACCTTTGATTTGTCCGTGAAGAACCCCAACGGCGGCGAGGAGATCGCGCACCGCAGCCCACAGGAAATCATGGACGAAATCGCCGCACTGGACGCCGAGAGCGCGGAAGTGCTGGGCAACATCAAGGCGCTGCTATGAAGAAGGGGTGGCAGACAAAGAAGCTGAGCGAGGTTTGCGAGAAAATCACAGACGGAACTCACCAAACGCCGACCTACTTCGACGACGGCGTTTTGTTTCTGTCTTCCAGAAACGTGACCTCGGGAACGATTGATTGGGAGAACGTAAAATACATCGACGACAAGCAGCACGGCGAGATGCAGAGGCGTGTTTCGCCACGTCTAAACGATATTTTGCTCGCGAAGAACGGAACGACTGGAGTGGCAGCGATGGTTGATAGGGATGTCCCTTTCGATATTTACGTGAGCCTTGCTTTGCTCAGGCCATTGGCTGCTGTTCGTCCGACGTTCTTGCTGCACTTCATCAATTCTCCTTTGGCGAAGCAGCAATTCACGAAACGGCTAAAAGGCATCGGCGTTCCCAATTTGCATCTGGAAGAGATTCGAGAAGTCGAGATTCCCGTCCCCCCGCTGGCCGAACAGCAGCGGATCGTCGGCCTGCTGGACGAAGCGTTTGAGGGCCTCGCCACCGCCAAAGCCAACGCCGAAAAGAACCTCCAAAACGCCCGCGCCCTCTTCGAAAGCCACCTCCAATCCGTCTTCACCCA
>CANIBP010000033.1 GCA_947466075.1 Verrucomicrobiaceae bacterium
CGACAACGGTCGCCATGCCTTGCACGATTCGACGCTCGAGGGCCTCGTCGTCGAGGTTTTTGAGCGAGGGCGTGATTTGATCGAGCTTTAGAACATAGGCGAGGGCGTCGGCCATGCGGGCAGGATCCCAGCGGGCGCGGCCGAGCTCGAGGCCTGGGGCGCGAGTTAAACGAAACGAAACTCGACGCCCTCGGCGAGGTCGGCCGGGATGCTGCTCGAGGCGCCGGCCTGAGTGAGGGCGGCCTCGATCAAGTCGGCGAGCGTGACGTCGTCGCGGGTCACATGAGCGTCGAAAGGGAAGGCCTCGGTCATGAGCGGCGCATTGAGCGAGGTC
This sequence comes from Verrucomicrobiaceae bacterium, assembly GCA_947466075.1. Lineage (GTDB taxonomy): Bacteria > Verrucomicrobiota > Verrucomicrobiia > Verrucomicrobiales > Verrucomicrobiaceae > Prosthecobacter. The sequence continues at coordinate 335 of CANIBP010000033.1, forward strand.
CGGCCCAGGATGACGAGCCGACCTTGACGCCGGCGCCAGACTTGCGAGGGAGCTAGAGCCGAGGCGGGGGCGTTCATGGGATAACTTGCTCGGGATCTCCCTCAAGGGGGGCGAGGGGCGCGACGACGAGATCCGACACGACGGCGGTCGGCAGGATCCGCGCGAGGACCTCTTGAGCGAGGACCGCGCGCGGCGTGTGGCTTTTACCTGGGGCGAGCACGAGCTCGGCGTTGAGCTCGACGGCGAGATCGTCGTCGGGCCGTGAGCTTTCAAATCCGGCGCCGTCGGTATAGGTGAGAACGAGGCCGGGAAGCGTGGCGGTGAATGATCCTTGAGTCATGGGAGCTTTTGCAGGGTTTGAACGGTGAAGCGGAAGTACGCGGGATCCTGGCGGAAGAAATCGACGGGGTCTTTGTGCAAGCGCTCAATCCCGACCGTGAGGAGCTCGGTCGCGTAAATGTGCTGATAAGCGGCGGCGGGATCCGTGAGGGCGGTCGCCTGCCAAAGTTTGCGCATATCCTTGGACCCGACGCCCGTGTGATAAACCTTGCCCGAGTACTCGATCCCTCCGCGCGTTTTCCATTCGTCGTCAAAGCTAAATTCCCATTCTTTATAAGACCAAGTTGGGTACCGTTTTTTGAAATAAAAGAACTTGTCTTTAGGCCCGAACCGCGAGCGCAGAAAGTCGCGGGAGGCTTGCAATACGGCGGGGTTTTGCCGCTCGGTCGCGTGCGTGATTTCGTGCGCGATCGTGCTCGCGTCCTCGCCGAGCATGACGTTGATCGTGTCGCCATCTTGAAAGGCGCGGCCGTTAATGACAACGGTCGAGATCCCTTTCGGCAAAAGCTCGGCGTGCGTGTAACGATTCACGATGGCGCGGCCCTCGTTGATGTTTTGCGCTTGAACTTTGCCCTTGAGACCGATTACGACGTCGCCGCGCTCGGCCGGCGGGACAGAGCAAACCTCGCGGCCGTGCTCGACCGCCGAGGCGAGTCGGCCCTTGGCGGCGGCGTGCGCGTCGCGGATTTTGTTAAAGCCGGGATCGAGAACCGCGGCCGAGGCATAGGCGGCGCGGGTTTTCTCAACCTCGAGCGCGGCGGCGGCGTGCTCGAGCTCAATCGTTTTCATTTCGGCCATGACGTCGGCCATGACGCGACCCTTGAGCGCTTTTTTAATGACGGCGGGCGCGACTTTGATCGCGGCCTTTTTCGTGGCCTTTTTAGCCAGGGGAAGCAGGCCCTTTTTAAGCCAGCGGTCAACGGTGAGGCCGGGCGAGATCTCGGTCGCCTTGGCCCAGGCCTCGAAAGTCTTGAGGGCCTCGGGGTCGCCGGCGTAGCGTTTGCGGATCAATTTCCAATCATGTTGGACATTGCCCGGCGCGGACCAGGGTGAATCGGCCCAGGTCGGCGTACGGTTGAGCGGGATCCCATTCGGCAAGCGCGCGTTTTTCGCGATCAAGCTCGCCTCCTTGCCGCTAAAGATCTCGGGCCGGGCGTTTTGAGTCGGGAGCAAGAGGGCGGCCGCGGCGTCGCCGTCGGGGAGCTTGCCGCGCTTGAGCACACGCTCGGCGGCGCCCTGGGTCAGCGGCACAACGAGACAACGGCAACCCCAGTCCCAGGGCGGGAAAATGCGTTGCCATATCTCATGACCGGCCGGGAAGATCTTGCCATTGAGGGCGACATGAGACGGCCGCACGCGTTCATCGCCGACGGTCTTGTACTGCCAGAAAGGAAAGACGTCGATTTGAGCAATGAGATTGCGATAACGCGCGGCGGCGTAGGAGCGGAACACATGCGTACGCAAGAGGAGCTCGGCGCGGCGCTGGGCGACCTTGCCGCCGAGGGCGTCGTCGAGGTCGGCCGCGATTTCCTTGCGGGCCTTGTCCCAGTTAAGGGCGCCGGCGGGCACGGCTTTGATCGTGTCGCGGATCCGGCTCATGGTGTCGCCGACGTCGAGGCCCGAGATCGTGAACGCATAAGCGCGGAGCTCGGGCAAAAGGCCGTCCATGACGTCACGCGAAACGAGCGGCAAGCCGGCAATTCTGGCGACGGCGGCCGCGTGGGGCAAAGGTGAGAAAACGAAAGGCATAAAACAAGGTTAGGCGGTCGCGTGATCCGCGGGAATGGCAGGCGCGGCGGTTAAACCGGCGGCCTTGAGGTCCTCGAGCCATTTGAGGCCGGCGGGCGTGATACGGTAGGACCTCGAGCCGGCATCATGACAAGCCAGGCCGGCGGAAAGTACGGGCCCGAGTTGCCGGCGCCACAACGGCAGGCGCCCGGCCTGGGAGCGGTCGCTATCAGATAAGACCGGCAACGGCTCGGCCGCGAGGCGTTGCACGAGGTCGCGCGCGGCGAGCCCACAACGGGGGTAATCGATCATGGCGGCAATCGTGACGCGCATAAAATGGTCGTTTTTAGCCATAATATTACATTCCGTTTTTGTAGCGGTCGAGGCGCTCACTTGTCCAGAAATCAGGATCCTCGGCGCATTCTTCAATATGACGCAAGAGGTCGCTCACGTTGATGATCGTCGAATGCGGCGCCGGCGCGGATCCCATCACAAAACCGCCTTTGACGAGCTTGAAAAGAACCTCGGCCGAGAGACCGAGCGGGAGCTTTTCGGCCTCGCTCACGCGTAACCATGCCTCCTTAACGCGCACGCAGGGCGTGTACGAGCCGTCGGCGTTGCGTTGCCAGTCAAAGACCCCCAGGGCGGGGACCTTGCGCAGGTCGGCCGGGAGGGTTTTGCCGATAAGGCCGGGGGCGATATTCATCCCCCAAACAGGGCGGGGAAAGGTGGATTCGGTAGGGCTGGGCATGGTGGGAGCTTGTGGGGGTTAAAGCGGGGAGCTCGAGGGCGGGGCGGCGATGGCGAGCTTTTTGCGGGCCCGGTTGGCTATGGTGGCGTGTAATTGCCGAAGCTCGGGCATGGTGAGATCGTCGAGGCCGCTCGCGTGAAACTTGGCGCGGCAAATGGTCGCGACATAAGCGCGGCCGAGGCCGGCCTTGCTCGCCCAGTGCCAAAGATCCCGCACAAGACCGGCGCCGGTGGGAGTCGTCGCGGCGGCGTCGCGGGCGTCACGCAAGGCCGTCGCGAAGGCGCCCGACGTGTTGCCGCTCAAGGTCTGGAAATGCGCGAGGAGCGGCCGATAGTGTGACTGGTTGAGCTCCTTGAAACTGCAAAAGCCGGTAATGGTCGCGGCCTCACGCTGGCGCCAGAAATCACGCCGGGCGCTTTTGCTGCAATTCATGACCTCGGCCGGGAGCTCGAGGGCGTCGTGTTTCTCGACGAGGTCAAAGGCGGCGGTCGCTTCCATGCCGAGGATCTTGAGTTGCTTGAGGGAGAGCGCGCTCATTTAGTGCGATAAATGTCGGCGCCGCCGGTGACTTTGTGTACGGTCAACCTGGCGGCGCCGCGGCGGTGAATGTCGGATGCGGCTTGATGCGCCGTACGAATGTGCTGGTTGCCCGTGGGGCGCCAGCGTAGGACCTCGCCGGGCTTGAGGGCCTCCATTTGGCAGCGGACAGCCGACTTAGGAGCGCCGCGGGGCGGCGGGGGCGCGGTGGTCGTTTCAATGGTGAATTCGCTCGGGCTCATTGTGGGAAAGGTAGGCGGGGCGGGTGGGGTGGGGAGAGGGGCGGCCTAGCGTTTCTTTTTCTCGATCTCGATCGCATTCGCGAAGGTCTCGGCGCTGGGATCCTGGCCTTTGCGGAGCTCGAGTTGAAAGCGCCGACAAACCTTCGAGACAAATTTGAGGTTGCCGCGGGCGACGGCCTCGGGGAGCAAACGCGCGACGGCTTTCGGCGCGAGGGCCTCGAGCTCGGCGGCGCCGAGCCCAGGCGCGAGCCGGCCGCGGACAAAGGCCTCGACGTCGGCCTTTGTGAGACGGAGCTCGACACGCTCGGAAAGCCGGTTGCCGGTGAGTTGTTTGCACTCGGCCCAGGCGGCGCGGGATCCGGCGAGCTTGTCCCATAGGACCGGGAGGCCGGTCGCGATGATGATCGCGGGGGTTAGGTTGATGAGTGTCTTGAGCGTGTTGATTCCCTGGGGGCAAAGGTGGTGAACTTCCTCGATCACGAGACACACGCGGCGCTCGCGAAGTTTGGCGACGACGGCGCCGAGGAGACGGTCGCGGCTTGAGGGGAGATCTTTCAAGCCGAGGCGGTCGCCTATGGCGCGCAAAAGCGGCGCGGCCGTGCCCCGGCCTTGCTTATCCTTCCATGCGTCGGTTGCCTCGAGGTCGAAGATCAAGGCGCCGTACGGTTTGGCTTTCATCACTTCCACGGCCGACGTCTTGCCGAGGCCTGAGTCGCCGAGTACGAGGATAAAGCGCGCGTTGCCTTTCTCGTTGCGGGTCTCGAGGTAGGCGCGGCAAAGCTCGACCGGACCGGCGAGCGAGTCGATCAGGCCCTCGTCGGGCTGGGCGTCGTCGTGCTGAATTTGGGCCCAAACGTGCGCGTACTTCTCAAGCCATGAGTCGAGGTCGAGTTGTGAGAGGTCGCCGGCGGTGATTTTGCCGTACGTCTTGTCGCTGCCGAGCTCGGGGTATTGACGCAGGAGCGGGGCCTTTTGGAGGCCGAGATCATGGCGGTACGTTTCGATGTTGAGGGCGAGCGCGCGCAACTGCTCGGCGGGCGTGTTTGGGGTGGCGGGTGGGGTGGTATGCATGGCTTGCTTGTTGGCTATGGAGTGGCTGACGGGCTTCATGAGGCGCCCCGGTTTGCGAGAGCAAGCCGGGGCGCTTTTTCTTAGATTACTGTGGTGGTCATTTGGGCGGCGTGACGAGTCACGACGGCGTCGAATTCGGCGAGGACGTCGGCAACGAGGCCGGCGGGAAGTTTGGCGCGCTCGGCGCCCCAGGAGGCGCCGCGGGCGCGTAGGAGGCCCGGCAAACCCGCGAGCTTGACGAGGCCGCGGATCTCGGGCGTGTAGGTCGCGAGCGGGCGCGGCGACTCGGGAAGGGCCCGGCCGGCGGCAAGCTCATTGAGGGCCCAGTTCTCGAGATCCTGGCGGAGCAAGGTGAGGACCGCGCTCTCGGTTGCCGCGGCGCGGAGAAAGCGCCGGAAGGGCGGCACGGTCCCGACAAAGCCCTCGGCCTCGCGGGCGGGGGCAATCTTGGCACGGGCGGCCGTTTGAGCGGCCCAGGCCGTGACGCGATCAACGAGGGCGGAGCTCATGGCGCGACCTCCTCGACGGCCTCGCCGGCCTTGTAGTCAAAACGAACGCTCGACTTTTTTATTCCGTGCTTATCAACCTGGGCACACGCCGAGACAAAGGCCGCGGCAGTCGTCGGCGGAAGGAGCTCGGCGGCAACGGCGCGGAATTTTTGACCGTCGTCGATCCGGCGCTCGAAAGTCGTCTCGCGGGAAAAGAACAGGTCGAGGACGTCGGCGGGGTTTTGATCGAGGCCCTTGAGCACGAGCAAGAGCTCGGAATGTTTCGGCGCGCCCGATTTGAAGGAGGCAAGCAGGGCGTCGGACGTGAACAGGACCGGGAGCTTGTGACGGGTGCCGGCAAAGGTGATTTTGCGGCCCTCGCGCTTCTCGTCTTTCAAATGCTCGTGTAGCTCGGGATGCGCGAGACCGTAGGCCTCGAGCTTGCTTTCGAGCGTCTTTTTCTCGAAGGTGAGTTTCGAGATCTCGGCGACAACCTCGGCGAGGCGGTCGGTCAAGGCCGGGATCTCGGCGGCGGTCGGGGTGGTGGTGGTGGCGGAGTGGCGTTTCATGGAGTGGGGAGCGGTGAGCGGTTAGCGTTTAAAGAGAAATCATTGCCGGCCCTCGAGCACGGCGACGCGTTTTTGCACGGCGCGAAGGCGCTCGGCCTCGGCGACGCGGCCGGCGGTGATACGGTGCAAGCTCGTCGTGAGCGGGCGCGCGGCGGCGGCGGCGGCCTTGTGCAAGGCTTTAACTTCGCGAGCACGCTCGCGGAGCACGCGGCCGACGTCGCGCTCGAGCTCGATCCGCACGCGGCGGAGCGCGGCGGCGGCGGAGCGGTTGAGGCCTTTGATTTTGCGCAGGAGCGCGGCCTCCTCCTTGTGGAGGCGCTTCAATTCGCGGGCGTGTTCGTTCGTCATGTCAGGTGGGGTGGCGTTGGTCATAGGGTTAGGCTTGTGGGGTGTTGGTTTTGGGGCGGGGTGAAATTCAGGCGGCGCGGGGATGGTAAGCTCCATCACGCCAGACTTGCCGGCGGCCGGCCTCGGCGGCCTCGATCTGGAAACCGAGGGCAAGGAGTCGGTTGTACTCGGCCGCGGCGAGGGTCTCGCGGGTCGGGATCCGCGCCTCGAGGGCGTGGCGCTGGGTGTAAAGATCTGAAAGCGCCAGGCGAAGGCGGGCGGCGTCGCGGGCGGCCTCGGCCTGGCCTGGGTTGCCGTGAATCTCGGCGAGGCGGTCGGCCATTTCCAAACGGCGGGCGAGGCGGGCGGCGGCGGCGTCGAGGGCGCCGATTTTCTTTTGTAGTTGTTGGAGTGTCATGGAGTGGGGCGGGGTGGGGAGATTTAGAAACCATCGCCGGCGGCGACTGGCGGCGACTGGGGCGCGGCGCTGGCGTCGTCTCGCGGGGCCTCGCGGGGGGCCTTTTGCGCGTCGGGAGCGGTCGGGCCGATCAAGAGAGCGGAATCGACCCCCGACGCGTCAAAACGAGAAAGAACGGGCTCGAGGTTTTCGGGAGATATCCGGCCCGAGTCGAGAACCTCGCGCTCGACCTTGGCGAGGGCCTCGAGCTCGCGGGCGTAGCCTTCGACGGCGGCGACCATGACGCGGCGGGCGTCGGCGGATAGCAGGCCGAAAATGCGCGGCCTCACAAAGGCGTCGCGTACGTCGGTCCATGCTTCATGATGCAAGAGGCGCGCGGCGGCGAGCTCGGTTTGAATGTTATGGAGTGAGGGAGTCATGAGGTCAGTCGTTGAGGGCGGCCTCGAGCTCGGCGAGGCGCGCGGCGGAGTTTGAAGCGGGGCCTTGAGCGTGCCGAGTGGTCCCGTGTCCAGTGACACAAGCCGTTTGGCCGGCGGGGTGCCCCCGGTCGCCGGTGAGACGGTCCGCATTTTCTGTCTGCATGCTGCGAGAGTCGTCGGCACGCTCAAGGAAAGAGGTCTCGAGCACGCCGGCCGGCGGGGCGCCCGAGTCGAGATTGAGAAGCGGATCCGGCGCGCCCTGGCGCCGACTGCGGAGTTGACCGGCGGCGACGACGGTCGAGACGCGGATCCCCTTCGCGCTTGCTTTCGTTATTCGGGTCTCGCTCCGAATGGCGGCAAGCGTGCGTTTGCGGTCGGCAAAGTCACGCGGGGCGTCGGAGAACTGCGGGGCGCGCTCGGCGGCCGGGAGCACGCCGAGCGGCATCCCCAGCGGGAAGCGGGCCGGGTTGTCGGCATGGTCGGGATGCAGGGCGTTAAAAATGAAACAACCCAGGTCCAGGCGGTGAGGGTGGAACACGGCGAACACACGCCAACCGTGCGGCAAGTAGCCGTGCCAGTCCCAGGCTGGCGCGAAACCCTCGGCCGTGAAAATAAAGGGGAGCTCGTGCTCCTTCACTTTGACTTGAATGTGATAGTTGCGGACCGTCGCGGCGACCTTGACGGGGAGAAAGCGCCAGCGGTCGGCCGCGGCGAGGGGACGCTTGACGGCGTCGGCGTATAGCTCGGCCGGGACGACTTTCTTCGACCCGAACAAATGGCGGCGGCGTTTGGCCTCACCATTGAAGCGGTCCATAACGTCGGCGGAAATGTCGGCACGCGCGGCGGCCTCGGGGAAACGGGCGATCGCGTCGGCCTGATTTGTGTACGCGCGGGTTAGGTGTTTGGCGGCGGCCTCGTGCTCGCCACGACTGCGACCAATGTCGAGCGTCTCATGAGCGGCGAGATCCTGGCGGTGATTGAAAGAACCCTCGATCGTGCCCTTGTGGCGAGATTTGAAGCATTCAATGACGCCGATAGGACCGCCGGCGCTCGTGTCGATCCCGCCGAAACGGTACGCGTCGTCGGCGTCGGACATACGCCATTGCCGCGGCAAGGTGAGACCCCACCAAAAACGATTGTCCCAGGGGCCGCGCTCGATCCGGGCGCGGAGTGGCAGGCCGTGAGCGTCAACGAGCTCGAGGAGAAAGTCGGCTTGATCCTCGACCCGGTAGCCGTCGGAATTGCGCGAGACGGCTTTCATGCCGAGGTAAAAGGAGGCGTACACGTCGATCGCCTTGAGCGTTTGGCGATTCACACGGGCGCGGCCGTGGTCGTCGAGCTCGACCCAGGGCGTATTTTCGCTCTCGTCGTCGAATTCCCAGACAGCATTCGCAAACAGGGGGTGTTTGACGCCGTCGGCGGTCTCATAGAACAAACCGCGGGGCCGGGCGGGCTCGATCGCGGCTAGGTGTTTCGGGCCCAGGAACGAAAGGCGCTCCTCGTCGGTCAGGATGCAGGCGCGACGAAACCAGGCCGGCCAGGATTCATCGACGCGGGCCTCGGCGGCGCGGTCGAAGATCTCGGCGAGGCGCTCAAACGTGGCTTGAGTACAGGCGGCATGACTAGCGAGGACCTCGGCCGCGAGCCGGCGAGAGCGCTTTTGCAGCATGGCGAGCTTGAGGGCCGCGACCTCGTCGGGCGTGAGCTCGTGCTCGTCACGCGGCCCGGTCGCGTATTGCTTCGCGACGGCCTGCTCGACGCTGCCGGTCTCCCGAAACTTCGCGACCAAGCGGCAAAGCGTCGGGGCGCTCACTTGATAGCGAGACGCGACCTGGCTTTGCCGGGCGCCCTGGGCGAGGAGGGCGAGAGCTTCGTGAAGTTGGACGGGCGAGAGGGACATGAGCGGGGACATTCAGCAAAAAGCGCGACGGGGGGCGAAACGGAAAGGGTCAGGCGGCAGTAGGCGCGGGCGACGCAACGAAAGCGCGGCCATTGCGCGCGACGACAGCCTCAAGCCAGGTAACCGTTGCCGGCGTGGCACGTTCGGGATGCTTGAGCGCGTGGCGTAATAGGCGGGCGTCGCTATAAGATTCGACGAGAGCGCCGTTGATTAACGCGCGGACTTCGGCCTCGAGGGAGGGGGGGATCATAGGGCGACCTCCTGAGTAGTAGGCGCGGGATTCAATTCGGCGAGGAGCGCGCGGCCGGCGTCGGTCACGCGATAGACCGGCAAACCCGAGCGGCCGGGACGTGTGACGCTCAAAAAGCCGAGCTCGACGAGGTTGTCGGTTGCCCCGTTGGTTGCCTCGACGGTCGCGTTGACGCGGCTCGAAAGGCCCAGGCCGTCGGCCGGCTCGTTAAAGGAGCGCTCGTACTGCTCGACCGCGGCGAGGACGGTCAGCATGACGGGCGTCATGAGCACGGCGCGCGGCTTGCTCGGGGTCTCTTTGGCGAGGGAGACGAGGAGACCGCGGCGCGCATCCTCGGGCCATGAGGTCACGCTTTCGGCGAGGGTCTTAATCACGCCGAGGCGGTCGGCCTGGGCAACGGTGTCCCATTGTGCAAACATCGTTTTCCCGAATGAGCGGACCTTGTTCGCGAGCGTCGTCGCGAGGTCGGGGTTTTTGGCGTCGAGGTCGGGACGGGGGGCGCCGGCGGTCGCGAAGATCGAGCCGAGGGCCTTGATCGACGAGCCGAGGGAGTAGCTTCGACGGTCGTCGGGCTCGCCGTCGGGGTCTTGAATGCCGTTGAATATCTTGTCCTCCTCGATCTCACGCCAGGCGCGCGGAATCACGTTGACGCTTTTCGCGTCGTCGGGCACGCCGAGCGCGGCGAGCCGGGTCGCGCGCCAGCATCCCCAGGGCATTTCGACGAGCGGGTTGCCATCTTGAAACACTTGCCAGGCGGCGGCCTCCTCGGGATTGATCGCGAGCCAGTCGATCAAGAGGGCGTCGGCGCGGGTCATGTAATCGCGCTCGAGCTTGACGGCCTGCTCGAGAATGTCGCGGGAAAGGCCCGATTTGAGCGCCAGACTCTCGAGGGTTTCCCGATTGCCGATTGCGTCGGCAATCGGGGAGCGGGCGCCGATTTTGAGGTTGCCGGCGCGGGCCTCGCGACCGACCGCGGCGGCCGCGGCGGCCAGGTGGCGGAGTGAATAAGCGCGGGCGCTTTTGCTGTAATGGCGACGCTGCAAGAGTTTCTCGCAAACCAGGGCGGCGGGGTCGGCGCCGTCGGTCACTTCACACGGGAGGGAATGAATGGCGTCGATCCGCAACGCGGCGAGCCAGCGGTGACGCCCGTCCTCGATCTCGTTCTCGGGGGAGACTTGCAAGGGGTCATGAATGAGGCGGGCGGGATCCGTGCCGCGGGCGAGCTTGCCTTGCCATTCCGAGACGAGGAGCTCGACGAGCGCGCGGTCCTCGGGCGTTTGGGTGACGGCCTCGTGAATCGAGAGCGCGAGCTTGGGTTTCCATTCAATGTGACGGGTCAGGGTGGGAGCTTGTGGTTTCATGGGGGGAGCGGGTGAAAAGGTGAGGGATTAGGCGACGACGCGGCCGAGGGGCGAGCCGTGCGGAACGTGGCGACCGAGTGGGGCGGCGGGCATGGCGTCGAGCATGCCGGCGCGGATCTCGGCGGCGCTTGCCTGGGGCGCTGGGGCGACAAAGTCGAGCTCGTGCAAGGGGACCGTTTTCACGAATTCGATCCGCGCGCCGGTCCAGCGGTAAACGTGAACGAGGAGACGGTCGGGCGGCGTGAGTATGCCGGCCGTGTCGCACTCGACGAGCATCGACCCAGGGGCGAGGCCGGCGATCTCGGCCGCGATCCCGGTCTCGGTGAGGTCGGGGAGCTCGAAGCGGGCCTCGTCGGCCGGCTCGTTGAAATGGCGGGCGGAATCAAAGGCGGCGTTGCCGCGGCGAAGGCTTGCGGCGTCCTCGTCGGTCAGCGGGTCGAAGTAGGCGGCGACGCGATTCCCAAAGAGAACGAGACCGATAATGACGAGCGACAAGACGAGGCCGCCGAGGGCAAAATCCGAAAGGGCGAGGGTGTAGGGCGTGAACATAGGCGCGAGGCGGTGCGAGGGGTGAAACGGGGCGGAATTAGCCGGCGCAAGCCGTGCGATGCAGGGCGGCGGTGAGCGTGGCATTGCGACGCAAAAGGTCGGCAATCTTGGCGGCGTCATGGCGGCCGCGCTCCTCGTGGGCGTCGACGGTGTTTTTAAGCTCGAGGCATTGAGCGGCGAGGAGGAGCTCGCGAGCGGCCGAGGCGGCAAGCTGGGAGCGTAGGCGGAGTGTGTAGTTTCGAGGCGTTTTCATGGAGTGGGGCGGGCTCGGGTTAGGCGGGAATCGGGTCGCGGAGCTCGAGCTCCCATTTGTCGAGCCAGGATTGCGCGCGGACGAGACAACGAGCGGACTCGGCACGCCAGGCGGGGGCGGTTTTGGCATGCCGGGCGGTCTCGGAAAGCACGAGCGCCGAGGCGGCGAGCGCGAAGTTTTCGACGGCGCGCAAGAGGCACCACAGGGCGGAAAAAAGCGGGATCTTCATGGGGTCTTGATCTGGTTGAGGAGAGCGGAAAAGGTGAGTTGATGACCCTCGGCCTCGCGCAAGGCCTGGGCGGCGGCGGCGGCATGACCTTGCAAGCGCGCGTCGAGGCCGGCGGTGATGAGAGCGATCCCGTCGAAGATGGCGGCGCGTTGATGCGGCGGCAGACAAGGGGCGGCCTCGTGAGCGAGGCGCACGAGCGGGAGAAGTTTGGCGAGCTTGGCGGCGCGGCTCATCACTTGGCGCCTCCGACAAGTTCAGCTTTCAAGCGCTCGTAACCGGCGACGAGGTCGGGGCTTTGCCGTTTGCCGGTCAAGACATGATGCAGGTGCCCGACGGACACGTTGAGGCGCTTGCTCGCGTTGCTAAGACCGACCGGCCATTTCCGCCCGTGGTAAATAGGGGTTGTGCTTTGCTTTTTTGGTGGCATGACTTTTCGCGAAAGGTTTATTTCCTCGTTTTTTTAACACAAGCGTTAAGTCGTGCAATCAAAATTTAACATACCAGCCAATTTTTCCGAGCGCCTTAGTCTGGCGATCTCGCGGGACGGGCGCACGAAATCACAGATTGCCGAGGCGGCGGGCGTCAAACCGCCGGCGTTGAGTCGATGGCTCGCGGGATCCTTGCCGGACCATGAAAACGCTCGGGACCTTGCCGCGACGCTAAACGTAAGCGTTAATTGGTTACTGAACGGCGAGGACAATCGCAACGGGAGCGCGTCGGCGGCCTGGGGGCGGGAAGAACCGCCGAATTACCGCGGACGAAATGCAACGCAGGGAAGCGCGCCCGATTTACTTCACGCATGTACCGTCATGCTGGGCAGCTTGGCGCACGCGAGCACGGTCGAGGCTTTTGGCTATGGCGTGCAGGGTTTCGAGGAGATCTGGGAGCGGTTCAAGACGGCGAAACAACAAGAGCTCGAATGACCATGAAGGGATGTCTCAAATTTTTAATCTTTGGGGCCGTGGCCATCGTCGCGGTGAGCTTTGGGCGTTTTTACCTGCTTACTCCCGAGGAGCGGGCGGCTGAAACGCGAGCGTTCAAAGCGCGGATGGCCACAGACGAAAAACAGGGCGCCATTGATGAGGAGCGGGCGACAAAGGAACATGCGGCGAGCCGTGCGGACCGTGAACGAATCGACACGCTCAAGCCCGAGTTTATTGTTTGGCTGCAAAAAAACGCGGGTGTTGAGACGGCACGTTTCAAGCCTGGAATCACTCACGACGTCCTTGAGGTCAAGATGGCGCGAGAGTGGACTTCCAAAGATGCGGCACGCGTCAAAGCCGAGGCGCTGGCGCATGCGTGGCGTTTACGTAGCGGGCTCGATTATGCCGAATGCGCGATTTACTGGGGCAACGAGATTTACGCGACGGGCAGTGACCGCTAAGCAAGGTCGATTGCGCGGGTTTTGACCTAACTCACGCGCGGGAGATTCAGCACAAGCGCGCGCGGGGCGTAGAGTGGCGGCCATGCTTTCCAAATTTTCTCTCGTCGCGCTCGCGTTTTTGCTGCTTTGCCCGCTCTCGTTATGTGCTGCCGAGTCAGACTTGCCCGACCCAAAATCGTACGAGTCGATGGGGTGGATAGTCGCCGCGATCTTTGGAATTGTCGGTTTGGCGAATCAAGGCATTGCCTTATGGGACCGACTTTTTCCCAGGGCGTCGCCGCCGGCGAATGAAGTGTACGCGACCAAGCTCGAGATCAAGGAGCTCGAGCGCGAGCACAGCGAGGAGCTCGAGCGGATCGAGACAAGATTTAGTGAATGGATGGAGCAAAACCAAAAACAGCACACAGACTCCGTACGCGAACTGCGGCGGGCCCTCGAGGCCTTTAGCGAGTGGCAACGCGCGATCGAGCGAGCGCTCGGCCATGTCGAAAGCAAGGCGGACCTGGGGATTAAGCAACGGCCGCGCGGATAACCAGCAACGCACGGGGGGCACGCGACAAACCGAGCCGGGCCGAGGATGATCCCAGCTTATGAGCAAGCCCAAAAAGACCCTCGACCATAGCCCCGAACCTTTCGACGAGGACGCGTTGCCCGAAAAAAAGCGCCTCGAGATCCCAGCGACCGAGATCCCAGCGCCGGCCGAATTTCCGCCCGTCGAGATCCTGGCGCCGGTCAAGATCCCGAACGGCAAACTTCAACGCGTGACCTTAACCGAGGCGCGCGCTTTGCGCTCTTAACGCATGACCTCCGCGCGCCTGCTCAACGCCATTGCCGATTACCTCACGCCGCAAGTCGTCGAGGCCGGCGGCGTGTTTGCCTTGAGCGAGACCGTCGCGCAAACGCTCGCCCTACTCCAAACCGGGCCCGGCAAGTTTCGCGTGGTCTTGCAATGGCAGCGGGAACGCAAGACCGAGAACCGCGGCGAGCGTGAAATGACTTTCCTCGTTATCATTCAGCAAGGCGTGACTTTGGGCATTAAACCCGGCGACACGGTGAGCGTGCAGCGCCCTGGGCCCTTGAGCGGCGTCACGGCCGACCGCGACACGCCGACGGCCGACAACGTGCGGACGACGCTCAACTCGGACCCGCTTTTGCAAGTCTGTACCACAGTCGCGGCGTGGTTGCGCGCGTTGCGATTCACGAATGCGGACATTATTCAACGCATGCCGACGTGTGAGGCCGGCGACGCGTACTGGCTCAACGATGCCAGTTTTCCGACGAAACAAGTCGCGCACGAGTACAGCGTACGCTTTGCGCTTGAATCCACAACGGCCGAGGAGGTCGAGGCGTGACCTTTGCGACACAACTCAACCCGGCCGACGTGCTCGTACTGGGAAGCGCGCGCCCCGTGCTCGGGACCGCCATGCTCGGCGACGCTTTCGGCACGATCAAACGCGCGACCGTGACACGCACGGGCGAGCGTGAGGAGATCAAAGACGACGCGCAAAATTTGCGCTTGCTCCTTATCAACAACCCCGGCTTTCAACTCGCGCTCGAGGTTTGCTTCGACGCCGACGTGACGCCCCCGGGCCTGCTCGACGAGATCGAACTCCCGTACGTCGGCGTGACGGGTCGCGTCATGGAAGGCGTAACCCTGCTATGGGAGGAAGGCGGCGAGCGCGGTATGTCGATCCCGGTCTCGCAATGGGACAGCATGGAGGATGCCGAGGCCTACCGGCTCAAGCTCGACGGCACGGTCGAGCTTATTCCGGCCCCCTAGAGCAACGCACGGCCGGCGGAGTGAGACGAGGCGCCCGACGGGCGACGCTCGAGCATGGCAAAGCAAACGATCAACCTCGGCACAACTCCCGGCGACGGCAACGGCGACCCTTTGCGGGCGGCCCTCGACAAGGTCAACGACAATTTCGACGAGGTGTACGCGGGCATTGACGGCAAGGCCGCGACGACACACGGGCACGCCATCGCCGACGTGACCGGCCTACAAGATGACCTCGACGGCAAGGCCGCGACGACACACGGGCACGCGATCGCCGACGTGACCGGCCTACAAGATGACCTCGACGGCAAGGCCGCAACGACACACGGGCACGCCATCGCCGACGTGACCGGCCTACAAGATGACCTCGACGGCAAGGCCGCGACGACACACGGGCACGCGATCGCCGACGTGACCGGCCTACAAGATGACCTCGACGGCAAACTCGCCAAGGCCGGCGGCACGCTCGAGGAGGACGCGGAGATTACTTTCGCGAACGGGTCAAAGCTCAAGGTCGGCACGACCGACGCCGGCACGGGTGGCGCCGGCGGCCTGGCCCAGGTTTGCTCGATACAATACGAAAAGAAATGGGAGGCCGGTCTCACTTACACTTTGCAGCAAGACGGCGCCACGATCCGCACGGTACGCGACGCCATGAGCGCGCCAGGGGCCGGGCACGACGAAACGAAAGGTTTCGCCGTCGGCACGCGATGGATTGACGACAACGGCGACGTGTTTATTTGCCGCGACGCGACCGAGGCGACGGCGGTTTGGGAGGCCGTTTGTGATTGCGAGATAGGGGTCGCGCTTTCCGACGAGACGACCGACCTCGCGACCGGGACGGACGTCGTCAAGTTCTCGATGCCATTTGCGATGTATGTCCGCGACCTTTTCCTTTGCTGCTCGACCGCCCCGACGGGGGCCGCGATCGCCGTCGAGGCTAAAGTCGGCGGGTCGGCTTTTGCCGGCGGCGAGATCCCGATCGACGCCTTTGATTCAATCGGTAATTCCGGCCTCGATTCCGGCCTTTTGGCGCGGGGCGCGGTGATTAGCTTCGACATGACGGCGGTCGGCTCAACGATCCCAGGGAAAGGTCTCAAGGTTTGGCTCAGGGGGTCGCGCCGATGATTATCAACCCGTTTTTGTTTGCGACCGGCGGCGGGGGCGGCGGCTGGGAGCTCGCGCCCCTCGCTTTCATCGACTACACGACCCCCGGCGAGTCGCCACGGCTCAACGACGACGCGCAACCGTTCGGTACCGTCGAGAGCGCTCTCGCGGCGCTTTATGCGGAATATGGAAAGGGAACGTTGCACTTTTTGAGCGCGCCGGAAAGCATCACCCTCGCGGCCTCCGACTGGGAAAACGAGCTCACACTAGAGGGCGAGGCAATCGGGGCACTTGAGTTAACAATCAACGCAGCTGGCGGCCTCGTGCTCAATGCGGACGTTGGAACATTTGATGTCGTTGTGGGGGCTGATGCGGTGAACTGGGGCACGCTCGGCGGGTCGGCCTCGATTGCCGCGCTGAATGTGACCTACGCGGGCGGCGGCGGCAACGGCGGCGTGCTCGAGCTCGACGGTGGCGTAGTAACCGGCGACGACGGCGCTGAGGTTAGCGGATACGGGGCAAATGGGAACGCAGGCAACGAGGCCAACGCAAACGGCGGCAACGGTAGCCCCGGTGAAAATGGATGGTCAGCCGGTCAGCTTACTTTAGCTGGAACGATAAGCGTCGGCGTTCTCACGGGCACCGGCGGCAACGGCGGCAATGGCGGCAATGGAGGCAACGGCGGCACGGCAACCGGCGGCAATGGCGGCAATGGCATAGATGGAACGGGCGGGGTTTCGACTTCATCCCCTCCAAACATCACGCTCGACTTGTCGCTTGTGGGGGGTGACGATTATGTTATTCGCTATCGGCTCAACGGCTCGTCGCTCGGGTCTTACCTTATTTTTAGCCAGACCGACCCCGGCGGCGGGGCTACTAACTGGGTCGATACTACGCAGAGCGCGGGCACGATCGCCGGTTTTCTTCAGTCATTTTTTGAGGACAATATTCTCCCTAGCCACGGCGAGCTTTATGTCAGTAACGCGAGCGGCATTTTAACGATTGAAAACTACGACGAGGGCGACTCTTATTCTCATGATTTCGAGATTCTCGACGGCACTTCACCCGAGGGCCTCGTTTCGGGTGGCGGTTCTGGAACCAGTGACCCCTACGTTATCAACGGCGGCAATGGCGGCAATGGCGGCGCAGCCTATGCGAACGGCGGCAACGGCGGCAACGGCGGCAACGGCGGCGATGGTCTCATTGTGTACGGCGGCGAAGGTCGCATTGCGACGTTTAACGCTCTCGGCGGCGTGGGCGGAGATCCCGGCCTCGGCGGGTCGGCCGGATCTGCTACGGGCGGCGCTGGCGGTCTCGGCGGCATCGCCGGAGGCGCGGGAGATACCGCTTGGGTGGCCGGTAGCAATGGGGGCGACGGTGAAAGCATCGCTGCGAATGGAAGCGATGGCGACCCGGGAGGCTCGGGCAGCAATGGCGCCTTAGCTTAGTCGTCAACGGCGCAACTCGCGGGAGAGGTCTCCCGCGGGATGGCTCGAGGGTTATTTTCGAGCCTCAACTTGAGCCTCAACTCTTAAATCAAACTTATGCCGACCCCGACCTTTGCCTCGACCTACCTCCCCGACGACGTGCTTTTGCTCGGCGATGCGCAACCCGTTATCGGCACTGCCCTGCTTGGCGACGCCTACGGCAAAATTAAAAGCCTCTCGCTCAAACGCACGGGCGACGAGGAGGAGCTCACGAACGGCGCCGGCGGCCTTCGCGCTCACGTCATCAAAAAGCCCGGCGTTGACGCGACCCTCGAGGTTTGCTTCGACGCGACCGTGACGCCCCCAGCGCTGTACACGTTGATCTCGCTCCCGGTCCTCAATATCGCGGCGCGGGTCATGCCTGGCGTCGATATTAAGTACGACGACGGCAAAGAGCGAACCATGTCAATCCCGGTCAAAATGTGGGACAGCCTACTCGACAAGCCGGCGTTCCGTCTCGACACGTTGACGGGTCTCTTTTACCTGCTCGACATTGGGATTCCCGAACCGACCGCGACCCCTGGCTCGGGTCAAGTGGTCTTGAACTGGGCCGACGTTGCCGACGCCGTGAGCTATGTCGTGCAAGTCTCAAGCGACGCCGGCGTGACCTGGGCAGGCCTGGCGACGCCGTCGCCCTCGGCCTACACGCACACGCTCACGACTGGGCAAACGCGGCACTACCGGATCCGCGCGGTGAATGCCGACGGCTCGGGCGAGTGGTCCGCGACGGTGAGCGCGACCGCGGCTTAATTTGGGCCCTCAACCCTTCCGCCTTTTCTCATCATGAAAACTCTCTTGATCCTGCTCGCCGGCGCCCTGGCCTCGTGCGTCAACTTCACACGCGGCGACGCCGTGCAACTGGGCGCCAGTCTGGCGACGGCAAGCCTCAAGCTCGCCGCGCGGGCCGCGAGCGGTGAAACGCTCAACCTCAAGCGCGAGGTCGCCGTGATAGGCCTCGAGCTCGCCGGCGCCGCCGTCGCGAAGATCGAGTACAACGTCATGACGCCGGCGACGAGCTCGACGGCCGTCGTGAGCTCCTCGGCGAATGTGGCGCGCGCCATTATCGCCAAAGAGGCGCCGACGCCAGCGCTCGAAGCGGCCGCGACCGCGATCGCGAGCCAGGCAACCGGGCACGCTTTGAAAAATCTCGAGCTCGCCAAATAAACCCCGACCCTTCCCTCGTCCCATGATCCCGCTCAAGCCAGGCGTACACACTTCCGAATTTTGGACCGTTATTCTCAGCGGCCTGATGCTCACGACCATGAGTGCCTTGAGCCTCACGACCTACACGTACGCGGCGGTCGGCGTGACGGTGCTCGGCCTCGTTTATAACATGATGCGCGGCAGCTTGAAAAACATTCAAGCCCAGGCCGAGGCCGACCGGCTCAAGGCCGAGGCCGACCGGCTCAAGGCCGAGCTTCAACGGCCCGAATAGTTTCCCGCTTCCCTCCTCACTCCATGACAACCCCAAACACTCCCGCGCGCCCGACGTTGACACAACTCGAGGCGAATCAACTCGTCTTTCTCGCCGGCGTCAAAGCCGAGCGCGACGCCAAAGCTCAAGGTTTGAGCGCCGAGGACGGGGCGACCCTGCTCGACGCGGCAAGCGGCGGCGTCATTATCGGCGGCCTCAAATTTCCGCCGATTCATGGCGCGTTTATGCTCATGATGGACCGCGCGGCGGCCTTTGCCGAGAAACGGCGCGGTTTGAGCTCCGACTTTGGCGACATGGCCTCACTCGCGTTCATTCTGAAAAATCCCGAGCTCGCCTGGGAAATGTTGCGCAACGATGCGGCCGCCGAGATCTACGAGGAGACCGTGACGAGCTTCGCGCTCCATTTGTCCCTCGACGACCTCAAGAGCGTTGCCGACTGGGTCGCGTGTGAAATGAAACGTTTCTCGAGCCAGGCCGAGGCGACGCCGGGAAAGTAGTCGGCGGCCCCGCGCCGCGAACCGAGGACGAGCTTGCTCGGGCACTGTTTGACCTGGGCGGATCCCTCGAGGACGAGCACGGCGTCGGGTGGATTTTGACCCTTATCGAGGGGATGCGCGCCGAGTGGGGCTGTACGCTCAAGCGCGCGCTTTTCGAGGAGAGTCTCACGGCGGCCGTCGTACTATGGCCGGCGCTCCTCGCGCGGCATGGCGTCGAGGTCCATCGCTCGCCGGCCGACCGGGCCCGGCAAGAGGCAAAGGCCGCGAAAAAGGCCGAGATCGCGCGGCAGTACGACATTGTCCCGACGCCGCCGAGATCAAAGCGGGCGGTCGCAAGTAACGCGGGCGGCGAGGCCGGCGCGGGCGGCCCGCGATAGCGTCGCGGACCATGAGCGAACAAGCCAGGATCGAAGATTGCCGCGCCGACGTCCTCGTCGCCTTACACGCCCGACGCACGGGTGCCCATGAGGCCGCGACCGTGCGTACGGTGTTTCTACGCAACCGCGATTATACCCTCGGCGAGGTCGATGCCGCGCTCGAGGATCTCGAGCGGTTTCACTATGTCGAGAGCGCTTTCGAGTCGGCAATCTCGACCATTAAAGTCTGGCGCATTACCGGCGCCGGCATCATTTTCAAAGAGCGGGGGTTTAAGTCGTGAGCGCGGCAACCGTCACACTCACGGCCGAGCGCCTGGGCGAGCTTTTGATCCGCGAGGCGGCCCGCTTTGTCGGCCTTCGTGAGGTCAAACCAAACGCCGACTGGGACAACCCAAAGACCCCCGGCGCCGACGCGGATCTCGCGCGCGAGCTCCGCGACCTGATGCGGCCGACGCCCTGGGCGCCAGGGTGGGCGTACTGCATTGCTTTTGTCGAGGGCATGGTCCGCAAGACCTTTTCCCGGCTCGCACTCACGCCGGCCGAGGCCGACAAGGTCCTCGACGTTCTCGGGCCGCACGTTTTGACGACCTTCCGCAAGTTCAAGGCCCTCGGCCTCGTCACGCCGACGCCGGTCCCTGGCGCGATCTGGCTCGCCCAGCATGGCGCGAGCGAGAACGGGCACGCCGGCCTTGTGACGAGTATCGCGCGCCTCTCGCCGACCGTGAGCACGATCGAGGCAAACACGGCCCTCGACTCGCGGGACCCGGCCAAAGACCGCGAGGGCGACTGGATAACGACGCGCGCCTTTCTCGCCGGCGGCCGCGGCACTTTGCGGACCCTTGGCTTTGTCTCGCCGGCGGCCCTCCTCAAACTTCTCTCGACCTAACTCATGGCCCGAACCGGAAAAATTGCCCGCCTTCCCCTCTCGATCCGCGAGGAGCTCAATGAGCGCCTCAACGAGAACGAGAACGGGCAAACCCTGCTCGCCTGGCTCAACGGCCTCGGCGCCGTCAAGGAACGAATCAACGACCCAAAAAGCGGCTGGGACGGGCAACCCGTCAACGACGCAAACTTGAGCTTGTGGCGCGCGGGCGGTTTCGTCGAGTGGCTCGCCGACCGGGAGAAAATTCACCGGGTCGAGAAATTGAGCGAGCTCTCGCTCCGACTGGCGCAAGCCAGCGGCGGCAACCTTTCCGAGGGCCTGCTCGCGATCGCGGCCGGCAAGCTACAAGAGGCGCTCGAGGCCGACGCCGAGATCGAGATCGACGAAAACGGCAAGGAAACCTTGACCGGGGTCTCGATCGACAAACTCACGGCGGCCGTCGCCAAAATCCGCGGGATGGAACTCGAGGCGCAAAAGCTCGCGGTGAAAAAGGTCGAGGTCGATCAAAAGGGCCAGGCCCTCGAGCTCGAGATCAAAAAGTTTCGTCGATCGACGGCCGAGCTTTTCATTGACTGGGCCGCCGACGAGGAGGCGCGGAAAATCGCCCTGGGCAACGAGACCCGCGACAACAAGGTCGCGAAGCTCGTCCAGCTATGGTTTGGCGAAATGCCCGAGAATATCGGGCCGGCTGAATTCAGAAAGCCGAAGGGGGCGGCCGCCTAGCCGTGCGGATCCGTTTCAAGTATCAAGACCAAGCATTTTGGGCGAACAAGAAACTTCGCCGGTACCTGCTTATGTGGCTACGCCAGGGGCGCAAGACGAGCACGCTCGCCGAGCAAAGCCTCCTCGAAATGGCCGAGCACGAGGGCCGGCTCATCACCTTTGCAACGGCCTCGCTCAACCTGGGCGCCGAAATGCCCGAGAAAGAGGCGCAAGTCTGGCAACAATTTATCCGCGATATGCAGGCATGGGCCGACGCGCGGAAATTGCAACTCGTCGCGGGCGAGCGCCGGCACGTCAACGATGCCGATTCCTGGCGCCAACTTCCCGACGACATGGACGTCGCCGGGCTCGCCGACGTCCTCGAGCATTCAAAGTTTGAGGTCCGGCTCAAACACTCAAACACGACCTCGAGCCGGCTCAAGGTCATTGCCGCAAACGTGCAAACGGCCCGCGGTTTCTCGGGATCCGTCAAACTCGACGAGGCCGCCTTTGTCGATGATCTGCGGACCCTGCTCGCCGAGCTCGAGCCGATTTTCTCGACCGATCCGACGTTCAACTTTCTCATGGCGACGACGCCGCCCCCCGATTACGCGCATTATGCGTACGAGCTCCTCACGCCCGAGGACGGCAACGAGGATTTTGCGCCGAGCGCCGAGGGGAACTGGTTCAAAAACCGGGCCGGCATTTGGTGTCATCGTGTAACGATCGACGACGCGGCCCTCGCCGGCCGCAAAAACTACCATCCCGACACGGGCGCCGAGATCACGCCCGACGAGGCCCGCGAGGCCTCGCCGGATCGCGAAGGCTGGGACCGCTCCAACCGGCTCAAACGGCCGACGGTCGGCACGAGCGCCGTCTCGCCCCTGGCGCTCGACGTTGCCCAGCGCAAAGGCCTCGGTCGCGCGGCCGCGGCCGAATGGCCCGAGGGCGTCGAGGCCTTGCCAGCGGGCGCCCTCGACTTTGTGCGGGGGACCGTGACGCTCGGCTTTGACCAGGCGACGACGACGAACAAAAAGAGCAACCCGAGCGCGCTCGCGATCCTCAACGACGCCGGCGACGAGCTCGAGATCCCGCTCGTGCTATGGTGGAAAACGGCGAACCCGAACGTATCAACGAGGCGCGTCGTCGGCATCGTCAAGGCCTTGCTCGCGATGGGGATCCGCGTCAAAAGCCTGGGCATCGACGCGACCAATGAGCGCTTTTATGCTCGCCTACTCAAGGAAGCGCTCGGCGCCCTGTGTGACGTTCAGCTTATCGTTTCGAGCGAGTCGATCGAGACCCCCGAGGGCAAGATTTCGTACAAGTCCCTGATGGGGAACGACCTCGCGAACGCGATCGAGAGCGGCAAGGCGGTCCTGCCCTTTTCGACCTACTTGTACAAGGATTTTATGCGCGTCGTCAAAGATCGCGGGAGCTTCGACGCCACGGTCGGCCCGAACGGTGAGCACGGCGACACGTTCGACGCCGTCAAGATCGCGTACCATGTCGCGAGGTCCGGCGGCGGCCCCGTCGAAATGCTCGACCTCTCTCAACCTGGGGGGCGGTCCCCGCATCCCTCATGGCGCCCCCAAACTCAAACCGACGGCCTGACTTATGCCTAAAACTCCAACAAAAAAAGAACTCCTCGAACGCCTCAACGTCCTCGAAAAGACCTGGGTCCCTCGCAACGTCGAGACGATCAACGACCCCCGCAACGAGCCGGCGAGTACGCTCGTCGGCCTAAGCGCCGAGCGTGTTCACGCCGCGATTACCCAGGCCGAGGCCGGCGACACGCGCGAGCTTTTCAGCATCTACCGCGACGTCTTGATTGCCGACTCCCATTTGCAAAGCGTGATCGAGACCCGACTCCTCGCCGTGATCGGTGACGAGCCGATGGTCTCGCCCGTCGATAAAAACAAGCCCGAGGACGTCGCCGCGGCCGAGGCGATCAAGGCCGCGATCGACCGCTTGCCCGATTTCCTGGGGTTGTGTCGAGATCTCCTTTGGGGCGCCATTTGGCCGGTTTCCATCGTCGAGCGCACTTACAAGCCGGCCGGCCTGCCAGGCCTCGAGTATGACTGGGGCGAGCTCGTGCCCGTGCCCGACCATTTATTGCGATGGACTCGCGGAGTGATCGAGGTCGAGCTCGTCGATCCGCACAGCCGGCGCCCGGCGGGGCAATTTGTCGAGCTCGACCCGGCTCGCTATATCACGCACAAGGGGCACTTACTCAAGACGGCCGACAACTGGGGCGGACCCATGAGGGCGCTCTCGTGGTGGTTCTTTCTCAAGGTGATGGATCGCGAATGGTGGGTACGCTTTCTGGATAAATTCGGGACCCCGTTCATGGTCGGCAAATTCGACAAGGCCGACGACAAAAGTCGCCAGGTCCTCGAGCGCGCTTTCGCCCTGGCGACCAAGGTCGGCGGCGTTGCCGTCAACAAAGAGACGACTATCGAGCTCCTCAAGGCCGGGACCGGCGACAGCGCCGGGAGCTTCGAAAGCTTTTATCGGATCTGCGACGACGCGATTGCCCGGCGCGTCCTCGGTCAAACCCTCTCGAGCACGGCGAGCGCGACCGGCCTCGGCGGCGGCGCCAGCGGGATTCAAAGCGAGGTCCGCGGCGATATTGCGGCGTTTGATAAAAAGCGCCTCGCGCAAACCCTGCGTACCCATTTGTTCAAACCGTGGCTACGCTTGAACAAGTTTACCGGCGCTGTGCCGCGGATCGCATTCGGCGGCGAGGAGGCCGAGGAAAACACGGCAACGGCGACGGTCCTCAAGGATCTCAAGGCCGCCGGCGTGCGGATCTCGGACAAGAGTTTGCCGATTTTGAGCCAGCGGGTCGGCCTCGAGCTCGAGCGCGACCCCGCGGCCGGTCAGCTCGCCCCAGGCGCCGAGCCAGGAACCGCTGGCGCCCCAGGCCTGCCAGGCGTTCGAACCCTTTCGGCCCCGCTCGAGATCCCGACGCCCGAAAACGCAACCTCGTCGATCTCCCGACGGGCGGCCGCGATGATCTCGCAAGCCTACCGCGGGACCCTCGCGCCGGCACGCGAGATCCTGCTCACGAGCTCGACCCCCGAGGAGGCCGAGCGCCGGCTTTTGGCGGCGTTTGGCGACTGGGACCCGACTCGGGCCGCCGAGGTTATCGAGTCGGCCTTCGCGGCGGGCGCGTGGAATGGGTTGCAATGAGGGCCCGGCGCCTAGACCCTTTCCGGCTTGCCCAGGCCGAGGCACCTAGACCCATTTCAGGGTTGCTCGAGACTGCTTAAACCATTTCAAACCTGTTTCCTGTCTCTCATGAGCGGATCAAAGCAAGTGGTTTGGCCGCTGTCGATGCTGAAATGTGTAATCTGGCTGCCGCCTGTGGCGTTCAGGGGCGCATGAACCGCTGTTCCATCGCTCTATTTGTATTACTCCTCGCGTCCTCCTTCGCCAAGGCAGCGGCAGACAAGCCCAACGTTATCTTCATCATGGCGGATGATCTCGGTTACACCGATGTGGCCTGCTTTGGCTCGAAATACTACGAGACGCCGAACATCGATAAGCTGGCGTCGCAAGGAATGAAGCTGACGCGGCATCACCACTGCCAAAACTGCCAGCCGACACGTGCGGCACTGATGAGCGGGCAGTATGCAGCACGCACAGGGATTTACACGGTCGGCGGCATCGAGCGTTTTGGTTGGGAGACCAGGCCGCTGCGTCCAGCGGACAACGTGACGGAACTGCCGCTGGAGAAAGTCACCATCGCGCAGACGATGAAGAAAGCGGGCTACGCGACCGCGATGTTCGGTAAATGGCATCTCGGCGAAAAAGGCGAGTATCATCCGAGCAAGCGCGGTTTTGACGAGGCCATCGTTTCCATGGGCAAGCACTTCGATTTCGCCACTCAGCCGAAGGTGGAGTATCCAAAGGGCGAGTATCTGGCCGACTTTCTGACGAACAAGGCGGTGGATTTCATCCAGCGGCACAAGGACGGGCCGTTCTTCCTCTATCTGCCGCATTTCGGTGTGCATTCACCGCATCAGGCGAAGCCGGAGTTGATCGCGAAGTTCAAAGACAAGGCAGGCGTGGGCGGTCACAACAACCCGACGTATGCAGCGATGATCGCTAGTGTGGATGAAAGTGTGGGCCGTGTGATGGCGGCGCTGGATGAACTCAAGCTCGCCGACAACACTGTGCTCATCTTCACCAGCGACAATGGAGGCGTGGGCGGTTACGAACGCGAAGGCGTGCACGGTGGTGACATCACGGATAACGCGCCACTGCGCAGCGGGAAAGGCAGCCTGTATGAAGGTGGCACGCGGGTGCCGTTCATCGTGCGCTGGCCGGGAGTGACTAAGGCAGGAACGAATTGCGACGTGCCATCGATCCATGTCGATTTGTATCCAACCTTGGCCGAAATCGGCAAGGCAGCACTTCCCGAGGGCCAGACGCTTGATGGCGAGAGCTTGGTGCCGTTGTTTCGTGATGCAGCGGCGAATTTGAAGCGTGACGCCATCTTCCAGCACTTTCCCGGTTATCTCGGGGCGGGTGAAAACACCTGGCGCACCACGCCTGTGGGCTTGATCGAAATCGGCGACTGGAAGCTGATGGAATTCTTCGAGGATGGCCGCTTAGAATTGTACAACGTCAAGGATGACATCGGTGAGCAGAAAAACCTCGCAGCCGAGAATCCAGAGAAGACCAAGGAGTTGCACGCGCAAATGCTGGCATGGCGTGAAGGCATCAAGGCACCGATGCCGACAAAGAATACCGAACAAAAGAGCGTCGAACCCAAAAAGAAGGGCAAAGGCAAAAAGAAGAAGCAGGTCGAGTGAGCCTGTTCAGCCCTTGCGTGCGATGTAAACGAAGGCGGGAGGCAGATTGGGCCAGACAATGCGCGTGGTTTCGACGCCATGGGTCAGTTCATGCAGCAGGGAGCGAAAACGTCTGCCGCTGGGCAATTGATGAAAGCCCCAGTAGGCGAATGTGGCAAAGCAACCGCCAGGAGCGAGATGCGGCAGCACGTTGTTTAGAATCGACTCCTGCAAGCCACGCGGAAAGGCCGTCCAAGGGAGACCGCTGATGATGGCGTCAAAGGTTTCGCCGGGGGCAAGTGTTTGGGAGAAATCGAACTCCTGTGCATCAGCACATTCAAAGCGCAGGCGCGGGAAACGCGGGCGCAGTTGCTGAACGAAGGTGTCATTGAGTTCGATGCCTACATAGTCGGAGCCATGCGGCATGGCATCGGCAATAGCTGACGTAAAAGCACCGGTGCCGGGGCCGAGTTCGAGAATTCGTCGTGCCTGCCAGACACCTGCGGCCTCCATCATGCGCTCCGCCAGCGCCGGGCTGGAAGGGGCCACCGCGCCGATGGTCTTCCAATTATGGCGGAGTTCTTTGAGGAAGGTGGCAGCGGACATTCGGGGCGGACGCTAGCAAGTCCAAGCGAGGGTGCGAATGCTTTTCGCTGGAATGGACCACGCCATCCCAAGGCTGTCGAAGGTCTCTTCAATGATTGAAGGTACTCAAGGCTTGGGCGCTTGACGTGTGTGGTGCTTTGCGGCGAGACTTCGCACCACACACCCCATGCCTTACCTACTCGACGCACTCGTCATCCTCGGTTACTTCGCCCTCATCATCGGCATCGGTCTGTCGCAGCGCAGTAAAAGTGGCAGCATGGAGGGTTTCACTCTCGGCGATCGGCAGATTGCGTGGTGGGCGGTGTTGGCGTCGATTTTGGCAGCAGAGATCAGCGCAGGAACATTTTTTGGCGCACCGGGTGAAGGTTACGCGCTACGCAACTACACCTACATTCAACTCATGGCGGGCTATTTGCTCGCACGCGTGGTGGTGAGCGCGGTATTTATCCCGGCCTACTACAGGCACAATGTGGTGAGCGTGTATGAGTTCCTTGAAGTACGCTTTGGGCCCCAGACACGGCGTCGAGCCTCGGCGGTGTTTCTAGTCACTCGTTTGCTGGCCAGCGGTGCACGGTTATGGGTGCCTACCGTGCTGCTGGTGCTAGGTTGGAAAGTGTTTATCGACGCGAGCATCACGCCGATGCAAGAGTTCTGGCTGTATGCAGCGGCACTCGTCGCCATTACGGTGCTGACTGCTATCTATACGGCGCTCGGCGGCATTCGTGCCGTGATCTGGACCGATGTGATCCAGGTGGTGATCCTGTTTTCGGCGCTCGGCTTCGCTTTGTGGCATCTGCTCAGTCAAACCGGCGGCTGGGCGGCATTGGACGCCGCCATCTTGAAACCGGCGCTCATTGATTGGGGCAAACCGGATGCCGCGCATCCCGGTGCTTGGGGTTGGATCAAAGGTATTCTCGAAACTGAATATACGGTATGGGCCGCTTTTCTCGGCTCCACCTTCGTCACTCTCGCCACCCATGGCACTGATCAAGACATGGTGCAGCGCATGCTCACGGCGAAAAACAAACGCCAGAGCGGCACCGCCACGATTCTCTCTGGCATCGCCGACATTCCGGTCAATTTCATGGTGCTTAGCATCGGCATCCTGCTGTTTGTGTTTTATCAGCAGCATCCTGAAATCCTGCTGCCAAAGAACCTCAAAGGCACGCCCGACAGCAGCCAGGTGTTTCCATTTTTTATCCTGACCTCGATGCCGACTGGCTTGCGTGGTCTCGTGGTGGCCGGTGTGCTCGCTACGGCGATGGGATCGCTAAGCACAGCACTCAATTCGCTCGCAACAAGTTACGTGCGCGACTTCCACTTCCGCTGGTTCGGTGAACCGGCCTCAGACGCGGGCAAAGTGCGTGTGCTGCGTCTAGGCACCGTGCTCTTTGCCGTTTTACTGATCACCGTGGCTCTGGGCACAGCGTGGGTGAAAGCGCATAATCCTTCGCTGCGCATCATTCCGATCATTCTAGGTGTGTTTGGCTATACCTACGGCTCATTGCTCGGTGTGTTCATGGTGGGACTGTTCACCAATGGCCGTGGCAATGATCGTGGCAACGGCATCGCCATGCTCGCTGGTTTTCTCGTCGTCGGCTACCTCAGCGGACTGGACAAAGGCCTCATGGCCTCCTTCGGCATGCAGGGCGGCATTCCGCGTCCTGACTGGATGGTAGAGATCGAGTTCCCATGGCGCATCTTGTTTGGCACGGTGGTCACGTTCAGCATTGCGATGCTGTTCAAGACGCCGGAGAACAAGCTCGGGCATTCCAAAGTGGTGTAAGCATGAGGCACAAAAAAGCGCGGACCGTTACCGATCCGCGCTCTGCTTTGACTTTCTTGACGATGCTTGACCGTCTTGACGCTCTTACGAGTAGCTAGCCTGCTGGCCCTTGATGTCACGCTTCTTGATCCACGGCATCAGGCTGCGGAGGCGGGCACCGGTCTTCTCGATCGGATGCTTCTCGCCGTCTTTGAGCAGCTTGTTGAAGGTCTTGTAGCCGGTTTCGGTCTCTTTGATCCATTCCTTGGCAAACTTGCCGGTTTGGATGTCCTTGAGTGCGGCCTTCATGCGCTTCTTGACGGAAGCGTCGATGATTTTGGGTCCGACTTTGACGTCGCCCCACTTGGCGGTCTCGGAGATGGAGAAACGCATGCCAGCGATGCCGGACTCGTTCATGAGATCGACGATGAGCTTCAATTCGTGCAAGCACTCGAAGTAGGCCATCTCAGGGCTGTAACCAGCCTCCGTGAGCACTTCAAAGCCGGCCTGGACGAGGGCGCTAGCGCCACCGCAAAGAACGGTCTGCTCGCCGAAGAGATCGGTTTCAGTTTCTTCCTTGAAGGTGGTTTCGAGCACGCCGCCGCGGGTGCCGCCGATGCCGTGCGCCCAGGCGAGAGCGATCTTCTTGGCCTGCTTGTCAGCGTTCTGATAGATGGCGATGAGGGCGGGGACGCCTTTGCCTTCGGTGTATTGACGGCGGACGATGTGGCCTGGGCCTTTCGGGGCCACCATGATCACGTTCACGTCCTTCGGCGGGACGACGGTCTTATAGAGGATGGCGAAGCCGTGGGAGAAGAGGAGAGTCTTGCCCTTGGTGAGGTGGGGGGCGATGTCCTTCTTGTAAACGCCGCCGATCTTGGTGTCCGGCACTGCGATGAAGATCACGTCGGCAGCTTTCACAGCCTCTGCGGTGTCCATGACCTTGAGGCCTTTTTCTTCAGCTACGGCGCGGCTTTTGCTGCCGGCGTAGAGGCCGATGATGACTTTGACGCCGCTCTCTTTGAGATTCAGGGCGTGGGCATGGCCTTGGGAGCCGAAGCCGATGACAGCGCAAGTCTTGCCTTTAAGGGGTGCAAGGCTGGCGTCTTTTTCAGTGTAGATTTTAGCGGGCATATAGGTTCTGGTTTGAAGGGCGGCGATAGTGGTTCAAGCGAGGGACGGGGTCAAACGGCTTTTTCCCGTGCGACGAACGCTTTGATTGACCACATCGGGGCGGGCGCGTAGGTTTCCGGCTTCCATGAAAACCCACACCTTACTGCTCTGCGCCGCCATCACGGCCATCAGCTCCATCCAGGCCCAAGAGGGCAAAACCGAAGTCAAACCCGCCCAACCTGTCGATGCGCCAGCCGCAGCCACAGCCAATATCCCCATGGATAAGGTGAGCTACTTCATCGGCAAAAACGTCGGCGGCCAGTTCGCTGGTCAGCCAGAGAAAATCGACATGACCGAGTTCATCGCAGGCGTCAAAGAAGCCCTGACCTCCAAAAAGAGCACGAGCTTCACCATGGGCACCGGACTAGGCACACAGTTCGCACGTGAAGGCATCGCCGTTGACTTGGAAAAGCTCGCAGCAGGCATTGCCGCAGCCAATAGCAAAGAACCCGTCAAGGCACCTTTCACGGACGAAGAGCTCACCGCTGCCATGGACATCTTTGAAAAAGCCATGCAGGCCAAACGTGAGGCTAGCATGCCGCCAGCAGAACGTGCCGCCATGGCCAAACAGCGCGCTGAAGAAGAAGCGGCAATGAAGCAAATGGCCGCCCGTGCAGGTGCTGCAAAAGCTGAAGGTGCCAAATTCCTCGGAGATAACGGCAAGCGCAAGGAAGTCACCACCACCAAGAGCGGCCTTCAGTATGAAGTCCTCAAGCCCGGCACTGGACCTAAGCCTGCCATCACCGACAGCGTGAACGTTCACTACCACGGCACCCTCATCAACGGCACCGTTTTTGACAGCTCCGTTGAGCGTGGCGAGCCCATCTCCTTCCCGCTTCAAGGCGTCATCAAAGGCTGGACCGAAGGCCTCCAACTCATGCCCGTCGGCTCCAAGTGGCGCCTCTTCATTCCTTCCGATCTCGCCTACGGCCCTGGCGGTTCACCACCCAAGATCGGCCCTGATGAAGCACTCATCTTCGACGTCGAGCTGCTCGGCATCGTGAAGTAAACCATTCTTCCATCATCAAACCCAAAGGGCGATCCGCGAGGATCGCCTTTTTTATTTCTCTTCAGGTGCCACATGCCGCACGCGCAGATGTGCGAGATAAATATTCGCCGGATTGTTCCCCACGCCCTTCGGCTGCGGGTATTCGTGCGAGGAATAATAAGCCAGCAGCACCTCATCACCCGACACGCCGTCAGCAAAGCTCTGATAGGCACCATCACCGCCACTGGGCATGATCCACGGCTTCTCCACACCTTCCGCCGTCACCGTCCATACCTTGCAGACCGATGGGAAACCCGTCGTTTTCTTCTCCGGCAGCGCACGTGCTGCCAGCAGCATGCCTCCGCTCTTGGTGCGATGCAGCGCCGGGCCACCGAAGTTCCACGCATCCGTTTGAAACGCCTTCCACGGCCCCAGCGGTCCTTTACCAAGCACAACGATGCCCGGATTGCCGTTGCGGATCGCGCTCACCAGCGTGCCGTCCGGCGTCCACGCCACATCCGCCTCATGGCCCCAGCCCGTGCCGCCCGCTTGATTCAGCGCGCTCGTCGGCCCCTCGCCATAGCTGTTCATCCCCTTGAACTTCACCCCGTCCTCCGAACGAAACAAAATCAGGCCAAACGAACCCTTGCTGTCCTTCCCAATGATGCCGCAGCGCCCCAGGCTGTAAAACGCCCCATCCGGCCCCTGGCGAATGCGAAAAAGCCATTTCCGCTGCGAGGTGAACGTCAGCCGACTGTCCGCCTTCGGTTCCACAAACTCCGTCTCCAGCTCCTTCGGCTCGCTCCAACTCAAACCGTCCTCCGACTGCGAGTAAAAATCCTCCTTTGAGTGAAACACGAGCTGCACCTTGCCTTTGTTATCAAACACCAGCGGATCACGGCAGTCATGATCCCGCGTGAACGACGCCACCTTCTCCCACTTCGACAAATCCTTCGCCGCAGCACGAATCACCACAATGTCCGACTTCTCCGAGCCATGTCCTTCCCCACTGCGAAACGTCACATAATAAAAGTCACCTACGCGCGCAATGCCCGGAAACCCATTGTGTTTCCCATCCGCCCAGATCGACTGGACCCACACGCTCTGCACATGCGCCTTTGGAAACGGCGCGATGTCCTGGGCATGGAGCGACGAAACGAGCGCGAGCAGGGCGAGAAGTGTTTTCATGCAGCCCAAAACGCCGCCACTCAGCCAATCTTCACCGGCAGAAGCAAATGCAGCTCCGTGAAGCTGCGGTAAAACTCCATCGCAGGCCGTGAGGGATCAACTTCATGCTCCGCGGCCATCTGTGCAAAGAGTGGACCGATCTGGGCGATGTTCTTCTGCCAATCCTCCAGCTTGATTCGCGCACAAGGTCCACCAGCCACTTCGATGACCGGCAGGCCTGTCACACGTTCTTCCAGCTCTCCATCGGAGACGAGTCCGGCGAAATATTCGTCTTCAATGATTAACCCATAAGCCTTGCGGCCTTTGATCTTCCGTTTCGATTCGATCTCTTGCCAAGCACCGCGAATACCTTCTGGAAACGACTTCGCTTTCACCGTGATGAGGCGCAGTGGTGGCTGTTGAATGATCTGAGATTTCATCGTGGAGCATCCTTCATCACCACTTCCTCCGGCAGCAACAATTCACTCGCATCGCGTGCCAGACATGGCGGTACGGTCATGAGGAAACGGTTGCCGGCGCAGTGCTTGAAGCTCCAGAGTTTGCCATCTTCTCCCGCTGGAACGGGGATGCTGAAGTAACCGGGTTTATCACTAAAGGTGTGTACCGTCTTGTGTGCGGGATTGAGCACGAAACCTTCGCCTTCGCTGAAACCGCCAATGATCTTCGTGCCCTTCGGCACATAGAAGTAGAGATGCCAGCGACCAAAGAGCTTCGCGGGTTGCTCCTGACTGCTAACGACGGTCATCGGCATGGCATCTGGCCACGAAATGAGCGTTCCTTGCGTGGCGTCGCTGACTTCGATGCGATGCAGGCCGGGGAAGTTGGTTTTGAATTCGATCGCGTGATCCGCTTTGTCTGGTGGGATCTCGAAATGTGCCACTGCTTTGCTTTCAACATCTGCGAGCGGATAGAGATCGACCTTTGCGGTGCCACGGCTCGGGTAGATGATGCCAGCCCTGCCGGTGAGTTTGATAATGGCGGGTTCCTTATCGATCCAAGTCCAAAAATCGCGCACGCCTCTCAAATAGATGCCTGCATTGCCCTGCGGCACTTTGGGGAGCATCAAGGCGGTCGCAGGCACGAGTTTGTTGCTGTATGCGACGGGCGCAAAGTCGAGCAATTTGCGATTCGCGATGCCTTCGCGGATGAAGCCGGCGATTTGATCGGTCGTGAAGGCTTCATCGGACTTCCAGGGGTTCGTCGCATCAGGATCACTGTATTTGGCCATCGCTGGCAGTGCGACGGACTTGTCGCGGTTCGGCAGATCACGCCACAGCGCCTTCACATGCACCATGCCCGTGTGCCGGATGCGCCAGATGAAACGAAAGAGCTGCTCAAAGGCCGCCTGGCGTTCCTTGCCCTGTGCAGAGGCGTAATCGTGATACAGCTCGACGTAGCGCGTGTAGAGTGTGAGATCATCCAACCGTACACGAATCGCCGCATCACGGGTCAAAGCGTGTGCTTCATCGAGCAGGCGAAACATTCTGCCGAGCAAGTCATCGCTGAGAGCCTGGCGCTTTGTGCCATCCAGCAGTGCATAAAATTTCGCCATCGGGGCGCGGGCAGGACCAAAAGATTTGTCGAGGAAGTCAGCGGTGAGCGCCTCGATCTTCTGCGCTTCTTTCACATCCCACATCATGCGCGTGGCGAGATAGTAACCGAGCCCATTCGGGCCGAAGTTATCGCTCGATTCCGCCGACATGAAGCGCGCGCCGCTTTCATGGAAGTGCGGGATGGTCGTGCGCAGATACTCGATGTTCCCACCGCGTGCCGCACCGGGCAGGTCACGATCCCAGGTGTTCACGCTGTAGTATTCGCGGATGCCCAGCGTCTTCGCTTTCGCCTGCCAGCCGGAGATGAGTTGATCGATGGTATAACCACCACGAATGAAGCCTGTGGCCACACTGATGACGACTTGTGGATGCGCCTGGATGGATGGCGGCGGCGAGTGCTCGCTGTAAGCATACATACCAATTAATCGGCCCGGTTTGACCGCATTCACCGCTTCGGCCACGTCATTGGCCAGCAGCAGCGCGCGATCCGACACGCTGCCGATCTTCGCGCACTCCGCACACTCGCACCAGCCGCCGCCGTCGCTCGGATCGCTTGAAATCGAGTCGAGCGCCGGATCTTTGGCAAACTGCTCCAGTGCGTCCTTCACCACGAGTTTCCTCAATCCCTCATTCGCGATGCAGAACTTTGGCTTTTGCCGTTTCCCGTCCACCAGGGCCAAAAACTCCGGATGTTTCGCAAATTCATCCTTCTGCCGACTCATCACACCATCATAGGAATGGCCTGAACTCAGCGTGATGCCCGACGTCGCGCGATTTCGCCTGCACCACTCATCATAGGCCTCGTCACGCTCCTTCAGATAGCCAAAACCCGCCCAAATCCTCCGCGCGTGGTAATCCGGCGACTCACTCACATCCACGTCAATGCTTAGCGAAGGTGTCTGCGGCACAACCTCCCACGTCTTGCCCGGAAAGAACTGCCGAATGCCCAGGCGATGCAGCAGATCCCACACCGCATGCTCCACCGTCTTTGGCGTGTTGCCAAGAATCACGAGACGCCCTTTCTCACTCCGCATTGTGTAGTCCTCCCGTTCC
Organism: Verrucomicrobiaceae bacterium; assembly: GCA_947466075.1. Classification (GTDB taxonomy): domain Bacteria; phylum Verrucomicrobiota; class Verrucomicrobiia; order Verrucomicrobiales; family Verrucomicrobiaceae; genus Prosthecobacter. The sequence goes on from CANIBP010000033.1 coordinate 34,540, forward strand.
GTGATCGCGTTCGGGGCCGTGTTGAGGCCAAGGTAGATACCACGTTGCTCCGTCGAGGTCTCGACAGCGAACTCGGCCCCCGTCAGGCGTTTCAGCATGGCGGCGAGTTCAGCGCCAAGCGGTTTTGTTTCTTCTGAAACGACGATGGGAACCAATGCGCGACCCTTTTCGGCAATCGAGATGGATTCAGCACGAAGCGATGAACTGAGGATGAGCAAAATGAGCGCACGAGTCATGCAACCCATACGGTAGCCGGAGCGCAAGTGTGTCGGAGACCACTCGCCTGTTTGGTTTTGCGGTAACGAGTGACGAAAGAGCATGCTTCAAGGACTCCGACGCTCTGAGAGAATGAGGCGAGTAGGCTACGCCATACTCGCGCTCCGTGACTTCGAGGCGCTGCTCCAGGGCCAGTCGCTGGCTCGGGGGACAAGACCGGCCTTCACGGGATTGCCTTCGATGTAGTCTTTCTCAGCCCACTGGTGCTCGTCATCGCGCATGAAGGTGTCAAAATAGTCTTCCTGCCAGAGAGGACCGGATCGCTGGAGGTGCTTGTTGATCTCCCGAGCCGTGAACGTCTTCCACGAATGGATGACTTTGCCCAAAGGATGACCCGCGAAGGTTTCAAAGAGGACGTGGACGTGATTTGGCATCACACACCAAGCGATGAGCCGATAGCGTTGCGTGTGGAAATGCAGTATCGCGTTTAGGACGATCTCAGCACACTCAGGCTGGCGGAGAATGCACGAACCGCCCCCTTGATCGAGGTTATGCTCAATCTGACGAATACGCTCCGCGTCATCGGTGATTTGGAGGAGATGTTCCCACTCACCGCACTTTGTTTTCGGCAGCGAATCCGCCAGACGAAAGGTCACTGCCTGTACGAGACCCGGTTTGTCGTAGTGCGGCAGATAACCTCGAGCGGTCCAGCCAGAATGGTCTTTCGAAAGCGACATGCGTGTTGAAGTACTCGTTCGGACCCAAGACGGTCAAGCAAGAAGGTAGCGACGCGCGCACGGAGCGCGAGTGTGTCGAAGACCACTCGCCTGTTCGGTTTAGCGTGAGCGAATGGCGTGAAGGCTGTCTTTGTGCACTTCGCCGCGCTGGGAGGAAGAGGCGAGTAGGCTAAAGCCATACTCGCGCTCCGTGTGGCGTTGTTTGTAGTGCGAGTGTGTCGAAGACCACTCGCCTATTGAGTTTTTCGGAGTCTATAGGCCTAAGGGCCGATCTCCTCAGGCCAGGTCGAACCGCCATACCTGTGGTGTCCATGCACCCGTCTGCCAGCCGTCCTTGGTGGCAAACTCGCGCACGAGCAGCTCGCGGCTCGTCACTTCCACATGCAGCAGCGCCTGCGCCTCGCTGTGGAAGTGTGCAGCGTTGTCGGTGTTGAGGAAGGGGTAACCTTGGGCGGCTTTGGCGTCGTTGGTGCCGTTCCACTTGAAGATGTTTCGCACATGCGTGTGGCCGCATAGCAGCGCGGCAATACGGTAAGGCTTCAAGGCGCTGTGATACGCGGCCACGTCGGCATAGTCCCACTCGTTATGAAGCACCTTCTCGTCCGGCACGGGGACACTGTAACGCGCGACATCCACATGATGCACGATGACCACAGGGCGACCGCTATCACCCACATGCTCGGCGAGATCGCGCTTCATGAAGTCGAGACTGTCGAGCGGTGCGTAGCGGCGCTTTCGCGTCACTTCAGGCACTTGACCGACGACGATGCCTAGCGCGATGAAATGCACACCGGCCCAGTCCCATGAGTAATGCAGGCCGTTGGGCGACACGTTCTTCAATCCGGCGCGGCGCTGGTTACGCTGTTTGATGAGACTAATCATCGGCGTGTCGCCGTGTGGGGCATCGTGATTGCCATGCACCTCGCGCACGCCCCAGCGCAGCTTCCCATCGCCGCCGTTGAGGCCCCAGTCTGCCACGAATGCAGCGGCCTCGGTCTCGACCATCTTGTTCTTCGACGGTCCTTTGTCGCCGTTGTCGATGATGTCGCCGCAGTGAATCACACCGTGCGGCACCGCCACCATGCCGCCACCAGCATCCTTGGAATACGCAGTGCCTGGCAACTCATTCATCCAGCGAACCAGACGCGCGTTGTAGCGCGCCGAGATTTCGTCCATGCGGCCAAAATCTTCACTCTGCGCGCAATAATGCGTGTCACCCACGACAAAGAACGAGGCGCGATCCACAGGTGCGTCCGCTGCAAACGGGCGCGATGACATGGCCGAGGCCGCGCCACTCAGCGCGAGCTGTTGGAGGAAGCGACGGCGTGTGTTCATGGTGCGCGAGCTTTACTTTCCGCTGCTCCACTTGGCGGCGTTGATGAGGATCTGCTGGTAAGGCTTCAAGTCATGCACGCGGGCATCATGGCCGAGAGCGAGGCCGACGATCTTGGCTTTGGGGTGCTCGGTGATCCAGACGCTCGGGTGTGGGGCCTTGTATTTGTCACTGGGGCTGGTTTCGGCGAGGACGGTGATCTTGGCGGTACCGGGTGGGGTTTTGTCGGGCTCGGCGTTCACGTAATAGAGTTCGTCTTCGACGGTGAAGCTCGCAGGCACGTCCTTCATCACGGGATGGTCGGCTTTCACGGCTTTCACATCGAAGGGATGGATCCTGTCGTGGCCGCGAGCACCACCGCCGACGATTTGGGCGTTCAGCTCAGGCCAGCCGGGGAAGCCATACCAGGTGCCGGGGTGGAGCATCACGATGCCTTTGCCGGCGGCCGCGAAATCGAAGAGCGCTTTGCGATACACGGCGGTGTCGAAGAATTTGCGGTTCACGCTGATGATGGCGACGTCGGCATTGGCGAGTTCGGGGGCGGCTTGATCGCGGTCTTCGGTGTAGTGGACGCTGAAACCGGCGGTCTTGAGTGTGGCGACATCCGTTTTGCCGAAGAACTCGGCGAAGTTGTGTGAGGAACCGCCGCCAATGACGAGGATTTTCGTTTTACCGGCTTCCCACTTCACGGGTGTGGCCGGAACGAGTGGTCCGTCGCCTGGGCCTCCTTGCTTTGGAGCATCACCGACGGGAGCGCGGGGACTCTTGCCCGCCTCATTCTTCTTCGCGCCTTTGCCGCCTTGGTTGGGATTGCGGACAGGAGTGTCCGCGCTCCTCTCGGTGCTGGTGGTGATGGCAACGGTGCAGGGGGTGATGATGCTGCCACTGGTTTCGAGCGTGATCTTCTTGAGCGCGGCTTTTTTCTTCAAATTGATGGCGAGGTAACGCAACTGACCACGGCGGGTGAAGTCGCCGGCATTGTCGCTCAGCGGCACTTCGGCTTTGCCGATGTAGTCGGCGAAATGCTCACCGTTTTTGAGCACAATGGCTTCTTTGTCGCCGTCGGCGTATTCAACGTGCACGGTCATGGCCGGTTTGCCGATGTCGCCGTCACCGCCGAAGGGCCAAGCCCATGCTGCAACGCCGCCGAGCATGTGTACACTGGCGGCGGTGGCATTGGTGGCGAGTTCGACTTTGACGGGATGTCCCTCAGCGACGGAGCCTTTGGGGCCGCCTTTGAGGGCGATGAAATTGGCGCCCGACTGTGATTTCTCAGGGTCCATGATGAAGAATGGCACGCCATTCACCGTGACGTTGCCAAACTTGTGCAGCGTGACGGTTTCATCCTTAGCGTCTTCGCGAGCGTAACATCCCTGGCGGCTGTCGGCATTGTAAACGGCACGCAGATCCATGACGCGGAAACGATTGTCCGCACTGCCGCAGACGAAGGCGAGAATGTCGCGCAGGCTCTCAGCGCCGAGGGCATCGAGTCCATCCGGCATGAGGCTGCGCTTGGTGTTTTCGCGATTGGCGATGTCGGCTTTGTTGATCTCGAAATCACCGGCTTGATTGCGCAGCGTGAGGCTGGCGGTGTTCTCGCTGGCGATGATGCCGGCGAGCGTTTCGCCATTCTTTTTGGTGATGTTCCAAGCCCAGAAGGTGGGATCGACTTCGCGGTTGGGGTCGATGATGTGCACGAGCAACTCGGCAGGTCCGTGTGCGCCCATGCCCATGAGGGAAGGGCCGACATCACGCGTGCCGACATCGCCATACTTGTGGCAGATGGAGCAGGCGGCGGTGAAGATCATCTTGCCCTTCGTGGCATCTCCAGGCTTCTCCACTTCAGGCGCGAACTGCGCAATGAGCGCATTCTTGGCCTTCGCGTTCGGGTTGAGCTTATCCATCATCGCATTGGCTTGCTTGGCGACCTGCTTGTTCGGATGCGTGCGAAGTCGAGCAATGTTGCCTGGGCCAATGAGCTTGGGATCGATCTTGCCATCGGCAATGGAAGCCAGCAGCGCCAGCGAAGACTCAGGACGCTTCAGGATGGCGTCGAAGGCTTGAGTTTGCAGCACGGGCTTCAGCCCGTTCAATGATGTGACGAGAGCGTTCGTGTCTCCCTTTTCGCTCAAGGCGGTGATGATGGCTACCTGGAGTGCCTGTGGAGCTTCCGGACCGGCTAAAGCCCGAACGACGAGCTCAGATGCGTCGCCACCGACACCGATGAGCGCTTGTGCGGCACTGATGCGTGCTTCAACAGGTGCTTTGTCGTTGGAGAGCTTCGCGCCGAGGTTGGCGAGCTGCGTTTTGACTTCACCTGCGAGCGCTCCGGCCTTGTCCCACTTCGCCACGAGCGGCAAGGCCGCGCCTGCGGTGCTTGGATTCGCGAGGAGTTTCTTCAATGCCTCGGTGAGCGCAGGCGTGAGCGTGGGGATGTCGTTCACTTGCTGCGCGATGCCTTGCAGGATGATGATCTTCAGAGCATCCGCCTTTGACTCCGCACTGGCGCAGGCAGCGATGAGTTTGGCAGCATCTTTCGAGATCGCGTTGCTCAAGAGGGCGCTTACCAGGGCCGGATAGGCTTCTGGTGTGGAACTCGCGAGTGTCTCAGTAATCATTTCCAGTGCATGATCAGACAGTGCAGCAATGACCGCAGAGCGATTCCAGTCATCTTGCGAATTTCTAAAGCGAGTGGCCAGGCTTGCACGGATTACTGTTTCGCCACTCAACTCCGAGGCGGCATTCGCCACATCGGGACGCTGACTCAAGTCTGCGACCACCCTTGCCACCGAACGGATCACGACCTCTCGTTCACCAGGCTTCGCCTCTAGCTGCTTTGTAATCGATGGTATCGCACTCTGGAAAGCCAGCACTCTAGATCCGTTCTCTGGGGAGATGTTCAGGCTCGCCTGCCCTTTGGATTTTTCTAAAGCATTGGCTTCCGCAAGAAGGCGCATCGCGGTCTTCTTGGTGTGAGCGTTGCTGGAGCCAATTACATCGGCAGTGGCTTGATGAGTTCCTTTTGCCAAAACTGGCACCTCCACCTTCTTCGCCTCCTTGTGATTCACCTTCCAGATGCGGCCGAAGTAGTGATCGCGGTCAGGACGCACCGCCGCATTTGCCGGACCATGAATCGGGCCGCGGGTATCGTTGTGGATGACGGCTTGGTTGTAGAAATCGACGACATAGAGCGCGCCATCGGGGCCGACGCGGTTTTCGATGGGGCGGAACCAGAGGTCTTTGCTGCGGATGAATTCGGTTTCTTCGCGACCGGCTTCTTTGTGCGACTTGTAGCTGACGCCGTCTTTCTCAACGAACTCGTGATGGACGATGTTCAGCGTGGGCTCGGTGGTGAAGTAGCTGTAGTTCCACTTCTCAGGCCAGGCACCGCCTTCATAGATGGCGCAGCCAGCGGCGGCGGTGAAGCTACCGACGAAGTCGATCTGCACGTAAGCTTGCTCAGGCCAGGACATGAGCGGGAAGGTCTTTTGGCCAGTGATCATGCCTTTGTAGCTGTTGGTGCCGGGGATCTTGCCTTTGGCCAGCACATACTCAGGTAACACGACATGGAAGAGCACGGTGCCGCTGGTGGGCTGCGTGAAGAAGACTTGGCCATCGGAGGTGATGTCGAGGCCCCAGGTGTTGCCGCCGCGTGATGCGTATTGCTCGAAGGCGCTGCCGTCTGGCTTGAAGCGCACGACGCCACTGCCGTCGGTGCCGAAGTCGGTTTTGCCATCGGGTGAGGTGACGCGACCGGCGCTGTAGCCGTGTGTGGCATAAACCCAGCCATCAAGGCCCCAGCGGAGGTTGTTGATGACGGCGTGCGTGTCGCCGGTGCCGAGGCCGGTGTAGAGCTTCGTGCGTTTGTCGGCCACATCGTCACCATTCGTGTCTTCGAGGAACCAGATGTCAGGCGCGGCACAGGCGATGACGCCGTTTTTGTAAAAGCAGAAGCTGGTGACGAGTTCGAGCTTGTCGGCAAAGACGTGCTTCTTGTCCATGATGCCGTCGCCATTAGTATCGGTGAGAATGGAGATGCGGTCGGTGGGATCGCGGTCGTATGTTTTGGTCCAGGAGCCGGAGTCCTTCCACTTCTCGACATTCAACTCGCGGCGGCCATTCGGATACTCCGGTGTCTCGCAGACCCAGAGGCGACCCTTCTCATCCCAATCGACATTCATGACCTTGTTGATCAGCGGTTCGCTGGCGACGAGTGAGATGTTAAACTCAGGATGCACCTCAATTTTCTCAGCGGCTTTTTCAGGCCGTGTGGGGCCACCTTCGACGTAGCGGAGGTTGTCACCGAGTTCGTCAGGCTTGCAGAGTTCGTCCGCGTTTTCGCGCTTACCTGCCCAAGCTATTCCGCGTAGCAAAAGGGCACGCATGGTCGGGTGGCTGAAGTTTTTGTGATAGTGACCGGGGATGCAGGTGAAGGCGCGATAGTTGTCTTTTTCGTAGCTCCAGATCTGCGGCTGGATGTCGTAGATGCTGACTTGTTTGCCGCCCTTGGTGCTTTCTTCGGCTTTCTTGGCGGCTTTTTCGTTGCGCAGGCCAGCGGGCTTCGGCGTGTAGGCTCCGGCGAGGATTTTGCACTCGGGCAGCAGGTCCATGTCGTAATAGATCTCGTCGTCCATGGCGAAGTTCGACATGTCCTTGGTGATCGGGTTCTCCTTGTCGGTGAAGTAGAGATGCATCGGGCCTTCCAGCCACTTTGTGTGCTCAAAATTCCATGAACCGCCGATGACCGACTTGAACCACTCGTGATCACGCGACACCGCACCCGCATGGATGGTGACGACGCCACCACCACGGGCGATGAACTCCATCAAATTCTTGCGGTCTGGACCAATGTTGATGTTCCCGGCCTCCTGCGCGTGCAGGATGAGCACGTCGGTTTTATCGAGCTGCTCCTTCGTCGGGAATTCCATGCCGCCATCGGCCTTGGCACCACGTTCATTGAGCAGCGGCACCCATTCCTTCAAAAACTGCGGGAAGTCGTGTGCGCCGGGGCCGTGTGATTTTTTACCAGCACGGATGAAGACACGCAGCGGCTCCGCCGCGAATGACGAATGCGATATGATGAATGACGAAAGCAGCGTGGCGGCTAGGAAGAGGCGTTTCATGGTTGGTTGGCTTGTTGTTGTTTGATGATCTTTTTAAGTGCGATGACGTCGAGTTGGTCTTTTTCGCGGAGGGAGTTGGCTTTGCATCCTTCACCCCAGCCACGCAATACGGTGAGCATGCGCTCTAGATTGACCGCCAGTCCACCGACGACGGCGTAATCAACGCCCGCTGTGCTGAGTGCGACCAACAGCTTTCCGTATTGGGAAAGGCTCTGCGTCTGTTCCACGGAGTCCGTCATGACCAATGGTTTGGGAAAGGAACTTCTTCATGTCCTCCAACTGACGCAAACGATCCATGGCCGTAGGCACACGTCCAACCGCCTTGCGGATGGGTTGCTGCATGGGGTCTGGATTGGTCGGCATGATAGAGCATAAAGGCAGGCACCTGATTTGTCAGCACCACATTGTTTCAGATGCTAGCCACTTCAACGCACGCCGTGAAGCCCGTTTTTGCACGGGGCACTATCGGAAATGCACATTGAAGCAACCCTGCTCTAGGTTCTCGGTTCAGAATCGTCCTGTTGTTCGGTGTAAAAGCCCCAGACGGTGTTGGAAAACTCGCCAGCGGCAAAACGGATGATCTTGGGGGCGGCTCCGGCCTCGTAGATCGGGAATTGATACTTCACCTGATAGAGCGGGTCGGTGATCTCGGCCTGCTCGCCTGCATCTCTCCATCCATGTGACCACACGTTGACGCCCTCGATTTCAAATCGATCGCCATCAAAGCAGTGGCCGATGAATTTCCATTCACTCATGGGGAGGTGCCAGGCTACTTCTTGCCTTTGTTCTTCTTTTTCTTCGGCTGCGGCTCACCAGCGTCATCGAAAGCTGGTTTGCCGCCGGTGAGATCGGCAAGGAGGCGGGCGACGTAGCCGGCGAAGCGGCCATCGGGGGATTCGCCCTTCGTTGGCAGGGCTTTGAGTGATTCGGCGATGGGTTTGGCTTTGTCACCGAGATCGCCGATGGCGTTGAGGGCGCTCATGGAGGTGAAGACGTTTTGCTGGCTCCAGTTGGCGAGTTTGACGAGTGCGGGTAAGGCGGCGGCGCGTTCGGCATCGCTGCCGTATTTGGCGAGAGACCAGTTGGCGGCGACTTGGACGTAAGTGGAGCTGTCCTGGGTGGCTTTGAGCAGTTCTTCATGAGCAGCAGCATTGCCTGCGTGTCCGCGCATGAGCATGCCCATGGCAGACCAGTAGCGGATGGCACTGTCTGGATCAGCGAAACCGGCTTTGAGGTCGTTGATGGCCTCAGGCTTCATGGAGGAGGCATCGCCAGCAGCTTTGAGAATGCGAGCGATGGGATACAATTTGGCGTCGTGAGCCATGTCGTAAGGCGTGGTGCCTTCCGCACGCTGATGCATCTCGCCTTCAGGCAGCAGGCCGACATCACAGATCTTGAGCGCGAGGTTCTCCTGAGCCGCACGCATCTTGGCGAGGGTTTCGGCGTGTTCAGGCTTGGCCGCGAGGTTGTGGACTTCATCGGGATCGCTTTGCAGGTCGTAGAGTTCTTCGGCGGCCTTGGGTTCCTGCCAGAAGATGGATTGCTCAGGCGTGAGCTTGCCTTCATCGAAAAGCTTCTTCCAAACTCGCGTGCTGGGTGTTTCAAACTGGTAGCTGACGTGCTGCGCCTGCGAGAGATGCGGCATGTAGTTCCGCAGGTAAGAATAGTGGCCGTCGGTGACGCTGCGCACGCAGTCATAGCGCTCATCCATGCGACCACGGAAGCCATAGATGAAGGGCTGCGGCGCTGTTTGATTCAGCCCGGCGAAAGCGTGGCCCTGCATCCACTCCGGCGGCTGAATGCCGACGATGCTGAGCAAGGTGGGCGCGAGATCGACGAAGCTCACGAGGCGGTCCGACTTCACGCCGGCACCGTATTCCTTGGGCGCGAGGTGTTTCCAGTTGGGTGGGAAATAAACGACCATCGGCACTTGCAGGCCGGAGTTGCAAGGCCAGCGCTTGTTGCGCGGCATGCCGCTGCCGTGATCGGCATAGTAGAAAACGATGGTGTCAGACGCGAGCCCGGCTGCTTCGAGTTCTTGGAGGCGTTTTCCCGCAGATGCATCCGCTTCCGTGACCTGATCATAATACTGCGCCCAATCCTGCCGCACTTCCGGCGTGTCGGGATGATACGCTGGCACGCGGACCTTGGCGGGATCGTGAATGGCGGTGTGCGGGCGCTTGCGGAGCTGGCTTTCGTGACTGCAGGTCTCGTTAAAGATGGCGAAGAAAGGCTGGCCGCTCTTGCGGTTCTTCCACGAGGCTTTGCCGGAGGATTCGTCCCACACGCCATCGGGTTTGGTGAGGTTGTAGTCTTCTTTGCTGTTGTTGGTGCAGTAGTAACCGGCCTCGCGGAGGAACTGCGGATACATCTTCGTGTCCTTTGGCATCTGCGTCATGCTGCGCATGTGCTCACCACCCGTGGAAGGCGGATACATGCCCATGATGATCGTCGTGCGTGCTGCTGCGCACACGGGGGCACAAGACCACGCGCGCTTGAACAGCATGCCCTTGGCCGCCAGTGCATCCACATTCGGCGTCGTGGCATAAGCATCACCGTAGCAGCCCATGTGCGGCCCATGGTCTTCGCTGGTGAGCCAGAGGATGTTGGGCTTATCAGCCGAAAAGGACGATTGCAGAACGCAGAGTGAAAGGAGGAGACACAGGTACTTCATGGAGGCGCTTGGAACGAGTGCGGGCAGGGTGATCATACATGACATTATGGACAAAACCGCCGCAGGGATTGTGTTGTGGCGCTGCTGCGATAGAGGGACTCGCTTACAGCCGATTAATCGACACCTTTGACGAACATGAACCTCCGCCAAGAACTTCAGGCCGAATACGCCCGCTACCGCAGCCGTCGCTGGTTCTTCAAAGAATGTGGCGTGGGACTGGCGAGTATCGCAGCGATGGATCTGGCCACGAAGGCCGCTCCGGCGGCGGTGAATCCGCTGGCACTGAAAAAGCCGCACTATCCGGCGAAGGCGAAGCGCGTGATCTACCTTTTCATGGGCGGTGCGCCGAGCCATCTGGAGCTGTTCGATAACAAACCGGAACTTGCGAAATGGGATGGCAAACTGCCACCACCAGATTTGCTCAAAGGCTACCGTGCTGCGTTCATCAACCCGAACAGCAAATTGCTTGGCCCGAAGTTCAAATTCGTGCGGCATGGTCAGAGCGGTGCTGAATTGAGCGAGTTGCTGCCGTATCTCTCCAAAGTGGCCGATGACATGACGATTGTGCGTTCGATGAAGACGGATGCGTTCAATCATGCGCCGGGACAGATTTTGATGAGCACCGGCTCGCAGATTTTTGGGCGGCCAAGCTTTGGTGCATGGACGCTTTACGGCCTCGGTACGGAGAATCAGGACATTCCGGGCTACGTCGTCATGCAAAGCGGCCAGAAAGGTCCCAGTGGCGGCATGAGCAACTTTGGCTGCGGTTTCCTGCCTACCGTGTATCAAGGCGTGCCCTTCCGCAGCAGCGGCGAACCCGTTCTCTTCCTGAACAACCCACAGGGCATCGATGATGCCACGCAGCGGGACACACTTGACGTTTTGAAGCAACTCAACGAGGAGCGGCTCAACATCGTGGGTGACCCCGAGATTGCCAGCCGCATCAACAGCTTCGAACTGGCCTACCGCATGCAGCAGACGGCGCCGGAGCTGATGGATATCTCGAAGGAGCCGAAACACATCCTCGACATGTATGGCGCGAAACCCGGCGAGCCATCGTTCGCGAACAATTGTCTGCTCGCGCGTCGTCTCATCGAAAGTGGCGTGCGCTTTGTACAACTCTTCCACGAAGCGTGGGACCATCATGGCGGCTTGGTGAAGGGTCTCAAAGATCAGTGCGGACTCACCGATCAGCCCTGCGCGGCTTTGATTCGTGATCTAAAGCAGCGTGGCCTGCTGGAAGACACGCTCGTCATTTGGGGTGGCGAATTCGGCCGCACACCCATGGTTCAGGGCGGCAGCGATGGTCGCGATCATCATCCGAACTGCTTCAGCATGTGGTTCGCTGGTGGCGGCATGAAACCCGGCTTCACACTCGGCCAGAGCGATGAATTCGGGTTCAATGTCGCGGAAGATCCGGTTCATGTTCACGATCTGCACGCGACACTGCTGCACTTGCTTGGTTTCGAGCATACGAAGCTCAATCAGCGCTTCCAAGGCCTCGATATGAGGCTCACCGGTGTGGCAGGAGAGCTGGTGCCGAAGCTGCTGGCGTGAGCGGAGGTGCATCTTTCAAGCTGACGGAGGATTGAGGTATCTATCCTCGATTTTTTGCGTCCATGGATTGCGCAGCCGCGTAAGAAATTGACCCAATTATGAAACGCCCCTGGAAAGATGTCTCCGTGCCGCTGCGCGATGGTATGCCGCACTGGCCCGGAGATCCCGAGTGCCAGATCAAACGTGTGAACCGCATGGAAGACGGTGCCGTGTGCAATCTTACCCACATCACCATGAGCGCGCACACCGGCACGCACATGGATGCGCCACGGCATTTCATCGCTGATGGCATGACGATGGAACAATTGCCACTGGAGGCCGTGATTGGCCGCTGTCGTGTGTTTGAAGTCGACTGCGAGGATCAGATCACGGTGGAGCACCTGCAGAAGCTCAGATTCACGCCCCGGCAGCGGGTGTTGTTCAAAACACGCAATTCGATGCGAAGCTGGCAGATGAATGAGTTCGATAAGGACTTCATTTCGATCCGAGCGGATGCGGCACAGTTTCTCGTCGATCAAGGCGTGGTGACCGTTGGAGTCGATTACCTCAGCATCGGCGGCTACGGCAAGGACGTGGTCGAAACGCATCAAATCATGCTCGGTGCCGGGATCTGGGTGATCGAAGGCCTCAATCTGTCCGACATCAAACCCGGCTACTACGAATTGATCTGCCTGCCGATCAAAATCGAAGGCGCAGATGGCGCACCGTGTCGTGTGGTGCTGCGCTAGTTGGCGCGACGCTTCATTTCATCACTCGCCTTGTCTAGGACACGGCGTTCTTCAGAGGTGAGACTTTGCATGCCCTGGCGGCTGATTTTATCGAGAATGTCATCGACGGTGGGGCCTGCGCTCCTGGCGGGCTTTTTGGCTTTAGGAGACGGTTTAGGTAGCGAAGGCAACTTCAACTCACCGGTTTCATAACGGATGAAGACGTAGGCAGTGCCGACGTTGGCGGCGAGGAGGAGAAGCGAGATCCAATCACGCGCCGCTACGCATTGCAGGGCATTGATGCCGACGAAGATCGCGGCCATGACCCAGGCATCGAGCGTGAGGATGATGATGCTGATTTTGGCACGAGGATAGAGCGTGGCGAAGGCGATGAAGACGCCGAATTCAAGCTGCATCATACCCGCGCAGGCCATGCCGAGAATCCCGACCAGATGCAGCAGGCTGATGAACAGCGGTGAGGCAGCGAGCAGCAGCAGCAACAACCGCACAAAGGCACGACGACCGAGATGACGCTCGACGGCTTCGCCGAAATTCCAGAGCAGGTAGCAGCCAAACAACGTCCACAGGCTGGGTGGATTGAAGAGGACATACGTAAGCGGCGTCCAGAGATGGAACTGGCTGAAGGCGCTCTCGAAGGTGAAGACCAAGTGCGTCATCAGGCTGTAGCCGAGCACAGCGGTGACAACCATGCTCGCGGCACCGACGAGCGCGATGATGGCCGCGAGATAGACGGGATGCTGCTTCCACCACGTCAGCGGGAGGCGGTCTTGAGATTCGGGGAGCCAGGAATTGAACATGAGGTGAATTATTTACTTTCGCACCCGATCCACGAGCACCGCGCCAAGAATGACGAGGCCGAGAACGATTTTCTGGGTGTTGCTTTCGACGTTGGTGAGGTTCATGCCGTTTTGAATGACGGCAATGATGAATGCGCCGATCAAGGTGCCGGGCATGGTGCCTTTGCCGCCGCTGAGACTGGTGCCACCGACCACAACGGCGGCGATGACATACAGCTCATACATCTGGCCGTAGGTCGGCGAACCGCTCTTGAGTAAGGAAGCAGTGACCACGCCGCCAAGCCCGGCAAGCAGGCCGCAAATCACATAAGCGATGAGAATGACACGCTTCACCGGCACTCCGGAAAGAAACGCGGCTTCAGTGTTGCCGCCGACGGCGTAGAGATAACGACCCAAGCTGGTTTGCGTCATCACGACGTGTGCGGCGGCGTAAAGTAGCAACATGAGCATGACTGCGTTCGGTAAGCCGAAGAGGTCGGAACCACGACCGAGCCAAACGAAAGTATCCGGCACCTGATAGACAGATTGATTCTCCGCCAAACGATACGCAAGACCACTGCAAACGAGCATCATGGCCAGCGTGACGATGAACGGCGGCATGCGCAGACGCGTGATGAAGGCACCCGAAATCAAACCGCATGCGCCACACAACATGATACCGCCGAGGCCTGCGGCGAACATTCCAGCCGCACTGGAACCGACCCCACCGCAATAATCACGCACGATCATAGCGGTAACGACAGCGGAGAGCGCGATCAGGCTGCCGACGCTCAAATCAATGCCGCCGGTGATGATGACCAGCGTCATGCCAATGGCGAGAATGGCGATGACAGCGATTTGGTTGGCGATGTTGAGCAGGTTATCTGCCTTGAGAAAGTTTGGCCACGATTGCGATCTCGGCTTGAGCACGCGGGTTTCTTTGAGAGCAGGAAAATCAGCAGCGAGATCGCTAAATACGAGCCATGAGGACGTGGCTTGATTGCAGACGATGACATCGAGTCCACCGGAAGCGGCGGCACGTTGCAATGCGGCGCGTGCGTCCCTAGGTTCGCCTTGAATGATCTCAGCACGTAAGCCGATTTCGCCGCTCAAGGCGTTCGCAAAGGCGATGTCGTCGGCTTGAGGCCGCACGACGATGAGCACCTTCGCTGCAGGCGTGATCTGCGATGCCAGCTCCTTGGCTGCCGCAGCGTCCTGCGGATGCTGTTCGGTCCAAGTAACGATACTGAAGAAAACACAGAGCAGCACCAACGCGACAAGCATGCCGGAACCGGCGAGGTGGCGGCGGATGAAAGAGAAAAGACGGCTCATGCGGAAGGAACGATCATGCGAAGTGGAAGAACGTCATTCAAGACCAGAGATGATCACGATTGACCGTGGATGAGATTTTGGGATAGCCTGACGGCATCATGAAAAATATCGCCCTCATTCTCGCCTTTCTCTCCGCTGTCGTTTCATCCTCTTTGGCTGACTGGGTGATCATTCAGAAGACCAACTCCGACGGTCAGGAGAAGGAAATGACGCTCAAAATCAAAGGCGACCTCGCCCGCGTGAATATGGGGGCAGACATGAGCGCGATCATGGGTGCAGAGGGCATGACGATGCTCATGCACACACAGAAGGTGCTCATGAAGATGGATGCCGCCACAGTGAGGCAGGCGATGGAAATGGCCGCAAAGCTTGGCGGCCCTCAGAGCGGTGCACCCGCCGCGAAACCAGTCGCCACTGGCCAAAAAGAAAAGATCGGGGAGTGGGATAGTGAGATTTTCAGTTGGGAAGGCACGATGGGAAAGGGGCGCTTCTGGGTGGCGAAGGATTTCCCCAAATTCGCCGAGATCAATGCGGTCAACGACAAGCTGGGCAAGGCCATGGGCAACCCGATGGCGAGCATGGCTCCACAGGCGTCCGACTTTAACGGCATGGTGGTGAAGTCGGAGATGGTGATGATGGGCAAAACGATCGTCACCATGCTCGTCTCTGCGAAGGAGCAGGAGGTGGATGCCAAGGATTTCGTCGCGCCAGAAGGCTATACCGAAATGAAAATGCCCGTGATGCCGGGAGCGCCGACCAAGTAATGCGTTTTGAAAGCCTAAGGCGGGCGTGACTCGCAACAAGCTCACTCCGCCACGAAAAACATCGCAGCGAAGGTGTTCGGCGTGAGCTTCGCATCTGGTTTTGGATCGACGAGCATGGTCGAGATGTCGCCATCCAGGTAGAGCACGTCTTGGCAGCCGAGATGAATAAAGAATTGTGTGAACTGATGAAACGTCACACGACCTTTGACAGCATCATCGCGATCACTCATGGCGAAGATGATCTGACCGTCCTTGGCGCGGACGCCAACGGCATTGCGCAGGCGTTTGTTGGGTGAGTTCACCGTGAAGGCCGGATGAATCACGCCATTGCGAAGCATCAGCGGGCCAGATTGAGTTGCTAGGCGCGGCTTGAGGCCGCTTTTTACGAATTCAGCAGCTTCCATCACACCGGGACCCGTTTGATCGTCGAGATAAAAGATGCCGTTCGGTTTGAGGTAAAAATTGCCTTCGCCTTCGCGCAGACTCACCGGCACGAGTTCCTTGCCAGCGCAGATCGTCAGTCCGCAAGGCTTTGGGCCGCGCTCGAAGATGCCTGCGTTGGTGGCGAAGATGATTTTCTTGTTTCGGGAGGCGAGTTGCTGACGCAGACCGTTGAAATCGCCCAGCGGTTGGCCGTTTTCATTCAGCCAGGCAAGCTGAAGTCGTGCCCAGTCAGCTTTGTCCACGCGATAGAGTTGATAGCGCGCTCCTTCGTAATCCACCGTCTCTGCCCCGTGGAGGTGGGATGCGATCGTGGCACAGCCGAAGGCCGCCAGCAGCCAGTGTGGGAGTTTCATGGGAGCATGATGCCTTGGAGCGCATTCTGCTCAACCTTGAACCTTGAACCCTCAACGGATTGCCCCATGATGACGAAACATGTCTAGCAGTCTCGGCACACTCTTTCGAATCAGCACTTGGGGCGAATCCCATGGCCCCGGCGTGGGTGTCGTCATCGATGGCTGCCCGCCCAGCATTCCGCTCACGGTGGAGGACATTCAGGCCGAACTCGACCGCCGCCGCCCTGGCCAGAGCAAGATTGTGACGCCGCGCAAGGAGGATGACAAAGCGGAATTCCTTTCCGGCGTGATTGACGGCCTCACGCTCGGCACGCCCATCGGCATTTTCGTGCGAAATACGGATCAGCGCCCTTCGGCTTACACCGAAATGCAGCAGGCGTATCGCCCCAGCCACGCAGATTACACCTACGATGCCAAATACGGCATCCGTGCCGTCTCTGGCGGCGGCAGATCGAGCGCACGAGAAACGATTGGTCGTGTCGCCGCCGGTGCCATCGCCCGCAAGGTGCTGCAGCACACGCTCAGTGGCTATGAAGCCCTCGCTTACGTCAAAACGGTGCAGAACATCCACGCAGAGGTTCCGACAGGTGCCGCACTGAACTCCGCGGTCATTGAATCGAACATCGTCCGCACCTGCGATCCCGTCGCGGCGGAGCAAATGATTGCCCTGATCGAAAAAATCCGCAGCGAGGGCAACAGCGTCGGCGGTGTGATCGAATGCGTCGTGCGTGGCGTGCCGCCGGGTCTGGGTGAACCTGCCTTTGACCGCTTAGAGGCCGATCTGGCCAAGGGGATGCTGAGTCTTCCTGCCACGAAGGGTTTTGAAATAGGCAGCGGCTTTGCTGGCACCACGATGACCGGTTTGGAACACAACGACGAATTCTACATGGATGGAAAGAATGTCCGCACTCGCACGAATCGCAGTGGTGGTGTCCAAGGCGGCATTAGCAACGGCGAAGAGATCATCTTCCGTGTCGCGTTCAAACCCACCGCCACCGTGCTACGTGAGCAGAAGACTGTGACCAACACCGGCGAAGACACCACGCTATCGGCTCGTGGTCGTCATGACCCGTGCGTGCTGCCACGCGCCGTGCCGATGGTCGAAGCGATGGCGCATCTCGTGGTGGCAGATCACTTCCTGCGGCAGCGAGCGCTGCGGGGATGATACCATGCGTTGGATTGCCTTCCTTTTGGTAAGTTCGGCCTGTTTGGCCGCTTACAGCGGTCCTTTGCCGGAGATCAAGGTTGGCAGCAGCCATCGAGAAATTTTGATCGCTGAAACGCCGTGGTATGCGGGCCAATTCTCATCCTTAAAGGCTTTTCTGGTGGGCACTGTGATGGATGTGTCCGCTGAAGTTCAAACCAAACCCCAGCAGATTTGGCTCTCGGAATCGTGTACCGTGCGTGTCGATTCTGCGTTTGGCTATTTGAAGCAAATCGAAGGTGTCGAGATCGCGAAACTCCAATCTGGCTCAGAGCACTCTCCGTATGTCCCGGTTGATGAGGATTGGGGTCATCTGCGGCATTTGAAAAAGGGGCAAAAAATCCTGGTGGTGCTCAATCCATATCAAGAGGCGATTTGTTTTGGCTCCGAAACGCTCATTGTGCTCAATGATGAAACAAGTGTGTTGCCAGAAATGCTGCGACGAACCGCTTTCGATTCGATGGCATTCACTGACGAAGAACTCCTGTCTTTGAAGACGATCTGGCCATTTTTACACGACCAAGTTCTCAAAGAATCCGCCCCTGAACGTGAGATGTATGCAGAAGAATCGAGGCGCCGACAGCAAGCCATGACCATCATTGCTGGTTGGACAGGATTGACTGCGCTTATCGTATTGGTGACTTGGCGATTGATTCGCAGGCGGATGGCTACGCGATCAAGTCAGTGAGCAACTGACCGCCGTTCACGATGTCGATCGGACGGACGTTTTCGACAACGATGCGTTTGGAGGCGTTGATGCCGAGGAGACGATACATCGTGCGGGCGAGATCTTCGGGGCCGACGGGGTTTTCGTCGGGTTCACCGCCGAGGGCATCGGATTTGCCGTAAACAAAACCTTTTTTCACGCCACCGCCTGCCATGGCCACGGAGAAGACGCGCGGGTAGTGGTCGCGGCCATTGGTGGAGTTGATCTTCGGCGTGCGGCCAAATTCGGAGCTGACGAGCACGAGCGTGGTGTCGAGCATGCCGCGTTCATCGAGATCTTTGATAAGACGGGCGAAGGCGACATCGAACTGCGGAGCCTGGCTTTCAAACGCACCCTTGATGTTGGAGTGGTGGTCCCAGCCGCCGTAGTTCACGGACACCATACGCACACCGGCCTCGACGAGACGACGGGACAGCAGGAAGCGCTGACCAGCGGCGTTGCGACCGTATTCGTCGCGGAGCTTTGCGGGTTCGGCGGCAAGGTTGAAAGCTTCACGGGCCTGGCTGGAACTGATGAGGTTGTAGGCAGCGGTGTAGAATTGATCCATGGCGGTGAGGCCGTCGGATTTCTCGGTGCTGCGGAAATGTTCATCGACGGCACCCAGCAGGCTGCGACGGCGCTCGAAGCGCTTGGCGTCGATGTCCTTGGGGGCGGCGAGATCGCGCACGGTGAAGCCAGCATCGGCGGGATCGCTACCAAGAGCGAAGGGGCCGAAGGCGCTGCTCATGTAACCACTGCCTTGATCAGGCGCGAAGACACTGGGAATGGCGACATAGGGTGGCAGGTTGTTACGCGGACCCTGCTCGCGCGAGATGATGGAGCCGAAACTAGGAAACTTGATCGCCGGGCTGGGACGGTAACCGGTGAACATGTTGTGCGTGCCACGCTCGTGGGCGGCTTCGCCATGGGTCACCGAGCGGATGATGCTGATTTTGTCGAGGATCTTGGCGATGTTGGCGAATTTCTCACCGACATATTCACCGGTCACACCTTTGATGGGGCTGAAAGGGCCGCGATAATCGGGCGAAGCGAAAGGCTTGGGATCCCACGACTCATGCTGAGCCATGCCACCAGGCAGGTAGATATGAATGATCGAGGTGGCGATGGGTTTGTAGGACTCCACTGCTGGCATGGCCATTTCAGCAGCCTGAAGCTTCAGCAGATGCGGCAGGGTGATGCCGAGACCAGCCATGGCACCTACCTGTAGGAAGTCACGACGACCCTGCGCGGTGGTGAAGAGGTTGCTGTGGTTGCCGGAGCACAAGGGATGCATTTTCATGGTTCAATTCAGTTAGAGTCTGAAGTGAACTACGATGACTGCAGCCGTGTGTTGCTAGCGCGACGCGTTGTGCCAACGGAGGATGAATACTCCGCAAAGGATGCACACCCGAGGGCGGCGCTAGGCTCAGAATCCCACGACGTAGAAACGCTGCTGGGAAATCTGCTCAGCTTCGGAAAGCGTGATCCAGCGTTCCTTGTAGCGCTCACCCCAACTGTCGCTAAAGGCGATTTCGTTCGTGTTCTTGTTATAACCGACAATGAGGACGACGTGGCCGGTGGTTTTGTCCTTGGGCAACGAGTTGGCGGCGGATTCGGTGGTGACCTTGGTCTTCCATGCAGCCCAGTCGGTGACGTCTTTGCGCTCCTTGGTGCGCTTGTTGGCGGTGTCGTTGAACTTATCTGTGCTGTAGAGAGTCCACATGACCGGCACGCCGCGGTCGATGTATTTGGTGAGTTCCTTGAACTTGAGTTCGCCGTTCCAGGAATCAAAGGAACGACGCTTGCTGCGAATTTGACCCGCCATGCCGTCCAGCAGCATATCCACACTGGTACCACCACCGAAGCCGGTCTGGCCTGCATTGGCGAGAATATACATGTCCGCCGGAATTCCGAGGTAGCGCATGGCACGCTCGGCGGTGGCGGGAGCGCAGTAGCCTTTGGGGCCTTGATCGACCATCGGAAGATCGCCCACGACGACGTCGCCGTTCTCGCGTTTTTCGAGATTGGCAAGCAGGCGGGCCTTGATGACGGTGTCAGTGGTGTCTTCCACTTTGCCGCCAGCATCCGCAAAGGCAGTGGTGACGATCTGGACGCCGATGTATTCGCCTTCAGCCTCGGCCAACAGGATGGAATGGCCGCGCCAGTCCCAACGCTGCATGTTCATGCGTCCGGCCTTGCCTTCGCCAAAACGCTCCTTCTTTGGTGCACCTAGGGCTTTAGTCAAAGCTGTCGAGATCGCGGTCAGATCTTTGTCCATGGCCTCTTTCACAATCAAAGCGGCTTTGGCAGGCGGAGTATTCTTGTCGAAGTGCATTTCGCCACCACCCTTGGCACTGAACAGATCGCCTTTGTTGGCAAAGACGAGGGAGAAATTCGTGACCTTGTCATTCTCTGCATACATCGCGACCGAATAGGGATGAGAACCGAACATCTGGTAGTCGTCCTTCGTGTAGGCGCGGTAGCTGCTGGCGGTCTTGGTCTTTGATTCCTGAGGAATTTTCAGTTTTTCCGCGATCTCGGTAGCGGTCGAGGTCCAGAGTGGGGCGTCACCGAACAACGGCTGCCCGGCAGCCTCATTGACCACCGCCGCTTCGAGTTTGTCGTTCGGACCCGGCTTGTAAGTGTATTTGGGACCTGCGCTGGGAGCCGCTGTTGCCGCCTTCTTCACATAGTCCTGATCCGCTGCCGAAAAAGTGTTCAGACCGAGCGTGAAGCGCTTGCCGCCCACCATCTCAATCGTGACTTGATCACCAGCCAACCCCACCAGCTTAGCCTGAATCGCTTTGCCCTGGGCATTGGTGAAGGTGCGGACTTCAGATGACTGGGCACCTGCGGTGGCAAGGCTGAGGCCCAGAGTAAGAAAGACAAAAAATACGTGCTTCATGGTGGTGGTGATGTGAAACGTGACGCGGCACTGAATATTAGAGTCCTGACTCAAATCCACGTTCCGGACGGAATGACGGCGTCTTTGGGAATACACACAATGCCATCACGAATGTAGAACAACTCAGCGTCCATTTCGTCAGGCTTGCCTTCAGGAGTGATGACAACGTTGTCGCCGATGTGGACATTTTTGTCGATGATCGCACGCTCGATGCGGCAGTTGCGGCCAATGCCGGGAGGCGGGCGGTTGGGATCCGTGCCAGCAGCTCCAGCGTAGAAGTCCGCACCCATGATGATACTGTCGCGAATGGTGGTGCCGGCTTCAATCTGAGAACGCACACCGATGACTGCGGTCTCGATGTGTGCGTCGGTCAGAATGCAACCGTCGGCGATCAAGGCCTCATGCACGGTGGCACCATTGATTTTAGTGGCTGGCAGCGGGCGTGAGTGGGAGAAGATCGGTGCCACGGAGTCGAAGAAATCAAACTGTGGCACCAACTTGCAGAGGTCCAAGTTCGCCTGGTAGAAAGAACGAATGGTGCCGATGTCCTCCCAGTAGCCATGGAAGTTGTAGGCATGCACGCGGCGATCTTTGATCGCAGTGGGGATGATGTGCTTGCCGAAGTCGTTGTGCGTGTTGTTGAGGCAGTCTTCCAGCACTTGGCGGTTGAAGAGGTAGATGCCCATCGAGGCCTGATAACGCGGCTCCGTGGTGTCCAAGCCGAGACTGCGCAGGGTGGCATCCGGCATGCGCAGCTTGCTGAGGACCGCGGGATCCTTTGGCTTCTCGACGAACTCGTGGATGCGATTGCTTTCATCCGCACGCATGATGCCGAAGCCCGTCGCATCACGCGCGTTCACCGGCAGCGTGGCGATGGTAATATCCGCCTCGTTGGCTAGGTGCTGGCGCATCACCTTGCGGAAATCCATGCGGTAGAGCTGGTCACCACTGAGAATCAGGTAGTACTCATGCCCGCCCTCAAGAAAGTAGCGCAAGTTTTGCCGCACGGCGTCGGCGGTGCCCTGATACCAACGTTCGCCATCCGGCGTCTGCTGCGCGGCGAGCACCTCGACGAAACCGCGAGTGAATTGGTCGAAGCGGTAGGTGCGGGAGAGATGGCGATTGAGCGAGGCGCTGTTGTACTGCGTGAGCACATAGACTTGGCGCACGCCGGAGTTGATGCAGTTGCTGATGGGAATATCGACGAGGCGATATTTACCTGCCAAGGGAACGGCGGGTTTGGCGCGGTCTTTGGTCAGCGGGAAGAGGCGTGTGCCGGCACCGCCGCCCATGACAATCGCTAGAGTGCTTCGGCGGAGAAGCGCGTCGGCCTCAAACTGGGAGGAGGTTGTATTGCTCATGGTCTTGTGATGGTTGAATGCTATTTCCCTGAAACATGGCGGACAGGCAAGCGTTATCCCTGTCCCAAAAATGCGGGCTGCCGCGCCTCGCCTAATCTAGTTCTACCACCCCTCTTCCTGCCATGTCCAATCCCGTGTTCCGTCAGACCCCGTATATTTTCGCTGTCCTTTGCCTTATCACACCTGCCACACAGGCTGCGGTGAACTTTGAAAAAGACCTCCTGCCCGTCCTCACCAAGAAGTGCATCGACTGCCACAAAGTGCCCTCTGTGGTCAACGGTCAGAAAAAGGACCCCAAGGCTGGCCTGCGGCTCGATGCCTCGTGGGCCATTCTCAAAGGTAGCGAAAATGGCCCCGTGCTCACGCCTGGCGCTCCCGAGAAAAGCGGCATGTATGAGTCTGTCATGCTACCGAAGGACGACGACGGCCATATGCCATCCAAAGGCGACGACCTTACAGCGGATGAAATCAAACTGCTCAAATCATGGATCACCGAGGGCGCAGACTTTGGCGGCTGGGTCGGCAACACCGAAGGTATGCCGCTTGGCGCACTAACGGCGACCACGAAGGCCTTCAAGCCCCGCCCTCATGATCTATTCTACACTGCGCTCGAAAAAGATGTGAAGCCTTTGTCTGATGACGTGCTTGCGAAAGCGAAGGCCGCCGGTGCGCAGGTGGCCCCGGTGAAGGTCGAAAGCCCGCTGGTGCGAATCGATTTCCTCACTGGCGTCTCGAAGTGCGATGACGAAAAAGTTGCCGCCATTCTACCGATGAAGGAAAACATCGTGCAGCTTGAGCTAGGCCGCACGGTCATCACCGACGCCGCCTTGAAGACGATCGCACAGTTCCCGCGCCTCGTAGCGCTCGACCTGCGTCAGACGAAGATCACCGATGCCGGCCTTGAATCACTCATTGGCCTGAAAAAGATCGAGACGCTCAATCTCTATGGCACTGAGATCACTGATGCGGGCTTGAAGCACCTCGCCAAACTCAAAAGCCTCAAGAATGTCTATCTCTGGCAGTCCAAGGCCACCGAGGCAGGCGTAAAACAGCTTAACGCCGCCATCCCCGGCCTCAAAGCCAGCATCAAATAACCCAACCTGTTCGTTTCCTCATGAAAATACGCCTCCTCATGTTCACCGCTATCTTTAACGCCCTGTTCGGCACCGCCATCGCCGGCGAAGGCGAAAAAGTCAGCTACGACGCCCCTGCCGTCTCTGGCATCAATCAAGACGGCGCCACCGTGAAATTTGCCGATGTATATAAAAAAGGCCCAACGGTCGTCTTCTTCTACCCCAAGGCCGACACCCCCGGCTGTACGAAGCAGGCCTGCTCGCTGCGCGATGCCTTTGCCGATCTCGGCAAAGATGGCGTTCAGGTGCTCGGTGTCTCGTTTGACAAACCCGAGTCACAGAAGGCCTTCAAAGACAAGTTCACCCTGCCCTACGATCTCATCGCCGACCCCGAGGGCAAGATCGTCGCCGCCTTTAAGGTAGAGAAAATGGCCAAGGGGCTACTCTCCCTTGCCAAGCGCAGTTGTTTCCTCATCAAAGGCGGTAAAGTCGTCTGGCAGGACCATCAGGCCGCCACTGATCAGCAAGCGGCTGACATCAAACGCGTGCTCAGTGAGGTGAAGTAGTTCGAGATTTTGTCTCAGCCGGGAACTGGAAACAGTTCCCGGCTTTTTTGTGATCGCGTTTGCAGACTGAATCGCACAACATGCCTTTTGCATGACCCAATCACCCCATCCCATCGTTGTGCTGGCCATTCTCGGAGCCGCAGCTTCGTTGATCCTCCTATTCACCGTATTTCGCGTGCGCCGTGCCGGATTGAAGGTGCTGCTGGTGCTCCTCGCCATCGTGACACTGGCTCCGGGGGCACTGGTGATGGTGACGATGTACCCTGAGTGGCTGGACGCACGGTTTCGTAGCTATAAGGCCTTTTATGAAGACATCCGTCTCGGCATGACACGCGAGGAGGTGATGGCGGTGCAGGCGAAGCATTATCCCGAGGGCGGTCCGCGCCAGAAGCCACGCATCATGATCGATGAAGCCGAGAGCCTGACTTTTTTCATGAATGCCGAGGTTCCCGACAGTTGGATCAATTGTGAGGGCATTTTTCTTGGATTCAAAGACGGCAAGGTGAGCGCCAAAACTTATTCTCCCGACTAAATGCCATGCCCCTGTTAAAACGACAGCTGCGCCTTGCTGCGATTGTCATACTCACGCCTGTGATCTTCCTGCTCGGCTGCCAGTCCAAACTCATCTACTACCCGAATCCGTATCGGGCGGAGTATGAAATGATGCTGCGCGATGCTAAGGGTGTGCGCGTTCGTTTCACCACCTCACAGGGAGCGCAGACAGCGTTCTACATTCCACCGCGCGTGACCACGCCGGGCCTGCCGCCGACAATCTGGCTGTGTTTCTGCGGAAATGGTTCACTTGCGTTGGACTGGCTGCATTTCACGGATGTTTGGGATGAGCGTTTCGCTTATTTGCTCATCGATTACCCGAGCTACGGCGACTGCGCGGGTAAACCGACGCCGTGGCGGATTCGTGAGAGTAGCAAAGCGGCATTCGCAGCGCTGGCGCAGCATCTGGGCACCACCGGGCAAGAGTTGCAGCCGCGCAGCGTGGTGCTGGGGCATTCGCTCGGCTGTGCGGCGGCATTGATGGCGGCGGATGACCTCAATCTACGACACGGCGTGCTGGTTTCGCCGTTCACCTCAATGACGGACATGGGGCGCATCGTGCTGGGCTGGCCGCTGTGTTATTTGAATCTGCACCGCTTCGACAACCGCCAAACACTCAACCGCGTCTCCTCGCAAGAAGGCGCTCAGATTGTGATCTTCCATGGTGCGGAGGACGAAGTGATTCCCGTGCGCATGGGTCGCGAACTCGCGCTGGCACACACGCAGACGGTGATATTTCATGAGGTGCCAAACGCGCATCACAACGACATCCTGAGCTTAGTGAAGGGTCGAATCGGCAGCGCCATGGCGGCTGTCGTGGCGCAGGCCGCACCGTGAGGTACACGGCGGTTGCTTTCGGGCGTCGCTGTGCTCTGATACGCGCTCAAACTCCCTCCCCAAAGCCCATGTCTGCGCACACCTCTTCCTCGGAAAAATCCTCCATCTGGTCCATTCTCAACGTCATCATCGGTTCCGTCATCGGCGGTGTCGTATTACTCTGGGTGCTGGCATTCATCTTTAATGGCCTGGGTTCGCTACGTCCTAAGCCCGTTGTGGAGAAGCCAGCCGCAGCGGCCGCTCCAGCTGGTGCTGCAACTGCGCCTACCGCCAATCTTCCGGTGCTCGAAATTACCATCAAGCCCGATGCCGCCAATCCACTGGCCTATGACACGAAGAGCATCAGTGCCAAAGTTGGCCAGAAGGTGAAAGTGACCTTCAACAACACGCACCCCACCCTGCCACAGCCGCATAACTTCGTGCTCGGCAAAGTCGGCACCAAGGACAAGATGATGACCATCGCCATGAGCGCGATGACGCTGGTGGACAAGGGCTACATCCCTGATTCACCCGACATTCTCGCCCACACCAAGCTCATCAATCCCGGCCAGAGCGAATCCATCGAATTCACGCTGCCTGCCGCCGGTGAATACCCTTACTTCTGCACCTTCCCCGGCCATGTCGCGATTATGAACGGCGTGATTACCGTTCAGTAAACTCAACCTTCCGCCAATTATGGCCGTCTCCATCAGCGTCAATTACGAGGGCGGCCTGCGCTGCCGGGCCACACATGGCCCATCGCAAAATCAGTTCATCACTGATGCTCCGGTGGACAACCACGGCAAAGGCGAGTCCTTCAGCCCCACTGATCTCGTTGCCACCGCTCTCGCGACCTGCATGGCGACCGTGATCGGCATCAAGGCGCAGCAGAAGGGCTACGACCTCATCGGCATGAAGGTCAGCGTGGAGAAGCACATGAGTACGGACAGCCCGCGCCGCATCGTCGGCCTGCCCATCACCATTGACATCCCGCTGCCCGCCAATCATCCTGATCGTCCCGTGCTTGAAGCCACCGCCCTCGGCTGCCCGGTGCATCACAGCGTCCATGCAGACATCGACAAACCGGTGACGTTTGTGTGGAGCGGAAAGTAATTACCGCTTTACCCAACGCGCACCACTAGACAAGCCGACGTGCCAGTCACGCAGATGCATGTCTGAATAATCGGTCTTACCTTGCGCACCGACCATGAAGGTGCCGGTAGCCCGTTTCCAAGCCTTGCTGAAGCTCTCCGCCGTGTGACAGCCCCAGCTCTGGCAGTAGGCTTTGCTAGTGAAGGCCCAGCGACTGAGTTTGCCGAGGTCATGCTCATGCAGCCACGCCGTCGAGGTGGCATAAACATCGGAGCTATAGTCGAACATGAAGCTGTATTTGTTCGAATGGCCGAAGTACTCGAAGCCCGAGATTTTCAGACCACTGCGGCCTGAGGCCCCTTGATTGATGTAGTGGATGAGTTCCTCCGTGCTGCGGAACCAAACGAGGTTAATGAAGGGATAAGCCTTGGGCACCGACTCGACATTCTGTGTAAGTGGCTGATGCTCGGCAGCACTGCGGCGCACATAGGCATCACGATACACCAGCCAGGTAATGTGCGTGCCCGCTGGTGCGGTGGCTTGAATCTCCTGCATGCGCACACGTGCGGTACGCACAAAATTGCCCCACCAGCGGTCATGCTGCTCACCCGGACGACGTAAATCCTCAAACTGCCGCACTGCCGGGCCCCCGCTGACGACGAGGTATTCGGTGTCAGCGGTCGCCTGGGTTGCAAGGCCGCAGGTGAGGAGGAAAATCGTGGAGAAGAGCAGTCGGGTCATGACGGCGGCAACAAAGCACGGCTACTTCGATTCGACGAGCTTGAAGTTCTTGAACTGCACCACCATCGGCGGGCCCGCGTGGATTTGCAGGGCCAGGAGACCTTCCTTCGGCGCATTGGCGGCGTCCTCATCAGTCACATCGACGGTCTGCTGGCCGTTGATGAAATGCTGCACGTGATTGGCCTTGGCGACGATGCGGTACTCGTTCCAGTCTTCCTTTTTGATCGAGGCCTGGATCGCAGCGCTTTCGCCCACGGTGCCAGTGACTTCGACCACGGGCTTCTTGCCATCGGCGCCGGGCTTGATCACGGTCTTTTCGCCACGCTTGGCCAGGATGCCACGGCCGCGTTCTTCATAGAGAATACCGCTGTAGGTTTCGCCCGCTTCGAAATCGGCCTGATAGCCGCTGATGATCGGCCCAAACTCGCCAGGAGTCAGCTCCTTGCTGCGATACTGCACGCCGGAGTTCCCCTTTTCGATGCGGTATTGAAACGTGAGCTCGAAATCGGCTACCGTGCCGCCTTTCCAGACGAGGAAGGTGTTGTGCTTGAGGATGCCTTTAGCCGGATTCGCCGGGTCTGGCGGGGTGATGCCAGTGATGGTGCCGTCCTTCACGCTCCAGAGGTCTTTGTTGCCCTCCCAGCCGGTGAGGTCTTTGCCATTGAAGATTTCTTTTTCTTCAGCGCTGGCAAAAGAAAGCGCGGTGAACAAAGCGGCGAGTGTGAGGTGCAGTTTCATGGTTGGATATGGTTGGGACGGGCGAGGAGTAACGCGCAGGCCCTCGCTTGTCTATCGCTTTGCAGGCGTCTTGAAGCACGCTTGCTGTTTTGCCTGCCAGTGATACAGGGCGATTGATGCAACTGCCACGTTTTCTCTCCTCGCCCCTGCTGTGGCGCTCAGTCGTCCTATTATGGGCCGGAGTGCTCTACTGGCTTTCAGAGCAGAGTAAGCTGCCATCCCTCGCTAATTTTGGAGGCGTCGATAAGCTCGAACATGTCGTCTATTTCGCCGCTGGCGGCATGTGCTTCCTGCTCAGCCTGCGTCTCGCCGGTTTTGCCAGATCAAATGCGGCCGCAATCTTTTTCACGATGCTGTTCTGCTCTCTCGTCGGCGGCATCGACGAGTGGCATCAAACCTTTACACCCGGCCGCAGCGGCGGCGATGTGTGGGACTGGACTGCCGACACGATCGGCGGATTCATCGGCGCTGTTTTCGCTCTCGTCGCCGAACGATGGCTCACTTCAGCGGGAACCACCACATCAGCAGCGCGGTGAAGAAAACGTTCGCGAGGGCGAGCTCGAAGAACACCTTCCAGCCGAGCGCCATGAGCTGATCGAAGCGGAAACGCGGCAGGGTCCAGCGGATGACGATGAAGAAGACGATGAAGGCGAACACCTTCGCGAAGAACGTCGCGACGTGCAGCAGACCAGTGTAAAGCGGCGTGTCGCCAGGGCTAAAGTGGAGTTGGAGCGGGATGATTTTTTCCAGCAACGGCCAGCAAGGAATGCTCCAACCACCGAGGAACAACGTCACCGCCATGCCTGAGCCGATGATCATGGCAGCGTATTCACCCATGAAGAACAGCGCGAACTTCATCGAGCTGTATTCCGTGTGATAGCCCGCCACCAGTTCCGTTTCGCACTCGGCAAGGTCGAAGGGCAGGCGGTTCGTCTCCGCAAACATCGAGACGGTGAAGATGACGAACGAAATCGTGATGGGGATCAGCAGCACCCAACGTGCAACGCTCAAGCCTTCACCCCACAGTGGCAGCAGCAGCCAGCCATTGGCATCTTGAAACGCAGACATCTTGGTCAGGTTCAGCTCACCGAAAATCATCAGCACTGGAATGATCGACAGGCCCAACGAGATTTCATACGAGATCATCTGCGCGCTCGCTCGCACACCGCCAAGGAAGGGGTATTTCGAATTGGAGGCCCAACCGGCGAGGACGATGCCATAGACCCCGAGGGAGGCGATGGCGAAGGTGAATAGCGGTCCGACACTCAGATCAGCGATCACCAGTTTGATCGGCTCAGCGATTCCTAAAAAGGAGAGATTCAATTCACTGCCAAACGGCAGCACCACGCAGGTGAGCAGGGCGGGCACCACCGTCATGCATGGCGCGAGCCAGTAATAAAAGGTGCGCACATGCGCTGGCACAAAATCTTCCTTCAAAATGAACTTCAAGCCGTCCGCCGCCGCTTGTAGCAGACCGCCAATGCCAAAGGGCTGCCAATCCTTCTTGAAACCTAGCAATGTCAGCGGCACGCCCACGCGATTTGGCCCCACACGGTCCTGAATCACCGCTGAAATACGTCGCTCGAAATAAACCGAGATTGAAACCAGCGGGAGGATGACCAAAAAGGTCAGAAACACGATCTTCCCCACCGAGACGGCGAGGGCAATAAGATCAAGATTGGCGAGCAGTGGCGTGAACATCAGCAGCGCGATTATCAGGACGCAGCGAGGAGCGGCAACCCGATTTTGTGAAAAGTTTCACAAAGTCCGCTGCACAGGTTCATGGAGCCTGATTCGCCGACGGATTTTGCACCGACTTTGCCGCCGCTTCTTCCGACATCGGCGCAAGGTGGTCGGCGATTCGGAAGATCGCGAGGATCAACTCCACCGCCACTCGAGCAACAATGAGGTACAGCAGAAAGGCCACCGGAGCCGTGACCATTTGGAAAATGCCGGTAAAGGTACCGTTTTGAAACCCGCTGAACATATAAGACAGCGCGTAAAACGAAGCCGCCAGTAGGCTGAGGACATAGAGCATGCGAACCAGACGTGGGGTGACGAAGCGTTTAAATGAGAGGTCCAACACCAGATCGAGCACGGCACGGATCTGCTGCCACAGGCTGGAAAGCACGGAACCGGAGGATTGTTCGGCATTCATGCGGGCAGAGTAGGCCGGCAGGAGCCTGCCGCAACCCGCCAAATGGCTCGTTTGGCCTGCGTTTTACAAGCCCTCGGAATAGTGGTTGCGCGTTCTGACAACCACAGCCAGAATCCGCGCCTCTTTTTCGGCACCCGTGGCCTGGTGCGATTATCTGAGAAGCTCATCGAAAACCCAACATTGCTAAAGCCATGCCTGCGAAAACCAAGAAGCCCGCAGCTAAAAAGCCTGCCGCCAAATCCGCGAAAAAAGCTCCTGCCAAGAAGGCAGCGGCAAAACCGGCTAAGCCTGCGGCGAAGTCGAAGAGCAAACCCATTCTGAAAAAAGCGGCTCCCAAAAAGCCCGCACCGAAGAAACCCTCCCCAAAACCTGTGAAGAAAACCGCTCCGAAAAAAGCCCCTGCTAAAAAGCCTGCCGCCAAGAAATCTATTCCTGCCAAGAAACCTGCTCCCGCTAAAAAGCCTGCCGCCAAGAAATCTATTCCTGCCAAGAAACCTGCTCCCGCTAAAAAGCCCGCTCCGGTCGCGAAGAAAGCGCCCGCTCCGGTCAAAGCAGTCAAACCCGCCGCCAAACCTGCTCCAGCCCCGGTAGCAGTGAAGGTCGCGCCGAAATCCGCCGCTCCTACCAAAGGTTCCAAGCATGCCCCGGCACCGCTGGTCCCGAAGGGCCGCACTACGGTTTCGACCACCGGCACACCACGTTCCCGCGCCAATCGCGAAGAAGAAGGCGTCACAATCGAGATCGCCAAAGGGCCGGTGAAAATGACCCCCTTCCTCAAAAAGCAGAAGCAGCGCCTTGTCGAACTGCGTGACGCTTACCTGAACTCCATCGAAGGCGTGGCCAGCGAGACCATTCGCAATGAAGGCGGTGATTCTTCCGCCTTCGGCATGCATCAGGCTGACGCTGGCAGCGACGCCTATGACCGTGATTTCGCCCTCAGTCTCCTCGGCAAGGAACAGGACGCGCTCTATGAGATCAATGAAGCCCTGAAGCGCATCGAAACCGGCACCTATGGTCTCTGCGAAGGCACCGGAGTCAAAATCCCCGAAGAGCGCCTTGAGGCCATGCCCTTCGCCCGTTATTCCGTCACCTATCAGGAAAAACTCGAGCGCAGCCAGATGAGCGGCCGCTGGAGCCGCCCGGTGCATTCCCTGTTCGGCCTCGATAATGCCGACGACGCCGCTGACGACGACAAGGACGAGGATGACGCCACTCCCGCCGCCAACAACAACTCCAGCGAATCCCTTGACTTCTCGAAAGAGTAACCTAGCCTCCACGCCCCAAATTTATGCCGCGAGAAATCATCACACTTGAATGCACCGAAGCGAAGGCCGCAGGTATGCCGCCCTCCCGTTACGTGACCACACGTAACAAGAAAAGCGTCCGCACCCCCGGACGTCTTGAGAAGGTGAAGTTCAACCACTTCATGAAAAAGCGCACTCTGCACCGCGAAACCCGCTAATTTTTACCCACGACTGCCATGCAACCGAAGACCAAAGAACGCATGTCCAACTTCCGTCGCGCGAATCGTAAGATGCCGCGTCGCCGAGTGGACATCCCGGTGGAAAAAATCTCCTACACCAACCCTGAGCTGCTCGCCCGTTTCACCACTGAATCCGGCAAGCTCATCCCCCGCCGCATCACCGGTCTTCCAGCCTGGCTTCACCGCAAGGTTGTCCGCGAAGTGAAGCGCTCCCGGGCGGTGAACCTCATGGCCTAATCGAAGGTCTGCCCGTGACGGGTTTTTGAATTCGCTTCCCACTGTTGCTATCTGCGGCAGTGGGAAGTTTCATTTCCGCCCCTGACCATGTCCGCCCTCTCCGACACGCAAAACGAACGCGACGACCGCCGCCTGGCCATCGACCGCGTCGGCGTGCGCAGCCTGCGCTTCCCCATGCGCATTCGTGACCGCGATGCCGCCGTGCAGCACACCGTCGCCACCGTCTCGCTAGCCGTTGACCTGCCGCATCAGTTCAAAGGCACGCACATGAGCCGTTTCGTTGAGATTCTGCACGCACACGGCACCGAACTCACCGTCTCGAACATCGTCGCCATGCCGCGTGAGCTAATGAAAAAGCTCCACGCCGACAAAGCGCACGTCGAAATGCGCTTCCCCTATTTTCGCGCCAAAAAAGCGCCTGTTTCAGGTGCGGAAGGCCTTCTCGACTACGGTGTCGTCTTTGAAGTGAACGCCGAAGCCAAGAAGACCGACTTCGTACTCACCGTCGAAGTGCCCGTCACCACGCTCTGCCCCTGCTCGAAGGCCATCAGCGCCCGTGGCGCGCATAACCAGCGCGGCACCGTCACGCTTTCCATTCGCTTCTCAGAGCCCGTCTGGATCGAGGAACTCCTCGAACTCGTCGAGTCCAGCGCCAGCAGCGAACTGTACAGCATTTTGAAGCGTCCCGACGAAAAACACGTCACCGAAGCCGCCTACGACAACCCCGTCTTCGTCGAAGACCTCGTGCGCAACGTCGCCGTCAAAGCCAAGGCGCATCCGCGCATCACTTGGTTCCGCGTCGAAGCCGAAAACTACGAATCCATCCACAATCACAACGCTTGGGCGGTGATTGAGAGCCACACATCGCCATCATGAGTTACGTCACCGCCGTTCTGCCCACCGACCAGCCACCGCTCATGCACCAGGCGGTCGAGGAGGCCGTCCGACTGCTCCGCGAAGGTGAAGTTGTCGCTCTGCCGACCGAAACCGTCTATGGCCTTGCCGCCAACGCACTTGATGCCGCCGCTGTCGCGAAAATTTTCGAAGCGAAGGAGCGCCCGACCTTCGATCCGCTCATCGTTCACCTGCCGCACAAAGATCAGCTCGATCTCGTCGCCGAAGTGCCCGCAGAAATTGCCCTGACCTTGAAAAAAATGACCGAGCGCTTCTGGCCCGGCCCGCTCACGATCCTTCTACCGAAAAAAGCTATTGTTCCCGACATCGTCACCGCCGGATTGCCCACCGTGGCCGTTCGCGTCAGCTCCAATCCGATTTTCCGCCGCGTCATCAGCGCGCTCGACAAACCGATCGCCGCTCCCAGCGCGAACCGCTTTGGCTCCATCAGCCCAACTTCTGCCAGCGCCGTGCTCACCGAACTCGACGGCCGAATCCATCTCATCGTCGATGCCGGTGCCTGCATGTTCGGTCTGGAGTCCACCATCATCAAAATCGAGCCCGGCAGCCCGAAGATGTTCATAACCATCGTACGCCCCGGTCCGATCACGGCGGAAGATTTGAAACTCTATGGCAAAGTGCGCTACGCCACGCGCACCGTCGTCGATGAAGCCACCGAGGCTCCCGGCCAACTTGCCTCGCATTACGCGCCGAAGACGCCGCTACGCCTGCTCGAACGTCCATCCGATTTCATCCCCGAAGACGGCAAACGCTACGCCCTCATGAGCTACCGTGGCGAGGAGAAGGACGGCTATCTCAATCTCACCGACTGGGAAGAAGTCATGATGCTCAGCCCCGGCAACGGCAAGCTGCCCGAGGCCGCCGTCCGCTTCTTTTATGTCCTGCGCGCGCTCGACAAGCTCGGTGTCGATGAAATTATTGCGGAACCGTTGCATGAACACGGCATGGGAATCGCCATGATGGACAAACTGCGGCGTGCCAGCGTCCGCACGTAGTGCAACCGTCCCGGTTGCATTCAACTCCACCAACCGCATCATCGTTCCGATTGCAACAGACCTGCCTCAACATCTTCGATGACTTCACCTACTTCGATCCGCGTGCCGATGTGGATGTCTCAAGGCGCAACTTGCCGCACTGGCAGCAGGAGGGCCGCACCTACTTTGTCACCTTCCGCCTCTACGACTCCCTGCCGCAGGAAAAACTCGAAGTGCTGAGGAAAAACCGCGCTGAATGGCTGTACACCAACCCTGAACCTTGGTCAGCCGCACAAAGCCAGGAATACCATGAGCTGTTCTCAGAAAAAGTGCAGCAATGGCTCGATGCCGGTCACGGTTTCTGCCTTCTCAAAGATCCTGCACTTGCGCAAATTGTGGCGGATGCCCTGCGGCACTTTGACGGAGAGCGCTATGACCTTGTCGCTTGGGTGGTGATGCCAAACCACGTTCATGTGCTCCTCACTCCTCGCCCTGGATATGCTCTGGGGAAGATTCTCCACTCATGGAAATCGTTCAGCGCTCACGAAATCAACAAACAGACTGGTAGACAGGGCGATGTCTGGCAGCACGAGACGTATGATCATATCGTGCGTGATCCAGGCTCCATGTGGCATTTTGCCAAATACATTGTGGACAATCCGCTCCAGGCTGGCCTGCATGTGCCGCACGTTGAATCCCGCATCAAAGTAACATGAACACCGCATCAGACCGGACAACAGAGAGCAAGCCGGAGGCTAGCACTACGGCACGCTCCACCGGGATCGTCTCCATCGCCATCCTCTGCAGCCGTGTCCTCGGACTCGTGCGTGATCAGATGCTGAACGGCTTCTTCGGCTCCGCCTTCACCGGCATCTTCACTGCCGCCTTCCGCACGCCGAACATGCTGCGTGATCTTTTTGCCGAAGGCGCTCTTTCCACCGCTTTCGTCACCACCTTCTCGAAAAAGATGAAGACAGAGGGCGATGAGGCCGCCTGGGTGCTCGCGCGCAAGATGATCTCGCTCTCGATTTGGTTCATGACCCTCGTCGCGATCGCCGGCGTAGCTCTGGCACCGATTCTGTTCCGCATACTCACGCCTGGCCTCAGTGAAGAAGCCAAAATCCTTGGAACCTGGCTCGCGCAGATCATGTATCCCTTCATCGCGATCGTCTCCGTCACCGCACTGGTGATGGGCATGCTGAACTCGAAGAAGGTCTTCTTCATTCCGGCCGTCGCCTCCGCCTTCTTCAATCTCGGCTGCATCGTCGGCGGCGTTGTGCTCGCCTGGTTCATTGATCCCGGCTTTCGCCACGGCCATGTCAGCGAAAAAGGCCTCACCGGCTTCGCCATCGGCACCTTGATTGGCGGCGTGCTGCAACTCGCCGTGCAGCTTCCATCTTTGCGCCGCGTCGGTTTCCGCTTTCGCTTCGACTTCGGCTGCAAAGATCCTGCCGTGAAGGAGGTGCTGCACCTCATGTGGCCTTCGATGCTCGCCGCCAGCGGCACTCAGGTAGCAGTGCTGCTCAATACCATATTCGCCACCTTCACCGACGGCAAAGAATCGTCTCTGGCATGGTTGGCAAACGCGCAGCGCCTCCAGCAGCTCCCGCTCGGCCTTTTTGGCGTTGCCGTCGCCACCGTCACACTGCCGATGCTCTCCCGTCTCGCCACGGAAGGCATGACGCCCGCATTTCGCGCGGCTCTTGCCAAAGGCTTGCGCCTGGTGCTCTTCCTCACGCTGCCCTGTGCCGTCGGCCTCACCCTGCTTTCGCAGGAGATCATTTCCGTCATTTTCGAGCATGGCAAATTCACGGCCGAGGACGTGCAAAACACCGCCGCACCGCTCCAGGCCTATGCCTTTGGCCTGATCTTCTACGCCGCCATCAAAGTGCTGCAGCCCGCGTTCTACACCATCAACCGCCGCTTCATTCCGATGATGGTCAGCATCGGCGTCATTGCGTTCACCGCCACGGTGAACTCGATCACCGTTTTCGTCTTCCATTGGGACCACACCGCGCTCGCCTGGGCCACGGCGGTGGGTCTCTCGCTCAATTTCCTCACGCTCTACCTCTGCATGCGCAAGTTCGCCCACGGTCTCGAAACACACTCGCTCATCCAGGCGCTAATCAAGCTCATCATCGGCATCGTGGCGATGTCTGCCGTCTGTCTGGCGGCGAAACACACGATCATGGCCGACTGGACGCATTTGAAATTCTTCCCGCGCTGCGGTGCGCTCGGCGTGAGCATCAGCATCGCCGCCGTTGCCTACTTCGCCGTCACCAAAAAGCTCAAGGTCGAAGAATCCGGCGAATTTTTGTCGTTGTTAGGGCGCCGCTTTGGCAAAAAGTAATCTCAAATGCCGATCCAGCGTCTCTGGCTTCAAGTCGCCGCCTTCCTCGCCCTCGTCTGGGCTGGGGTCGCTGTTGTCATGTGGGTCACCGAGGATTCCGTCTTCTCGCCGGAGAAAGCGCTCGTCTTGATGGAGAGCGCTCCTTGGTTCGAGGACACAGACCTCGGCCATGAGCAGCGCCAGCAGCATCTCGACAAGATCATCACCGCCGTCATCAAGCTCGACTTCAACCAGCGCAGCACCATGCGTGAAGACGGTCTGGAGACCATGGACCGCTTCTTCAAATCACTGACCGACGAGGAAAAAGGCGAGTACATCAGCCGCACCGTCGAGGAAAACTTCAAAGCCGTGATGAAGGGCCTCGAAAAGCTGCCGGCGGAAGACCGCCGCCGCATCATCGGCGGCATTCAGCGCGAGATGAAAAAGAAATCCTCCAAAAACCCGGAGATGCAGATGCTGCTCGACCAGGACGCCGCCAGCTTCGAAAAATCCTTCACCAAGGACATGGGCCTCTTCTTCAAGGAAGCACCGCTCTCGATGAAACTCGAAATGGCCCCGATGCTCGAAGGCATGCAGGGCCGCATGCAGGGCATGCGGATGAGGTGAGCAGAACGAACCATGAAGGATTGAACAGGAGATAACAAAGACAACGGAGCCGGATCAGAACTCTGTTATCTTCGTTTTCTCCTCTAGAAAATCTGAGATCAACGTTGCGCTACTTTTTCCAGCCCATCGGCTGGGTCCAAGCCATCTCCGTCTGTCCCTCGAACGATGGCTTTGGATAGGGTTTCGAGGAAACAATCGTGGCGCGGAAGTACAGCTCTTTACCCGAGGGTTTCCACACCACATCCTCACCTTCGATGGTTGCAAGTGTTTTGCCCACATCATCGGAATACAACAACCGTGGCGAATGTAGATCATCCTTTGCCACAGCTGCTTCACGTGTCGTGGGGTCGTAGCCCTGCAGGGTGCCACGAATATGCGTAGAGTATTTCACGCCGGGCTCGGCATTGATGCGAATTCGCAGCGTGTCGTCCTTAAAGCTCACATCGTCCAACGTGACGCCCGATGAGGCGTAGAAATCGCCTGCCTTCATCGCGTTGACGATCTCAGCGGGATCCAGCTTCGACGCACGCACCATCACCCAGCCGCGCCCCGGACCGTTTTCTTCGCCGTGGTAATGATGCGAGTCATCGGTGCCGACGCCATATAGCGGCGGTGCCTTGAAATGCGTGATGCGAAGCATGTTGATGATGTCCCACATCTTTTCATGGCCCACACGAGTCGCATCGCCCTCCCAGTTGATGCCGGGGTGGCCATTGTAGATCTCCCAGAAGTTTTCCTCCAAGACCGCAGCCAAATCCTCGGCGGAAAGCGCCCATTTGAAGTTCGGATGATTGATATGCGTGAGCATCGGCACACCGAGTCGTTTCGATTGTTCGTTCACGAGCTGTAGATTCGCCCGCATCACCTCCTGGATGCTGCTGAGATCTTTGATGGGCTTGATCTCCTCCCGCAGATTCACTGCATTCATGTGAATGGGCACCTTGCCGATGCCGGCACTGATCTCCTCCGCCTGCACGAGCAGAAATTTGCCCGGCTCCTCAAACTTGGGCCGGTATTCCTCCAGCTTTTTCAATCGCACCTCGGTCGCTCCGTCCTTTTCGCGCGTCGTCACCCACTCGTCGCCAAAACGAGCACGATATTTCTCCATCGTCGTCTTCCCCAGTGCCTTGCGCCGCTTCTCCACCGCCGGAACACTCATCCACACCTCTTTGGCCTGAAGCACGTTGTGATCGGAGATCGCCAGGAAATCGTAGCCATGCTGCTTGTACCAGTCCGTGATCATCTCCGGGAAATCATTCCCATCACTCCACAGCGAATGCGTGTGCGTGTTGCCCTTGAACCATTTGAGTTCCTGGGCGCTGGCGGTTCGAATCAATCCGAAGGCAAGCAGGCAGAGAATGGTTGGGCGCATTCTTCTCGAACGCTGCCAGTCACTCACATCTCACTTGGAATCTCGTGGGACGACGATGATCGCGTTGCGCGCGGCCCAGCCGGGCTTCATGAAATGCTCACGCCAGTCCGCGCCACGACACCACAAGCCGGGGGACGGGCCGCCATTGAGATTCAACGCCCGATTGGCATTCAGCTCGGTGATGATGGAGTGATGAGGATGTGCGCCAGCACGCCGCCGAAACGGCTGCCAGAACCGCATGACTCCAATGAGCCGCTGTTCGAGCGTGGGTTCCGTTCGTGGATGATGCATAAATGGTTTTTACCCTCCTATTTGCGAAGGAACCCACAGACAGGTTGCTTTGCATGCAAGTAACCAGGTAAAACCACGGTATGAATTCAAAATCCCGTGCAAAGCAAACCATCTGTCGAATATAAAGCTGCTGACAAAGCAACCTATCTGCCAATAAGTTATCTGTTAGGACTCTCTGCGCATGCACTACTACTTTAGCTACGGTTCAAATATGCTGGTGCAGCGTCTTTCTGCGCCAAACCGGGCACCCGGAGCTGTTGCGTTGGGGACGGCTCTTCTCACAGGCCGGCGTCTGACATTTCACAAGGTTAGCACCCGAAATAGTGGCCAGCGGTCGGGCAAGTGTGACATTCCTCTGGACACGTCTCCAGCGAGCGAGGTCTATGGAGTTCTATTTGCCGTTCCCGATTTGAAGGCTCTTGATGAGGTCGAGGGAGTCGGTCATGGATATTCCCGAACATCGGTCTGGGTTCATTCTTCCAGCCATGGTCTTATCGAGGCCGTCACCTACACAGCAGATGCAACTGATGCGTCGATCATTCCATACGACTGGTATTGGATGCTTGTGCTTGCTGGGGCCGAGCAGCATCATCTCCCTGATCACTATGTCGCTACCTACATCCGCAGCGTCACTTCGACGCCTGATCCCGGAACAGAGCGGGATTACAAGGACTACCGCGACGGTGTTTCCGTCCTCCGACAAATCGGGCGTTGGCCACCAAAGGCCAAACATTAAAGGGCGCATGGCTGCGAGGAACGAGCCCGCCAATGACCCTGTAGTTGAACAAGCCCGGCTTTAACATGTTCGCGTCCTTATGCGCTTCGTGTTGTGCGCTTGATGGCCAGTTCGCTTTTGAGCACTGAGCTTGAGTGTCTCGGAGGCTCTTGACGGTCAGGTGACGCGCTCGCGGTGCCTGCTTTGCCTATGTCTCTGCAGCGCTGGTGGCCCTTTGGGCACTCTATGATGATTCATGGTCGTGGACTTTCTTCAGCGCGGTTTGGCGTACAAAGGGACAGACACATGCCTGACATGAATGGCACTCGGTTAAGACCATTCATCGTGGATTTTGAATGTTCGGGAGGACCTCCAAAAGCACCGTTCATCGCGAGCATTGATAATTCAACTTTGGTACAACGGCGTGCCGTGCAGCGGGTTCAATTCGCATGGCACTTCAAAC
>CANIBP010000034.1 GCA_947466075.1 Verrucomicrobiaceae bacterium
AGCGACAGCGAGCAGTGCTACGTCTGTTACTTCCGCCGCTTCATCAAAGGCTACCGCGGCATCGCCCGCACCACCTCGACGGATTTCATCACCTGGACGCCGCTCGTCGAGATGCAGGCAAACCTGCCCAACGAGCATCTCTACACACCGTGCACACAGCCCTACTTCCGCGCACCGCACATCTACGTCGCGATGCCCACGCGCTTCATGGACAAACGCGGCGCGGCCACGGACATCCTCTTCATGACCACGCGCGGCGGCGACCATTACGACCGCGAGTTCACGCAGAGCTTCATCCGCCCCGGCTTGAGCAAAGACGGCTGGCTGAACCGCGCGAACTACGCCGCCATCGGCATCCATCAGACCAGCGACACCGAGCTGTCCATGTTTCTCACTGGCGGACGGCGCTACACATTGCGACTCGATGGATTTGTCTCGGTGAATGCACCACTCGCGGGTGGCGAGTTCACGACTAAGCCCTTCACATTCACCGGCAGGCAACTGGAGATCAACTACGCCACCAGCGCCGCTGGCCAGATGCGCGTAGAGCTTCAGGACGCTGATGGCAAGCCAATCCCCGGCCTCACGCTCGACGACTGCGAGCCAATCTGGGGCGATCACGTCTCACGCATCGTGAAGTGGAAGACTGGCGACGATGTGAGTGCCCACGCTGGCAAATCCGTGCGCCTGCGTTTTGAAATGAGTGACGCGGATTTGTTTGCTGTGCGGTTTCAACCTGATTCCAAGCCTTGAAGACATTGCTCCGCATCGAAAGCCTGCTTGTTCCCCGAGCGTAATCTCACATTCATGTTTCACCGGTTAGCACTGTTTCTTCTCGCAAGCGGCTCCGTCTTTGGAGCAGGGTTGAGCCTTGATGAGGGCAAGAAGCTTTGGGCGATGATTCCGCCGCAGGTCGTGTCCGGTGCGAGCATCGACAGCTTGATCGACAAGCAGCTTGCGGAGAAGATGCTCACGCCGAATGCGCCTGCGAGTCGTTCGGCGCTGGTGCGGAGACTGTATCTGGACCTCACGGGGCTGCCGCCGGCTGACATCTCGGACAAGTCGGATGTGTCCGCGTTGGTGGATGCGCTTTTGAAGAGTCCGCACTACGGCGAGCGCTGGGGGCGTCATTGGCTGGACATCGCACGTTACGCGGACAGCAACGGACGTGACCGCAACATCATGAACTACCACGCGTGGCGTTACCGTGATTACGTGATCGCTTCGTTCAATGCGGACAAGCCATACGACGTGTTCATCCAGGAGCAGATCGCGGGGGATTTGATGCCAGCGAAGGACACGGCGCAGCGGGACCAGCGGTTGACGGCCACGGCGTTCCTGGCGCTCGGGGCCAAGGCTTTCGAGGAGTCGAAGCAGGATCTGTTTCACATGGATGTGGTGGATGAACAGATCGAGATGATCGGGCGCGGCGTCCTAGGGCTCTCGGTGGCTTGTGCGCGTTGCCACGATCACAAGTTTGATCCGATCCCGACGGCGGACTACTACGCCATCGCGGGCATCCTGCGCAGCACGCAGCCGCTCTACGGTCAAGGACCGCTTGGCATCAAGGCGACGATGTTTCATCACACGGAGTTTCATCCACTCGGCGATGAGGCGGCGCAAAAACTGGCTCCGTCGGCTCTCGCTTACTTCACGAAGCTCGACGCTGATACGCTCACGATGCACCAGGCCCGCAGTTCACGCTATGGCGTTCAGAGGCGGCTGAATGACGCGAAGCGGCTCGTGGAAAACTCCAGCGGCGAGGCCAAGAAAAAGGCTGAAGCTGATTTGAAAGCGATCGAGGATCAAATCGCGGAGTGGGACGTGAAAATCAAAAAACTCGAAGCCGATGTGGAAGCCCTCAAAGACGCCGCACCGCCGCAGCCTGCGTGGACG
Source organism: Verrucomicrobiaceae bacterium (assembly GCA_947466075.1). Classification (GTDB taxonomy): domain Bacteria; phylum Verrucomicrobiota; class Verrucomicrobiia; order Verrucomicrobiales; family Verrucomicrobiaceae; genus Prosthecobacter. The sequence continues at coordinate 1,897 of CANIBP010000034.1, forward strand.
ATGGGTGCGCGGGATCGGAGTGAGATCATGGACTGCCGCATCCACATCCGTGGCGAAACGGCGAGCCTTGGCGACACGGTGACGCGTGGCTTTTTGCAGGTGATTTCGCTGCCTGGAGTGAAGCCGCCCGCAAAAACGCAAAGTGGCCGTCTGGAGCTGGCGCAGTGGCTTACGCATCGCGAAAATCCGCTCACCGCTCGCGTGATGGTGAACCGCGTGTGGCAGAAGCTCTTCGGTCGCGCGCTGGTTACGACGTCGGATGATTTCGGCGTGAATGGTGCGAAGCCGAGCCATCCTGAGCTGCTCGATTACCTCGCCGTGCGCTTCATGGAGCAGGGCTGGAGCGTGAAGCAGCTTATTCGCGAGATCGTGCTATCGAAGGCCTATCAGCGCAGCACGGAACGCTCAGTGAATGCAACGAAGGGCGATCCTGACAACATCTGGCTCTGGCGCATGTCGCCACGGCCCGTGGAGGTCGAGGTGCTGCGCGACTCGATTCTCGCTCTCAGCGGCCAGCTTGATCCCTATCCGCCGCAGAAGCAGTTCCTCGACCGCTTTCATCCGCAGAAGGACGCGGAGCTCTTCACCTTCAAGCCCTTCCTGACTGCTGATGCCATCGTGGATCATCATCGCAGTGTGTATGTGCCCGTCGTGCGCGGGACGCTGCCGGAGATGTTTCCGCTGTTCAACTTCGCCTCGCCAGAGCGGTCCGTGGCGCAGCGTGGAGAGAGCATCCTGCCCGCGCAGTCGCTCTTCTTGATGAACAACTCCTGGGTGCTCGAGCAAGCTCGCCACACGGCCACGCGTCTGCTCAGCGACACGAGCCTCGCGGATGACTCAAAGCGCCTAGACCGCCTCTACGAACGCGCCTTCTTCCGCGCTCCCACACCTGCGGAGCAAAGCCGCGCTCTCGCCTACCTGAAAACCAACGGCCCTGAGACCGCATGGACCAGCCTTTGCCAAACCATCATCGCCAGCGCGGAGTTCCGCGTGGTGAGATGATTCCGGCAAAAAGATGTGCGGTAAAAAAATGGCTCTTCTTCATCTTTTACCGCCCATTTTTTTGCCGCCAAAGCCTCTTCATTTCCACCCCATGACCACGCGCAAGCCCAAACAACGAGCCATTACCGCGCCTCCTGCGCGTGTCACTCGTGGTCCTGCCCGCGAGGATGCGCAGTTCACTGCCGTAGCTCCTGCGGGTGACATGCCGGAGGGTTACGGCAGTCTCCTCAGCGAGATCAAGAGCCGCCTCACTCAGGCACGCCTGCGCACCGTGCTGGCGGCCAATGCGGCGATGGTGGTGGCCTATTGGGATGTGGGCTGTTCCATCCTGGCCCGCCAGCAGGCCGAGGGCTGGGGCGCAAAGGTCATCGACCGCCTGTCCGCAGACCTGCGCCGCGCCTTCCCTGACATGAGCGGTCTCTCGCCGCGAAATCTCAAATACATGCGTGCCTTTGCCGCTACGTGGCCGGATGGAGCAATTGTGCAACAGGTGGTTGCACAATTGCCGTGGAAGCAAAACATCGCTCTGCTGGACAAGCTCAAAACGCCCCAGGAGCGGCTTTGGTATGCGCAAAATGCAGCGCAACACGGCTGGTCGCACGCCATCCTGACGCTGCAAATCGAGTCCCAAGCACACCAACGCAGCGGAAAGGCGCAGAACAATTTTTCGCTCACCCTGCCACCTGCGGACTCTGATCTCGCCGCGCAGATTTTCAAAGACCCGTATCTCTTCGACTTCATCGGCACTGGCGATCCACGAAGGGAGCGCGAGGTCGAGCAGGCGCTCGTCGATCACATCCAGCGCTTCCTGCTCGAACTCGGTGCTGGGTTCGCTTTCGTCGGCAAGCAGGTGCATTTGGAGGTTGGCGGCCAGGATTTTTATCTCGACCTGTTGTTCTATCATCTGCGGCTGCGGCGCTATGTGGTCGTCGAGCTAAAGAACCGCGAGTTTCAGCCAGGCGACGCCGGGCAGATGAATCTTTACCTCTCCGCAGCGGACGACTTGCTCCGTCATGCCGATGACCAACCCACCATCGGCCTGCTATTGTGCAAAGGCCGGAACAAGCTCGTCGTCGAGTATGCGCTGCGTGGCATCGAAAAGCCCATCGGCGTGGCACAATGGGCCACACAGCTCGTCGAGAACCTTCCCGCTGAGTTTGAGTCCAGCCTCCCCACCGTGGCGCAGATCGAAGCCGAACTCGCCAGCCACGTCAAATCGACTGCCAAGACCCGTTCCAAGAAATGAACTCACCCATGCCAACCCGCCGCCAACTCCTCCAGCAAGCCTCCGCAGGCTTTGGTTACCTCGCCTTTGCCGACATGGCATCGGCGGAGAGCAAGCTGGCCTCGCATTTCCCCGCCAAGGCCAAGCGCGTCATCTTCCTCTGCATGCGCGGTGGTCCGTCGCACATGGAGACCTTTGATCCAAAACCGGAACTCACGCGGCGACACGGCGAAGCGGGACGCAACAAGGGAACAAAGCTGCTCGGCTCGCGGTGGAAGTTTGCGAAGCACGGACAGAGCGGCATCGACATGGTAGAGCTGTTTCCCGAGCTGGCGAAGCATGCGGACAAGCTCTGCGTGCTGCGTGGCATGCACACGGACAACGAAAACCATCCGCAGGCGTTGGAGCAGCTGCACACCGGCAGCTTTCAGTTTGTGCGGCCCTCCATGGGCGCATGGACGGTTTATGGCCTCGGCTCGGAAAACGCGAACCTGCCGGGCTTCATCAGCATCAATCCGCTCACCGCGCTCGGTGGCCTGCGATACTACTCCAGCGCGTTTTTGCCTGCATCGAACTCCGCCACGCTGCTCGGCAATGCCAACCAGCCCAGCGCCAAGCTCCAGCTCGGCAACATCGCCAATCCGCGTCTCGACAACGCCGCGCAACGTGCACAGCTCGACCTCTTGCAGTCAATGAATCGCGATCTGCTGGCCCAAACCGGTGATCCGCGTGTGGAGGGCATCATCTCATCCTACGAGCTGGCCTTCCGCATGCAGGGCGAGCTGCCACGCGTGATGGACCTCAGCGGCGAGAGCAAAGAAACACTGCAACTCTACGGCGCAGACAAAGCCCCCACAGAGACCTTTGGCCGCCAGTGCCTGCTGGCGCGGCGCTTCGCCGAAGCAGGCGTGCGCTTCATCGAGATCAGTCATCAGGAGTGGGATCTGCATGGCGGCCTGCAAGGCGGCATGACGCGCAACTGTGGTCAGATCGACAAACCTATCGCGGGCCTTCTCCACGATCTCGACCAGCGCGGCTTACTCGAAGACACACTCGTGCTCTGGGGCGGCGAGTTTGGCCGCACGCCCGATGATGCCACGCAGGACGGCCGCGGGCACAACAACAAAGGCTACAGCATGTGGATGGCCGGCGGCGGCGTCAAAGGCGGCCACATCCATGGGGCGACAGACGATCTCGGCGTCGCCGCCGTCGATGGCAAAGTCCACATCCACGACCTCCACGCCACGATGCTGCATTTGCTCGGCCTCGATCACGAACGCCTGACCTTCCGCTATGGTGGCCGCGATTTCCGGCTGACCGATGTGAAGGGGAATGTGGTGAAGGCGATTCTGGCATGACAAATCGCGCCTGACGCATTCCTCACACTCTTTGTCGTGGAGTTTGGCAAACGAAGGCCGTTATGATCGGCGCATGAAGCCTCTGCTCGCTCTCCTTCTACTCGCCACCACTTCTTTCGCTGATGACTCGGCGAAACTCGTCGCCCTGCTCGCCAAAGACGGCGTCGTGATGATTCCGGCGGGTGATTACCATCTCGATGGCGCGAAGCCGATCCCGCTGCGCTCGGACACGACCGTCATGGCCCACGGCGCTCGCTTCATCCTGCCGGAGACGCTGCCGGACAAAGCACGATCGGTGCTTTTCGCGGGTGAGGACATCGCACACTTCGCGTGGCATGGCGGAGAGTTCATCGGGCATGTGTTTGATCCAGCACGGCAGGAGAACTCCTGGGAGCCGAATGCGAACACGAAGGGCATCGAGATCACCACGACGAAAGCAGGCGGCACGCATGACATCCTGTTTCGCGATGTGAAGGCGAACGGCATGGCCGCAGCGGTGATCGGCGTGCATGGTTTGTCCAAAGGCGAGAGCGAGGTCATCGCCTATGCGGAGCGTGTCACCGTGGAAAGCTGCACGCTGCTGCGCAGTGGCAAGTTCATGTGGGACTACGGTTACCTCTGGCAGATCATGACCTTCCCGGAGGCCTACGAGCCGTGGGAGGTCGAGCGGGCGAAGAAATACTTCCGCACCGATCTGATGCGCGAGGTGATGTTCAGCGGTGACCTCGTGAAGTTCGACAACACCAACCGCCCTCTCGTCGTGAGCCTCACTGACGAACCGAAAGAAGCGATCACCTTCATGGGCACGGATTTGCCCAAAAACATCGTTCGCGGCCTTCAATACTTCGTCGTCGAATCCACGCCCACACACATCAAAATCGCCGAAAAGCCCAACGGAATGCGGATTCGCTTTGAGAACGATGGAAGCGGCTCGTTAGCCTTCAACGTCCACGCCAACTACCTCGCCGCTTATGCGCCCACAGGCAGCGGAACTGGCAAAGGAGCCTTCGATATCACCAGCGCACGCGATGTGTGCGTCACCGGCTGCCAACTCAGTGCCACTGGCGACACCATGCACATTCAAAAGTGCCGGAACATCGTCTTTGCGAACAATCAGATCCTCGGCAGCCGCATGGGTGCGTTCTTTTTGGCCGAATTCTGCCAAAACGCCACCATCACCGGCAATCTCGTCGATGGCACCAACGGCAGCCGCGTCATCAGCGTCGAGAAGAGCTGTACCGATGTCACCATGACGGGCAACACCTTCCGCAATGGTGGACGCGGCGCGTGGATCAACCAACCCGTGAACTTCATCATGACCGGCAACGTCTTCATCAACAACACCACGAAGAACGAGCCCGACATGCGACGCGGTCGCATCGCCTTCCAGACCGCGAAACCTGGGCGGTTCCCCGAGCTTTACTTCACCCTCTACGAGCCCGGTGCCACCTACGGCCCCATCATCGTGAAGGACAACATCTTCATCCTTGGCGATTCCACTCCCGCCGAAGCCGTCACCTTTGCCCCGAACGGCCACGACCTCGTCTTCACCGGCAACACCTTCCAAAACAAAGCCGCCATCATCATAGTCGATCCAAGCTGCAAGAATGCGCTGATCAAGGACAACCAAGGTGCGGCCACGATTTCAAAGCCGGTCGATTTCAATCACGGCAGACGCTGAGCCAGAAGATCACGGCCCCACCAGCACGATCGGGCCTTCAGCTTTAGGCACGCCGCCTTTTTTCTCCACGCTGAGCGCAAATTTCACGGTCTCGCCGACGACATCGACGGGTTTGAAGGCGATTTTTGCGACACCTTTGGCATTCACCTCCACCACACCGGCGCTCACGGGATCGGGCTTATTGGGATCGATGACCCAGAGCTGGTAATCCATACCCGAGTCCACGCGTGGCATATTATCGAGCAGCAGCACACCCTGACGCTTGCCGCCGTTCCAAACGACGATCATTTCGCACCGGCGATACTCCCATATCTTGCTGTTTTGCAACGTGGCGATCTGCAACTGCGAGCGCTCATCCTGCTGCTTCAGCGCCTCGGCTTCGGCGACAAGCTGCGCAATGCGCGCATTGGCATCGGTCTCACGTTTGCGTAGTGCTTCGATCTCTGTACTCAGTGCGGCTTTCTTCGTTTCAAAATCACTCAGCAGGATTTTCAACTCCTCTTCGATGTTACGCGTCTCCTTCTTTTCAGTCGAAGGAACAACGGGAGTCACAGGCGCCATGGCCCGGCTCACGGCAGCGACCTGTTGCACTAGTTTCTCACGCTCCTGCCACAGCCATACTGAGGCCACGGCGAGCGATGCAGCCAAGGCCCAACCAATGCTTCCAAAGACGAAACCACGTGACAAACCGGCACCTTTCACCCCACTGGAGCGCATCTTCGCATGAATGCGCCGTTTCATGTTCGACGGAGGTTCCACCGGGGCAATGAGACGCGCCAACTCCGATGCCACGAGCTCCAACTCCGCGCTAAAATCACGCAGATCCTTGTCCGCGACGCTGGCACCATTTAGCACGCGTTTTTCATCGCTCTCCAGCATGCCAAGGGCGTTCATGGCGGCCAATTCTTCGTGACGCTCGTCCATTAGACGCCTCCTTTCAGCAGATCGCGCAGGCACAGCAGGCCGCGGCGAATATTTGTCTTCACCGTGCCGAGCGGAATGCCCAGCGACTCGGCGATCACGTGATGTGTGAGACCTTTTAGAAAGGCAAACTCAATCAACTGCCGTTGCTCCTTGGGCAGGTCGTTCAAAGCCTCACGCACCAAGGCACTGCGCTCGCCAGCCTCCGCCGCGTCATCCGCACCCATGTGAACTGAGTCTGCCAGTGTCGCATGCTCCAGAGCGGCGCTTTCCACCAGACGATTGCGACGGCCCAGCGCGCGCATGCGGTCGATTGCTTTGTGACGGAAAATCATCACCGCCCATGTAAAAGCCTTGCTGAGAGACGGATCAAAGTCCGAAGCCTTGGACCAAAGTTGTACAAACCCGTCCTGCAGCATGTCTTCCGCCTCACGTTCGTCCGTCAGCATCTGCCGCAGTAGGCCGAAGAGACGCGGTGAAAGCAGGTCATAGAGCCGATCAAACGCACGCGCATCCCCACGTCCAGCGCGCTGGAGCAGTTCTTCTTCGCTATATTCGGGCTGAGCCATGACGGGTTTGGGCGCGCATCGCATCCAATGGGCGATGAGGTGCGGATTCCATGCCAGAGCTTCTGCGATCACACAAGTTTTTGCGTCACCTGAGGCGCTTTGGATTCAAAAATGTCACATTATCTCCACCAAACGACCGCTCCGGGTGAACAGCAGCGCACACTCGATCTGCTCCGGTTTCAGGCCGGTCAGCCGTGCCAGCGCCTTGCGATAGAGAACGATCTGCGGACGATAACCTGCCACCTTCTCCTGCAAGGCCGCCTCATCCGCCACGTCGTCCGTCTTGAAATCAATCAGGCGCACCGAGTCCCGTAACACCACCACACGGTCAAAAATGCCGCTGATCCAGCTTCCTTCGTGAATCACGTCGAACGGACGCTCCCGCCAGGCCTGAGCATCCGCCGCAGGTTTTGCAAAACCATACGCTGCCGCTTCTGAGGTCAAAACACCCCGCACCATCGAAACGGCGGACACTTCAATCGCCTCACCACGCAGCAAGCCTGCCGCCTGCCAGCGTGACTCAAGTTCGGTCATACTCGATTTTGCATCCCACCACTCGACATGCGCCAGCAACTCATGCGCCAGGCTGCCCAGCCTACGGCCCGGTTCACGTCCTTCACTAAAGAGCACGCTGCCTTTGACCTGAAAATCCTCCTCTCCCGAAGGCGTCATACGTTTTGCCAGCGGCTGAAATTCACGCAGCAGTTCACCCAGCGGCCGCGCAACAACGGGAATACCCGGCTGCTTAGGCTCTGCGCGATTTAAACCCTCAAACCACGCCGCATTGCCCACCTTCCACTGGATTAAGTACGATGGACACTCCTGTTTGTCCTCCGTCACACCCAGCATTCGCTGCAAAAACAGAGCCTCTGTCATCGCCTTGCCATCCTTCGGTGGCGGCTCCGCGATCAGATACAAGCCGCGTTTCGCCCGCGTCATCGCCACATACAACCGACACAGCGACTCAAACCCTGCACGCTGCTTGGCTTGAGCCATCTCATCACTCAAAGCCTCATGCAGCGGCGCAAACACGCGCGGCGGTTCCTGTATGACCCAAGATATGCCTTGGTCATCGCGATTCACAATCAGCGAGCGCGGGCGTACCTTGTCCATCGCATCGCCATTGAGGCCGGGCAGAATAACGACATCGAACTCCAGGCCCTTCGCCTTATGAACCGTCATCACTTGCACCGCGTTCGCTGCGCCACGCACCTTCATCGGCATGTCGCGTGCATGCTGGATGAGCGCATCCATGTCACGCGAGCCTCGTGCATCGAAATCGGCGGCGATTTCACCGAACTGGCGCAGCCGCAGCTCATGAAACGCGTCCATCTCTGGCAGCAGCATGCGTAATTGCCGCGTCCACACCTCGGTGAAACCGATGAATCCGCGTTCAAACACAGTCTCGCGCACCTGATGGCACGTCAGCGGCCATTTCTGGCCTTCAAACTCGATCTGAGTCCATAGCGGTGTCATTTTCAGATGTTCCAGCGCCAGAGAGTCGCCAGGATGCGCCGCGAGTTGCAACAGTGACAAAAGCGCGAGTGTCACCGCATTGTCTGTGGCCGGATGCTGCTGAGATTCGCACACGATCTCCATGCCCGTGGCAGCGCGCAGTTCCTCGGTGATCTCAATCGCATCCTTATTGCCACGCACCAGCACTGCGCAGGACAAACCGTGCTCCAGTGGCCGAATTTCTCTCAACAAGGCAGCCACAACCGGCGTGGTCGATTTTTCCTCGCTGTCCGGCTTCACACCGAGCAGCGCACCGTAACCCGCGAGGCTTTGATTCTTATCTGCTGCAACGTGCGGCTGAAACTCAAACCCTTCTGTGCAGCCTTTAAGCAGCGCTTCCATGCCATCGCGATTTGCAAACACGGCATTGATTGCATCCAACACTGCCGGAGAGCTGCGGAACGACTGACTCAAGGTCTGCGGCTCCAGTCCATCTTCACCGTGATGTGGCCACTCGTGCAAAACATCATTGAACAAGCCGGGCTCCGCCTGCCGCCAGAGATAAATCGACTGCTTCGGATCGCCGACGGCAAAGAAGCTGCGCCTGCCGGAATCATCCTGCATTACTTCATCCACGAGTCCGCGCACCACATTCCATTGCACGCGGCTGGTGTCTTGAAACTCGTCGAACAACCAGTGATTATACCTTCCGTCGAGCCGGAACCACAGATCGTTGCGTTCATGGTCCATCCATTCTGCGCCGCCCGTCGTCGCTTCGGCTAGCAGACGCTGCACATCCGCAAAGGATAGCCTGCCGCGAGAACGCACACGGCGTGCGTATTCGGTTTCATACAACTCCATGAGCCCCGCCATGCCACGCGTGCGTTGCGCACGGCATTTCAATTCGCGATGCAGAATTGTTTCAGCGACACGAAGCCAGGCGCGGGCCGTTGAGCCACTGAGTTCGGTTTTTTTACCACGTCCCCACGCGATTTCAGCCTGACCTTCTTTCAATTCGCTCCACACCGCAGTCGTCTTCTCCAAATAATATTTCACCCGTGGCGGCAATGTGGCTCCCGGCTCCAAAGTGGTGGCCTGCGTGATGAATTCATCGAAGAAGCGGACACCTTCGTCACTGCGCGGGACGAAACGATCTCGCAATGCTTTAAGATCGGCCGTGAGATCATCATCACCTGCCAAATCGAGTCCCGTGAGCCTGCCCCAACTTGAAATGCCATCACTATCGAGCCAGGTGGTGTGATGATCGCCGATCCAGGATTCGAGACTGCTCACCGCACTGCGTTCTTCGACGCCAAAAGTTGCCTGCTTAAAGCCTTCGAGCAGCGCCCGGCCCGCCTTGTCATCGCGAGAGGAATGGATGCGTTCCAAGAGTGCGTCGAGCGCGTCATTGCGAGCTTGAGAAGCTTCATCTTCGGCCATGACCTTCGCACCGAGCGGTAGGCCGAGTTCAAGCGGAAAACAGGCGGCGATGTTGGTAAAGAAGCTGTCCATTGTACCCAGGCGCAACCGATGCAGCCGCCGCGTAACCTGACGTAGTAGCGTGGCGAACTCCGGCCACTGAGCGGGAAGCGGCGCCAGACCGGCGAAGTATTGTTCCGGCTTTTCATCATGCTGCGAGAGAGCGGAGAGGCGTTGCAAGATGCGTTGGAAAAACTCACCCGCTGCTTTGCGAGTGAACGTCATCGCCGCGATGCCCTCTGGCTCTTGCCCCAGTGCGAGCAGATGCAGATGCCGCCGCACCAGCTGGTAGGTCTTGCCAGAACCAGCAGAGGCGGAGACGAGGATGTGGCGAAGACGATTCACGCGTGATGGCGATGCAAGCGCACGCGATGCGGCGTGTCCAGCTTTGTCATTTTTCCACCCATCGACGAATCCAAGGCAGTGTGAGCACTACGGCGACAATAATGCCTGCACCAAGGTAGAATCCGCCGCTCATGAACTCAGCTTTGCCGAAGACGATTGCGGCGAGGAGGATGCCGTAAACGGGTTCCATGTTGTAAACGACGTTCACGGTGAAGACGCTGACACGCCGCAGCACATCCATAAATCCAGCATAGGCGACGACGGTGCAGACAAGAGCGAGAACGATAAGCCAAAGCGCGGAGGAAGCATCCGGCAGCGCTGGCAGAATTCCTGTTTCTAAAAATGGCCGTGAAATGATCGAAGCGAGACAAGCGCCGGTCATTTGGTAGAGGCCGATGACGCTCCAATGCATGTCTTTGGCAACCTGCTGCTTGCTAAAGGTAGCAAAGAAAGCCGCAAACACGGCGGCGGCGATGGCAACGGAGAATCCCAGCCAGTATCGGAACTCGACCTCGTAAATCAGCCATACGGCCCCGACCATGACCATGCCGACGAGGAGTTCGGAAGGCCGCCAGCGCCGCGTGCCATCAACGACCGGTTCGATAAGCGAGCACCAAAGCATCGCTGTGGGCATGGCGGCCAGACAGACCGAAGCAGTGGCAAGCCTTGCAGACCAGAAGAACAGAATCCAATGCAGACCGAGAATGACCCCGACACCAAGCATGGCGAGCATGATGCGTCGCGGTGGCGCCAGCGAATGCCCCAGCACTCGCGCGAGTATGGCAAAGCCGAGTGCGGCGAGCGCAGTGCGCCACAGCACGACATCGACCGGTGGTAGCAGAATGAGTTTGCCTAAAATCGCGGTGAGACCCCAGGCAAACACGACGAGGTGAAGCTGGAGATAGTCGCGTGTATCGGTTCTGGGCATAGATTGAGTCTGGGCGGCTGTTCTAGCCGTTTAGAGGGTGAAATCCCAATTCTTTTCTGTGATGGGGGCGAAAGCGAATGGCTGAGCTTGCAAACAGCACTCTCACGAGTGCGAATGAGGGCAGTTTTCCGATTGAACTTACACCTTGACGCGGGGCGGCTGGGAAGCAGTAATGCGGATTCCCGTGCGTCAGTTTTGGCGCACCCATTCGATTGCCCAAATTTGCCCGCCTTTTCTCCCTTCGCCTATGAATCACGGACTCACCCCTCGACCACGTCTGGCTCTTTTTGCCGCAGCGGTTTTCGCGCTCACAGCCACCAGTCCTGAACAGGTGCAAGCTCAAGCAGTGATCCCTGCAGCACCTACGGTCAGAAAAATCGTTCAGGAGGTGCAAATCATCTTCAAAGGCGGGGTGAAACTGGATGAGAGCCGTATCCGTAGCCAGATGTCCACCCGGGTAGGCCAGCCGTTCACCAACGAGGCAGTGGAACGAGATATCCGTGCGCTCTACAGCACCGGAGCGGTGGAAAACCTAGACATCCGTGCAGTGGACGTGGCAGGCGGCGTGCGTGTGATCGTCGAGGTCACGGGCCGTGGTGGCATCGGTGAAATCAGCTTCCTAGGCAACACGACTTTTGACAGCGACAAGTTGCGTAAAACCATCGAGATCAAGGTGGGCGATCCCGTGGATGACATTAAGCTTTCCAGCGCGCAGCACAAGATTTCCGAGCAGTACGAAAAGAAGGGGTATGCGGATGTGATCGTCAGCTACGACATCGCGCCCTCCGTGCGTGAAGGATTCTCCAGTGTGGTATTCAAGATTGATGAAGGCGCGCGAGGCATCATCCATGACATCCTCTTTGAAGGTAACACTGCCATCAAGTCGCGCACGCTACGTGGCAAAATCAAATCTCAAGAGCACCACCTTTGGAACCTCTGGGGAAAAAAGGGCAAGATGAACAGCCAGGACATCCAAGATGACATCAAGATCATCGAGCAAGCCTTTCAAGACGAGGGCTATGTTTACGCGAAAGTCACCGAAGTGCGTCGTGAGCCGGTTTCCACCAAGGAAATGGATCTTGTTTATGTGATCAATGAAGGCGCCAAGTATGATGTGGCTGGCGTGAGCCTTTCAGGCAACACGCTGTTCACCCAGGACGAACTGATGAGGGGTATCCGGCAGGAGGCTGGGTTCCCATACAAAGGCAGCTTTGTGAAGGCGGACGAAAAAATGGTTCAGGACTACTATGGCTCACGCGGCTACGCCGATGCACGGGTTGAAACGAGTATTCTGGAGTCCACACCAGGACAGGTGACCGTTGCCTATCAAATCACCGAAGGCACTAAATCCTACATCAATAAGGTCAATATCTCCGGCAACTCAGTCACCAAGGACGAGGTCATCCGCCGTGAAGTGCCCTTCGCTCCCGGCGAGGAACTCAATACAGTCAAAATCGAAGCGGGTAAAAACCGACTGCAGAACCTGAACTACTTCAGTGCCGTGGATGTACGCAATACTCCGTCTACCACACCGGGTTACAAGGATGTGGACATTAACGTTGCAGAGCAGTCCACTGGTACTGTGAACTTCGGCGCAGGTTTCAGTTCCATCGACAGCATCACCGGTTTCATTCAAGTAACGCAAACGAACTTCGACATCCGCGATTGGAAAGATTTTCGCGGTGGCGGCCAGCGTTTCAATGCCAACATTCGTGCAGGTGCGCTGCGTAAAGATGTTACCATCAGTTGGACCGAACCATGGTTCATGGGACGTGAACTTGCTCTTACCGTCGAGGCCTTCTATCACAACCTTTACTACCTCTCGAACAAATACAATCAGACCAATGTCGGAACCTCAGCCGGATTACGTAAACGACTGGGTGAGCATTCCTACGTCGAGGGCACATGGACAGTCCAACAAGTCAGTATCAATGGTATCAATACCACAACTGCCTCTCCGCAGATCGCGCGGGAAGGTGGCTCTTACATTCAGAGTAAGGTTGACCTGAACTGGGTGCATGACACTCGCGACAGCGTCTTCATCACCCGCAGCGGCCACAAAATGGAAGCTGGTATGTTGCTCTCCGGCTTCGGTGGTGATGTCCAAGTCTATGGAATCAACTTTGGCGGCCAACAGTATTTCAATCTGCCTGGTGACACCATCCTGAGCTTCGACGGCATGTTCCGCACCGTGGACAACTGGGGCGGCAGCCGTGTGCCTATCTTCGAGCGCCTCTTCCTTGGTGGTGCCAATAATCTACGCGGATTCAATTACCGTCAGGCGGGTCCAAAAGATGCCACCGGGGAAGCACTCGGCGGCAAAACATCCATTTATGCAACCAGCGAATTCTCTGTCCCGGTACACATCACCAGCAATACCGACAAATCGCCCCGTATCGTCTTCTTCGGTGACATTGGCAGCATTGGCGGCGCCAGTGGTGCCCTCCTAGGCGATGGTAGTATCTACTCAGATGTTGGTATCGGAATGCGCCTCTTCCTGCCCGTAGGTCCCATCCGTGTCGATTACGCCGTTCCTATGGGTAAAGATCAGTATTCCGGCAACGGTCGCTTCCAGTTCAACATGGGCTACAAGTTCTAGTCCATTGTGTCGGACATTTTGTTTGTCCGCCCTTTCATTCCCCTCCAAACTCCCATCCCTATGATTCGCAGCGCGCTCCTCGCACTCCTCGCACTCCTCCTCACCACCACCGCCACCCTCCAGGCCGCCGACCTCAAAATCGGTGTCATCGACATGTCCAAAGTCTTCCAGGAGTTCCACAAAACCAAGTCCGCTGCTGAAAAGTACAAGGGCAATTACGAAAAGGCCGCCCAAGAAATGCAGGAGCGCCAGACGGTTTACAAGAATCTCTCTGCCGAGGCGATGAAGTTGCAAAAAACCGCCCAGGATCCGATCATCACCCCCGAGCAGCGCAACAAATACGCTGCCGAACTCGGTGAAAAGGTGAAGGAAATCCGCTCCATGGAAATGGAAATGCAGGAATTTGCCGAACGCCGCCAGACCCAGCTCAAGCAGGAGGACATGCAGATCCGCAAGGGTCTCTATGAGGAAATTCTCGTCGTCGTGCGTGACCGGTCCAAGGCCGACAACTTTGACATCGTCTTCGACAAGACCGGCGTTAGCCTTTCCACGGTGCCGATCATCCTGCACGTCAAGGAAGGCGCTGCTGCTGATCTTACCGACCAGCTCATTGTTGAACTTAACAAAGACGCCCCGCCTCCCGGTGCCGAACCGAAAAAGGAAGAACCTACGGCGGCCCCGAAAACCGAAGCACCGAAGAAATAATCCTTCCTGACAGATTTCTAAGGCACGCCGTGGTTAATTACGGCGTGCCTTTTTTCTTTTCAGCGCCATTGGTCAGCCTGCATCCATGAGCAACTCCATCACACTGCAGCAACTGGCCGAACTCGTCGGTGGTGAACTTTGCGACGGCAATGCCGACACCCTAATCACCGGTTTAAACTCCATCAGGGATGCCCGCACAGGCGAAGTGACCTTTCTTGGCAACGCCCGTTACCTGCCTGCGCTCAAAACAACGAGTGCCTCCGCCGCCCTCGTCCCGAACGATCTGGCCGCACAGGAGGCGCAGCCAGGATTGGCCCTCATTCGTGTCATAAATCCCACGCTTGCCTTCTCACATGTCATTCGGCATTTCATGCCACCCGATGCTGTCTTTGTGCCTTGTGTGCATGCCACCGCCGTCGTGGCCAGCGATGTCGTTTTTGATGCGCAGAAAGTCAGCATTGGTGCGCATGTCGTCATTGAAGCAGGCGTAGTCATCGGTGACGGCACAACCATTCACTCCGGTGTGTTTGTTGGTCGTGGCGTGCACATGGGCACAGATTGCGTTCTGCATGCCAATGCCGTCATCAAAGAACACTGCGTCATCGGCAATCGTGTCATTCTACACAGTGGTGCCATCATCGGCAGCGACGGCTTCGGCTACGAAACCGTACAGGGGCGCCACGTCAAAATCGACCAGGTCGGTATCGTCCAAATCGATGACGACGTCGAAATAGGCTCCTGCGCCACCATCGACCGCGCCCGTTTTGGCCGCACTTGGATCGGTGAAGGCACTAAGATCGATAACCTCGTGCAAATCGGCCACAACTGCATCATCGGCAAGCAATGCATCATCGTTTCCCAGACCGGTATATCCGGTAGCACCCGCCTCGGCAACTACGTCACCATGGGCGGCCAGGTAGGCGTGGCGGGGCATCTTGAAATTGCTGACAAGGTAATGCTCTTCGCCAAATCCGGCGTCACCAAAAGCATCCCCGAAGCCGGACCTTACACCGGTTACCCTGCCCGCCCGCTCATGGAAGGCCGCAAAATGCTCAGCCTCCCTGCCCGCATCCCTGATCTCATCGCCCGTGTCCGCGAATTGGAGAAAAAACTCGCCGCGCTCGAAGCCCAGATCTGATCTTCACTCGTAACCCCTGACGCGTGATGCGTGGACGTTGCCAACGTCCTGCCTTCGTTCTACCTTGCCCGCCCCATGACCGCCGCCTCCCTGCTACCACTCCCCGTGATGCCCGATTCCCACGGCCACTTCGGCCAATACGGCGGCATGTTCGTACCCGAAACACTCATGGCTGCGCTTACGGAGCTTTCCGACCACTACGAAAAAGCCAAAGCCGATCCCGCCTTCCGGAAAGAACTCGATCGTTTGCTCCACGAATACGTCGGTCGTCCGACGCCGCTGTATTTTGCCGAACGCTGGACCGAAAAACTCGGTGGTGCAAAAATTTACCTCAAGCGCGAAGATCTGCTACACACCGGTGCTCACAAAATCAACAACGCCCTCGGCCAGATCCTCCTCGCCCAGCGCCTCGGTAAAAAACGCATCATTGCTGAAACGGGTGCCGGTCAGCACGGCGTCGCCACCGCAACCGTCTGTGCGCGCTTCGGCGTCGAATGCGTCATTTACATGGGCAAGGTGGATATGGAGCGTCAGGCGCTCAATGTGGCACGCATGCGTTTCCTTGGAGCTAAAGTTGTAGCCGTCACCGCTGGACAAGCCACGCTCAAAGAAGCGGTGAACGAAGCCATGCGCGACTGGGTCACCAACGTGCAAACCACGCACTACATCCTCGGCTCCGCGCTCGGATCACACCCCTTCCCCATGATGGTGCGCGATTTCCACCGTGTCATTGGCGTCGAGGCACGCCGACAGATTTTGGAGCGCGAGCAACGTCTGCCTGATCTCCTTGTCGCCTGCGTCGGCGGCGGCAGTAACAGCATCGGCCTCTTTCATCCGTTCTTGAATGACAAAGACGTACGCATGACCGGTGTCGAAGCCGGTGGCGATGGCATCATCCCAGAGCGCCACGCCGCACGCTTTCAGGGTGGCCGTCTCGGCGTCCTGCAAGGCACCAAAACCTGGCTCCTTGCCAATGCCGACGGCCAAATCGAACTCACCCACAGCGTTAGCGCTGGTCTCGACTACGCCGCCATCGGCCCCGAGCACGCATGGCTGCACGATCAAAATCGTGTCACCTACAATTATGCTACCGACAGCGAGGCTCTAGCTGCCTTTCAAGAGCTAAGCCAAATCGAAGGCATCATACCCGCACTCGAAAGCGCTCACGCCATCGCTGAAGTCCACAAAGTGGCCCCCACCATGCGCAAAGATCAGATCATCCTCGTCAACCTCTCCGGTCGCGGCGACAAAGACGTGGCGCAGGCTGCTCGCATGATCTTGGGCGAGGAATTGAAATTTTGAAGCATGCAGCCGACGCCAATCGCCGAAGACATGGCGAAGCTTAAAACGCTTCTGCATGACTCATTGTCGCCGCATCTGTCAGCAACGCAGCAAAAGGACATGCGCATCCTCAATCTCGCCTGCGGACGGTGCGATGAGGCGGAGACACTGATTAAGGTTGGCTCCGAACTCACCAAAGGGGGCGATGTCGAAATGATCGGTGCCGACATCCGCATTCGCGAGATTCGGCAGGCACGCGAAACACACAGTCATCTGCCAGCGCAGTTTTTGATCGAAGACGCCACGAAGATCAACGAGCACAAAGAACTCGGCGACGATTTCAACATTGTCTTCATGCGTCACCAAAACTTTTGGCATGGGCAAGAGCTGTGGAAGAAGATATTCGACCAAGGCATCGCCAAACTTCGGCCCGATGGCATGCTCGTTATTACCAGCTACTTTGATGTCGAACACCGGCTCGCGTTGCGTGCACTCGAGGCACTGGGCATGGAAGTCGTCAGCAACCGCCGCAACAAGGCCAGTCGCGCTTTGAGTGACGCTGCCGGCAAATCCGTGGACCGCTGGGTCGCCGTTTTGCGGCGGCGGCAGGCCTGAGACAGGTCGCCAAGACCATTTACAAGACCCCGGCAAGGCGGTAAACTCACGCCCCTCTACCAAAACTCATGAATCGTCTTCCTTTCGTTTTCACACTCGTGGTGGCCATCGTTCTGGCTGCACCAGTGTCGCACGCACAATCCATTGATGCGAGCAGCGAGGTGGCAGACCAGTACTTCCGCGGCTTCGTGCTCAACAACGAGGCTGCTAAGATCGAGGCCGCCGGTGATCTATCGCTCGCGCAGACCAAGTTCAAGCAGGCCGGCGAGATCATGGACAGCATCGCCCGCAATTACCCGACCTGGCAGCCGGAGATGCGTGCCAGCCGCCAGCAGAAGATTCAGGACGCCCTCACGCGAATTGCGGCACGACTGGCCCAGCAGAACTCGCTTGCTCCTATGCCGGCGGTTGAGGCAATTCCAGCGCCACAGGTGAATGTGCCTCCAGCACCATCCCCCAGCGGCATTCCTGCACCAGGCATGCTGGCGCAGCCCGCCCCCGCCATGCCTTCCTCGCCCGGCTCGCTGCCGAGCCTCAATGACATGCTGCGCCAATGGGAGGACATGTACAAAAAACGTGTGCAGGAGTTGGAAGCGCAGAACAACCAGCAGCAGGTCGATCTCAGCAAATGGCAGAACTGGTATCAGTGGGCCTCGGGTGAAATAACCACGGCGCGCGCGCAAAACGACGCACTCGGCAAAAAATCCGCTGTCATGGAGCAAAGCATCCTCGCCATGGGCAGAGATGTCGAGGAAGGCCGCGCGGCTAAGGTCCAGCTCGACAAACTGATGGAAGAAAAAATGGCGGTTGAGTTGGAGATGCGCAAAAATGGCCAGCGCCTGATGGCCGCCGAAAACGCCGCCAAAGATGCATCGGAAAAATTAGCCGCTGCCTCCATCCGCATCACTTCGGTTGAGCAAGAGCGTGATAAAATTCTCAAAGAACGCGACCAAATCGTGAAGGAACGCGATACCGCCATGCAGCAGCGTGATGATGCGGTAAAACAGATGGGTGTAGCCACCAAGCAACGCGACGCTGCCAGTGCCCGCAGTCTGGGATTGCAGACAGAACTCGATGAAGTGAAGAAAAAGAGCGGTAGCGCCGAAATGAAGCGCCTGATCGCCGAAAACGAACGCTTAAAGCAAGAACTCGTCGATGCGCAGAAGCAGGTCGCAAGCCTGAAGAGTGATGTAACCCGCAAGGACAAAGAAATCACGGATCTACGCGGCCAGCTCACCGGTTTACAGGGCCAACTGGCCGAGTTACGCAAAGAAAGTGGCACCTATCAAATACAGGTGGCCGAGTTGACCAAGCAGCTCAAGGAAATGCAGGCCGGCATGGACACCAAGGTTGCCGCTACACCCGAACTCACGCAGGAAAACGAAATGCTGCGCGGCATCATTATGCGCCAGCTCCGCGAGCAGCGCCGCCAGCAGGCCGCCAAAGATCTCGTCATCACCGAACTGCAAAAGATGGAGAATTCCTCCAATGATCTCGTCAAACAGGTCGAGGAGATGAAAAGCGCACGGATGATTCTGACGCCGGACGAAGAAAAACTCTTCTCCGACCCAGTGGCAAAGGAACTTCTCGGCCCGAATGGGGTGCAGGCCACACTCATTGCCAGTGCAAAGCCTGACAATACAAAAAAGCCCATACCAGCATCCGGAGCCACCGATACACTGATTAACCAAGCCAACGAAGCCTACATGAACAAGGATTTTGAAGGTTCCGCGAAGCTCTACCAAGACGCACTCCGCACCGAACCCAAAAATGTCTCCGCGCTCATCGGTCTTGGCATGGCACGTCAGCGTGACAACAAGCACGCCGAAGCAGAGGTCGCACTACAAAAAGCGCTGGCCTACGATCCTACCAACGAACCCGCCTCCTTTGCGCTCGGTGTCACCTACTTCAAACAAGAGCGCTGGAAGGATGCCATGACCTACTTCGAGAAAAGCCTCTCCAAACGCCCCGACAACGCCAGCGGTAGACATTACCTCGGCATTATTGCCACAAAATTGAGCCTGCTCGAACGGGCTGAACGCGAGTTCAAGACCGCTCTCGCCATTGACCCCGCCTATGGCGAAGCGCATTTCAATCTGGCTGTCCTATACGTCACGTGGGATCCGCCGCAGTGGGACAAAGCGCGTGCTGAATACAGTGAAGCGATCAAGAAAGGCGTAAAAACCGACGCGAATCTAGAAAAGCTGCTCGAAGGCGGCAAGGTTTCGCAACGCTAGGCAAAGGCACGCCGTTCATGTGAGCCACATGAACATCGTTCAAGCATTCGCCCTACTCCTTACGGCTTCAAGCGCTGCGGCACAGCCGCAGAAACATCTGATCCTCGACTCACGCATCATTGAGCGTGTCGTAAATGCCAAACTGGTGCTTGGAACGCCGGAAAAGCATGCGGGGAATCCGTTGTTTCAAGCAGACAAACCGTGGGAGAACTCGATGAACAATCTCTATCCCAACGCGGTGTGGGACGAGCAGGAGAAGGTGTTTAAGCTGTGGTACAAATGTGTGCTGGCCGATAAGGAGGTGATAGCGCAGATGGATCAGCCAAGCACGGTGCATGATGTCGGCTGGTATCTACTCTACGCGACTTCCAAAGACGGTGTGAAGTGGGACAAACCTGAACTGGGCCTGCATAAGTTCGCTGGCAGCACCGCCAACAACATTGTGGCACGGGACTGCCCAAATGTAGGCGTGTTCAAAGACCTGCACGATATGGATAACTCACGCCGCTACAAAATGGTGAGCGATGTTGGTCTCGGGAAGCCGCAGGTTCGTTTTTCCGCCGACGGCATCCATTGGAGAGATGCCATCCAAGCCAAGGGCTTCGGCGCACAGAACGGCGACACGCATAACAATTCGTTCTGGGACGAGCGCAGCGGCAAATACCTGAGGTTCACGAAGCTTTATCTCGGCGAACGGCTCGTGGCCCGCTTTGAGAGCGATGACTTCATCAACTGGAAGAATAACGGCCTCGTGCTACGCTCCAGCATTGATGGAGGCCGCGCCAGTCAAACCTACTGCATGCCGGTGTTCCGCTATGGCAGCATCTATCTGGGCTATGTGATGATGTATAACGTCGGTAACGGCCGCACGGTCGATTGTGAATTGGCGTGGAGCCAAGACGGCCTCAAATGGCAGCGCGTGGCTCCTGGCACGCCCTTCATCCCGCGTGGAGTGAAGGGTGCTTATGACAGCGAATGCATCTACGCCATGGCTGGACCACCCGTTCTCCAAAACGGAAAACTCATGATCTTCTATGGTGGAGATGACTTCCCGCACACTGGTTGGAAGCGTAACTGTCTGCCCTGCCTAGCCACGTTACGCCCCGACGGCTTTGCCGGTTATGAACCTGAAGACGCAAGTAAAGCTGCCACAATCATTACGATCGCATTCCGAGCTACCACGGTTGGCATCAGTGCCGATGTTTCAGCAGGTGGCAGCATTCAAATCAAGGCACTGGATGACCAAAATGTGCTGTTGGATGAGACCGAAGACATCACCGGTGATGTGACCGATGCCGAACTCAAATGGAAGCACGTTGCTATGGCTGGCAAAGACGTGCATTTCGAGATTCAATTGAACCATGCGCGAATCTACGCCCTCAACGGCATCGATTTGATTCAACAAGAGCCTAAGCAGCCGGAAAATCCTTTGAAGGCAGTGGATCGCAAGATTCATCTGGTCTCAAATAAGGTAATTTCGTTCGATACGAATGCGCAGGGCTGGAAGGGCGTTGATCAAATCGAGCATCATGCCGGTGGCGGCGCCAAAGGCGGCTACATTCATGTTTCGCGTGCCGGTAGAGCACTGCCAATTGCGCTTTCACCAGTGACTGCGGCTGAATCGCCGCTTGCCGGGGACTGGTCACAGATCATCGGCGGCAAAGGCGCTGAGATCACCTGCCTGATGCGTTCGGCAAAGTCGGGTAGGCGCGTGATGATCGAGCTATTCGCTCGTGACATTGCTCAATGGCAGTTTGAGACGAGCGCCACCTTTGGCAGCGAATGGGAACAGGCCAAGGCCACGCTGCGCCATGATTGGAGCGATGAGGAGGCGATAGGAGTAGGATGGAAGCGCTCCGCCAACGGCTTTTCATGGCCGGAGACGATTCAGAACATCGGCAAGGTCGTAATCGTCCCCAGCGCGGCAGGTGCACAGGTGAGCTTCGATCTCGATGAAGTAAACGTCCGTGGCGTGGCGAACTAAGATCAGGGACGAATTTCTTCACCCGTGGTCGCATTCGCGAGCGTGATCTGCTCGCGATGGAAGGCGGGATCGCTACGGAAGGTGAGGCGGGCTTGATATTTGCGTTCGAGATCGACGAGGAGTTCGCCGTCTTCTGTTTTGAGACGTGCAAGCACTTCGGGATGCACAACGACGATGAGACTCTTTTGATCGTCCTTGGCACGGCCAAGAACACTGACGAGGCGGCGCTGTAGCTCGACGCTCATGGTGAGCGGTGTTTTGACCTGACCATGGCCTTTGCAGTACGGGCAGGCTTCGTAAAGCGTGGTGCCGAGGCTTTCATTGAGGCGCTGGCGCGTCATTTCCATGAGGCCAAACTGCGAGATGGGCAGAACTTGAGTCTTGGCCTTGTCACGCTTGAGATGATCAAGCATGAGCTTGTACACGGCCTGCTGATCACGGCGTTGCTTCATGTCGATGAAGTCCACGACGATAAGACCACCCATGTTGCGCAGGCGAAGCTGACGGGCGACTTCGGCGGCGGCTTCGAGGTTGGTTTCGAGCAGGAGTTTATCGACATCCTTGTGGCCTTTGTTGCGACCGGTATTGACGTCGATGGAGACGAGGGCCTCG
Source organism: Verrucomicrobiaceae bacterium (assembly GCA_947466075.1). Lineage (GTDB taxonomy): Bacteria > Verrucomicrobiota > Verrucomicrobiia > Verrucomicrobiales > Verrucomicrobiaceae > Prosthecobacter. The sequence goes on from CANIBP010000034.1 coordinate 24,031, forward strand.
GTTTGGTCGATGACGATGTAGCCACCGCAGGGCATCCACACCTGGCGGTAGAAGGCGTTGTCGATCTGCTTCTGGATGCCGTAGTGCTCGAAGATAGTGCTTTGGCCTTGGTAGTGGTTGATGCGGCGCTTTGCACGGCCGGAGATGTGCGCGGCCATGCGCTGCATGCGCTCGACGGTGGCTTGATCATCACAAGCGACTTCGTCGATGTCTTCGGTGAGGAAGTCACGCACAGTGCGTTCCACGAGATCAGGCTCCTGGAAGCAACAGACGGGCGCGTTTTGACCGTCGCGCTTGGCAACGATCTGATCCCACTCATCGAGCAGGATGTTCAAGTCGCGCACGATGTGACGAGCTCGTTTGCCAGAAGCCTCAGTTCGCAAAATGATGCCCATGCCCTCAGGTAGGCTAATTTTTTCAATGATCTTGCGGAGGCGAGAGCGCTCTTTTGGATCTTCGATTTTACGCGAGATGCCGCAGGTGTCGTTAAGCGGCATCAAGACGAGTAAACGGCCAGCGAGAGAGATGTTGGTGGTGACACGCGGGCCTTTGTTACCCACGGGGCCCTTGGTGACCTGAACCATGATCTCGGAGCCGATTGGATAGAGCGTGGGGATGTCTTTGGCTTCGATGCGCTTCTTCTTTTTGCTGCCACCACGATTGATTTCTTCGAGACCGGCATCGAGCGCGGCAGGAATAGCATCCCAGAAGTGCAGGAAAGCGTTTTTATCGAAACCGATGTCGATGAACATGGCTTTGAGCCCCTGCTCAATGTTGCGGATGCGCCCTTTGAAGACACTGCCAATGAGGCTGTTCGTGCCAACACGCTCGATGTTGTATTCTTCAACGACACCCTTGTCGAGCAGGGCGACGCGGTTTTCCAACTTCTCGCAGTTGATGACAAGGCGCACGCCACTTTTGATGTCGCGTTTACCGGTGAGTAATTCTTTAATTCTTTGAACGAAGGTCAATGCCATGGTGGTTGGTCTCTCTGAAATGTTGCGGCTCTTCAGCGAAAGAGCTTGCGGAAAAATCCGCCGCCGCTGGGTGCGGGTTCGGATGGTTTGGTTTCTTGTGAGCTGCCCCGGTTGAAGATACCGACCCTGCGCACTGGCACGGCTTTGGGTACATTCTGTCCGGAGCTGCTACCTGCCGATCCCGCTGAATCGGCCTGACGTTTAATGTTTGGCGTCGTGTTCACACGCGGCGCAGCATCATCCAACGGTTCTGCCGAAGGCGAACCCGTGCCTACGTCGCCGTCTTCATCAGCGCCAGGTGCCTCTGGCACGGCAGCAACTGCATATTGGACGGTTAAGATAGGATTGAAATGACCTTCCGCAGGCGGCAGGGCCTCAATGGCGATATTGTAGGAACCTTTGTCGAGAGCCAGGCACTGTTCCAACACACGGCGTGCGAGGGGCGCCGCGCAGGAACCTCCTGATTTACCGTTCTGAATCAGAACGCAGCAGGCGAACCTAGGATTTACATACGGGGCAAAGCTGATGAACCAAGTGTGGTTGTCGTCGTGCTTAACGCGACGTTCATCGAGCCGCCAGTTCTGCGCGGTACCAGTCTTGCCTGCGACCTCAACACCTGTGATGCGCGCGGACTTGCCGGTCCCACCGGGGTCGTTGACAACTTTCCACATGCCTTTGCGAATGATCTCGATCTCATCGGCCTTCACGTTCGCCGAGAGGTCGCCACGTATGCTGGGAGGATTGTCGAGCACGACTTGATCGTGATCCATGACTCGCTTGAGCAGGTGAGGGAACCAAGATTTACCGCCATTAGCGACCGTGGCAGCGACGGACGCCATCTGCAGGGGCGAGGCAAGAACCATACCTTGACCAATAGATGTGTTTGCGGTGTAGCCGTCGCTCCAACGTTCATTAGGACGATGTGCGCGCAGCCAATCTGGATTTGGAAGAATTCCGGAATCTTCATCCTCCAACTCGATGCCGGTTTTTTCACCAACGCCGAGAATTTTGCCAACCTTGGTGATGTTGGCGATACCAGCGGCATTGCCATAACGGTAGAAAAAGCAATTGCAGGACTGCTTGATAGCATCGCTAAGGCCAAGTGTGCCGTGAGAGCCGCCGCTTTGTCGCTGGATCCAGCATTGCATAGCGGTGTTACCGTAGGTGACGCTGCCACTGCAGTTGAACGTGGACTTTTGAATACCCGCGAGACAGCCCGCAAAGGAGATCGGAATCTTGAAAGTGGAGCCGGGGGCGTGGCCTTTCACGGCACGATTGAGGAGCGGAACAGTCTTATTCCCGAGAAGAGCATCCCAGTCGGATTGCTGAATACTTGGAATAAACTGGTTAGGGTCGAAGGAAGGTACGGAAACCATCGAAAGAACCTCGCCGGATGCCGGATCAATCACGACGACTGCACCACGTCCGATTTTCGCATCACGCAAAGCTTTGTCGGCGATGATTTGCATACGAACGTCAAGGGTAAGATGGACATCGTTCCCTTTGCGCGGCTCTTCATATTCCTCATCGACTTCGCCGATAATTCTACCGCGTTGATCGCGCTGCATGACACGCACACCAGGCTTGCCACGCAGGTAGTTATCAAAATTTTTCTCTACGCCCGCACCGCCGAAATCATCAGGCACGTAATAGTCCCAGCCTTTGCGTTCTTCGGCGGAGACACGCTGATCATCCGGTAGACGCACGTAGCCGAGGATATGGCAGGCGATTGATTTGAGCGGATAAACACGCGAGGCACGCTCGGCGACAGTCACTCCAGGCAGACCTAAGTTGTGTTCCGCGATGCGGCTGAGCTCAGCGAAGGTGAGATCATCGCGATACACCCAGGGCACGGCACCGCCAAAACTACGAAAATGCACGCGCAGCGAATCCACTGAGTAATCCTTGTGGACGCCCATTTCTCGCATGCGCTCGGCAATCGTGTCCTCAAATATCTTATAGATGTCGACTTCAGATTTTTGCCGCCTGATACCTTTTTCAACAACTTCGAACGGCATCTCAGGAATGGCCGTCTTGAGAATTTTGGCCGTGCGTTTGAACTCCGTGACGACTTCGGCGAGATTAATGCGCACCTCGAAGCTGGCCTTGTTGGTGGCAAGAACGATGCCATTGCGGTCCTTGATCTCGCCTCGTGGCCCAGGAATGCGGGCGCGCTCTTTTTTTGCGCCGGGAATCATCTTGGCAAATTCCTCCCGACGGTCGATTTGCAATGACCACAACCGGTATACGAGCAGGCCAAACCCGCACAGCATAGCGAGCGTGAAAAGATAAAGACGGAAGCGGTATTTAACGACCATCGAAGCGGTACCTCAGTCCTTCGTATTTGATTTCATAACTCGACAGACGAGCCAGCGAGTACAGTAACAGGAAAATAAGCGGCGCGGCCAACATCGCCAAAAGAGTGTCGGTGATCATCTTCGACCAGACGCCCATCGGAAACTGCAGGGAGCCGCGCAGAAACGTGATGATAAGGTATTGCGATAGCAGCCACATGAAAGTGGCCACACCGACCATGAGCACAGGCAGTTCCAAGCGCCCGCGTTTGAACAATGGACGGATGCCCTGCATGAGCGTTCCAAGCATGGCAAACAAGACAATGGAAAGTCCAAACGGCTGGGGATGACTGCCGGCACCGAGTTCAGAATCTGCTCCGGTGCCAAAGACGTCCTCAGCACCCGCCAGACTCTCGACCACGCCTGGCAGATAACGTGCATCCCAGATGAAGCCGGTGATGAACGCGAGGATTAGCATCACCCCAAACGGTGCCGCCACGGATGCACTGAAGAAAAACACCGCCGGCAAAAATAGCGTAGCAAACTGGGCGATCTCCAATCCAGGGATAAACTCCTGCACCATGAAGGTAAGCAGCAGTAGAATGATGGAGATCGGATGAAACAGCATGGCGGCTCAAGGTTTGGTAGCGGCTGGCGGCTCAGGCGAGGGCGCGGCGGCTTGCATCTCAATCACAAAGACATAATCCAAGGTCGAGAAATCAACGGCCGGTTCGACGATAGCTTCTCCAGATATTTCACGATTCTCAAAACGTTTTACCCGCCCCAGCAGCAGATCAGCAGGAAATACTCCGCCTTCACCGGTGGAATAAACCCCAGCGCCAGCATTGATATTGGCGTTGCGGCTAAGCAGGCGCAGATGCAGTTCAGGACGAACTTCAAGGGCAGCGCGTTCGCCGACAAGAATACCCTGTTCAAGTGTGCCTTCGACTTTTGCGGAAACACGGCACATCTCGTCGGTCAGCAGAATAACCTTGGTTAAATGCGGAGCCAACGTGGAAGTCTTACCCACCAAGCCGAGAGAGGTGATAACCGGACTATCGGTGCCGATTCCATCCAGTGAGCCTTTGTCGATGATCAAGCTGTTCCACCATGTGCTCGAACTGCGGCGGATCACCTTGGCAGCGGTCATCTTGAAAGGTGCTGACTGTTTGAATCCGATAAGCTGCCGCAACTTCGCATTTTCTTCGAGACTTTGATTAAACTTCTGCTGGATGATTTGCAGACGCTTCACCTGCAACTGCAAATCGTCATTTTCTCGCTTCAACTCGCCAGGATTTATCTGAGGTGCTGTGGCAGCCTCCGCCGCTTGTTCCATCGCCGCACTGGAATGAATGAATGGCGACAACAGACTCATGACACGAGCCTGAATCTGACGGGTCGTCGCCGTGTCGAACGTGAACACAGATACAAGTCCTGCCACGAAGATGAGGAGCGCGAGGATGTTGAGCTTTTTCATGATGGGCCTTTCCACCGTGCTGGGAGTGTGGCGCTTTTCAGCAAGCTAGCTTCAAGCGGCCGCATGTGCAGCACGGAACGGGCGTCAAACTTCAGTCGTGCTCACCTTGCGCAGGAATTCGAGTTCGCTAAGCACGCGGCCCGTGCCTTCAGCAACGGCACTGAGCGGATCCTCAGCCACATGCACCGGCAGCGCCGTTTCTTCCTGCAAGAGCTTGTCTAGGCCGCGCAGCAAAGCACCACCACCGGCGAGCATGATGCCGCGGTCCACAAGATCAGCGGAAAGTTCCGGCGGGCAGCGCTCCAAAGTAGTGCGAACAGCGTCGATGATCGCATTGAGCGGCTCCAGCATCGCTTCACGCACTTCCTGACTCGTGATCGTGATCGTTTTCGGCAAGCCTGCCACCATGTCGCGGCCTTTGACCTCCATCGTCGTTTCTTTACCCAGCGGGAAAGCGGAACCGATGCGCAGCTTGATTTCCTCCGCCGTGCGCTCACCGATCATGAGGTTGTAGGCACGCTTCATGTAATTGATGATCGCTTCATCGAGCTCATCGCCCGCCACCCGTACGCTACGGCTGTAAACGATGCCGGAGAGCGAGATGATCGCGACTTCCGTCGTGCCGCCGCCAATGTCCACGATCATGTTACCTGCGGCCTCCTGCACCGGCAGACCAACACCGATTGCGGCAGCCATCGGCTCTTCAATGAGATAAACTTCACGTGCTCCCGCCTGCTCTGCGCTTTCCTTCACAGCTCGTTTTTCAACTTCAGTGATGCCGGAGGGTACGGCGATGACCACACGTGGTCCGCGCATGGCACGGCGATTGTTGTGAACTTTACGGATGAAGTGGCGCAGCATCGCCTCCGTCACGCGGAAATCGGCGATCACACCGTCTCGAAGCGGGCGGATGGCCGTGATGCCGCCCGGAGTGCGTCCGAGCATGCGTTTCGCGTCATCGCCCACAGCCACCACTTCGTTAGTGCCGGTTTTAACCGCTACCACCGAGGGTTCTCTGAGGACGATGCCGTGATCTTTAACATAGACGAGAGTATTTGCCGTGCCGAGATCGATGCCGATGTCTTGGGCGACGAATCCGAAAAATTTACCAAGCATTGAGAATAAAGGGGAAAGATGTTGAAATAGAAGGGCATCAAAACTCGGAACCGCGGCGGAGAATTCTAACTTTTTTGAGAATCACGAAAAGCAACGCGGCGGACAAAATTCTAACCCATATAAAGCTAAAACCGCCTGCAAGGGCGTCAAGAGAAGTTTCTAAGGAGCTTGGAATCGTGGTTTTGAGGTCATTTCGGGCGAAAACAGCAGGTTTTTCAGCCCTGCTCGCGAATCAAGGCCCCGTGCTCGACCCGATAAACCATTCCGCTCCGCTGTTCCGTTTCAGCCCAGTCCAGGCTCGTCGTCGTGATGATTTTTTGGGTTCCGGGCGGCAAACAGGCCAGCAACGCCCGCCGCCGGTGCGCATCCAACTCGCCAAACACATCATCTATTAGCAGCAGTGGCGATCTGCCGTGCGCGTGCTCCAGCACCTGCGCCTGAGCAAGTTTCAGCGACAAAGCAAACGAACGTTGCTGCCCTTCCGAGGCAAACGTCGTCGCATCGCGATCATTCAGTTGCATTGCGATATCATCGCGATGCGGCCCAAAGGCTGTTGAACGGGTGCGTGCTTCTTCATCACGCATCGCTGACAACGCATCAACCAAACTTAGCGCTTCATCACTCGTGCGGATAAAATCAATTCGCGCTGTTTCTGAGTCATCGCTCAATTTTGCATGCGCCACTCTCACCTCCGGCTGCAAGGCTGCACACAACTCCACACGCCGTTGCCATAGCACCTGCGCGAAACCATCCATCACACGCGCAAACGCATCCGCCTGCTTCCACGCGATCACCGCATCGCGTTTCAATACGTAGTTTCTGCCACGCAGCGCCCGCTCATAACCACGCAGAGCATGCAAGTAATCAGGAAACATCTGACTTGCGGCAAAATCCAAAAAACGCCGCCGATGCTCCGCGCCACCGCGCAGAAGATTCATATCACGATGATCCATCCACACCACCACGCCTGATGCTGCGAGATAGTCCGCCACCTTGCCACACGTCGCTCCATCCACCGCCATGCGTCTTGCGCTTGCCGACTGTGCGTGACGCAGTTTTTTACCATGCCACACACCTGCGATCATGCAGGTCGATGCGCCAAAGCGCACCAGTTCCGCACGACTCGATGTACGTGGCGACTGCAGCCGCAGCAGTACGCACGCAGCCTCCATCAAGGAGGTCTTGCCCTGCGCATTGCGCCCGATCAACAGCGTCGTGTCGGCATGCAGTTCCAGCCTTGCCTCGGCAAAGCAGCGAAAATCACGCAGGGCAAGTTCAGACAGCATCAGGCGACTCCATAGCCGCAAAACGTCGCGAGGAACGCAAAAAGTTGTCTTGCATGCACCGCCTCATTAACGCTCAATCCCCGCCCCTCACATGTCCACCTTCCAAACCGTCAAAGGCTTCCGCGATTTCTTCCCTGAAGAATGCGCCCGCCGCAATTACATCTTCGACACCTGGCGCGCCGTAGCGCGCCGCTACGGCTTCATGGAGTATGAGGGACCGCTCGTCGAAAGCACCGACCTCTACCGCAAAAAAAGCGGCGATGAGATCACCAACCAGCTCTACTGCTTCCTGGACAAGGCCAAGCGCGAAATCTCCCTGCGCCCCGAAGTCACACCCTCGCTGGCACGCATGGTCACCGCACGTCAGCGTGACTTCAAAAAGCCCATCAAGTGGTTTCAAATCGGCCCCTGCTTCCGCTATGAAGAGCCGCAGGAAGGACGCAGCCGCGAGTTCATCCAGTTCAACGCCGACATCATCGGCGATTCCTCTCCCGCCACCTCCGCCGAACTCATCGCGCTCGCCATCGACGTCATGCGCGAGTTCGGTGTCAGCGCTGATGATTTCATCATCCGCCTCAGCAATCGCGAAATCTGGAACACCTTCCTCGCCGACAAAAACATCGCTGCCGAGCACACGCAGACCTTTTTGCAGATCATCGACAAGATCGAACGCGCCCGCCCCGAGGAGACCGAGAAAAAACTCACGCCCATTGGCCTCACCCTAGCCGAAGTCCGCGCCTTCATGGCTGCCGCCGATGAAAATCATCCCGCCTTTGCCGAGTTGAAGGCCAATCTCACCGCACGCGGTCTCTGGCAGCACATTCGCATCGACGCCACCATTGTGCGCGGCCTCGCTTACTACACCGGCACTGTGTTTGAAGTCTTCGACCTCAAGCACGACCTCCGTGCCCTCGCCGGCGGCGGCAGCTACGACAAACTCTGCGCTCTCATGAGCGACGGCCACGTCGATCTGCCCGCCGCAGGTTTCGCCATGGGCGATGTCGTGCTCGGCATCCTCTTGAAGAAAACTCCCGGCGCGCAAATGAAGCTCACTGAGGCCCTTCTCGCCGCCAGCAGCATCGATGCATATGTCGTCGTCGCCGATGAAGCCCAGCGCCCACATGCGCTCGCTGCTGTGCAATCCCTCCGCGCCGCTGGTATCCGCATTGATTACAGCTTTGGCTCGCAAAAAGTCGGCAAGCAGTTCCAAGCCGCCGAGGATCGCAAAGCCCGCTTCGCCATCGTCTTCGGTGCCGAATATCCCGAAGTCGTCATCAAAAACCTCATCGCACGTTCGCAATCATCCGTGCCTGCGACCAATCTGGTCGAAGAAATCCAAAAGCTGCTCCAAGAGCCTGCAATTGGACCCTTGATTGCCTAATCGCAGGGCAAGCATGTGTGCTGCATGAGCGTTGGTTTGAGCCAACCTCATGAAGTCGCTTCTTTTTCTCCTCGGATTCGTCGCTCTCACCACACACGCGCAGCCTGTCTTTCGCGCCGGACTCGCCGCCATCGACATTTCGCCCACGGAGTTCCCGCGCATCATTGCGGGAGGGTTTCTCGAAGGGCGGGGCGAAAAGCTCGCGGAAAAGCTCTTCGTGCGCAGCTTCGTGCTCGATGACGGCAAGATGAAGATCGCCTTCGCCATCGTGGACACGTGCATGATGGAGCAGTCGCTCATCGATGAGGCCAAAGGCATCGCGGCGAAGCAGAGCGGCATCCCGGTGGACCGCATGATGGTCAGTGCCACGCACACGCACTCCGCGCCGGCGGTGATGGGCTGCCTCGGCACGCGGAAGGACACCGTGTATGCGAAATTCCTCACTCCGAAGATCGCTGAGGCCATCGTGGCGGCCAATGCGGCGCTGCAGCCGGCCCGCATCGGCTGGGGCTCGTTTGATGACTGGGAGCACACGCACAACCGCCGCTGGATTCGCCTGCCGGGCAAAGAAGTCGTCGATCCCTTCGGTCAGCCCACGGGCCGTGCGAATATGCACCCTGGCTACCTCAGCAAGGATGTCGTCGGCCCCAGCGGCCCGGTCGATCCGCAGCTCAGTGTCATCGCGCTGCAAACGCTCGATGGCAAACCGCTCGGCGTGCTGGCGAACTACTCGCAGCACTACTTTGGCACCGCGCCGGTCTCCGCCGACTACTTCGGCCTCTTCTGCAAACACCTCGCCGCGAAAATGGGCCAGCAGGGCGATGGCAACGGTCCCTTCGTCTGCGCCATGAGCCAGGGCACCAGCGGCGACCAGATGTGGATGGACTACGGCGCGGAGAAAAAGACCATCACCATCGACGCCTACGCCTCCGAGGTCGCCGACAGCGCCATGAAGGCCCTGCAAACCGTGAAGTATGTCGATCACGCCCCGCTCGGCATGGTCGAGAAGACGCTCGAGCTCAAGTATCGTGTCCCCGACGAGAAACGCCTCGCGTGGGCCCGCCCCATCGCCGCGAAGATTGAGAACGACGTGCCAAAGAGCAAAGAGGAAGTTTATGCGAGAGAGGCGATCATCCTCCACGAGCGCCAAAAGACCACCGTGAAGCTCCAAGCCATCCGCATCGGCGATCTGAGCATCGCCGCACTGCCGAATGAGGTGTATGCGATCACGGGATTGATCTTGAAGTCGATGTCTCCACAGCGGGCACACTTTAATATCGAACTGGCGAATGGAGCTGAGGGTTACATTCCCCCTCTAGAGCAACATGCTTTGGGAGGCTACACCACATGGCCAGCGCGAACAGCCGGTCTGGAGCAAATGGCGGAGAGCAAGATCGTCAAAGTACTCGGCGATGCGTTGAGCGAAGTTTCCGGCAAACCCATCAGACCTGAGATTCCCTCATCAGGCACCTACGTCAACGAGGTGATGAAGTCGGCTCCGGTCGGTTACGCAAGGCTCGACGACATGCGGTTCACGGGCCTGTCCAATGTTCGTGATGAGACCGAGAACCTCCCTGGAAAGACGCAGTGGGTGTCGCCAGCACGCAAGGGGCTTCCTGCGCTTGGTCTTCCCGGAGCCGGAAGTGGTGACGGTTACGATAAGGAGAGTGCATTGCATGGCTCAGCTTTCTCAGGGCCGGACGGCATCAATCGGGCGGTTCATCTTTCAGTGAACGATGAGATCCGTCTGATCGCACCCAATGAGGGCAAGAGGGCCGCAAGTATCGCGTTCTGGTTTTGGCTTGGTCACGAGAGTGGTGCGGCTATTCAAAAGAGTACGTTGCTCAAGGCTTACGGCAACGAAGTCGTTGCTGCACAGGACGAAGCCCATCACCTGCGGCTTGGGCTCGACGGCCGGTTCACTGAGGATGAGCGCTACGCCGATGACTGGCATTTTGCGGTAGTCGTTCGCGATGGGAGCAAGCTGCGCCTGCATATCGACGGCAATGAAGCTCCCAGCCTTGAAGCAGACGCTCGCGATCACGGCAAGGAGTTCGTCAGATTGGGCGAGGGGTTGCAAGGCAGGCTTGACGAATTGACAGTTTGGGATCGCGTCATCGAGCCTTCGCTCATCGCGAAGCTTTGGAACATCTCTAAGGTGGGCGAGGAGAATGCGAAGCGGGCCGTTTCGCGGGCGGAGCGGAAGAAGCGGGCGCAGGTGCAGAGCTCGGCCTTGCTGAAGGCGCATGAAAACTGGTCCGCGTCGATGCGCTTCAAGAACACGAAGGCCAACAACGTCAGCGCCGTGACCGCCTACCTCATCTCACGCGGGCCGAAGGGCGATCATCAAGCGCCGGGCGATCACCTCGGCATCGGCGGGAACTACAAGGACTCGTCGCCCGGCCGGTTGTTTGTCTTCAATGGCAATGCGGCCTCGCAAATCGTGCGCGGCACGACGGTCATCGAGCCGGGCACGTGGAATGACGTGAAGCTGGAGCGCCTCGGCTCGCGCGTGAAGGTCACGCTCAATGGCAAGGTGGAGATCGACACCGAACTGCCCGTCACCGCGCCCGGCGCGAAGGAATTGTTCTTTGGCAAACGCTGCGATGACTTCGCGCCGCTGGAAGGCACGTTTGAGAAGGTCCAGGTGGCCGGTTTGGAAAAATCCGCCGCAGCTGCGCCCGCGCCGAAGGTCGAACTGGCTTCGCATCCACTCTCCCCCGAAGAATCCGCGAAGAAGTGGCATGTGCGCGAGGGTTACCGCATCGAACTCGTCGCGGCGGAGCCGGTGGTGCTGGATCCGGTCGCGTTTGATTGGGATGAGCAGGGCCGCCTGTGGGTCATCGAGATGGCGGACTACCCGCTGGGCATGGATGGCAATGGCAAGGCCGGTGGACGTGTCGTGCGGCTGGAGGACACGGACAACGACGGCCGTTACGACAAGCGCCACGTCATCGTCAGCGATTTGAGCTATCCCACCGGCATTTTGACCTGGCGTGAAGGCGTGATCGTCACCGCCGCGCCGGACATCTTTTTCATTTCGCCCGATGGCACGAAGAAGCTGCTCTACACCGGCTTCAGCACCGGCAATCAGCAGCTCCGTGTGAACGGCCTGCGCTGGGGCATGGACGGCTGGGTGTATTGCGCTGCGGGCGCGCATCACGGCGGCTACAACAAAGGCACGCAAATCGAGTGCAAGCTCACTGGCGAGAAGATCGACCTCGGCAGCCGCGATTTCCGCTTCAAGCCGGACACCGGCGAGTTTGATCCGCAGACCGGCCCCTCGCAGTTCGGCCGCGCCCGCGATGACTGGGGCCACTGGTTCGGCGTGCAGAACAGTTTCCCGCTCTGGCACTACGTGTTGCAGGATCACTACCTGCGCCGCAATCCGCACGTCATCCCACCGGACCCGATCCATCAACTCTTCCCGCGGAATCCGCCCGTCTATCCCGCCAGCAGCATGGAGAAGCGCTTCCACAGCTTCGACCAGGCCGGACGCTTCACCAGCGCCTGCGGCATCGAGGTCTATCGCGATCAGGTGCTCTTCACCGACGGCAAAACGCACGCCTTCACCTGCGAGCCCTTCCACAACGTCGTGCAGCATCACATTCTCGAAGACGAAGGCGTCACCTTCAAAGCCGTGCGCGATCCCGCCGAGTCGAAGATGGACTTCCTCGCCAGCGAAGACCGCTGGTGCCGCCCCGTCATGGTCCGCACCGGCCCGGATGGTGCATTGTGGGTCGCCGATATGTATCGCTACATGATCGAGCACCCGCAGTGGCTGCCGCAAAACGGCAAAGAGGAGCTGCTGCCGCATTACCGCGAAGGAGACGACAAGGGACGGATTTGGAAAGTAGTTCGAGCTTCAGCTCGATCTGGGCCAGTAGGTTCGGCTAAAGCCGAAGCCACTTTCGCAAGCGCGAACGGCTGGCTCAGGGACAAAGGGCAGATGAAGGCATTGTGGAATGGCAAGCCTCAAGCTTTTGACCCAGTTGCGTCAGGGATTTTTACGATTGCAGACGCATGGGCTGCTCTTTCATTGGGCAAACTCAGCGCCTCCGACTGCCTTGTGCTTTTAAACGATGACTATGGAGAACAATCACGCATTCGCGAACAGGCTCTCCAAATGGCAGAGAAGATTGATTGGAAACGGGATGACATACGCCTACTTCAAATGGCGCTGCAAGCACGTCTTGAGGACAAAGACGCCAAAGTACGTCTCCAACTGGCCTGCACACTCGGCGAGTTGAAATTCGAGTGGGCGGGAGATTTGCTCGCGGAGGTGCTGAATAGCGCGGAGCCCGGTTCTCCGCTACAGGGCGCGGCGTTGAGTTCGGTACTGCCGCATTTGGAACGCGTTTGTGCTCGTGCGGACGCTAAATCGGCTGGATTGCTGTTTCGCTGCGCTTTGGCGATGAAGAATGAAAAAGCTATCGCGGCCTTGGTGGCGCGACTCGAGGGCCCGACTGGCATCGCGGAGCTTTTGGGCGTTCTTGATGAGAAAAACCTCTCGCTAGCTCAATTCACGAAGCAGGTGAGTTCGCCGGAGGCGCAGGCGGGATTGAAGAAGATGGCGGACATGCTCGCGAAGGCGGCGGAGGCGGTCAAAACGGCGAAGGAGGCTCCGCCGATGGCGGATCTGGCGCTGTTGGCGTCGGATCGCGAAAATCGGGAGATGGTGAAGGAACTGTTGCCGGAACTGTGGGCGAAGACGGGCAGTATGGAGGTGCTGCGGCTGGTGGGACGACTGCAACCGAAAAACGGGCCGGAGTTTTTGCTGGAGCGCTTTGAAGAGCGCACGCCTGTGGTGCGCGGTCAGATCATCGAGACGCTGCTCTCGAACGATGCGTGGACGCTGGCGCTGCTACAGCGGACGGAGGCGAAGGCTTGTGATGCGGCGACGCGGGCGCGGCTGATGAAGCATCCAAAGAAAAACATCGCGCAGGTGGCGGAGAAGGTCTTTGCGGACTCGGTGAGTGCGACGCGGGCGGCGGTGGTGGAGAAATTCAAACCGGCGCTGAAACTGACGGGCGATGCGTCACGCGGAAAGACCGTTTTCGCGAGCGTGTGCATCAGTTGCCACAAGCTCGATGGCGTGGGGCTGGAGCTGGGGCCGGATCTGCGCAGTGTGGTGCAGCATGATGCGGAGAAGCTGCTCAATTCCATTTTGGACCCGAGTGCGATCATCGAGCCAGGCTTCATGGCGTATCATTGCACGCTGAAGAACGGCGAGCAGCTTTATGGCGTGATCGCCACGGAGACGAGCGCGAGCCTGACGCTGAAGATGGCGGGGAACCTGACGAAGTCCGTGCTGCGGAGCGAGATCGCGAGTTTGAAGAGCACGGGCACATCGTTGATGCCGGAGGGTCTGGAAGCTGCGCTGACACCGCAATCGCTGGCAGATTTGATCGCGTATTTGAAGGTTGCGCGGTGAGATCAAGGCACAAAAAAGCGGGGCTTGGAAGGCCCCGCTCCTTGGAATGTCTGAATTACTTCGCGGGCTTCCAGTTCTTCACGAATTCGAGGCACTGGGTGATCTCGGGGACGCTGGTCTCCCAGTTGTATTCGTATTCGCAGTGCAGCGGCCCGGGATAGCCTTGGGCGGCGTATTCGGCGAGGACGCCGGCGATGTTGCTCTTACCCTGACCGAAGGGAAGATCGTGGGCTTTGACGTCGCCGAACTCGTTGAGGTCCTTCATGTGGCTATCGAAGATGCGGCCTTTGAGCTTCTTGACGCACTCGACGGGATCGAGACCACTGCGGACCCAATGGCCGATGTCGGCGCAGGAACCCATACGGGAATCGCGATCTTTGACGAGGCCGAGGACGTAATCGGGGTCCCAGAACATGTAAGCGCGATCAAGTGGGCGCTTCGGATGGTTGTGGATGGCCATCTTGATGTCGAATTCCTTAACGAGGGCCTCGATGCCATCGAGTCCGGCCACATCAGGCTCCGTGACGACGATGCTGATGCCGAGAGTTTTGCAAAACTCGAACACCTTGCGGTCTTGAGCGGCATCTTTACCGAGTTTGACGACGCCGTAGCCGACGGCGGTGAGACCTTTGGTTTCGAGGTGCTTCATGACCTGGTTGATCATTTCAGGCGTGGCGTTGTGGTCCCACTTGGCCTTGTCGTCGAATTTCTGGCCGGGGTAGAACTCAATGGTCTTGCCGCCACATTGAGCGGTTTTGTCGATGGCTTCGAACACACTATACATGCGGAAGCTGTAGGCCTGGCAGCCGGCGTAGAACTGGCCGACTTTGGCGGCATCTGGAATGGTAGCCGCGAAGGTGGTCGCGGCGGCGAGGAGGAGTGAGAGAAGGATTTTCTTCATGGGATAGGTGGAACGGGAGTTTGGCGAGTTCCTTGCGGATTGGAAGAACTGAGGATGGAAAATGAGCTGCGAGCAGCGTTTGGAAAGAGCATGAAAGCTTTGATTTTGTTTTGGATGTCTGTGGCACTTGTTTCTGCGCAATTGCCATCGGCAAAGCCGATCCCGCATGTGCAGGCGGTGCCGATGCCGCATCACATCACGTCGTTTCAGCTCGATGGGCGTGAGTTGACGGCGATGCACTTTGATCCGCAGGACATGCGGCCATTTTGGCACCCGATCCGGGCATCACGCGATGTGAGCCTGACGCGCATGGGGCATCCGCATGATCCACTGACGCATTCGCATCACAACAGCGTGTGGGTGACGCATAACATGGTCAACGATCTCGATTTCTGGGGCGATTATGCGAAAAAACAGGGCCGTATCGTGAATGTGGAGGTGTCGCGCGAGGGGTATGAGGACACGGATGAGTTCGCGTCAATGCGGATGGTGAATCAGTGGATCAGCGAGGCTGACAAGTCGATCCAACTCACCGAGGTGCGCCGCACAGAGATTCGGCCGCTGGATGGAGCGAAGAGCTGGTTCATGATCATTGATCTGGAGTTTTCACCGCCGAAGGGCAAGACAGCGACGTTTGGGGCCACGGGCTTCGGTCTGGTGGCGGTGCGCATGGCGAAGAGCATCGGCGTGCATGATGGCGGCGGGCGCATTTTGAATTCGGAAGGTCAGCTCAATGAGGAACAGGTGTTCAGGAAGCCGGCGCGGTGGTGTGATTACAGCGGGCGCATCACAAATGACGCGGACGGCTTTGGGGGCATCACTTTGATGAATCACCCGATGAATCCGCACAACCCGACGGCCTTTCATGTGCGCAATGACGGCTGGATGGGCTGCTGCCTGAGCCTGGACACGCCGTTGGAGGTCACGGAGGAGAAAAAGCTGCGGGTGCGCTATGCGCTGTGGGTTCACGATGGTGTGGCGACGCAGAAGCAGAGCGAGGCGCACTGGAAAAAATTCACCGAGATGCCGGTGACTGATTTAAATCCGCCGAAACCGGTGAAGAAGTGAGCATGGCCGACTATCCCGCCGCCTTGAGCGAACTGATCACCTTTTTTGAATCGCTGCCAGAAGGCGAGCGGCGGGAGAATTTGATCGATCTGGCGGCGGCAGCGGTGGCTCATGCACCCAAAGAGGGCGACACCTTTGATCTTGAGGACGTGCGCAAGGATGCGGAGTGCACAGACACCGTCGGGGTGCATGTAAAGATCAAGGACAACGATCGCATTCACTTTGCGATCAGCCTGGGGCCAAAAGTTCAGACGCTCACACGGGCGCTGACGACGATTCTCTGCCGTGGGCTGAATGGATGCACGCTGCGAGAGGTGCTGGAGGTGCCGCAGGACTTCGTGCCGCGCATCATTGGTGCGGAACTGGTGCGACTGCGCAGCCAGACGGTCTATTATGTGCTAGGCCGGATGAAGCAGGCGGTGCAGATGCTGCAGTGCAAGTGAATCAAACCAGCTTGGTGGTCTGGCCGGAGCGCAGTTCCTCGGGAATCTGGCCCACAAAGCGCGGACTGAGGTCGATGGCATCGAAGATCTGATTGATCTCCTGCTGATTGATGTCGCCGGGCTTGTCGATCTCAAAATAAACGAGGTCGTGGCGGGTATCGACCTTGTAACGCACCTTGGGAAAGTGGTCCATTTGGTTGCGGAGTTGCATCACGGTGGACTCCGCACGGAGGCCGGGGGCGTAGATTTCGACTTCAATCATGGCTGGTATAGGAGTTGTTTTACCGGATTAGGCCTGCGGAGCCAAGCAAAACCTGCGGGGTGGCTAACGGCTGGATTCCAGTTTGACAGGGTGGTGGTGGCGTCCTATTCTCGCCGCCCTTTCCCCAGCCCCTTTTATGGCCAACATCCGCTCCGCAAAAAAAGACATCCGCAAAACGACGGTTCGCACCGCTCACAACCAAACGGTGAAAAGCCGCATCCGTACGCTGCGCAAGAAGGTGATCGCCGCCGTGGAAAAGAAGGACGCAGCAGCAGCAGCAGCCAGCCTGAGCGAATTCGCGGCAGCCGCTGACAAGGCCGCCAAGACCCACGTCATCAAGAATAACACCTCCGCCCGCTTCAAGAGCCGTCTGGCTCTCAAGGTTGGTGCGTTGACCAAGCCTGCTTGATTCAGGTTCGATAACCCAATTTCCGAACGGCATCTCGCGAGAGGTGCCGTTTTTGTTTGTCGGATGACGTAGGGACGGCAATGATCGGCCACGCATGATCACCCGTCACCGCATCGCCCCCAACGGCCCTGAATTTTCCCGCCTCGTCTATGGCACCTGGCGCATCCTCGATGATGAGGACAAGTCCAACTGCACACCGCAGGCGCTATTGAGCCGCTTCAAAGCCTGCGCCGATCTCGGCATCACCACGTTCGACACGGCGGAGATCTACGGTGGCTACAAGGTCGAGGAGGCCATCGGCGGCGCGTTGAAGCTCGATCCCGCTTTCCGCAGCAAGATCGAGATCGTGACCAAATGCGGCATCTATATGCCGTGTGAGTTTCATCCTGACCGCAAAGTGGCGCACTACAACCTCACCGCCGCTCGCATCATCAAGAGCGCGGAGAAATCGCTGCGTTTCATGGGCATTGATCATATCGACCTGCTGCTCGTGCATCGCCCCGACTGGCTTACAAGCGCCGATGAAACGGCTGAGGGACTGAATAAGCTGCTCAAAGATGGCAAAATCCGCAGCGCAGGTGTCTCCAACTACAACGTGCATAAGTTTGAACTCCTAAACACGCGCATGGACCAGCCGCTAGTGACGAATCAGGTCGAATTCAGCCTGCTGCACATGGACCCGATCTACGACGGCACCGCCGACCAGTGCCAGCGCCACCGTATTCTCCCGATGGCTTGGTCACCACTGGCCAAAGGAGCCTTGATGGAGAAAAAAGACCCTGCCGCCATCCGTCTTAATGCTAAAGCGGCTGAACTCTCCGCCAAATACGGCGCTGCGACACTCGATCAACTCGCCTACGCGTGGATCATGGCGCATCCGTCCTGCCCGCTGCCGATCATCGGCACGAACAAGTTGGAGCGCATCAAAGCGGTGGTGAAAGCCGCCGACATCAAGCTCGACCGCGAAGACTGGTATGGCCTATGGGAAGCGGCAAAGGGCCACGGCGTGCCGTGATCAGCGCTCACCTGACCTCGTCGTTGTGAACCATGCTCAGCCGCCAGTTCCAGGGCCAGCGGCCGGGATTGCTCCAGTGGAAGACCCGGGGTTGTTCCATTTGATTCACGCGCTGGAGCACCATCTGGCTTACTGCCGTACCGTTGCCTTCCAGTTTGGCCTTTAATTTGACGATCCCCTGCCCTTTCACGGCCTGCACGGTAAGATCGCTGGTCTTCACATCGAGCGTGAAGAAGCCGCTGATGTATTGCTTCAAGGTTTGCACCACCGTTTCGCGATTGTGACCGTAGGCGTCGGTGTAATCAGCGGCGAAGAAGTCCTGAAGGTCATCCCAGTCGCGATCTTGAATGGCCTCGATGAACTCGGCCTGCGCGACACGCAGTTGCTCCTCCGGCGAACGGCCCAAGGCCCACCATGAGAACCACAGGGCGATGACAAGCACGAGCACCAGGAGGCTGCGGATGATGAGGCGAATGTTCATGCGATCAAAACAGCGCCAGTTGCCCGGCAGGTTCGGCGGAGGCGACGCAGAAGCTCACGTTGGCATTGCTGCGACGCCGCACGACTTCAATCGTCGGCGTCGGCTTGTGACGCTCAGCGCAGATGACTCGGGCATCAGCGGCCCCGGCGGCATCGAGCGCCTGACGGATGTGGCGGCAGGCGGTAGCGGGATCGTTGCAATCGTCACTCAAATGGCCCAGCACAACATGACTGAGGCCGGGATGCGCCACATCACGGACGAGTTCGGCTGCTTGCTCGTTCGAGAGATGGCCGTGACGCGAACTGATGCGTTGTTTCGTTGCCCAGGGACGTTTCGTGTCGTTTTCGAGCAGTTGGGTGTCGTAATTGGCCTCGATGAACAGGCAGTCGGAGTTGCGAAGGCGGTCCTTGATGAGATTCGTCACGAAACCAACGTCGCTGAGAACCCCGAGGCGCGATTCATCGTCAGCAATGACAAAACCGACCGGATCGACCGCATCGTGGGGCACGGGGAAGGATTCGATGCGCAGATTCTGAAACTCAAAGACCGAGCCGGTGGTCATGAGACGCCAGGATGGTGTTTTTTTGAAGCCGAGGCTGCCTGCAAGCGTTTCCTGGGTCAAAGCAGTGCAAAACAGCGGCACCGGGCGTTTCCGGCTCAGCACCTCAATACCGCCGGTGTGATCCTGATGCTCGTGGGTGAGCAGGATGCCATCGAGCATGTCCAGCGAGAAGCCGCAGGCATCGAGGCGCAGACAGATTTGCTTGGCGCTCAGACCGGCGTCCAAAAGCAGGGTCGTGCGCTCGGTAGAGATCACGGCACAGTTCCCAGAACTGCCGCTGCCAAGAATCGTGAGACGTACCATAAAGCTGTTTTAGCGGCTGGAGCCGAGCGATGCAAGATAGATGACGAAGAGGTCTGGCCGATGCACCGGAATCTTACCTTGAGGCGTAAATAAGGGACAAATTGGCAGGCAGAATGCTGGTTGATTTACGGAACGGAATCGCCTAAATGCGGCCCCCTTTTGACCCCAATGACAAACACCGGACTCCCAGAGAAACAAGGACTGTATGACCCGAAGAACGAGCATGACGCCTGTGGCGTCGGCTTCGTGTGTCATATGAAGGGCAAAAAATCCCACCAGATCGTCGCGAATGCGCTGACGATCTTGGAAAACCTAGACCATCGCGGTGCCTGCGTGGAAGAAAACACCGGTGACGGAGCTGGCATCCTGATCCAGGCTCCCCACAAATTCCTCGTCAAAGCGGCCAAGGCGGCTGGCTTTGAACTGCCCGCACAGGGCCAGTATGGCGTAGCCAATATTTTCACCTCTCAGGACGCCGCGGTGCGTGCCAAAGGACAGGAAATCTTTACCAAGGTCGCTGCGGCGGAGGGTATGCCTGTGATCGGTTGGCGCGATCTGCCGACGAACAATTCCACACTCGGAAAATCGGCGGTGGCAAGCGAGCCGTTTACACGTCAGGTCTTTGTGAAGCGTCATCCGAGTGCTGCGGACGATTTGTCCTTCGAGCGTAAACTCTATGTCCTGCGCAAGGTGGCTAACAATGCCATCCGCGTGGCTAAGATCGATGCGATGTGGTATGCACCCAGCTTTTCCTGCCGCACGCTAGTTTATAAAGGCATGCTCACACCTCATCAGGTCGGTGCTTACTTCCTCGATCTCCAAGACCCGGACATGGAGTCTGCATTGGCGTTGGTTCACTCCCGTTTCTCGACGAACACCTTCCCGAACTGGGAGCGCTCGCACCCCTATCGCTATATTGCTCACAATGGTGAAATCAACACCCTGCGTGGCAACATCAACTGGATGAATGCGCGGCAGTCGCTGTTCGCTTCCGATCTCTTTGGCGATGACATCCAAAAGATCAAACCCGTGATCAATGCCGATGGCTCAGACTCGACTATCTTTGACAACTCGCTCGAACTTCTCGTGCTCAGCGGGCGTTCGCTGCCACATGCGATGATGATGATGATTCCTGAGCCGTGGAGCGGTCATGAGTCGATGAGCGAGGCGAAAAAAGCCTTCTACGAATATCACAGCTGCCTCATGGAACCGTGGGATGGCCCGGCTTCCGTGGCCTTTACGGATGGCACGATGATCGGCGCCACGCTGGACCGCAATGGCCTGCGTCCGTCACGTTATTATGTCACGAAAGACGATCTGGTGATCATGGGTTCGGAAGCGGGCGTTTTGCCTGTGGCACCTGAAAATGTGGCCCACAAAGGCCGTTTGCAGCCAGGAAAGATGTTCATCGTGAACATGGAAGAAGGTCGCATCGTGCCGGATGATGAGATCAAGGAGAAGATCGCCTGCGAGAAGCCCTACCGCGAGTGGCTGGACAAGCACCTCGTGAAGCTGGCTGATGTGAAGGATGCCGTCGAAGTACCGACAGCAGACCACAAGACCGTACTGCAACGCCAGCAGGCCTTTGGCTACACCTTTGAAGATCTGCGCATGCTCATGGTTCCCATGGCACGCGACGGCGTCGAAGCTATCGGCTCCATGGGCACGGACACGCCAATCGCCGTGCTTTCGAACAAGTCGAAGCTCATCTACGACTACTTCCACCAGCTCTTCGCGCAGGTCACCAACCCGCCCATCGACTGCATCCGTGAGGAGATCATTACCTCATCCGTCACCACCATCGGAGCGGAAGGTAATCTGCTCGATCCGAAGCCCGAAAGCTGTCACCTCATTGAGTTGAAATCACCGATCCTGAGCAATGAAGAGATCGCCAAGCTCAAATCCATCGCGCAAGGCCAGTTCTCCTCGGCGACACTCGAAATCGTCTTTGATCCGAAGGCTGGCACCACGGGTCTCGAAAAGGCTATGGGCGAACTTTGCGCCAAAGCCGACAAACTCGTCGCCGAAGGCAAAAACATCCTCATCCTCACCGACCGCAGCGTTGGCAAGGACAAGGCTCCGATCCCGGCCCTACTCGCTGTCGGTGGTCTGCACCATCATTTGATCAAGCAGGGCACACGCACCCAGTGCGACATCGTGCTGGAGTCCGGCGAACCTCGTGAAGTGCACCACTTCTGCACGCTGATCGGCTACGGCTGTGGCGCGATCAATCCTTACCTCGCCTTTGAAACGCTCAAAGACATGATCCGCCAGGGCATGCTGGTGAACATCGACCACAAGAAGGCGGTGTACAACTTCATCAAAGCTGCCACGAAGGGCGTGATCAAGGTCGCCTCGAAGATCGGCATCTCCACGATGCAGAGCTATCGCGGTGCGCAGATTTTTGAAGCCGTGGGCCTCAATCAGGCCGTGGTGGATAAATATTTCACCAGCACGAGCACCCGCATCGAAGGCGCGGACATCAACGTCATCGCGCAGGAGTCCATCCAGCGCCACAGCCACGCCTATCCCGATCGTGAGGCCAATTCACCCACACTCGATGTCGGTGGTGAATACCAGTGGCGCAAAGAAGGTGAAGCTCACCTTTTCAATCCGCTCACCATCCACACACTGCAAAAAGCCGTCCGCACGGGCAGCTTCGACACCTTCAAAGCCTACAGCAAGCTGGTCGATGAACAGCTCAAGGAGCGCTACACCCTGCGTGGCCTGCTTGACTTCGTCGCGCAGACGCCTGTGCCGATTGAGGAAGTGGAAAGCGTAGAAACAATCATGAAGCGCTTCAAAACAGGCGCCATGAGCTACGGCTCCATCTCAAGTGAAGCGCACGAAGCACTCGCCATCGCTATGAACCGTGTCGGCGGCAAGTCGAACACCGGTGAAGGCGGCGAAGATCCTGAGCGCTACACTTGGACCAACGACAGAGGCGACTCGAAGAACAGCGCCATCAAGCAGGTAGCTTCAGGCCGCTTTGGTGTAACGAGCCTTTATTTGTCTCAAGCCAAGGAAATCCAAATCAAGATGGCCCAGGGCGCCAAGCCCGGTGAAGGTGGTCAGCTGCCTGGAGCCAAGGTTTATCCATGGATCGCCAAGGTGCGCCACTCGACCCCCGGTGTCGGTCTGATCTCGCCACCGCCGCATCATGACATCTACTCCATTGAGGATTTGGCGCAGCTCATCCACGACTTGAAGAACGCCAACCGCGAAGCCCGCGTGAGTGTGAAGCTCGTCTCTGAAGTCGGCGTTGGCACCATCGCTGCCGGTGTGGCCAAGGCCCACTCCGACGTGGTGCTCATCTCTGGTTTCGATGGCGGCACGGGCGCATCGCCTCAGACCTCCGTTAAGCACGCCGGCATCCCATGGGAGCTCGGCCTCGCTGAAACGCATCAAACCCTTGTGCTCAATGACCTGCGCAAGCGCATCGTCGTCGAAGCTGACGGACAGATGAAGACCGGTCGCGATGTCGTCATCGCTGCTTTGCTCGGTGCTGAAGAATTTGGCTTCGCCACAGCTCCGCTCGTCACACTGGGTTGCATCATGATGCGTGTTTGCCACTTGAACACCTGCCCCGTTGGCGTCGCTACACAGGACCCGCATCTCCGCGCGAAATTCAGTGGTGATCCGCAATACACCGTCAACTTCATGACGTTCATCGCTCAGGAAGTGCGTGAACTCATGGCCAAGCTCGGCTTCCGCAAACTGGAAGACATGGTGGGTCGCACTGATATGCTCGAAGCCCGTAAAGCCGTCGAACATTGGAAGGCCAAGGGCCTCGACTTCTCGAAACTGCTCTACCGTCCGAAAGTGGGTGCTGAGATCGGTCGCTTTTGCACCGAAGCTCAGGATCACGGCATCGACAAGAGCCTCGACATCACCATGCTGCTTCCGCTTTGCAAAGAGGCGATCGAGAACGGCACCAAGGTCAAAGCCGACGTCAACATCCGTAACATCAACCGCACCGTCGGCACCATCCTCGGCAACGAGATCACCAAGCGGCATTGGCACGGCCTGCCAGACGACACCGTGCACCTGCGCTTCCACGGCAGCGCGGGTCAAAGCTTCGGTGCGTTTGTGCCGAAAGGTGTCACGCTCGAGCTGGAAGGCGATGGCAATGACTACGTAGGCAAGGGACTCAGCGGTGGGCGCATCGTCATCTACCCGCCTGCTGGCAGCACCTTTGTCGCCGAAGAAAACATCATCGCAGGCAATACCGCGCTGTATGGCGCGACGAGCGGCGAACTCTTCCTCCGCGGCATGGCTGGTGAGCGCTTCGCCGTTCGTAACAGCGGTGTCGATACTGTCGTCGAAGGCGTGGGTGACCACGGCTGCGAATACATGACCGGTGGTCGCGTCGTCGTTCTCGGCATCACCGGCCGCAACTTCGCCGCAGGCATGAGCGGTGGTGTGGCTTACGTCCTCGATGAAAAAGGCGACTTCGCCACCCGCTGCAATGCTGGCATGGTCGATCTGCAAAAACTCGAAGACAAAGAAGAGATCGACAGCCTCTACGAACTCATCAAGAAACACGCTGACCTCACTAAGAGCCAGAAAGCCTTCAAGGTGATCGCCCTTTGGGAACAGATGGTGCCGCAATTCGTCAAGGTGATGCCTCGCGACTACGCCCGCGTCCTCAAGGCCCTCAAGAAGGCCAAAGACGACGGTTTGGTCGGCGACGATGCACTCAACGCCGCCTTCGAAGCCAACGCCCGCGACGTCGCCCGCATCGGTGGGGGTTAGAATCCCACCTCGCCCAACACGAACCAACAGACATCACTTTTTACACCGCTAGATCATGGGAAAACCAACAGGCTTCATCGAATTCGAACGTGAACTACCCACCGACCGCGACCCGCTTGAGCGCGTCAAAGACTGGAAGGAGTTTCATCTACACCTGCCCGAAGACCGTCTCAAAAAGCAAGGATCTCGCTGCATGGACTGCGGTATCCCTTTCTGCCACAGCGGCAATCTCATCAGCGGCATGGCCAGCGGCTGCCCGATCAACAACTTGATCCCCGAGTGGAACGATCTGATCTACCGCGGTCTCTGGCGTGAAGCGCTGGATCGCCTGCACAAGACCAACAACTTCCCTGAGTTCACCGGCCGCGTCTGCCCCGCCCCGTGCGAAGGTTCCTGCGTGCTCGGCATCAACAACCCGCCCGTCACGATCAAGAACATCGAAGTCTCGATCATCGATAAAGGCTGGGAAGAGGGCTGGGTGAAGCCCGAGCCACCGCAGAGTCGCACCGGCAAAAAAGTCGCCGTCATCGGCTCCGGCCCCGCCGGCCTCAGCGCCGCAGCCCAACTCAACAAAGCAGGACATCTCGTCACCGTCTTTGAGCGTGCCGATCGGCCCGGCGGCCTCCTCATGTATGGCATCCCCAACATGAAGCTCGACAAGAACGACGTCGTCCTCCGCCGCGTGAAGCTGCTCGAAGACGAAGGCGTCTCCTTTAAGTGCGACGTCAACGTCGGCACCGACATCACCGCCGAGCAACTCCGCAAAGACTTCGACGCCATCATCGTCGCCACCGGAGCCACCAAGCCGCGTGACCTCCCGATCCTTGGCCGCGAATTGAAAGGCATCCACTTCGCCATGGACTTCCTCACGGCGAACACCAAGGCGGTGCTCGACCCCAGTGGTAAGTACATCACCGCAGACGGCAAGGACATCGTCATCATCGGCGGTGGCGACACCGGCACCGACTGCGTCGGCACCAGCGTCCGTCACGGCTGTAAAACCGTCACCCAGCTCGAAATCATGGCCAAACCGCCCCTTGAGCGTGCGGCGAACAATCCATGGCCCGAATGGCCCAAGACCTACAAGATGGACTACGGCCAGGAAGAAGCCGCCGCCAAGTTCGGCGACGATCCCCGCGTCTATCTCACCACCGCCACCCACTTCGAAGGTGACGGTGATGGCAACGTCAAAGCCGTCCACGTCGTGAATGTCGAGTGGAAGAAAGACGACAAAGGCAACTTCGGCCCGCAGAAGGTCGCCGGCACCGAAAAAGTCCTCCCCGCGCAGCTCGTGCTACTCGCCATGGGCTTCCTCGGCCCTGAACAGCCTCTTCTAGATGCCCTCAATGTCGAGCGCGATGCCCGCAGCAATATCAAAGCCGAGCACGAAAAATACACCACCAGCCTCCCCGGCATCTTCGCCGCCGGCGACTGCCGTCGTGGTCAATCTCTCGTCGTCTGGGCCTTCAACGAAGGCCGCGGAGCCGCGAGAGAGTGCGATCGTTACCTCATGGGACAGACAGACCTGCCTTAAAAAGCCTAAAAGATCGAAAGACTCCACCGCTTGTCGCAGCGGTAACGATCAGCAGTGTTTGCACTGCACTGAGGTATTTGTATGAGAACCCAACTCTTGGTCCCTTTGCGGTAAGACCAAGCGTGCCCGGCTTTCTTCTGGCAAATCGTCGTCTTTCCGAGCATCATCACGGCCCGATTGTCTTCATGCGGATGCGTTTTTTAGTTTTGCTCGTTTTACTCGCGGCCAGCAGTTGGTTGCGCGGGCAGATCGTGGTCGCTGGAAGACCGTTTGATCGCTCGTTGGCCGAGTCGGGCATCAAGGGCGAGTGGGTGCTGTATGAAAAAGGAGCACCGCAAAATGACGGCACACGTCGCTGGTTAACCAAAAACGTGCTCGTCGAATTGCAGCCGGGACGAACGGTGGCGGATCTTCAAGGCATGGCTGGTGTGGTAAAAACCGTGGCACATGGACAACTTGCAGTGGTTGAGTTTGCTGGAAATCCTGACGTTGCGCTTGCCGGAGCCGTGACGTTGAAAAAAATGGCCGCTGTAAGAAGTGCTGAACCCATGCTAGCGCGGCAATTGTTCCGCCGCTTCACTCCGAACGATCCGCTCTTCGGCTACAGCACTTCAAATGCCGGCTACCAGTGGCATTTGAAGAACACCGGTCAAAACGGGGCCAAGGCGGGCATTGACGTGAATGTAATGCCCGCGTGGGACACGCGCAAAGGAACAGGCATCCGCATCGGTATCGTGGATGATGGCTTGGAACTGACACATCCCGATCTAGCGGCGAATGTCGATGCGCTCAATAGCTACGATTTCAACGACAAGGACGGCGACCCTTCTCCTGATGCGAAAAGCTTCCACGGCACCGCCTGTGCCGGCGTGGCAGCAGCACGTGGCAACAACGGCTTCGGCGTCAGCGGCTCTGCGCCGGAGGCGACCCTCGTCGGTCTGCGCCTCATCGCCGCACCCACTACTGACGCGGATGAAGCAGATGCCATCGGCTACAAGCAGGACATCATTCAGATTAAGAGTAACAGTTGGGGGCCTTATGACAGTGCTTATGGCACCGGTGGACCTGGGACTCTGACCCAAGCTGCCATGCAAAATGCAATCACGAACGGACGCGGTGGCAAGGGAACCATCTACCTCTGGGCAGCAGGCAACGGAAACTACAGCGGCGATGATTCCAACTACGACGGGTGGGCAAACTCACCCATGGTCATCGCAGTCTCAGCTATCAATGATAAAGGTCGTGCTTCGTATTACAGTGAGCCGGGTTCCAACATCCTTGTTTGTGCACCTTCGAACGGTGGCAAAGAAAGCATTACGACAACTGACCGCAGCGGTGCACTGGGATACAACGAAGATGGCGGCACGGTCGAGAATCCCGACTTTAACGACACTAATTACACCAATAGCTTTGGCGGCACCTCTTCGGCGACACCCACAGTGGCCGGTGTGGTGGCGCTGATATTGGAGGCTAATCCGAACCTGACTTACCGCGACGTGCAGGAGATTCTCGTACGCACGGCAGTGAAGAATGACGAATTCGATGGAGACTGGGTGCAAAACGGCGCGGGCTTTCATTTCAATGTTCGTTACGGTGCAGGGTTGGTGAATGCGCAGGCTGCCGTCAACATGGCAGCCACTTGGACCAACGTGGCCTCGATGCAGACGAAGGTGATCTCCCAGGCCAACCTCGCTCAGGCTATTCCTGATTATGATGAGAACGGCATTTCGCGTGCCTTCAGTGTGCCGCTCGCGGATAATCTGCGTCTGGAGCACGTCACAGTGAAGGTGAAGGCCACGCATCCTTATGTAGGCAATCTCGAATGGCGTCTTACCTCGCCAAGCGGAGTGAAAGTCCGCCTCGCCCGTGCGCGAACCAACGATAATAGCGCAAACCTCGACTGGACGTTCACGACGACGCATTTTTGGGGCGAACGCTCACATGGCGATTGGAAGCTCGAAGTGTTTGACCGCATGATCGACTACACTGGAACGCTGAATGAAGCGACGATCACTTTCCAAGGCACCTCCACGCCTAATGCGTTGCCTTTGCCAGTGTTAACATCGAACTGGCTCATCGTCGGACGTGAGGGCTGGGCGATGAACTACCAAATGACCGCTTCAAACTTCACCACCAACTTTGATGCTGGCCGCTATTTCTATGCTGGACTTCCAAATGGTCTGTCGCTGAACCCCACTACCGGCCTCATCACAGGAACGCCCACTGAGACAGGCGGATTTGAAGGCTATCAGGATGCCACGAACGCCACCGGCGCCAATAGTACCTATACTTACTTTTACATCCTCGGCGCAACACCTGCACTCTCCACCGCTGTCGAGCAGACAACGACGACCAAGATCATTCCCTTTGGCTCTGGTGATCCCGTTTTGCAAACCGCCGTCACCCACGATGGCACGGATGCCATTGCGACCGCTACAGTCGGTGATGAGGAGTATTCGGGGATCGAGTTTACCGTGAATGGGCCCGCAAGGCTGGCTTTCCAATGGAAAGTGTCCTCCGAGAAAAATTATGACTACCTCGTACTCGCTGTGGATGGCTACGTGAAGGATTACATCACCGGCGAGCAGGACTGGAAGCTTTCCAGCACCGACATGGGGTCAGGGCCGCACAACGTGGACATCTATTACGTGAAGGATGAAGCTACAGCCAAAGGACAGGACAAAGGCTGGATCGACGAGATGGTGATCACTCCCACCAACGCTGCGCCGGTGATGACTGCGGAGACCGTGCAGGCTTATCAGGGTGTTTACTTTCGTCATTCACTCACCGCCACGAATGCACCCTCGACTTTCGCCGCAGATAATCTGCCTACAGGGCTAACGCTGCACGCGTCGTCCGGCTTGATCTATGGCAGCGTCACCGCCATTGGCAGCTATCCTGTGACGGTCTATGCCACGAACACTTTTGGAACTAGCACAGCGGTGATTACGATCGTTGTCGGCACCGTCACCCAAGGTCTTGCCGAGGCCATCGACGCTCCAACTCAACCCATCACCACCACGGGTGATCTGACATGGATTCCTCAACGGCTCTACACGCATGACGGCAGCGACGCCGCCCGCAGCGGAGCCATCACAGATCTACAGCAAACCACGATGAGCACTACCGTCACTGGCCCGTGCAAGGTTAGCTTTTACTGGGGCATCTCCTCTGAGCAGGATTACGACTTCATGCGCTTCTACATCGATGCTGTCGAAAAAGTGGCGATCAGCGGCGAACTGGGATGGACGCGCAAAGATTTCATCCTCGCCGCAGGAACTCACACGTTGAAATGGACCTACAGCAAGGACGAAGCCACCGCCAGCGGACTCGACTCTGGTCTCGTGGACCAATTCAGCATCAGCCAAGACAATGACGGCGACGGTATCTATGCCGATGCAGAGGCTTGGTTTGGCACTAGTGATAGCGATCCCAACAACCGCCCACAGACGGTATTGAGCCGCAACACCAGCACCACGCTTCAATTCCAGTCCGTCTCCGGCAACGATTACCGCATCGAATACAGTGACGATTTGTTAAAATGGACGCCTGTCATCATCACCGCCAACGGATCAAGCACGACCTGGACGGACCTGAACGCCGTGAACAAAACGCGGCGATTTTATCGCGTCACCATTCCCTGATCACGCCAAGCTGCGCAGGAACCTTGTGAAAAACGCCACACCAGCTTCGAGGTCGGTCACGGCTATGAATTCATCCTTCGTGTGAGCTTGTGCGATGCTGCCGGGGCCGATAGCGATGGCGGGTGTTCCGGCCACGGCTAAAAATGCCGCGTCGCAGAACCATGGTGCGCCGGTCAAATCGGCTCCGGCGGCGATAAGCTTCTGCACAAAGAGATTCGCGGGATCGGTGTCGAGATGAAAGGCTTCGCTGGCGACGGCGACACTCGCTGTTTCGTCAATAGGCTGCACGAAATCAGTCAGTAGCGCGAGTGCGCCGCCCGCACGCTGCAATCCTGGCGTGGTGCGGATGTCCACGCGGAGTTTGCAGGCGCCAGCGACGATGTTGCTGCGCGTGCCGCCTTGGATCATGCCGAGATTGATCGTGCTAACGCCGAGCCACTCGTCTGCGCCGCTGGTTTCGGTCAAAAGATCGCGAAACTCGGTATCGAGAGCGGCGACGAGCTTCGCCATCTTCACAATCGCGTTCACGCCGAGTTCAGGCGTCGCTCCATGCACCGCAACGCCCGTAGTATGCACATCGGCCCACAGGCAGCCTTTGTGGCGGAAGACAGTCTTCAGGCTCGTCGGTTCGCCGATGATGGCGAGATCATAGCGCCCGTGATGCTTCGCAAAATGCTGTGAGCCGAGCTGTGCGCTCTCTTCCGACATGAAGCCGGCGAAATGCACCTCGACAGGCAGTGAAGGAATCTCATGGCGCATTTCGTGCAGAGCCCATAGGAATGCAGCCATTGGTCCTTTAGTGTCGGATGCTCCTCTGCCCCACACTTTGCCATCACGCAGTTCACCACCGAAAGGATCAATGGTCATGCCACCGACGCTCACGGTGTCGGTGTGTGGCGCAAAAAGTATGCGCGGCTTTGGTTTGCCATCAACGCTCGGATTCGTGGGGAACCGCCCAATCACATTCGGCCTGCCAGGCTGCACTTCATCCAGTGTGACTTCTGCACCATTTGCAGCCAAAAAATCACCCACAAACTGCGCGCACTTCTCTTCGCCGATGCCATCGGTGCCGGGATCGCCATCGGGATTCACCGACGGGATGCGCACGAGGACCTGGGTGAGTTCGACGACGTTCGCAGGAAGAGCCATGCAGCAGAAAGGCACAGGGGCGAACGAAGCGCAAGCCCGTGCCGGATTTGTCCTGCGGTGCGCGGATTTTGGCAAAGAAGGCCCTGCGACAGGTTCATTGCTGCATTGTTGTAACCCGTATGCAACTTAGCTCGTTTCACGACCATGCAAATCAACCGCAGCCAGCTCGCATTCATGCTTCTCAGCATCAGTGGCGCAGTTTTGCATGCCGCCGATCCCGCTGTTCCAGTGGTGATGCCGACGCAGGCGACGGATGGCAAAACGATTTTCCAAACAGTCTGCGCCCAATGCCATGGCAACAACGGCGAAGGCAAGCTGGAACTCAAATCACCCTCGATCGCAGGAATGCCGTCATGGTATGTGTCCACGCAGTTCAGCAACTTTCGCGAAGGCCGCCGCGGTCATGACGCCACCGATCCCCAACCCTTTTTGATGGCCATGATAGCCAAGGTGTTGCAACCCGAGCAGATCAAGGCGGTGGTGCAGCATGTCGAAAAGTTGCCCCTCGTTGTTCCCACGGGCGACAATCGTGAACTCGCCGACACCAATCTCGCCGAAGGCATGCGATTGTTTCAGGAACGCTGCATGGAGTGCCATCGCTACAACGCCAGCGGCGAAATGGCCTTTGGTAGCCCGCCTCTCATCGGTCGGCAGGCTTGGTATCTGGAGGAACAGCTAAAAAAATACAAATCAGGAAAACGCGGTGCGATCAAGAACGACGTGAACGGCGCCAAGGTGGTGCAGATGACCACGCTCTTCATCGAAGATGATCAAATGCTACGTGACGTGGTAGCCTATATTATGACGCTCAATCCCGAAGCCACTGCTTCACCCGAGGAGCAAAAAAAACAGATCATCGAAGGAAGTCCGTTTGAAGCGGCGAAAACAGCCCAACGCTGATCACACCTTCAATTCACCGACCACTTCGCCTTTGCTCAAAGCCATCGGCCTGCCAATGGGAGTCATGATCTCCTTACTGTGATCGATCCCGAGAAGATCCTGAATGGTAGCGTGTAAGTCCTCCACAAAGACAGGATGCTCGGGTTCTTTCTTAACCCCTTCGGGATCCGTGGTACCTCTGACGCGTTCACCGGCGAATCCACCGCCCGCCACGAGCATGCTGAAACCATGCGGCCAGTGGTCGCGGCCACCGACATTGTTGATCTTTGGCGTGCGACCGAATTCACCGCCGCAGACAACGATGGTGCTTTCCAGCAGACCGAGCTTCTTTAAGTCGCGAATCAACGAGGCATAGGCGGCATCGAGAATTTTCACCTGTGTGGCTTGGCCTTCGAGATTGTTCGCGTGTGTGTCCCAGCCAGTCAGTGTTACCTCGACGCAGCGAACTCCTGCTTGAATCAAACGCACGGCGGCAAGGCAGCCGCGACCAAAGGGCGTGTCGCCATACGCATCGAGCTCCTTCGCAGGCACATCTTTGACATTGAAGGCCTTCAGCTGATCAGAGGTCATCATGCTGCGTGCGCGCTGCATGGAAACCTGATGCAATGTTTTGGTTTGATCGAGATCCGCAGAGCGTCCCTGTGCAAAGGCTCGCTCGACAACCGATAGACTCTCCAATCGAAGATCCATGCGTTTGTCATCCACTCGTGCTTTGACATCTGGCACGGTATTTTTCGGGTCATACATCTGAAAGGCATCGTATTGCGCCCCAAAGAAGCCGCCACGAGCCGGCCACTGGTTCGGCAGGATGGAGATGTGCGTCGGGATCTCAATCTTCGCGTCAGGCAGTTCGTGGCAAACGATGGCGCCGATGCTCGGATGAATGAGCGTGGGGTCTGGGCGGTAACCGGTCTTGATGTTGTAAAACGCTCGTTCGTGATCGCCTTCCTTGCTCACCATGGAGCGAATGAGCGAGACGTCGCCCATCACACTCGCCGTTTGCTCCAGACCTGCGGCAAAATCGACGCCTTTGATCGCTGTTGAGATCGTTTTGACACCTCCGCCGATCTTGGTGGTCGGATGTGGATCAAAGGTGTCGAGCTGACTGGCCGCACCTCCAAGCCAAAGCAGGATCACCGAGCGCGCCGGCTTGCCTTTGGGTGATTTTTCAGCCTCTAGAGCAAGTAGATCACTCAGGGGTGTGAGCCAGGAGACTCCAGCAATGGCCGTCGCTCCTTTGAGCAAGGTGCGTCGGTTGATGTGATCGCTGCTGTTGCAGGCGCAATGCGGATCGCGAGACGTTTTCATATCAGTGGTTCCAGGAAAACTCGGTGGCGTTCATGAGTGTCCAAAAAAGATCCGTCATTGCATTGGTGCGCGAGTTTCCGCTCTTGGCGGAAGTCAGCAGCCCTGCGAAATGGGCTGCTTCTTCGGCGTTCGGCCGACGCGTGAAAATGGATAGATAGGCCGCCTCCACCGCCATGGCATGGTTCGGTGCCAGCATGCCGATGCGTGTGCTCGCGTTGACCAGCGGATTGTTTTTTGTGTTTTCGCTGATCATGTTGCCATTCATGAGCAGCAGACGCTGGGGAATCGTGCCGCCAGCATCATCGAAGGTGTCCTCACCGGAGTCTCCGTACCGCTTCACGAAGTTGCCTACATCAATGTCTCGCTTGATGCGAAAGAGCACATGGGTTTCTGCATCGATCGTGCTCAATGACGACGCCTGAATCACGCTTCCCGCCATCTGCTCCGGCCTCAAACGTGTCAGCGGAAACGCCGCCCAGCATTTTTCTGCACCTTCCGTGACTGGATGCGATGGGTCAGCCGAATGGCTGGATTGCTGAAACATCCGCGTTGACGCTATGACCCGGATCAAACGCTGCAAATCACTTCCGTGAGCGATGAAATCATCCGCGAGTATCTCCAAGCCTTCTGGAAATGGCCCTTCGAGCGGAATGTCATCCACCGGCGCGATCAGCGGCCGATTAAACAGCAGCGCCCACATGCGATTCACAATCGTTCGCGCAAACGCCTTGTTTTCCTTCGCCGTGACCCAGTTCGCCAGTTTGGCAC
The DNA here is from genome assembly GCA_947466075.1 of Verrucomicrobiaceae bacterium. Taxonomy (GTDB): domain Bacteria; phylum Verrucomicrobiota; class Verrucomicrobiia; order Verrucomicrobiales; family Verrucomicrobiaceae; genus Prosthecobacter. The sequence continues at coordinate 57,498 of CANIBP010000034.1, forward strand.
GAGGGCTGCCTTGCTGCGGCAGCAGTTCCGGTTTCCACGCTACCATGGCTGGCACGACTTCTTCTTCCGTTTTGCCGAGGTAACGGAATTTGTAGTTCTTCTTGGGGTCATCACGCAGTCCGTTCAGAGCAAAATCCGTCTGGCCGAAGTAAGCGGCCATTTGGTGGAAATCTGACTGCTTCCACGTGCTACCGAGTTTTCCATCGTGGCACTGCACACAATCCATCTGCACGCCAAGAAACGCACGGCTCACACGAGCCGCCAGTTTCGCCTCATCAGGACCTTTCTTGTTCTCATTGGTCACCGTGATGAAGTTCACCTCCGGGCTGGTCGTCCACACGCCCTTGGAATCGATCAAGGCACGGGCGATTTGATCGTAAGGGCGATTTTTCTGCAAGGAGTCGCTCAACCAGTCCACTAACCTGCGGCGGCGATAGATCAAAAACGGGCCATCCTCGATGCCCACATAGACCCGCGCAAGACGCTCTGCCAAGTAGTCGCTCGTGCGTCGATCCGCGAGCAATTGCGTCAACCACCATTGTGTGGTGTCCACATCCTTCACAGACTCCAAGGCTCGAATCTCTTGCAATGATGGGATGCTACCCGTCAGCGCCAACGACAGTCGCCTCACCAGCGTCAGATCATCCGCTTTGGCAGTCGGCTTCAGCTGTTTCTGCTCCCACGACTTCTCAAAGTCCGCGTCCACACGTTTCGCCGTCTGCAAAATATCATCCAGCTTCTGTTTTGGGAGTCTGAGGGCGTTCGAAACATGGCCCACAGGAGGCCGTAGCAGTTCCAGCACTCCCCACACGGCTGCTGCGCCGACTCCAGCCAAGATCACGGTATTGCGCAATCGCAGCAGCCAGTTGGGAAAGGTGAGGGTGGAGTTCATGACGATGCGCTTTGATCCGGCTAGTCTCTAACACTCGGCTCAAGCATCGGTTTCCGCGCAAACTTTGCAACAATCCAAAACCAGACGACTTTCATAGCATCACCTCATGTCCGAGCCTCCTCCGCTGCCACCACCCATTCCCGGTTCAATCGAAACGGCGCTCGTGGCATCGACTCCGCCGAAACCTGGCTGGCTCCAACGCTGCGCCTCCGCTTTGAACTGGCTGTTCGGCCTCGCGGCACTCATCGCCCTATTAGCGGTGTGTTCGGTCATTCCGTTGCTGAATTTTCTCAGCCTCGGCTACTTGCTGCATGTAAGCGGCACGATTGCGCGTACAGGACGCTTCCGTGATGGCTTCATCGGCGTGCGCAAAGCGGCCGTGCTTGGCAGCATCGCCGCAGGCACCTGGCTCGTCCTTTGGCCTGCAAGACTCGTCTCCGGCTTCTGGAAAGACGCGGAAATCATTGCCTCTGGCAGTGTCATTTCAAAGGCGTGGTATGTCGGCCTGATTAGCGTCATCGCGATCACACTGGCGCACATTGCCTGGGCTTGCGTGCGTGGTGGCAAGCTGCGGCATTTCCTCTGGCCGCAGCCTCTGCGTCTCCTGCGCTGGCTCAAAGCGCCCGGCAAATTCACCCACAGCCAGATCCATGTGACCGACTACTTCCTTAGTCTGCGTCTGCCATTTTACTTCTGGCTCGGCCTGCGTGGTTTTGTTGGTGCCTTGGCCTGGCTGATTGTTCCCGTCGGCATCCTGCTCGTCGCCACACGCGTGCCTTTGGGTGGATCGATCGTTCTTTCGCTCATCGGCGGCATCTTGCTTCTGCTTGTGGCCATTCATCTGCCCTTTTTGCAGGCGCATTTTGCTCAAACAGATCGCTTCAGTGCCATGTTCGAGCTGCGCGAAGTGCGCCGCCTTTTTCTGCGTGCGCCCCTCGCTTTCTGGTTCGCGTTACTCATCACGCTGCTCTTTGCCGTGCCGCTCTACCTGCTGAAGATCGAGCTCACTCCACGCGAGCTTGCTTGGCTGCCGAGTTTGCTTTTTGTGATCTTTATCTTTCCTGCACGCATCGTCACTGGGTGGGCCATGAGCCGGGCGCTTCGCAAAGAGCAGCCGCGCCATTGGTTCCCACGCTGGCTTGCACGCCTTGGCATCGTGCCCATCGGGCTTGCCTACGTTCTCGTCGTCTATCTAACGCCTTATCTTTCGTGGAACGGTGCGCTTAGCCTGCTCGAACAACACGCTTTCCTCGTCCCTGCTCCGCTCATGGCGCTTTAACGAAAATCACTCGTGTGGTGAGTTCGAGCTTGTTCGCCAATCCGCATTCGCCATTCGTCATTCCCACATGGCCTGGCTCACTGAACACACACTCCTCCCTGGCGACAGCTTTATCCTCTTGCTCGCCTTTCTCGGAGCGGTGTGCATTGGCCTCTCCAAAGCCGGCCTCTCCGGCACCTCGACGCTGAACGTCGTCCTCATGGCCAAAATTTTCGGCGCGAAGCCCTCCGTCGGCATTGTGCTGCCACTGCTCATCGTTGCCGACCTCATGGGCTACGTGCTCAATCGCAAAGGTGGCAGTTGGAAGGCCATCATTCCGATGGTGCCGTCCGCCATCGCTGGCGTCGTGCTCGGCTGGTTCATGTTGGATCAAATCGACAATGCCTCCGCCCGTATTGTCATCGGCTGGCTCATCATCGCCCTGCTCATCTTCAATCTCGTGCTCAACGCCCGCCGCCAGGACTTCATCGCCCTCACCGAGCACAAAGGCTTCTCGTGGACGATGGGATTCATGGCCGGAGCCGTCACCATGATCGCCAACGCCGCCGGTCCCGTGATGACCGTCTATATCCTGTCGCAGCATCTCGAAAAGAAAGACCACCTCGGCGTCTTCAGCCGCTTCTTCCTTTTCATCAATCTCTTCAAAGTCCCGTTCAGTGCCGATCTCGGCATCATCAATGCACCGTCGCTCATGACTAATCTGGTGCTCTTTCCAGGCGTCATCTGCGGCATCCTACTCGGCTGGCAGATTTTGAAACGCATTCCGCAAAAACCCTTCGAGCTGCTGCTATTCTGGCTCACCGCCTTCGCCGCTGTGTGGTTGATCTGGGGATGAGGGCGCTCAAGGCCCAGAAATCTCCACCAAATCATCTGCACCATTCAGAAAATCGAGCGCTGTAAGCAAATGTTGAGTCAGGATGGCTTGCAGCGCTGACTCGGATGTGTTGCCGCATGTCAGCCAGATAATTTTTGGCGGGCTGCCGAGGCGGTTTTGCAAATCGACGAAATCACGGTCCTTGGTGATCACGATGGCATTCGCGGCGCCTGCTTGCTGGTAAATCTCGTTATCTACCGCGTCACGCAGGCCGAGATCACGTAATGCCGTAGCATTCACACCTAGAAACTGCTGATTGATCCAACGTGCAAGCCTTGGCGAAAGCTGTGCATCGAGCCATAAGTTCATGCGGCAGCCAGTACAGGATGATCCACACGCTGCCGGGCATAAGCCACAGCGGCCTTGATGTCATCGGCCTCAAGGTCGGGCATCTCATCGAGAATCTGCGCCTGACTCAGACCGTTGCTGATCAGGTCCAGCAAGTCGGTCACACGAATGCGCATCCCGCGAATGCACGGACGTCCGCCGCATTGCTTGGGATTAACCGTGATTCGTTCTTGTAGAGAAGACATGGGAGGATGTTAACTCCCGCTACGTTTTTATCAACACGCCAAATCCTCCTCGCTTCCGTGTCCCACATTCTCACTTCTTACCTCGTACTTCTCACCGTCTCCGCCTTCGGTGCCGATTTTCCGGTTCCTTACAACAGCGAACCCGGCAATCCCTCACCCATGCCGCCACAGGAGGCTTTGAAGGCTCTCAAACTGCCCGCTGGCTTCAAGGCCACGGTCTTTGCTGCTGAACCTGATGTGCAGAATCCTATCGGCATGGCTTGGGATGCGCGTGGTCGCATGTGGGTGGCGGAAAACTACACTTACGCTGAGCGCACGAAGCGTTTCGATCTCGGTTTGAAGGATCGTGTCATCATTCTTGAGGATAAAGATTGGGATGGAGTGGCCGAGACGCGCAAAGTGTTCACGGAAGACGTGCAGATGCTCACCAGCGTCGAAGTCGGTCGCGGCGGTGTGTGGCTCATGTGCCCGCCGCAGGTGCTGTTCATTCCTGATCGCAACAATGACGACATTCCTGATGGCGAACCCGAAGTCGTGCTCGATGGCTTCACGGTTGCGAAGGACAACTACCACAACTTCGCCAACGGCTTGCGCTTTGGCCCTGATGGCTGGCTCTACGGTCGCTGCGGTCACTCTTGCCCCGGCAAGCTCGGCATTCCCGGCACGCCGGACGATCAGCGTGTGCCAATGAAAGGCGGCATCTGGCGTTATCACCCCGAGAAAAAGATCGTCGAGGTACTCACGCATGGCACCACCAACCCGTGGGGCCATGATTGGGATCAAAACGGCGAGATGTTCTTCATCAACACCGTCACTGGCCACCTCTGGCATCTCATCCATGGCGCTCATCTGGTGGACTCGAACACGATGAACCCGCTCATCTATGAAAAGCTCGATACCATCGCTGATCACTATCACTACGACCGCAAAGGCAACTGGGGCGATTCACGCGATGGCAAAGCGAACGCCTTTGGCGGTGGTCATGCCCACATCGGCATGATGATCTACCAGGCCGATCAATGGCCCGCAGAATATCGCAACAAGCTCTTTACGCTCAACATGCATGGCCGCCGCGCCAATGTGGAGCGACTGGAACGCAACGGCAGCGGCTACGTCGGCAAACACGAGCCTGATGTCTTCCTCAGCGACGATCCCTGGTTCCGCGGCATCGAAATCAGCACTGGCCCCGATGGCAGCGGCTTCATCCTCGACTGGAGCGACACCGGCGAGTGCCATGAATCCACCGGCGTCCATCGCACCAGCGGCCGCATCTTCCGCATAAGCTACGGCGAGGCAAAGAAGCCCGAAAAGCCCTTCGCCTGGCGCAAACCATGGCCGAAGGCCGATATGAGTGGAGACGAACATCAACGTGCCCTCGCCATTCGCGAACTCGTTCAATTCTCACCCATCGACGCCATCACTGGCCCAAAATCACACGCAAAGTATCCCGAACTGGCCTTTGATCCCGCCAAGATGGCCGCGAGCGAAAAATCCGCGTTCGTCCGCCTCCAACTCGCTTCTGTGCTTCAGCGTCTACCACTCGAAAAACGGCCCGCGCTGGCCATCGCATTGCTTTCGCATGCTGAAGACGCCAACGACCCCTTTTTGTCGCACATGGTCTGGTATGGCATTTCGCCACTGAAGGCCGATTCATTGCTCCAGATCGCGAAAAACTGTTCGTGGTCCAAAGTGACGCGTTGGATCGCCCGCAAGCTCGCAACCGAGCCAGAGGCCCTGAATCAACTTCTCGCGCTCAACTCCACCGAACCGGTTCTCGAAGGCATGAGCGATGCCTTCAAAGGCATCCGCAAGGCTCCAAAGCCCGCGAACTGGAATCAGGTCATCGCCACCTCCAAATCGCCAATCATCCGCGACCTCAGCATCCTCTTCGGCGATGGCCGCGCGCTCGATGACGTGAAGAAAATCGCCCTTGATGCTAAAGCGGATCTTCCCGCTCGCGAAGCCGCACTCAAAACGCTCATCGAAGCCCGCCCGGATGATTTGCGCACGATTTGCACGCAACTCATCGAGGTCCGCACGCTCAACACCACCGCTGCACGTGGCCTCGCTCTCTTTGACGATCCAGAGATCGGCAAACAGCTCGCCAAGAACTACCGCAAGTTCGCCACGAGCATCATCGACACCCTGGTCTCACGTCCCGCCTTCGCGAAGGCAATGCTCAGCGAAATGGCCGCCGGAAAAGTCCCGCGCGCGGACTTGAGCGCCTTCCACGCACGCCTGATTCGTTCCTTCAATGATGAAGCGCTCACCAAACAGCTCACCGAAGCATGGGGCGAGCTACGCGAGTCCGCCGCTGATAAAAAACAGCTCATCGAGAAAGTGAAAGCTCAACTCACACCTGCCACGCTCGCCAAAGCCAACCTCAGCCAAGGCCGCGTGCTCTTCACCGCCGTCTGCAGTGCCTGCCACGTTATGTATGGCCAAGGTGGTAAGATTGGTCCCGATTTGACCGGCTCGGGTCGCGCCAACCTCGATTACTTGCTTGAAAACATCGCCGATCCCAGTGGCGTGGTCAGCGCCGACTTCCGCATGAGCCTTCTCACACTCAAAGATGGTCGCAGTGTGAGTGGCATCATTGTAGAATCGAATGACCGCACCCTGACACTCCGCACCGTGACTGAAGTCTTGACCCTCGAACGCACAGAGATCGTCAAGCAAGAGACCTCGCCGATGTCCATGATGCCCGAAGGCCTGCTCCTTGCCCTTCAGCCCGACATGGTGCGTGATCTCATCGCCTACCTCATGCATCCCGTGCAGGTCAAGTAGCCCACAATTGCGGGAGGAATTGAAACAAACTTCAATTGGCGTCCGCGCTTACGCCTGCTGTATTTCCGCAATGCCCCAAGGAACCCTTCTCATCACCGGCGGTGCCGGCTACATCGGCTCACACACCGTCCGTCATTTGCTCGATCAGCACGAGCGTGTCGTCGTCCTCGACAATCTCGTCTTCGGTCATCGTTCCGCCCTGCCGCTCGACCGCATGACCTTGGTCGAAGGCGACATGGCTGATGCAGCCTTCGTCGAAAGCGTCTTCGCTGCGCACAAACCCGAAGCCGTGCTGCACTTCGCTGCCTTCGCCTATGTCGGCGAATCCGTCACCAATCCGCTCAAGTATTACCGCAACAACCTCGCTGCGCCGCTCACGCTGCTCGAAACCATGCAGCGCCACGAGTGCAAGCGCTTCATCTTCTCTTCAACGTGTGCGACCTATGGCGACCCCGTGCGCATTCCCATCGACGAATCGCATCCACAAGCTCCCGTGAACCCATACGGTGCCTCGAAGTGGATGCTGGAGCGCGTGCTGCGCGACTGTGACCGTGCCTGGGGTCTGAAATCCGTCTTCCTGCGCTACTTCAACGCGAGCGGTTGCCACCCCAGCGGTGAAATCGGTGAGGACCACAATCCCGAAACTCATCTCATCCCTCTCGTGCTCAAAGCCGCACGCGGCGAGCTCGAGCACATCACCGTCTTCGGCACCGACTACCCAACGCCCGACGGCACCTGCATCCGCGACTACATTCACGTCTGCGATCTCGCTTCCGCCCACGCTCTAGCTTTGAAATACCTGCGCGACGGTGGCGACACCATCGCCGTGAACCTCGGCACGGGCCGTGGCTTCAGCGTCAAAGAAATCATCGCTACGGCTGAAACCGTCACCGGCAAAAAGATTCCCGTTCAATACGGAGATCGGCGAGCAGGCGATCCTGCGGAGTTGATAGCCAATCCTGCGTTGGCCGCTGAAATCCTCGGCTGGAAGGCGCAAAATCTTGATCCGCGTGAGCACATCGAAAGCGCATGGAAATGGTTGAGCGGAACTCATGGCGGGCGATATCAAGATTGAACGGATCTTGATTAGGTCTGTCACACGTAAACCCGCAGTTCACCCATCCATGAAAGGCTTTGTCTTATTGTTCATCAGCACCCTCGTCGTCATTTTTGGCAGCTTGGCGAATGCGGTTGAGCTCATCGGTCAGCCACAGATCGCGCCAGCCGCCACGGCTGCGACCATCAATTGGAAAACCGATGTGGATTGCGGCACACGCCTCCAATACGGACTCAATGCCGCGCAGCTTGATCGCAAAGCCGAGGGAGCGGTCAGCAGCACTCATCAAGTCGCACTCGAAGGCCTCACGCCCGGCACCACCTATCACTACAGCGTCGGCACCTCACGCACGAAGCTCGCCACCGGCACCTTCACCACCCCAGGTGGCGTAGCAGCTGCCACACCGGCCCCATCGCTCATGCGCCGAGTGCTTGATGCCATCGTGCCGGATAAGAAGCCCGCGCCAGCAGCGCCGCCACCCGTCGCTAAAGCTACCACACCACTCAAAGCCCCACCCACACGTCAAACCTGGGGCCACATCGACTCCTTGCAGGATCACTTTGATCGCCACGGTCGCGATTTCAGCAGCGCCTCACCCGACGACTACGCCGCGCAGGCCTGGCTCTTCCTCCAACGCGCACGCGCCGAGAACCTGCCCATGAAACTCGACGACACCGACGGCAGCCTCCGAGCTTTCGATCCCAAAACTCGTGCCTTCGCCGCTTACAATAGCTCCGGTCGCACCAAGACCTACTTCCGCCCCGAAAGCTCATCCTACTGGCAGCGCCAGCCCGGACGCCCCGTGAAATCCAGCGACCTACGTTTCAAATGAGCCGCAAAAATTCTTCCAAAAAAATCAGTGCTATGAAAATCATCGAAAAGACGTGCCCCGTTTGTGGCTTCGACAAACTTGCGGAACCACCACGCAATAAAACCGGTGGAGCCTCCTTCGAAATCTGCACCTGCTGCGGCTTTCAGTTTGGTGTGACGGACGACGACAAAGGGTTGTCTTATAACGACTATCGTGAGCAATGGATCTCCCAAGGCATGCTTTGGAGTAGCCAGAGCAAAAAAGCCCCCAAAGGCTGGGACCCACAGGTCCAACTCGGCAGCATGGCCCTCCGCGCCACTCTCAAACGTGTCAAAGGCCGTCCACCACGGATGTCGTTGCAAACGGCCTAGTTTGGAGCCGCGGCTTTCTCAAGCCGCGCCCTTCAGCAAGCTCTTCGCATGGATACGCGCACTCTCAGCGCTACCACCCAGCATGCGTGCCAGTTCTTCGATGCGCTCATCCGCACTGATTTCCTGAATCTGGGAGCGCGTGGTGTTGCCGGTGATCTCTTTCGTCACCACAAAGTGACTCTTCGCCAGTGACGCTACCTGCGGGAAGTGCGTGATGGCGATGACCTGATGCGTCGCACCCAACGCCGCCATCTTGCGACCCACCGCCTCAGCGATGTTGCCGCCGACATTGGCGTCGATTTCATCAAACACGAGCAACGGCACCGCATCCTGCTTCGCCAGCGCGCTTTTCACTGCCAGTAGCACGCGGGACATCTCTCCGCTCGATGCCGTGAGGCGCAGCGGCTTCGACGGCTCTCCGGGGTTCGGTGCAAAATGGAAATCCACCTCCTCCAAGCCGTTTTTCTCCGGCGCAGGCAACACCGCAAGCTGCGCTTCGAAAACACTGCGCTTGAAACCAAGGTCGATGAGATGAGACGCCACCTCTTTGGCCAGTTTTGGGGCTGAATCGGCTCGTTTCTTCGAAATCTGCTTCCCAAGCTTCATCACCTCGACCTCGCGCTCCTTCACTAACTTTTGCAGCTTCGCGATCTCTTCGCCGCGATTCTCCATCTTCGCGAGTTTGCGCTCCGTTTCGGCCAGGAACTCCAAAATCTCGGCGATGCTGCGTCCATACTTCCGCTTGAGCGTTTGGATCGTGTGAATGCGACCTTCGAGCTTATCCAACTCAGCTGGATCGATCTCCAAATCGCCTGCATAATCCGCCACGCTGCTCTCCAGTTCAGTCAGTTCGATCTGCGCCGACTTAAAGCCTTCAAACATCGCCGCCGTGCCAGGATCGATCTTCTCGAGCTCATGCATGCTGCGGCTGATCTCACGCAAGCCATCGATCACACTGCCTTCGCCCTCGCTCAGGCGTCCAGTGATGGCTCCGCATAGCTCGGCAAGTCTCGCACCATTCGCGGCGATTCGATGACGTGATTCGATCTCTTCTTCCTCGCCGGGTTTCAACTGGGCCACAGCGATCTCATTCGCCTGAAACTTCAGCATGTCGATCTGCTGGCTCGACGCGCGCTCCGAGTTCTCCAGTTCATCGAGTTCCGTGACAGCCGCTCGCCACTGCTTCCACGCATCTTGATATTTGCCCAGCATCTCCTCATTGCCTGAAAATTTATCCAGCATCTCAAGCTGCCGCTCACGCGAGTTCAGCGACTGATGGTCATGCGGCCCATGCAGGTCCACTAGAAACTCGCCGAGGCTCTTCAGCACCTGAATCGTCACTGCCGAGCAGTTCACAAATTGCTTATTCGCCCCGCTGGTGCTGATCGTGCGTTTGATCAGCAGTTCGCCATCCTGACATGCCTCAAGCCCAGCCTCCTCCAGCACCGCATCGATCGCACGCGTGTTCTTCAAATGAAAACTCGCTTCCACCGTGCATGCATCCTGCCCATTGCGAATCAGCGACCGATCCGCCCGCTCACCGAGGATGAGCTTCAAAGCGCCCACGATGATCGACTTGCCCGCACCCGTCTCACCCGTCACACCCACCAGCCCCGCCGCCAGTTCCCACGTCACATCTTCGACGAGTGCCAGATTGCGGATTTTGAGGAAGGAAAGCATGGTTCAGGAGAAAGGTGGCGGAGTATGGAAGCTGCCACACGCATTTCAACCACCGCGAGGCGATCTTCCGCTCCACGCCTTAAATGCGCGGGAAAAATGGGCGGCGGACTTGTAGCCGAGCTCGGTGGCCACGTTTTTGACCAACGCGTCCGGCTGGCGCAGTTTGATCGCGGCTTGGGAGAGTTTCAGTCGTGTGAGGCAGGCGAGCGGCGTTTCGGTGTCGTAGCGTTGAAACAGGCGTGTGAAATACGCCGCTGAGACATGACAGGCCTTAGCCGCCTGCTCGATGCTACTCAGAACTGGATAATTGCGCAGCAGATGGCCACGGCAACGAAGATACGTCGCATAGGCAGGGTCGATTTTCGTGGTTTCGGGCTGACGGCTTTCGGCGCAAAGCACGAGCGCGTGCTCCAGTGTCGCGCAGGCCGCTCGTAAACCGAATCGGCCGCCACGCAGCGCATGATCGATGATTTCCTCCAGTAGTGAAACCACGCGTGAGGCGTCTGCCACACGCAGCACCGTGCCAGGCGCGAGATCAAGATCGCTCATCACTTGTGTGGCTCTTTTTCCGGCGAAATTGAAGAAATACTTTACCATCGGTTCCTCCGCTGAGGAGCGAATGACCTGCGGAGTGCTGGAATCAAACATAAAGGCATGTCCAGCCTCGATCTCATGCTGCTGCTCCGCCAACAACACGCTGCCTTGACCACGCGAGACGAACTCGAAGGCCAGAAAGGGGAAGCTTTGCCGATCCACGACAAAATCCGGTGCACACCACTCGCAGCCACCTCCCACGAGACAAAGCGTTGCAGCATCACTCTGACGCTGTTCCCAATCAGGAAGGAAGAATCGGCGCGTGCGCACGACTTGCGTCGAAAAATAGTCGGCCTGATCGGTTGCGGGCATGACAGAGCATGTCTGGGCCATCAAGAATCGTCAAGCGGCTGCCAAGGATGGTCAGAACGCTTGGATTGCGTTTGCCGTGGCATTCTGTTGGTTCGTGTCATGTCCCAACCTCTCTCCGGCATCATCCCGCCGCTCGTTACTCCGTTGCGTGATCGTGACACGCTTGATCACGCCGGTTTGGAGCGTCTCATCGAGCATCTCATCCGCGGCGGCGTGTCCGGTCTCTTCATCCTCGGCACCACGGGCGAAGGCCCGAGCCTCAGCTACCGGCTGCGTCGCGAGTTGATCGAAAAGACCTGCCAGCTCACGAAAGGCCGTGTGCCGGTGCTCGTCGGCATCACCGACACCTCCTTCACCGAGAGCGTGAACCTCGCCAAATACAGCGCCAACGCTGGAGCGACGCATGTCGTCACCGCACCACCGTATTACTTCCCTGCGGCACCACCTGAGCTTTTAGAATACGTGCAGGACCTCGTCGCCGAGATGCCGCTGCCGTTGTTTCTCTACAACATGCCCGGTTTGACGAAAGTGAGCTTCGAGATCGACCTCGTGCGCCGTGCTTTAGACATGCCCGGCGTCTGCGGCGTCAAAGACAGCTCGTGCGACATGATCTACTTCCACCGCCTTATCGAAGTCGCCAAGCAACGCACCGACTGGAGCGTGCTCGTCGGCCCTGAGGAGCTCACCGCCGAGGCTGTACTGCTCGGTGGCCACGGCGGCATCAATGGCGGTGCCAATTTGCACCCGAAACTCTACGTCGAGATGTATCAGGCCGCCTCCGCGCAGGACCTCCAGCGCACGCGAGAGCTTCATGCCAAGGTCATGCAACTCGCCGGAGCCGTCTACACCGTCGGCAAGCACAAGAGCGCCATCATCAAAGGCCTCAAGTGCGCTCTTAGCCTCCTGGGCATCTGTGAAGACCACATGGCCGAGCCTTTCCACCGCTTCCGCGATGCCGAACGCGAGATCATTCGTGAAAGACTCACCACACTCGGCCTCTTGTAACTGCTAACCATGAAATCATTGCTCCTCATCGTTCTTTTGTTCGCCAGTATGCCCATCCTCCACGCGCAGATCCCTGGCGGCTTCAGCAAGTCATCCGCCAGCGATGAAGAAGTACTCAGCGCCGCCAAATTTGCCGTCTCCAAGCATGACGCGAAGCTCACTCTGCAAAGCATCGAGGAGGCAGAAGCACAGGTCGTCGCTGGCATGAACTACAAGCTCAAGCTCACCACCTCCGACGGCCGCAAGGCCGCAGTCGTCGTTTGGCGCAAGCTGGATGGCGGCCATGAGCTGACCTCTTGGGAATGGCTAAGCTCCAAGACAACGCAGTCAGGCTTGCTCAAATCCGAGTTCGTCTTCGATCCGAATCCTGTGCCGAGTTGCCACGCGACGACGATTGTCGAAACGAAAACGAGAACACTGGTCACCGCATGGTTTGCAGGCACCGCAGAAGGAAAGCCGGACGTGTGCATCTGGTCGTCGCGCTCGGCGGATGGCGCATGGACCGCACCGGTGAAGGTAGCAGAAGGCACGCCGCATCCGTGTTGGAATCCAGTGCTGCTTCAGCCGAAGGAAGGCCCGTTGATGCTCTTTTACAAAGTGGGTCCCTCACCAAGCACATGGTGGGGCATGTTGAAGACCAGCACTGACAACGGCAAGACTTGGAGCGAAGCCGTCAAACTGCCCGATGGCATCCTCGGGCCGATCAAGAACAAGCCCGTGCAACTCGCAGACGGCACCATTCTCTGCCCGACAAGCACTGAAACGAACACCAAGCCCAGCGCATGGCGTTTGCACTTCGAGATGAGCAAGGACCTCGGCAAAACATGGACCACCGCGAAGCCTTCCTCCGATGGCGATCCCGCTGTCGATGCGATTCAGCCAAGCATCCTCTTTCTCGGCGGCGACAAACTGATGGCGCTTGGTCGCTCGAAAAACAAACGTCTCTTCAGTGTCACCTCCGACAACAACGGCGAAACCTGGGGTACCATGAGCCTGACCGCGCTGCCAAACCCAAACTCCGGCACCGATGCCGTCACTCTCAAGGACGGCCGCCACCTGCTCATCTACAACCACACCGAGCGCGGCCGAAGCCCGCTCAATCTCGCGTTAAGCACGGATGGCAAAACCTGGAGCGCCGCGCTCGTGCTCGAAGACGAACCCAAGATGGAGTTCAGCTATCCCGCGATCATTCAAACCAACGACGGCCTCGTCCACATCACCTACACTTGGAAGCGTCAGTTGGTGAAGCATGCGGTGATTGATCCCGCCAAGCTCACCACGAAGCCCATCGTGAATGGCCAGTGGCCGTAGCTTCGATTGGCAATCTTATGCCATAGAGCCTTCTTTTCTCGAAGGACAAGCTACTCAAGGCCCGCATAATCAAGGACTTATAGAGGCCGTATCGCTGGAGGTTGACAGCCCATCCGGCGGTATGCAGGACACAATTATGACAAGGGTTGAAGGCACTCGGAAACGGGGGCGGCCTTTTCTCAAGATCAAGCATGGCAGCGCAGTGGTGCCGATCTACAAGGGCCGTGTCCGCAGATGGGATTGCTACACTGTGGCTTATCACATGAACGGCAGGCGCGTGCGGCGCAATTTCGGCAGTCTTGAAAAGGCCAAGGCTGAGGCTCAGTTGATGGCCCGCAAGATTCAGGAAGGTAAATCCTCCAACAACGACCTGACTTCTGCCCAGCGAGAAAACCATCTCGCTGCCGAACGTCTGATGGCTCCCTTCAAAATGCCGCTGGTGGCTGCGGTGGAGGAATACGCTCGCTGCCGAGAGTTGTTGGGTGAGGTGACGTTGATGATGGCCATCCAGGAGTTCGTGCGGCGCAATCGGGGCGTGCAACTCGGGGTGAAAGTGCCGGACCTGATTGATGAGTTTGTGAAGGCCAAGGCGGAAGACAATCTCAGCCGCATCTATCGGTTCCAACTATCTGGAAGTGTGAA
>CANIBP010000035.1 GCA_947466075.1 Verrucomicrobiaceae bacterium
CCGTTACGTCCTGATCGACGCGAACCGCGCGCCAAAAAACGAAGGCCGAAGTCCTATCAATTACTAACTGCCCCGCGCCACAAGTTCCAAGAAATCCCCCATCGTGAACGCTACCGTGCTGCTGCTTAACCGAGTGCCATTCATGCCTGACATCTTTTCCTCCTCATTCTCTCTTTGACTACTAGGCTCCGCTAACTACCGCCCTGCTGGAACTACAACTACCCGAGAGCCCAAGTTGCTGTCTGAATCGGCTCGGTCACCCCCGTTGCGAGCGGCGCTGCGGCAGTGCTGCCCGCGGTAGGACCAGGAGCCGCCACGACGCACGCGGAGGGAGCCAACACTGGCCACTGGGTCCGTGCCGCCAGGAAGTTCCGACGTACCATCCCACGCATCACGGCACCACTCATACACATTCCCATGCATGTCATAGATTCCCCACGCATTCGGCTGGTAACTTGCCACCGGACTTGGCCTATCCAGGTACGGAACCGCTTTCGTTGTGCCATACGGGAAGCCGCCATTAAAGTTCGCCTGCTTGCTTGTCAGCGTGTCTCCAATGCTGAACACGCTTTCTGTGCCCGCACGACACGCATACTCCCACTGAGCCTCCGTGGGCAGCGCATACTCCCACCTACTCGTTAGCGGCACTTGTTCGTTTAGCTTCACAATGAAAGCCTGCGCGCCCTCCCAGCTCACACCCTCCACTGGCAGATCTTTGCCGATATAATTGCTTGGATTGTGCCTCATCAGTGCATTCCACTGAGCCTGTGTTACCTCCGTCTGCCCCATCCAGAATCCTTGGCTGATGCGCACATTCACCTGCGCTTCACATTCCTCACGGCCCGCCTCACTGGCCGGACTCCCCATCATGAAACTACCTGCCGGGCAGTAGGCGAATTTCATGAGCACATCGCCGGGCAGCTTCACCTGGATGGCTTTCCCGACCGCGCCGGTGTCGAGCACGCTGCCATCGGGTGGCGGCGTTTTGCCTTCCGCGACTTTGTCACGCACTGCCTGCTGCCCCCCGAACTCCTCAAAGGGTGGCGCGTTGAATTCCCGCACGTCCCCCAATTCAAGGGCCTGGGTGATGGTCTCGAAGTTGTTGATGAAGTTCTGCCGCGGAAGGGCGACGCCGGTTTCAAGCTTGGCAGCAAGCAGACGGACGCGCTCCGCTCTGCTGCGCTTGAGGTCCAACAAGAAGTGCTGGCCGTCCTGGCCGAACTCACTGGCGAGCTGGTCAAGCGTGATCTCACGCATGAATTTGTCGTAGAGCTTGCGCACGGGTTCTTCCGCGCTGGCACCGGTGATGACACCGCATTGCGCGGCGGCGGCTTGGAACTTGGTAATGTCTGCACGGACTGCGGCAGCGACCCTGGCCTGGTCATAGAGCGCTGTCACGAGCGCACGGTCATCGCTGGCAAGCGTGAGTCCTTTGGCGACGGTGGCGAGTTGATCAGGCGGTGGTGGGAACAAGCCTTGCTGGTGGCAGGAGATGCAGGAAATGCCGTTGATGATGGCACCATCGGCGCGGCTGGCGTCACGAACGATGTTGGTGGGGCCGCGATTGATGAGCTTCCCCTGGTCATTGATGAGCAGGTAGCCATGCAGGCCATTGGGCAGGGCGAAGACGATCTCACCACCATCCTGATGAAACTCCAACCGCGCATCGCTGGCAAGCCCGGAACCGGGCGGGCCAAGTGGAGCAGCAAAGAGATCGCCACCGGCCTGATCTTTGCGGTTCTTGTCGAAGTCGTAGCTTTTCCAATAGCCGCCGCCATCGCCCTGCGGATGGCGCTCGATCATGCGGTTGCCCTGAGAGACGCCGCTGAGTTCAAAGGCGGCACGCAGCGCACGGCCGCCTTGCAGATTCCGGCGCACCTGGACCTGAAGCTGTTTTTCGAGCGCCACATCCGCATGGTCGGAACCATCCAAACCGGGAAGCTGCAGCGCCTCGTAGTAGAGCGGCGGCTGGCTGAGCGCGAAGACAAACCAGTCGCCGCGCACGCGTGGCAGACTGGCATGCGTGAGACGCACGGCTTCCTTCTCGACGACGCTATGACTGAGAATGGCATAAGGATAGAAACTGACGATGCGTTCCCAAAACTCAGCGGTCCATTTGTAGCTGGAGAGATAGATGCGGAGCACAGTCTGTTCAGGATCGATGGGCGTGGCGGTTTCGACCTTGTCAGACCATGAGAGGCTGTTGAGCAACTTGTTTACGGCGGCGCGGTAGGTGCTCAAGTCGGCATCGCTGACTGAGGGCTGACCCTTGGCATCCGTCTGGTTGTAGAGATTGGTCAGGGTAAAGTAACGGATCTGTGCCGGATGGATCTGCGGTGGCAGGCTGTTGAGATCGGCAGAGATGCGGCGGTTGATGTCTTCGTCCGAAATGAATTTTCTCTTGGGGCTGTCTGCACTGGCAGAGCTGCCTTCGATCCATTGTTTCAGCACGGTGATATCGCCCACAGAAAGCGGACCGCGGTAGTCTTTGTCACCGAGACTGCCCTCGCTCTTGGGCATGTGATCATCGTCGTCGATAGTTGAAGTGACGCGCTGAAACAACTCGGACTTCACCGCGCTGCCTGCGGTGATGTGCTTCACTTCATCGCGCAGCCTCGCGAGATTGGTGTCCCGGTTCAGCGGGATGCGCTTCTTGCTGTCCGACTTGTGGCACTCGGCGCAGTGCTTCTCGAAGATCGCGAGGACTTGCGCATCAATGGTGTCGGCTGCGACGACAGTGATGGCTGTGGCCGTCAGGCAAAGCAGTGTGATGAGTGAAACAAGGTGGCGCATAGGGGTCGGTTGATGTGGGATTAATCAGGCATTGGTTGCATGGCGGCATCGCGAGAGCAGGCACCCAAGTTCTTCACGACCGAATCACTGCTCCACCTTGAAGATGTGCATCGACACACCGCTTGGATTGAGCGCGACGTAGTTGTCCGCGCCACACCATTCGTAGCTTTGATTGTGCATGAGGTCGGTGACTTTGAAGGCACGGCTGCTGTCGAGGCCGAGGGCGGCGAGGTTGAGATGCACCATGCTCATCACGCCCTGATGCGCATCATGGCTGATGATGCAGAGGATGCGGTTGCTGAAATCGGGCGTGACCTTGCTGTAACAAATAATCTGGCCGTGGTCGGAGCCGTGGAAGCTCAGGTTGTCGTAGAGGTGCAGCGCCGGGTTGTCGCGACGGATGAGGTTCAGCGTGCGGATGAAGGCAGTGATGTTGCCGGGCTTGTTGTAGTCGCGCGGCTTGAGTTCGTACTTCTCGCTGTTGTTATACTCCTCCTTGCCGGGATACGGAACGTTTTCGCACAGCTCATAGCCCGAGTACATGCCCCAGCTCGATGACAAGGTGGCGGCGAGGGCGGCGCGGATGCGGAACATCTGCGGGCCGGCGTTTTGCAGGTGCTCAGGCAGGATGTCGGGCGTGTTCGGCCAGAAATTCGCACGGTAATACCAGCGCATGTCGCTTTGCGTGAGTTCCAGTGCGTACTCGGTCAGCGCATGGCAGCTCTCGCGCCAGGTGAAGTAGGTGTAGCTCTGCGTGAAACCGACCTTGCCCAGCACCTGCATCATCTTCGGCTTGGTGAAGGCTTCGGCGAGGAACAGCACATCGAGATCCTTGCGCTGGATGGTGGCGATGAGTTCCTCCCAGAACGCGACGGGCTTCGTGTGCGGATTATCGACACGGAAGATTTTCACACCGACATCGACCCAGTACTGCACCACGTCGGTCAGTTCCTTCCACAAATTGCGCCAGTCGTCGCAGTGGAAGTTGAGGGGATAGATGTCCTGGTACTTCTTCGGCGGATTTTCCGCGTAGCGAATGCTGCCGTCGGGACGCTGGTAGAACCAATCTGGATGCGTTTTGACGTAAGGATGGTCGGGCGAGCAGTTGAGGGCAAAGTCGAGCGCGATTTCCATGCCGCGTTTCTTGGCCTCCTTGATCAGCCAGACGAAATCCTTCTCCGTGCCGAGCGCCGGTTCGATCTCCCGATGACCACCCGTCGGACCGCCGATGGCCCACGGGCTGCCGACATCGTCAGCCTTGGCCGTGAGCGTGTTATTTTTGCCTTTGCGGGCGGTGATGCCGATGGGATGAATCGGCGGAAAGTAGATCACATCGAATCCCATGTGCGCCGCGTGATCGAGTCGTCCCAGACAGTCGCGGAAGGAAGAATGCTTGTCGCTGCGGCCTTCAGCGCCACGCGGAAAGAATTCATACCAGGAGGAGAACCGCGCCCGTTCGCGCTCGACGATGGCACGCAGCGCATCGGACGTGGTGGACTGCGAGCGGTCAGGATACTGGTCCATCAGACTCTGCATTTCCTCGGATTGCAGCACGTCCATGATGTCAGAAGGTGCCACGGTAGTGAGCAAATCGGCGCAGTCTTCGAGCTGCGTCACCGCTGCGGGCACACCGGCGGCACGCGCACGCTTCGCAGCATCGCGCAGTAGTCGTGCTCCTTCCTGAGCCTCAATCGGTGCATCAGGATCCTTCGCCTGCACGCGCACGGCAAAGGTCTTCTTCCACGAACGGAACGTGTCGCCCCAGGCTTCGACAACGTATTCCCAGCGTCCGGCCTTTTCAAAACGGCACTGCCCCTGCCAGCGATCATTTTCGCGCTGCTTCATCGGCGCTTCAAACCAACGCCGTGTACCCGCCAGCCGCCAGCGCAGCACCGCACTCATCACATCATGACCATCCTTGAAAACATCGCACCAGATGTCCAATGATTCGCCTATCACCCTTTTGATGGGATGGCGACCTCCTTCGAGACAAGGGTAGAAGTTTTCGATGACAACGGTGGGTGCGTGGGAGGCAGACATGAGGGGAAGTTTGCGGTAGTTGACCGTTGTTTACAGTGGTTGACGGTGGTTTTCAAAGAGCTTCCGCACGGCGCAGTTGGGAGTCGCGCAGGTTGTGGATGCGCACGGCGAGGTCGTAGGCTTGATCGAGAAGTGGATCTGTGGCTTGAGCAGGGGCAAAGCCAAGATCTGTGGCAATAATGAGGTCTGAGGCGGTTTCCATCAGCGAACCGTGTGCCTGGTTGGAGAAATGCGCCTGATCCTTGAAGCTGGATCGCCCACAACCCTCCGCGAGATTGTTGGCCACCGAAACGGCGGCACGCGTCATCTGGCTGGTCAACCCAAAGCGTTCATCTTTCGGGAAACCACGCGAGCATTGATACACGCCTGCGACCAGCTTGCGCGCATCCTGCCAGACCTCGAGCTTTTCGAAGGGAAACTGTTTTCTCATGGCGTTGGCAATGGTTGACGGTTGTTTACTGTTGATGACGGTAGTTCCCGAATCAGCGGCTTTGCCGCTTCATCGGTTTGGAAACCACTGTCAACCATCGTCAACCACCGTAAACAGCCGTCAACTCCCTGCTCACCCCAGCAAGGGCTTCAGCATCGCGCAAATCTCCGGCACTCTCACGAACGGATCTTCCTTCGTCTCGAATTCGAGCGTGAACCAGCCCTGGTAGTTCGCATCGCGCATGATCTGGATCACGCGCTTCACATCACTCGGTTCGGATTCCTTGCTGCCTTTGCGGCTGATCTCCATCTTGAGCTGCACGTTGACGGCATAGGGCGCGATCTTGGCGAGATCGGCATACGGGTCTTCGGTGTGGAAGTTGCCGCTGTCGAGGTTGATGCCCGCCCAGGGGCTCTTGGCGGCCTGCACCATCTTGATGAGGTTGTCCGGCTCGGCAACGATACCGCCGTGGTTTTCGAGACCGAGGAAGACGCCCTTCTTGCCTGCGTAGTCGAGGCACTCCTGATAAGATTCAAGGCAGTTCGCCACCGCCTGTTCTTCGGTGAGGTCTTTTGATTGTGGACCGGCAAACACACGGATGTGCGGTGCACCCATGATCGCAGAGTAATCGATCCACTTCTTCGTGTAAGCGATCTGCTCGCTCAGCTTCTCGCCTTTCGGCAAAGCAAAGTTGTTTCCGACTGCTGTTCCGGCGATCTGCACGCCACGCAGGTAGGCGCGGTGTTTGAGTTCGAGCAGGAAAGCTTCATCGACCTCCGGCGGGAAGAAGTAGCTTGTCACTTCGGCTCCCGGCACACCGTTGTCACCGCACCAATCGACAAAATCGAGGATGCTCCACGTTTTGCGGTCACCCTTCGGCTTCTGCTCCTTGTCACGCATCCACTGGAAGTACTCGCGGAAGCTGTACGCGGCCACGCCGAGCTGCATGCGGCTTTTGCCAGGACGCTTGATCGGCTCAATGGCTGGCAAAGTGGAGACGCTGAGAGCGCCGAGGCTGGTGGAGAGAAAATGACGACGAGTGATCATGGTGGATGAAAGAACGGGTTGGATTGACAGGATTAACAGAACTCCCAACCCATGAACAAGCTTTCTCTTTTCACCGCCGCCCTGTTTTTAACCACATTCGCCTTTGCCGAGCCTGCGAAAGTCCGCCTCTGGCCCGATGGCGCTCCCGGAGCGAAGAGTGATACGGATAAAGATCAGCCCTTCATCAACGTCTGGCCCGCAGCGAAGGAGAAAGCCAACGGCGCGGCCTTTGTTGTGTGTCCTGGTGGTGGTTACGGTGGTCTTGCGGCAGATCACGAAGGAGTGCAGGTCGCTAAGTGGTTCAACGGCATCGGCGTCTCTGCCTTCGTGCTGCATTATCGCCTCGGCTCGGCTGGCTATCATTTTCCCACGCAGCTCATCGACGTGCAGCGCGCCATCCGCCATGTGCGCGCGAACGCCAAGCAGTATGGCATCGATCCGCAGCGCATCGGCATCATCGGTTTCTCCGCCGGTGGTCATCTCACCTCGATGGCGGCGACGATGTTCGATGAAAAGCCCGCCGGAGCCACAAACGACGCCGTGGATCAAGTCAGCGCCCGTCCCGATGTCGCCGCGCCAACGTATCCGGTGATCTCGATGATTGAAGATTACGGCCACAAAGGCTCACGCAAAAATCTACTCGGCCCAAATGACAACGACGAACTTGCGAAGCACGTCAGCACTGAAACCCGTGTCACCGCGAACACGCCACCGACATTCATCTTCCAGACCGACGAAGACACCGTCGTGCCCGCCGAGAACGCCGTGGCCTTCTACCTCGCCTGCCGGAAAAACAAAGTGCCCGCCGAACTGCACATCTATCGTCCCGGACCGCATGGCGTCGGATTATTTCTCGGCGATCCCGTGCTCGGCACCTGGAGCGGCCATCTACGCGACTGGCTGCGCAATCAAGGCTTCCTCAAGCCTGCCAAACGCACGGCGATTGAAGGCAAAGTCACCGTCAACGGCAAGCCCATAAGCTGGGGCAGCGTGATCTTCACGCCCGAAGATCCTTCTGCACCCGTCGCCTGCGCCCGTGTGATGGGTGGCAAGTTCAAGCTCGATGACAAGACCGGCCCCGTGCTCGGCAAAGTGAAACTTACCGTCAGCTACAGCGCCGCCGATGTTCCCGGCCTCGAAACGGCTGATGGGACCGTCGCCACGAAAGAGCAGAAGCCCGGTGCCGGTGACTGGAACCTCGAAGTCGGCGAGAACGCGAAGATGCAGGTGCTTGAGGTCAGCCGCTGAAGCCGCCTGACGATGCCGGTTGGCAAGACTGCCGGTGGCGTTTATGCTCTGCCATGCTCTACCATGACCCTGAAGGCGATAAGCTGGCACATCAGCAGTTCTGCTTCGTCGCCGACAAGATCGAAGCCAATCCTGCCTTGCTTCGCATCCCGCTCGAAAACATTGGGCGGTGGCTCGGGCGTGGTCATTGGGCCGAGCGCGAACTGAACCAGTGGCGGCAATGGATTGAAGCCGCGCAGACTTCTGCGGGCGGAATGAAACGCATGCTCGACCTGCTTCGAGATGACAGCGAGGAGGCGCGGGAATGGAAAGGATTTTCTCCTTTTGCCGGAGTACTCAGTCCGTCAGAGCGTCAGGGTTTCTTATGCGCATCGAGGCATTAATACACATGGCTGATGCGGCGCTCGCCATTACGCGCAGCGGGCGAATCATCGTTTTCGGCTCATCTTCGCTGCTGGGATCAATTCCTGATGCTGACCAACGGTTTGAATTGATTCGCAGGTCCCTGGATGCGGACTTTATTCTGGATCCTTTTGACGATCAGATTGCCCGCGTGGCACAGGATGCTTTGGGGGCGGACACAGAGTTTGCACGTCAATTTGGCTATCATGCCGACATAGTCCGCCCGATGGCTTGTGAGAACTTCCCACCTGGCTGGGAACAGCGGCTCATACCGTTGGATGGCTGTGCCGGTGTGTTCTGTCTGGAGCCGCACGACATGGCGGTGGCAAAGCTGTTTGCAGGCAGACCGAAGGACATCACCTTGCTCGCCGAACTCATCCGTGCAGGGCTGATGAACATCGAAGTGTTGTCGAAACGACTATTTGAAACACCGATGACCGAGGCGTGGATTGTACGCACAGATTTAAAGTTGCGTGAGGCCGCCGAGAAAGGCGGCAAGCCGCTGCCACGATAAGTCGCTGACTCAACCCTTGAACTTCGTCACCAGCAGCGCGGCGTTGTGACCGCCGAAGCCGAAGGAGTTGCTCAGCACGGCGTTCACTTTCGCGGGACGCGCGGTGTTCGGCACGACGTCCACATCCACTTCTGGGTCGAGATTTTCGACGTTGATCGTGGGTGGGACGATCTGGTCCTGAATCGCGTAGATCGAGGCGACGAGTTCGACACCACCGGCTGCACCGAGCAAGTGACCGGTCATCGACTTGGTGCCGGAGACGAGCAGGCCGTTGCCGCTCTTCGCGTAATCGCCGAACACGCGCTTGATGGCACGCAGTTCGCACAAATCGCCGACCGGGGTCGAGGTGGCATGCGCATTGATGTATTGCACGTCCGTGGTGTTCAGCTTGGCATGGCGCAGGGCCATTTCCATGCACTTGGCAGCACCAAGGCCTTCGGGATGTGGCGAGGTGAGGTGATAGGCGTCAGCGGTGGTGCCGTAACCGGCCAACTCAGCATAAATGGTCGCCCCGCGCTTCTTGGCGTGCTCGAGTTCTTCGATGACGACCACACCGGCACCTTCACCCATAACGAAACCATCGCGGTCCTTGTCCCACGGACGGGAGGCACGCTCAGGTTCGTCGTTGCGCAGGCTGAGGGCCTTCATGTTGGAGAATCCAGCGAGACCGCATGGGCGGATGGACGCTTCGGCACCACCGCAGATCATGGCATCGGCATCGCCGAACTTAATCATGCGCCAGGCTTCGCCGATGTTGTTATTCGAGGTCGCGCAGGCGGTGACGATGGCCATGTTCGGCCCCATGAAGCCATACTCCGCCGCGATCATGCCGCTGGCGATGTTCGAGATCATCATCGGAATGATGAATGGCGAGACGCGAGAGGGCGATTTCGTCAATAGCACCTCATACTGCGTTTCGAGGGTGCCGAGACCACCGATGCCGCTGCCGACCATGACGCCGACGCGATGCGGATCGAGGCTGTCAGGATTCAAATTGGCATCCTTGGCAGCCATTTTCGAGGCGGCCATAGCAAACTGGAAGTAGCGGTCCGCACGGCGGGCGTCCTTGTGGTTGTTGAAGTAACCAGTGGGATCAAAATCCACCACCTCGCCGCCGATCTTGCAGTCGTACTTCGTATTGTCCATGGACTGGAGGCGGCGGATGCCGCTCTTGCCTGCCTGGATGTTCTTCCAAAAGTCATCTTTATTGTTACCGACGGGGGAGACAACTCCCATGCCTGTGATGACGACGCGACGCTCGCTCATGTGTGTAAATAGTGGGTTGATTTGAAGGTTGAGAGAACACGGATTGCACGGTGGGGCAAGGGAAAACATGGAACTGGCCAAGCTGTGCGTTTGGCCATGTGAGGATGTTTCGCACCTTGAATCGGAGGCCTGGGGAGAAATTAGAATCAAGATTAGCCTCCGGCCTGCGTTATGGGGGCCCAACCAACCATGGACCCACCAGCCGACACCTCCGCGACAGCTGAAGAATCGTTGTCGGAAACTGTCGTGATCATTTCCCCTGCCCCAGTGATCTACGAGCAGCCGAATGCTCTGGTACGTCTGTGGCGTTCCATCGGTGGCGGATCGCTCACACTAAGTCTGCTTTTTCATGCGGGTCTGCTTGTGCTTGCAGGCTTGGTGGTGCTGGCCACGCAGACTTTTGAGAAACAGGTCGATTTCCTGCCTGGTGGCGGCACCCAGCAGGGAGCAGCGGCCTCCGCTGATCTAGCGCACAAGGTGCAGATGAAACGCCAGCAGAAGCTGCAAAAGACTCCGCCGAAACAACGGCTGGTATCAACTAGCATCAACGCCTCACTGGTCTTGCCAGAAGCCCCACCGGACATGCTCGAACTGCCCGACATCTCCTCCCTTGCTGGTGGTGGGAAACTCGGCAGTGGCGGTTTTGGCACCGGCGGTGCCGGGGGTGGCTTTGGCAATGGTCACGGGATGGGAGGCATGTCCGGCATGACCTTCAAACCGCTGATGATGTTCGGCAAAGAACTCAAGGACACACGCAAAATCGCCGTCGTCATGGATGTCTCACGCTCCATGACCAAGTACCTTCCACTCGTCGCCAAGGAACTCGACAAGGTCGCCTTCGGCAGTCCGCTCGTGCTCTACTTTGGCTGTGGTCTGGTCAAACCCAAGGAGAAGATCGACGACGACATCAATCCCACCAATGGCGACAAATTCCGCACCTTCTGGCAGGTCTGGGAGGGCAAGACCCCGCTCAACACACCCGCTGCGGAACGCAAAAAATTCAAATACAACCCCGCCCTACCCATGCCGCTGGAAGACATCTTTAACCAGATGGAAAAGCGCCGGAACACGCACTTCGTCGAGTTTAACGGCATCACCCACGCCTGGACCGCTCTCATGTCGAAGGAGGTCATGGAAGCCGACACGATCTACTGGTTCGCCGACTTCATGGACAAAGTGGATTCTGAGCAGATGGAAGTAGTGCTGAAGACGCTCAAAAAGCGCAAACAAAAGCTCTACATCCACGCTTCCAAGGAAGGACGTTCTTTCGTGCAGGTGCGGGATGAACTCGTCATTCCCTCTGGTGGAGAGGTCATCCAGACAAAGTCTGAAGAAGTGCCCAAGAAGAAGGTGAAGTAGCCAATCTTCTCAATAATCCCGACTGAGAAGATAGTCCGAAAGCTGCCGCAGCCGTGCCGCTGCTTCGCCAAATACATCCAGCGCACGATGCGACACTTCGGTGAGTCGATGCGCTTCCGCACGCGAGGCCTCTAGCCCCATCAGTGCCGGATACGTGCTCTTTTCCGCTGCGATGTCTTTCCCGGCGCTCTTGCCGAGTTTTTCGCTCGTCTGCGTCACATCGAGAATGTCGTCGATGATTTGGAAGGCCAGACCCGTCGCCATGCCGAAATCGTGCAGCGCCTGCATCTGTGCCGCGCTCGCATTCGCGCTCATGGCACCGAGTTTAACACTCGTAGTGAGCAACGCTGCGGTTTTACCTTCGTGAATGAAGCGCAGATCGTCGAGCGGCAGTTTTTTACCCTCGCCTTCGAGATCCGCCACCTGACCGCCCACGAGATGTAGGCTTCCTGCGGTGCGTGCCAGCTCGAGCACCATTGACGCAGTCGTGTGATTCGCTGTGGCAGGCGTTTTCGTCACCAGTTCAAAGGCCAGTGCCTGCAACGCATCGCCCGCGAGCAGCGCCATCGCCTCGCCATAGACCTTGTGGCAGGTCGGGACACCACGGCGCATGTCATCGTCGTCCATGCAGGGCAGATCATCGTGAATCAACGAATAGGTGTGCAGGCATTCCGTCGCACAGGCATTGAAGATCGCAGCATCCACCGACCCGCCGCAGGCTTCTGCCGCCGCGAGGCACAGAATCGGTCGCAGTCGCTTCCCGCCGGCAAAAACGCTGTGCCGCATCGCCTTGTGCAGCGTCACCGGTCGCGTTTCCGCGCTTGGGATGAAACGTTCGAGCGCTGCATCCACCAACTGGCAGCGCTGGGTGAGGTGTTCTTTGAGGTCAGACATGAAGCGTGACACTTGGAGCCGACCGGGCCGCGTTCAACCTCATTTCGAGGTCGGGAGCCGTCGAACCCGGGTTTGGAACAGGCCGAACTCCTCCTTGCCAAGCCGTGAAGTCACCCCATATTCGCGCCCTTTTATGGACATCTTTATTGGAATCCTCACCGCAGTCGAAGTCATCGTCTGCCTTCTTCTCATTCTCGTTGTGCTCATGCAGCGCCCACGTCAGGAAGGCCTCGGCGCCTCCTTCGGCGACGCCGCCGCCAGCCAGGTCTGGGGCGCGCAAACCACCAACGTGCTGCAAAAATTCACCGTCTGGCTCGCCGTCATCCTTTTTGGCCTGACCCTCTTGCTCGCCGTGCTCGTCAGCCGCCATGAAACCGGCTCCAAAGACGCAAAAATCTTCGGCGATGCCAAACCAGCCCCCGCAGCCCCGGCAGCGGCCTCCACACCGGATGACGTGACCGCCAAGGTCATGGAGAAGATCAAAGCCGCCGTCGCCGCCGAAACCGCGAAGGCTGGCGAACCCGCCAAAGCTGGCGAAGCACCAAAAGATGCTGCCGCCAAAACCGAGCCAGCCAAGGCCCCAGAAGCACCCAAAGCCCCTGCAGCTACCACTCCTGCTCCTGCAGCAGCTCCGACTCCGGCCACACAGCCGAAGTGATCGGATATCACTCATTTCCCAAAGCAAAAGGCACGACCTAAGTCGTGCCTTTTGTTTTGAGAGCTTCGTATCGACTCGTTACGGCTGCTTCGGCTTCGTGAGCATCTCGAAGTCGTCGCTGCGGAAGGGAGTCACTGGCAGACCGTCGGTGGTGAAGAGGTTGCAGACGGGGTTGTCCGACCAGGCGTAACGGACGGCGACGGGCTTGGCGACGCTAGCGGCGCTGACTTCAACCTTGTCTTTGCCGTTGATCTTGGCGGTGGCCCAGACCCATTTTTTGTCCTCTCCACAGATGACGAAGCCCCTCACGTCATTCACATCCACGGTGCGTAGCGTTCCACCAAAGGTATCGAGTGTGACGATGGCCGTGCCACCGCTGAACTCCGCAGATTTGAACTCAGGACTACGATACGGCAGCTTCATGCCATAATCCTTCGCCAGCGCCCAACGGGCGAGGCGCTCAGCCACATCGCGCTTGTTCTTCGGATGGATGTCGTTCCCTTCGCCGAGGTCGATGATGACAGCTTGGCCGCCATTTTGAAGTGCACTCTGGGTTTTTGTCTGGCTTTCGCGCAGTTCGGCCCACTGGCTGGCGGTGGCTTGTTCAGCGTCGGATTTTTCGACCATGTAGTCAGCCAATTGCACCCAGTAAAAGGGGAAATCGCCCTGCTGCCACTCGCTGCGCCAGTTCTGGATCATGAAGGGAAACAGGCTGGCGTATTCGAAGGCGCGTCCGGCATTGCTTTCGCCTTGGTACCAAATCGCACCCTTGATGCCGTAGCCGATGGTGGGCAGCAAAGCGCCGTTGTAGATGTTGCCGGGCCGGGCATTGCCACGCAGCCAAGCGTATGGCGCTGCAGGGGCGCGAGTGGTGAAGGCTTTGCCGGCCTGCTTGGCCGCATCGGCCTGTTGTTTCCATGCGGCGAGATCGGCCTCGTATTTTTGTTTGGCGGCATCCGAGCTAAGACGGGTCTCATAGGCTTTCGTATTATCCATCAGCAGCTTGAAACGCGGGTCTTTCTCCAACTCGCCACGATTCACCCAAGCCTCGGCAGCGCTCCCGCCCCACGAGTTATTGATCAGACCGACGGGCACATCGAGCACATTGTGCAGCACGCGTCCGTAGAAGAAACCCACGGCGCTGAAGCCACCCACGGTCTGTGGTGAGCACTCGACCCACTGGCCTTTGAAATCCTGCTGCGGCTCCTGCGTGCCTACATTCGGCACCGTGATGAGGCGGATTTTGGGATACTTGGCCGTGGCAGTCTCCAAATCGGCATCCCAACTGCCATTCACCGTCATTTGCATGTTCGACTGCCCGGAGCAGATCCACACCTCACCCACGAGCACATTCTTGAGTTCCT
Organism: Verrucomicrobiaceae bacterium; assembly: GCA_947466075.1. Taxonomy (GTDB): domain Bacteria; phylum Verrucomicrobiota; class Verrucomicrobiia; order Verrucomicrobiales; family Verrucomicrobiaceae; genus Prosthecobacter. The sequence goes on from CANIBP010000035.1 coordinate 14,016, forward strand.
TGGCGCTGCTGCCCTTGATCGAAATCGTCGTCGGTTCTGCGTTCGCTGGCACAGGATCCAGTTTCACCGTCCATTTGCCATCAGCGCCGGCCTTGGCGGACTTTGATTGATCACCAAACTTCACCGTGACCTCGGTGCCGGGCGTGTCCCAGCCCCAGATCGGGTTGGTCTGCTTCTGTTGCAGCACCATGTTGTCGCCGATGATGGCGGGGAGTTTCAGTTCAGCGCGTGCAGTGAGCGCGAGCGTGACGAGGAGAACGGGGAGTGTGAGTAATCTCATGTTGGGTTGATGGAGGGCTGAACAAACGCGCACGAAAGTGGGTTTTTTTAACTTTATGGATTATGTGTTAATGTTCCTTAGGAGTTACAGGCGTTCCCCACGGCCTTCGAACTCGCCGACCGCGTCGTCATCCTCCACGAAGGCCACATTCAGCAGATCGGCTCACCGCAGCAGCTTCGCTCGAACCCGACGAATGAGTTCGTCGCCGACTTCCTCGACTGCTTTATGATTTAACCGTTGGGCTTGGTCGGCAACCAAAGGCGAATGCCATTGAGCGGTACACCATTCGTGCCGCCAAGCAATGATGCTAGCCGGGGCGCCTATATATAGGTGGCAAACCGGTTGCTCCATGATGGTGCATGACGGCGAAATCACGGATATGGGTAATCTTACCCATTTCCGATTTTTCAGTAATGAACAGCATCGGGCAATGATTTGAGGCTTCCAATTCCCAGGCAGTTAGGATATTCTCGAAAATACCAACCCATGAAACCACACTTACTCATCCGCCGCCTGCGCGCAGGCGGCCTTTTCTGCGGAGCCGCCCTGCTTGGGACTCTGTCTTTGTCACTCGCCCTTCCGGCTTCGGCCCAAAACAGCATGCCGGGACTCGCTACCGGCTTAGTTCCGCCCACGACGGAGCAGGTCACTTGGATGGAACGCAACGTACAGCGCGTCGGCGTGGTACAGTTCAACACGCTCGGCATCCAGCGCGTGAATACCCACCGCCAGGCTCGTAGCATGGGAATGATGGGGCTGCGCGCCGTGGCCCACGGCACGGAGTCACTCCCCCAGACCACCATGACCGTGGCGGCGGCCGTTGATACAGCGGCGGCGGTGGGCACCGTACTTCCTTCCTCAGTGGACAATAGCACACTGCCTTCCTTCCCTCCAATCCGCAGCCAGGGTAACATCGGTTCCTGCACTTGCTGGGCTAGCACCTATTACATGGGCACACACATGATGGGGCTCGCTCGCGGAATCAACAGCAAGAACGACGCCGACAACACGACCAAGCTCTCCCCTAAGTGGTGCTATAATATGATCAACGGCGGTGCGGACAACGGCTCGTGGTTCACTAGCGCGTTCGATATCCTGCTCAAAAACGGCGGGGCCACTTGGGCCGATTTCCCCTACAACAGCAACTATCTTGAATGGTGCACCGACCCGGCCGTGTGGCGTCGCGCCATCAGCAATCGCTTTGAAACAAGCGGTCAGGTCACTGCCATGGATACCAGCACCGGTGTAAACAACCTCAAGGCGCTGCTCAACAATGGTTACGTCTGTGTCTATGCCACCAACATCTATGGCTGGCAGTTCCGCCCCGCTGGCAACGACCCGTCCACCACGGATGACGACGCTGTCGCTGGCAAGCAGGTCTGCTTCTTCGTCAAATCCATTACCAGCGGCCATGCGATGACGGTGGTCGGCTACAACGACAACCTCTGGGCCGACCTCAACCTCAACGGCATCGTGGATGCTGGTGAAAAGGGGGCCTTCCGTATCGCTAACTCATGGGGCACCGGCTGGGGCGAAAGCGGTTTCGCTTGGATATCCTATGATTCACTCAAATCCGTCTCCGCAGTGAGTGGAGCCGACAATACCAGCCGCGAAGCGGGCTGGTGGTCTGCCACCGCCTACTATGTGACTGCCCGTGCCTCCTACACGCCCTCGGTACTCGGCCAATTCACCCTCAATACCGCCAAGCGCAATGAAATGAATGTTCAAGTCGGCCGTTCCGCAACGACTTCCACCAGTCCCGGCAGTTTGTGGCAGAGTGGTGCGCTGAAGAACCAGGGCGGTGCCTTTGGCTTTCTCGGCACCACCACAGCGGTTAGCGGTTCGTTCGTTTTCGACCTCACGGACACCACTCCCTCCGGTGGTAACCGCTATTACCTCTATGTCGCTGACAACCGCGCCTCTTCACCGGTCACAATCTCTGATTTCCGTCTCACCAATGCTGACGGCACCGCCCTCGGCTATGCGAACTCCGCCACCGGCATTCCGGGATCCGCTGACGCCTCCACCGCCCGCGCTTATGCAGATATCGGCTCCAGCCCAACGCCGACACCCACGCCTACAGATGACCATGGGAATGACGCAGCTCACGCCACACTGGCCGCAGTCCCTAGCAACACCAATGGTGTGATCGAGAACAACAGCGACGAAGACTGGTTCAAGTTCGTGCTCACCAGCCGCCTGCAGGTCACCGCCAAAACCACCAGCAGCATCGACACCTACGGCTACCTGCTTGACTCCACCGGAACCCAGCTCGCCTTCAATGACGACACCATCAGTAGCAATTTCCAGATTGTCAGCGTCCTGAATCCCGGCACCTACTACGTCCGCGTGCATACCTACAACAAGGCCAGCAGCGGCAGCTATGTGCTCAATCTAAGCAGCGCCCCAGAGCCCATACCGGAAATCCGCCTCACAGGCAGCAATCTGGAAATCGTCAGCGGCGATACCACTCCGGCCGCCAGCGACGGCACCAACTTTGGCAGCAACACCTCCACCAACGTAACTAGCACTGCGGTGGACCACACCTTCACCGTGAGCAATCTTGGCACTGGTGACCTGCGCCTCAGCGGCTCTCCCATCGTGAATATCACAGGTACAGGCGCTGCTCATTTCAGTGTCGTCTCTCTGCCCGTCAGCACTCTTGCCGCAGGCCGCTCCACCACCTTCACCATCCGCTTCCGCCCGCTAGCCACTGGTGCCTTCACCGCGAACGTCAGCATCGCCAACAACGACAGTGACGAAAACCCCTACACCTTCGCCATCTCCGGCGCTGGCACCGTGCCAGTGGACGACCACGGCAACACCTTTGCCACCGCCAGCGTCGTCGCCAGTCTTCCCGCTAGTCGCAGCGGCGTCCTCAACTACGGCGGCGACGTGGACATGTTCAGCATCACTCTTACCGCAACCACCACGGTCAACTTCAGCACCGCCGGCACCACGGATGTCGTTGGTTATCTCTACAATGCCGCTGGCACACTGCTCGCGTTCAATGACGACGGCGCAGGCATTCCGAACTTCCGCATGAAGGCCACGCTGCCCGCTGGAACCTACTATGTGAAGGTAGTCGGCTATTACAGATCAACGACTGGCGCTTACACTCTCAGCTTGGCTCGTTGATCCAAAGTAGCGACGCACATCAGCTCAATAATCACGCTCTCCCGCCATGAGCCGCAGAATAAAATTAATCTGCCTCATGGCGGGATTGTTTTCAGCTTTCTACCTCCTTTTTCTTTTCCGTTCGGCGGACGAGGATGCCGCTCTTCAAAAGCCAGTTTCCCAACAGCCGCCAGAGACACATGGTCCAACGCAGCCCGTGCCATCGGTGGCATCCTCCACGCCATCAGCCGCTCCTCAGACGGCCATGGCATCCACCGGTGATCCAGCACTCGCCTCACGGCTTGAGCAAGTGCGGCGTTTCGTGGCCCTCGGGCCGGATGGAGTGGCCGACATCATCCGTCGGCTTGCCAAGGCGATCTCTGTGGAGGAAAAAACCATGCTTTGCGACGCCCTCGTGCAGATCGTCAGCGACGCGGCAATGCAAGCCTTCGCCAACGCCGTCCTCACCGAAAAGGATCCCGCAACGCGTGGAGCCATGATGGCCGCGCTCGACGCCACCAGCCAGCCCGCCGCCCTCGAACTCGCCACTTCCTTCCTCAGCATCACCAACGACCCCACCGTGCTCAGCGCCGTCAACCGCACCATCGCCCGCATGGGCAACGCCGACACCGTGCAGTTCCTCACCGAGCTGTATGCCGAAAACGAAGCCGTCGCAGGCCAGCGTCAGGGTGTGCTCTCTGCCCTCAGTTCCCTGCGCAATCCACAGGTCGTTCCCACGCTCGGAAAGCTGGTCTCACAATCACCCGCAGCTGAGATCAGTCAGTCTGCTTCACTCAGCCTTTCAAAAATCGGCACTGCTGACGCCCTGACCAGCCTCGTAGAGGCTCTCGGCCAGCTTCCAGAATCACGCGTCGCTGAACGTGAGGCCGTCATTCAACAAATCTCCGCCGTACGCAACCCCGAGTCCGCCGCGCTGCTAGCCTCCCTCGCCACCACCTCCACCGACCTTCTCATTCAACACGCCGCCAGCGAGGCTTTAAAACAGATTCCACCAGCAGATGCCGAATCAATCACGCCATCCGCTCCCGTCGCACGCCCCGAGGCGACCACGGTCAAACTCATTCCGTGAAGGCTTCATCGCCCACGTTTCAGTCTCGCCAACTTCTCCCCCGCCGCATTCAGCGTCTCCACCTGCTTTGCGAAATGGAAGCGGATGAAGCGGCGCTCGGGTTCGCGGAAAAAGCTGGAGCCGGGGACGCCGGCGACGCCGATCTCGCGCACGAACCATTCGGCGGCTTCGGTGTCGGTAGCGAATCCGAGCGAGGAGATGTCCATGAGCACGTAGTAGGCGCCGTGGGGTTCGGTGAAGGGCAGGCCGGTGGCGCGGAGGTGGTTGAGGAAGACATCACGCTTCGCGGTGTAGAGCTCGCGCAGGCCGTGGTAGTAGCTGTCTGGCAGTTCCAGACCGGCGACGGCGGCCTCTTGCAGCGGAGCGGCGGCACCGACGGTGAGGAAATCATGCACCTTGCGTGCCTGGGCGATGATGTGTGGTGCGGCCTGCACGTAGCCGAGTCGCCAGCCGGTGATGGAATAGGTTTTGGAGAGCGAATTGCACACGATCACGCGCTCCGCGGCTCCGGGCAGCGAGTGCATGTAAACGTGCTCATGCGGCGCATAGACGATGTGTTCGTAGGGCTCGTCGGTGATGACGAAAGCGTCATGCTTTTCGGCCAGATCGAGGATCATCTGTAATTCGGCGCGCGTGAAGACTTTACCGGTGGGATTGGAAGGATTGCAGACGATGATGGCCTTCGCGCCTTGGGCAAAAGCGCGGGCGAGTTCGTCAGGATCAAAGCCGAACTGCGGCGGACGCAGCGGGACGTAGATCGGCTCCGCGCCGGAGAGGATCGCATCGGCGGCGTAGTTCTCGTAGAAGGGCGAGAAGACGATCACTTTGTCCCCCGGCTCGCAGCAGGTCATCAGGGCGCACATCATCGCCTCCGTGCTGCCGCAGGTGACGACGAGGTTCTGATCCGGATCGACGGGCGTGCCGGAGAAATGCGTGATCTTCTTCGCCAGTGCCTGCCGGAAGCGCGGTGCACCCCACGTCACGGCGTATTGATGAAATGGGCCACGTGTGGCGCGTTCGAGCGCGGCGAGCAGTTCCTCCGGCGGATTGAAGTCGGGAAAACCCTGTGAGAGATTGATCGCGCCATGATGATTCGAGAGCCGCGTCATCGCGCGGATGACGGATTCAGTGAAGGCGTGGAGTCGGCGTGACGTTGCGGGCATCCTTGCGCATTTGGCGAGATGCCGCGAAGCTGCAAGCGTTCGCCTTCATTTGCCCTCTCATGTTACCAAAACGTTTCCTGCTTGTCCTTCTGCGGCTGGCCACCACGGCTCAAGCCGCCGAACAATGGACCTACCTCGATAACGGCCATGTCCGTCTCGGTGTGAATCTCAGTGCTGGCGCGTGCATTGGCTGGTTCTCGCCTTCGCATTCATCAAATAACGTCCTGAATGCCTACGACGTGGGGCGTTACGTCCAGCAGTCGTATTATGGAAACGAAGATGGCAGCGACTGGAACGGCAAGCCATGGCGCTACAATCCAGTGCAGGGTGGAAGCTGGAAAAACGAGCCTGCGGAAGTCTTGGAAACGAAATCCGACGCCAACAGCTTCTACGCGAAAACCAAACCTCGCCACTGGGCCACTGGTGCCTTCACGCCTGAATGTGTCATGGAAGAATGGCTACGGCTGGATGGTGGACTCGCGCGACTGAAGTTCAAAATGACTTATATCGGCACTGAGGAGCACAAAGCGCGGCATCAGGAGCTGCCAGCGCTCTTTGTGATGCCTAAATTCGACACGCTCGTGTTTGTGGACGCGGCGAAACAACTCACGCGAATGCAGCCTGGCTCCGCGAATGAATACATTCGAGTCGGTGAGCCATGGTGCGCCTGGGTGGACAAGAACGACAGCGGCGTTGGCCTATTCATGCCACAGACTACCCAGGCCACGTGTTATCGCGTTCGCAACGGCAACTCGGGTGATTGCAGCTACATCGCGCCGATTCAAACCTTCGCGCTGAAGCCTGGGCTCGTGTTTGAATACGAAGTCGTGCTCGCTCTCGGCACGGTGGAGCAAATTCGTGCGGTGTTTGCGAAGCTGAAGTAAATCAAAGGCGATGGCTGAAGAATCCCATCCTCCGCAACTCAAAGACTGGTTCGATGAAGCCCGATACCGCTCCATCGCACGTGAGTTGGTTGCCATCGCACCCAAGTTTGAAGTTAAGGCGTTTCTAAAACTCGTTCTCACCGACCTCGAAGCTCGCAGTCTCTTGGAACGCGTTCATCAATGCGCTGTCGCGGTGGATGCGGCCTTGCCTGGCACGTATCAGCAAAAAGTCCGCGTGCTGCAAAAACTCGCACCCAAGATCGGCCACGAGTTCGTCACCATCTTCCTGGGAGATTTTGTCGCCACTTATGGCCGTGATGAATTCGACTTCTCTCTTGAAGCCTTGCGCTTCTTTACCGTCTTCGGCTCCGCCGAATTCGCCGTGCGGCCTTTCATAATCGCTGATCAAGTGCGCGCCTTGAAAAAGCTGAAGCAATGGACGCTCGATCCCAATGACAAAGTTCGACGTCTCGCCAGTGAAGGATCGCGCCCGCGATTGCCGTGGGGCATGCGCCTCAATGCCCTCGTGCGTGATCCTTCCCCCACGGTGGCCATTCTGGAAGCTTTGAAGGACGATGAATCGCTCTTTGTCCGGCGTTCCGTGGCGAATCATCTCAATGACGTCACAAAAGATCATCCTGAGTTCGTTTTGCAGCGCCTTGAAGCTTGGGATCTTCAGAGTGAGAACCTCCGCTGGATCGCCAAGCACGCCTGCCGCACACTCATCAAACGCGGCCATCCGCGTGCGCTGAAACTTTTCGGCTTCGGCAAAAAAGCGGAGATCACTGCCACTTTGAATGCCGCGCCCTCAAAGCTTGTCCTCGGCCAGGGCCTCACTTTGACGGCGGTAATCGCATCCACTTCCAATCGTGCACAGCGACTCGCCATCGACTACGTGATTCATTACGTCAAAGCCAGCGGCGTCAGCGCCGAGAAGGTCTTCAAGTGGACCGAACTCGATCTAGCAGCGCACGCGTCGCTTGATCTCGTCAAAACTCAGGTCGTTCGCGATTTCACCACGCGTAAACATTACCCGGGTGATCATCGCGTCGAGCTACAAGCCAACGGTCAGCGCGTGGCGGAAACGGTATTCGCGCTAGGATAAAAAATCCACCACCAAGCTGTCTTGGTGGCGGAATACATGAATGGAGCCTGAGAAGATTACTTCGTCGCCGATTTTGCCTGCGCCTGACTTTCTGGCGAAAGACGCGCAAGCGGCACGATGTGGGTGACGCCGGTGGCAGGCATTTTTAGCAGCACACCGTCGCCTTCGAGACCCATGAATTGGGCTTCGATGATTTTGCCATCGCTGCTGGTCCATTTGAGCAGGCCACCTGCAGCGGCAGGTGTGGCGGCAGCTGCCGGAGCAGGAGCGGCACCGCCGCCGGTGAGGCTAGCGCCTTCGGTGATCCATGCCTTCATGAGATCGATTTCAGCGTCGGTTAGACGGTTTTTGCCTTCGGGAGGCATCACATCGGCGTCATCGTTGGGCAGGGTGCAGTTGACGAGCATCGTGCTCTTCATGGCTTCACCAGGAATGATATTTTTGCCGGGGCCGATCTGCTTGGGGAGTTCGGCGTCATCCAAGGCAAGCTTGCCTTTGACCTTCTTCGTCGTGCTATGGCAGGCGAAGCATTTGTTGCGGAAGATCGGGGCGATCTGGGCTTTGAAATCGACGGCAGAGGCGGTGCCGACAGTGAGGAGAAGGGCAAGTAGGATGCGGTGGCTCATGGCTGGTGGTGCAGGAAACGATTAAAAAGGCGTTTTGCCTAGCTTATTTTGCGGGTTTTGCGGTACTCAGCGTATCACGGGGGGGGACGCTGCGAAGTTGCTGCAGGGTCTGAAGAATCGCATCCCGCTGGGACTGAAGCCGGCTAATCCCCAGCACGGCACGGCTACCGGAAACGCTATTCAGCAATGGACTGGCCTCCGGCGTCGCAGAATTCCAATCCGCGCTCTTCAACAAGGCGGTATTTTTCGCCGCGAGCGCCTGAAAGTCGGCATTCAACTGCGTGCGTTGCGCGGCAAGCTGGGCGAGCAGCATGTTGGAAGCGCTTTGCGGTGTGGGTGCGGTGACTGCGGGGAGGGGATTCGATTTTTCATGCGCCAGTCGGGAATCGAGCAGCCGAGCTTCGGCCAGCATCTTGTTGCGGGCGGCCTCCTTGGCTTCCAGCGGGTCGTAACATGCTTCCCAGCGCAAATCGGCGGAGGTATTGGCCATGGCGACTTTGACGAGTCCGCCATCGTGACGAAAAGCAATTTCGTGGGCACTGACGGCCGTGATCTCTGCTTCGCGCAGGACTTTGCCGCTATCGAGACTGAGGACGGGGAATTTCTTCCCCACCATGGCGCTGCGTCGCTGGGAGCGGAATTTTTCAAACTCAGCTTGCAGCGTCTTCAATGCGTCCTGCGATTGCTGCAGTTGTTGCTGGGTTTTCAGCAACTGCGTCTGAACATCGGCGAACTGTATCAGACGTGACTGAGTGATGGCTAGATCTGCCTGCGTCTGCTGCAATTGGCTGCTGACCTGGTCCACCCGCGCCTGCAAAGCCTGATTTTCGATCTGCAGGGCATCATACTCACTTTTCTTCACACAACTGCTCAGCAGCGTCAGCGCCAGCAAGGCGGCCGCTGTTGAGCGTGTGGGATTGCGGGGTCTGCTCATCCAAGTGGGATTGTAACCGCTTGCAGGCCGGTTTGTCACGCACGCCTTGCCATGAATTTGAGAACGCACCCCGTTGGCTCCAGTGCTTGCATTCAAGTCATCCTGCCCGACACTGGAAGCCCCCAAAACCCATCCCTATGAGCAAAGCCTCCGTCGAAGACATCAAACTCGCCTCCGCCGGCCTCCGCGGCCAGCTTGCCGAGCAATTCGCTGACACCAGCACCCCGAACATCCCGGAGGACAGCAACATCCTGCTCAAACACCACGGTTCCTACCAGCAGGACGACCGCGACGTGCGTGCTGAACGCACCAAGGCCAAGCTCGATAAGGCCTGGAGCTTCATGATCCGCAGCAAGATGCCTGGTGGCCGCATCAGCTCCGTGCAGTGGCTGATCCATGACGAACTCTGCTCGAAAGCGATGGGCAGCATGCGCCTGACCAATCGCCAAGGCATCCAGCTCCATGGCGTGCTCAAAGGCGGCCTCAAAGAAGTCATTCATAACGTCTGCCACAGCGGTCTCAGCACCATGGGTGCCTGCGGTGACGTCGTGCGCAACACGATGGGGCCTGCGGCGCCTCTCAAAGACGCCATCCACGCCGACACGCAGAAACTCACGGAAGAAATCAGCCAGCGCTTCCTCTGGCGCAGCCAGGCCTATGCCGACATCTGGCTCGATGGCGAAAAAATCGATCCCGATTGGATCAAAGACCCCGAGGTGAACCCTGCGGTGCGTGCTGCCACCGCAGCCCCTGAAGGTGATGATCCGATCTACGGCAAGGTGTACCTCCCGCGCAAATTCAAGATGGCCGTCGCCATCCAGCCCTGCAATGACGTCGATCTTTACTCGCAGGATGTCGGCTTCGTGCCGCATGTCGTGAATGGCGTGGTCGAAGGCTACACCATCACCGTCGGCGGTGGTTTCGGCATGAGCCACGGCCAACTCAGCACGCGCCCATTCCTGGCGCAGCCGTTGTTTTATGTGAAGCGTGCGAACGTCGTCGATGCCACCGAGGCCATCGTCACCACGCAGCGCGATCACGGTAACCGCACCGAGCGCAAAAACGCGCGCATGAAATATACCGTGCAGACCATGGGCATCGACGCCTTCCGCGCCGAGGTCCAGCGCCGCCTGCCGGACATCGAAACCTTCCCCGCTAAAGAACTCCACTTCGACAGCGTCGAGGACACTCTCGGCTGGCATGAGCAGGGCGACGGCAAATTTTACTGCGGTGTTCACATCAGCATGGGCCGTGTCGCCGATGCCGAGGGCAAACCACAGTATCGCAGTTGCTTCCGTGAGATCGCAAAGAATATCAACTGCCCGATCATCGTCACGCCGAACACCAATCTCATCCTCGCCGACATCGATCCTGCTGACAAAGCCAGCGTCGATGCCATCCTCGCCAAGCATGGCGTGGTGCACAGCGATGGCATGACTCGTGCCCGCAAGGTCGCACATGCTTGCGTCGCCCTGCCCACCTGCGGTTTGGCTCTCAGTGAGTCCGAACGCGTTCTTCCAGGCTTCATGGACAAGATCGACGAAAGCCTGCGCGAACTCGGTCTCGCCGATGAACCCATCCTCTTCCGCATGACTGGCTGCCCCAACGGCTGCGGTCGTCCCTACAACGCCGACTTCGGCTTCGTGGGCCGTTCGCCAAACAAGTACGCCATGTTCGTCGGCGGCAGCATTCGTGGCAACCGCCTCGCCGGTCTCGAATTCAAGACCGTGCTCGGCGAAGACGTGCCCGCCAAGGTACGCACCTTCCTCGAAGCCTTCAAAGCCGAGCGTAAAGACGGCGAGATCTTCGCCGACTGGTTCGCGAGAACTCGCACTACCGGTGAATCGCCCACGCCCGAACAGTTCCACATCGAACTCGCCGAACGTGCCGCGAAACTGGCGGGGCAGAAAACCGAAGCTGCAGGCTAAGGCTTAGTCCAAGAACGAACAGATGTACTCGCAGATACCGCCGCTGACGGCGATGTCGAAGCCGCTGTTCGCCGCGACGTCGAAGAATTGTCCGCCAGTGTAGGTCGTTTTGGTCTCGCTGCCGTCCAGTTTCACCACGCAGTCGCCGGCGACCATCTCCATGCGCTCCGCCTTGGCGGTGCCGAAGTGAAAATCGCCAGGATAGATGAGGCCGAGCGTCTTCTTGCTGCCATCAGGAAACAAGATGCTGTGACTGACGACTTTGCCGTCGAAATAGACATTGGCCTTGGCGACGGCGGTGACTCCGGGGAATTCAGCAGGGATGGCGGACATAGGGCCGAGGGATAGCTGATGATTTTGCGGCCGGCAAGTGCAGAGGATGATTGACGTCTGTCCGCGAACCGTGCCAGCATGCTCATTTACCTCATGGAATCCAACCTCCGACCCACCCGCACACGTTATGGCGTGATCGTTTTCGCCGTGATGCTCGGCATCATTCATTACATCGACCGGGTGTGCATTTCGAAGGCGAGGCCATTCATTCAAACCGATCTCGGATTTGATGACACGCAGATGGGCTATGTGTTCTCGGCGTTCACGCTGGCGTATGCACTATTCGAGATTCCGGGTGGCTGGCTGGGGGACAAATGGGGGCCACGGCGGGTGCTGCTACGTATCGTGATGTTCTGGAGCGTGTTCACGGCGGCGACGGGCTATGCGTGGAATCTGATGTCGATGATTGTGTGTCGGTTTCTATTCGGAGCGGGCGAGGCGGGCGGTTTTCCGAACATCGCGAAAATGTTCAGCGTGTGGCTGCCGCAGCGTGAGCATGGTGTAGCCCAAGGCATCACCTGGATGGCGGCACGCTGGGGAGGGGCCTTCACGCCGTTGCTGGTGGTGTGGGTGCTGGGCTTTGTGAGCTGGCGGAATACGTTCGTGCTCTTTGCCGGACTTGGCGTGGTCTGGGCGGTGAGTTTTTACCTGTGGTTTCGGGACAATCCGAAGGATCACAAAGGAGTGAATGCGGCGGAATGTGAGTTGCTGGAAGAAGCCCAGAAAAATCTGAGCGGCGGGCACGCGTCGATCCCATGGATGCGGCTGTTCACGACCAAGTCCGTGCTGCTGCTGTGGGTGTACTACTTCTGTATCAGCTACGTGTGGTACTTCTACATCACCTGGCTGCCGAAGTACATGGAGCTGGAACTGAAGATGAACATGCAGGACACTTGGACTTCGATCTTGAATGGTCTGCCACTGTTTCTGGGCGGCATCGGCTGCTTCATCGGTGGCATCGTGGCGCGGCGCATGTCGGCAAAGTCAGCCAGTTTGAGCCGGGCACGGCGCACGATCGGAGTGCTGGGCATGCTGGCCGCCGGCGGGATGATTCTCCTCGCCACCACCCTGAACAATCCCACGTATGCGATGCTGGCGCTGGGCTTCTCAGGTTTCTTCAATGATTTGTCCATGCCGGGTGCCTGGGGTGCCTGCATGGAGGTGGGTGGCAAGCTCGCAGGATCGGTCTCCGGCAGCATGAATATGATCGGCAATCTCGGCGGTGCGCTCGGGGGCGTCGCGGTGCCATGGCTGATGAATCTGACACACCAAAGCTGGGACAAGGTCTTCTATGTCGCAGCAGCAACGTATTTGATCGCCGCGCTGTGCTGGATGTTCATCGACTCCGATGAACGGCTGGTGGAAGTGTGAGGAATGAACCTGCGGACATGAGGGTCCGCGTTCCCTTAGACCGAGCTACTTCTTCTCCGTGTCAGCCTTGCCGCCTTTGAGTTTTTTCAGCGCGTCTTCGATGCGCTTCCGTGCTTTCTGTTCGGGCGTTTTGAGGCCATTGGCACGTTCGAGGTAGTCGAGCGCCTTCGCCTTGTCGCCGAGCGCTTGATGCGTGAGACCAATGTGTTCGAGGATTTCGGCATCTTCAGGGGCAATTGGCTGCAGCAAGGCCTCGGCACGCTGCAATTCTTTGAGCGCGCCGGGGTAGTTGCCTTTTTTGTAGTGAAACCAGCCGAGGCTATCGATGTATGCGGGTTGATCGGGTGCCAACTCATTGGCCTTGGTGATGAATTCGCCGGCCTTGTCGAGATGTAGCCCTTGGTCGAGCCACATGTAGCCGAGGAAGTTCAGTGTGTTCGCCGCCGTCTTCGCTTCTTCACGCGGAGTGAGCGTGATGGACTTCTCCAGCATGCGTGCCGCATCCTCATAACGCGCCAGCTTCTCGAGCGTGATGCCATATTGATAATAGAACCGATAGCTGAGCAGTTCTGTCTGGGTGGAGCCAGCTAGCTGCTCTGTTTCGGCAAATTGCTTCGCTGAAGACTCCCACTCCTCGCGGGAGAGGTGTGCAATGGCGAGCTGGTAATGTGCGAAGGGTTGATCGGGAAAGAGCTTCACACTACGCTGGCTGATACGCACCATGTTGTCGTATTGCTTGGTCTCGGCGAGGAGCGAGACCAGTTTCAGGTAGTCGTTGATCTCGCCGCCACCGTATTGAATCGCTGCTTGAAGATGCGGGATGGCTTTTTCAGGCTGCTTGAGTTTGTCATACTCGCTAGCGAGCAGGCGTCGCTGATCGGCATCCTCTGGAGCTTGATGAACAATTTCTTCCAGCGTGGCAAGTGCCTTGTCCTTTTGATCTGCGGCTCCGTACAGACGGTAAAGCAGCTTGCGCGCCTCCAGGCTGTGGTACTCCGCTGACAGTTTCTCGCACAACTGCCGCGCGCGTTCCGCATTATTCGTTAGCAGATAATGCTGGGCGACTTCGAGGGTGATCTGCTCAGCGTTGGCCTTGGTGACATGCTTGAGGGCATTTTCAAAGAATGGCGCGACACGCTGACGGTATTCGACACTGAATTCTGCCTGCCCCAGTGGCCAGACGCGCTCGGCGGTGCGGCCTGCAGACAACCAAAACTGCGGATCACGACTTTCCTGCTGCGCGGCCACTTCCATGACAGCGATAGCCTTGTCACGCTGGTTTTGGATGAGATGAAGCATCACCGCCGCCTCATAGACCTCAGCATGCGCCGGAAATTTCTCCATCGCTTCGGTCACAGCCTTGAGGGCAGTTTCGTCTTTCTCAAACAGGTCCTCAGGCGGATAGGTGCTGGCAAAACGGGCCAGATTCAAGAGTGGCGCGGGTGAGCGTGGGTTGGCGCGCACGGCTTCTTCCAGAATTTTCACGGCAGCATCGCGCCCTTGGAACTGCATGGCGATTCCAGCCGTGTGCTCAGCCAGTCCCGCGTTGGTCGGGTCGGCTTTAAAAACGGCCAGGTAATGCTCCAGCGCCTGCCGCAGTTTGCCGGACGACTCGAACTGCAACGCTGCGCTGTAATGCGCCAAGACGTCCGCATTGACCAAACCGCCTGGCGTAAGCTGCAAATCCGACTTCTCCGGTGCCTTAACACCTAGTGACAAGTCCGCCGGTGCGGCGGCTTGTGGCGAAACAGCGGCGCTGAGAAGCGCCGCCATGCAGATCATCTGGCAGAGCCGAAAAGCCCTGCTCGTCCAGCGACACCCGTGCATGACAATACTTCCAGCGTTTCGATACCATCGATTCGCCCTGTGGAGAAAAGCCATGCCGGTGAGGCTAGCGGTTACGACTTGTAGCGCAAACGCTTCTTGTGACGGTTCGCACGCATGCGCTTCTTGCGCTTGTGCTTGTTGATCTTCGTTTTTCTCCGCTTTTTGAGCGATCCCATGTTCGTGTTCTCCTGTGTGTTGCTTTGATCTAGTGGACGACTTTATTCAGTGGGTATTCCACAATTCCCTCGGCGCCCAGTGACTTCAGCCGCGGGATGATTACCCGCACGGTGGCTTCGTCAATGACCGTTTCCACTGCCACCCATTCCTGGCTGGCAAGCTGTGAAATCGTGGGCGAGCGCTGCGAGGGCAGACACGCGACCACTTCCTGCAACTGCTTGGCCGGCACGTTCATCTTGAGACCGACCTTGTGGCGGGCCTCGAGCGCACCTTTGAGCAGCAGCACGAGTGTCTCCATCTTCTGCCGCTTCCATTCATCACGGGCGGCAGGTTTGCTGGAGACAAATTGAGGGTAGCTTTCCATCAGGGTGTCCACGATGCGCAGCTTGTTTGCGCGCAGGGAGGAACCGGTCTCAGTGATGTCCACAATGGCATCGACCATTTCCGGCACCTTCACTTCAGTGGCACCCCAACTAAATTCGACCTCAGCCTGCACCCCGTGCTTGGCGAGATATTTTTTCGTCATCTCGACCGCCTCTGTGGCGATGCGTTTGCCCTGCAGGTCCTTGACGCTCTGCACGGGCGAATCATTCGGCACCACCAGCACCCAGCGGGTGGGCCAGGAGGTAGCCTTGCTGTAGCGCAAGTCGGTGATGACTTCGACATCTGCTCCGTTTTCCACGATCCAGTCGCGCCCAGTGATGCCGCAGTCCAGGAAGCCATGATCGACATAGCGCCCGATCTCCTGTGCACGCAGCAGACGTAGTTCCAACTCATCATCGTCCACGGCAGGGCGGTAGGAACGGGAGGAAATGACGATGTTGAACCCCGCACGCTTGAACAATTCAAGCGTCGGCTCCTGCAGGCTGCCTTTGGGCAGTCCTAGGCGGAGGATGTTCTTCGGTTCTGACATGGTTGGGGGGAAAGGGGCGCGCATCCTAGCGGCTATTTTTCGGCTGGCGAGGGGAATTTCACGGCAGTCCTCCCTGCCATTCCAACGGGGCTTTTCAAAGACCACCGCAGCAGCAGAAACAAGCAGCGCAGGGTCATTTGGATTCACCGAGCGTGGTCAGTTCACGATCCGTGAGCAAAAGCGTGAAGCCATGCTTCGCCGCCAGTTCGAACGCGCCCGCATGAGTGGTTTCGGACTTGGGATAATCGATCACCAGCACCGGCTTGCCGTTCGATTTGAGCTTTTCGAGGAAGCTGATGACGTAGCGTGATTGCTTCTCGGTTTTCAGCTTCTTGCCAGCAACAAAAAGATCCTCGATGCCGATGGCGCTGATGAGTTCGCGGTAATCAGCGTGCTCCAGCAGTTGCGATGCGTTTTGCGGGATGACGAGGAAACTAGGGCGCTTGTCTCTTGCCCGTTTCGCGATGGCCGTGACCCACGCGATCATATCACGACGATAAGTTTGGCCAGTGGCAGGATTGGGGCGGTCATCGAGCCAGTCCTTCGTCGCTTCATCGTATTCGTAAAACTCAAAGGCATCCACGATATCGAGGTAGATGCCGTCAAAGCCCTGCTTCACGACCTTGTCCACGACGGGGAGCATGATCTGCTGCCACTCGGGCTGCCAGAAGCGCACGCGGTAGTTGCCCTTCCAATCGGGGTTTTCAGTGTCGAGGAATTTGGGCGCAGCATCATCGGGTTTACCGTCTTTGTCAGCATCCCAGCTTTTTTGCCAATAAGGGCGATAATCCTCGGCCTCGCCGATTGACACATAGGCGACGACTCGGCGACCCGCTTTGCCACGGCGGATGGTTTCGATCTCCGCAGGTGTCCAATCGCCACCAGCCTCAAAGGCGGCGTCTATCACGACGAGATCGCGATCACAGGTCGCCAGCTTTTGCACTGCCATTTCACGATTGGCAGCCAGACGATCTGCCTGCAGGACATAAGTGAGGGATTTGGGGGCAAAAACGGGTTCTGCTGCTTCCACGCAGGACAGACAGAGTAAAAAGGGAACGAGCACTCTCATGACGGCCATCGTGTCGCCCTTTGAACGACCCGTCACCCCGAATTCCACATTGACGCCCCCGCTTTGGGGAATACTCTCCCGCCTCCATGACGCATCATCAAATCATGATTCGTCCATATAACCCAAACGACCACCTCTATGTCCCGCTCTTATATCTTCTCGTCCGAGTCCGTCGGCGAAGGCCATCCTGACAAAGTTGCCGATACCATTTCTGACGCCATCCTCGACGCCTGCCTCAAGATCGACCTCAAAAGCCGCGTCGCCTGCGAAACCTTCGTGAAGAGCAACGTCGTCGTCGTCGGTGGTGAGATAACCATCCCGAAACTTCAGAACAAAAAGAATGGAACCACCAAGCCTATTGATGAGGTCATCAACGTCGGCCAAGTCATCCGCAATGCCGTCCGTGGCATCGGCTACACCAACGTGGACGACGTCTTCCACGCCGACCAAATCTTCATCAACAACTACCTCACCATCCAGAGCCCCGACATCGCTCAAGGGGTCGATGCCGCAGAAGCCGAAGGCAAAAAGCACGGTGAACAAGGCGCTGGCGATCAGGGCATCATGTTTGGTTATGCTTGTGATGAAACGCCGGAGCTCATGCCCGCGCCGATCATGTTCGCCCACCGCCTCGGCCGTGAGCTGACCCGCATCCGCAAAGCTGGCAAGCTCGCCAAGTGGCTGCGTCCTGATGCAAAGTCCCAAGTCTCCGTCGAATACGTCGATGGCAAGCCAACACGCATCGTGAACGTCGTCATATCCACACAGCACGCTGCAGATGTGAGCCACGCTGAGATCGAGAAGTTCTGCATCGAGCAGGTCATCAAGAAGGTGCTGCCGAAGAACATGCTCACCAAGGACACCGAGTATCTCATCAATCCGACTGGCAAGTTCGTCGTCGGCGGTCCTCAGGGCGACAGCGGCCTCACCGGTCGTAAAATCATCGTCGATAGCTACGGCGGCATGGGCCGTCACGGTGGTGGTGCCTTCTCCGGCAAAGACCCATCCAAAGTGGACCGCAGCGCCGCATACATGGGCCGCTGGGTCGCCAAAAACGTCGTCGCATCCGGCCTCGCCTCGAAGTGCGAAGTGCAGTTCGCCTACGCCATCGGTCACCCGCTGCCAGTGAGCGTTCACATCGACACCTTCGGCACAGGCACCATCGACGACGGCAAAATCCTCGACGCCGTCTTGAAGGTCTTCTCCTTCAAGCCCGCTGACATCGTCAAGCAGCTCAACCTCCTCCGCCCGATCTACTCGAAGACCACCAACTACGGTCACTTCGGCAAGATCGACGATCCAGACATCACCTGGGAAATCACCAATAAGGCTGAGGCGCTCAAGAAGGCTGCGAAATAAAGTAGCCCAGTTGCGCCGCAACTGGATCAAACCAATCACCAAGCCGCGCGGGGAAACCTGCGCGGCTTTTTACAACCATGACACAGTAGCCGTCGTCGCCCCGCGTGACGAGCGAGCGGCTGCCGCAGTCATAGGAGACGTGCAAAGGCCAAAGGACGATCTTCTCAGCCTGCCAGCCATTCAGCTTCCCGCTCCACCGAGACGGAGCGGTGATGGCTACTTTTGTCACACGCCCCTCGGATTTTTCCAGTTGAAGACCTCACCTGCTGGCACAGCACCTGCTGGCACTCACCTGCTGGCACTCACTTGAGAACCAACATGAAAAGCTCCTACCTCTCCCTCCTCACTGGCCTGGCCCTTGCGGCCAGCGTTCAAGCTGCTGTCACAATCGACTACGTCACCGTGGGGGATACTGGGAATGCGGCGGATCCCTCGACGGGCGGTCTTTACGGCGCGGTGGCTTATGCTTACCAGATCGGCAAGTATGAGGTGACGAATGCGCATTATGCGGAATTCCTCAATAATACAGCGGCGAGTAATCCAAACGGCCTCTTCAATGCCAGCATGGGCAGCGATGGCCGTGGCGGCATCACCCAGAGTGGCAGCAGTGGCAGCTTCAGCTATGCCGTGAAAGCAAACATGGGAGACAAGCCAGTGAACTTCGTGAGCATCGCGGATGCGATGCGCTTCACCAACTGGATCAACAACGGCCAGGGAGCCGCCACCACGGAGAGCGGGGCGTATGACATGACCATCTCCGCCGACACGGTCGTCCACAGCGGCAGCGCCAATGTGTGGCTGCCGACGGAGGATGAGTGGTATAAAGCCGCCTACTACCAGCCCACCGCCGCAGGCGGGGACACGGACAACTACTGGCTCTACGCCACGCAGAGCAATACCATCCCCACCGTGGGCACCGTGGATGCCAATGGAAACATCACCAACGACGCAGCGAACCTGGCGAACTACAACAGCGGCGCGATCTGGAACGGTCAGACTGGCAATGTGACCACGGTGGGCAGCGCGGGCGCCACGAGCGACAGCTACTACGGTGCCTATGATCTGGGCGGGAATGTGCGGGAGTGGAACGAGGCGATCATCAGCAACGCTCGTGGTGTGCGCGGGGGCTCCTGGCTCTTCTCCGAGAACTTCCTGCGCGCCTCGTTCCGCTACAGCTCTCGCCCACGCTCGAGAACCTCAGCATCGGGTTCCGTCTCGCAAGCTCTTCTGTCCCCGAACCTTCGCGCATGATGCTCACTTTAGCCGGAGCGGGTGCTTTGCTCCTGAGGCGTCGTCGGCTGCCCTCTGCGCTTTGAATCTTTGACCCTTTTCTTTCGAATCAGCGAGGGGTGGGAAAAGCGGAAACGACTGCTGGAATAAACAGCGCCGCAGGCGCTCGGAAATTTTTTTGAAAAGCTGACCTCCGCCTTGCCCTGATGCCATCGTCACCCAAGGAACCGCCTATCTTGCTGGTGAAGTGGCATGACCTCACCGGCTGGGTGCTGGACCGGGTAGAAGCATTCCCGAAGAGCCAGCGCTTCATCTTCGGCCAGCGGCTGGCCAATCACATGGTGGATGTGATGGAACTGCTGGTGGAGGCCGCCTACACACGGGAAAAGACCACCCTGCTGAACACGGCCAACCGGAAAATGGAGGTGCTGCGCTGGCTGCTGCGCATGAGCCATGAGCGGAAGCTGCTGACCCAGCGGCAGTATCTCCACGCAATCGGCCTGCTAGTGGAGTGTGGCCGCATGTGCGGCGGCTGGCTGCGCAGCCGCAGTGTGGCTGAGGCGGGAGCACCCCCACCCAGCGCATGAAGCGGCATAAGCATCTCTTTGAGCAGATGGCCTCGCTGGAGAATCTGCTGGCGGCCAGCGAGGACGCCTTGCGCGGGAAACGGATGAAGCCAGCGGCGGCCCGCTACCTCATCGGCATGGAGAAAGAAGTCTTCGCCCTGCATGAGGAACTGCACTCCGGCAGCTACCGGCACGGTCCCTACCACTATTTCATGATTCATGAGCCAAAGCTGCGCCGAGTGGCCGCGGCCTGCTTCCGTGACCGTGTGGTGCATCACGCCCTGGTGCGGGTGCTGGAGCCGCTGTTTGAGCCGCGCTTCATCGAGGACTCCTTTGCCTGCCGCCCAGGGAAGGGCACGCATGCAGGCATGAGGCGTGCGGCGGAGTTTGCCCAGCGCTTCCCGTATGCGCTGAAGTGTGATGTGAAGAAATACTTCCCCTCCATCCACCAGGGGATCCTCATGAAGCAGGTGAGCCGCGTGATCGGCGATGCACGGGTGCTGGCGGTCGTGGCGGAAGTTCTCGGCTCCCACACGGACAGCGTGCGCCGCTTGTGGCCGGAGGGCGGCGGGTTGTTTGACATGCAGGAGGAACGCTACGGCCTGCCCATCGGTAACCTGACGAGCCAATTCCTGGCCAATGTGTATCTGAACGAATTCGATCACTTCGTGAAGCATGAGCTGCGTGTGAAGGGCTATGTGCGGTATGTGGATGATTTTATCCTCTTCGGCCACGACCG
Source organism: Verrucomicrobiaceae bacterium (assembly GCA_947466075.1). Classification (GTDB taxonomy): domain Bacteria; phylum Verrucomicrobiota; class Verrucomicrobiia; order Verrucomicrobiales; family Verrucomicrobiaceae; genus Prosthecobacter. Next base: position 34,727 of record CANIBP010000035.1, read on the forward strand.
CGCCACGCTCCGCGCCACGCTCCGCGCCCAGGGCCGCGCCGTGCGTGAGAAGCTGCAAGAGCTGCGGCTCACCATCCACCCTGACAAATACCACCTGGGGCCGACCCGCTGCGGGGTGGACTTCACCGGCTTCATCGTCTTTGCCGATGGCCGCATCCGCCTGCGCAAAGCCAACGTGCGGCGCTTTACCCTGCGCTACCGCCAGATGCGGCATGAGGCGAAGCGCGGGCGGATGGACTGGCCGGAGGTGAGGCAGCAGGTGCGCTCGTGGATCGCTCATGCCGCCCACGCGCACAGTCACCGCTTGCGTGCGGACATCTTGCTGGGATGATGGCCCGCATGGGGAAATGGGATAACAACGATCGTGGTGTGCGCGGGGGCTCCTGGAACAACACCGAGAACAACCTGCGCGCCTCGAACCGCAACAGCAACACGCCCACGAACGAGAACAACAACATCGGGTTCCGTCTCGCAAGCCTCTGTGCAAGGATGGGGCAACCCATCTGGAGGATCGGCCCGATTCATGGCGGGAGCACTCCCGCCACGACAGCGCCAGGACAGAGACTACCCGTCTCTCCAGCGTGCCGTCACCCGTGACGGCAGGCGAAGAACCAACGGGCCAGCCGTGGTGAGTAGCGTGAGCGAAAGGCGCGGCTGGCTTTTTTGGGGTGGGCCGCGCGAAGCGAGAGGAAAGTAGCCGCCACCCGCTGGCGGCTACCAAAATACTGACTCCCATCTTGAATTGGCGGCACCGGCCCGCTACTCTCGGCGCATGAAAATTCTCGAAGACGCCGCGCTCACTCTGTCCAAGGTCATTGACCCCAAGAAGCTGGCCTCAATGCACGCCTCGAAGTCCACCTCTCAGCGTGTCGGGTCACTGGTCCAGAAGCTCAAAGAGGGTGAAATCAGCAAGGCGGAAAAAACGGAACTCGAGCAGTACCAGATGCTCAACCAAATCATGTCACTGGTGAAGGCTGGTGCCCGGCTGGCCGCTGTGTCGGCATGAGCCAGCATGTTCCAGCGGCACTACGTCGGCAGGTTTGGGAGCGTGCCGATGGACTGTGTGAGTATTGCCTGCTGCATGAGCGGGATGATTGGCTGAGCTTTCAAATCGAGCATATCCTAAGCAGGAAACATGGCGGGCGCACAACACTGGCCAATTTGGCTCTCGCCTGCCTCGACTGCAACATGGCGAAAGGCAGTGATCTCGGCTCCGTGACGCGAACGACCGGAATTTTGATCCCCTTTTATCATCCACGGCGGAGCAAGTGGACCGAGCACTTCCGCCTCCAGGGACATCGTATCCAGCCGCTGACCGAAACGGGGGAGGTGACTTGCCGGATTCTCGGCTTCAACACACGACCGCGATTGCAGAAACGCCAAGCCATCGCCCTGTGCGGGCACTACCCGAGCATTGAGGCGCTGGCTCTGCTCAGAGAGTAAATCCCCCATGTCCACCCTCCGTGATCTCTCTCGTCAGGCCCGCTCGCAGAAGCGCAGGACGCGCTTCATCCTCATCGCGCTCGGTTTTCTGGTTCTCATCACGCTGTTCATCTCAGTATTCGCCGCGCAGCCGTTGCGGCAGTGGTGGTCGGCGATGCAGAGCCGGAGTCATTCAGCGGAAGCCCGAGCCGCGCTGGAGCAGCAGGACTTCATGACCGCGCTGGAGGCTGCGCAGAAAGCCGCTGCCATCACGCCAGACGACCCGGAACTGCTGCGCACTTGGGTTCTCGTGCTGGTGGGCCTGAATGCGCACCCGGATGAGGTTTTGCGCACACTAGCCCAGGTGGAGGCCGTGGGAGGCATGACGCCGGAGATGCTGCTCAAGCGCGTGGAGGCACAACTGAACCGTGGCAACCTGCCTGCGGCACAAAGAGCACTCCACGAGCTGCCCGAGGCCCAGCGCCAGAGCTGGGAGGCCGTGGCGCTGGAGGCCAGCCTGCTGCTGCGCCAAGGCCGCACCGCCGAGGCCGGTGAACGCCTGCAAAGCAGCCCAGCAGCCGCCAACACGCCCGAGGCCATCTTTCGCCGCGCGGTGCTAGAAATGGCGGTGTCGAAGGATGCGGCGCAGCGCACGCAGGCGCGTCAAATCATCTGGCAAACGGCCCGTAGCGATTCAGCGAGCCAACGCCTCGCCCTCACTCTCCTCAGCCGCGAGCCCGACCTCACCACGAGCGAAGCGCAAGAACTGCTCGATCTCGTGAAACCAACCTCCGCCTCCCAAGATCTGCGTCACGCCGTGCTGGCGCAGGGCATTCGCCTCTCACCCGAGCGCAAAGAAGCGCTCATCCAGGCTGAATCCGCACTCGCCGCCGAATGGCCTGCCCTGCAGCAGGTGCATCATGTTTTGTTCCTCGCCAAACAGCAGGCTCCGCAGGCCATGCAGGCCTTTCTCCGCGATCACGGACGCGTTTTGGCCGCCGAGCGCCCCGCCGACTATGCGAGCCTGCAATTGGAAATCCTCGCCAAAGCCAACGACTGGCAAGGCGTGCGCCAGAAGCTCGAAACGAAGGCTGCGGGTCTTCTCGGCAGGCTCTCGCTCAATCTCTGGGAAGCCAATGCCACCGCTGCGCTGACCCCGGATAGTCCCCTAGTTCTGGAGCACCTCCAGCTCGCCTACGAAGTTACTCAAAACGGCCGAAACCTTGCCGGGGCGCTCCGCGTGGCCGATGTGGCCCTGAACCTCCGCCAGACCGCCTTTGCCGCAGCTTGTTATGAAGAACTCGCCACCAAGCCCCTCCTGCCCGGCGATAAGATCACGCTACTGGAAAAAGCCATCTCCGCTCACACCCAAACCCGCGACACCGCCGCCCTACGCCGCACCGCTCGCGCCCTGGCCGAGCAAACGCCCGGCCAACTCGACCACGCCTACCGCGCCGACTACCTCGATATTCTCTACGGTGAGGCGTTGGAAATCATTTTGAACCGTCTGAAAAGGCAAGACGCTGCTGCCGCGACGGATGCCGCTGCTCAGGCACATCAGCGCTTGCTCAAAGCCATGATCTTCCGCCACTTGGAGCACCAAGACCTGCTGCGCCGCGAGCTGGCAGGGCTGGAAAACGCCACCACCTGGACCGTCGGCGAACGCGCCGTGATCGCCGGCCTGCTGGCAAAAGCTGGAGAGCCAGCACGTGCCTGGCAACTGGCGGAGAAGCTGCCGATGAGTCTTTTGCTCAACGAAGAAGCCGCGATGCTGAAACTGGCAAAGTAGCCCAGTTGCAGCACAACTGGCCTCCGGATCTTTTTTGCGCAGCAACAAAGCTACTTTCACCAAAGCCGCGCGGTGAGACCTGCGCGGCTTTTTTCATGCCCATGGTTGAAGCGAACCTTCGCAGGCACTCACACTGGATTTCCACGCACGACACGAATGAGCTGATGAGCCAGCTCTCCTGACCGACGAATTGCTTCGTCAATTCTGTCCGCGAACGCCGCATAATCACGGTTCTCCGTGCAGACGATGATGCCCGCATGGTCAGTGACGACGCGATGCAGCCGCATGAAGTCTTTGCGATTGATGGTGATGACGCAGCGGCCTGTTTCGATGGCGAAACGCAGCACGGCGTCGTCCTCAATGGACTGGTTCGACTTTCCCACATCATGCGTGGTGAGCACATCATGACCCAGAACGCGGAGGTGCTCGACGACTTCGACGGGGAAGTTCTCGTTGGCGTAGAGACGGGCCATTTCAGTCGGTGACCTCGTTTTCTCGAATCTCGCGGTCAATCTCCTGCGAATGACGCGCCACATAGTGCCAGGCGTTGACCAGATCGGAGGACTGGAGCGAGGGATAGTTATGCAGAATTTCCGCGTCGTCCGCTCCCAACCTGCGCCATGACTCCAGCGACCACACCGGAATCCGCGTACCCGCAATCCGTGCCGAGCCGCCGCAGACGCGAGGGTCAAACTCGATGCCCGGTAGTTGGTCCGTGATGTCGGCGGCCATCCAGACAAACAGCCGCGCACGATCCTGGCGCGGCAGCGCCGCCACCATGGACTGGGCTTGATCGAAGGTCGTTGGCATGCGGGACGATGATGCAGTGCGAGCTACGAGTCAATGATCTGCCTGCAACGCTGATATAACTGCCCGTTGCCCGCGTTTCACGCGGCCATGAAACGCATCCTCTTCCTCGCGGCTATGTTCCTGGCTCCATGTCCCATGCTCCAGGCTGCGGCGCAGCCGAACATCATCCTCATCTACGCCGACGACCTCGGCATCGAGGGCGTGAGCTGCTACGGTGCGGACAAGCACAAGACGCCGAACATTGATAGGCTCGCAGCCTCCGGCACGCGCTTCACGACGTGTTACGCAGCACCGCTGTGTGGGCCATCACGTTGCTTGCTCATGACAGGGCGCTACGCCTTCCGCACGGGTGGCATCACGAATAGTTCGTGGCGAAATGGCGGCCCTGGGGCCAAATCTGCCGACGAAGTGCCAATGGCAAAGCTTTTGAAGCAAAGCGGCTACGCCACGGCTCAGGCGGGTAAATGGCGGCAGGTCGGCGAGACGCCGCGTGATTGGGGTTTCGATGAGTACGTCACCGATCCGACAGCGGGCGGCTGGTATTGGAAGGACACGTATGAGAAGAACGGCGAGCAGATTAACGCGGGCAAAGAAGTCTATAACCCGGACATCATCCAGGCTTACAGCATCGACTTCATCACGCGAAACAAGGAGAAGCCCTTCTTCCTCTACTACGCCATGCACCTCGTCCACGGCCCCATCCTCCGCACGCCAGACACAAAGGAAGGCAGCGACCTTTACGAGGACAAGATCGCCTACATGGACAAGCAAGTCGGCGGCATCGTCGCGGAGGTGGAAAAGCTCGGGCTGCGTGAGAAGACACTCATCATCTTCTCCGCCGACAACGGCACCGCGCTCAGTTATCCGAACACCGTCGGTGGACGAATGATCAATGGCAAAAAAGCTAGCATGCTCGAAGGCGGCTCGCGTGTGCCCTACATCGCCAGTTGGCCCGGTGTGACGCCTGCGGGCAAAGTGAGCACGGACATCGTCAGTATTGCCGATCAGCTTCCCACCTTCGTCGAACTCGCCGGCGGCAAATTGCCTGAAGGTGTGAAGATCGACGGCATCAGCCTCGCCCCACAACTACGCGGTGAAAAAGGCACGCCGCGCGAGTGGGCCTACGTGCAGCTCGGCGCGCATTGGTTCGTGCGTGAGCAAGGTTGGAAGATGAACGAAGCCAGCGAGCTCTTCGACATGAGCGACGCACCCTTCGTCGAAAAACCCGTCGCCGCCGCTGAAGACACCGAGGCCAGCAAAGCCGCCCGTGCCCGCCTCACCGCCGCCCTCGCCGATCTCAATCCCGCCGCTGGCAAAACCGACGGCGGCGATGGCAAAAAACCTGGCAAGAAAAAGAAGGGCAAGAAGAAGGACAAGGCGCAATAGTCCTCAACGCTGCAAAACAAACAGGAGGCTGTTGAGCAGCCTCCTGTTGCTAAACTAGTTGATGTATCGAATTCAGCTCATGCCAGCGCCTTCGCCACAGCATCAGCCGTGATGCCCAGCTCTTTAAACACGGTGTTACCCGGTGCGCTGATGCCGAAGCGGTCGATGGCGATGATTTGGCCTTGCGTACCGACGTATTTCCACCAGAGGCCGGAGACACCGGCTTCGATCGCGATGCGCTTCGTGCAGCTGGTTGGTAGCACGGACTCACGATAAGCGGCATCCTGGCGATCGAAGCGCTCGAAGCATGGCAGGCTCACAACGCGCACGCCGGGCTTGCCCTTCGCGCCTTCGACGGCGTGTTGCACTTCAGAGCCGGTGGCGATGACGATGGCTTCAAGCGCCGCTGTTTCCTTCACGAGGATGTAACCACCTTTGAGTGTACCTGCGCGGCGAGTGGCGGCGCTGACACCACCTTGATGCGGAAGGTCCTGGCGGCTCAAAGCGAGCAATGTGGGGCCATCTTGGCGGCTGAAGGCAGCCGCGAAGGCGGCGGCGGCTTCTTCAGCATCACCAGGGCGAATGACGTCGAGATTTGGAATGACCCGCAGACCGCTGACGGTTTCCACCGGCTGATGCGTTGGGCCGTCTTCACCGACTCCAACGCTGTCATGCGTGAAGATGTAAGTCACAGGCAGCTTCGCGAGTGCGGCGAGGCGGATGCTCGGACGGCAATAATCGGCGAACACGAGGAAGGTCGCGCCGCTGGCGAGGAACAGGCCGTCGTAAGCGATGCCATTGCAGATCGCGCCCATGGCATGCTCACGAATGCCGAACCAGATATTGCGACCTGTGCGATTCGTGGCGCTGAAGTCGCCCATACCAGTGAGGTAGTTCTTCGTGGAGCCGAAAAGGTCCGCGCTGCCCGTGATGAGGTGCGGTACGGCTTTGGCGATGTGATTCAGAATCTCGCCACCGCTGTTGCGAGTGGCGGCTTTGCCTTCAGACGGATATTCCGGCACCACTTTGAGCAAATCTTCAGCGCTGAGGCTGCCATTGCGTGCAGCGTCGAGTTGTTTGGCCAATTCAGGATTCGCAGCACTCCAGGCAAGGTAGGTCTTGTTCCATTCACCATGGATCGCGGCACGCTTGGCCTTCAAATCGGCAAAGTAAGCCTTCACTTCATCGCTCACGTAGAAATGCGTGCCTTCAGGGATGCCGAGGCCTTTTTTCGCGGCATCGACGAACTTCGCGCCGCCTTCGCCGTGGCCCTTGGCCGTGCCGGCGACTTCAGGGATACCTTTGCCGATGATCGTCTTGGCGATGATGATCTTGGGCTTGCCGTTGTCGTTCTTTTTGGCGTCGCTGATCGCTTTGACGATGGCGTCGAGGTCGTGACCATCGATCGTCACCGCATCCCAACCCACAGCAATGAACATCGCCTGTGCGTCCTCGCTCTGTGTGAGCTTGGCCATCGCGTCGAGCGTCACATCGTTGGAATCGTAAATCAGGATGAGATTGTCGAGTGCGTTGTGCGCCGCAAAAGACACCGCCTCACGCGCCACGCCTTCCTGGAGGCAGCCGTCGCCAGCGAGAGCGATGATGTGATTGTCGATGATCGTGTGCTGAGCCGTGTTGTACTTCGCAGCGGCCATCTTGCCGGAAAGCGCATAGCCGACCGCATTGCCCACGCCCTGACCCAGTGGCCCGGTGGTGGACTCCACGCCCGGTGTTTCATGAAACTCCGGGTGCCCTGGCGTGATGGAATGCAGCACGCGGAACTTGGAAACGTCATCAATGCTCACGGCATAGCCACTGAGGTGCAGCCAGGAATAGATGAACATCGAGCCGTGACCCGCGCTGAGGATGAAACGGTCACGATTCAGCCATTTCGGCTCCGCGGGATCACACTGAAGGCTTTCACCAAAAAGCACCGCGCCAACTTCCGCCGCACCGAGTGGCAGGCCAAGATGGCCGGAGGAGCATTTGTGCACAGCATCCATAGCGAGACCACGGGCTTCATTGGCGGCTTGAGAAAGGAGAGCTTTGTTCATGAGGGGGTGTTTAATGAGTTGGTGCGCCAGTAGCGGCCAAGCGCGGGACGCGTTCTTTACCGGCGCTAAGATTGGATTCAAGGTCGAAAACTGGGGCGATTCGGACGTTTACTGGTCATGCCGCCCCAAGCCTCTCGCCGCCATTTCATCGAAGCCTCCGCACTCGCCTTCGGTTCCCAATTGCTCGGTCAAGTGCCGGGAGACCGCCCCAGGCAGGACGCTGCGGTCAAGGTGCTCAATCCACGTGGTCGGGTGCCGGTGAGCATCATCATCGATGATTCGACGTGCTTGGTGAACTTGAACAAGTTCGCCATACCACAATTCGCCACGGTGAATCCGGGCAAGTATGACCATTATCCGTGGCAGAGTTGGCCGGACGAGATTCCCGACAGCTTCGTGCGTAAATTTGCCGATTGGGCCACGGAGAATGGCGTTAAGGGCAAATACAGCATTGTCCCCTTCCCTGCCTGTGTGGGCCGCCTTGACCGCGAGATCCCCGGCTGGAGCCAGCGTGAACTGCAAGACAGCATCAAGCTCGTGCGCGAGCACATCACTCCAAACTGGGACATCCATCCCGAGATGGTCACGCACACACGCATCATCGATACGAAAACGGGCCATCCGTATCCTGAGATCAGCCCGCGCTTCATGGAAAACTGGGACTGGTGCAACGGGCGCAGCACCGACGAAATCGCGGACTACATGAGTTATGCGCTCACCATTTTGAAAAACATCGGCCTGCCATGTGAAGGCGTCACCACGCCCGGTGGTTTCGGCAGCAAAGCGCGGCCGCAACTCGCGCAGGCCTCGTTTGAATCATGTCGTAGCGTTTTCAATGCCGAGATCCCGCACTACTTCCGCGATCTTTTTGACAAGGGCGAACAAAGCGTGGCCCCCATCGTGCAAAACGCCAGCGGGCTCGATTCCGATGATCCTCGCTGCGTGGTTCACATCATCGGCTGCACGGGTGACTGGACCGGCGGCTGGAACTGCATCACGCCGACCGGTGCGGACGCTTTCATCACGGCTGACGGCAAATCCGGCCGCATGGTCGAAGTCATCCAGCGCGGCGAACCCGCGATCATCGTCTGCCACTGGACCGGCATTTACTGGAACGGTCTCGAAATTGGCTTTGAAATCTTCCGTGAGGTCGTGAAGCGCCTTCACGCCACATTCGATCACCTGCACTGGATGAAGCTCAGCGAAATCTCCCGCTACTGGGCCGCGAAGGAGCTAACCAAGATCGAATTCGATGCTGGGAAGAGTCTGGTGACACTCAAAGCACCGTTTGCCTGTGAGGAGTTCACGCTATCGGTGCGACTGATCCAAGGTGCGCCTGCAGGACTCACCGAAGTTGATTCACGACTCAAACTGAAGCCCGGCACATGGTGTCGTGAAAAGGATACCACGCTGGTTTGCTTCAAGATGTCGAAGGGAGTCTCGACGATCAGGTTCAAAGCATGATCCTGCTTGCGAGAACGAGGCCATGGCAAGATGGTACTCCATGAATAAAGGAAACATCGGCCTCTGGATTGCAGGAGCCTTCATACTGATCATGGGGTGGATTGCCTTCGACATGCTGCGTCCGGTTTCCGGAGGTGGCACTGGCAGCGCCACATCCATCAGCGCGGTGCGTACGGCCAAGGTGCCGGTGCTGGTCGAATTCTATGCCGATTGGTGCGGCCCATGCAAAGTCGTTGGTCCGATGGTCGAGGAACTCGCGAACGAATTGAAAGGCAAGGCGCTCGTGATCCGCATCAACGTGGATGAAGACCCCAAGCTCTCCCGCGAACACGGCGTGCGCAGTATTCCCACTTTCATAGCCTTCAAATCCGGCCGTGAGACGGGACGCGAAGTCGGCGGCATTCCGAAAGAGAGAATGCGGCAGCTAATGGGACTGTGACGGCGGTTAAAGCAGGCACTCGGCGATCTGCACGGCATTGAGTGCCGCGCCTTTGAGGAGTTGGTCACCGACGACCCAGAATGACAAGCCATTGTCGAGGGCGCAGTCCATGCGGAGGCGGCCCACAGCACAGTTGTCGCGACCGGCGATGTCGAGGGCGAGCGGATAGACCTTGTTCGCGGGATCGTCGAGGATGTCGAGGCCGGGGGCCTTGCTGAGCACCTCACGTGCAGCGGCGACGGTGACAGGCTTTTCAAACTCGGCGCTGATGGCGATGCTGTGGGCGCGGAAGACCGGGATGCGCACGCAGGTCACGGAGGCTCGGAACTTGTCGTGATGCATGATCTTGCGGCCTTCGTTCTCCATCTTCATCTCTTCCTTCGTGTAGCCGGTGTCGAGGAAGCTATCGACCTGCGGGATCGCGTTGAAGGCGATCTGATGCGGATAGACGTGCGGCTTGCTGTCGAGTTTCGCCGCGTCCCAGGCACGGTTTTGACTGGCCCACTCTCGGGACTGGTTCGCCAGTTCTTCAATGGCCTGCGCACCGGTGCCGGAGACGGCCTGATAGCTGGAGGCAAAGATGCGCTTAACGCCGAAGGCCTGATGCAGCGGATAAAGGGCCATCAGAGAGATGGCGGTGGTGCAGTTCGGGTTTGCGAGGATGCCCTTATGCGACTTTACATCGGCGGCGTTGATTTCCGGCACGACGAGCGGGACGTTCGGGTCCTGACGGAAATAGGAGGAGTTGTCCACGACCACAGCACCCGCCTTCACGGCATGCGGCGCAAAATCACGCGAGATGCCGCCGCCGGCGCTGAAGAGCGCGATGTCGATGCCCTTGAAGGAATCCGGAGTGAGCTCCTGAATCGTGATGTCCTGCCCCTTGAACTTCATCTTCTTACCGGCGCTGCGTGCGGAGGCGAGGAGAGTCAGGCTGGCGACTGGAAAGGCGCGTTCTTCGAGACAGCGGATCATTTCCACGCCGACTGCGCCGGTGGCTCCGACGATGGCGACGTTCTTGGGAGTGCTCATGGTGGTGTGAGTTGCTTTGAGTTTTGGGGCGCGCATGGTAGAGGCACAAACCCGATATGCAAGCTCTCACCAACCCGCGCCTCGAAGTCAGCATCGGCACACAGCGCCTGCGTTTGTTCGATGGCATGCGGCTGATGAAAGAATGGGCCTGCTCGACATCCAAATTCGGCATCGGCTTTACCGAAGGCAGTAACAAAACGCCGCTGGGCAGTTTTGTCGTAAAGGAGAAACATGGCGATGGAGCGGAATGCGGCACGATTTTCAAATCGCGCCAAGCCGTCGGTCACTGGACTCCTGGAATGGACACCAAGACCGATTTCGTGCTCACCCGCATCCTTTGGCTCCACGGCTTGGAACCACGCAATGCGAACACCTTTCAACGCTACATCTATATCCACGGCACGAATGACGAAAACGGCATCGGCCGCCCTGGCAGTCATGGCTGCGTGCGCATGCGCAATCATGATGTGATCGATCTGTTCGATCTCGTGCCAGTAGGCACTCCGGTGTGGATCGGGGAATAACTCACAGAAGGCCATTTCGCCTTGCTGGTTACTTAGGCAGCCTAAGCACAAAACACGCGCCATCTTTGTTCGAGGCATCCAGCGTGATCGCACCACCCAATGCCGTCGCAAGACGGCGGCATAGTGCGAGGCCGAGGCCGACACCCGGCGCTGAATGCGCTGCCTGATCGGCGCTCTTGTGAAATGGATGAAAAATCCGCCGCCGTTCGCTGCGTGAGATGCCGCCGCCGTGATCGCGTACGCGCAGCATGGCAAATTTGCCGCTCGTGTCCGCCTCCACATGAATCACCGGCTCCGCCGCACGCGGGGCGGCGTATTTGCAGGCGTTATCAACGAGATTGAAGAGAATCTGCTCCACGGCTGCCGCGTCGATGTGCAATTGCGTTTTGCGATCCGCCTCCGTGGCATGCACCCGCACTTCCATGCTGCAATCATCAGCGCGTTGCTTCAATCGTGGCAAAACTCGGTCCAGCAACTCGCCGATCATCACATTCTCGGCTCTCGCCTTCGCGCTGCCACGTTCGAGACGCGCATAGGCCAGCACATTTTCGACGAGATGGCTCAAGCGACCCGCCTCACCGGTCAGCGTGTCGAGATAGGTCTTCCGCTGCGTCTCATCCGTCACCATGCCGTCTGCCAGCATCTCGGAGTAAAGTCGAAACGTCGTCAGTGGCGTGCGCAGTTCATGCGTCACGGCGGAAACAAAGTCGGCACGTCGTTCGCTGAGCGCCACCGTGCCATGCAGCACCATGCCCACTGCCGCAGCAGCGAGTAGCACGCAGGCCAGCGCGATGGCGAGGGATTTGCGTAGCGGCGTCCAAAACGGCAGCGGAGGTAATTTGATCACACCTGCAATCAGTCGCACGGGCAATGCAGCGAAGCGCTGCGGATCATCCATGGGCCGCACACCCACACTCGCATTTGCAGCAGGTTCGAGGCGTGCATCGGGAAACAGATCCGTGATCTCACGTAGCCATGCCTCGCGCAGTGCCGGCCAGTCCAACCACACGCCCTGCACCATGCGCACCCCATCCACCACGGCTTCACGCGTCATCACCAGATGATGGCCCAGCCACACGCCTTGAAGCGGACGCGAACTCGTCGCTGCCATGTTGGATTTCACTGTCACGGCATCCTTAGCTGCATCGGCAGGCGCAGCAGGGGCCAATGTCGATGGAGCGGCAGGCGTTTTTGTTAAGGCTGCCGCTGGTTGAGCCCCTGGCGCTGGCGCTGGTGCTGGTGCTGCCGCCAGCGCTGACGCTCCGGCTTGTCTTTCCTCGGCCTTCTTCATCGGCTGGGGCACAAGCATCGCCTTCATCTCTTTGTCGGCTGTTTTTGCCAATTCCAGCGTCCCGGCTCCGGTCTTCATCTTAATCATCGGCTGCTGCTTGGTCGCCTCCACATTCTGCGCATTCACTGCTCGATTGCGTAGAGCGTTCTCATTGCTGTTTAACTGAAGCTGCTGCGTGACTACTTGATCCTGCTGCACTGCCCAGGCCCCGTTGCGCGGCAGATTTGCATCGCTCGCTTCCAGCGGCTTTTCGTCGGAAAATGCAAGTCGTGCCACACTGGCCTGCTCGGCGAGAATCTGGCTGTTGAATACCACGGGGGGAGCTGGTTTGGTCTCCTTGGAGCGGCGCATCGAAGGAAGATAGGATGAAACCTTCGGCTCCGGCATAATGGGACTCGAAGGTTGCGCCAGCAGTTCACGCAGGCCACTCAAACGCTGCTCGCTGCGCGTCAGATCGTCTGCGTTGATGAATTGTGCCAACGCCAGTGCTCGTTCACCATTCTGCGGCACTTGCGGTGAGATCACCTGCCCGCGCGAATCCATTTGGAAGTGCAGCAGCACATGTTCCGGTAACTCCGCGAGCAGCGGCGACGGCACTAGCACTTCACCCTTCGCCACATTGCCATATGTCTTGTTCACCAGACCTTCCGGCGAGTGAAAGGGCCGGAAGTCATGCGGTGGCCGTGCATTCTCGCGAATCATGAGCGCACTCGCCTGGAAATCGAGGCGCCACAATGCCAGCCGCACGCGTTCCTGCTGATCCGCATCCCGCGCTGCCTCCTCACGCGTGCGCTCCAGCGCCAGCGTATGCCAGCTCACCCACGCCATCGCCGCAAGCAACAGCCCGAGGCAGGCAAGAAAGGTGATCCAGATGTGGAGTGGTTTACGCATGATTTCGATTAAGCGAGTTGGTAGCCTTTCCCTCGCACGGTGACGATCACACGCGGCGACTCGGCATCATCTCGCAGTTTGTGCCGCAAATTAGCGATATGCATGTCCACCGTGCGCGTCTCCGTCTGATTGTTGTCGATGTGCCAGACGCGCTGAAGCAACTCATCACGCGAAACGGGTCTGCCACGATTCAGCGCGAGATAACGCAGCACATCACGCTCGCGCTCGGAAAGTTCAGTGCGTTCGCCATTTTCAAAGCGTGCCTCGCTTTTGCCAAAATCAATCGTCGTAGCCGCCAGCTTCAGCGTTTCGGTTGGTGGTTGGCGTTCCGGAGCACGACGCAGCACCGCCTCGACTCGCGCGAGCAATTCGCGCACACTGAATGGCTTCACCACGTAATCATCGGCTCCCAAACTTAGCCCACGCACTCGATCATTCTCCTCGCCGCGCGCGGAGAGAATGATCACCGGCGTTCCAGGACGCTCACGCCGCAGCGCTTTCAAAATATCGAACCCGCTGGCGTGTGGCAGCACGAGATCGAGCAGCATGAGGTCAAACGTGGCGCTCAAGGCCAGCTTCATCCCCTTCTCTCCATCGCCAGCCTCCAAGGTCGTGTGACCGGCAAACTTGAGCGCATCGAGGACGCCGCGACGAATCGCGGCGTCATCTTCAACAACGAGAATGGTGGCAGGCATGAGGGAAGGTTAAAGGGGCTATTTCTCCCACGCGATGCCTTTTTTCTCTGCCTGCGCACGCAGCGCCTTGGTCATCGCGGTGTCCAGCGTGTCGGTCTTGGCGGATTCCTTGCGTTGGGTGGCCACATAGGATTCGCGCTCCTTGTTCAGTGTGAGTACCTTCTTCTGGATCTCTTCACGCTCGGCGGTTTTCTTCGTGAGATAGACCTGCCGCTCATCAATAGTCATCTTCTTCATCTCCTCCGGCAGGTCGGCTTCTTTGACCTTGGTGATGTCGAAGTCCTTGCTCTTTCGCGCATCGACGAGATCCCAACTGCCGTTGAAATAGTTTGCACTGACCTTGCTAAGCGTGCGCTGCACTGCGGCACCGGATTGTGCTTTGTCAGCGGCATTGTCGTCTTGGGCGATCTGGCGGGCCTTCGAGGCAGGAGCTGCAGCGCCGTAGTTGATGTAGGTCTTGTTCAGCTCCTCGTTGAGTTTCACGATCTCCTTGTCCTGCGGTGCTTCGATGTGAACGATGGCCTGGTTCTGATCAATCACGAGGTATTTTCCTTCTGCGAGCAACGCACCCTGGTTCCAATGTTCCGCGATGCCCTGTGCTTCGCCGCCGCAATGAATCGTGTACACGATGATACCCTTGGCGATCGCGTCCTTGCAGCTCTGCTTCGAATCAATCGGTCCCTGGGTGAATGGTTCGTTGCCGGCGATGAAGATGGCCTTGTAAACCTTCGGATTCGGGTCCCAGGCGAGGTCTTTGGTCGCACGCTGAATCACTGCGCCACAGTATTCCTCGCCACCATTGGTGTTGAGAGCGAACAGTTCCTCAGAGACCTTGTCAAGGTCTCGCGTGAGCGGCTGAATCTGGCGAATCCAATGCTCTTTCGAGTTCAAAGCGTCTTTACCATATTCGTAGAGTGCCACCTGAACGACGGGCGTTTTGCCGTCCTGTTTCGCGGTGATGAATTCATTCACCAGCTTCCAAAGTTGCGTCTTCGCCTGCTCGATGAGGCCGCTCATGCTGCCGCTCGTATCGAGCAGCACGGCGATTTGCACGAGTGGTCCATCGACGACTGCTTCAACTTTGACGACTTCCGCCGCAGGTGCTGGCAGACTGACTTCTTTGGCGTTGGTGAGGCTCACGGTCAAAGCCGCGGCGATGAGTATGTGTTTCGTTTTCATGGGTGTGTGTTGGGTTGAGTTGACGGAAAATAATTCAGCGGATAAGCACGAGCTGGCCGCGATGCTCCAGCAACAGCTCGCCGCGCAGCGCGAGCAGGCCCTGACGGTTGTCAGCGGCGAGTTCGTCCACAAGATGACCAAACTCGGCGCTGCCGATTTCGATGGTGCGGTCAGGAGCACGCTCGGTCTTGGCCGCATTCGCATCGGTCCAGCGATTACCTTTGTTGAAGAGCGCTCCCGCTTGGACTTGCTGCACGCTGGTGATCTCGACCGCCTGCATTTTGTCATCAAGGAAGCGATTGCGGACGTTAAGCTGCTTCGATTCGACGGCCTTCTGCAAATTCTCCGACTGCGCCACCGCAGCAGGCCCACTATGCATTTTCATCGCCCTGTCGCTGTAGTTGAAGGCCGCCTTACTGGCATTCGGAGCCGCCGAAGCAAGCGAGGTGCCTTCTTCGGCCAGGAAGGCGGTGTACTCAGTCAGAATGCCAAATTGAGTCGAAAGGCGGACGATTTCATTCACCAACTCGGTCGTGTTCGCCGTCGCGCCATCGGCACCGAGGTCGCGAATCGCCTCACTGAGCACGGCGATCTTGTTGCTGGCCCACAAACGGGCCACGAAGGCGTTGGCGGTGCTCGCTTTGTCGAGATTGA
Organism: Verrucomicrobiaceae bacterium; assembly: GCA_947466075.1. GTDB lineage: Bacteria > Verrucomicrobiota > Verrucomicrobiia > Verrucomicrobiales > Verrucomicrobiaceae > Prosthecobacter. The sequence continues at coordinate 50,357 of CANIBP010000035.1, forward strand.
AGGTGAAATCGAACTTCCGCTCGCCCTCTGCCGATGCACCAGTGAGCTGGAAATGCAACGGCGCTTCACCGCGATACGTGCCGGAGAGCAGAATCTGCTCACCCTCGAACACATCGGGCAACGGCGATGGAATCAGGTCACTGACACGATTAGGATCATCCAGCGCACGCAACGCAGGTTTGGTGAGCAATGGACCGCGCAAGCGATCGAACACGCGACCGACCTTCACTTCGACATCTTCCTTCGGCAGCACAAACTCTGCGCTGGCGCGGGTTTCACGGGCGATGCGTGAGAGCAGTGGCGTGTTCACATCCACACCGACGCCGAAGGTGAACACGCGACGCTGATGTGGGTTTCCCTTCGCCACCGCTTCACGAATCGCCTTCTCCGAAGTCTGGCCGATGGTTGGCAAGCCATCCGTGAGGAACAACACAAGTGGCAGCATGCCTTCGAGCGGTTTCTGCCGCAGCGCTTCGACGACGGAGTCGTGGATGTTCGTGCCGCCACTCACCCGCAACGCGCTGATGTAGTCGCGGGCCTGCTTCGTGGACTCTACGTTCTTGATCACCGGTTGTGCGGCGAACATTTCGACCGCTTCGTTATAGACGATGAGATTGAAGCCTTCGCCATCGTTCAAGCCTTCGATCACCTGCAACGCCGCCGCTTTCACCTGATCCAGCTTTGGTCCAGCCATGCTGCCGCTGCGATCAATGACAAGCGTGACCTCACGCTTTATCGGCGCTGCATCCGCCTTTGGCTTCGGCGGAGCGATCATCACCAGAAAATAGCCGCCACCGATCTTCGGATCGGGATAAGCGAGCAGTGAAGCCGTCATCTCGTCCTTCGTCTCGCGCAGCAACGACACACGGAAGGCTCCGGAGTCTTTCGTTTCACAGGAAAGGCTGGCTTCGCTACCATTCGGCTGCTTCACCGCGATCTCGTGACTCGGCGAATACACCGAGGCGATGCGCGATGTCGATTTGACGCGCATCGACAGCTTCCACGGCACCGAATACTCCACTGCCTCTGAACGTGGCAGCACATAATCAAGCCGGGCACCGTCCGCTTCGAGAAGCTGCTCATAGGTCACTCGCACCTTCTGCGTGCAATTGGCCGGAACCGGAAACACACTCGATTTCACCACCGCATTGCCCACAAACTCCAGCAACGCTGGATCACGCGTCTGCGCCACGATGCTGTCGTAAATCCGCCGCGCCTCATCGCGCGGCAGCAGCCGTGCCGTGCCTTCCGCATGGCCACCTTCAAACGCGAAAGCCTTCAACACGGCTCCTTGCGGCACTGGCACGAGCAGTTCCGACTCCAGCGACCGCCCCGTCGGATTGCGCAGCGCGATGTCGAGTGTCGTAGTGGCGATTTGATCCGCCAGGTCGATGCGCGCATCGACTTGTGTCACTTGGACCGCCTGAGTCTGCGTCAGACGCGTATTAGGCGAAATCCACACCGGCATGCGCGAAGTCTGCGCAATCAGGTTCGTGGCGAGAAAGAGGGCACAAAGAATGGTCTGCATGCCGCCATGATGATTCAGGCGGATTCAGGCGTCTGTAAACGCACTGTAAAAGCCGCTTACCTCACCAGCAGTTCCTCACCGCGATAGATCACGCGCTCGACCATGCCTTGCAGCGTTTTGTCGAGGAAGGGCGTGTTGATGCTCTTCGACTTCATGAAGGTGCGGCTGAAGGTGGTGGTGCGGGCGGGATTGAAGAGGATGAATTCGGCGGTGCCTCCTTCTTGGATCGGCACGGGTTGGAGTTTCATCATGCGGCGGGGTTCGGCGCTGTAGCGCTTCACGATGAGGCCCCAGTCGAGGATATCTTTGCTGATGTAGTAGTCGTAGAGCGAGACGAGGGCGCTTTCGAGGCCGGTGATGCCGAAGGGGGCGCTGGCGAAGTCCTGATTCTTTTCAAACGGCGTGTGCGGGGCGTGATCGGTAGCGATGACGTCGAACCAGCCGTCTTTGAGGCCCTGCAGCAGCGCGGCGTTGTCCTCCGGCGTGCGCAGCGGCGGATTCATCTTATAATGCGTGTCGTAGTCGCCGATGTGCTCGTGATTGAACATCAGGTGATGCGGCGCGATTTCGCAGGTGACGCGGATGCCGCGATCTTTGGCGCGCTTGATGGTGCGCATGCCCTCCGCGGTGGTGACGTGCTGGATGTTGAGATGCACGCCGGTGTATTCAGCGAGGCGAATGTCGCGCGAGATGGAGATTTCCTCGCTGATGCTCGGGATGCCTGGCAAGCCGAGCGCGTAGCTGATCTTGCCCTCGTGCATACAGCCTTTGCCGCTGAGTTCTTTGACTTCGCAATGGCTGGCAAGTGGCAGGTCGTAATCGCGGGCATATTCCATGGCGCGACGCAGCACCTGGGGATTATCGACGGGGAAGCCGTCGTCGGTAAGCATCACGGCACCGGCGGCCTTCATACCCGCGATGCCAGCAAGTTCCTCGCCTTTGCGGCCTTTGGTGATGGCACCCGTGGTGTAGATGCCTGGGCCGATGCGCGTGCGGCGTGCGCTTTCGAGCACGCTGCGAACGACGCCCGCGTTGTCGATGGCAGGCGCGGTGTTTGGCATCATGACGAAGCCGGTGACGCCGCCGTTGATCGCGGCTTCGGAGCAGGTGGCGATGTTTTCCTTGTCCTCCTGGCCGGGTTCACGGGCGTGAACGTGGATGTCAAAGAGGCCGGGAAGCAGGATGCGTCCGGCGCAGTCGATGATCTCCGCATTTTCGACGCCGGTGATGTTAGCAGCAACACCGATGATCTTGTCGCCCTCAACGAGAACGTCGGCGGTTTGAAGCTTCGGCGAGTCTTCGCTGGCGATCTGGGCGTGGCGGTAGAGGCGTTTCATGCGTCCTATGATGTGAGGCATGAATTGCGCCTGCGCAAGCCTGCGAAATCAGATCATCGGACTGGATTGTGCGGCATTTACTTCTTCCGCACGTAAAGCAGCACACGATCGTGGGTAAGGAGGCAAAGGTCGAGGCGGCCGTCTTTATCGAGGTCGAGGGCGGCGTAGTCGTGGGGTTCGTTTTCGAGGCCGGTTTTGCCACGGAAATGCGGATCAGTCTCGAAGACACGGAAGTACATGGCGCTGTCCCATTTTTGACCGGCGGCAGGCTGGAAAATTTCGATGACACGACTTTTTGCGGTGTCGATGAGGGCGATGTCATCGACATCTTCACCGGAGAACGAGGCGGCGATGAGATCGGAGGGCGTGGTGTCCTTGAGGTCGCTGTCGAAGGTGGCGACGGTCTCGAGCTTGAGCGTGGTGCCATCGAGTGGGGTCATTTGGAAGCTGGTTTTAGCCAGCAGAAGCAGCTTGGTGTTTTTTCCTGCCGCCATGAGCACGCATTGATCGGGAGCCATGACAGGCAAGGGATGAGTGTGGTCGGCACGATAGACGCGATCTTTGCCAGCGGTGAGTTCATGGAGCTTGCTGTGCGTAGCATCAATGAGGAGCACGGAAATTTTGCCATCTTTGCGTGAGACGAGGGCGCTGTGCAGTTCGGCAGCAGGATCGGGAGCATTGAATTGCTCGACAATGTTCGCTTTGCCATCGGCATCGACTTTGAAGGCGCGGGCGAGTTGCTGATGCGCGATGAGGATTTCTTCTTTGCCGTCGCCATCGAGATCACCGGTGGTGAGCGCAGCGGGGGCGAGTTTGCTGACAAACGAGTCGGGGATGCCCTCGACGCGCTTGAAGGGCGCTTTGACGTCCGAGGTACTGAGCAAAAGCTGCATCGGGCCGAGGTTGGAAAACAGCGCGAGATCGCCACGACCATCCTGATTGGCATCGACGACGCGAAGGCCGTTGATGCGGCCGGTTTTGATCGTGAGTTCCTGCGTGGTGGCCGTGAAACCTTTGGCGGCGGCGGTTTTGCGCAGCGTGATGAGCTGCGGCTTCGATTTGATCTCACTGGCACAGAGGATGGTCGTTTCAACTGGTGCGGCGAGTGAGCCAGTGGTGAGAGCGAGCAGCGTTTCGCCTTCCTTGGCCTGATAAACGATCTCGGGATAGGCGAGACGGTTGTCCTTCCAATGCGCGACACCAATGGCCTGCTCACCGGGACTAAGTAGGATGAGATCCGCTTTCTTATCGGCATCGACATCGGCAATGGCGAGTGCTTCGACACCGCTGAGGATGGGAAACTCGCGGCCTTCGCTGAAGGCACCGCTGGCGCTGCCTTGAAACAGCCACGCGCGAGCGGCTTTCGGCTCGGACATGATGACATCGGCAAAGCCGTCGCCGGTGAGATCGCCATAGGCGACGGCACCGTTCTTCGATTCGGTCGGCGGCATGGCGTAGCGAATCGTGGCAGCACGATCTGCATTCGGTTCGGCGGCTCCTTGGGTGAGCTTCGCGACTTCGACCATGTTCGTTTCTTCCTGGATCCAAGCGACACCGGCTTTTTTGTCGCCAAGGCGGACCGCATGCAGCCAGTGGCGTGTGGTGGGGATTTCGAGCCGCCATTCCTCGCCAAACGTCGTGCCTTCATGCTGCAAGCGCACAAGCAAGGCATCGCCTTCGGGTGCGGTGTAGAACAGATCAGCGCGGCCATCGGCATCGAGATCAGCGATGCTCAGTCCGGCGCAGCCACCTTCGCCAAGCGCGTAGTTTTGCGGATCAGCCCACTCACCGGGCGCTTTTTGCAGCAGCACCATCAAACGTGTGTTGGTGAGCAGGGCGATGTCATCGCGGCCATCACCGTTCAAATCGCATGCGGTGAGCACCTCCGTGTCATCGGCGGTGGAGTCGAGCGTGAACTCGCGTTTCTCGGTCCAGGTGCCTTTGTCGCCCTGCATGCGGAGCACGAGTTTTTCATCATCGGTGATGAAGGCGATGTCCTGACGCTTGTCACCGTTCCAATCGCCGACGATGAGCGCTAGCGCCGCATGACCGATGACAAGCGGCTGCTTGTCGAAGCGAGAAACTTCGAGAATCGGATTCCAGCGGTCGGTGCGGGCGGCTTTTTCGGGATCACCGGGCTGTACGCCGTCTTTGCGCTGGAGCAGGAACTCAATGCGAGCGCGTGAGGCGTTTATGATGGCAAGATCGGTCAGGCCATCGCCATTGAAGTCGCCGGAACGCGGGCTGGAGGTGTTCCAGTCGAGTTTGACGATCTCCGGGCCGTCGAAATAAAGCGCAGGCTTATCAGCGAGGACGGCGGTGGCGAACAGGATGAGGGCGATGAAGCGCATGAGAGTGATGCTGGATGCCAGAAACTTGATGCTCGATGCAGAGATCCAGAAACCAGCATCGAGCATCCAGCAGCGTGTTTTATTTCTCCACTGGCGTAGTCAGGTAATGAAGATGCATCGCATCTGGGTGCATGTAGCTAGTGCTGAGCAGGCTGCCAAAATAGCGCTGGAAAGTCTCGTTCGACGGGCGTGCGCTGGAATCAAACCAGCTCCCGGTGGCCTCAGCATGTGCGGTGTCAGCTTCATCTGGGGCCTGCGCTTTCTTGCCGGGACCTTTTTTCTTGGTTGCACCGGCCTTACCGCCCGTTTTGCTTTCGAGCGTGGCGGCGGCAGTGGCGATCATGTTGAGCAGGCGGCCGGCATCTGTAACACCGACGCCGCTGTAGTTCTTCGGCACGAGCGAAAGAAGGTTCTGCACATGCGCATTTTCCCATACACTCGGACCCGAGGGATCCTTCATGCGGCCGAGGACTTTCTTCAGAGTGGCCTGTGTGCCGACGGAGATGAGCAGATACTTGCCGGTGTTACAGAAGGCGACCTCGGTGGCGGCATTGGCCGTCTGAGTGGTCTTGAGCGTATTGATGGTGAAGCCGAGGAAGTCACTCTCTTCAAAAGCACCGAAGCCGGCACCGACGAAACGTTTCAAACCGTCAAGAGCGCCGCCGAGCTTATTGGCGTCCTTAATCTTGAAGCCCACGACCTGACTTTCTTTCGTGCCGTCACCATCCTGCACCTGAATGACTTCATCAGCGAGACTGCCGAAGAGATCCTCGCGAATTTTGAAGCCCATCTGCGCTTCGAACTGCGGAATCTGCATGGTGACCATCATCGCCATCGGTCCCATCTTCGTGATCATGGCCAGGATGCCATCATAGACGGCACCTAAATCCATGCGAGCAGCGCTGGCTGTCAGGATGCCGGCGGGGATGAAGTTGGGCAGTGTCGCCTCGTTGCCGGTGCCGCGCATGAGGGCCAGTAGGCCCGTGGGCTTCTGCGGATGCAGGATCGTCAGGTCCATGCGTGACTGCGCATCCTGCAACTCCATGCTGAAGGCGACGGCCTGTAATTCCTGCGCACCGAGCATGTCCATGATTTGCTTTGGCTTGATATCGAAGCCCATGCCCGCAGCGGCTTTGTTTTCGTCCTTCTTTTTGGCGTCGGCTGCCGCGAGGGCCTTCTCGCCGAGTTCGAGGATCTTCACACCGTTGAAATAGAGCATCAAGTCGCCGCCACCGTTTGTGAACTGACCAATGCGAGCGAGATGTTCGCGTGCAACGCCAGGAGGATCACCTGCGCCGTTTTTCAAAGCGCCGATCATGTATTCCATGAGCTTGCGGGTGTTCGCTTCAATCATCACATCACCCACCACCGCCCAAGCCGTGACCCATGCCGCATCATCTGCTTCAGAGGCCGCGGCGATCTGCACGCTAACGCCGCCGATATCCTCGGCGCGCACCTTAATATCAGCGTTGGTCTTCTTCTTCGACTCCACCTCGGCGAGCTTGTGCGCCTCGATCTCCTTCTGCTTACCGGCGATTTCGCAGAGCGACACATTCGGCGGGTCTTTTTCGAACTCCGTGAAGTCATTAAGAACGAGAAAGCTCACCAGTGCTCCCGGATAATCCTTGAGCGTGTCGTACATGCCGCTGCCGTAGGTGTCTTTGAAAAACTTGTCCCACGGGGCTTCGCTTTCTTTGCGCATGGGGGCCATCCAGCGTTTCGCCTCGTCATCCTGCATGAATTTGGCGTAGCTGCTCTTATCCCAGTCGGCGATCAGTTCGGGTGTGTTTTTGACAACGATGACACCGGCGGTGTCCTTCGGCATGAGATTGAACCATTGCTCCAACCGGTCGGCGGCGGAGGCGGGAAGGATGCTGGCAAGCAGCAGGGCGAGCATGAGGGGGGCGCGTTTCATGGGATTGTGAGATTGGAATGCGATCTTTACTGAGGAATCAAATGCGTGGGGTTACAGAATCCGGCTTTGTTTTTTCCTGCGGCGGAGCCGGTGGCGGCAGATAGCGGAAGCCGCTGTTCGGATTGCGCGGATCAAAGGCGAAGGCCTCGCGATTCTGCAGGAAGAGCTTCAGCACGTTCGAGGGAATCGAAAAACCAAGCCCTTCAACGCCGACACCGGCGGCTTTCATATTGTTCACGCCGACGACTTCGCCGCGTGCGTTGAACAGTGGCCCGCCGGAGTTGCCGGGATTGATCTGCGTCGTGCTTTGAATGTACCAGCGGCCACCGCTCTCACGGGCGCGAATGCTGACGATACCCTTCGACACGGAACGCTCCAAACCGAGCGGACTGCCGATGGCGAAGACTTCCTGACCTTGCGTGAGCGCTTCCGAATCGCCCATTGGCACAAACGGCAGCGTGTCGGCGGCAGGATCGTCGATTTGCAGAATGGCGAGATCGAGGAAGCCGTTCATGGCGACGATCTTCACCTTCGTGAACTGCTGCTTCTCCAGCCCGCCGGGTTTTTTGCGATACACGACCACGGTGATCTCACGCTCACCGGCAATGACGTGCTGATTGGTGATGACGTAGCCGAGCTTGTTGATGATAAAGCCGGAGCCGAGGCCCGAAGCTGTCTGAATCTGCACCACGGACTCCGCCACGCGCTGCACGTTTTTCTCCACCGTCATCGGTTCACGCGACGGTTCGACGAAGTAGATATCCTCGCCCTGCACGGCGGCAGTTTTGGCCGCGGCGGCATTGGCTTTTTCGAGAATCGAAATCTCCGAGCGCGGCACCGTGAGCACCGTGTTGCCGAGATCGAGCACCACGGCATCGTCACGCTCCTTCAACACGTCGCCGCGCAGTTCCGCGCCATTTTTGAGGACGATTTTGACGGTTTCCGCCGACGCGGAAGCAACCGCCAAGCAGACCGCCGCCAGAATTCCGAAGCTAAGGTTGTTTCGCATCACGGGCGCGGAGTCTAGCGGACGCGTCTGTGGTTACGAGCTTTTTTTTGATCTTCAAATTCCACGTACGACGCCCTTAAAGCCAGTGCAAGAAGCGCGAAGTGGGCTGATTTTTCTCTGGTCTGAGGATCGGATCGCGTTAACCTCGTTCTATGTTCAGCCACGGCGAAGAAGTCGTCACTCACCTCCGGTCCCATCGCCTCAAGACTCGTCTGGCCGCCATTCTCTATGTGGTGATTGCGTTGAGCTACTTGGTTTGGCGCCCCAGCATCTTTCATCCCGATGCGTGGTGTTTTTCACTACTGTTTTACTTTGCCACGCTCTACGGCATCGTGCTTGGCATCCTTTTGCTGCGGTCCTGCTTAAATACCGGCTGCCGTGGGCCTGCGCCTAAAGATTACCGCCCCAGCGTGGATGTTTTTGTGCCAGTTTACACGGAGCCGGCGGACATGATCGAACTGACGGTTATCGGCGCGAAGAGCATCGACTATCCACACGAAACTTTCCTACTGGACGATGGCCGCAGGCCCGAATTACGTGAGATCGCCGAGCGGCATGGGGTGCGGTACATCACGCGGGCTGACAACGCGGGCGCTAAGGCCGGTAACATGAACAATGCGCTCAAGTTCAGCACTGCGGAGGTCATCGCGGTATTTGACGCGGATCATATCGCCACCCGGGAGTCGTTGGACACGCTGGTGGGCTTTCTCAAAGACCCGGCGGTGGGCATGGTACAAGCACCACAGACTTTTTACAACGAGGATAGCTTTCTCTACCGGAATGTCATCGTGGGTGGCGGACGCTGGCATGAGCAGCTCTATTTCATGGATGTGCTACAGTCTGCGCGTGATTTATCCGATGGCACGACGGGCGTCGGCACTGGGGTAGTGTACCGGCGCAGCAGCATCGCTGCGCTGGGCGGCTTCCCGGAGGCGACACTGACGGAGGATCTGCACATCTCGCTCATGATGCACAAGCGGCGGATGAAGACGGTGTGGGTGAATGAAAATGTAGCCTGGGGCGTGGCTGCAGCAGATGTGGCGGAGTACTACAAGACGCGCCGCCGCTGGACCTATGGCAACCTACAGAGCTGCGCGATCGAACAGATACTCTGGTGTCCGGGGCTGCGCTGGCAGCACCGCCTGGCTTATGCGGGCCGCGCATTGAATCTGCTCTCCGGTTGGCAGCAGCTCTTTTTCATTGTAATGCCGCTGTACTGCCTGCTGACGTTGTCCACACCGTTTGTGCCGAGTCTGCCGAATATGTCAGTGGTTGTTTTCACGCAACTGGTGCTGATGTGGCTGCTACAGATCGCCAGCGCTGGCTACATACGATTTGTGCCGAGTCAGATTTTTTCGATGGGCATCATGTTTGTGCAGATCGCCGCCACGCAGGGGCTGCTGGGAAAGAAAATGGTGTGGCAGACCTCGCTTAAGAACGTGCTGGGCAAGGTTTCGCCCGGAAAGCTCCTGCTGCATGTGCTGCTGCTGGTGATCAGCGTTCTGGCGATCAGCTTGAGCATATTGTTTGCCACGCGAGTCATCGCACATCCTGGGATGAACGAAGAGCGCTCCATCATGCTCTACATGTCCACCCTCTGGGTCGGCTTCAATTGCTGGCGCTCATGGCGCTGGATCTCGGATAGCGTGCGGCTCACGCGCCGCACGCATCGTGAATATCTCTTTGAAGTGGAACTGCCCGTGCGGGATGAGCACGGTGCCTGGGTCGCTAACACAGTGCGTCTCTCCACGCAGCAATGCGAAGTTCGCTGGCTCGTCCCAGAGACACAACGGGAACCCGGCCAGCCACTACAGGTTCTCATTCCCGGCCATACCATCCACCTGCGGGCGGATGTCGTTGACGGCGACATGATGGAGATAACCTGCGCCGATGAAACCTCACGCGATCTCCTGCGTCTTAGCCTCTACTCCGTGGACTGGCACCGCCAGGTAAGACTCTGCAAGCACATGCGTGCCACGCGGCTCAAAGGTCTCGGCGGCGACTGGCAACCGGTTATTATACATGATGTCGGCAGACAGGATGCGACTTGGGCCTTGTGGCTTCCTGCACCAGCCGGATTTCAGCAAGATCGCCTCATGGTTGCCGCAGATTATCCAAGCGGACAAATACTGGAGATCGAAGACCGTACCAAGGGCAGGAGCGCACGGCAGCGACACGTCTTGGGCAACGAGATCATCCCGCACCGGTTCGTCCCGCGTGGAATGAACAACAATCACTTCCATTTTTATGAAACGGCGCTTGCCGAATCACCTTGAGACCGCATTGTCCGTCGGCTTGAAATGCCATAAAAAACAATGAAAAATATCCTCACCTCACTCATCCTGCTTGGTGTCGCTGCTAGCCTTCAAGCTGGTACTCCCGCCAAAGCCCCCGTCGCTATTCAGCCCCAGAAAGGCGATGGTAACGTTATCTTCTACAGCCATGACCGCCGCGACGGTGCCAATTACAACGCCTTAGGCTGGTATCACGCCCTCAACAATGATCTGAGTCTCAGTGGTCTCTACACGCGCGCTGCTGTGGGTGTTGGTCAATACGATTACACGAATCCTCGTAACATCACCGGCACTTTGTTTGACGCTGATGCTGGCCTTGGCTATCGATATGTAACTCAGCACCTCGTGATTGGTGGTTCTACCGCACTGCATTTGCGTGATCGCAACTTGAGTGCGATCGACCCTGCAAATAACGTCGGCACTGATTGGGGTGTGCGCTTTGGTCTAGATGCCACAGGCTCCTACGGCAACCTCTATTACAGCGCGATGGGTCAGATTTCCACCGTCGAGTGGGCGATCTGGTCGCGCTATCGTCTTGGCTACAAATTCGATCGCTTCACTATTGGGCCTGAATTTGTTTTCCTCAACGATGCGCAGTTCACCGAGCGCCGCGTGGGTGGCTTCTTGATGGTGCAGGTTTGCAATAAATTGTCTGCCAGCTTTTACTTCGGTAGTTCCGACTTCGGCAGCAGTCGCGGTGGTAATGGCAACACCCCATACGGCGGCATCGGATTGTCCTACACCTTCTAAGCGGATCGCTAGATTCAAATGCTCTTGGGGCTGATGACTTGCGTCATCAGCCCTTTTTCATCGTCATGGCAGTCGTTGACGTTTCTTGCATTCACGCATCTCATGCCGTGATGCCCGCCAATGCCCTGATCTCCGCCGCCCAAACTCTGCGCGAAACCCTGCGCCCGCTGCGTTTCGCCGCGCCGGTCGAATTTGTCTATCAGCCACTCGATTACGCCTGGGCACCGCATGAAACCTATCTGCGGCGCTTTGGCAGCAGCACCAAACGAGTCGTCCTCATCGGGATGAATCCAGGCCCCTTTGGCATGACTCAAACTGGCGTGCCCTTCGGCGAAATCGCCGCCGTACGTGACTGGATGGGCATCCGCGAACCCGTGGGCAAACCGGAACGCGAACATCCGAAGCGCCGAGTCGTCGGTTTCGACTGTCCCCAGTCCGAAGTGAGCGGCAGACGGCTCTGGGGCTTGTTTGCGCAACGTTTTGGCACGCCCGACGCCTTTTTCGAAGAACACTTTGTCACGAACTACTGCCCACTCGTCTTCATCGAAGCCAGCGGTCGCAATCACACGCCCGACAAACTCCCCGCCGCCGAAACCACCGCGATGGAGGCCGCGTGCGATGCGCATCTGCATGCCGTCATCACCGCCTTGCAGCCCGAGTGGGTCATCGGCGTCGGTGCTTTCGCTGAAGAGCGTGCGAATCGTGCGAAGGAAACGATGAATGGCCATTTCAAAACCGGCCGCGTCCTCCACCCCAGCCCCGCCAGCCCTGCCGCGAACCGCGACTGGGCTGGAGCCGCGACAAAGCAGCTCGTGAAGCTGGGCGTGTGGAAATAGATCAAGGCGTAGGCGCCAACCGCGTGATCTTGAGGCGCAGAAACGCCCGACTAGGCGTCGTCACTGCGTTTTTGAATCGGAAGGTGAGCCGGTTCGGCGGCAGTGGATTAGCCAAGCTGACCTGCTCAACATCGGCGGTGCCCCATTGCAGCAGATTGGTTGAGGATTCGATGACGTAAGCCACGTCTGTGGCGGTGGGGACATAACTGAGCGTGAGGTAATCGTTCAGTATGACGGGGGATGGCAAAGAACTGTTGTCCGGAACGAGGGCGTTCAGTTGGAGGGCGTATTCGATGAGGTTGGGAACTCCATCGCGATCCCAGTCTGATGCATCGGCAGCGGTGTTGCTGGCGGCAGAATCACCGAACGTTTGATGGCGCCACTGATCCACCGGCGTGGCGAGCATGGTGATGGCGGCGTTAGCGAGAGTTGAGTCGCCCGTGATGTCGGCTCCGCCATGGAGGGTGACGCTGCCGGTGTAATTCGTCGCAGACGAACCGCTGCTGAGCGCGATGCGAAATAACGGGCCGTCATAGGTCTCGCCAGGCAGCAGGATGCCGGGCACGTCGGCGAAGAACTCGTTGCTGGACAGGGCGGTGTCGCTTTGCGGATCGGCCGTGAAGGCAGCAGTGATGTCATTGAGGAAAAGCTTTTCCGTGGCGCTGGTGTTGGTGAGGCTACCGTTGAAAAGAACCTCCGCTCCGGGTGATGCGGGCTGCGCAGGCGGCGTGAGTGCGAGCGTGAGACCTGCGTGGCAGAGACAGGTGCTCAGCAGCCATGCGATCACGAGACCTCTCATGGTGCCGCCTCCCCGATGGCAAACAAGATGGCATTCGCGATAACGTACACTTTGCCGTCCACGCCGATGACAGAAGGCGTGTAGGCCTCTCCAATGCCTGGGGTAAGTGTGAGAGGCTCAATGAGTGTGTTCGTGTGAAAGTCCCAGCGGTAGATCTTGCCGTCCTCACTGTGGACGATAGCCGAGTGCTTCGCGCGGTCGATGGCCACAGTATTCACGCACCACTCGCGGACCGCACCGGACACGCCGGGGTATTCATCATCCGGCGTTGGGCCATTGACGGTGAGGATCTCCTTCATCACTACGGCTCCCGAGACTGCATCGGTCATCGTGTCATTGGGATCTAGCACGGCCAGTTTGTTGATGCCATTGCCTCCAGCGCCAGCGTAGTTGTTGTATTTGGACAGCAGTAGGTACTTCGAGGCACCTTGATACGATGGTACCAAGGCCGCTGGCACCACCGAGGGCGTATGATCCCAGCCGAAAGCACCTGAGGGCTTAGACTGCATCAGCGTCTTGTCGTAATGCCGCAGCCAGCCACGAGAGTGATTTGCGCCCCACGAGTGCTCAAAAACGCCGAAATAGACATCCCCATCAGGCCCCACCATGGGCGAGGCAGTGCCGTCATCGAGCATCCGAGCGCCAAAAGAGGTGTCCAGCCGATTCGACGAGGGGTGAAGAGCATCTCTGAGCCATATTTTGCCCGTTTGGACCAATGTTCGGCTGTCGAGTGCCAGCAGATAGCCGAAGGAATATTGAGTGCTCAATACGTCGTCGTTCCGCACCGCCACATAGAGCGTCTTGTGGTCGTTGCTCAGGGCCGGGGCGAGATTGTGTGGCAGGCGTGACATGCTGGCATCGCCCGCCGCTGAGCTGGCACTTACCCAAGTGCCGCTGCCATCTTCCGCGATGCGCGCGATGCCGCTTTGCAGCTCCGGTGTAGTGCTTCCCGCGACGATGAAACCGAAGTAAATATTGCCATAGCGATCCGCCGTGATGGGCGTGTTGATCTTCACATTGGCATCAAACGTCGCCGTATCCGCCAGGTAGTTCGCCAAGCCGTAAAAGGCGATTTTACCCGTCGCTCCAGTCACTGCATCCGGCGCATCGCGCCACGACACAGTGCCGCCCGCATCCGCAAAGTACACGCGGTTCTTTGGCGTCAGCGCGATACCAAAATGCGGCACCCAGTTGTGCGGCGGCAGGGTGTAAGCGGTCGTCTGCGTCCATTTCACCGCGCCAGTGGCCGCGTCATGCGCCTCGACGCGGAAACCGTCATTCGCTCCCGTCTTCACTGGCACGAGCACCGTGTTCTGCCGCGTGATCAGCGGGGAGCCGTAATGCGCATAGAGCGTGGTGCCCACATACTGCGGTGCGAGGTCCACCGGCGTCTGCCAGAGGATGCGCTGCAGGGACTTCGATGTTACTTGAGACAATCCCGTGTGCTGCGGATCATGCCCGTGCCCACTCCACGGAAAGGCGATGCTTTGCGCGTGCGCATTTTCCATGCCGCCTGCAAGCAGCAGGCTGAAAGCAAAAGAACGATGAAAAGGCGCGGACATCAGTGATGAACCCCAGTTCATCAAATAAGACGCCCGACGTCAAGGCTGCTGCTTCTTCAGTTCCGCCTGCAACTGCTCGATCTTCTCAGCCATCTTGCGCATTTGCTGACGCATCTCTTCGAGTTCGGCATGGGCCTTCATCTCGCCGTGATGCTTGCCTTCCTTGGCGTGCGCCTCGGCCTGATCGCGGTGCATGCGTTCCTCCATCTCGTGACGGATGTGCTGGGCGATCTGCTCAATGCCCTGGGCGGGCTCATTCAAACCGGCGGCACGCAGATGCTGGACGGCCTGCATGACGTGCTCCAGACGCTCCACTTCGGGGCCTTTGCCCGGGAAGGGCATTCCCTTGCCGGGATGCTTTTCAAGCTGCTTCTCGGCATGCTTCTCCGGCTTTTTGCCCTCATGCTCCTGTAGCGCATGCTGAATCTTCTCCGCCTGCGCAGCGAGTTCCTTGGCCTCGTCAAAACGTCCTGCTGCCTTGGCATCACGGGCGCGTTCCATCAGGCTTTGCAGCGCCTGCTTTGGGTTTTCTTTGACTTCCTGGGCGATTGCTCCGCACGCGAGTACGAGGCCGATGATGAGCGTGGTCATTGTATTCATGGTGCGGCTTTAAACGAAACACGCACGTGCCTTCTTGTCACCGCCGGGACAATTCACAGGCGTACTGCGCTGATGGTGCGGTAAAGCCAGACCTTCGCATAGGTCCAGTCACGCTACGCCGTGGGAGCGGAGATGTTGAGGACTTCGGTGGCTTCTTCATTCGAGAGACCGACGAAGTAGCGCAGCTTAACGATCAAGCTTGTGCCAAAAAGAGGACGCTTTCAGCGCTCATTTTTCTGACGACTGGCCATGGCAGCCTCCAGAATCACACCGAGTTGCAACAACCCTGACGCGGAAGCGTTTGCAATCGCATGAACATGCATCGCAGAATTCCACATCTGCTCACGCTGATGGCGATCACGGCAAGCACCTTTTGTTGCGCCGATGAGAAGGCGAATCCCGCCGAGGCGGCGAAGAATGCTACGACGAAAGCACCATCGGTAAAGGCGTCAACGGAAACGGAGCTTCGTGTGACGATCGCCAAAGGTCTGGGCTTCATCGCCAAAGAAGGTGACGAGTGGATGACGGCAAAAAACTGCAACGGCTGCCACCACATGCCTGTGTTGCTCTGGAGTCATCGCGAAGCTATGAGGCGTGGCTTTGCCGTGGATCCGAAGAAGTTCGACGAATGGCTGGCATGGTCCGTCGAACGCGCGACGGACAAGAAGCCCGGTCTCGAAGAAGCCGCGCTGATGATTCTCGCCATGCCGGAACGTCCTGCACCGGAACTCACGAAGCTACTTGCCACCGATCAACAGCCGGATGGCTCGTGGAAGCCGGCGGGGCAGTTTTCCGGCATGCAAAAACGTGGCGCACCCGATGCCACCGCGAATTCGACGCGGCTCAATCTCATCGCGCTTGCAACGTTGAAGAATGCTGCGCCGCAATCTGAGGCGGCTCACACGAAGGCGAGCGCCATGTTACAAAAGAAAGACGTGCCCACCTCGATGGAGTCACTCGTGTTTCGCACGCTCTATGCCCGGCGCTTTGGCAAGCCGGAGGAGGTGAACGTCTTGATCAAAGGCATCGTCAAGCAGCAGCGCGGCGACGGCGGCTGGAGTTCGATCATCGGCGAGAACATGAGTGACGCTCTCGCGACCGGCCAAGTGCTCTATGCACTGCAACCCTCGGCCACCGACTCGTCCACTGCGGACGCCATTGCCCGTGCGCAGCATTGGCTCCGCCAAACGCAGCGCGAGGACGGCAGTTGGCCTATCGACATCACCCACATCAGCAAGGTGGACCGCAGCGGCACCGCAAAGGCGAAGTCCTTCAAGGACGCCACCGGCATCTACACTTATTGGGGCAGTTCGTGGGCGACAATTGGGCTGTTGCAGGGCGTGCCAGTGAAGCAGTGACGCATGAGCACTTGCCGGATTCTCGTTCGTCATTGTAATCTCCGCTCATGACCACCAACCGCCGTTCCTTTCTCAAGCAGGCCAGTCTTGCCTCGTTCAGTCTCTGGATTCCTCAAACATATGCCGAAGCGACAGCGACAAAGCTCGCGCGCAGCACGCCGGTGGCAGAAGGCGTGTCATCAGGAGGCATCCTGGCGTTTCTTGATGCGGTTGAGCAGGAGAAATTCGAACTGCACAGCTTCATGATGCTGCGGCATGGCAAGGTGATCGCGGAAGGTTGGTGGGAACCCTATGGCGCGGAGTTTGTGCACACGATGTACTCGATGAGTAAGAGCTTCACTTCGACAGCGGTCGGTTTCGCCGTGGCGGAAGGAAAGATGAGCGTGGAAGACAAAGTGATCTCGTTTTTTCCGAATGAGCTGCCGGAGAAAATCAGCGACAACCTCGCTGCCATGCGCGTGAAGGACCTGCTCTCCATGTCAACGGGCAATGAGAAGGAGCCGACGCAAACATGCGTGAAGGAGGAAAACTGGGTGCGGACATTCCTAGCGCAGAACATCGCGCACGCGCCGGGCACGAAGTTCATGTACAACAGCGCTGCGACTTACATGTGCTCCGCCATTGTGCAGAAGGTCACGGGAAAGACGGTGCTGGAATATCTCACGCCGCGTTTGTTTGAGCCGCTGGGCATTAGCGGCATGCGCTGGGAGACTTGCCCGCGTGGCATCAACACCGGCGGCTGGGGCTTGAGTATTCAGACGGAAGGACTCGCAAAATTTGGCCAGTTCCTGCTGCAAAAGGGCCAATGGAAAGGCAAGCAACTGCTGCCCGCCACTTGGATCGACGAAGCGACCAAGTTTCACATCCAGCAACCCGGAGAGGACAAAAAAGACCGCCCCAAAACACAGAATGATTGGCTGCAAGGCTACGGCTACCAATTCTGGCGCTGCCAAAACAATGCCTTTCGTGGTGATGGCGCGTTTGGGCAGTTCATCATCGTTTTGCCGGAGCAGGATGCGGTGATCGTGATGACGAGCGAGAACAAAAACATGCAGGGCCAGATCGATCTCGTGTGGAAGCATCTACTGCCAGCCATTGATGCCAAAGCGCCTCAAAAAGCGGATTTGGGACGACTTCGTGCCCTCAAACTTAATCCGCCGCAAGGGCATCAAACGTCACCCACGCTCATCAACAAGTCATTCAAGTTCGATACCAACGAACTCGGCCTAATGACAGTCTCGTTCGCCTTCAACAACGATAGCTGCATTTTCAAAGCTGACGCACAAACGATTACCTGCGGCATCGAAGCGTGGCATCGCAACGAAGCTGCCTTCCCAGGCACAACACCGCGCTTGATCTCAGGCGGCAAGCCCAAGGGCACGCTCACTTCAAAGATCGCCGCCAGTGCGACGTGGACAAATGAAACCACTCTGGTCATGACGTGGCGCTATTACGAAACACCGCACAGCGACACCCTGACATGTCAATTTGCGGATGATGCGGTTACGATCACTTTTCTCAGCAGCATCACCGCGATGAATCCGAAAGCGCAGGATGCGCGTGCGCCGCTGAAGGGAAAGATGTCGCTGTAAAACTCAAGCATCGCATGACATCCTGCTGAAACGCGGCGAAGAGAAAGCGAGTCCACTCAGGACATTCTTTTTCATGCAACGATTCACCTGTGACTGCGGCAATGTACTTTTCTTCGGCAGTTCCAAGTGCCTGAAGTGTGGTGGAGCCGTGGGCTATGATCCTGTGGGGGGCGCCATGGTGCGACTGCGGCCAGACGGCAAAATGAAGCGTTGTGAAAACGGCGTGAAGCATGGCGTGTGTAACTGGACATTGCCTGCCGATGCCAAAGAAACGCTGTGCATGGCCTGCACCATGAACCGGACCATCCCGGATCTGAGCACCGCCCGCAATTTGATGCTGTGGGGACGCATGGAGATGGCGAAGCGGCGGCTGATTTACACCATGCTGCGCCTTGGCATCACGCTTCCGTCAAAAATCGAAAATCCCAAGACCGGACTGGCCTTTGACATCGTCAGCACACTGTCGAACCCCACGGTGACGACGGGGCATCTCAATGGAGTGATCACGGTGAACCTCGAGGAAGCGGATGACACCTACCGGCAGATCAACCGACAGCAGCTTGGCGAAAACAGCCGCACGCTGCTCGGCCACTTCCGCCATGAAAGCGCGCATTATCTATGGCAGCGTTATTTGTCGGAGTCGCCGTGGGACAATCCATTGCGGCTGGCGTTTCGGGAGCGCTTTGGGGATGAGTGGCTCGATTATGCAGCGGCGTTGACTGCACATTATCAGCGCGGGGCTATCGCAGGCTGGGAGCAACAGTTCATCACGGCTTACGCGGCATCCCATCCTTGGGAGGACTGGGCGGAAACGTGGGCGCACTATTTGCAGATCGTGGACGGCTTAGAGACCTGCGAAAGTTTGGGCATTCATGTGAAAAACATCGCGCTGCCGCTGGTGATGCTGCCAGGCGAGGCCGGGACACTGCCCGCCATGCTGCCTCAGGAAGCCAACGCTGACGGTGAATTCCTGGCTTGGTTGCAGCGTTGGATGTGTCTCTCTACCGTGCTGAATGAGATCGCACACAGCATGGGGGAACAGGCGCTGTATCCGTTTGTAATTTCGGTACGAGTGGCGCAGAAGCTGCGCTTGGCACATCATTACGCGAAGGTGTGGGGGGCAGAGAAAATGGCACCTCCCCCACTTCCATCGGTAATTGACAGACCCGAATGGCACTCGGTTAAGCAGCAGCACGGTAGCGTTCACGATGGGGGATTTCTTGGAACTTGTGGCGCGGGGCAGTTAGTAATTGATAGGACTTCGGCCTTCGTTTTTTGGCGCGCGGTTCGCGTCGATCAGGACGTAACGGGTTC
>CANIBP010000036.1 GCA_947466075.1 Verrucomicrobiaceae bacterium
ACGACCAGATGGAACTCAATTCGTCCTTCGACATACTTCGTACTGCGATACTCATAACCCTCGCGCACGCCGAACGCATGATATAGCAAACTCTGGCTCATCCAGACCTATTGCCCCCCCCTCTCCGCACTAACTTCCCGGATGAACCCTGCTTTAACGCATTTAGGTCTAGACTCATGGGCAAACCGGAGTGCGTGACTAGTTCAGCGGCTTTAGCTCAGGCAGGAGGAACTTACCGTCTTTGCGGATTAGTTTGCCGTCGAAGCGGATTTCACCGCCGCCGTAGTCGGGGCGTTGGATGTTGACTAGATCCCAGTGGACTTGGCTGCGGTTGCCGTTGTCAGCGACGCCTTCGTAGGCTTGGCCGGGCGTGAAGTGGAAACTACCGGCGATTTTTTCGTCGAAGAGGATGTCGCGCATGGGCTCTTTTATCTCACGATTGAAGCCGATGGCGAATTCACCAATGTATCGAGCACCTTCGTCGCTGTCGAAGATCTTGTTGATTGCCTCGGTGTTGTTGGCGGTGGCCTTGACGATCTTGCCTTTGCTGAACTCGAGTTTCACGCTGTCGAAGGCGATGCCTTGGTAGATGGTGGGTGCGTTGTAACTGATGACGCCTTCGACGCTGTCTTTGACGGGAGCGCTGAAGACTTCGCCATCGGGAATGTTGTGATTTCCACCGCAGGCGATGGCTTTGAGGCCTTTGAGACTGAAACGCAGGTCGGTGCCAGGGCCGGTGATGTGAACCTGTTGCGTTTTATCCATGAGCTTTTTGAGGGCGTTCATGGCGGGGAGCAGGGCGGCATAGTCGAGCAGGCAGACGCGAAAGAAGAAGTCTTCGAAGGCCTGGGTGCTCATGCCGGCCTGCTGGGCCATAGATGCCGTGGGCCAGCGCAGAACGACCCAGCGGCTATTGTTGACGCGTTCGTTTTGAACGGGACGCAGCTTGGCCATGACGAGCTTCATTTTATCCGCCGGTACGTCGGAGCTTTCGGTGATGTTGTGGCTGCCACGGACGGCGATGTAGCAGCCGGTCTTCTTCATCAACGCGAGGTTGTTCTTTGCGATGAGATCGTATTGTTTGGCATCGGCATGAATCATCTGCTCGCGGGTGAGCACGGAGTCGTTGATGCGCACCATCGGCAAACCACCGACGGCAACAACTTCACGGATGAGGCTCTGGCCGACGGTGTTGGGCACATCGAATAGGTCGATCCAGACAAAGTCGCCTTTTTTGACTTTGGTGGAATAGCGGACGAGCTGGCGTGAGAGGGCGTCGATTCGGGGGTCGTGCATAGTGCGATGATTGTGGCGATAAAGACACGCACTGGCAAAAGGGAAAATTGAGGGAATGCTGCGCGCATGATGCGCAGCCTGCTTCCTTTGGTTTTGATCTTGATTCACTCACGCGCTTTGCCACAGGCACCTGATTGGGCCAAGGACCTCACGCCTGGCACGGCGGGTTCGCATTTTCATGTACCACCATGCGAGATCACCTTTGAACTCGGGTGGAATAATTGGATCACGGCAGGCAAGGCGATGCTGAGCGTGCGTGAGGCGGAAAATTTCTGGCGGGCAGATGCAACAGCGGCCAGCACGGGCTTTGCGCGCACACTTTGGAAGTATGACTGCGCCATGAGCTCAATCATGCATCGCGCTGATTTGCGGGCGCATTTTTTGCAGCATCAGGAGGCGGACAGTGAGGAAACCTGCCGCTACCGGGTGTCGTTTGAGAAGCAGCGTGTCGTGACGGAGACGCTGGTGCAGCCGGTCAAAGGTAAGCCTGCGATATCGAATGCTTTGTGCTCCTATGGACCGATGGATGACATCCTCTCGGTGATTCTTTACGTGCGTAGCCAGGAACTGCGGAACGGGCAGAAGATTTCTCGCGTTGTACAACCTTGGGATAAGCCCTACCTGACCACGTTTGAGGTGCTGGGACGTGAATTGTTGCGTTTTAATGGTAAAAACCACCCTTGTATCAAGATTGGACTCAAGATCCGAAAGATCGACCGCGATACGTTGGCACTAAGTGCCTACAAGAAGATGAAAACCGCCACGATCTGGGTGTCCGATGATGAGTTGCGTGTGCCGATTGAGATGCGCGCGGAGGTTTTCGTCGGCTACATGTCTGCTCGGATGACTGGTATCAAAATGCTGGAAGGCGGAAGCGCAACGGCCAAGCTGCCACGCAACATGACCGTGGATCCACCACCGTCGAAGTAAATTAAGGTGCGGGCGCTGCTTCGACACTGATGTGGATGTCGTCGAAGAAGACCGGTTCGCCGGAGAATGGCGTCGCCCAGATGGCGCATTTGCCTTGGCCCTTGAGTGATTTTTCATCATGCTTGATGAGCGGTTCGGTGGGTTCAGCAGCATCGGCTGGCCAAGCTTTGCCCGTAATGGTCCAAGAATCGTCGGCACTCTTTTTGGCTTCAAGTTTCACCTTTACCCATGCCTCGCTGGTCCAATTGAAGGGCACACTGGCGAGGGCTTGATCGTTCTTGATGAGTTCGAGTGATTTTTTGGCAGGATTGACGATGAGACGATGGCCACTCATGCCATGAACACTGACGCCGAAGCGTGGGGTGCTACGACCACGTTTGATGGCGAGAATTTTCGCTTCGATGCTTGCGCTACCATTCGCAGAGACGGCAAGCTGGGCGCTGGCGTCGGTGATGGGATTGGGATCGATGACGATGGCTTTGTTGCCATCGCGTGCGGCGATTTTGATGGTGCCATCTACAACGAAGACTTCTTTGGGTGGTTCACCTTCGGCCCAATCGTCCGCTTTAATCTCGAAGGTCTGCAGTTGCTGCGCGGAGACAATTGTGGTGGCAAGCAAGCAGGCGGCAAAGAGCAGTCTTTTCATGAGCGTATGAAAGCGAAACTGATTCAGCGCACAGGTTCTTTCAGCAGCGCGAGTGCTTCGAGAGCGGAGGCATCCTCATGTACGACTGCGGCAAGGCTGCGGGCGATAGCAGCAGGATTTTTATGCTGCCAGACATTGCGACCGATGGCGATGCCTGCGGCACCAGAATCCATGGCGTCTTCGACCATCTTCAGTAAACCGGCGTCATCACCCATGGCGGCACCACCGAGAATGATGACGGGTACGAAGCATTGCCCGACGATGCGGCGGAAATCATCGACTGTGCCATTGGTGGGGTAGGGGACCTTGACCACATCCGAACCGAGTTCCGCCGCCAGACGTGTGGCAAAACTGACATTTTCGACGGTGTATTTTTCCGGCGCACCAAGGGCGTAGGGCAGAGATTCAAGGATGACCGGAATGTCGGTGTCCAGACTGAGGCGGATGAGGTCGGCGCATTCCTGGAAGTTCGCCTTTTCATAGGTGGACCAAGGGTAAAGCATGTTCATGACGGCGTTGGCACCGACCATCTCAGCTTCTTCGACACCAAAGACACCGATGCTGCCAGCACCTTCGCCAGTGGTGCGAGTGTTATAAACGTCGGTGCGCAAAATGATGCCTTTGCCAGCGAGGCTGTCCGCTGCACGCAGCGCGACACCAAGGTTCATGACATAGCCATCGACGAATTCATTGACCTGATCGATAAGCTGAAAAGGGTTTTCTAATCCGGGCACGGGTATGGCGCATCCGTGGTCGATGGGGAGAATGACGGTCTTGCCGTTGCGAAAGAGGGCTTCGAGGTTTTCCTGACGGTTCATAGATCAAGTGGGATAAGCTGCTTCTTCGCAGCAAGGAGCGCTGTGCGCAAACTCAAATCCCAAGGTCATACCGTTCAGCGTTTGATGCTCTGGGGCTTGCTTTTGACCTTGTTGATTTCGCGGTTGGAACTATCGATCTGACGTTCGAAACGCGTTTTTTCACGTTTGTATTCACGCACAAGATCGACAGTCCAGAATGCTCCGCTAAGACTGGTGACGAGCAGAAGGAGAAAAACGGCGTAGCAGATGAAGGATATTTGCATCTCCTGGACACGTCGCTCCTCCCTGTCAGCATCGACATCCAGCAGGCCTAGCATGTCCATCCACCACATGCGCCAGACACGAGGATCACGCGCAACATTCAAAGCCCAGAAGCTGATGAACAGCGCAAGTATTGAAGCAATGGCTAGACCGATTGGCATGGAGGATCATTCCTGACCTAATGAATGGGAGTCAATGGGGATTTTTAAGCTATTCAACCTAACCCATTGGGTGAATTACCAGTTTTTGATCCATTTGATGGAAATCGCAGGGGTCGCCTGTGTGTCAATAGATTTTTTTCTGATATTCACCTCATCTTCTGAATAGGACCAGAGGTCGTAGGTGGAATTGATGGTGGTTGCAGCCGTCGCGGCAGCACCGCCTGTACCGCCCGTTGTTCCCGCCGCCGCGACGGCTGCCTTGATATACTGAAAAGGGCGACCAAAAGCGTCGATGATAATGTAGCGACCATTTTTGCGGGTCCAGATGGTCCGAGGCACTTCCACCAGCATCATGTTTTTGATTTCTGCAGTCCCCTCTGTTTTCCCATCTGAGGCTGCAGAAGAGCTATCGGAACCGGTGGGCGAAGTTACACCTTTAATTTGATCATATCCGTCTCCGGTGAGCGCCTGATAGAGGCATGCCGCACCGGAAGTGTCATAGGATTTACCGGCAAGAAATTCGACCATTTGATCTTTACCTGCGGGTTCAGGAAACTCGCCGAATTCCGCCTGGTAGCGATCAAGGGCGAGTTTGATTGCCTCGAATGTTCCGGTGGTAGTGCGGCGTTTTGATGAACGCATGGCATAGGTGTAGGCTCCCATGGTCAACGAGGCGAGAATCGCGATGATGGTAATGACAATGAGCATCTCCACCAAAGTGAAGGCGCGAGAATTGAATTTGAAACAGGTTAATTTCATGGCTCCAAATTGTGTAAACTGAATGTTACTAGCCTCCAGCGCCGCCGCTGAGGTTTTTGATCACGTCGATGAGCGGTAGGAATAGGGCCATGACGATGACACCCACGACGAGCGCGAGGACAACAATCATGAGCGGCTCCAGCATGGAGGTGAGGGCGGAAACAGAGTTGTCTACTTCGTCCTCATAGACGTCGGCAATTTTCAAAAGCATCTCGGGCAACTGGCCGGTTTCTTCACCCACATCAACCATAGAAATCACCATTGGGGGGAACACACCGCTAGATTCCAGCGGGGCCACCATGGACTCACCTTCCTTAACAGCGTCATGCACTTTGGTGATGGCATCAGAAACAATGGTATTGCCAGCGGTGTCGCGAGTGATGTTCAGCGCCTGTAGGATCGGCACACCGGATGTGACTAGCGTGCCGAGGGTGCGGGTGAAGCGCGAGATGGCGGTCTTACGCTGAACATCGCCGAATAGCGGCAGCTTGAGTTTCATTTTGTCGATCCAGCGGCGGCCACCTTTGGTGACTGCCAGCATGCGCCAACCGACGATGGATCCAAGCAACGTGCCAAGCAGAATCCATTTGTATTCGAACATGTTGCGGCTGAAACCGATGACCCATTTGGTCAGTTCTGGCAGTTTATCCTTACTGCCCAGCATGTCCTCAAAGATGCTCTCGAAACGCGGTACGATGACCATCATGAGGAAAACCATGATGCCAGCGGCGATGCACATAACGATCATGGGATAAACCATCGCTGCCACGATCTTGTTCTTTAGCTTTTGGGCCTTCTCCTGGTACTCCGCGAGACGGTTGAGCACGAGTTCGAGCACACCACCAAGCTCGCCTGCTTTCACCATGTTGATGTAGAGCTTATTGAAGATGCGGGGATATTGTTGAAGGCTCTCGGAGAAGGTGCTGCCGGTTTGTACGTTGTCGGCTAGCGTGTTGATTGTACCCTTCATCACCAAATTTGGCTCCTGACGACCAAGAACGGTGAGGCCACGTAGCAAAGGCAGACCGGAATCAATGAGCGTGGCAAGCTGGCGTGTGAAGATCATCAGGCTCTTGCTCTTGACCTTGGCATTGGCACCTACCTTGACGACTTTGGTTTTACCCTTGGTGGTAGATTTGGCGCGTTTTTTGATGGCAGCGGCCTGTCCCTGGCCCTCTGCGGCTACACTGGTCGGGTACAGGCCGGATTGGCGCAGTTGATTGATCGCATCTGACTCGGAAGCGGCATCAAGGTCTCCGGCGGTTTCCTGTCCGTTTTGATCCAGGGCGATGTAATGAAACTTTGGCATAAGGCGTGTCTTGTCGGCTTTTGTTCAGGGTAAATTGAGAATACCGGGGCGGCGGCCATTCTGTCCATCAAATAATGAACGAGGATGCACTCGAATTGGCCGCGTTGGAGGATGTCAGGGGATCAGGTGTATTTCAGCACTTCTTCGATGGTCGTTTCACCACTATAGATGCTCCGCAGACCATCTTCACGCAGGGTGACCATGCCGAGTTCGATGGCCTTTTGGCGCAGCACTAGGGAGGGGGCGCGTCCGGTGATTAGTTCACGGATGGGGTCGGTGACATCCAACAGCTCGTAGATGCCTTTGCGGCCTTTGTAGCCGCTGTTGCCACAGGTCGAGCAGCCGGATCCGGTGTAGAAATGTTTTCCGCCAATATCGTCTGGGGAAAGATTGAGCTGGTTGAGAATGTGCAGGCTCGGCTCATAGGGTGAGCGGCAGCTTTTGCAGATGGTGCGCAGCAGACGTTGCGCAAGCACGCCTTCCAATGTGGCTGACACAAGGAATGGTTCTACGCCCATATCGACCAAGCGTGTTACTGCGCCGGCGGAATCGTTGGTATGCAGCGTGCTGAGCACCAAGTGGCCTGTCAGGGATGCTTGAATTGCAATCTGTGCAGTTTCGAGGTCGCGCATCTCTCCCACCATGATGCGGTCAGGATCTTGACGCAGGAAGGAACGCAGCGCTTTGGCAAAGGTGAGACCTACGGCGTCATTGATCGGCACCTGCATTACGCCATCCAATTCGTACTCGACGGGGTCTTCGGCGGTGATCAGCTTGCAATCGATGGTGTTGATCCGGCGCAAACAGGCATACAGCGTGGTGGTTTTTCCCGCTCCTGTAGGGCCTGTGACGATGAAGATGCCGTTGGGCTTGTTAATCGTCTCCACAATGTAGTCAAAAAGGAAAGGCTGCATGCCAAGCACTTCGAGATCTAGATTAACCGAAGAACGGTCCAGAACGCGGAGCACTACGGACTCACCGTGCTGCGTGGGGAGCGAGTTGACGCGCATGTCCACCGGCTTACCGCCAACGGTGGTCATGATTCGACCATCCTGAGGGATGCGTCGCTCGGCAATGTTCATATTTGCCATGACTTTGACACGGGAAATGATGGAGGTTGCCAGATGAATCGGTGGCGGGGCCATTTCATACAGCGCGCCGTCCACGCGGTAGCGGATTTTGAATTCACGCTCAAAGGGCTCGAAGTGAATGTCGCTAGCGCGTTCTTTGATGGCCTGTTGCATCACTAGATCGACGAATTTCACGATCGGAGCAGAGTTTGCCTCTGCTTCAGGCGATGAGCCGCCGTCCTTACCACCTTTGCCGAGTTGGCCGAAGATCTCATCAATGCTTGGAGCACCACTGCCATAGTGTTTTTCAATTAAAGAGAGCACTTGGCTACGACGTGCGACCACTGGGACGATGGTCTTTTCAAGACCAAAGCGCAGGTCTTCTACAAGCTGTGGGTTGAGCGGGTCAGTGAAAGCAACGTGTAATCCCTGTCCGTCGAGAGTGATTGGGAACGCACCATAGAGACGTGCCATGCCTGCCGGAATTAGAGCAACGACGGATGGCGGTGGCTCGAAGTTGTCGAGGTCGAAATGGTCTGCGCCAAGTTCATCGGCCACCTGAGCCCAAAACTCGTCTTCATTGGTATAAATGCCGTATGCCAGCAGCACTTGGACGATGTCTTTGCCGTTCTGCACGGCGTCCTGCTCAATGTCATAGGCAAGACCTTTGTCGATCACGCCGCGGTTTTCGAGCATCTCTACCACATTCTGAGGTGTCATATTCGTCTGTAAGGGATGGAATTCAGTTGGGAGTGCCGGTAAAAAATCAATCGGCGTCGGCCATGGTGGCCTCGATCACCTCTTCGGCGGTGGTCATGCCGGAAAGCACCTTGCGGATGCCATCCTCACGCAGGGTGCGCATGCCCAGTTCGCGAGCGCGCTTGCGGAGTTGTGGCGTGGTGAGTTGCTGGTTGATCATATTCCGCACTTCGTCATCGATCTTGAAAATCTCCACCAGAGACATACGGCCGCGGTAGCCGCCCTGTCGGCACTTGGAACAACCGTTGGCGCCATTGACCGTGGCTTCAAAAAGCTGGGAGGCTTCCAATCCCAGCGCACGCAACTCACGATCACTGAGCGTGGTGGGAGACTTGCAGTCGGCACAGAGTTTGC
This sequence comes from Verrucomicrobiaceae bacterium, assembly GCA_947466075.1. Taxonomy (GTDB): domain Bacteria; phylum Verrucomicrobiota; class Verrucomicrobiia; order Verrucomicrobiales; family Verrucomicrobiaceae; genus Prosthecobacter. The sequence goes on from CANIBP010000036.1 coordinate 8,364, forward strand.
GCACCAAACGCTGAGCCTCGATCGCGCGCACGGCGGAGGCTGTCAGGAATGGCTTCACGCCGATGTCGCTCAGACGTGCTACAGCACTCGGCGCATCGTTCGTGTGCAGCGTACTAAAGACCAAGTGGCCGGTGAGTGATGCCTGGATGGCAATGGAAGCGGTTTCTAAGTCGCGAATTTCCCCCAGCATGATGATGTTCGGCGCTTGGCGTAGCATGGCGCGCAGAGCTGCGGCGAACGTCATACCGACATCTTCCCTCACCATGACCTGATTGATACCTGCCAGCTCATATTCGACCGGGTCTTCGACCGTGATGATCTTACGGTCTGGGCGGTTGATGAAATTCAGGCAGGCGTAAAGCGTGGTGGTTTTACCGGAGCCGGTCGGTCCAGTGACGAGGATGATGCCGTCCGGGAGAGTAATAAGTTGCTCAAAGCTAGCCTGATCATCACTAAGGAAGCCAAGATCAACGAGGCCGAGCTTTAGGCTGCTCTTGTCGAGCACACGCATGACAACACTTTCGCCGTTGTTTGTTGGGATGACTGACACGCGCATGTCGATCTCCTTTTCGTTGTAGGACATCTGGATGCGACCGTCCTGCGGGATGCGCTTTTCATCCAACTGCATCGACCCAGTCATGATCTTGATACGTCCAATGATCGCTGAATGCAGGCGTTTCGGATGATGCTCCACATCGATCAGCACGCCGTCCATGCGGTAGCGAATGCGAATGTCTTTTTCCAGTGGTTCAATGTGAATGTCGGAAGCCTTTTGCTTGAAAGCCTCCATCAGCAGATTTGTCACCAGCTTGATGACTGGAGCGTCGTCATCAGTCACGCTGCCGTCAGAATTTTTGGGTTTAATAGTGCCCATCACAGCTTCATTGCCATAGATGTTGGCTTGAAGTGTTTTAATCAGCGCAGGAGTGGAGCAGTAATACTCAATGTCAGGCTGCAGCACATGCGGTAGCGCATCCAGTGTTTCAAAGTCGTATGGATCGGCCACGACGATCTGCAAGGTGCTGCCATTCGTCCCCAGTGGCGCAATCTTGTATTTCAATGCCACATCAAGCCGGACGAGCGCTTTCAGCCCCGCATTCGGCACGAAACCGTTAAGATCGACGTACTCCATTCCGGAGTTAACCGCCACCATCTGCGCGATCTGCTCATCTGAGACCGTCCCTGTCTTGATCAGCACACTGATGACGCTTTCGCCGGGTTTCAGGCCATTTTTCGCCTGCTGGATGTCACGTTCGGTCAGCAGTCCAGATTCTTGGAGCTGTTCGAGTAAGTATGTTTCATTAGAGTACATGAATTCGTATCTGCGTGGCGGGTGGGACGTGAGGTCGGTATTTTTGGATTATTCTCAGACTACAACCTCACGCAGGAAAGTGTCAACGTCTCGGCGCTGCCCGGATGAAAAATCATGAAGATGAATGACAAACTGATGAATATACCAGCGTTCGACTTGTCCCGCGACTCAATCACGACGATTCACCCACATTATGCACTTCCCTCTGCGTTTCACCGTTCCGCTTCTCAGCCTCACTCTTGCTCTTGCCGGCAACATTCCATGCTCGGTTAATGCGCACGAAGCAGGCACCCAGATGGCGGCCATTGCCAAGGTATTCCTTGCCGCACTCACACCTGAACAAAAAGCCAAAGCCACTTTCGATTTTGCCGCCGAGGAGCGTGAGAACTGGCATTTCATCCCCCGTGAGCGCAAAGGGCTGCCCATGAAGGAAATGACGCCGCAGCAGCAATTGCTCGCGCATGCGCTGTTGAACACAGGCCTCAGTTTCAGCGGCTCTGCCAAAGCAGTCACTATTATGAGCCTCGAAGAAGTGCTCTATCAAATTGAGGGTGCGGATGAGTCTAAGCGTGCTGCCACACGCGAAAAGCGCGATCCGGAAAAGTATTTCGTCTCGATCTTTGGTGAACCTGCAGACAAAGGCCTGTGGGGATGGCGTGTCGAAGGTCATCACCTCTCGTTGAATTTTACCATTAAGGACGGGCAGATGCTCCGCGCCACGCCTGCCTTCATGGGTACCAACCCAGGTGAAATTCGTCAGGGACCGCTCGCTGGACTGCGAGTGCTTGCCGTGGAAGAGGAACTGGGCCGCGAACTGGTCAAATCACTCACTCCAGAGCAGTTCAAGACCGCTTTCGTTGCCGATGTCGCCCCGAAAGAGATGATCACAGCCGCTGAGCACAAGGTCAGTGCGTTGTCACCTGCTGGACTTGCGAATTCGGAACTCAATGAGAAGCAGCAGGCCATGCTCACACGTCTGATTGCAGAATATATTGAGCGCCTGCGTCCTGAAATAGTCGAAGCCGCTCGTTCCGAGATCAAAAACAGCGGTCCGATTTATTTTGCATGGGCTGGAGGCAAGGAGCGCGGCGAACCACATTATTATCGTGTTCAGGGTAAGACCTTCCTTATAGAGTACGACAATACGCAGAACGACGCCAACCATGTCCACAGCGTATGGCGCAGCTTCGATGGCGATTTTGGCCGCGACTTGCTCGGCGAGCATGTGAAGCAGGCTCATTGATCTGAGCGCAATTCGCGTGCCTGAATTGTTTTATACACAATTGTTCTCAAGCTGTACACAGCTTGTTCACGATTTAATGCGCACAACTCCGCTTCCAACCGCAAACGATTTCAAAAAATTTCATCGTTCTTCATGAGGATTTCAAAAAATATATCAAAGAAGAACTTGTTATTGGTGACGGTTTCGTCATACAAAGCGTGGTTATTTAAAAAGATCTTCAATGCTCTCTCGATTGCTTCATTGAATCTCTTTCTGACACCGCTTCCCAACCCACTTTCGACCTCACTCCCAACATGGCGCGCAACGATGAAAGCACGAATCAACCTTCCAACAATGGCTCAACTCATCATGCACATACGGAATTGTTCACGCTTACTCCCACAGTCTGGGATCGTGTCTGTGAGGTGCTGGTAAAGCGTCTTGGTGAAGACAACTTCCAGCGCTGCTTTAGTGGCACTTCGGCGCGTCTCGCAGATGACGGTCGCTTTATTATTACCGTTCCGAATCCGATTCATCAGCTCTGGATCGAAAGCAATCACACTGCCGCCGTCGCTGATGCAGTGGCCGAGATCACGGGCGTTCCTGCTATTATCGAGTTTCACGTTGCCTCTGAGCCCCAGCCTTCGATCCCGTCGTATGCACCAATGCCGGAACTCAAGGCTGCGCGCGTCAATGCTACCGATACGGCACCCATTCGTTTCTTTAGCGAAGCTGGTTTGAATGCGAAGTTCAACTTCGACAGCTACGTCATCGGCACCAACAGCAGTTACTCCGTTGCTGTCGCTCGTGCGGTCGCTGAAAAACCGGGCCGCATCTACAATCCATTGTTCTTTTACGGCCCCACCGGCCTCGGCAAGACGCATCTCATGCAGGCCATTGGCCAAGAGGTCCTTGCACGCAAACCACGCGCCAATGTGCGCTACGTCACCTCCGAGCAGTTCACAAATGAGTTCGTGGAAGCGATCAAAAAGCAGACCTTCAGCCAGTTCCGCCAGAAATTCCGCAAACTCGACGTCCTGCTCATTGACGACGTGCATTTTTTTGAGGGCAAAGACAGCACGCAGGAAGAATTCTTTCACACCTTCAACGAACTGTTCAACAACGCGAAGCAGATCGTCCTCGCGAGCGATCGTCCGCCTAGCGAGATTAAAAATCTCGAAAGCCGCCTCGTTTCACGCTTTGAATGGGGTCTTGCTACACAGATTCAGGTGCCGGACTTTGAAACACGTATTGCCATCCTGCGCCGTAAGCAGAGTGATTTTAATGTGTCGCTCGATTCTTGGATTCTCGACTTCATGGCGCAGCATATCCGTGCCAACGTACGCAAGCTCGAAGGCGCTCTCATGCGTGTGGCCGCACACGTTTCGCTCGAAGGCGCTGTCGCCACTGAATCAGCTCTCGCTACCTTGCTGCATGACGTGATCGACGAGGACAAATCGAAAACGGTCACGGTGGACCGCATTCAGCGCATCATCGCCACCCATTACGATCTGCGCGTTAGCGATCTGACCGGCCCACGACGTCCTAAAAACATCGCCGAAGCCCGTCAGGTGGCGATGTATCTTACCCGCACGCTCACCAAGTTGCCGCTCGTTCAGATCGGCGATGAATTTGGAGGTCGCGACCACGGCACCGTCATCCACGCCTGCAAAGTTGTCTCCAACAACCTCAACGCATCGAACGACTTCAAGCGCACGCTCGATTCTTTGGCCGGAAAAATTCGGGAAGGGTGATCTTTTGGTCTTTGTTGAGTCTATCGCTTGTGCGGCATTGCATAATCGATCCCGCTGAACGAGGGTTCCGTTTATCGCATGTTACGAACGGTTGGCAGTCACACTCTTTCCATCGTCCATGAATTTGGTGATTTCGCCCTGTTCACCGGACATTCTTTTCGTTCGGCCATCGGCTCCAGACGTCTGTGGCGGCGTATTGTTCGTGCTGGCTTTGAGCAGGGTGTGCGTTGTTTGCCGGTGATCTTGATTGTTGGCCTCTTCACCGGGTTGGTGCTCGGTTTGCAGGGATATTATGTGCTGAACCGTTTTGGTTCGGAGAGTTTGCTCGGCACGCTGGTTTCACTCAGCCTGGTGCGTGAATTGGGTCCGGTGCTGGCCGCGTTAATGCTCGTGGGGCAGGCCGGTTCCGCGTTGGCGGCCGAACTGGGTATTCAGCGCAACACCGAGCAGATCGCCGCGCTGGAGACGATGGGTGTGAGTAGTCATGCTTATCTTGTGACGCCGCGTTTACTCGCTGCGCTAGTGGTGTATCCGATGCAGACCGCCTTGTTCATCACCGTTGGCTTGTGGGGTGGAAATCTATCCGGTTCGTTGCTGCTGGGACTGGAGCCGGGTGTTTACTGGTCATCGGTGGAGCGAGCGATTGAGTCACAGGATGTGCGTGAGTGTTTTACGAAGGCGGCCACCTTTGGCCTGCTGACCATCGCTTTGTGCGCCTACCATGGTTTTAATGCGCATCGCTGTCGCTCGGCCACTGGTGCACGTGCGGTTAGTGCTTCAACCACTCGCGCCGTTGTTCAATCAAGCATCATCGTGCTGGCTGCCGATTATATCATCACCTCGTTTCTGGTCTGATCATGGGTGCCGATACACAGAATTTACTGCTGCACATCGAAGGCCTCTACAAGCGCTTCGATGAAAATGTCGTTTTGGCGGGCGCAAGCCTCGATGTGCCACGTGGTAGCCTAGTCACCGTTTTGGGCCGTAGTGGCGCGGGCAAATCTGTGCTGCTGAAGTGTTTGGCCGATGTGATTCGCCCGGACCAGGGAAGCATCAGTTTTGATGGTCACCCGCTCAACATGGACGATGCCGCCGCCCGTGCCGAGTTCCGCCGTCGTTGCAGCTTCCTGTTTCAAAGCAATGCCTTGTTTGACTCATTGACCGCGCTGGAAAATGTGGCGCTTCCGCTGGAGCAGACCACGGATCTTACGGACAAGGAAATTCGTGAGCGCAGCCTTGAGGCTCTGCACCAGCTCGAACTCGACGTTCATCAGGATCGTTATCCCAGCCAGCTTTCCGGTGGCATGCAGAAACGTCTGGCTCTGGCGCGTGCGATTGTGACGCGTCCTGAACTGGTGCTGTTTGATGAACCTACGGCCGGACTCGATCCTCTACGGCGAAATGCGGTCTTTGCCATGATCGCCAAATATCAGCGGCAGTTCGGCTTCACGGCACTTGTCGTCACCCATGACCTGACGGAGGCGCTGATCGCCAGCGACCGCGTGGCACTGCTTGACAAGGGCCTAATGTGCTTTGAAGGCACTCCCGCTGAATTTTCTGCCTCCAATCATCCGGTGGTGTGCAATTTTAGCGACAGCGCGGACACACTTGGCAGCACACTTGCTGCTATTCGGCGCGGCGAAGCACTCCACTCTGAAGACTCATGAAACAAACCAAGTTGGAACTTTATGTGGGTGCCTTTGTGCTCATCGGTATCGCCGCCGTCATCTATCTCACGGTCAAACTCGGCTCTGGCTCACTGATCGGCGGCGACACTTATGTTATCGAGGCCCGCTTCGCCAATGCTGGTGGTCTCAATGCTGGTAGCAGTGTGCTGGTGGCCGGTGTGCCGGTGGGACGTGTTGAGGCTATTCGGGTAGATAACACCGACTACAGCGCCATGGTCACCCTGCGTGTACTTGCTGGCCTAAAGCTGCCGACTGACACCATGGCATCAATCAAAACGACCGGTCTCATCGGCGACAAATATGTGGCGCTCGCTCCAGGAGCGGACGAAACGTACCTCGAAACCGGTGCACGCATCACGATGACGGAGTCCTCCGTCGATCTTGAATCCTTGATCGGTAAGATGGCCTTTGGTAGTGTTGATAAAGCAAAAGACGAAAAAGAACCCGCCCCATGACCCTCCGTTCGTTCCTTATCCTCCTCATGGTCGCGTCGCCGCTGGCCGTCTCCGCTCAGCTTGCCGAAGCGCAGACGCGTCTCAAATCAGCGGTGAATGAAGTGCTCGCCGTCGCCGACCGCACGGCCAGCCGGGGCACCTTGGCTGATAGTCTGCGTCCGGTTCTGCAGAAGCATGTGAGCTTTGAAACGATGACCAAACGCGCCGTCGGTCCCGGCTGGAAGCAATTCACGCCCGCCCAGCAGCAGCAGGCCACCCAGTTGTTCACCACGCTCATTATTCGCAGCTACAGCAACAAGTTCACTCCCGGCGAGCATCCGGCCATCACTTATCAGAATCCGGTGTCTCCCGCGTCCAGTCGTGTCGATGTCCCCACGAGCATGGTGTACAAAGGCAGCCACTACACAGTCATCTACCGCATGGAGCAGGAGGGAGGCTGGCGCATCACAGACGTGGTGATCGAAGGGGTCAGCCTCATCGCCAACTACCGCAGCCAATTGGATGCCCAGTTTAAAAAAGGTGGCGCAAATGCCGTCATAAGCTCTCTTAATCAATCCGTCTCCCGCCCACAATGAAATCCAACATATTCACACACCTCCTGCTGCTGGCAGTGGCTCCGCTGCTGGCCGACTGCTCCTCCGCCACCAAACCAGCCGCTGCACCGGCTTCTACTGCGGCGGTTGCTGCCACAGGCAAGGCCGCCGCGAAAGTCGGTCCGGCTGCCGCTGATGAAGTCGATGAGTATGCGACAGCGAAGGTCTCCGATCCCATTGAGCCGTTCAACCGCGGTATGTTCTGGGTCAACGACCAGCTTTACACCTTCATCCTTCGTCCGATCTCGAAGGGCTATGAATTGCTCATGCCTAAGCCAGTTCGTAAGGGGATCGACAATGCTTTTGAAAACGTCAAATTCCCCGTCCGCTTCGTGAACTGTGCTCTACAGGGCAAGTTCAAGCGTGTCGGCCAGGAAACCGGCAAATTCGTGGTCAACACTGTTGGCGGCGTTGGCGGCATCTTCCGTCCTGCGGAGAAAATTCCAGCGCTCGCTAACGTGCCGGCGGAAGACACGGCGCAGACCTTCGCCACATGGGGCATCGGCCACGGACCCTACATTGTGCTTCCGCTCTTCGGGCCCAGTAGCGTGCGTGACACCGTCGGTATGGCTGGCGACTACGCACTCAATCCCGTCAATTGGCCCTATCTCTACTGGTATGGCGACAGGTCCAAGCACGATTGGACGTCCGTCCCCCCACTCTCGAACACGTTGCGCGCATTGCCTGCCCAGCTTGATCTTTACGACAACGCCACCAAGGATGCCGTCGATCCCTACCTTTCCGCTCGCAGCGCCTACATTCAAAATCGCGCTGAAGCAGCGAAGAAGTAAGGTCTGAAGTCCCCTCAGCTTTCTACAGCCTCCTTAACCCATCCTCCGTCATCGGCGTGGGGATGGCTTCGTCGATGGCGTCGATGCGGGCAAGCGTCTCGGCGCTGAGCACGAGATTGGCGGCGGCGAGGCTCTCCTCAAACTGCGCGACGGTGGTGGCACCGACGATGGTGGAGGCGACGAAGTCGTGCTGCTTGCTCCAGGCGAGCGCGAGCGCGGTGACGCTGATGCCGAGGTCGGCGGCGATGACTTGGAGTCGGGCGGTGGTTTCGAGGCTGCGCTCATTCACGAAGCGGGCGGCCATGCGCTTCTAGCGCGGGCCGCCGTTCTGGATTTAGTCGGTGGACCTTGCACTTTAGGGCAATGCACCACCGTTTTATTTGTCGCAGAGCGCAACTTCTTGGCGAGCCATTCATGGTGCTCGTGGAGCGCTGCGATGATTTGATCCAAGGCGAGCAGCGGCAGGTTGATGGCAACACCCCAGGTTTCATCATCCGGGCCGATCAAGAGGCTGATCTTCTCGGCATCCACGCACCAGAACGCGGGTGAACCGTCGCACTTGCCGATGCGGATGGAGCCACGGTTTTGCCAGTCCGCGTCACGCACCTGGGAGAAGAGGTCGATCTCCTCCGACCGCACCCAGACGACGACGCTGGAGTCCTGGCGGTCGATACCCAACGTGGCGACGGGGGTGCCATCGCTGTCGTAGGCTTGGTTGGCGTAGATAGAGAGTGCGGGCGGTGTTTCCATGAGGAAGAGAGGATCAGGCCCCCATTCAAAAGTTGGAACTGTGCTGGAGAAGGTGCGCGAAGTTTTGGTCGGCGATCATGCGGGCAAACTCCTCGGGGCTAAGTGTGACGCCGGCTTGTTGAGCCTTTTGCTGATTTTCGGCCCACATCTGCCGCAGGGAGTCGTCCAGGGAGTCGCCGAGCTGCAAGGTCGTGCGCAGGGTGGCGCGCCAGTCGGCATCGCCTCCGAAGATCCGCTGAGTGATCGATGCTACCAACTGATCCTTGTCCGGCGCGAGGCTTCCGATGGCGCTCAGGACGTAGTTTTCCAGCAAGATGAGCAGCGGTCGGCCATCGTAACGACCACCCATTGCCGTGGCTAAAGACGGCTTGGGAGATCGGCGGAAGAAGTCAAAGAGGCCCATGGATCAGAGTGCGGTTCAATTGGGTTTAATCATCGCGTGATCAATGGATCGAAACATTTTCTGCTAGGGGACTGCTATTCTCAGTGCTTCCTCTTCATTCCACTAAGCAGCACCACGGCGGGCGATGAAAAGCGGCTGGTTCCGGTGAGTGTAAGCTTGTAGGCCAGTTCTGATCGCATGAACTCGCTCAATCGTGGAGTGCTTTTCCATGTGAGTATGTGGCAAGCCATGTCTGGATGATCATGAAGCCAGTTGCATGGTTCCATCGTGGCGGCAGAACACTCGGTGCTCCACTGAGAACCGTCTGGTGCGATCAGTGAAACAGATCCCGACCAGTCTGACGGCACCGACACGCCTCTCGGCAGAGCGATGAGCATTTGGAAGGGTGGTTCATCCATGACTGTGACCGAAAGACTGGCTCGGGTGCCATCAAAGGCTCCCAACAACCGCTCGTTCGGCACTGGTATCGAGATGCGGGACAAGAGGAATGCCAGAGACAGCACAAACGCAACTACTGTGGCAGTGAGCCACACCAACCGTCTGCGGCCAACTGCGGCGTCATTCGTGGAGTCAGTAGTTGCGTTCATGGCGGTGGAGAGGCTGCCATATGGCGCTGCAATGAATGATCAAGCTTCCTTCTTGCTGAATTCTCGCAGCAGCTCGCAGATTTCATCATGGCCGCGCAGTCGCGCTGTCGTAAATGGCAAGTCGCCCTCGGTGCGTGTAGAAGCATCAGCGCCGTGCTCAAGCAGCAGCCGGGCAATTTCCATGTGGCCAAAGGCACACGCTTGGTGAAGCGGAGTGTAACCATCCTCACCTGGCTGATTCACCTGAATGCCGTGCGCCAGGAGCGTCTTTGCGGCCTCGTAGTCGCCCCAAACGATGACGCAGTGTAGTGCATTATCACCCAGCACGTTGGTGGTGTTGATGTCGGCGAAGTCAACGTAGCAGAAATCTGGCGTCTTCTTAACTCGCTCCAAAATGGCGTGAACGTCGGGATGCATCGAGGCGCTGGTGGTCTGTCAAAAGCTAGGTGCCGCCTTGTTGAGAAAATCCAGACTTGGGATCAGGAAGCGGAAGGTGTGGTCGTTTGCCTTGAGATTGTAGCTCGCCACAAACTGCCGCATGCCGATGTAGATGTTTTCGGACTTGGCATCCACAGCGAGAGAGTTGGGATACAGACCGCCCCAGTCTGCATACGGAATGAGCTCCTCCTTGGCCTTGTCGAGAGAGACAGCAAGAAGCTTGTCCATGGTTATGAGGCAAAACCTGTTATCCGGGAGAATCGCGACGGCATAGCAACCACTCTTCAGATCGATGAATGTGGTGGCGGTCCATTTGCCCGCTGTCTTGTTGATCTCAATCATGGAACCGAAAGAGATACCGTGATCCAATCCTTCAGCGGCAAAGATGCGCCCCTTGTGAACGACGAATTGATTCACCTGATGGTCGGATATCTTATAGCGCTGCTTTCCATTGGTGGAGAACCACCATAATGCGGCACCGAACTCGCCTTGGTTGTATCCGGCCAGCCAGCCATCACTCACTTTGAGGACGTAGGTGGGTGTAACGGATGGTTTATGCCCAACGGGAATCTCCATGGCGAATGCAGGGCGGTCTGCGGCGGGAGTTTTCCGCACTCCTTCACCGAGAGACGCATGGACAGACTTCCCGCTTCGTTCGACTTCCCAGTCTATCACTGAAAGGTTGGCGCGCTGCATAAAACGTTCAAACTCGTCATGGGAGGAGAGGGGCGGCACTGCCACTTCCTTCCATAAGGTCACATCGTGCTCATACACCTTGGGCAGTTCGTCCGCCGCAAGGCACAGGCCGGTGGCTGCGAGGAGGAAAAGCGTGAGGTGTTTCATGGTGGTATGGGGAAAGAGTGGAGCGCGGGCACTTATGCCCGCTTTTGAACCGGAGCGGAGAGAAGTCTCCGCGCTCCCTTCAGCTACAACCGCCGCAACCCATCCTCCGTCATCGGCGTGGGGATGGCTTCGTCGATGGCGTCGATGCGAGCCAGGGTCTCGGCGCTGAGCACGAGGTCGGCGGCGGCGAGGCTTTCTTCAAACTGGGCGACGGTGGTGGCGCCGACGATGGTGGAGGCGACGAAGTCGTGCTGCTTGCTCCAGGCGAGGGCGAGCGCGGTGACGCTGATGCCGAGGTCGGTGGCGATGACTTGGAGGCGGGCAGTGGTTTCGAGGCTGCGCTCATTGACGAAGCGGGCGGCCATGCGTTTCTGGCGTGGGCCGCCGTTTTGGATGTAGTCGGTGAAGCGCGAGCCTTTCGGCAGCGCACCGCCGTTGTATTTGCCACAGAGCACGCCGCCGCCGAGTGGGGAGTAGGGCAGGAGGCTGACGTTCTCTTTGCGGCACACCTGCGCGAGTTCGCTCTCGCAGCGGCGGTTGATGAGGGAGAAATTGTTCTGCACAGAGGCCATGCGGGCGAGGCCGTGCTTCTCGGCCTCCCAGAGGTTCTTCATGACGCCCCAGCAAGTTTCGTTGCTGCTGCCCCAGGCGCGGATCTTGCCCTGATCGATGAGATCGGTCAGGGCACCGAGCGTTTCGGCCTGCTCCATGCCGTGGTCGGGCCAATGCGTCTGATAGAGGTCGATGTAATCGGTCTGGAGGCGGCGCATGCTGTCCTCGCATGCCTGGAAGATCTGGCGGCGGTCCAGCGCGGTGAAGCCGCCGCGGATCGGCGGGCGGAACCAACCGTGGCCGGGACCGGTAACTTTGCTGGCGACGATGAGTTCGCCGCGTGTGCGGCCTTTGAGCCATTTGCCGACGATCTGCTCGGTCACGCCGAAGAGTTCGGCGCTTGGCGGCACAGGATACATCTCGGCGGTGTCGAAGAAGTCGATCCCGGCGTCGATGGCGCGGTCCATGATGGCAAAGGAGGTCTTCTCATCGGCCTGGAGGCCGAAGGTCATGGTTCCCATGCAGATGTCCGTGACGACGATGCCAGTGCGGCCGAGGCGGTTGCGTTTCATAAGTCGCGGATGCTAGCAGGGGATGGCGGAGAGCCAAGGGCGAAGAGCGAAGAGGGCTTCAGGCATGAATCTGCCGCTGTCTGAGAGCACACCTCGACAAGGCCGAGGGAGTGTCGCAGTTTTTGTGTTGCCTCAGAATAGCCGGGGCGTGTAGAACCAGCGGTTCTGGCAGGGATGCACATAGCCGCCAGTCTCCCTACCGATGAAACGACCCCATGAAGCCATGCTGGCCGCCGACTGCTGGAAACCCATGAGCGCGGCTACGGCTTCGCGCTGTTTTACCGTCGGGTTTGGAAGTGGTATCTGCTGCTGGGGCTGGTGTTTGCGCTGGCCTTGACGTTTGCGGCTGATGCGGCGTTGTGGCCGCTGTTCTACGGCTTCGTGGGCTGTGCCTGCGGCGTGCTGCTGCGGGACATCGGCTGGGTGCGGGCGATCCGCAAGAACTGGCCCTTCAGCGACAAGGTCACGGACTGGGAGAAGGTGCGGCGGATGGCGGAGGGGACGGAGCCGGGTGCGTCTGAGCCGTAGCGCTGATCAGCGCTTGTGCTTGAGATTGAAGTTGGCGACGGTGCGGGCGGCTTCGCGATTTTCGGCCTTGTCTTTGAGGTCCTGGCGCTGATCGCCATGGGTTTTGCCTTTACCAACGCCGATCTCGAACTTGATGCGGTGGCCTTTCCAGTAGGCACGCAAAACGGGGAGGGCGAGGCCCTTCTGCTGGGTGTGCACGAGGAGCTTCATGATCTCGCGCTTGTGCAATAGCAGGCGGCGGGAGCGGCGTGGCTCGTGGGTCTCGTGGCTGGCCTTGCCGTAGGTCTGGATGTCGCAACCGTAGAGCCAGACCTGGCCGCGCTCGACGCGGGCAAAGGCGTCGGAGAGGTTGAGTTTACCGAGGCGGATGGATTTGACCTCGGTACCGCGGAGTTCGACGCCGGCCTCGTATTTTTCGAGGATGTGGAAGTCGCGCGCGGCTTTGCGGTTCGTGGCGATCTCGGACATGGGTCGCGCGGTGAACCGCTGGTGCTGACAAGAAGCTGGCGGTGCTGCCGGGTGGGGCAGGGGCCTAGCTGTTGTCGATGTTGGCGATGGTGATCTTGCCCTGAATGATTTCGAGGAGAGCGAGGTCGGCTTCACGCAGACCGGGACGGCGCTCGACGAGTACAGGGCGACCCAATGCGATCTGACGGACTCGCTTGGAGACCATGTTGATCAGGATGGGTGGGTCTTTGATGATTTGCGCGGCTTGGTCAACGAGGTCAGCTCTCATAGAGGGAAAGTGGGGCTGGGGATTGGGGGGCGGAGAATAAGGGGAGAGCGGCGTGGTGCAACTGTTATGTTCCTGCATTTCCCCTTGCGGAAACGGGGGCGGTACTGTCTCATCGGCGCTCGATTTTGACTCATGAAGAAAGCGCTCATCACCGGCATCACAGGACAGGACGGCTCGTATCTCACGGAACTGCTACTCGAAAAGGGCTATGAGGTGCATGGGATCATCCGTCGAGCATCGTCATTTAACACAGGACGACTGGAGCATCTGTTCAGCCCGGAATCGCACCTGCCGGCGAACCAACTGCACCTGCACTATGGCGATCTGATGGATTCGGTGGCGCTGGTGAAGCTGCTCTATGAACTAAAGCCGGACGAGGTGTACAATTTGGGCGCGCAGAGCCATGTTCGTGTGTCGTTTGACGTGCCGGAGAGCACCGGAGACATCGTGGGCCTAGGAACGCAGCGCATTTTGGAGGCGATCCGTGAGACGGGGTTGGTGAAGAATGTGCGCTTCTACCAAGCGTCGTCCTCGGAGATGTTTGGTAAGGTGCAGGAGGTGCCGCAGGTCGAGACGACGCCGTTCTGGCCGCGATCGCCGTATGCCTGCGCGAAGGTTTACGGTCACTGGTTGACGGTGAACTACCGCGAGAGTTACGGGCTGCATGCGAGCAGCGGGATACTTTTCAACCACGAGAGCCCGCGACGCGGAGAGACCTTTGTAACTCGCAAGATCACGCGTGCGGCGACGCGCATCAAGATGGGGCTGCAGGACAAGCTGTTCTTGGGCAACATGGATGCGAAGCGCGACTGGGGCTACGCGAAGGACTATGTGGAGATGATGTGGATGATGCTCCAGCAGGATGCGCCCGATGATTATGTGATCGCGACGAATGAGACGCACAGCGTGAAGGAGTTTGTGCAGGAGACCTTCGGCGCCCTTGATCTCGACTGGGAGAAGTACGTGAAATACGACGCTCGATACGAACGTCCGGCGGAGGTGGAGCTTCTCATCGGTGATCCGGCGAAGGCCCGCAAAAAGCTGGGCTGGGAGCCGAAGGTGAAATTCAAGGAGCTGGTTCAGATCATGGTGGCGGCCGACTTGAAGATGGCTAAACACGAACTGGCAGTGAAGAACGCGACGAATGAGTGATCTGGGGTCAGTCCTTTTGATCGCATTTGGAGATGGTCTGAGGATAGTCAGTAATCTGTAACAATGGGATGCCGTAACGGGCTGCTATGGCGTTTGCCTCGGATTCAGGGTAGTCTTCACGGAAGTAAACTTCCTTCACCCCGTAGGCACATAGCATCTGCATGCAACTTGTGCAGGGCTTGGTGGTACAGGCGACTAGCTTGACGTTTCCTCGCGTGAAAAGGCTACACAGGTTCACTTCGGCATGAAGCATGTATTTTCTACGCGCATCACGGTCGGCCCAGAAATCAGGGTCGGCATTGTAGCCAGGAGCGAGACCATTGTAGGCAGTTCCAATGACACGGTTGTCAAAGTCGATGGCCACAGCGCCGACTTTACGAAATGGATCCTCGGATCGTAGGCTGGCGACATGAGCCAATGCCATGGCATACTCGGGTATAGTGAGCCTTTCGGGTGCATTTAGATAACTATCAGAGGGCATGTTGGTTAATGACCCTCGAGAGTTGCTAGCGTCAAGTAATGGTAATAATTCGTTAAAAATCAATTGAACGTGTCAATATGAACACTATAGCATGCCTCAGCTATGACTTTAAACAATTCTAGAAGGCATCCGTTAATGCATTTTCTCGGCAAACTACGAACACTAATAGTTGCGGTTCCTTCGACAAACCTACCACACAGGCCATGGGGCAAGTCCGCCTCTCGCGAGATTCAGTTGGAATTTGATTTTACGTCTCAGCGGTCCTTTCTTCGAGGGAAATAAATTTATCAGGATCGTTTTTGCGCTCAGTTGAAATAAAAACCACTTTGGGAAGCCAGCTATTTGAAAATGAAGGAGTGAATGTGACAAAAAGTAGGGAAAATTGATATGGACAAAGCTCTCGAAAATTGCTTTCATCGACTTTTAACCTCCCTCTCAAGCCCTTTTGTCATGCTGATCAGTTCTTCACGCCTCACTTACATTTTTAATAATTTGCTGCTGATTGCTTTCGCAATCAGTTGTTTGATGACCCAGCAAGCGAACGCTCAATTTGGTGTTTCGCCATCCCAAACCAGCAACTTCTTCAACGACTTTCGTAACCGTACCAGTCAAATGAAAAAGACTGCGCAGGCCGCTCAGTCGGCTCGCAGCGGTGACGTTGTTTATGATTATGAAAAAGGTGCTTACGTTAGTCAGGAGGAACAGGAGGGTTTTCAGGGTCTACAACAATTGCTCCGATCTGACCGTGAGATTTCGCAGCCTTCAGTAAGAAGTGGCAGTTCTGCTTTCGCTGCACGCTCAGTCGGTGACTACACTACCTATTCAGGTCAATATAACCAAGGTTTGAGTTACTTCGCACCTTCCTACACCTCGGATCCATTCATGTCTGGTAAGCGTAATATGAAACTGGGACCTGTTAACGTCGGTCTTGGTCTCTACCAAGGGTTCGAGTATAACAGCAATGTTCGGCGGGCACCTATTCCCGTTTCTGATTTCATCAGCAGCACGCTATTGAACGTGAACGCCAACTACCGGCTCACTCAAAACAATGTTTTGAGCATCACGGCGGGCCTCGGCGTGGATCATTATTTCGACCATCCTGAATTTGCTGCTTATGGCAATGGTAACTACCTGATGAACATCCTGCCAGGAAGCACTCTAGCCTTCGATATTAAGGCGGGTCCTGTTTATATTACCATCTATGACCGCTTTTCTCTGCGTCCCGCAGTGAATAATGCCTTCGTGGGTGGAGCAAATAATTCCAGTTTTGGGGTTTTCTCGAATGATTTTGGTATTGCCGCCAACTGGCAAATCAATTCTGCTTGGGCGTTGGCTTTAAATCTTACCAACAATGATTCCAAGGCGTTGGGAAGCAATAATCAGCAATTCAATCGTACCATGAATTCGCTGCATGCATCTCTGACATACAGTCCAACCGCCACTTGGATTTTAGGAACGGAAGGCGGGGTTTCTTTTCTGAACTACCAACAACCCACCCTCAATGACGCCACCATGTTCAACTGGGGGGCATTCGTTAGCGTGCCTCTAGGTAAATCGACAGTCATCAAGCTCTCTGGTGGTTTGCAGATATTCGACTTCAAAATGCCAACAGTATTTTCACCGATTGGCCCTGGTGATACCAGCGACCTCAATGGTTACTATTACAATCTAAGCATCACCAATCAGCTCAATGCTCGTTTCAGCCACACGCTGACAGTGGGACATGAATCCTCGATTAACCTGGCATCCAACTACGTCACATCCGATTTTATCAACTACGGCCTCTCAATGATTGCGTGGAAAGGCGGACGTTTTTCGCTCTCAGGCTACTATGAGCACTCAACGCCATCCCTCACCAATTCCACTTTCGCTGGCACGGGGTATAAGCTTAACCAGTATGGCTTTGATTTCTATTATACACACCAACTTACCTCGAAGCTTCGATTTGGTTCCGGTTATCACTTTGGCAGCGCTGATTATAACGGAATTACCGGTAGAGACACTTTTCAGCATGGCTTTTCTTTAGATTTGAATTACGCCGTGTCTGCTAAAGCAGGCATCAACATTGGTTATCGCTATTTCCTCACAGATACCAAGCAAGCAATTGCTGACTCTACTCAGTCTCGCGTGATTATTGGGCTAAACTATAATTTCTAGTCAAGTGGTCGAATCATGTCTCAACAGAAGGGCCTTGTTTTATTGATTGCTTGAGGTGATTAATATTACCGTTAAATGTCCGTTTTAATTATGAGATTTGCCCTTTTGCCTTTTATCGTCTTTGCGTTCATTGCCCTGAATGTTAATGCACAGGATCCAGGTTTTCGTGCTGCTGGGGCACCGACTACATCTAGGCAAGCGAGCCAAACGGGAGATGTTAACAAAGGTGCTGCGGTACTGACCTCAATGGATGTATTGGATAACAATCGTCCGATTTCAGCAGGTGACACGATTAGCATACGGATTCTCGAGGACAGACGTGATGCCCTGCAACAGATGGTTGCGGTGACAGGAGAGGTGCAGGCGCCTTATGTGGGCTTGGTCAATGCCAGAGGTAAGACCTGTCGCGACCTCGCCTATACCATCAAGAAAGAGCTCGAAAAGAATTTTTTCAAAAACGCTACCGTGGTCATTGCCATCGACAAATTGAACGAAAGAACGCAGATGGAGGAACGAGAGGTGGATCTGGAGTTCTACGTCATGTTTGGGTTCGTTGCTAAACAGGGAAAATATGATCTCCCCTCTAATGAAGATATCACAATTAGTCAGGCCATCCTTAGGGCTGGTGGATTTGCGCAGTTTGCTAATAAGCAAAAAGTTAAAATCATCCGCAAGACACCCCAAGGAAACAAATCCATACTAGTTAACGTGGACGGCATCATGCAGCAGGGGGATATGGAGAGGGATATCTACATTCGGAAAGATGATGTGATCATTGTGGATGAGCTAAACTGGAATTTCTGAGTCCTGTCGGTGTGTTTGCCAAACATCCAAGACAATTGGAAGAACTCATTATTTAGAAGGCGGCGCACTTAAAATCGAACATCTGGCGTATCTTGAAATCCAATGCCTTAACCGCAACTTTAAGCGAGTCTGTAAATCCGGTGATGCTTCGAGCGGATCTGCCAATGCGGTTACACCCGAAATGTCGTTTTTGATTTAGCCAACATCATGGAACAAACTCTCAATCTACCCGGCCAGGTACAATCAAGTACCCTCAGCCGCATTCACGAGGCTTCAGCCAAATTCCAGCGCTACAAGATTCTGCTTCGTCGGCGCTGGTGGTTCTTGCTCCTTACTGCAAGTATCGGTGTTTGTGTTCAGGCTCTTCGTATTACCGGACGCCCACAGGAATTCCGTTCGCTGGCCAAACTTGTGGCGGGTGGACAGATGGTGTTCAATGACAATGTCACCTGGCGTGAGCAGCAGGCGGATTTTTATGGCACAATCATCGAAACCGTTGAAAGCGCAGAGATGAAACGTCGCGCTTTGGAGCGTGTGCGAGCTTTGAATCCAGACATGAAGGATTCTGATGTGGAGATTCGCGTGGCTCAGACCAAGGGGTCGGCTATTTTCAACATTTTAGCCACAGGATCTGAGCCCAAATACACCAAGGTTTTTCTCGATTCGCTACTCGACGAGTTCATTGCATTTAGGCAGGCCATTCGCGAACAAGCTCAGGGAAAGGTTCTACAGCAATTTGTTCAAGAAGTAGTGAGCAAACAGAAGGTCATGGAAGAAAGCATGGAAAGGTTGGCTAAATTCAGAACAGCCAACAATATTATCACGATTACCAATGGTAACAACGCCGCTGCAACTTTCCTGAACAACCTTCAGGCACAGCGCGAGAATCAGCGCACCACCTACGAGGAGTTAAAACTAGCCCTCGCTAATGTGGATGCTGCCATGGAGGCACGTGAGCGCTCCCTAAATGCAGGAACTGTTGCGCCACTAACTCCTTCCAAGACAAATGAAAGTGTTCAGCCATCGGGAGTAAAATCCGAGGCCGCTCCAGGTAACTACGGCATGACCATGGCTGAGCAGGACTATTTACGCACAAAATCAAAAATTAACGAATTGAAGATCAAGCTTGATTCCCTGCTCATTCAATTCAAAGAACAGCATCCGCTGGTTCAAGATATTACAGAAGAACTTGGGACACAAAAGGCAATGCTTGATTCAAACGCGAATCAGATTCAGCAGGAAATGCGTTCTCAGATGGGGGATATACAGCGGCGCATGCAGGTATTGGAAGCACAGATCGGCGAAAAACAAAGGGAGGCTCTTGATCTAGGAGGGAAAATCGCTGAGGACGAAAAATTGGGGAAAGCGGCTGAAACTGCAAAGATGGCCTATGAAAAACTGTTTGAGAAAGTCGAACAAATTCAAAGCGTCTTCAACTCACAGGCTGACTACGTGGCTATTCAAGAACGCGCCACCCCTGCATCTGAAAACGTTGAAGACTGGGTGATGCCCATTGTGATGGGCCTAATAGCTGGGGTTGGCGCTGGGATTGTGATACTTCTACTTTTTGACCGTCTTGATGATCGCATGAACTCCTTCAGCGAGTTTCAAGCGCTGTTTCCTAACGAAGCAGTTCTTGGACAAGTGCCTGAACAGAGAAATCGCAGTGACGTGGCTCTTTTGCGTCCAAATGATGATCGCCATCTTTACGCCGAAGCATTTCGCAACGTCCGCTCTTCCATTCTTTTCAAAAACTGGCAAGGCAAGCCGCCGAAGACCATTCTCATCACAAGTGCGGTGCCTAATGAGGGCAAAACCACCATCACTTCGAATCTTGCTGTCACAATGGCGCTCGCTGGAGCTCGGGTGCTCCTTGCTGACTGTGACCTTCGACGCGGTGGCGTGAGTGAATTGTTCAAACTGCCCTCTTCTCCTGGTTTGAGCGAGGCATTGCGTGGCAAACTACATTGGCGTGATGCTGTACAGGAAACGAGCACGCGTAATCTCGATCTATTGGCTCGTGGCGATGTCTTCGATCAAACTTCCGAAATGCTACTATCCAAAACCGCCGAGGAAATGCTGCGTGAGATGAGCGAAGAATACGATTACGTCATCTTTGACAGTGCTCCTGTGTTGGTGGCGGATGATACGGCTAGCTTCGCTCCGAAACTCGACTCGATTCTTTTTGTGGTGCGTATGTCCTCCACAATGGCTCGTCTTTCTGGCAAGGCACTAGATCTACTTTATGAGCGTCAGGTGAACATTGGTGGTGTGATTCTCAACCGTTCCAGCTCGAATCTGAAAGAGTACACCTACTACAATTACGCCAGCTATTACTACGCTCCGGTCAAAGGGGCTGTTGCTCCCCCAGAGCCGAACGTCGCAAAGTCTTGATCAATTCAAAGTAACAAAAAAGGCGTGGGAGATAATCCCACGCCTATTTTGATTAAGGCAACTTCAAGCTAACTTGGCGAGCGCGCCTTTCACGGCATCGAAGTTAGGGAGATCCTTCGGCGTGGCGGTCTGTTCGGCGTATTGGATGGTGCCATCTTTGTCGATGACGAAGGCGGCGCGGGCGGAGGTGTCGCCTATGCCAGCGAGGCCGGGGAAGAGCACGTCGTAAGCCTTGGTGGTTTCTTTGTTGAGGTCACTGACGAGCGTGATGCCGATTTTTTCTTTCTGCACCCAGGCTTCCTGCGCGAAGGGGCTGTCCACGCTGATACCGATGACGTCGGCGTTCAGGTCGCTGTAGCTGCTAAGGCCTGCAGTGATATCGCAAAGCTCTTGCGTGCAGACGCCGGTGAAGGCGAGTGGGAAGAACAAGAGGACGGTGTTTTTACCGGCTGCGAGCGAGACGTCGTTGAGACCGGAGGCATTTTTGGACTTGAGGGTGAAGCTAGGGGCTTTGGAGCCGACGGAGAGTGCCATTAGGATAGAGGTGTTGAGGTTTAGGAGGTTCGTTGAACCTCCGCCATCAAGCCCAGTTCACCCACTTGGTCAAGCGAGCGGCAGCAGTTCCTTGATCGGGTCGCCAAAGGGCAAAATGGGCATCGGGCGGCCTTGGAAGTCGTCAAAGGTGTCGTTCGGGTCGATGCCGAGGTGTTGGTAAACAGTGGCCCAGAGGTCATTGGGGCTCATCGGGCGCTCGATGGGAAATTCGCCGCGCGGATTCGTCGCACCGATGATCTGGCCGGTCTGCATGCCACCGCCGCTGACGATGAAGGACATCGCCTGCGGCCAGTGATCACGTCCCGGCTGGCTGACGCCAGTCTGCGTGCCGATTTGCGTATTGATCTTCGGCGTGCGGCCAAATTCGCCGGTGATGATGACGAGCACGTCTTTGTCGAGTCCACGTTGGTGGATGTCCTCGATCAAAGCGCTAGCGGCTTGATCATAGACGGGCATGCGCCAGCGGGCATCGGCATACATATCGCAGTTCACGGCGTGGCTATCCCAATTGTAAGTGCAGTTCTTGGGGATGGTCGTTGAGAAGGGATTTTCCCACACCATCGTGACGAAACGGCTGCCAGCTTCGACAAGGCGGCGAGCCATGAGACCGCGCTGGCCATAGGTGCTGTAGCCGTAGCGCTCGCGCACTTTGGTGGACTCTTTGCTGAGGTCGAAGGCATCGCGCACGGCGGGGGTGGTCAGCATGCCAACGGCACGCTGACTGAAGGTGTCCATGGCTTCCATGAGCCCACTGCGGTCCATCTCGCGCTTGAGGTTGTCCATGCCCTTGAGCAAATGGACGCGGTCATCGAGGCGTGACTCCATGTCGGGCGTGAGGCCGATGTTTTCGACTTTGAACTTCGGGGAGCTGGGATCGCCGGCCACCATGAAGGGAGAGGCTGATTGGCCCAGATAAGAGGAGCCCATGGCAAAGGTGTCGATGCCCTGACGCCCACCATCCACACCGGCCACGCAGACCGGCATGGCGTTGCCCGCGCGTTGCAGCTTGCGACTGACGATGGATGACACAGACGGCGCATCATTCACCGTGCCCACCGGTGTGGCAGGGACACGTCCGGTCATGAAGCGCTTGTGCCCGCCACCGTGGTCCGCGAACTCATGATGCACGCTGCGGATGATGTTGAACTTGTCGGCGATCTTGGCCTGAAGCGGAAACAACTCGCTGATGTGTGTGCCGGGCACTTTCGTGCGGATGGGATTGAGCACACCGCGATACTCAATGGGCGCATTCGGCTTCATGTCGTAGCTTTCGAGCTGCGACATGCCACCAGGCAGCCACACGAAGATCACCGACTTGTCCTTGAGCCGCTTGCCTGCCGCCTTGGCGATGGTTTCAGCGCGCAGTGTGTCAGCCAGTGACCAACCACTGAGGCCGAGTGCGCCCATCGACAAAAAACTACGGCGTGAAAGTGGGCCGGCGCAGCGTGAAGATGAGGATGTGAATGGCATGGATGTCGAAAATACGCCGGAATAGTTGAAAATCTCTCAGGCAGACCAGCTACTTCAAACTCAAGATAAATGCCTTCACATCGGCGAACTCTTGCGGCTTCAGAATGAGGTTCATCGGCGGCATCGGTGAGATGGGTGTGGCGGTGTAGCCTTCGGCGAGTTTGGCGTTCGGGTTCACGAGGCTCTCCAGGATGTAGGCGGAGTCTTTGCGCGTGGCGATGCCATCAAGCGCGGGACCAACGGCACTGCCCTTGCCTTTGAGGATGTGGCAGTTTTTGCAGGCGGCCACGGGATGGGTCCAAAAGATGTTCTCACCGCGCTTCATATCGCCAGCGAGTTTGGTTTCGTCTTCTTCGGTTTCCATGATCAACTCGCAGAGTTTCACGTCGTCGAAGTAGGTATCACCTTTGCCGACGTGGAGGAGATTGATGCTGGCTTTGGGGCGGTCCTTGCTGTTAAAGGTCACATCGACCTCGGTCCAGTCTTGGGTGCGGCCAATGGTTTTAGTCTCTGCACGTCCGATGTGGTCGTTGAGGCTGGCTTTGCCTTTGAAGCCTTGGGTTTTGATCCAAGCGCTGAGTTTGTATTCTGTGTTCGGCTTCAATGTCACGTCGGCGAAGTAACTGGTGTCCGCGTCGTCGCGGGTGATGCAGCGCATGGCCTGCTTGCCGCTGTGGATCATTTTCGGGTCGGTGACGATGCCCCACTCGGCGGTTTTGTTGCCGGGTCTCTTGCCGTAATCGCGGTGCTTCCATGTTTGCGCGATGGGCTCTTCAAATCCGGCATTTGGCAGCAGATTCGGGCCTTCTTTGAAGTTCAGGGCCTTGTGCTTCTTCCCGAGCATCTTCGCCGCTTCGGCCAACCATTCGTCGTTTTTAACGATCGGATCCGCAGCGAGCTTTTTAACAAGCGTTTGGATTTCTGGTGTCGTTTCGAAGTCTGAGAGCTTCACGAAGGCTGCGAGGCGTGTGTGCAGATCGGGATCGGAAAACACGCCGGAGCCGAAGAAGAGTTCCTGCGCGGCTTTGTCGCTACCTAGAGCGCGGATGGCGTTGCGGCGCAGTTTGGCGTCTTTGGAGATGAGTGCGGCTTGGTGGTCTTTTGGGGTGAGGGTGCCGCGTGCATGCTTCACCCAGAGTGCGTGGATGTCAGACAGGTCTGATAAGTCGGACTGGTCAGACGCGAGACGCTGCTGGCGCAAAAGCTGCCCGTAGAGTGTCTTCGTGGCCTTGGGTGCACCTTTCCCCACAATCCGATAAATCCGCCCCCTTGAATGATCCCGCAGGTCATTTTCGTGCGCTCCACCGACGCCTGTAGTCGCCATGAAGCCGCCGCGTTCTTTGCTGGGCGTGGGGTTGTGCTGAATGATGAAGTTTTGGAAATCGGCCACCCACACGGCACCATCGGGACCGACTTCGGCATGCACGGGGCTGTTCCACTCGTCGCTGCTGGCGTAGATGTTCATGGAGTCGAGCGCTTTCCAGCCTGCGCCGTCGGGTTGCACATCGACGAGAGCCACGACCTTCATCGTCGGCTCGCAGATCATGGCTTTGCCTTGGAAGCGGGCGGGAAGAGCGTCGCTATAGATGAAGTTGGAGCCAGCAGCAGCGGTGTAGCCGCCGAAGACATCGACTTGGCGGAAGTTCGGCGTGATGGTGTGACAGGTATCGACGACGTTGATCTTTTTTGCGGTCATGCCGCGTGTTCCTTCGGGATACGCCGGAGCGGGGATGCCGCCGAAGAAAATGGGAGCGCCATTCGCGGTGCCGCCGAATTGATCACCCGCGTCATTGGTGCTGTGCGCCCAGGCATTGTTGGTGAACTGATGCAGGAACTCGATAGCGCTGCCATCCGGCTTGAAGCGATACGTTCCCATGGCGAACTGATGTTTCTTGCCGCCGACGTAGCCTTCGATGCCGCTGTAGCCGACGCAGCCGTAGATCCAGTTGTCGAAGCCGTAGTGAAGGTTGCTAGCCTGTGCATGCGTGTCGCGGATGCCCCAGCAGTCGATGATCGTCTCACACTTGTCGGCCTTGTCGTCGCCGTCGGTGTCTTCGAGGTAGATGAACTTCGGCGGTGCGGCAACGATGATGCCTTTGCGGGCAAAAACGATGCCGGTGGGCAAATTGAGCTTGTCGGCGAAGACGGTGAATTTGTCCGCTTTGCCGTCGCCATCGGTGTCCTCGCAGATTTTAATGCTGTCCTGGCCTTCGTGGTTCTCGGTGATGCCGTGCGGGTAGTCGCGTGTCTCGACGACCCAGCAGCGACCGCGCTCATCCCACGCGAAGGCGATGGGCTTCGCGATGTCCGGCTCGCTGGCGAAGAGTTTCAGCTCGCAATCCGCAGGCACCTGAGTGCGCTCCATGCTGCCTTTGACGCTGAAGGGAAGCTGCAGCGTGAGCGGCTCCGGGCGCTTCTCGTAGTTCGCAACCTGTGGGTGAACTTTGCGCTCTTCTTTGTCCCGCTGGGCTAAAAATGACTCGTAGCTGGCTTTGCGCTCGGCGGAGAGTTTGGAGAGAATGGCGTCGCGGCTCAGATCGTCGCCGGGTTTCACGATGAGGTCGTAAGCGGCGTCCACCTTTTCCTTCGCGTAGTCAAAGTAGATCGCATCGCGACCGAGGTCGCGCATGGCGTCGTGGAGCGGTTTGGTCTCCGCACCTGGCGTGTCGATGTAAAGCACACGGATGGGGCCGGTCGGGGCGGCGTGGGCCAAAACGGCGGTGAGCAAAGCGAGGAAAAGAACTTTCATGGCAGGTGGTTGGAGTCTCGCCGGAAGAAACGGTGTTTGGCGAGCCAGATATGCTGACATCTTTTGGGGGGAATCGGCCACGGTTGGGATTGTTGGTTGTGCAATGAATCGCGCGGCCCATCATCCGCGCCCGTGACTGATACCAAACGCCTGCGCCTGTTCATGTTCATCGCCCCGCTGCTCAGTGGTGTGATCCTGATGTTTGCCTTCCCTGGCTGGAACTCCAATCTCGCGGTCTGGCTTTGGCTCTTTCCGTTGCTCGTCGTCCTGTGGCCCTGGAAGAGTTTTGAAGGCGTCAAAGTACGCCCTTTTTGGCGCGGTTATCTGGCAGGCCTGGCCTTCTTTCTGCCTAACCTGAAGTGGGTGCATCATTCAGCGCGTGTCAGGCTTGGCGGAGCTGTAGATGACTCCTGGGTGGGGCTGGGACCGGAGCTGCTGGGATTGGGGGCGCTGATCGGCCTTGCAGGCTACTGCGCGGTATACTTTGGCCTCTGGGCCTGGTTCACGCATCGTTTTGCGCGGCCGCACATGACCACGCTGACCAAGGATGCGTGGTGGCCCAGCACTCTGCATTCTCTGGCATGTTCATTTCTCGCAGCCTCGGCATGGGTTGGATGTGAGTGGCTGCGCAGCACGACTGTCTTCACCGGCTTTGGTTGGAACGGCCTCGGTGTGGCGATGCACGGGAATCTGCCATTGATCCAGGCGGCGGATCTGGTGGGTGTCTTTGGTCTTTCTTTCCTCCCGGTCTTCGTGGCCTGCACGGCTTGGAACACCCTGACGCGCCTCATCATCGCCTATCGCGGGGATGGGACGTGCAAGACCCGGCTCGACTTCACCGTGGCGTTGATACTCATGCTCAGCACGGCGGGTTACGGCATGCTGAAACTCACGGCGAAAGAGCCGGACTGCATCACCGTGCGCACCGTACTCGTGCAGCCCAACGTGGCGCTGGTGGATGCTGCGACTGGCAGGCTTGCTGAACAAACCTATCAGCACCTCGATCAGTTCACGCGCATGTACGGCACGGCGAAGGAGGGGAAGACGACGACCGATCTCGTCATCTGGCCGGAGAGCTCACTGCCGGTCCATCTGGAATACAGAGGCCCCAATTTTCCGAAGGACTATCATCAGAATTACCTCAATGCCATGCTGCAGGCAGGAGACTTCAGCCTGCTCTTTGGCACGGAGTTGTTTGAGAGCGAAGAAATCGGGCATGTCTCCGCAGTGCTGTTTCGTGGCAGCGCCGACCATCGTCAGGACTACCACAAGGTGCATCTCGTTCCCTTCGGTGAATACCTGCCGCTGAAAAACATCCCACCGTTCTCATTCTTTGGCAGCATGTTCGAAGGGGCCTTCACACCGGGAGACAAAACCGAGCCGCTGCTGCTGGAGCAGCCGCAGGTGCAGATCATCCCGCTCATCTGTTTTGAAGACACCGTGGGCAGTCTGGCGCGCAAGTTTGTGCGCGAGGCACCGCAGATGATCGTTAACGTCACCAATGACGGCTGGTTCCTGCAAAGTGAAGAACCCGAAGTTCACATGATCAACGCGCTCTTTCGTGCCATCGAACTGCGCCGCCCCATGGTGCGTGCCACCAACACCGGCGTGAGCTGTTTCATCGACACCTGCGGACGCATCATTTCCAAGCTCAGCGATCCCGAGACCGGCAGCAGCTTCATCGAAGGCACCCTGCCAGGTGAGGTTAAGGTGCCGCGAGTGGGGCACATCACACTCTATGCTCGTTTCGGCGACTGGTTTGCGCTGACGATGCTGGCGGTGTGTTTCACGACGTGGATTTGCAAACGCCAAGTCGGTAAGCCCGTGAGTTAGTAGTTCGGACCAAATGGGCTTCGCTTACACCGGATAAGCCCATGGCTTGCGATACTCTCGCTGCATGAGTTTGCTCGCTTCTTCATCGCCGATGATGAGTTCCTTCTCCGCATCCCACTGAATGCTGCGGCCGGCTTTGTAGCTGAGCATGCCGAGCATGGGGAGGCAGGAGGAACGATGCGCGCTTTCGATGTCGGCTACGGGTTTGTGCTTCTTCTCGATGGCGTCGATGAAATCGGCCCACAGCAGGGCTATGTTGTGGCCATCGGGTTCTTGAAGCTGGTGGTTGCCGTGCTTTTCGCCGCCCTTCGTGTTCACAGGGTAGAAGGTCCAGCCATCACGCCAGCCGATGTGCAGCACGCCTTTCTCGCCGTAGAAGTAGGTGCCGATCTTGTGCTTCTCGTTGTTGTTGTCGCCGAACTTGCGGTGTTCCCAGGTGGCGGTGAACTGCTCGAACTCGAACGTGGCCACCTGATGATCCGGCGCGTCAGTGGTCTGCTCCTTGTCATTGAGCACGGCGGGACCGGCGATGTCGCGGCCGCCGGTGCAGAAAATTTTCTTCGGGCCTTTCTCACCGCTCCACCACAGGATCTGATCGAGCCAATGCACACCCCAGTCTCCCATGGTGCCGTTGGCGTAATCGAGGAAGTTCCGCCAGCCGCCGGGATGCAGCTTGGTGTTGAACGGGCGCAGCGGCGCCGGGCCGCACCACAGGTCCCAGTCCATGCCTTCGGGCACCTGGCTGTTCGGTTTCGGCTGCTCGGGGCCGCCTTTGCTGATGGCAAAGGCGCGCACCATGCCAACCTTGCCCACGGCACCGGACTTGAGAAAATTCATCGCCTCGACGTGATGCGGGCCGATGCGGCGGTGCAAGCCGACCTGCACGACGACTCCCGCCTCACGCGCGGCCTTCACCATCGCCTTGCTCTCGTTGATCGTGTGCCCCGTCGGCTTTTCCACGAGCACATGCGCCCCCGCCTTGCACGCGGCGATGCTTTGCAGCGCATGCCAATGATCCGGCGTGGCGATGATGACGATCTCGGGCTTCTCCTTGTCCAGCATCTCGCGGTAGTCTTTGTAGAGCTTCGGATCGTCGCCGTTGAGGCCGTTCACCGTGTCACCGGCATTCGAGGCCACGTCTTCATGCACATCGCACAACGCGCAGACCTTCACGCGACCCGAAGCCAGCGCTTCCTTCAAAATGTTCATGCCCCACCAGCCGGAGCCTATCAAGGCCGTGCGATACTTCTTCGCCGGATCAGCGCCGAAGATGTGAAACGACGAAGCGGCAAAGGCTGCCGTGCTGGCAGAAAGGAAATGGCGGCGAGAAGTCATGGTGAAGGACGATGAAAGCATGCGGAGCAGGAAAACGCCATCAGTTCGAGAGGCTTGCGTAAAATGGCATTGTCCGATAGCTTCACGGCATGAGCACGATCACGGCCATCCTTGAACCTCACGATGACGGTACCCTGCACCTGCCGCTGCCCGCCAATCTGCGGCGTGGCCGTGTGCGCGTGGTCGCCAGTCTGACGGTGGATGACGAAAGCTCGGCCACTGTCAGCAAGGAAACTCCGCTCCAAGCGCTGAAAGAGTTGCGCAAGCTCGGAGGCCTGCGTCATGTGATTCCTGATCCCGTGGCCTGGCAGAAGGAGCAACGTCAGGAACGCCAACTGCCCGGTCGTGATTGATCCATGCTTCTGGACAGCAACATCTTGATCTACGGCGCGGATGGAAGTCATTCGCAGCTTGATGTCATTCTCGATCGCACCAATCTGGCAGCTGCGTGTTTCACATGCATTCAGGCGTTTTTGGCGAAAATTTGATCTATCTGATTTTTATCAGGAGTGGTCGTCTCGGTAACAATGCCGCCGCAATGCATTCCACCATTGCTTATGTTGGTTTTGGTAAACAAAACGAAATGCACCTTGCCCAAGGGGTCGAGAATAATCGCCTCGGTTCCATCGGGTAGTATGCCGTTGAAACTGAAGCTGAAAGTATCAGGGCGCTTGCGCTGAGTCTGGCCACCGCCTGGAATTTTGAAAACATCGTATCCGTCGTCGGAAAACGTGACCGAGGGAAGTTTTGTATAGTTTTCTTTGTCGTAGGTAATCAGGTAGTGCATCGCATTATTTTGTGAGTGACTGCGCAGAATGCATAGTGTTCATACAGCCCGCGTCGCGGTTGCCGGCGCGTGTTAGAGCGGATGGAAGGACTGTGGGTTGCCCTCATGGCTGTTTTTTGAGTTCCTCGAGTTCTTTTGTAGCATTTTCATCGTACGCACGCGCACTGCGATCCAATTCGGCTGCACGTAAATTGAGTTCTGCGACCTTGTGTTTGATTTCCAAATTGGCTCGGCCAATTTGATCAAATTCTTCTGCCGTTTGAGCAACTTGGTTGGGACCATCACCGCCTATTGCCAGCGCGGCTCGGCGTATTCCGCGGAGAAACAACGCGGTCTTTGTGTTGTCTATCGCATTCCTCTTGCATGTGTCGGCCATAAATGCACAGAGATCTGCGGTTGAAATGGCGAAACGGCGGAATTCGTCACTGAGTGCGCGCTCACGTTGGCCGGCGTTGCTCTGATCTACTTCGTCCACCCGCTTGGCGATGGCTCGGAACTTGTCTGCGCTCACAGAGAGTAGTGCTGAAACTTCCAAGAGGTCTTCGGAGTGCGTGGCTAGTGCCGCACTCCGGTCCTTATACTCATCCAGGAGTGAATTCAAGGCTCTCAAATATAACTGATGACGACGCTGGTATTCGGCGAAAGCAATGTGGCCCTGGGGACGCAATTCGGAGAGCACTTCAGACACTTCGCGCCGGAGCTCGTCATCGGTCAAAGGGATGGGTTTGGAGCCCAACTCACGAGAGCGTATATTAGACGCGATAAGTTTGCGGTCGATCTCTGCGCGTTTGTCGGAGGAGAGGAGGCTGGTCCAATGAATGTCTCGAAGAACTGCATCGATCTCGTCGCACAAGGCTATTAGTTTTTGAGTATGTTTCTCGACGTGTCGCGCCTGAGCAAGCTTGCTTGCAAGCTGTGTCATTCGATCAGAGTTGCCGTGGTTCTGAGCTTCAAGCAACGCACCTTTTAAGGTTGCGACTGCGCTCGCAGCTTCATTGGCTCCCTGAACTACAACAGCACGCGTCTGGAGCATTTTGGCCCTGCTGGCATCCCAGGTGGCATTTGTCGGCGTAATTACGTTGTTACGAAACCACAGAATCGCTGCGGCAACGACCACAATGACAACTATGCCAAATACAAACCTTCGTGATGAGGTTGCGATTCTGCGTGCCGAATCCTCTGGAGACCGTGACCTAAAACTACGGGGCGTGATGCGTGGCATAGGCATGTGTACGACTTTTTGATAAGTTCAGTGCCAGCATGTCGCCGTTCTAGGAGTGAAGCGGGGCCGCGCTGTGGAAGTTAAATTGGCCATGAGGATCATGGCGAGAAAGCTGTGTTTGACCAGCGGGATGTCGAGTCGCAAAGAAGCTCTCCTAAGCTTCGCTGAACAATACAGCGTAGGTTATGCAGCCATCGCGGTTGCGGAATGCTCACAACTCCACCTGCTGATTCAACACCGCCACCTCCACGTTGCCTTCGACGTGTTTGGCATCGAGCGCAGCTTTGAGGGCGCTGGAGCGTTCGGGTTCGCCGTGGACGAGGAAGACGCGTTTCTTCGGGCCTTGGACGCGGTCGAACCAACCGAGGAGTTCGTCGTGGTCGGCGTGGCCGGAGAAGGAGTCGAGGATTTCGACGTCGGCGTTCACTTTGAACTCGTCGCCGAGGATGTTCACGTGCTGATGACCTTCCCGCAGCTTCCAGCCGAGGGTGTTTTCAGCGCAGTAGCCGACGAAGAGGAGGATGTTGCGCTCATTTTCGACGTTGTTGCGCAGGTGATGCAAAATGCGGCCGGACTCCGCCATGCCGGAGGCGGAGATGATGATGGCGGCACCTTTGATGTGATTGAGGCTCTTGGATTCATCGACGCTGCGCACAAGCTGCAGGCCCTCGAAGCCGAAGGGGTCGTTGCGCATGAAGATGGCGTCGCGCACGGACGGTTTGAGGTCGTCGATGTGCAGGCGGAAGATTTCCGTGGCCTTAACCGCCAGCGGGCTGTCCACAAAGGTGGGGATGGGCGGGAAGCACTTCTCATGACGCAACTGATCGAGCGTGAACAGCAGTTGCTGCGTGCGCTCCACGGCGAAGGCGGGGATGATGAGCTTCCCACGCTGCTGCAAGATGCGGCGAATGATCTGACAGAGGTGCTCGCTGGCATTGGTGGAGAGTTCGTGGTGACGTCCTCCATAAGTGCTCTCCATGA
This sequence comes from Verrucomicrobiaceae bacterium, assembly GCA_947466075.1. Lineage (GTDB taxonomy): Bacteria > Verrucomicrobiota > Verrucomicrobiia > Verrucomicrobiales > Verrucomicrobiaceae > Prosthecobacter. Next base: position 39,508 of record CANIBP010000036.1, read on the forward strand.
TCACGTAGTCGATGTTCTCGCAGGGCTCGGCATCGACAAGGAGATCGTTATTGGGACGACCAATGTCGCCAGAGAAGAGCAGGCGCGATTTTTTGCCGGTCTGCTTGTCGTCGATGTCCAGAATGACCTGCGCTGAGCCGAGCACATGGCCGGCGTCGATGAAAGTCATCTTCACGCCATCGGCGATGATCATCGGGCGATGGTAGCCGACGGAAACGAACTGCCGCATGCACTTCTCCGCATCGGCCATGGTATAGCTGGCTTCGAGCAAGGTCAGATTGTCTTGCTTGCGGTGGCGGTTGAGCCATTTGATGTCGCTCTCGTGAATGTGCGCCGCGTCAGGCAGCATGATGCTGCAGAGGTCGCGTGTGGCTGGCGTGGCGAAGATGTTGCCGCTGAAGCCGCGCTTGCAGAGGTGCGGGAGATTGCCGCTGTGGTCGATGTGCGCGTGGGAGAGCACCACCACGTCGATCTTGGCCGGATCGAAGGGGAAATCGCGATTGCGCTCAAAGGCTTCATTGCGTCGCCCCTGATACAAGCCGCAGTCGAGCAGGATGCGCTGACCGTTGACCTCAATGAGATGCTTTGAACCCGTGGTAGTGCCAGCCGCGCCGCAGAAGGAGATTTTCATGGTTGTGAGGATAGGAACCCGAAATGCGCCGAATACGCAAGCCACAAGCACGTGGCGTTTGAAAAGAAGATGGATCGTGGCAGGAATGCGCGTCTTCTGAACAACCCATGCGCACACTCCTCTTCCTCGCCCTCCTCGTTCAATCCGTCACTGCGGCCGAATGGACCATTTCCACCTTTGCTGGCAATGGCGTCAAAGGTGGCACGGGTGATAGCGGTCCCGCCACCGCCGCGCAGATCGACAATCCCTTTGGACTCGTGCGCGGCCCCGATGGCGCGATCTGGTTCTGCGAATACACTGGCCAGCGCATCCGCCGCGTGGCTCCCGATGGCACGATCAGCACCATCGCTGGCACCGGCAAAGTGGGCTACACCGGCGATGGCGGTCCCGCTTTACAGGCCACCTTCAATCTGCCACACGAATTGCGTTTTGATGCCAAAGGAGATCTGTATGTCGTCGATATGACGAATCATGCGGTGCGCAAGATCGACCTGAAGACCAAGATCATCACCACCATCGCAGGTAATGGTAAGCCGGGCTACAGCGGTGATGGCGGTCCAGCGAAGGACGCTCAGTTCAAGCAGCCACACAGCATTCAGTTCGGCCCTGACGGTAGTCTTTATGTCTGCGACATCGGCAACAATGTGATCCGCAAGATCGACATGACGACTGGCACGATCAGCACCTTTGCCGGCACCGGCAAACCCGGTGTGTCGCCGGATGGCGCTCCGATTGCAGGCACGCCGCTCAAAGGGCCGCGCTCGATGGATTTCGACAAGCAGGGCAATCTTTGGATCGTGACGCGTGAGGGCAATCAGGTGCTCAAATTCGACCTCAAGGCCGAAAAAATCATCCACATCGCCGGCACCGGAGCCAAGGGCTTCACGGGCAACGGCGGCCCTGCCAAAGAGGCGACACTCAGTGGTCCGAAGGGTATCTCGATTGATGCCGAAGGCAACGCGTGGCTCGCTGACTGCGAGAGCCACAGCATCCGCATGGTGAACATGAAAACGGGCAACTTGGAACTCATCGCCGGTCTTAATCAAAAAGGCGATGGCCCGGATGGCGACCCGCTGCAATGCAAGATGGCCCGCCCTCACGGTGTCTTTTGCGATGCTGACGGCACCGTCTTCATTGGCGACAGCGAATCACACCGCGTGCGGCTGCTGAAGAAGAAATGAGGCTTTAGGCTCGTTGCAAAGCCGCGATCTCAACGTTTGCCTGGCGCAGTCGGGCGGAAATCTCGCGAGTCATTTCCTGTAGTAGCTGAATTTTGAGGGTGGGTCGTACCTGATCCAGTGAGTGGAACCATGCTCTGTTCATGACAATGCATTCAACACTCTCCATGGCGACCACGTTGGCGGAGCGCGGTGATCCATCCAAAAAGGCCATTTCGCCCACGGCCATGCCTGCGGTCAGCACATCAACTCGTTTACAGTCATTCTCACCCACACTGATCTGGACCTCCACGGTGCCCTGGATCAGCACAAACATCTCGTCCGCGCTGTCGCCGGCTGCGATCAGGGTTTCGCTACCCGAATAACGGCGGATTTGAAGCTGCTCGGTGATAAAGTCGAGGTCTTCGACCGTGCAGGTGCGGAACAGTGAGTAGGATCGTAGTGACAAGGGCGTTTCCGGCCGCCAGGAGGAACCAATGACATTCAGCAGTAGAGCGTCTTCGCATGACTCCAATGCGGCGTCGAGAGTTGCAAAAATCTGGTCGGATGGAATGCCGATGCCGCGCAGTAAAGTCGTTGTTTTGCCAGGCTGGCAGAAGGCGATATTGACGCCCTGCTCGGCCAAGCGCGTGCTGAGGTTGGCCAGCAGGATGAAGCTGACCGAATTGGCGCTGACGACCGCACGCAGGTCAAAGATGAGGTGCTTGCTACCTTCATCGGCGAGCTTGGCAGCCTGCCGAATCACCGGCTCAATCGTGGAAAATGTGAGGCCGCCTTGCAACTCGATGACCTGAATACTGGGGCCATGCTCACGCAGCAGTTCGCGAGTCGCGGGCGGTAGTCTGCGGCGTGCCACCACTTCGCCACCTTGATAGGCCAGACGCACTGCCGAGAGGGGAGTTGCAGTGGGATTGAGCATGTGCAGCGCGAGTTCTCGCGACATGTCCATGCAGACCTTGATGCCGCGGAAGCTGTTGCCCTGGGAATCCAACGGCGGTGAAAAGACACCGATGCCCAACTGTCCGGGCAGCACGGCGATGATGCCGCCGCCCACACCGCTCTTGGCTGGCAAGCCGACGCGGTAAATCCATTCGCCGGACCAGTCATACATGCCGCAGGTGGCCATGACGCCGAGCACATTGTCCACGTAATCAGCATTGATCGCCCGTTTGCGGGTCACCGGATTGATGCCTTGATTGGCCAGAGTCGCAGCCATGACTGCCAAATCATGGCAGGTGACCTCCAAGGAGCATTGCTGGAAGTAAGTTTCGAGTGTCTCGTCCGGGTCTTCGTCCAGAATGCCGAAGTTTCTCAGGAGCCAGCCGATGGCGCGATTTCGATGGCCCGTTTGGCTTTCACTTTCATAGACCGAGCGGTTGACCTCTAGGTCACGCCCGGCGAAGCCGCTCAAGTATTCCACCACACGGTCGATGCGGCTTTTGTCATCCTTTTTCAATATCTGTCCGCAGGTGGCGATGGCCCCGGCGTTGATCATTGGATTGAAGGGTGCGCCGGTGCCTTCCTTGAGGCTGATGGCATTAAATGCTTCGCCTGATGGCTCGACGCCGATGCGTGACAGCACATGTTCCTCCCCGCGATCCTCCAGAGCTAGGCCATAGACGAGCGCCTTGGACATGGATTGAATGGTGAACGCCTGCCGGGTATCACCGACCTCATAGACATGCCCGTCACGTGTGGCGATGCAGATGCCAAATTGGCGCGGGTCCGCCTTGGCTAATTCAGGGATATAATCCGCCACATGACCGTCCATGACGGAGGCGTAGCGTGAGTACAGTTGTTCCAAATACTCTTGGATGGGAGAGAGCATGGCATCCGTGGAAGCATGTGGCATGCCTATTGAGCGGATTTTCTTCAATCACAGGCTTTCAAATCGTTACGAAAGATTTCGAAACATCGCCTGCAAGCCATTTGTATGGCATAGTCTTCCATCACTTCTCATGACACTCTTTCGCTCCAGCCTGCTTTCATTCCTGCTGCCCTTCATTGCCCAAGCCGATCAAATCGTTCTCGTTGCCGGAGGAACTCAGGACGCCGTGGACATCCAAGCGACGGATGCCGTACTCAAGGAGCCGTTTGGCACGGCCTTCGACAATGGCGGGCACATGTGGATCGTGGAGATGGCCTCGGGTAATCGTTTGCTCGAAGTCGATGGCGGCGGGTTGATTCAGCATGTGGCCGGACAACTGACGCCCGGCGACAGCGGTGATGGTGGTCAGGCCATTCGTGCGCAGTTCAATGGCCCGCATAATTTAGCCATCTTGCCCGATGGGAAAGTGCTCATCGGTGACACCTGGAATGGCCGTGTGCGTGTGGTGGATGTGAAAGCGCGCATTGTTTCGACACTTGAAGGTTGGCAGGCACCTCCGGGAAAGGCCAAGGGCAACGGTCCTTATTGCATCACGCTGAACTTTGAGGGCACGAAGCTCTACATCGCGAATCTGCTACAAGTGATTGAACTCGATCTCGCTACCCACCAGAGCAAGGTAATCGCTGGCAACGGCAAGAAGGGCAAACCTGAGGATGGGGCGGTCGCTGTCGATGCGCCTCTTTCTGATCCGCGTGCCGTGGCTCCAGATCGTCAGGGCAATGTTTACATCCTCGAACGCGGCGGCAATGCGCTGCGCGTCGTTGATAAAAGCGGCCACATCCGCACCGTCGTCAATGCCAGCGGTAAACAAGGGCGCACCGGTGATGGCGGACCAGCACTCGAAGCCACAATGAGTGGCCCGAAGCACCTCTGTGTGGATAAGGATGACAGCGTCATCATTGCCGATGCGGAAAGTCATCTCGTGCGCCGCTACGTTCCTAGCACGGGGCAGATGGAGCGCATCGCTGGCACGGGCAAGCAAGGCAGTGCTGGTCTGGATGGCGATCCGAAGCAATGCCAGCTCTCCCGTCCCCATGGCGTCACCATTCATCCTGAGTCAGGCCAGCTTTACATCACCGACAGCTACAACAACCGCGTGCTGAAGATCGTGAAGAACTGATGGAGCGCCATCAGTGTGGTTGAGCCTTTTTTCGCCGCTCATTCCACCAGCCCAGCACTAGCGAGGCACTAAACAGCGCGACGAAGATCAAGAACACCACCCAAAGCGGTTGTGTCATGCCGATGAGTTGCTGCAAGGTTTGCTTGGGCAGTGGCACGGCATAAATCAGCATTAAGTGAACCACGTAGAGCAGCAGCGATTCACGGCCTGCGAGCTGTAGCCAGCCGGTGGCGGCGCTGATTCGATCCGCCAAAATGGCTACCCATACGGCAGCCATGATTACCCAGCCAAGACGCTCCATGAAAAACCCCGGCGCACCACCTTGCCAAAGCGAACACGGAGCGAAGGCCAGCAATGACCCCAAGATGAAGATGCCAGGTAGCAATCGGTCCACGACTCCATCCCACAGGCTGCGTGTCAAAAATCCCGCTAGCCCGAAGCCCACCCAGGGAAACAATGCGAACAACGAACCTTGGCTGCGATTGAAATACTGGTCGATGCAGAGCACGCCTGTGCGCCAGCTCTCCGCTGATTTTTGCAGTCCAACAAACAACACTAGCAGAATTGCGGCCACCACATTGCGCCAGCGGCCAAAGCGTTCGGCAAGCAGCATCAACATGCCGCTGATCGCGAGACAGTGCAGAACATCCACCTTGCAGGCATCACGCCACGAATCAGCGGTGAATAGCGAGTGCCATGGCACATGCATCGCGTAGCCGATCAGCAGCACCATCAGCAGGCGTTTGCACGCAGGCCAGGCGGGTTTGGATTTTGCAGCCGTTACATGCGCCCTCACAAAACCGGCAATCCAGAAAAACGCGGGCGCGATCAGGCCGTGGTAGTAGTTCAGCTCGTGAAACCAGGGGGTGTTTTGCACCTGCGCATCGACAAACGTGTGTGCTGAATGCGTCCAGATCATCCCAAGGACGGCAAGACCACGAAAGAGATCGAGCCAGGCGAGGCGTTGCGTTGCGGCAGGCATGCGTGCGATATAAACAATCTTGTGCGTAATCACAAGATGACTCTCGCGTCGCCGTTTGGTATGCACTCATTCGCCAACCATGAAGCCAACCTCATTCCTGCTCCTCGCCCTCCTCACGTGCAGCTTAAACGCTGCCGAAGTCTTTGAAGCCGCGCTCGGTCGCGAGAAGGAATTGCCCGGAGGCAAGGAGGCCGATGGCATTCTCGGCGACTTCGTTTTGCGCAGCGACAAGGTGGAAGCTGTCATTTCGCAAAACGCTGCCAATCGTCGTGCAAACATGAGCACCTTCTACGGCGAAGACGGCGTCACCCCTGGCTGTCTATACGATTTGACCCTGCGTGGTGCCGCGAATGACCAACTCGTCATTTACGCCCCCTGCGGACACGGGCCGGTGAGCTATGTGAAGATCGCGAATGTGAAGGAAGAAGGCAGTGCTGCGGTTGAATCAGTCACAACGGCCGCCAAGAACGGTGGCGTCTTCAAACGACACGAGTATCGCGTCAAAGACGGCGTGCAGGGCATCTTCATCACCACCGTGTTGCGCAACGAGACCGACCAGCCGCAGAAGACTTTCACCAAGTCAGACTTCACCCGCTTTGAATCCACCGGCACGACCAGCGACGGCATTTTCTGGGTCGATGCGATCAATCCTGCTCACAAAGGAGCCTACGCACTCGGCACGCTCAACGTCTCCGGTATTGAGAAGCTGGAAGATACGCTAGAACTGAAGCCCAAGCAGGAAGTCGTCATCTCGCGCTTCTTTGCAGTGGGAACCTCGCCTGCACAGGCTGTGGGCGAAGTTCGCACGGTGAAAGGCGGTAAACTCGGCACCGTCAATGGGCAGATCGTGGATGCGAATGGTAAGGGTATCACCACCGCCACAATATTGGTGCCGGATGGCAATAAGTCGATTCCTGGACACACCGACGCCGAAGGCAAATTTAGCTTCAAACTACTGCAAGGGCCCACCGAGCTGCCAATCGTAGATTTGGGTCGAGCACGTGCGAAGGTTTCGTTTTCCGTGGCCGAAGGTAGCACGACTGCGCCGAAGTTGACCTTGAGCAGTGCGTCACGTATCCGCTTCGACATCACCGACGAATCCGGTAAGCCGATCCCCTGCAAGGCGCACTTCGCGCCGCTTGATAAAGATGCTCCGAAGCTCGATCTCGGCCCGAAGCATCGTGCGCATGGCTGTGTGGATCAATACATGAGCGAGAACGGTCATTTCACCCAGCAGCTACCGCCGGGCAAATATCGCGTCATTGTCGTGCGTGGCCCGGAATACTCGCATCTTGAAAAGGAAGTCACGCTTGATCCTGGCAAAGAATTTGTTTTCAAAGGCTCGCTCAAACATCTCGTGGACACGAAAGGCTGGATCAGCGCCGACTTCCATAATCACAGCACGCCGAGCGGTGACAACGTGTGCGACACGGACGGCCGCATTATCAACATCGCTGCCGAGCATCTCGAATTCACTCCAACGACGGAGCATAATCGCCTCTACGACTGGGAGCCGACGATCAAAGCGCTGGGCCTCGAATCCTTCATTAAAACCGTGAAGGGCATCGAACTCACTGGTAGCCGTCAGCATTTCAATTCATTCCCCTTTGAGCCTGATCCGCTCAACCAGGATGGCGGCGCTCCCGTGTGGAATGATGACCCGCGTATCACGGCGCTGACGCTCCGCCGCTGGCAGGGGGAGCGTGCGGATCGCTGGATTCAGTTCAACCACCCCGACATGAGCAACATGTTCATCGACCGCGATAGCGATGGCATTGCCGATGGCGGTTTCGTCGGTGTTGGCGGCATGATCGACGGCTCCGAAGTCGAAAACGGACCCGGCACTGACATCCTCGCTGATTCACCGTTTCATCTGAGCCGTCCAGCAGGATCACTGGCGATGAAAGTGTCTCCTGTGCGTGAATTCGTCTGGCGCCAGTTGTTAAATCAAGGTCTGCGTGTCACCGCTGTGGGTGTGGCGGATGCGCACTCGGTGTATGGCAACGGCGTCGGTTGCTGGCGCTGCTATTTGCCATCGAGCACCGATGAACCGGCCAAGATCGACTGGGCGGAACTCGCTCCGCATGCCAAAGGTGGCCACATCGTGCTCAGCACAGGTCCCTTCCTCGAAGTAACAACGCAGAACGGCAAAATCGCTGGTGACGATGATCGCAGCACCGGCGGCATTGATCTCAAAGTCCGCGTGCAATGCACAGACTGGATGGACATCGACCGTGTGCAGGTGCTGGTGAACAGCCGCCCCGATCCAAAACTCAACTTCACTCGCAAAACGCATCCCAAGATGTTTAAGGATGGCGTCCTGAAGTTCGATGAGAAAATTCATGTGCCACTGCAGCACGACGCGCATCTCATCGTTGTGGCCATCGACGAGGACGGCGATGAAAAAATCGGCTACGGCACCAGCGATTACGCCAAGATGCACCCCTGCGCCTACAACAACCCCATCTACGTCGATGCCGACGGCGGCGGTTTCAAACCCAACGGCGACACACTTGGCTTTGATCTCCCCACGGGCGGCATCAAAATCGAGAAAGCGCGTGAACAACTCATCCGTGCTGGTTTGATGCAAGAAGAGCCTAAACCAGCGGCTCCAAAACCATGACGAATTCCGAACTTCTCGAAGAAGCCAAAGCCGCTGCGATGAAAGCCTACGCGCCGTATTCGCAGTTTCAGGTCGGTTGTGCGTTGCTGACAAGCAAGGGGAACATCTTCAGCGGCTGCAATGTGGAGAACGCGAGTTATGGACTGACGATCTGTGCCGAGCGGAACACGATTTTCCATGCCGTGGCCGAGGAAGGGCCGAGTATGAAGATCGCTTCGCTCGCTGTCATTGCCCTCGGTCAGGAGTTTCCACCCTGTGGCGCATGTCGGCAGGTGATCGCGGAGTTCACTGGACCTGACGTTGAAGTCTGGTTCCTACGCGATGGAAAACCGTTCGCGATGACGATGGCGGAGTTGCTGCCAGCGAGCTTCAGGTTATGAATGCGCCCGCATGACACTTCCACCTTCTGTTTCTCTCAGCGAAGAACTCGCGGGTTACCCCATCCTCGACATTGAACATCCTGCCGTCATCGGCCGCATCGCTTTAAACGGTGCGCATGTGATGGAGTGGATTCCCGAAGGTCACGATCCTGTGCTCTACATGAGCGCCGAGGCCTTGCTTGAGCCGGGCAAACCCATTCGCGGCGGCATTCCGGTTTGCTGGCCGTGGTTTGGCCCGCATCCGACGGACCCCAGCAAGCCGGCCCACGGTTTTGTGCGCACGATGATCTGGGAGGTCGATGCGGCACGTGAAACTGAAAAAGAAGTCGAGATCGTCCTCAAACTGCAAGACTCTGCCGAAACCAAGGCGCTTTGGCCGCATGCCTTTACGGCACGACTGCATGTGCGCATGGGGGCCTCACTTGAAGTCACCCTCCAGACCAGCAACACCGGCGATACCGCCTGGAGCATGACAGGAGCGCTACACACCCACCTCAATGTCGAAGACGTGAGGAAAATCGCCATCCACGGCCTGCATGGCACGCAGTATGTCGAAGGCCGTCTCTCTCCCGACAAGCGTCCGCAGCGTGGCACGATCGTCATCGACCAAGAAGTGGACCGCCTCTATGCCTCCGATGCCACGGTCATCGTGCATGATCCCAAGTGGGGCCGTGAACTCGTCATCGAAAAAGCGGGTAGCCTCGCGACGGTGGTGTGGAATCCGTGGATTGAGAAATCCAAACGTCTCGCCGATCTACCCGATGAGGCGTATCCCGAATTCCTCTGCATCGAGGCGGCCAATGCCGGCGAGGATGTGGTTACCATTCAGCCCGGTCATGAGCATCTGCTGATGCAGCGCATCGACGTGCGAAAGATTTGATCATTGAGTCAGAGTCATCAGCGGCGCTTTCCTTGACCTCGTGACTGGCCTCGCCATGTCTTCACTCGTGTCGGACGGCCCTCCATTGATCGACCGCGTACGTTTGCGCTCCAACCAGTGGCGCAAACTGCGTTCGATTGTGCTCAATCTGGCCACAACGGACAGTTTTTACGGCACAAAAATTCGCGAATGGGAGCTGAAGGTGAGCCGGTTGAACCGCATCGAAGACTTCATCGCGCAGGTGCCGTTCACGACGAAAGCGGACATACAGGCAGACCGAGCAGCGCATCCGCCCTTCGGTACCAATTTGACGCGAGCGATCCATCAATACACGCGCTTCTGCCAGACCAGCGGCACCAGCACGGGTGAACCGATGGCTTGGGTGGACACGCCGGAGAGTTGGGAAGCGATGCTGAAATGCTGGCAGCGCGTGTTTGAGGCTGCTGGGTTGGTCAAAGGTCGCGACCGAATCTTCTTCGCGTTTTCCTTTGGGCCGTTCCTCGGATTTTGGACAGCGTATGAAGCGGCCGCGAAGGATTTTCTCGTTATCCCTGCCGGTGGTTTGTCCAGCCAGGCACGGTTGGAAGCGATGGCACGCTATGGCGCGACGGTGCTCTGCTGCACACCGACGTATGCGCTGCGTCTTGGCGAATTGATTGGTGAAAGCTCCGGCGTGGAGCGCATGAGCCTGCGCATCAATAAGATCATCGTGGCAGGTGAAACGGGCGGCAGCGTGCCTGAGGTCCGCAAGCGTCTCGAAAAGCTCTGGGATGCGCGCGTGTTCGATCATCACGGCATGACGGAAGTCGGTCCTGTGAGCTATGAGTCCGAGGATATGCCACGCTGCTTGATCGTAATGGAAGAGGCTTATCTCGCAGAGATTGTGGATCCGAAAACGGGTGAGGAAGTGCCGGATGGTGAATGCGGTGAACTGATTCTGACCACGCTCGACCGCACTGCCTGTCCATTGTTGCGTTACCGCACTGGTGATTGGGTGAAGAAGAAACTACACCGTGGCCGCTTGGTGCTAGAAGGCGGTATTATGAGCCGCGTGGATGACATGGTCGTCGTGCGCGGTGTGAATGTGTATCCCAGCGCCATCGAAGCCGTGGTGCGTGAGTTTCCCGAGGTCATCGAATTTATGGTGGAGCAACGCAAGGTCGATGCGATGGACGAGATCGAGCTGCTAGTCGAGATGGACGGCAATGTGGCAAAACCGTTGCTCAAGCGCATTGAAGCCAAGCTGCGCGACACGTTTTCTCTGCGCATTCCAGTGAAACTGGCCGAACCTCAAAGCCTGCCGCAGCATGAGTTCAAAGCCAAACGCTGGCGACTAGTCACCGCAGCCTGACTCCAACCATGCCTCTCATCGAACTTACCAACCTCTCAAAGTCCTACACCGATCCGGGCAGCGGTGCGCGTGTGCCAGTGCTACGCGGTGTTAATCTGAAAATCGAAGCGGGGGAGTCACTGGCCATTGTCGGCCCCTCTGGCTGCGGAAAGAGCACGCTGCTCAATATTCTCGGAACGCTGGATACACCGGACGAGGGCGAAATCACCTTCGATGGCGAATCGCTCAAGCAAAGCACGCCAAAACAACTCGCTGCCGTGCGCAGCGAAAAGATCGGCTTCATCTTCCAGCTTCATCACTTAATGCCGCAGTGTTCCGTGCTGGAAAATGTACTGCTGCCCACGCTGGCATTGAAATCGCCTTCCATCCTCTCACTTCAGCGAGCGGAGACGATGCTGGAGCAGGTGGGACTGAAAGACCGCATGAGTTGGAAGCCTGCGCAGCTTTCTGGCGGAGAACGGCAGCGTGTGGCGTTTGTGCGTGCGCTGATCAATCAACCGCGACTGATTCTCGCAGACGAACCGACCGGAGCCCTCGATGAAGCCAATGCTGTTGTATTGACGGAATTGCTGCTGGAGTTGCAGAAGTCCAACGGTGTCACTTTGGTGATGGTCACACATCATCGCGAGCAGGCGGAATGCATGGGCCGTGTGTTGACGATTCACGAAGGCGTCCTGACATGAAACTCAAGGATTACGTCCTCCAGTCCGCACGTTATTATTGGCGCGGCCATCTAGGACTGTTGTTTGGCACGTTCCTAGCCGCCACGATTCTTACTGGCTCCATGCTCGTTGGTGATTCGGTGCGTGCGAGCCTGCGTCGCGTTGCCGCTTTGCGTTTGGGTAAGATCGAAGGCGGTGTGATCGGCGGTGAACGCTGGTTCACGGAAAATCTGGCGCGCAAAACGAAGACGGTGCCGGTCATCATCGCCACGGGATCCGCAAGTGCAGCGAACGGCAAGGTGCGCGTGAATGGTGCTCAGGTGCTTGGGGTGGACGAAGGATTCTGGAAGCTCAGCACCAGCGGGAAAGCTCTCGCATTCGATAAATCATCGGCCGCCATCAATGAACCACTGGCACGCAAACTCGGTGTTAAGGTCGGCGACACAGTGCTCGTGCGATTGGAGCGTCCGAGCGCCATTTCCCGCGATGCGCCGCTCTCTGGCAGCACGAACCAGGATGTTTCACTGCGGCGCACGGTTGGGGCAATTTTGAGCGCGGAGGATTTTGGTGCCTTTCAACTCACTGCATCGCAGGTGCCGCCAGATTCGGTGTTTGTGCATCTTGCCGACCTGCAAAAGCAGCTCGATATGGATGGGCGGGTGAATGCCATCCTCAGCACGCATTTTGCGCCGTTGCGCGCACGCTTGGAAGAGCAGCGCACGCTGGAAGATTTCGCGCTCCAGCTCAAACACATCGATGGAGCGCAGAAGGAATGGGAGATCAGCACCAGTCGTGTGTTTCTGGATCGGAGCCTGGTGGAAAACCTATGGCTGATCAAAGGCGCACGTGGGGTGATGACTTATCTCGTTAACGGCATCACTTCTGCCAATGGAGCGACGCCGTATTCGATGATCACCGGGGTGGATCGTGGTCATGACAATGAAATCACCATTACGCAGTGGTTAGCGGATGATCACAAACTCGCTGTGGGTGATGAGCTTAAGCTGCAATACTTCGTCGTCGGTCTCGGACGTGAATTGAAGCAACAGAGCGCGAGTTTCACAGTGGCGGGCATTCTGCCGATGACGGACTCGAAGGTTAGCAAGGCATGGACGCCGGAGTTTCCGGGTGTTTCGGACGTGGACAACTGCCGCGACTGGGAGCCCGGCATCCCGATGAACATGAAGGCCATTCGTGACAAGGACGAGGACTACTGGGATGAGTTTAAAGGCACGCCGAAAGGTTTTATCAGTCTCGCCGCCGGTCAAAAGCTGTGGAGCAATCGATTCGGCAATCTCACGGCCATTCGTATTCCCGATAATGGGCAGACCAAAGAGGCCTTGAGCAATGCCATCGTGCTGCGGCTGAATCTTGCCGACATCGGCCTCATACCACGCAATTTTAAAGGCGAGGCCGGTGCTGCGGCCCAAGGAAGCGTGGATTTTGGCGGATTGTTCATTGGATTGAGTTTGTTTTTGATCGTGGCGGCGTTGGTGTTCGCTGCGCTGCTGTTTTTGTTCACGCTGGAGCGCCGTGCATCGCAGATTGGCCTGCTGATGGCCGTGGGATGGACGAAAGCCATGGTGCGTCGCGTGTGGCTTATGGAAGCAGGCGTTATCGCCATCGTCGGTGTGCTCCTCGGTGTGTTCGGCGGGGTGATTTATACGAAGTCAGCACTGCATGGCCTGTCCGCTGTGTGGAGCGGTGCCACACAAGGATTGCCGCTGATGTTTGATGCGAGTTTCGGCACGATTTTTGGCGCGGCAATCGGCACGCTTGTTGTGGTGCTGGCAACGCTGTGGTGGGCTAGCCGAACAATCTTCAAAACAGCAACGCGTGATCTGCTAGCTGGCTCATGGAGTGCCGATGCGGCTCCAGTAAACAAAAAAGCGCGGGTGAAATGGATTCCGCTGCTCTCAGGAATCGCCCTGGTAATGCTCATTGCGGCCTTGTTCGTGAAAAATCCCGTAGCCGTGGCCGGTATGTTCTTCGGCTCGGGTATGCTGCTCATGATCGTGGGTCTGCTTTATCTTCGCGGCTGGATGCGGCGTGATAGCGGTGCGCTGGCGCGCACGCTTTGGCAGATCGGTTCGCGTAACATCTCGCGACGTCCTTCACGCAGTCTGGCGGTGATCGGCATGATGGCGGGCGGCATCTTCCTCGTGGTGGCGGTGAACGCTTTCCGCATGAGCGCTGGAGATGAAACCAAGCGTGACTCAGGCACGGGCGGTTTTGCGCTCATCGGTGAGTCGTCGTTGCCGGTGTATGAGGATCTAAATTCGAAGACGGGCTGGGATGCCTTTGGTCTGGATGAAAAACTCATGCCGAAAGTCCGCGTCGTGCCGTTTCGTGTGAAGGAAGGCGATGATGCGAGCTGTTTGAACCTGAACCGTGCGCAGAAGCCAGTGCTCGTGGGCGTTGATCCGACGAAGCTGGCCGGTTCGTTCGCGTTTGCATCGGGTTCGTGGGACAAACTCAGCGATGCTTCGTTTGTGCCTGCCATCGCCGATCAAGCGACGGCGATGTGGGGTCTTGGCAAAGGTGTCGGAGACACGCTCGACTATCAGGACAGTGCCGGGAACACCTTTCAGGTCAAAATCGTCGGCTTGCTGGCCGGTTCGGTGCTTCAGGGTAAAATGATCATCAATGAGCAGGCCTTTCTGGCAAAGTATCCTGATGCGGCGGGTTATCGCTTCTTCTTGTTGGATGCCAAGCCGGAGCATGCCGCTGAAATCGCCGCGCATCTAACGCGACAGCTTGAGCAGCGTGGTCTCGCGCTGGAACCGGCACGGCAGCGACTGGAGGTGTTCTTGAGCGTGCAGAATACCTACATCGGTATCTTCACGGTGCTGGGCGGTTTGGGCGTGTTACTGGGCACTGCGGGAATCGGGGTGCTCATCGCACGCCATGTGCTGGAGCGGCGTGGCGAGCTTGGACTCATGCAGGCGCTCGGATTCCAAGTCGGATCGCTGCGCGCAATGATTCTTGGTGAGCACAGCGTGCTGCTGGTGCTGGGCGTCATTCTCGGTGTCGCCACGGCATCGTTAGCAGTCATCCCGCGTTTGATCGAAAGCGGTGGCGGCGTGCCGGTGGCGTTTCTTGGCAAACTAATCGTTGCCGTGCTCGGCTTTGGCCTTTGGGTCTGCGTGATCGCTGTTGCGATAGCAGTGCGCGGAAAGTTGACCGAAGCTATTCGGCGGGAGTAGCGACAAACAAGCCGTGCTGTTCAGTTCTTGAACAACCGTTTGAAGAAACGCCCCACTTCGAGGCCGGTGTCGCCGGTCCATTCCCAAGCACGACGAGCGCCTTGTTTAACGTCGTCGGCAACACGTTCACCTGGAGTCGCGGCGTCATTGACCGACACTCCAAGGGTATTGCTGGCAAGGCCGTTGCTCCATTGCTGGTGAATGACCGCGCCGGTTTCGGCTGAAACGACGATGAAGCCCACTTCGGCACCTTTCGTGTCCAGTAGCGCCATCCCCCATTCAGGTGCGCCGGAGGTGGCGTTGGCGGCGAGTTGATACTGCACGCTCACAAAGTTCGTTTTGGCCAATGCGGCGTTCTGTTGCGCCACCTTGCGTGCTTCAGCGGAGCGAAGGGTCACGCGATTGAAGGTGATGGACTGGGGCGGCACGCGTTGCAGCAGTTTGGCACCCGCGCCATCAGCATTCGGGGCCCAACCACGCTCGTTTTTGGTGATTTTGGCGCGGACCAGTTCGTCTTTGCGAAAAGGATCGCGGGCATAGACGGTCCACTGATTCGGCTCGGCAGCGCTGGGTGCGGACTGGAGCAGCACGATGCCCTCGGAGGTCGCGGCACCATATTCCTGGTCGATGATCGTAGCGATTTCAGGGTTGGCGTGAACGAGTGTGGCGGTGGAGATAAAGAGGCCGAACAAGAGTGTGGATTTTATAAGCGAGAACGGTTGGAGTTGAGAGAATGCGAAGCTGTTCAATCGCGGCTGCGAAGTTTGGCGAGCAGACGCAAAATTTCGAGGTAGAGCCAGACGAGGGTGACGAGCAGGCCGAAAGCGGCATACCATTCCATGAACTTCGGTGCACCGGCGGCGCAGCCGTTTTCGATGAAGTCG
Organism: Verrucomicrobiaceae bacterium; assembly: GCA_947466075.1. Classification (GTDB taxonomy): domain Bacteria; phylum Verrucomicrobiota; class Verrucomicrobiia; order Verrucomicrobiales; family Verrucomicrobiaceae; genus Prosthecobacter. Next base: position 55,293 of record CANIBP010000036.1, read on the forward strand.
AAATCGAGAACTAGGTTGAGTGCGGCGATGACGACCACGAAACCGGAGAAGGCGATGCCGACCCAGCCATTGCCGAACAGGCCGGGAATCTGGACGCCGAACATGCCGAGCACCCAAGTCGCGAGGTAGAAGATCGCGATGCCTGCGGTGGCGGCGAAGATGCCGAGCTTGAAGTTCTCCGTCGCTTTGATGATGCCAGTCGAATAGGCAGCAAGGAGGGCGAACAGGATGCCGCAGGTCAGCAGGACGGCGGTGAGCACGATGCCGTGGAAACTGGCTTCAAAGATGGACGAAATCAGGCCAACGAACACACCATTGGTGATGGCATAGATCGGAGCCAGCAACGGCGCTGTTTTCGGCACGAAGGAGATGATGAGTGCCAATGCGAAAGGTGCGATCCACCCAAAGGTCATCGCGGAACCAAACCAGGCTGGCGCATGATCACCAGTGATGAGCTTCCAACTCCAGCTGGCCGCCGTGATGAGCAGCAGGGTGAGAATGGCTGTTTTGAGAACGGTGCCGTTTAGCGTCATCACGCCATCGGCAGCGTTGCCGGTACGGGATTTCTCGAAGACGTGGTCGCTGAGCGTGGGATTGGAGGTGCGCATGGTGTGGATGGCTAATTTCACCGTCAGATTAGAGGACGGCTGTGGGGTTGGTCAATCCACCTCTTTAGCACAATTGACTCGCGCTTCGCACTCAGCACACCGGATCCGCCACCGCATGATGCTGCATGGCGGCTTTGACAAAGCCGTGGAAGAGCGGGTGCGGGTTGTTCGGCTTCGAGAGGAACTCGGGATGGAACTGGCAGGCGACAAAGTAGGGGTGCGCGGGCAGTTCGATGATCTCGGCGAGATCGCCCTTCGGCGAGGTGCCGGAGATGAGCATGCCTTTGCCTTCCATGAGTTCTTTGTAGTCAGAATTGAACTCGTAGCGATGGCGATGGCGCTCGGTGATGGTGGCGCTGTGATACAGCTCGAAGGCCTTGCTGCCGGGAACAAGGTCGGTGACCCAAGAGCCTAGGCGCATGGTGCCGCCGAGCTGCTTCACCTTCTTCTGCTCTTCCATGAGGCTGATGACGGGATGCGGTGTGGCTTTGTCGAACTCGGTGCTGGTGGCGTCCTTCAAGCCGCAGACGTTGCGGGCGAACTCGATGACTGCGATCTGCATGCCAAGGCAGACACCGAAGTAAGGGATGCCTTTCTCACGGGCGTAACGTGCCGCAGTGATTTTGCCCTCGGTGCCACGATCGCCGAAGCCACCGGGAATGAGGATGCCCTGCAGGCCGGTGAGGTAGAGCTCGGGGCCGGCTTTCTCGATGCTCTCGGCATCGACGCGGACGATGTCCACCTTGCAATCATGCGCGGCTCCGGCATGCGTGAGGGATTCGTAGATGCTCTTGTAGGCGTCTTGCAGTTCGATGTATTTGCCGACGACCCCGATGCGGACGTGGTGCGTGGGATGGATGACGCGCTGCACAAAACTGCGCCAGCGGGTGAGATCGGGCTGCGGCGTGGTGAGGTTCAGCAAGCGGCAGACGTTGTCGTCGAGGCGTTCCTCGTGCAGTTTCAAGGGCACCTCATAGATGGTGTGTTTGACGTCACGGACTTCGACGACGGCTTCGATGGGCACGTTGCCAAAGAGGGAGATTTTCTCGCGCACGTCGAGGTCGAGCGGGTGCTCGGTGCGGCAGAGGATGATGTGCGGGGCGATACCGATCTCGCGCAGCTTCGCGATGCTCTGCTGCGTGGGTTTTGTCTTCAGCTCCTGCGCGGCCTTGATGTAGGGCACGAGCGTGGCGTGGATGAAGAGTACATTTCCGACACCGACTTCGTGGCCGAACTGACGAATGGCTTCGAGGAAGGGCAGGCCCTCGATGTCGCCGACGGTGCCGCCGATTTCGGTGATGATCACATCGCCGCCCATTTTCTCGGCGACTTCGTGCATGCGGGCTTTGATCTCATTCGTGACGTGTGGGATCACCTGCACGGTGCGGCCCTGGTATTTGCCGGCGCGTTCTTTGTCGAGAACGCTCTGGTAAACCTGACCCGAGGTGAGGTTGTTGAGCTTGGAGAGATTCGTATGCGTGAAGCGCTCGTAGTGACCTAGATCGAGGTCGGTTTCTGCGCCATCGTCGAGCACATAGACTTCGCCGTGCTCGTAGGGATTCATCGTGCCGGGGTCGATGTTCAGATACGGGTCAAACTTCTGCATGATGACCCGCAAGCCACGGAGTTCGAGCAGGGTGCCGAGGGAAGAGGCGGCCAGGCCTTTGCCGAGTGAGCTAACAACGCCGCCGGTGACAAAAATGTATTTCATGATGGTTCTCGGTTCGCGGTTCTGGGTTCGCAGTTCAAGAGGAATGTTGCTGGAGATGCTTTTCGATGGCGGCGGCCTGCTCGGGAGTGTCCACACCGGGAGAAAGCTCATCGGTCAGCACCACACGGATGCGGGAGCCGTTTTCGAGGGCGCGGAGCTGCTCCAGCGACTCGGTTTGCTCCAACCGCGAAGGCGGCCAGGCGACAAACTGGAAGAGGAAGCTGCGCTGGAAGCCATAGATGCCCAGGTGGCGGTAGCTGCGCGGCCAGGCCTCGGGATTGCGCACAAAAGGCAGCGGTGAGCGCGAGAAATAGAGCGCGTCGCCATGCGTGTCGAAGATGACCTTCACCACGTTTGCATCGTTGATCTGCGCTGGGTCGTGAATCGGTGCTGCGGCGGTGATCATTTTGACGCTGGCATCGTCGCGCATGGTACAGGCCAGTTCGTCGATCAGGGCAGGGGAGATCAGCGGCTCATCGCCTTGCACATTGATAATGATGCGATGGTCCGGGAATGAATTAGCGGCCTCCGCGATGCGATCCGTGCCGCTGGGATGATCGGGCGAGGTCAAAACGGCCTTTGCACCGAAACTGGCCGCTGCTTCCGCGATGCGGGCGTCATCCGTGGCGATGATGATGTCGTCGATCTGCTTGCAGTCCTGACAGCGTTCCCAGACGTGCTGAACCAGTGGTTTTCCGGCGATGAGGTGGAGCGGCTTACCTGGGAAGCGGGTGGAACCCCAGCGGGCAGGTATGGCGACGAGTGTGCGGGAGGAATCGGTGGTTGCCAAAGTAGTGACGAACAGGTTCACCTGAGATGAAGCGGGCGTGAGTATGATGCAAGGGCGAATTGGCTGCTTGGTTGGGTGGCCAGCACCACATCTAAAAGTGCAATCGGCGTCCCGAATCACTTCGGGACGCCGATAAAGACGACCATTGAGGAAGCCAATTTCTAGATATGAGACAAGCCGGCAGTGGCCGCTTACTTGACGTGCGCGGAGACGAGCTTGGTCATCTCAAACATGGTCACCTGGCTCTTGCCACCAAAGACGGCCTTCAGCGCTTCGTCGGCGTTGATGTTGGTCTTCTTGGTCTGATCCTGCAGGCCGTTCTTCTTGATGTATTCCCAGAGCTTCTTGGTCATTTCACCACGGGAGAGCGGCGTGGAACCGATCACCTTCGCGAGGAGCTCATCCGGCTGTACGGGCTTCGAGAGGGCGGGGTTCAGTTTGCGGGCGGGTTTTGGAGTAGTTGGGTCGGACATAGGGGGAAGATGTTGGCGGCTGACGGGCTTTGGGTCAACCCCGGATGCTTTGGTGGCTTTGACGCGGTGAAAGGACGAAGGCCGAATCAATGTCGTTAAGTTAGGCGATTTATTGGCAAGGGAATGGGGGCAAGGGAATGAATCCAGCACATGTCATGGGGTGCTTTATTCCCTTGCCCCCATTCCTTTGCCATTCCTCCGGCTGCGAACGTAACGACATTGAATGCCGAGTGATGAACGTATGCCCAACTCCGCATGAATCACGGTTCACGTCCCCTTCGGGCTTGGTTGATCATTCGCCATTCTGGTTTCGTCATTTTCCCCACTCTCCAGCATGCGCACCTTTTTCTCCACCAGCGGCAGCCACAGGCTCACGCGGGTTCCTTGGCCTTCGCGACTTTCGATGTCGATCTCGCCGCCGTGCTCGCGGATGATGCGGCGCACGATGAGCAGCCCTAAACCGGTGCCGGTGCTGCGTGTCGTGGCGAAGGGCTGGAAGAGCTTGCCCATCTGCTCGGCGTTGATGCCTTTGCCGGTGTCTTCAAAGCTCAGGCGCACCTCGTAGTCGGTGAAGGTGCCGTTGATCGTCAGCGTGCCGCCGTTCGGCATGGCCTGGCAGGCGTTGCGGATGAGATTGTACACCGCCTGCTTGATCTGACCGGGATCGAGCGGCATGGCGGGCAGATCGGCCCGCAGGTCGAGTTTGAGCTTCACCTTTGACTGCTCGATCTCGGGTTGGAGGAAGCGCACGCATTCATCCAGCAGCTCGCGCAACTGCACGCGTTGAAGCTGCGGCTGGGTGGGGCGGATGGCGGCGAGGAACTGAGCGATGATGAAATCGAGCCGCCGGATCTCGCCCGTGGCCACGTCCAAGTGCTCGCGCAGGCTCTCGCCTTTCGCTCCCATCTTTTTGAGGCGGCGTTCGAGGAGCTGAAGGTGGATGGTCAATGAATTGAGCGGATTGCCCAGTTCATGCGCCACTCCGGCCGCGAGGAGCGTGAAGGCGTTCAAGCGCTCGCTTTCGAGCTGTTCCTCAGTGCGCTTGCGTGTCTCCGTGATGTCGCGGATCAGCATCACGAAGCCCAGCGGCGAGTCATCGTCGATGCTGGTGATGTAGAAGTTCAGGTAGCGGTTCTCGGGATAAAACACTTCGAGATCGCGGCTCACCACCGTGCCCGGCTTGAGCAGTTCGTTCCAGTCGAGACCACGCACGCCTTGGGCGAGCCGTTGTCCCAGCACCTGATCCTGCTGGAGGCCGAAAAACGTGCAGGCGGCCCGGTTCACGTAGCTCACCTTGCCCTCCGTATCGAGCAGGATCACGCCCTCCTGCAGCGCCTCGAACACCTTCTCCTGAAATTTCTTCTCCCGCAGCAGCTCCAGCACGATGCCCTGAACTTCGCCCGGTTCGAGGCGGTCCATGCGTTTGATAAGCTTGTCGATGAAGGCAGATCTCATACACTGGCGGTCATGAACGACATCCTGATCGTCTTTTGCACCTTCCCGGATCTCGGCAAGGCACGCGAGACTGGCACGGCGCTGGTAGCAGCGCAACTCGCCGCCTGCGTGAATCTCATCCCCGCCGTCGAATCCATCTACCGCTGGGAAGGAAAAGTCGAAACCGCCGCAGAGGTGCTGGCCATCTTTAAAACCACGCCCGCAGCCTGGCCCCGCTTCGAATCACGCCTCCGCGAACTGCATCCCTACGACGTGCCGGAGATCGTGGCGCTCAAACCGGAGCAGGTGGCGGAAAGCTATGCGCGGTGGGTGGGGGAGAGTGTGTTGGTCTTTGAATGACCCACGTGATGCGTTACAGCGCCACTTCTTCATAGCCGCCGCCCAGCACGCGATTAACAGCGGCCAAAATTTCCGGGATGTGCTGCTGCGCACGCGGCCAGGAGGTTGCCATCAGCACCACGATGCCGATGCGTCGGCCCGTGAGATTCTGCTGATAGCGTAGATTCTGGTCAGTCGTGATGAACACTTCATAGCCCTCCTCCTCCGCGCACTTCAGCAACTCGCCGTTGGAGATGGTGGACCAGTCGCGTTCGGCGGTTGTGTCCACGGGATGCGGGTGCAGATGCCTGCGCAGCGGCGCGGGTGTGCCTTGGTCGAAGAGAATCCGCATGATCAGGCGGCCACCAGCAGGCTGCGTTCCGCGTGTTTCAGCACGGCTTCCACCTGCGCACGCTGCACGCCTGGAAACCATTCGAGGAAGTCGTCCACCGTCGCGCCGTCCTCCAGGTTCTCAAACAAGGCGCGCACCGGCACCCGCGTTCCTCGGAAAATCCACGCGCCGCTCACCCGTTCAGGATTGCGCTCCACCGCAGGACAGTTTTGCCAGTCTTTCATGATGGAAGAATACCTGTCTGGGGATCAAATCGCAACTTTTGTGTTGGGAGACCGTCTGGCCCCGCTTCGAATCACGCCTTCGCGAACTGCATCCCTACGACGTGCCGGAGATCGTGGCGCTCAAACCGGGGCAGGTGACGGAGAGCTATGCGCGGTGGGTGGGGCTGAGTGTTTCATAACGTTGAAGTTGAGCTAAACCGAGGCTTGTCGTGGGCTATCGGTTCCAACGACTTTTTAGGCGGCATGACATGCCACGATTGCGTGTAGTTCACTTGCAAGATGAATGATGTCGATGGGTTCTCCACGCTCGACGCGTTTCCACAGCATAGTTAGCACGGCAATCGAGAGGCCCGATTGCCGGAAACGTAGCGCAGCATTTTTACCGTATTGATCTGACTCTAGGCACCACTCAAGACCAGGAATGTAATGCATCAGTGCATCGCCGAACGCGACACTTATCGCGACCCACGCCCCGTAGTTCGCGTGTTGCATTGCTTCCTCCTCGCAAAGACGCTGTAGCGTTTCAAAATCGTCCGCAGTCTGTGTGAGAACGTGGCCGGGCTGGAAGCGACCCACGAGACTTGAGGCAAAGGATCGAAGGTCTGATAGCTCATATCGTGCCTCGTCATTGATCGGACTGAACTTAGAGTTGTCAGTGTCTTTTATTGCCATTAGGGGCGGCGAGTTTGGTTAACGCCTAACTCGTTGATCAGAAACAATTCTATCGAGTGCGTCAACAGGGTTTATGCGCACAGCGCTTCGGCTGTCGCCCGCTGAATCCGCGAGATTGTCTTCTCCTTCCCAATCAGATGCGCAATCGTCGTGACTCCAGGTCCGCGTGACTGGCCGCTGAGCGCAAAGCGCAGCAGCGGCATCATGGCGCCGGGTTTCACGCTCAAGGCTTTCGCGGCGGCTTCGACGGCGTCATGCACGCTCTGCTCGGTCCATTCGGCGGCTTGGGCGAGTTGATCGCTGGCGGCTTTGAGCAGGCTGGCGTTTTCGGGTTTGGCCTTGAGTTTGGTCACGACATCGGCCTCGAAGGGGAAATCCTCGCGGAAGAAGTAATGCACCCACTCGGGCAGTTCGGTGAGCAGGCTCACCTTTTCACGCACGCTGTGAACGGCGGCGGCGGCCATCGCGTCATCGGTCCATTGCAGGCCGCTGGCGGTCAGGAACGGCCTGGCGTGCTGCAGCAGGTCTGCGGGGCTCAATTCGCGCAGATACTGGGCGTTGAACCACTGCGCTTTCTTGAGATCGAACTTCGCGTTGCTGCTGTGGATGGCGTCGGCGTCGAATAGCGCGGTGAGTTCGGCGCGGGAGAGTTTTTCGCTCTCGGCCTTTGGGGTCCAGCCGAGCATGCAGAGGTAATTGAACACGGCGTCGGGCAGGAAACCGGCGTGCATGTAGCTGTGCTCGATGGCGCTGCCTTCATCGCGCTTGCTCATCTTGGTGCCGTCCGGGTTCAGGATAAGCGGGATGTGCGCGTAGGTCGGCGCAGTGGCACCGAAGGCGTTGAAGAGGTCGATGTGCTTCCAGGTGTTCGAGAGATGATCCTCGCCGCGAATGACGTGGGAGATGCGCATCTCGATGTCATCGACGACATTGACGAAATGGAAGATGTAGCTGCCGTCCAGGCGGCGGATCGTCATGTCCGGCTCCTCGGTGGGCGCGAAGGTCACATCCCCACAGACCAGATCATGCACGGTGATGGCGGTGCGGCTGAATTTGAAGCGCATCGCGCCGTCCGGCTCGGCATAGACGCGTCCGGCGTCCTCCAGCTTCTTGAAATAGGCGTCGTAGAGGTCTTTGCGCTGGCTTTGGAAGTAGGGGCCGCAGTCACCGCCGACATCGGGGCCTTCATCCCAGTCCAGCCCGAGCCAGCGCATGCCTTTGAGGATGCCAGCGGCTGCTTCCGCCGTGTTGCGGGCACCATCGGTGTCTTCCACCCGCAGCACGAACGTGCCGCCATGCTTGCGGGCCAGGAGCCAGTTGAACAAGGCCGTGCGTGCGCCTCCGACATGAAGATCACCGGTGGGAGAAGGAGCAAAGCGGACGCGAATGGACATGGCAGGAAGCGGCGGGTTGAAAACAGGGGGCGCGATAATAGCCGGGATTCGCCAATTCAAATTTCAAATCTCAAATTTCCAACAGCGCATCACTGGATATGCTCACTGGCATGAAGCTCTCCCGCCTGCTGTTCATCCTCCTCGGCCTGTTTGTGCTCTTGGCCGTCGCCACACCGCTTGTTGGTGCCTGGGTTCTCCGCCGCTACGTGCACAAAGAGTTTCTCATCCTGCAGGCGGAGAAAAACATCAACGCCCGCGTGCATCTCGACGATGTCACGCTCACGCTCTTCACCTGGCCACCAAGCCTGCGTCTCTCCGGACTCAAAGTCGCAGCACGCGATGAATTTGCCGGACGGCCGCTGGCCGAACGCCCGCCGTTAGGCGAGGTGCCACTGAAAATCGACATGGCTTATGCCGAACTGGTGCCGGAGGCGTTGATGCACCGCCACTTCTTCCCCAGGGTGATTCGTCTGATCGGTCTCGATGTGAATGAGACGGTGAGTCCAGGTGCGGGCAGCGATTTGAAAAAGCTCTTCCAGCCACCACCCGAAAAACTGGCCGCCATTCAACCCCAGGATGAAGTGCCGCGTGCCATTCCAGTGCAGCCTGCACAACCCGCTACCCCCGAACCGCCGCCAGTCGCTGCGGCTCCAGCGGAGGATAAATCATCGTCAAAGGCGGAACATTTTGCCCTTCAGGAAATCAGCATCGAGCAGGCGCATTTCCGCATCAGCAATCAGAGCGCCGACGCCCGCTTTGATGGAGAGATTAGCGACTTCAATCTCTCCATCACTGAGATCGACATCGATCCGGCGGATATTACCGGCCACAATCATTTTAAAGTGCGTCTCTCAGCCAAGGCCGTGCTTGATGGCATGGCACAACTCGGCGGACGCATGCAGCAGGTGCGCTTTGCCGACATGACTGTGCATGGCGAGGGCAATGTGGCCCCGGTGGATCCCAACACGCTGATGTGGTCACCCGCTGCGATGCTCAAGCTCACCATTGATCGTAATTCCATCCTCGGTGGCCATATGACCATCGGCGATGCCGCTGGTGATCAACTCGACAAACTCATGAAATACGGCATCGACTTGCGCGGCATCCGCATCGGCGGCCCACTGGCGCAGGATCTGGCCATCAACATCCTTGCCAAAGATCAACGAGCGACCTTCCTCGACGATGCTAACCTCGTGTTGCCTGACTATGCAGTCACCGTGAAGCGCGATTCTTGGTTCGACTTCGCCAAAGACGACCAAGGCCTGCTCACGCGTCTGTATTGTGGACCGGCATTGAAGGAACAAGTCGTTCACGGGGTCGCAGGTCGTGGTCTGGGAGAATCAATCTCGCGCATGGTCGTCGATGGCTTCTCCGACAACCAAGGCCGCCTCGCCTTTGATCTCTCGATCACCGGAACGCTTTCGCATCCGAAGGTGAAACCGGACATCCAGGTGAAGCTCGAAGGCCTGCTCGGTGGTGATCTCGAAGACAAAGCCAAGGGACTCATCAATTCATTCAAGGGCCTCAAAGGACTCTTCAAATAACACCGATCATGCCCCAGCGCTGCGTGAGTATTTGAAGTCGCTCATGCGAGCGCGGATGAAGCCGAAAATTAATACGCGTTTATCTGACTGGGCGGATACAACTATGGCTTCCCGAACGGTTTCAGCTTCATAGCTATGAAATTCATTCTTCTAATTGCAGCCACCAGTGCTAGCGCAATAACACCGGAGCAAAGCACCTTCTTTGAAGCGAAGATCAGGCCAGTTCTCGCAGAGAAATGCTATTCCTGCCATTCAGCACAGGCGGAGAAAGTGAAGGGCGAATTGCTAGTCGATACACGTGCGGGCACGCTCAGAGGCGGCGAAAATGGACCGGCCATTGTTCCTGGCGATCTCGGTAAAAGCCTGCTCATCACGGCGATGCGCTGGCAGGATGCGGACACTGGCATGCCACCGAAAAACAAGGGCGGGAAGCTGCCAGAGAGCGTGATTGCCGATTTCGAGCAATGGGTCAAGATGGGTGCGCCTGATCCGCGTGAAGGTGCCTCAACTGTGGCAAAAGCCTATGATCCCGTAGCGGCGAAATCATGGTGGGCCTATCAACCCATGACGAAACCGGCGGTGCCGCAGCCGAAAGACGCTGGTTGGGCCAAAACCAACATCGACCGCTTCATTCTCGCGAAGTTGGAGGAGAAAAATCTCAAGCCTGTCGCGGATGCGGATGCTGCCACACTCACACGCAGGCTTTATCTCGATCTCAGCGGTCTCCCGCCACCTCCCGGAGCAACGGCGAACGTTGACCAGCTTCTCAACTCCAGGCAATTCGCCGAACGTTGGGCACGTCACTGGTTGGATGTGGCTCGTTTTGCGGAAACCACAGGGCGTGATGTCAATGTGACGATGCCTGAGGCCTGGCGCTATCGCGACTACGTGATTGACGCCTTCCACGCTGACAAACCCTTCGATCAATTCATCCGCGAACAGATTGCTGGCGATCTTTTGCCTGATTCCGGCGATGCAGATCGTGCGAAAAAGCTCATCGCCACGGGATTCCTCGCCGTGGGCCCGAAACCGCTCAATGGCACCGATCCGCGCCAGTTCGCGGTCGATCTTGCCGATGAGCAGATCGACACTGTCTCCCAAGCCTTCATGGGCATGACTGTTTCCTGCGCCCGCTGCCACGATCACAAGTTTGATCCGATCTCGCAGAAGGACTACACCGCGCTCGCAGGCATCTTGCTGAGCACGGAGACACGCTTTGGCACCGTCGGCGGCGTGCAGGGCCGCAATGCATCGACCTTGGTTGAGATTCCTGCATCCGCTGGACTTAAAAAAATCGACCGCCGCGTGGATCCCGCTGTTTATGCACAGAAAAAAGCTGAGTATGACAAGATTGTGGCGCGTCGTGATGCCGCGCTAGCTGCACGTCGAGGTGGTGGTGGCTCGGATCAAATGTCCAGCTTTGACGTGGTCCGGCTCATCACACGCGCCAAATAGATCGAGACAGAGATCATCATTGCCTTCAATCCAGACGGTACACCCAAGTCCCGCATCATGGGTGTCTTTGACAAACCTACCTCCGCGCCCGCTACAGGCCGACAGCGCATGAATGCGAGCATGGGCGGGCCAAACTCGCGCGGCAGATCCAGTAGCGGCTTCGACGCGATCGCAGACAGCCCGTTGTTCATCCGCGGCAGTATCGACAAGGAAGGCGATGCCGTGCCGCGCGGCGTGCCGGAGTTCATGGCGCACGGCGCGAAGCTGAGCATCGCCAACGGCGCAAGCGGACGCCTCGAACTCGCGAACTGGATCGCCTCACCTCAAAATACACTCACAGCGAGAGTGACCGTGAATCGAGTCTGGCATTGGATCTTTGGCTGCGGGTTAGTTGAAAGCGTGGACAACTTTGGTGCAAGCGGTACGCGACCGTCGCATCCAGAGTTACTCGATTATCTTGCCCAGCAGTTCATCGCCGATGGCTGGAGCCTCAAGAAACTCATCAAGCACATCGTCAGCAGTCGTGTTTACCAGCTCGATACACGCTACGATGAGGCCAAACAGGTCGTCGATCCTGACAACACGCTGCTCTGGCGCATGAACACTCGCCGTCTCGATGCGGAGACGATTCGTGATGCCATGCTGGCCGCCAGCGGTGCGCTTGACCCGACGCCGAAGGCTGGCTCGCTCATCGCGCTGGCTGGTGACGGCCCCATTGGGGGCGAACGCTACCAAGTCTTGCAGGAGGAAGCCATCGTGAAGGCCAACGGCCGTCATCGCAGTCTCTACCTGCCCGTCGCCCGCAGCATCCAGCCGGAGGTGCTGGCCGTTTTCGACTTCACCGATCCCAGTGTCGTGCTCGGTGCTCGTGAAACGACCATCGTACCGCCTCAAGCTTTGTATTTGATGAACAGCGACTTCGTTGCCGAACAATCCGCCATCATGGCGAAGCGTGTGATGAGCGAAGCGGGATTCGAGACGCGCTTCAGCCTTGCCTGTCGTCTCGCGTATGGTCGTGAGCCATTCGCAGATGAGATCGCTGTAGCTCGAAAACTCGACCACAATGACCTCTCCTCGTGGACCAGCATCTGCCGCGCCCTGTTCGCCAGCGCTGACTTTTTATTCCTCAACTGAACCGCCATGAACCGCCGCCACTTCCTGCAAAATACCTCACTAGGCTTCGGCTGGCTCGGTTTGTCCGCGCTGGCGGCTCCGCTGGCCGTCAAATCGAGCAAACGGGTGATCTTCCTATGCATGCGTGGTGCGCCATCGCATGTGGACACGTTTGACTACAAGCCGAAGCTCAACGCCGACAGCGGCAAGCCTGGAACGCGTGCGGGGACGCAGCTTCTCGGCTCACGCTGGAAGTTCGCACAGCATGGGCAGAGTGGGCAATGGATGTCAGAGCTGAATGGCACTCGGTTAAGACCATTCATCGTGGATTTTGAATGTTCGGGAGGACCTCCAAAAGCACCGTTCATCGCGAGCATTGATAATTCAACTTTGGTACAACGGCGTGCCGTGCAGCGGGTTCAATTCGCATGGCACTTCAAACC
>CANIBP010000037.1 GCA_947466075.1 Verrucomicrobiaceae bacterium
CCGTTACGTCCTGATCGACGCGAACCGCGCGCCAAAAAACGAAGGCCGAAGTCCTATCAATTACTAACTGCCCCGCGCCACAAGTTCCAAGAAATCCCCCATCGTGAACGCTACCGTGCTGCTGCTTAACCGAGTGCCATTCATGTCAGGCATTTAATGCCAAAAGAGTCAGGGCTTGGCCACTGGAAACAGCGCCTGCATCGCACGCACGGCTTGATCCACGAGAATCTGCCCGCCTTCCGGTCCGACTTTGTTCACGTGAGGCAACCCGCTGTAGCTGCCGCCTTCGATGGCGAGCGCGGTGGGCAGATACATGCCGCAGCCATTCGTGAGCTGGAGCACAAAGGTCTGCTGTGCGGGGCTGCGGGCCTTCATCTGGATGCCCCAGTCGAGATACAGCTCAAAGGTATTCGTGGTGATGGCGATGTCGCCGAGGCGCAGCACGTGGAGCACCATGTCGTAAGGCGGTAGCTTGTCAGCCTCTTCAAAGCGCTTCACGATGCCCTGTTCGAGTTTCAGCATCGTGAGGACACGGTTGTCCGGCTTCTCGACGACGCTGTATTGCGTGATGTTCTTCTTCGCGTCCTCATATTCGCGTTCGAGGATCTTGCGCGGCGGCAGCGGCAGGTCTTCAACGATGTGGCCGAAGGGTGCGTCGGTGCGAATGTCGGCCTTCGCGGCATCGATTGTTTCCAAAACGGCATTGCTGATGCGGCGACCGAGTTCCTGCTGACGCGTGAGGCCGCGCAGCTTGATCATGCGCGCCTCGGCGTCCTTGCGATACTGCAGATGCGGCGATTGATCGCCCGCAGCGCTGCACCAGCCGAGCACGGTGAGGTCAGGCTTGTTCAATTTGGCTTTCAACTGCTCGCGTGCGTCGTGCCAAAAGTCGGCGTTGAGCGCGCTGCGGCTCTCCACTTCCTGCGAGGGGCACGCGACATTGATCGCGACGGCTTGAAGCTGCTTTTCAGCATTCCAGAAGAACAGCGTCTCGATTCCCGAGTCGGAGCCGGCTTCCAAGTGGCGGAAGCGCGCGTCGTTGGTCTTCGCATACATTTGAGCGTGACCATCGGCAAAGACGGAGCGGCGGTTTTCGCCGATTTGCGCGAATCCGAGCGCCCAGCTCACGCCACCCGGCTTGCGGCTCTTCCAGGCCTGCACGGCGGCCTGCGAGAGTCGCTCGACGAGAAACGCGGTGTATTCCGCCGGCTGCATCACGCCTTCCTTCGGGATCGGATAAGTGATCAGCGTCTCCTCGGGAATCGCCGAGGTCACCGGCGCGGTGTGCGTGTGCGTGGCGGACACGATGACCTTCCGCACATCGAAATCGGGAAGCAGCGGCTTCAGATGCTGACGAAACTGCGCGAGCACGGAGTGATGAATGCCCACGAGGTCACAGGAGATGAAGATGGCTTGATCCGCTGCCTTGCCAGCCTCGATGGATTCGAGCGCCACCGCAGCGGCGATGATCGGAGCTTCGACACTCTGCGAAATGCGCGTCGCAAACTGCCCCGCCAGCGCCACGGGCCGGTCCGGCGTGATGCTGACCGTGGCGGAGCCGATGCGCAGTTCCGCAGCCTCTACAAAGGTGGATGACGTGTGGCAAAGTAGAAGACTGGCGAGGATGGGAGCGAGGAGTTTCATGGCGTGGAGGAGATGTTACCCGGACAACGGGATGGAATGGGGAGGACATGTGTTCGTTACTTGCTGATCTTGCCAATCATCCTGCGGAGGTCGGGAAGGTCGTAGCGCCTCAGCACGCCATGCACGGTGTTCACGCTTTGATCGACCGCTTCCGTGGCTCCCACCAGCGATTCCCACGACGGAATCATCTCCTGGAGCGTGGTGGATTTGTAAGCGGCACGATCCAGCGCGGCGGCGTGGAGCGCGGGGATGGCGGCTTCGCCGATGGCGAGGAGGTGCACTTCGTCGGCCATCGTTTTCAACACGCGGGTCCAACGTCCGACATCCTCGGTGCGCATGCCGACGTAGCTCTTGCCCATGAGGTAGGCGGTGAGGATTTCGAGATTGTCGCGGCCAAAGCGACCTGCACCGAAGGCCTTTCGGCGGAGGCCGGTCTTGGTCTCGCCGATGCCGCGCAATTCGGCCGCGAGAACGGTGTGGCCTTGTTGCACGAGTTGCTCAATCGGCCCGCCCGGCGCGGCGTCGGCCTTCATGCTTGTCCCGTGAAGATAGAGCGTGGCCTTGCGGCCGGGTTTCTTCGGCACAAAGAGCAGTGCAGGAAGCTTGAGGCCGTCTTCCGCAGCGATGGCCACCTTGGTGATCGTGCAGGAGACGCGCTCGATGATTCCGAACTTCTCGATGCCGGGAGTCGTGTCATCCGCTCGCGCACTGATCGTCTCGCGGATGGCTTTCCGCTTCGCAACTTCATCCATGCTGTTCCAGGCACTCTCGCGGGACTTCCTGAGCGCGGTGGCGCTGTCCGCGTTGATTTGAAAAACGCTCCGCTCGCCCGGCATGAGGAGCACCTGGCCTTTTGGCGTGCATTGGAGTTGCTCGGGTGTCCAGTCTGGCAGGGTGAGCGCCCGCAGTTCGTCGTCGGTGAAGGAGTCAGGCAGGGATGGAATCTCGCGCACGAGCACATCCTTGCCGAGCAACCAGCGACTCATGAAACGAGTGACAGCCTCGCGCAGTTGGAGTGTGAAACCATGCGGCGCGTCGGGCGCTGCCATGTCGATCGTTTCCGGAGAACCCAGGCGTGAATAGAAGCGCTTCGCATCGCGAAACACCTCCCACGTTCCGCCGAAGTCAAAGGTCGCATCACGTGTGCCCGCGCAGATGAGCGTGGGTTTCGGGGCGCGCATGATGCAGTAGTCCGCCTCGTCCATGCCGAAGGCGATCTGCCCAAAGATGTTCTGCTCGCCATCCTGCGGGCCTTTTGTCTCGATGAGTTTGACAAACGTGGTGAGATAGCAACCCGGTGCTGCGGCAACGATGCGATCGTCGAGCGCCATGAGATACGCCGTCTCAGTGCCACCGCCGCTGTTGCCGGTGCAGCCGATTTTGTCGGCGAGGATGTCCTTGCGGCTTTGCAGGTAGTCGATGACGCGCATGCCATCCCAGATGCGGAACTGCGCCACATTCGCGCCGATCAGCGCGCTGCTGAGGCCGGTCGCCGTGTGCTCCGTCGTGCACATCAGCCGCACGTTGGGATGCGGCACCTTCACATGCGGCGCATCGTCGAAAACGGTGCGCTCCCTGGTCGTGTCGAGCATCTGGTAGCGCTCGCCCTGGCCGATGGGGTCGTAGCAAATCGCCGCCATGCCGTGGCGTGCCAGCAGCATGCAGATGAGTTGATACTGGCCCGCCGCCTTCCCCTCATGACTGTGCCCGCACGGCACCAGCACGGCAGGCCAAGGCGGCGGTGTATCCGGCAGGTAAAGATCGGCCGTGAGATGAAACGCAGGCCGCGTCTCCAGGATGATCTTCTCCACGCGATACCCTTTTCCATTCAAAGTGCCGGTGATCTGCGGGTTCAGTGGTGTGCGCTCCGGTAGCCCTCCGATACGTTCCAGGAAAAACTGCCGCCGCTCCTCCTGCCACTTGCGACAAGCGGCGGCGCTTTTGATCATTTTTTCAAAGGCCGTGCTGCGCTGCTCCGTCATCGCCACGAACTCGCGCGTGAGCCACTGTTCAAAGGCCTGCTCAGCCGTCGTGCCGCCGGCGGCAGGTTTGAAGACGGTGAGGTCTTCAGCGCTGAGCGGGAGGGTCTGGGCGTTGAGCGCTGATGCGATGAGCAGCGTGAGAAGGAGAACGGTGATACTTTTCATGAATTGGAGGATAGAATGATACAGCGGTGCGGCGGCTATTTTGAACGCGAGAAAGTGGTCCGTGCAGTCCTCTTTGCGGACCACTCTCAATGGCGACGTGTGTTCATGGTTTTTTCGGTTGCCGGGTGAACGTTGATGCTTCCAAGCCCACTGGTTTTCCGTCCGCCGCCTTTGCCAACGGATTGTCCGCAGTGGGGATGAAGTCTTTGAAATCAAGCGGCGCAAACGTGTTGCCCTCGCGGTGCATCTCGACTTTGCGCCACTCGCTTTCGTCGTTGTCGTTGCGCGGGACGAGGCGAGGTGTGGCGGCGATGCCTGGATTGCCGGTTCGGGTGTTCAGTTCCTGGCGAAACTTTGTCTGCATGTCGGTGAGCAGAAGATTCTCGCCGCGGTAGGTGGCGGGATCTTCGTGGCCTACTTGTTTGCCTTGGATGAAGGCGCTCTCGAGGATGCGACGTTGGTCGCCGGGAATGCGCGTGAAGAAGACGTTGTGGTCGCTGCGCAGGGCGTCGGCGTGCCAGATGCGCAGCAGCGAGTTGTTCACTTTGCTCGGGATGCTGTCGCAGACGAGGTTGTGGTGGAAATGCACGAGCACGTCCGGCGTGTCCACGTGCGCGGTCATGGCGCGGATGAAGTTGTTGTAGAAGACGCAGTGGCGCACGGTGAGGTCAGGGCAGTTGCTGGCGCCGATGGCCTCGCCCATACCGTTGATGAAGACGCAGTTCTCGATGAGCAGGTTGCGCTCGCGGGAGGGGGCGACGAGCGTACCGACATAGCCCTCGATCTCGCGGCCGTCGTGGAAGCAGCGGCGGATGATGTTGTGCGATCCGCCGCTCATCTGGATGATCTGCCCAAGCTCCGGCGCGAAGCGGAAATGCCGGAAGCGCAGGCCGTCGATGATGATGTGATGCTTGTTCGGCAGGAGGAAGGCATTGGCGCGGAACCGGTCGCTGCCGTCCATCCACACGGTCTCGCCGGGAGCTGTGGCAAACGTAATCGGTGTGCCGACATCACCACTGGAGCGAATGCGGATCGTTTCCTCATAAACTCCAGCGTGGATTAGCACGGTGTCACCCGCTCGAGCGGCGTTTGCGGCATCGTTGATGGTGGGGAAGTCGCTGGGCACATGCAGGGTGCGTGGTGCGGCATGATTCACTGCTGTGGTGATGGTCTGTGTTTCGTAAACGGCATCGCCGGTCTTCGCGGGCGGCTGATGCGTGGCAAAAACGCGCTCATCGTCTTTGCGACGTGAGGTGACGCGGAAAGTGTAAGCGGTGCCCGGTTTTAATCCCACCATGCTGACGCTGTGCTGGCTGCCGCGAGGTGTTTCGATCTTTGCAGCGCCCCACTCCAGCGTGGTCTCCGTGGCTTGCGTGGGCGTGTTCCATTCGAGCGTGGCAGTGGTGTCGGTGACGTCATGCACGATGGCGGAATCGATGGGCAGCGGGCGTGTGACCTTGAGCCGCAAAAACGGCCCGATGGTCGAGGCGTGCAAGCCGTGGCCGATCAGCGGAGAATCGGCAGGCAGGACATCTTCCGCAATCTTCGCCTCGACATTGGAATGCCTCCACACGTCGCGTTGGGAGACTTCGTCGAACGCGTGCTCGCACCATACGTTCGAAACGAAGCTGCCGCGAGGCGAGTTCGTCACCGCAAGTCGGCCACGGACGAGATTGTGTTCCAAACGAAGTCCTGGAGCGCGATCCATCGTGGCTCTGTCGAGGACACAAAACTCCACTCGCAGTGCATCGCAACGCGCCGCATCCATCGCCTCGCGAATGTGCAATCCACTGAGATGCACATTCGTCGCATTGTTCAGCGACACGCGATTCACGACGACGCGATCATGTCCATATCGCCGAATGTCTGCTCCGCTGTTCGGCATCAGCGTCTCCGCATACTCGCCGGCCATGAGATAAACCGTGCTCGTCGCTTTTGCAGCACGTGCGAGCGTTTTCCAAGGCAACGCCTTCGTGCCGGGATTCGCGTCATCGCCTTTCGGTGAGACGAAAAACACGCCCTCCGTGCGGTAATCGTGATTCAGCACGTCTGCATACTTCGCCGCATCGGCAGGCGTGGGACCGGCGGGCATCTCGATATTCTCCGTTCCCGGCGGACGGTAGAACTTGCGCCCGATGCACACATTGCCGCGCTGCACGGCGTCCTTGAGAGCGCCTTTGATCATGACGCTCGCGTTGATGGCAAGGTTGTCGATCATCGCGCAGCCATCGCCGCCGCTGTAGAATGTGATGTCGTTCCGGCTCGTCCCCGCATCCGGCATGTGACCCTCCACACGGTTGCGCCGGAAGGTCGTGCCCGCCACTCCCCAGCCGACGATGTTGTTGCCGATGTCCACGTGTCGCGACCAATTGCCAAACGCCGTGCAATCTTCCACCACGCAGCCCTGGCCTTTGCCGAGGAAATGGATGCCGCCGCTGTTCAGATACGACACGCAGTTCCGCACCGTGCAGTGTTCCGCGTCCTTGAAAAAGATCCCCCACCGCGTGCGCGATCCATCGCGCTGCTCGTAGTCGCGATGGCTGAAGCCCGTGACGCTGATGCCGTCGAGGATCACATGCTTCGCGCCGCTGAAGAAAAGCCCGCTCGCATTCGTCACCGAAGCGCCCATCGCATGGGCCGCCGGCTGCAGCGAATCCGACGTATGCACATACAGCAGCCCACTTTTCTCATCCTGATAGCAACTCATCAGCGAAAGCTCCACCTCCGCCGCGCTCATCTTCGGCTCCAGCGTGCGCAACGTGCTGCGCTCGAACACACTCTCCGCCTTCCGCTGCAACTCCGTGATAAACACATGCCGCAGCCCTGGCGCAGCCTTGAAGTTGTTCAAATCGACATCGCCCCGCAACAACACACTGCCCGCCCGCGATGCGCGGATGGTAATCGGAGCCTCTGCCGTGCCTTGCAATGATGCACTGACTTGCTCGCGATACTCGCCTGGCATGATCGTGAGCGTATCGCCGGTTCTGAGCGCTGCCACGCCCTCGGCGATGGATTTGAAGCCGCTGGAGCCGACGATGTGCTCGGTGGCGTGCATCACCTTGAGCTGTGCGAGCAGAAGGGTTGAGATGAGGATTGCGAGGCGGGTGGTCATGGGGTGGGTGATGGAGTTGTGGAGTGAGGGAGCCGTAACTTCATCGGTGTGCAGCGGATGAGTCCCGGCCCTCTGGGAAATCCGGTCCGCCGCCCGCGCCGTAACCGCCGCTGCTGCCGCGTTCGTCGGCGCTGATCCAGAAGGAGTAGAGATCGCCTTCGTCGAGGTGGAAGCGGAGGCGCACGGGTTTTCCTGATTGAGAGGCGAGGTTGCCTTTCCAGTTCACGCGGGCGCGGGTGCTGTCGCCGGTGAACGGGATGCAATCCGCGAGAGTGAAACCTTCGACGGGCCTTCTATCGGCATCGAGCACTTCGGTGCGCAGGCTGCCTTTGGCGTTCACAAAGAGATGCTTGCCGCTGAAACGCACCGGTTCCGTCGTGAGCACACCAGGGCCGCGCATGGAGACGAAACCATCGCGACGGAGTTTTGCGATACCCGTGGCTCCGTTCGCGTAGAGGCCGCCCCAGACGAAGTATTTCGCGATGTTCGTCGGATCACCGGCGAAGGCTCCATACGGGAACAAAAGTTCGTCGCCGACGATGAGGCATCCGCCGCCGCAGGAGGAAATGTAGCCGCGCTCCCAGCTCCCAGGCTTGCCGGTGCCGCCGATGAAGGTTTCGCGATGCCGGCTCCAGTGGAATCCATCGCGGCTGAAGGCGACCTGCAAATCGGTGCGCTTCGGTTTGCCTTCGGCGGCGCATTCGTCGTTCGTCGGGCCGCTCAGAATCTCGAACAGGCCGAGCATGAGGCTTTCATAAGGTGTGGCGTCGATCTTGTAGATTTGCGCCAGCGTGGAATTGCCGAGTTCGATGGCTGGGGAAGCTGCAGGGTTTCCTCCTGCATTTCCAATCTGTGGCTTCCCTGAATCTGTGGGCAAACCTTCTGGGACTTCGCTCATCCAATAAACGGGCGGTCTTTCCTTCATCGCTTCACCTGCGGCGGAAAAGAAGTCCTTCGTCTCCCAATACGCCCGCGCTCGCTCGTAGCGACCATCGTCGTGCTTGATGTGGATGCGATGGCTGAAGATCCATACCTTGCGGTAGGGGTTGTAAAACATCGTCGTGTTGTCCTTCGAGTGTTTCGTCTGGCCGCGCAGGATCCAGTGGATGCCATCGGGCGAGGCGAGCAGGAGCAGGCCGGGATTGTAGTTGTCCAGCTTCGTGCCGAGCGCGCCGGTGCGGCAGAACATCGTGGCTTTGAAGCGTTCGTCGGGCTTTGCCGCCTCGTGATCGAGCCAGACTGAGACCGTGTCGCGCCGCCAATCGTCGTGACCGCGCAGCATGACCTTGTTCGTGCCGGGAAAGACATCGAGCTCGGGCCGCTCCCATTGCAAACCATCGCGACTCACCGCCAGCGCGGTCGAATCATACCATCCCGATGAATACCAGAGCATGAATCGCTTCGTCATCGGATTGTAGAAGCAACCATCGCTGAATGGCGCGGCCATTGGTGTGTGGGTGACGCCGAGTTCCCACGGCTTCTCCGGCTTGAGCACCGGGTTCGTCTCACATTTTACCGGCTGATGCCAAACGCGCTGCAACGTCGTCTCTGCGATGAGGAAATCATCGACAAACAATTGCCGTCCCAGGTCGATATCGATCACCGCAGGCTTCGTTTTCAAATACGGCGGCTCCGGTGGATCGCCGGGCTTCGAGAACGTCTCCAGCGGCGGTTTGCCCGAGTCCCCACCAATGCGCGGCGGCCACACGTTGGGGAGGACGATGCCGTTGGGCAGCGTTTCGCCGGCGTGGGCGCCGCATGGCAGCATGAGCAGCGCAAACCAGCGGTTTGTGACACCAAGCCTTAAAAGGCGGATCAGGTGAGAAAGGAGTAACATGAGGCCGGGTTGGTCATTCGGATGATGGCAGCGGCGCGAGCAGCAGGGCAGTGAGGACGCGGGTGAGTCTCATTGTGATGAGTATCAACGTATGGTTCCCCTATCGTTTGTTCGTCGTGATGTTTGCCATCATTTCGAAGTTCTTGTTGAACGCCTTGCCTGTGGGCGAAAGCTGGTAGAACTCGGGCTTGTCTCCGGCGAGTCGCTGGTGCGAGATCTGCATGCCCCAGGGTGCCGAGACATTGGGGATAAGTGACGCGAGCGATGCGTAGTCAATCCGTATCTCGATGCACCACTTGTCGGGGTATTTCTTCACGGCATAGTCACTCACGCTGTAGAACGCTGGCAGGTTGGCCACGTTTGGATCCGTGGTGTCCTGGTCGAAGATGGTGCCAGCCGGGTTGATGTTAATGACAGGCATGCGCCCGGTCGGAGTCTCTAACCGTATCTCCACAAAATCATCGGCCCAGATGCCTGAGTCGTCGCGCGCCTTGGTGCGGTCACGGAGGTGGTCCATGTTCGGCTCGCGGCACTCGATGGCGATGTAGAGTGCGGTCGGCGTGGCGCGGAACGCAACGGTGGTGGAGACATGACCGGGCTTAACGCTGGTAAACATGTCCTTCAGTGGAATGGATGGCACGCCCTTCCAGAAGGCTTTGGAAAAATCGCCGTCGCACTTGGTGTCTTCGGCGAAGCGTCCGGCTTGGATGGTGGGACCTTTGCGATGCAGGTTTACGAACAGCCTTTTAAGGGGCTCCATCTCATAGGCGAGTCGGTCGAGCCTCTTTGCATAGATGCTGCCAGCCCCGGCTTTTGCGCGGGCCTTGCCGAAGATGTCGAAGAGCTTCGTCACGTCTTCTTCCTTGAAGTTTCCTGAGGATGCCGTCACGCGTCGCGGCGCTTTCCTCATCCATATTTCCTCGCCGAACTTATCCAGTGCCTTCATGTCTTCCGCGGCGGGGCCGTAGTAGAGCGTGTAGTATTCGGCTAACAGCTTGTCCACATCCACCTTCGGATTCCACATCAGCTTCGAGTAGATATACATCATGACATGCGTCTGTGCCGGGCAGCCAATGTTGGTGTTGTGGTTTTCGGGTTTGGTCCTGTCGCCAAAGGGGGCGTCGTATTCGAGAAGGAATCCTTGGCACTTGTCGGGCGTGATGTTTTTGAAGAGCTGCTTGAGGTTCGCTGTGAAGATATACGGGGTCGGCGGATAATTGCGGTGGGGGCCGCGGTCATAGAGGTAGTCGTAATAGATGAACTGTTCCGGCTCTTTGACGCACTTGAACCACTCCTTCATGACGCCGGTAAACTCAGGATTCAGATGGTCATAGGCCGTTGTGTTCGCGAAGACGCAGGTCATATCATCCGGGATGAACTTGCCATTGAGCTGGGTGGGAACGCCAACCGTGCCGGAGTAAGCGTAGAAGGCTTTGCGCTGTTTGTTGCCGGGATACTTCTTGTTATAACGCTCGAGCATGTTCGCATTGAAATCCCAGGCGTAGTCGCTGTAGCGCCCGTCATCGCCGCGCTCTTTCAGTTTGTCCCATCCATGGGCCACATCCTCGTCGTCGATGGTGCTCCAGCCGTCCGGCTGGTTGAAGCTGACATACGGCAGCAGCTTCGGATAGAAGGCATTGGCGGAGTCCAGATACTGCTGGAATGTTTGGCGAAACTTTTCGCCGGAGAGCTTCGGCACGCGGAAGTCGGCCTGGCCGTTGATCTTGCCGGCACACTCGGGGTCTTCTTTGCCGTCGAGGATACGGCCTGCGGCATGGTAGAAGAAGATGAACTCGCTCATCCCGCCGCCCATCGACTTGAACCACGTGGCCTCATCGCGGCAGCCATGCCAGTGGCTCCAGTTGCGATAACGGAAGGCTGGCTCGCTCTTAATGTCCTGATCGGCAACGATGATGTCCTTCTTCTCGGGGATGACCTGCCCGATGTCGGCGAAGGGCATATACCAGCGAAAGCCGAGTTGTTCGAGCAGCGCGTAGGCGGCGAATAGGGTGCCGGTGGAATCAATGCCATCGTGAAACCCAAGGCTCCGCGATGCCTCCTTCTCGCGGCACTGGCTGTGAAGGCTATTCATAAACATCGGCGACCGCCATTTGTGCCCGCCGGTGTGCTTCAGCCATTTGTCTTCGACCCTGTAGAGGTTGTCCTCGCTGAGACCGTAGTATTGATACCATTCGATATCGACCCCTGCCACGATGACGTCGTCGCCTTTGACGATGATCTTGTATCCGTCGTATTTGACCTCTTTGAGATCCATCCCGATCTTCTTCGTCATCTCGTTTTCGCCGAACCAGACCTTGGTCTTCACCTTGCCGGTCGGTTCACTGACGATATCGAGTTTAGCGCCCGACATCTTGGCGATGATGCTCTGAAACTCCGTTGCGGCCGCTATCACGATCGGATTAGCATCCTTCGGGATGATGATTTCGGCCGTCGCCTTGCCGTCCTTCACGATTGGCGCTGCGGAAAGGGGCACCGAGAAACAGAAAGTCAGTAACAGGATGGTGAGGAGTGTGTGTTTCATAGTTCTCAATTTGGGCTGTCCATCAATCCACATCACCGCCGCATGATGAGGTTCCCCATCGCCTTCGGGTCTTTGAATTTTGTGCCGCTGGGGAAGAGCATGTAGAACTCGGGGGTGTTGCCGGCCATGCGTTGGCGGCAGATGTTCACGCCCCAGGGGTATGCTTTGCTGGGGGCTTCGCCTTCGATTGGTTTGGACTCGATGAGGGCTTCAACGAACCAGCGATCTGCGGCCTTTTTCACGACAATGTTCTTCACGGTGTAGAAGTTGGCGAGGTCTTCGGAACGGGTGGTGATGCATTCATCGAGCACGGTGCCGTTAGGATTGATGACGATGAAGGGACGGATGCCCTTGGCGGTTTCGAGTCGGATTTCGACGGTGTCATCATTGAAGATGGCGTAGCTGTCGCGGTCTTTACAGTCGGCGCGGAGCTTGTCCATCTTGGGCTCGATGCACTCGATGGCGACCACGAGGCCGCTGTCATCAGGCAGCCAGCGGAAGGCGACTTTGGTGGAAATGTGATGCGGTATCTCGCCGGTGAACATCTCGCTCAAGGGCGTGAAGACGCGGCCTTCGTCAGTCCAGAAGGGCTTGGTTAAGTCGCCGTCGATCTTGGGCGGAAGATGCGACCAGTAGCCGGCGATCCCGCCGTTGTTGCGTTGCAGGTTGGCAAAGAGTCCTTTCAGCGGCTGCATCTCGGCTTCGAGCAACGCGATGCGCTTCGTGTAAATGCTGTCGCCGGTTTTGGCTTTGGCAGCGGTAAGGAGCGCGAAGAATTGGTCGATGTCGGCTTGCTTGAGGAAGCCACCATTGGCGGTGACTTCACGCGCTTCGGGTCGCGACCACACGGCTTCGCCGAACTCATGGAACTGCTTCATCTCAGATTCCGCCGGGCCGAAGAACACGCGGTAGTATTCATCCAGCGTGGCCTGCAAGTCGAGATTGCGATCCCACATCATGCGGGCATGCAGATAGATCATAAGGTGCGACAAACCAGGGCGACGGAGGTTGTTGGTCGCGTCGGGTTTGATTTCGTTGCTGGGAGTCCACGGCACCTCAATGTCGTAACCGGCGGCATGATCATAGGCGGCTTTGAGATTGGCCTGCATGATCTTGGTGTGGAACACGGGCACGGGCGGCGCGTTGCGAATGACTGCCTGCTCCAGGTAGTGGTCCATGATGAGCAATTGCTCGCGACCGTCTTTCATTCGCTTGAGCCACTCCTGGCGCAGCGCGAGGTCTCCATTCCACGGCGGCAGCATCCAGGCGGTGCTGTGTTGCATGAGGCCGACGAGCACGCTGTCGGGGATCTTATCAATGGTGGTCGGCGGCATGGTGGTGCCGCTGTAGGCCATGACGGTGAACTTGCGCTCGGGGAGCTTGGCGCTGATGCGCTTGACGATGTCGAGATTGAAGTCCCAGGCGTAGTTGCTGAAGTTGCCGTAGATGCCGCGCTCTGTCTGCTCCCAGCCTGCGGCGACGTCGGCGCTGTCGATGGACGACCAGCCATCGGGCTGCCCGAGGCTGTCGTATTCGATACCGGGATAGACTTGCCGCGTGAAGTCGAGCGAGGTGATGAAATCGGCGCGCAGCTTTTCGCTGTTGAGCTTGGGTGAGTTATAGTTGGGCTTGCCATTGATGATGCCGAAGTAAGCGGGATCAGCCTCTTTGCCAAAGTAGGTGAGGCGGCCCACGGCATGGTAGATCGGGATGACCTTGCTGGTGCCGACACCCATGGATTTATACCACATCATCTCCTGCCGATAGACGCCAGGCTGGTTGTCAGCGAAACGCCGCTGACCGAACTCCGGCTCCTTCTTCACCGATTGCTCGGCGATGCTGATGCTATTGAGATGCGGGCGGATCAGCCCGAGTTCCTCATCCGGCATATACCAGCGCATCCCGAGCTGCTCCAGCAAGCCAAACACGGCATACAGCGTGCCGGTGGCATCATACAAAATGAAGCCGCACTCCTTGTTGTATCCGCCCCCGCCATAGAACGACGGCGTGCGCCACTTGTGACCGGTCATCGTTTCCCATGTCTTCTGCGAAAGGTCATGCGCGCGGTCGGTGTATGGGGCGAAGTGGTTCTGCGAGTGAAACACATCGCGCCCGATGAGCACGAGGTGATGGTCCTTCGCGATGATCTTGTAGCCATCGAGCTTCACGTCATCGACGCTGATGCCGAGCTTCTGCGTGTGCTCGCTCGCGCCGACAAAGATGTGATTCGGCACATCACCCGGTTTGTCCACGATGGCGAGTGTCGCGCCGGACATGGCGAGCAAATGGCGCTGGAGTTCCTCGGCACAGGTGCGCGTGGCTTTGATCGCATCCGCAGCGATGACGATGTCTGCGACGGGTTTGCCATTGGTCACGAGATCGACGGCATGAGCAGGAATGGCGACAAGGATGCTAATCGCTGTCAGAAGGAAAGCGCGAAGGGTCGTTGGAGAGTGGGTGTGCATGAAGGTGTTCCTCGGTAGTGATGGTTCAGCGTTTGGCGCTCAGCTTGGCCTTCGCCGTGGCGAGCGAGTCAGCAGGTGGATTGCTCGATGCCACGACGGCCTCGTAGCAGGCTCGCGCCTTGTCCTGTTCATTGAGCGCCTCGTGAGTTGCCGCGCGGGCCATCTGGACCATCGTCCAGTGCGGTTGTTTGTTGAGGTCGTTGACCCGATCAAACTCAGCAATGGCGAGCGCTCCCTTGCCATCCTGCGCGAGGATACGAGCCCGATTGGCGATGGCCTGATAACGCATCGTGGCACCTGGTTCCTTGAGTTTCATCACCTCATCGAAGCACTCCAGTGCCTGCTGTCCCTTGAACAGCCCCCCAAGACGCAGATGGGCCGTGGCCTTCTTATAATCATTGATGGTGTAACCCAGCGCCGCACGAAAGTCCTTCTCCGCTGCTGCCGCATCACGCACGCGGCCCGATGCCTCGCCCCGGACCATGAGCGCCTCGAAGATCAGCGCATCCGGCCAAAGCGAAAAATCCTCGTCCTTCACCAGCGCCACGACTTCCGCATACTTGGACTGCATCGTCAGCAGTTTCATGCGGCAGAGCGTGCCCAGGTATTTGTCCTTGATGCCTTCCGCCAGCGTCGTCGCCTCTTCGACATGCTTCAGTTGCACCTCACAGTAACTCGCCTGCATCAAGGCCGCATCCTTCGCCTCCGGCGTGGGAGCGGACGCGATCAACGCCTCAAACGCCGCCTTCGCCTCAGGGAACTTGTTGGAGACAAAGAGCCGTAGCGCGGCTTGATAGTCCGTTGGGAAAGTGGCCGCGTAGCTGGTCGCCACGGCTGTGAGTAGGAATAGGATGGGTTTCATGTCGGTGCTTTTATTCAGGAGTGTTCATTCAGAAGCTTATCAAGTGTGGGACGGGGAAGGCTTGGTTGCGCAGGTTGCCGTTGTTGATCCAGACTTCGCCTGCGGGATCCTCAGAAAGCGGTTAAAAAGGATATTTTTTCTTCAATGTCACCGGCGGGAAGTCATCGGTGCGGAACGGCGATGCGGGAAGCCCTGAGCCGTTGGTGAGGTGCATGTCGGGTTATCCGCCCATGCGTAACGCACGGCCGCCGGCGACGGCACCTTGTCCGACCAGACGATAACAGTGTTGCCGTCGATTTTTGCATCTGCCCAAACCCACTTCCTGTCCTCGCCGCAGATGGCGAAGCCTTCGAGTTGGCTGTTCGGGTTATTGCGGACGAGCGGCGCGGTCTCATGGGTCAGGGAATTGACAACGTCGGTTTGTGGCAGGGGCTTGGCCGTGAGGCCGCCATCCGTGTGCTGGAAGCTGAGGATTGCCTTGCCGCTTTCGACCTTCATCGAATCATAGACCGGCCCGGAGAATGGGATTGCTTTCCTGTAGTCCTTGGCGAGGGCGATGAGTGCGAGTCGCTCGCCCACGTCCTTCTTATTGCGGGGATGGAGGTTCCCGGTTTCTCCGACGTCAATGGTGACGGCCTGGCCGGTATTCGGCAGCTTGAGCGCCATGGACTGCGCCTCGCGCAACTCCGCCCACCCGCTCTCGCCAGGCATGGAAGCCTTTGGCCTGTAAATTGGCAGTTGGCAGAAATAAAACGGGAAATCCCCTTGCTTCCACTGCTGGCGCCAGTCGGAGATCAAGAGCGGGAAAGCGGCCCGGTATTGGTAGGCGCGGCTCGTATTGGCTTCGCCCTGATACCAGATAACTCCCCGGATCGCATACGGGATGATCGGGTGAACCATGCCATTGAAGAGGAAGCTGGCCACGTGAATAGGGCTGGGAGGAATGACCGGATGCTGCGGCGCAGCAGCCAGTTTTTCTGCCGGGATGGCGGGGAATTCATACTCCGTTTTGGCCAACCACTCGCCTTCGAGCTTGATCGAACCGCCCGAACCGGCCCTGGGGCCTCCGGTGTCCGCAGGGAATACCGCCGGACTGATTGGCTCGTAGAGCCGGATGGCAAGGATGTTTTTCCCCACTTTGACGTCTTCTGGCATGATGTCGAATGGGCCTCTTCGACGGACGAATCCCAAGCCCTCGAAGTCCCGGAAGGTGGTTTGTTTGAGCAGCCTGCCGTTCCAATACACGCTGTCGAATCCGTCAATCGGCAGGGAAAGGGGAACTCTTTTCGCGGGGCCGGCAGGAATATTGATTTCCTTCCTCAACCAGACAGCCCCCGCTTGAGGAAGCCCTGGAGCGGTCACCGCACCTGGCAATTTGACAGCCACCCACCCGTCGGAGGAAATCTCCGGGCCGGTGTAGGCGGCGGCATCGGCGCACGGCTTGTCTTCGCGTCCGTTCTGCTTGGTCCAGGCCTCCATGCTCTCAATGAATGCCTTTTTCTTCTCAGGCGCATCTTTCACGGCAGCCCAGAGAAGCTCGCTCGGGGCCTTGAGATCAGGCACGGTATCCAAGGCCTCGGCGCTCGTCCATGACTCGCATTGCGTGCCGCCGACGGAAGTGTGGATCAAGCCCACGGGCACGCTCAGTTCCTTTTGCAGCATTTTTGCAAAGAAATATCCGGCGGCGGTGAAGGTTCCGACTGCCTCAGGCGCAGCCGCAACCCATTTCCCTTGGACATCGTCGGCGCGCTCGCTCGTCGCGTTCATTTTGACGGCGAACTGGCGCAGAAGCGGGTTGGCGGGCCGGGCCATTTCCGCTTCGGCTCCGATCGCTTCCTGAACCATGAACTGCATGTTGGACTGGCCGGAAGCGACCCAGACTTCTCCGACTACGACGTCGGAAATAGTCAGTTTGTTTTTGCCTGCCACCGTCATTTCAAACGGCCCGGACGCGGAATCCTTCAGGTTCAGGGCAAGTATCCACTTGCCAGCTGCATCCGCTTTGGCCGTAGCCGCGATGCCATTGAGCAACACCGTCACCTCCTCGCCCGGGTCGCCGATGCCCCAGATCGGAACCTTTGCGACTTTCTCCAGGACCATGTGATCGGAAATGATGGCGGGAAGCTTGACGTCCGCCCACGCACAACCGGTGGAAACGCTAGCAGCAATCGCAAAGCGTAGGATCATAGGATAAATAAATGGAATCTTCATTATATTTTAGAATTCTTTGTTGCGGGTTCAGCGCGCCTGCTCCTGTGGAAAATGGCTGAGACGAAAAATTGGCAGGGCGGGATCGCCGAGACCACCACGAGCATTCCATCGAGAGCTGTGAGGATGAGTTTTATTTGGTGAATCGGATGCGGGCCAGATAAATGGCGGTCGGCTGGTGTTCTTGGCTGGTGGGTTGCGGATTGCCGTCTTTGTCTTCGTGGTTGGAATAGTAGCTGACCCACAGTTCATCGTTGTGCCAGACCATGCCGGGGTAACCGGTGTCGGTGCCGCCGCTGGGGAGCGTCAGCGCGATGTCGTAGTGCTCGCGGTCCATGCTGGCGATGACGGTGGAGTAAGGCTGCCGAAAGCTGCGGCCACTCGCGATGAGCGAGTTGTCGGGCAGCACGATGAAGTTCGGCCCGCCAAAGCGGTGCTCTGTTTCATGCCATGTCCACTCGCGGTAGGGTGGCTTGCTGCTGCCGATCCAGCCAAAGTAGTTGCCGCGTTCCCGCCGCACCATCGCGATCATTTCGCCATCGGGACGGATGCGCACGGTGGCTTCGTTGGGGCGGCCCGGCACGTCGAGGTGCGTCACCGTCTCCCACTTCAAGCCGTCCGTGCTGGTCACCAGCTTCACCTTCCAAGGATATGGACCGGGCGGCACAGGGCCATTCGTTTCCGCCGCTTCCGCCACCTTGGGATCGGGGTGTTCGGCACGCTTGTAGGGATAGCTGATGCCATAGGCTTTGCCTTCATGCCAATCGACGCGCCAGAGCCACTGGCCCTCTTCGAGAACTTTGGCCGGCTTGGTCCAGGTGAGGCCGTCGGTGGAGAACATCACACGCGGTTGCTTCGTCTTCACCGGCGCAGGTTTGATCGACATATCGTATGTCAAACCTCCCGCGATGATCATCAACCGCCCATCCGACTTGATCGAAAACTTTGGGTCGCGCAAATCAATGCCGTCCTCCTCGATGAGCGCTGCCGAAGTCCACGAAACGCCATCGGGCGAACGCAGGACGCGCACCTTCCCGATGTCCGCCGTGTGAGCGATCCCTTCGCGGAAGCAGCAGAACCACTGGTTCCGAAAGCGAGTGAGATCAGTGAAGGAGTTGTATTGGGCCTTGTCCCAAATGCGCTTCGATTCGATGAGGACAGGCTTGCGATCCTCAGCGGAGGCGGTGGGCGCGAGGCACAGAAGGGCTGCGAGTGGAGCTAGCAACAGGGTGGTGAGGACGCGGGTGGGTTTCATGATAGGGATGATGGAATCGGTCATTTCGAAGCCTTCGGCGGGGATGCGAGGTCTTTAAGTCGGGCCACCGCTTCGCTCACCATTTTCTCACCGGCCTCTGGTGCGAGAAAGCTGCACTCAGTCGCGCCGTAACCGCCTTCCTTCACGGCTTGCGCGGTGGGAATATAGACGACGAAGGGCGTGCCTTTACCATGATAGGCGAGACCGAGGATGAAGGTGTTGGCGATGGGAGACTGGGCCGTGAGATCGAGCTGATGCTGAATGAAGGGCTCGCCTGGGATCGCGACGAGTGCGAGATTGCCGCCTATGGAAACGGTAAGAAGACCGACATTGGTACTCAGTTTGCCATGGCGATTGGGGATGGTGAACAGGCTTTCCTTAACCTGGATCGCGACGGCTGATTGCGGCTTGAGATTTCGGGCGATTTGCAGCGCACCTTTGGCGAGCGAGATGCCGGCTTGTTTGGCGATGTTGAACCGGTTTTCGCCTCGCAGGTTGTGCAAGTCATAGGGATCGAGATCGCCTGACGCGCCCTGGAGAAACATGGCCATGCAGTCGGGACCGAGTTCTTGCTCGATGTGATCGACCATGGCTCCTGGATAATCGCGTGAGACAGCACTGGAACCCATGAGCGTCACGGGGTGGCAGGCATAATGCACGGCGAATGCGCGAACCTTGCCGGTCATGTCTTCGACGCGAATGACGCCGACCGTAGGATCGACTGGCTTTGTCGGTCGGCGGTCTGGATTCTCCCACATGGCACTGACGATGCCGGCCCGCACAAGTCGCCGATTGTGGGCCATGTAAGCGCTCTCAAAGGGGCCTTTGCCTGCCGCGGGTCGTGCCGGAAAGAGGTTCTGCATCGCCTGACCGATAGCGGCGATGACTTTGGCCTCGGTGGCGGCATACCAGGGATCGGCGGACAAGCCGGGCCAGTCGATGACTTCCGCCGGTGCCTTGGGGCTGCGCGTCCAGTCCGGCGCGGCGGGTGGTTTGATAAGCATGCCATGTGGCGCAGGCGCTGCATGCGTGTGAGTCGCGCAGAGGATGAGGTGATCGAGGTCATACTTCGCTTTGGCTTCATCAATGACCTTCTTGGAAGCGAAGACGATGAGATCGACGGAGACGATGGCGATGGAGGTCTGCGGAGTCTTCAGCACGAGCACTCGCGCAAACAAGGGATCGCGGAGTTGCAGTGGCTGGCCCACCAGATTGACCGCCTGATCGGCTGCGGGCGTGATTTCGACCTTGGCGGTGCCTGCTAAGAGTTGCGCGGGCTCTTGGGCCATGATTGCCGAAGCAAACAGGCAGGCGATGAGAATGTGAATCTTCATGGCAATAGCGGCATGATGGACTGCGCCACCTGCTTGGACTGAATCGCGGTTCCTTCGGCGGTATAGTGCACGCCGCCAGCGTCCCATAGCTTTGTCGGATGTTTGGCGACCAGCGTGTAGAGATCATCCACGACGATGCTTGCCATCTTAATGTGCTCGGCGGCGGCCTGGTTCTTTTCGATGACACTCGTGTCCAATGCGTCGTCCTTTTTCTGGCAAGGCGTGGTCGTGGCCCAGATAAGCTTGGCATTGGGGGCATGGTGTTTGAGCGTGGCAATCA
This sequence comes from Verrucomicrobiaceae bacterium, assembly GCA_947466075.1. Taxonomy (GTDB): domain Bacteria; phylum Verrucomicrobiota; class Verrucomicrobiia; order Verrucomicrobiales; family Verrucomicrobiaceae; genus Prosthecobacter. The sequence goes on from CANIBP010000037.1 coordinate 19,687, forward strand.
CGTCCGCCAATCCTGCGCGAAGATCTGCGGTGTCACCATGCAGCCCGAAGTTGAAGTGGATGACTGAGTAAACATTCTGCCGCAGCACCAGCTTGATCTCATCGAGCAAGGCCGGATCACCCACGGCCTTGGAAGTGCCAAGGAGGGAGACGTAGGCCTTGCCCTTGAGTTCCGTTCCAACCTCCGCAGCATAGCGCACGGTGATCGAGTCGCCGATGAGCAGGACCAGCGGTAAAGCTGGACCATCCGAAGGCTTGGTCTTGAGCGAGATGGTGGTCCAGTTCTGTGACTCGCGTGGCTTTTTGTAGTCGTAGAGGTCTTGTGACCACGAGTGGGTGATCGTCGTGCAGATGAGCAACATCGTTGCTGTAAATGTGGTGTGATTCATGGTGATGGCTTTGGTGCGTGTTGGTTTGATGTGGGCTATCGGGGGGCGGTGGCCTTGTTGATCAACTGGCGGAGTTTCGTCGCCGGTCCTGGTTTGCCAGCGGCGATGTCAGTCTCGTTGGTGATGGCAAACAGGATCTCCCGATCGGACGTGCGACCCCGATCATAGATGATGTAGAGCTTGCCCTCGTCCGTTTCGATGGCGTCGGGATACGACACTTGACTGCGATCATCGAGCAGCATCCGGTGCGGCCAGGTCCTGCCTTCATCGTCCGAAAGCATGGCGGTCAAATGACTGCGCTGTTCGAGGAGAGAGCCCTCACGCGAGAAGCCAACATGATTGATCATGAGCAGTCTGCCAGACCGGAGACGCCGAACATGAAAGCGCGAACCTGGCCCTTCGATGGCGGAGCGCACAGGCATGCTCCAGGCGACGCCACCGTCTTTCGATGTCGTCTCCGCGAGGCCGTCCTTGATTCGCATGGGCATCCACAAGGTGCCGTCCTTGCGTTCGATGATCATGTGCTCCATGCCACCGCCACTGGCTTTGCCGTCCCACTCGGCATTGCGCCCAGGAGCTCCACCGATCCAGGTGAAGCTCCGGCCCTGATCGCTGGACCGCACGATGCCAGCTCCATGCTCACGCTCATACGAATGCGCTACTGGGAGCAACCAGGTGCTATCACGAAGCACCGTCGGTTTGTTCAGCATGATGCCGTCACGGATGCGCACCTGCTGCGTCCATGAGGAGTCTGCGCGTTCAGGATGTTCGCAGACGGTGAACCACACGCCCCAACGACCATCGTGGAGTTGGCGTGTCGCATCGTTCTGACAGTAGAACAGCATCAGCCGCCCCTCTGGCGTCGTCCACAGGCAGGGGTCGAAGGTTCGCACGTTTTGAGGCGGATCGACAACAAGCACCGGCTCGGTCCAAGTGACACCATCGTCGCCGCTCGTCACCACCAAGACAAAGTTCTCCTTCGTCTCCCCGCGTCCGCCGGAATACCAAGCGGCCCAAAGCCGCCCTGAGTTCGCGTCACGCGCAATGCTAGGCACGCCCTGGTAAAGACGGGCCGCTGACTGATACTCAGGGCCTGGCTTCGTATTGAGCGGCACGACGGCGAGAGCTTCGTCCTTGGTTGTGAAGTCATCCTTGGCCACAGCCAAAGTCGCGAGCAATAGCGTCGCAATGAACGTGATGCTTGAGGTTTTCATCATCGGTCTGAGTCACACTTCGTTCTCACCTGGCACTACAAACGGAGCGCGATACTGGCGCGCGAGCAGGGCATCGGCTTGATCGTTGTTGATGAACTTCTCCTTGTCGCCATCGACTCGCAGATGTTGGCCGAGGGTGAGCTTTGATTTTTCCAAATCGACTCCAGCATCGTTCATGGAGTGCCGTGTGCGCTCGAAGGTCTCCTGCACATCCTCGTGGACCTTGATGCTGCCAAGGTGCTTTGCGATGTCGGCGGGCGGCGCAGTCTTGCCGAGGCGATACGAGATGTTCGCGATGTGGCAGAGCGCGCTGGATTGATGGCCTTCGAGGATGTCGGCGGCGAGGTCAGTGTGTTGGCGACTGCGGACGGCGTGGAGGAAGTTGGCGAAGTGATTCTCGGATTTGCCTTCGAAGGCGCGGACGAGGTTGCCTTTCGGATCAAAGAGGCTCGTCTCGGCGATGATGCCTTCCGTGCCGTAAAAGAACCACATGGACTTGATCGTCGGATGGAACGGCACGGTCTTCAGACCGCGCGTCTCGGAGACAATGGTCTTGTCGCCAAAGTCAAAGATGCCGACCTGTGTGTTGGGTGTCTCACCCACATCGGTGTAGCCGAGACGGCCACCGTAGCTCAGCACGCCGCGCCCCAGGCCCGTGACGCCAAGGCCCCATCGGCAGACATCGAGGGAATGCACGTTGCTGTTTCCGAGATCGCCGTTGCCCGTGTCCCACATCCAGTGCCAGTCGTAGTGAAACTTGCTGCGTGTCAGTTTCGTCATCGGCGCGGGACCGGCCCAGAGGTTGTAGTCGCAGTGCGGCGGCGTGGCGCATTCGACAGGGCCGCCGATGGAGCCGCGGCCGCCATACATGATGCTGCGCGCGAGCTTCACTTCTCCGAGCTTGCCCTCGCGCATGTATTTCACTGCTTCGGCCAAAGGGGCGCGAGAGCGGTTCTGAGTGCCCGTCTGGCAAATGCGGCCAAGTTTGCGGGCGACTTGCACGATGCGCCGGCCCTCGGCCACGTTGTGGCTCACGGGCTTCTCGACATACACATCCTTGCCCGCCTGCATGGCCCAGATGGCAGCGAGTGCATGCCAGTGATTCGGCGTGGCGATGAAAACAACATCGACGGACTTGTCGGCATACACAGCGCGCAGGTCCTGCACTTTCTTCGGCATCGGGCGTTTGAGTTCGACAAGCAGCGCACCGACTTCATCCGCGCGATCGAGATCGGGATCGCAGACATAGGCGACATCGCAATCCGCCAGCTTCGCGAGTTCGCGCGCGTGCGCCTTGCCGCGAATCCCACAGCCGATGATGGCGGCGGTGAGTTTGGAGTTGGGGCTGACTGATTTCGTGTCCGCGGCGAAAAGCGGCGCAGGCAATGCGACCGCCGCAGCGGCCATCAGGGAGTCTTCGAAGAAACGACGGCGAGTGAAGTTTTGCATAGGATGGGAGGTTGGAGTTGAAACTACGGGTTCAGTTTTCCCGCCGCCTCGGCCTTCGCCTTGGCGAGCACATCGGCGAGTGCGACGGGCTTGCCGCCCTGGCGCAGGCTTTCATCAGCGGCTTCCATGAAGGTGAAGATCTCGATGGTCTCGGCCTCGCTCACTGGAGCCTCTCCGGTGCGGAAAAATTTGCCGATCTGCCGACACAGCGCCTCGTAGCTGATGGTTTTGGCCCCTTGGCGCACGCCAGCGCTACCGAAGACGAGTGCGCCGAACTCCGACTTGCCTTTCACGATGCCGCGATAGGTGCCAATGCGTCCGTCCTTCCACACGCCGGTGACTTGATCGCTGATGGGGCCTTTGGTGCGTGAAACGGTCTCGCAACCGGTGCCCATGAGCGCGAAGAGCGACTCGATGCCGTGGATGGCGTAGAAGAAGAGGTCGGGGGTGCCGCTTTGATACGAGCACGGTCCCCACGTTGTCACTCCCAGGATGTCTCCGATCTCGGCATTGCCCTTCATCGCGATCAAATCGGCTCCGAAGCGCGAGGACGAACTCGACCAGGTCTTCACGTTGTTCTTCTTCGCCAACTCAAAGATGGCGATGGCTTCTGCGAGCGTGCCTGCGACGGGTTTGTCGATATAGACAGGCTTGCCCGACTTGAAGACCTCACGTGCCTCCTGGAGGTGGATGCGGCCATCGACACTCTCGATCAAGACGACATCGACTTTCTCGAGCAGCTTCGGGATGCTATCGACGATCTCCACGCCCATATCGCGAAGCTGCTGCGTGAACTTCTCTTTGCGATCCTTGCTCGCCGGCATGTCCGTGCCGCCCGTGTAGCCAGTGGTGACTTTGATGCCCGCGAGATCCCCATCGGCCTTCGGGTTGTTAAAGAGCTTCGTAAACGCCGGCACATGCGAGGTATCGAGCCCGATGATGCCCGCGCGCAGGAGCTTCGGCGTTTCCTGGGTGAATGCCGCTCCGGCAAGACTGAGGAACGCTAAGACGTGGATGGGGAGGTGTTTCATGATTTGAAAATTACGTGCCCGAGTTGTTTCTTTCGGAAGATTTTCTGAGCATTTAGGTAAAGCCTTTTACTCACCGGCTAAGGGCAGCTTTGGTTTCCTGATGCTGCTCCCATGCGGCGGTTTGCAACGCCCTGGCAACGTCAGTCGGCATGTCGGCGGGTGCGGCGAGGCCGATGGGGGATCGTCCCGTCAGCACACTGTAAATCCCGCAGGCGTAGATATAGGAGCCCCACAGGCCCGGGTGCATCTTGTCCTTTGCGAATAGACTCTCCATGCGCTCAGCCGACGGCTCCTTGCCGAGGTATCTGAAATACGCATGGCTGGCATCGACGACCTGCGCGCCGAGTTCCTTACCGGCGGCCAGATTGATGCGATGCAATCGCTCGAAGCCTTGCGGATAATCTCTAATGATGGAGGCCGTGCCAAAGAACACGGTCTTGGCACCGCTGCTCTTGATCAGTTCGTGAAACTGACGCGCATACGGGTGCATGTCGGCTTCCGTGGCGGCGTAGATTTCCTGCAGCACGACAAAATCCCACGAACCGCCCGCGATCATTCCGCGCGCCGTCGTCGGACCGGTGCCGGCTTCCCAGTGTGTCTTCAAAGTGGAACCGCCTTTGATGCAGCCGGTGATCTGAATGAGTGCAGCTCCCTTATCGGAGACAGCCAGGTTCTCGATCAGACGGTTGTTGATGATGAGCGGGCACTGGCTGTTACCAACCATGAGCACCTTGAGCGGCTTCGGCCTCGCTGGCAGGAATGGCAGGATGGTTTTGGCCACTTGTGCGGACAAAAGCGCTGTCCCCTCAGTCGTGAAATGGACGCCGCCCGCATCCCACAGCTTCGTCCGGTGCTTCGCGACGAGTGTTTAGAGATCATCCACGGGAATGCCCGCCTTGGCGATGGGGTCTGCCGCGAGTGAGTTCTTTTCGATGACGTCCTTGTCAGGGCCGCCGCCGCTTTGCATTCGCGGAGTCGTGGAAGCCCAGATGAGCTTTGCCTGCGGCGCATGGCGCTGAATGGTGGCGATCACGTCCGGAAAGCCGTCGCGGAGTCCTTCGCTATCGCCGTGCATGCCGAAGCTGAAGTGGATGATCGAATAGGCGTTCTGCCGCAGCACGAGCCGGATCTCTTCGAGCAAAGCGGGATCTCCCACAGCCTTCGCCGTGCCCAGAAGCGAGACGTAGGCATGCTCTTTGAGCGCGGCACTCACTCCCGCCGAATAGCGCCCGGTGGTGATCGGATCGCCGATGAGCAGGACGAGCGGCAAATCTGCCCCATTGGTCAGCTTCGTCACCAGATTGATGGTGGTGGATTCCACGGTCGCGCGCGGCTTTTTATAATCGTAGAGGTCCGAGGCCTGCGAATGGGGCAAGGGAAAAGTGGACAACAGCAGCGCTGCAAATGGGATCGCTTGGGCTTTCACAGTGATGTCTTCGGTGCGTGGTGAGTGGAGGTGAAATGGGTTAGTGCGGAGCTTTTGCCTTGTTGATGAACTGGCGAAGATGGATGCCAGGCCCTGGATTGCCAGCGATGATGTCGGCCTCGTTGGCCACCACCAGGACATGTTTTCCTGGGTCTCGCCTCGCCCGCCGGAATGCCAAGCAGCCCCGACCTGGCCTCGCGCTCAAAGGACCGTTCACGCCGTCTTTGCCGAGAGTTTCGTCACGCGCACCTTGCTGTCAAAGTGCGTGGTCGCGATCTGCATGCCGTCGCTGCTCACGGCCATGCCGCGTGCGGTGCTCGGCAGCGCAAAGGTGTGGAACGATGGGTCATCGCCTTCATTCCAGAACAGCAGCGCGCCTTTGGATCCGCCGATCGCGGCGACGAGGAATCCCTGCGCGTGGTAGTGCATGCCCCAGATGCGTTCGTTGGTGAAGCCGGTGGTGACGTGCTGACGCGTGAGCTTGGCGCTCTGCCAGTCAAAACGCAGCGCGAGTGGCTGCTGGATGTTGCCGAGCGGATTGGTGCCTTTGTGCAGGCCGCCGCCGACGACCCATTTCCCATCGGTGCTGACCACCAGGGCGCGCACGCCGCCGTAATGCACGGACTGGCCTTTCTCAAACTCATGCAACGGTGCGGCATCGAAGCTGCGCACGTGCTTGCCAGCGGCGATGTCCCACTGATGGATCTTGCCATCCAGATCACCGCCCAGCACGGACTTGCCGTCGGGATGAAACGCGACGCTCCATATCTCCCGCGCGGCTTCACTGAACTCGTGAACCTTGGTGCCATCGGCCACATTCCACACGCGCAGCATGCGGTCGTTGCCGCCGCTGGCGAGGAGCTTGCCGTCGGGGCTGAGCGCGATGCTGCGGATCCAACCCTGATGCGCTTTCACTTTGCGGATGGGCTGCGGTGCTTCGGCGCTGGCGGGCCACCAGATGAGCTGGTCGTCGCCACCGGCGCTGATCAAGGTTTGCCCGTCGGCGGTGACAGCGAGGTCAAACATCCAGGACTCATGGGCGCCGAACGCGACGGGTTTGTGCTTCGGGTCCTTCGCTGCGGCTTCGAGCTTCCAGCGATAGATCGAGCGGTTCTCGGCACTGGCAAACAGGTGCTTGCCGACGGGATCGAAGCGGCACGCCATGAGGCCGCGCGCTTCGGCGGTCAGCTCGAGGGCAACGTGCGCAAGCTTCGGGTCGGCAGGCATCACACGAGCAGTTCGTCGATGGACTCGAAGGCGGGATCCGCCATTGGGACTTTCTGTCCGGCGATGTTGAACCGGGCTGTGCTCTTCACGCCCAGCGCGGCGAGGTAAGTGTGGAAGAGATGCCCGGCATCGACTTCGCGCTCCTTCACTTCGGTGCCGGTTTCGTTGGTCGAGCCGATGACAGCTCCGCGCTGGATGCCGGCACCGCCGAGGCAGATGGACCAGGCTTTGCCCCAGTGATCGCGGCCATAGTTGGCGTTGATCGTGGGCGTGCGGCCCATTTCGGACATGACGACGATGAGGGTGCTGTCGAGCAGGCCGCGCTCGAACAAATCGGTGACCAGCGTGGAGAAGGGACCGTCGAACTCGCTGACCTGCTCGAAGTGGAAATTGAAGTTCTCGTTGTGCGTGTCGTAGTTCGAATGTGTGACGCGGACATACGAGATGCCGCTTTCGACGAGGCGTCGCGCGAGCAGGCAATGGCGACCAAAGTCATGCGAGCCGTAGCGCTCCTGGTCCTTCGCCGACTCCTTCGTGATGTCGAAGATGTGGCGGCTGCGCATCAGTTCCAGGCCTTGTTCGTAGCTTTGCGCATAGGCGTCGGTCTGCGCGGTGCGACGACGCAGGGCGAAGCGGTCGTTGAGTTTGCGGCGAATGTCGTTGGCGCAGATGGAGGCCTCCTCGGCGAGCGCTGCGGGGCGCTCGGTATATTGCGGAGCCTTGCCGCCATTGAGCGAGACGCTGCCATACTTCGGCCCGAGATAGGCGGAGTCAGCGCTGCGTCCGCCGGATCCGGTGGGCGAGATGATGATGTGCCCGGGCAGGGCCGAGGCACCGCCGGTGTCCAGCGCCTTCGCGACAACCGCGCCGAGCACGGGGTATTCCATGGCCGGTGTCTGGCGGCGGCCGGTGTTCATCAAATAGGTGCCTTTGCCGTGATCGGGCAGGTTCGTGTTGAGGCTACGCACCAGCGCGAGGTGATGCATGACCTTGGCGGTCTTCGGCAGCAGCTCGGAGATGTGAAGGCCGGGCACCGAGGTGGGGATGGCGCGGAAAGGACCGCCTGTGGCCGTGCCTGGCTTTGGATCCCAACTCTCAAGCTGCGAGAGTCCGCCTGCGAGGTTGATGACGATCATGCGCTTCTGCCGGCTGGACATCTCGGCAGCCATCGCAGGCGAGCTGAACAGATCCAGACCTGGCAAAGCAAAGGCACTGGCACCTGCGAGCGAGGAGAAGAACTGTCGGCGGCTGAGGACGTGGTCTGCGGATCGGCAGGAGTAGTGGCAGGGTTTCATGGGACGTAAGCGGTGTTCATGCCAGGTGGTGGATTGGAGCAGACCGGCTGGGTGATAATACGAGCTTCGAAGGTGGTTTTGATCTGCGGAGTTGAGTTGTGAGGTGCTGAGCTGCGGAGTGGCGAACGCCGCGATTGGAAGCAGCGCCTTTTGAAGCCAAGCATCGCAGCGCTTCCATTGTGCTACATGAGGGTGCTCTGGCGCGTGCCCGATAGCGGCTGCGTCTAGGTCTTGGCTGCTGGATCAGTGCGAGAACCGGAACTCCACGGAAGTCACCAGCGCCCACGCATAGTCGGCGAGCGCGGCGGCCTTCTTTTCTGGACGGGCTTTGAGCAAGGCTTCGACGTCGGCGAGTTCATCGCTGTTGGGCAGGCGGGTGAGCGTGGACAAATACAGCTCCTCGGCCATCGCGCGGGTATCGGGCTTGCTCGCGATGCTGGTGGCGAGGGAGGTCGCCCAACCGCGCAGCACGCCGCCGTTCTCGAAGTAAAGCGCCTGCTCGGGAGTGGCGAAGAAGTCGGTCTGGGGTTGTCCCGCGGCTCCGCCAAAGGCAGTGATGAAGGGGCCCTCGAAAGCGCGCCGCTTCTCGCGCACGCTGGCTTCGATGGCTTCGATGGCCGCGTGGCGCTCGGCTTGCTTCTGCGCGTCGGCCTTGGCGGCGGCGGTTGGCTTGTGCTTGGCATCATACTGCGCGGCAGCGGCTTTGCGCATGGCATCGGTTTGACCTGTGGCCTGCAGCGCTGACCAGCAGAGCTGCTCGGGCGTGAGCGGCAGCAAATCGTTGGCGGCAAAGGATCGGCTCCAGGCGTTGGTGAGCGCTTCGCGAGCTTCGGAGTTTTTGTCGGGCGAAGCGGCGGCGAGCGCGGTTTTGAGCTGGGCGACGAGCGCGGCGGCATCGCGTGCCTTGATGCGTCCGGCTTCCTTGCGCGCTTCGAGCGCGACAAAGGCGTTCTGCAACTCGTCGATGCCATGCGCGAAGCCCTTCGTCTTCTCGCGAACTTTGTCCGCAGCTTGCTGGGCAAGCTTGAGCGCTGGAAGCTTGGCGGCGTGCGTGGCATTCTTCGTCTCCACATCTTTCTCGGCGGCGGCGAGCGCCCAGGCAGCGGCGGCGACCTTGGTCTTCATGGCTTTCAATGCAACGGCAGGTGTGACTGTGGGTGCGGGCTTCGGCGCGGACTTCGGCGGCGGTGCTGCCTTGGCAGCGGCAGCGCTGGCGGGTTTCGCTTCAACGCTCGCTTTGTCATCGGGCTTGGGCGCGGGCTTGGCGGGTGTGGTGACAGCGACGGCTTGCTCTTTTGGCTTGGCGGCGCTGGGCTTCGGCTGCGGCAGTGGAGGCTTCACTTCTGGAGTGGGCGCAGGTGGAATGGTGGGCGGCTTGGCTGCGGGCTTGGGAGCCTCAGGCTTCACGGGCGCGGGCGCTGCTGATGCGACTTCGGCCTCGAGCTTGGTTTGCTCGGCGAGCAGGGCGCTGTGTTCGTCGCGCCTCGTCTTGAGCAGATCCCCGGCAGTCTTCAAGGGCGTGGCGGCATCATCAACGACCTTCTGCGCGGCGGCGACGGCGGCATCGAGCTTGATCAACTCGGCACGCGTCGGCTCGGCGACGAGCTGGGCTTCCACGAGCGCCTTTTGATCCTTGCGGAACTGGGCCTCCAGCTCGCCCTGGGTTTTCTCAAGCGCGGTGGCCTGCTGCTGCAAGCCCGGAAGCATGCCTTTGATCTGGGCCACTCCGGGCGGCATCGCGGGAAGATCGAGCGAGCGCTGGAAGGCATCGGTGAGCGCGAGTTCACGCACGAAGCCGCGCATGTCGAACTTCATCGCGGCGACTTGCTCGGCGAGCAGATCGAGCAAGGCGGGGTTCGACGGCGGATTGGCGGAGTGATGCAGATCGAGTGGTTCAACGATGCCGCGGCCAAACACGAATGCCCACAGGCGATTGGCGATGTTGCGCCGAAAGGCCGGATGCTTGCCATCGCCGAGCGCGGAGGCGAGCAGAGCGCGACGGCTTTCTTTCGGGATGGGGCGCAGGGCTTTGTTCTTCGAATCGGGAGCCACGAGCCAATCGCCCCTGGATGGATCCGCGATGGCTTGGGCACCGGGCAGGCGCGGCTGCGCGTCGCCGCCGACCTTCGTGAACACGGACAGATAAGTCGTCTCACCCACCGCCTGTTCGCCAACGATCGCGGGCTTCTTGTTGTCGGGCTGGAACAGATAGGTGCGCGCGAAGAAGGCCTGGATGCCGGCATAGTCGCGCTGCAGGTAGTCGTCGATGCGCGGGTGATCGTGGCACTGCGAGCATGACACATCGCGACCGAGGAACACGCGGCCAACGTCCTTGGTCAGCGCATTGGGATCCGCCTGCCGCTCGAGCAACCAGCGTGCGATGTGCCGCGTCTTCTCGTCCACGCCATCGGCGGTGACGATCTCGCGCACGAGGGCGTCCCAGGGCTTGTTGGCCTTGAAGGACTCCTCCAACCAGTCGCGCCACGGCTGCGACTTCGTGTGCGCTTCGGGGCGTCTCTCCATGAGCATGATGTCAAAACTCACCGCCATCCAGCGTGCGAGCTGCGCGTCCGCGAGCAGTGCATCGACAAGCTTCGCGCGTTTGTCCGGCGCTTTGTCCGCAAAGAACTCGCGCGCTTTGTCAGCGGACGGGATCACGCCGTGCAAGGCAAGATACACACGGCGCAGGTAGTCCGCGTCATCGACCAAGCCGGCCTGTCCCTCGGGATGCGCTTTGGCGATGAGGGCATCGATTTGCCGATGCAACGGCTGCGCCGCGAAGGACGACAGCGTGCTCGTCAGCAACGCGGCAAGCAGCAGGAAAGAGAGGTGGAGGTAAGTGCCCATGAATTGTGCCACAAACTACGGGGGATGGGTCTGAGTCCTTCCAGTGATGGCTGCTTGGAGGGATTGGCTTGTTGGTGCAAAGCAGCTCGGGGTCTGCGCTCTCAAGCTGAGTCCGGGCCTCTCAGCCCACCCGCTCATAGACAGCAACGACTCCCGTCTCCGGATACGAACTTTTGCCAATGGCTTGTGTGATGGCGAAGCGCTGGTGGTCAGGGTGAATGTCGAGGCAGGTGCAGGGGCCGTTGGTGGGCGTGTCGGCCAGCGATTTGTCCTGATCGCGATGCCAGGCGCGGAACTCGCCTTTGGCGCTCTCGCCGCTGGCGGCCATGATGAAGTCATCGCGATGGCAGCGGGCGGTGTAGCTGAAGCCCTTCATCGTGGAGGCGAGCTTGCGATGCAGCTTGCCGCTGTCGGTCTCATAAAGCAGCAGGCTTGCGGGTCCATCATAGCCGGAACGTCCGCAAGCGATGATGAGCGCGCCATCGGGCGTGAGTGTGAGGCCTCGGATGCCGCCCCACTCGATGTCCTCGACGTTGCGATAGCCGGACAGCTCGGGCACTTCGATCTTGAGCAACTCGTTGCCGTTGCTGAGGTCGCAAACGCGAATCGTGGGCTTCTTCGGTTGGCGATCGGCGGTGATGATGCGTTTGCCATCGGGGTGCAAGGCGATGCCATAGATGGGATACTCGCAACGCGGCAGTTCGCGCACGAGTTTGCCATCGGCGCAGTGCCAGAGACGCACCGCACCATCGCGATCACCAGTGGCAAAGCTCTTGCCATCGGCACACCTACCTCATCGCGGAAGGGCGAAGATGGACAGTCCGCCGCCGGTCTGGGCGGCGAAGATCTCCTGGCGGCCGTCGCCATTGACATCACCCGAGGCAACCACGCCAGACAGCTTGGGAATTTTGAGGTGAGGTGCCTCCGAGGCCGATTTGGCAGTCAGTGGTTGGTTCTTCTTCTGAAACCAAATGGCAATCTTGCTGGCATCGGTCGGGAGGAATGCGATGTCGCAGAGCTTGTCGCCATTCAGATCGGTGACGAGCAGTGGCATGGTGTCTTTCAGGATCACGGTGGGATTGGCGTTTTCAGTGAAGCCAGTCGGGCTGTTCTGAAGATAGACCAGGGTCTGTCCGGCAGCGGGCACGACCAGATCGAGCTGCGAATCGTCATTCAAGTCTCCCGCCATCACTTGGCCGAGGAGCGGCTTGTCGCTGGCCATGAAAGGCGAGTTCAGGGTGACGACCTGGGCGGCGTCGGCGGGCTGAAGAAGCTCCATCTTCAGAAATGGCCCGAAGTAAATGCGGATACGGTTGTTCGACGTCACGTCCAGCTTGCCGGACGAGTAGGTGGTGAAGATGACGTCATCCGTGCCGTTGCGATCCATGTCGGCCAGGGTGGAACGCCAGTTGTCGTTGCGTTCCGGTCCGGCGAAATAGGCCTCGCCAAAGCGGTCGCTGCCCTGCCACTGCCGCCACGCCGCGCCGGTGAGGAAGTCCGCCAGGCCGATCTTGTTGACGCGGCCAATGGAAAGGCTGCCGCCGCCGGTGTCATTCCCGTAGCGGGAGCGGTGCTCTTTCTCAAAGCGCTCGGAGCCGAGAAAAAGGGAAAGGCTTCGCTCCACACGGAGGCCGACGGCGAGGTCGTTGCGTCCGTCCCCATCGAAGTCGCCGATGGCGAGACCGGATGGCATGGTCGCACCGAGGACGATGGTCTTGTCCACCGGCATCGCGAACTTCCCGTCTTTCTGGTAAAGCAGATGCAGGCGAAACGAGGGAGTGCTCGTTGGCGGCTTCGGCGGCGGCGCTTCGACGAGCGCAAGATCGGCGCGACCGTCGCCATTGAGATCGCTCACGGCGATGAACATCGCCGGCGGTGCGCCTGGGATTGTGACGATCGGTTCCTTCCCTTGACCGAGTGCGGAGAGCGTGAGAGGCCCCACCACGAGAATCGTGCAGCATGTCATCCTGATAGGATACGACTTTTTCCGCACCGCAGCCAGCGGTGCCAGCATCAGGGCGGTGACAAGGGTCAGTGTTGATTTCATGATTTCGCTCTCTTATCCACGTTTCAAGGGGGTTGCTTCCCGACCGCTTCCAAGACCCTACTTCGCCACCTCCACAGCAATGTCATACACGGTGTTCCGCGCTTGGAACCAACGGGCGGCGTCCTGTGGGTAGCCGTAGCGATACGGGGCGACGGATTCGATGGCGGCTTCGAGGCGTTGTTCGAGTTGTTTGGCGCGGTCGGGTTGCGCGGGCTTGAGGGCTTCGAGGCGGTGGCGGACCCAGGTGATGAGTTTCACGTCGCGGATGCCGTCGCCTTCGAGTTCGCGGCGGGTGGTGTCGAGCAGGCGGCCGCTTTTTTCGTGAGCCATGCGGTGGTCCATGCCGTGCTCGTAGCGGAAGGCCAGGGGCATGCTGCTGCCTTTGCTGGCGTGCAGCGCGGCGTAGTTCATGGCGCCGTCCATGCGCCACTTCGCGGTGAGCCAGTAGAAGGGCAGGTTTTCGATGGGCGAACCAGTGATGCGGGTGGCGGGGATGCCGCATTCATACCACCAGACTTTGTCGCCCTGCTTGCGGCGCTCGTGGAAGAAAGGTTTCCACACTTCGTGCTCGTAGTTCGGGCACCACGGATTGATGAGTCCGCTGCCGACATTCATGTCGGGATACGAAGTATTGTGCGCGGTCATGGTCTGCAATCCGCCGTCGCGATAGGGCTGCGCGGATTGCGCCCAGCGCACGAGGTCGCGCGGTTCGTCGCCGACCTTGGCGATGAAGCGCTTGGCGCGTCCGGTCTTGCCGAGGTGCTCGACCATCATCTCGGCAAACCACGACGCGGTATCGCCGACACTGCCGCTGCCAAACAAATCCGTGCTCATGCGCAGGAGTGCGTCGGCGTGGATTTGGCTGAGAAAAACGGGCAACGGGCGCTGCTGCGCACGGTATTCCTCGTCGTAGATGTCCATCTGCTCGTCGAAGTGCGTGAAGTCGGCGGTGAAGGGCCAGCGGCCATCTTCCGCCGTGAGGGCGAGGGCGCTGTGCGCAGTGAAGGCACCGGTCGCCTGCGTGGTGATGCGCCAGACTGCTGCGTTCATCGCGACGGGCTTCACTCGGAAACGCAGCACCTCCGGCTGCGCCTGCGAGCGCGGACGATTGCGCTCGTCCCAGGTGGCGCAGAGCTGGCGCGTGGGTTCGGAGGCGGCGGTCCACTCACCGGCCGCCGATGCAGCGGCGAGGATGAAGCGCGCGTCTTCCGCCGGCTTCAAAACGGCGGCGATGTCCCGCATCGGCACCGATTTGGCAAAGCGCAGGAACAACGCGCCACCGGCGGCGATGTCCTTCGCATCCGCGCTGTGCGGCTGCCACTTCAACGAATCCGCGCGGCTGTCTGCGGGACCGACGGCCATCTCGACGGGCGCGGTGTGACGCGCGGGCTTCAGCTCGACATGAAAAACCGGACTCACCGTGTTCACATCCTGCGCGGCTTCATTGGCGGCGAGTTCACGCAGCGAGCGTTTCCAAATCTCGGTGCCCTGATGAAACCAATACGGCACGGAGGCAAAGCTGTAGGTGCCGACTTCCGAAGCGTTCGGCAGCGCGACTGGCTCCACGACGACACGCACGGGCACGTCCTGCGACTGACCTGCGGCGGTGACTTTCAAGGTGCCGCGATACTCGCCCGCGGGCGTCGTGGCATCGGTGATGGCCGTGAGCCATACGCCGATGGAGCTGTGCGCGGGCAGGCTGAAAGGAGCATTCGGCACGAGCAGATTCGGCAGACGCAAGTCACCAAAAAAGGGCACCCACTCGTAGTTGCCCACGGTCTGCACCAGCACTTTGGGAATCGTTTTGCCGGCAGCGGAAGTGAGCGCGCTGCACTCGATGGTCACCGCATTGAGCGGCACTTCGGCGGCGATGCCAAACTGCGCGGAACGGCGGTCCTGAATGCCGAGCCGCACCTCCAGCGGCGCTGGCGGCGTGCGCTGGCCGTGCAATTGCCAAGGGTAAATCATCTCCAGCGTGTGTGAGGCGAAGGTGCGGAACGGTCGCGGTGCCTCGGTGCGCGGTGGCAGTTTTGCCAGCAGTCGCTCCACGGCTTTCACCACGGCATCCGGTGTTTCGCCAGTGATGTAAAAGGTCGCGGGCTGGCCGTTGTCATCGCGCTCGATGCCGACCACGCCATCCTCGTCATTGAGATACGCCGCATCATTCCAGAGTCCCGCCGTGGCGAGTAATTGGCGGCAGTAGCGATGCCGCAAAGGCGTGCCCACCGCGATGACGGGCGAAGAATACCGATTCAAGCCGATGTCGTCGGAGACGAGGTAAAGGCCCGCCCGCTCCGCCAGCGCCCTGGCGGCAGCGTGCTCGCGCGAGGTGCCGTTCTTGGCATAAACGACGACAGCCTCGCGTGCCTTCACACCGGCGAGCACGGCATCGAGTTGCTCGGGAAATGCGGATGGCGCGTGACTTGTGAAGTCGGCGGCGGGTGCGGCGGCTTTGTTGTCAAAGGCCAGCTTCATGCCGCGAACGGTCGCCGTGGCCGTGCCTGCCGCACCGCGTGAATCAAAGAACGCGGCGACTTGCACGCGCGTCGTTTTCTCACCGCGCACCTTCTCCGGCACGGCGGCAGCGCCATCGTGCGCAGGCTGCTGCCAGTCGCCCGACTCGCCTTTGCCATTGATGAACCTCAGCAGCGGACGCACCGCCGCGCGGCCCTTCACGGTGAGCTGATGCAGCTTCACGTCGTTGTATCCGCCTTCATCGTGCGCGGCGGGCAGGTTCGTGCTTTGCAGACGCAACAGGTGCCGTCCGCCCGTCTGGCCACCGATGAGCAGCTCACGCGTGGCGCTGCCCGTTACTTTGACCGGCGCGGACTCTTGCACCGCCTGCCCATCCAGCGACCAGCGTGCGCCGCCCGTGCCGCCGATAGTCGCCGTCGCGCTGTCACCCCAGAACTCGATGCCGATATTCTCATTCAGCGTGCGCAAGGTGACAGGCTGCGCGGACCGCGTCCACGGCTTCAGCCAGCGCATGATTGGAAAGCCACGCGTGGACTCCTTGTCCGCATGAATCGTCGTGGTGACCTCCGGTTGTGCGGCATCGAGCGTCACCCGCACTCGCTTCGCTCCGGCCTCGATGTCCTGCGCGGCAAACTCATGCCGCGCGGTGGCTGGATACGGCGATGAGAAGGCCTCCAGCTCGACCAAAGCAACCTCGCCGATGCCATCAAACACCTGCACCTCGATGGCGGCCACGTCGGGCACAGGCGTGATGTTCAACGTCGTATCCGCCTCGGGCCAGTGAATGGTGTTACGCATGTGCTCCCAGAATCCCCAGTCGCGCTCGACCTTCGCCAACGGCTGTCCCTTTGCATCGCGCAGCGTGATGACAAAATACGCGGGCGCAGTAAACTGAACGCGAATCCGCTCCACGGTGGCTGTCTTGCGCAGCGGCACCATGAGCGCCGTCGGCATCTTCGCGGGCAGCCAGAGAGTCTTCGCATCGCCATCCGTGACAGCATTGGTGGCGGCAGCACCATCGCTGAGCGTCGCAGGCTGACCCGCGAGGAGGTTTTTTTTCACATCCGCCTTCGCCATTTCCACGGTGTCACCCTGCGTCACGCAGGATGAAGAAGCTGCCGGCAGTTTCGGCATCGCCAGCACCGGCAGCGGCGCATTCGCATTCACCGCAGGCTTGAACTCACGCGGCAGCGCACCCTGCACGACGCCGAGTTTGCCTTCGAGAAATGCCAGGAACCAACCTGCCTGCGCGGCCGCCGGAATGCGCGGCCAGTGAGCCACCGCGCGCTTCAGCGCCTCCCTGGCAGCCGCCTCATCGCGGTCCCAGATGAGCTGGGCGAACTCCGTCAGATACTCGACCTCGCGGTCTGTCACGCCCAGCTTCTGCGCCATCGCCGCACCGGCATGATACGTCTCGCGCAGCAGTTCCTCGTCCTTGGCATCGCGCACGAAACGCTGGAGCACGCTAAACTGCGTGAACGCCTGCTGCGCATCGTTCGTATTGGCCAGCAGATGATTCACCACCGCCTTTAATGCAGCCGGCTGCGAGCGCCCGAGATTCACGCCGACAGAAATCGCCGAAGCCTGGGCCGCACCTGCCTGCGTGTGTTCAAAGAGCGACTGTAACAGCACCAGACGCGCCGCCACGGGTGCCGCGGCAAACTCCTTCGACTGCACCAGCGTGCTCCACGTGGCCTCAACCGCATACGCGGGCTGAATCGCCGCCAGCGGAGCCAGCGCGGAGTTCACATCGGCAACATCGCCTTTTGCCAAAGCCTGCTGAGTCGCTGTCAGCGCGGCCTTCAATTGAGCAGCGAGTTCCTTGTCCTCCTTCGCCATGCCCGCGAGCCGCTTTTTGGCCTCCGGCGTCTTTTCCAACGTCAGCAGCAGCCGCTCCGCCGAGCGCCCTTCCGTGTGCTCCGTGCCGTAACGCTTTGCAAAAGCCTCGCACGCCGCCCGCACCACTTCGGGCGACGCCGCCCGTGCCAGCAGCTCCACCATGCGCCAGCGAAACTCCCTCATGCCTGGCGAGGTCCCGCAGCTTTCCTCCAGCTCGCAGCCGAGGCGATAGCGTTCATCGTCAGGCAGGTTCAGCTTCGTGAGCGCCGCCAGACAAGCCCGCACCACGAGTGTGCGCTGCTTCACCAGCGGCACCAGAGTCCGCAGCGCCTTGAGCCGCAGCGCCTCCGGCACCTCCGTCTTCGTCACGACACGTTCGAGCGCCGTAATCGCGACGTTATGCGTGCTCGGATAATCCGGATAGCGTCGCACCAAGTCCGGCACCGCCGTCAGCAATTCCTCCCAGCGCTGAGCCTCTGCCAACTCCGCACACCGAGACGCCGCCAGCTTCGCCGTGGAAGAACTCGTCGGAAACTGCGCCGCGAGGAAATCCCAACGCTTCCGCGCCTCCTTTGGGTCAGGCCGTTGCAGCGTCTCCCAAAGCCCCACCATCTCCGCCTGCCCCTTGGCCTGCATGTAGTCCGCCAGCGCTCCCTCCCAGTCAGTATCAGGCTTTGGCTGCGTGTCCTGCGCCGAGGCGCAGGTGATGAACAAGGCGAACATGAGGTAACTGTATTTCATGAAGTGGAGTGATGGAGTTGAGGGCTGCATGTTTTCTCTTTGGTTTCAGTTCGCTAACTTCGTGGGGCGCAGGACGGCGTAGCTCAGCATGAACCACGGTGCGCCGGTCATACTGTCGGAGGCTTCGAGGTTCTCGATGCGCAGCGTGTTCGGCACGCCGTCGCGCAGCATCGCGCCCTTCACGGGAAAGCGCTGGGTGCTCCAGCGGTCAGGTGCGAAGGGATTCGCTCCTTCGAAGACGGTGCTGCCGTTCACCTGAATGCGGATGCGGCAGTTGGCCGGCGCATTGTCGTCGAGACCGGCGATGATCAACTCCGAGTCCCCACGCAACGGATAACCCAACTGGAAGGTCGCTTGCATCGAGGGCGCTCTCGAGTGGGCACCGTTGACCCAAATGACATGGCGGCGAGGGACATCGCGCCAGCTATAGAACTGCGCTGCACGGCCTGCGGTGAATTGGTTCGGCGTCAGCACTACGCTGGCTTTGGCGTCGGTCTCCGTTTCCTTTAGCGCCAGCTCCTGGACCCGGGCATCCACTTCCGTCGCTTCCTTCAGGTTGGGGTTCTTCAGCAGCGCCTCGAAATATTTCTGCCGGTAGCCCACAAAGGTCCCCAGCATGAGCCAGCGGCTTTTCAGGGCGGGCGGCGCGGCTGCGTAGAGCGCGGTCAGCTTTTCAGTCTGCTGGCGGACGAGATCGACATTCCGCGCAGCGAGGGCGCTCGGCTCGAACCAGCCGTAGTCATCCATGATTTCGAGCGCTTTGAACGCCTCGAGCAGCTTCGGGTAGTTCTCGGGGCCGGCGAGTTTCTTCGCCGCCATCTCGCCCGATGCTGCCGGGTCATAGTCGCGATGGTTCCAGAGCGCGTCAGCGATCGTCATGTTGATATACGGGTCTTCGCCATTGTAGGCGTAGAGGGAGATGCCACGAAGGAAGGCCTCGTCATACCATTCGCGCCAGGCCTTCATCGGCTCACCGGGATAGGCGTAGTAGGGGCTGCCGTGATAGGTGCCGCAGGCGTTTTGCCAGAAGACTGGCTTGCGCTGTGCCAGGCCCGCAAACCAACCGAGCTGATCCGCTGTCACCTGGGTGGATTTTACGCGCGGCCCGCTCCAGTAGATGTCGATCGCCTTGGGCAGTTTGCCGATCGCGGCGAGATACGCGTCTCTGCTTTCGCCATAAGTCGTCGTGTCATCCGCTCCGGCCGCGCCAAAATAGAAGGGCGGGCAGAAGAGCATGCGGAAGTTCGGATACTTCGCCGAGATAGCCGCATAGACTTTGTTCAGGAAATACACATCGGCCTCGCGCGCTGTGCCAAAGTCCCGCACATCCTCCGGACTGAGAAAGAACCGGTAGTCATCGTAGAGCAGGCAAAGACTGCCTCCGACCTCCGCCAGCGCCAGGCCCGCCTTCACCACCAATTGAAAATCCTCTTCCGATTTCGATCTCACCTGCCCCAGTCCCACGTGCCCGCTAAAGGGGAGGATGGAGTCATACCAAGTGATCTTCAACGGCGTCAGTTGGGCGCCGATCTTCTCAATGTGCGCCTTCCACGCACTGAACTGCACCTCATCGCGCAGCGGCAGCCGCCAATCCGCCGGTTTGCGAAGCTGGCGATACATCACCACATTGGCGCGGAGCACATTGACGCCGAACCACGCCGCCGAGGCCTGATCATCATCTTTGAAGGGCGTAAAGCCGCGGGTTCCGGGGAACTCGGGGTAGTCCTGAATGCTCGCCGCGCGAAGCATCGGCTGTCCGTTTTGCACCGTGATGAGTTGGTTGAACGAAGTGATGGCCCACAGCAGTCCGTGGAAGTCATGGCCCTTCAGGAAAACGACATTCTGCGTCCCGCTCCTGGCACAGTGAAGCAGGTAGCCTTCCAGTTTGTCCGGAACGGCCAGCATTCCGAGCAGCGCCTCATGCGCACCCGTCTCCCCCACGAGAATCAGAGTCTCACTGCGATCCTCCGCCGACGCAACGACCTGCGGTTGCGCGCCATTTCGCCGGAGGCGTTCGACGAGCACGGCCACACGCGGATCCTCCGGTGTCACGTCTTTTCCCAGCAGCAGCCCCACGCTGGCCAGCGGCAGAAAATCGTCGCGGTATTGCGCCGTCTGCGGCGTGGGATAGACCGTGCCGGTGTAATAAGGAACGGCGCGATCATCAGGAGCCGTGTCCGCAGCGCAGGCCGCATGCGGCACGGACGACAGGGCGAAGAATGCGAGCAGCGGTAAGAGTCGTCGAAGGGTCATGGTTGGAAAAGTGGAGGAGTGGGTGCTGAGGTGAATCAACTGAGCCACGAGTTGGAGGAATCGAATCGAATACTTTGAGACGGGGTGCCATTGGCTCAGTCAATGTTTAGGAGCGGAGGTAGCCCAAGCTTCGCCGGATGCTGGCCATGGGATCGTGCGAGAGATCCTGCTCGACGTGGCAATACTGAACACCCGCTTCTTTCGCCGCCTCGATGATCGGGTTCACAGGAATGATGCCATCGCCCAAGGATGCGAATGCCTCGACGGGCAGGCTCCACCAGCCTTCGATCTTCTCTGGTAACTTGATGCCGGCGGCGAGGTCTTTCAGATGCACCTGCGTCACGCGGCCTTTCAGCGAGCGGATCAGCTTGGCGGGATCGCGTTTGCCGAGCTGCACCCAGAAGGCATCGACCTCAAAGAGCATGTCGGCGCTGAATTCCTCCATCAACACATCGAAGCCGGCCCGGGTGCTTTCCATGGGATCAAACTCGAAGGTGTGATTGTGATAGGCCAGTTGAATGCCCGCTGCTCTGGCCTCTGCGGCCGCGCGGTTCATCTTTTCGGCGGCCACCTTGTAGCCATCGAGGGTTTGGCGATCCTTGGGGTCGATGGTGGGGATGATCAGATGTTTGATCCCTGCTGCTTGGGCTTCTTCGAGCACCTTTGCAAAGGCAGGCGTGTCAGCCGCACCGGGATTGAGCACCGAGTTCCACTGGATGTGCGTGGAGTTCACCTTCAGGCCGAGTTCCTTCGCATCCACGACGACGGCCTTGTATTTCGGAAACTCATACGGCTCGACCTGAACGTAGCCCATCTCCTTGATCGCCTTCAGCGTTCCCTTGCGATCCTTTCCCAACTGATGTCGCACGGTGTAGAGTTGAAGGCCGATGGAGCCGAGGAACGTTTTGTTTACCTGCTCCGCCAGCACGGTCCTCATTTGTGCGGCCAGAAAAGGCGTGAGCGCGGTGGCGCGGATGAATTGGCGTCGTTTCATGATGATAGCGTGGGTCACTTACTCTCCTCGCCTGCCGCATCCACTGGCTCGTGCAGCACCAGCTTGTCGGCGGGTAGTGTGGCGAGCAAATCCGGGAGATCGTAGAAGCGCAGCGCCCCGTGGACGGTGTTCACTTGCTGGTTCCGCGTGCGCGGCGTCGTGGCGACATCCGTCCACGTGCGCAGGGTGCGTTCGAGGCGCGTGCTGGCGAAAAGTTGCGACTCCAGCGCTGCGGCGTGAAGCGCGGGCACGCCGGCTTCACCCAGGCCGGTGAGGTGGACGGGGCGACCTTTGTTCCACTTCTCCGAGGCGAGCCATGCACAGGAGACGATGTCCTCGGTCCTCATGCCCACGAGGGAATGCCCGAGCAACGAGGCGAGCGTGGCGGCCTTCCAGTTCGGCTCCTGGAGCGCTGCATAGCCGGTGGCTCGTTTGCCCCGCTGCATTTCGCCGAGGCCGCGCAGGTCCACGGCTAGCACAGTTTCACCAGCGCGGGCGAGGGACTCGAGGCTGCCACCAGGTCCGGCTTCTGCGGTCTTGCCGTCGCCGTGCAGGTAGAGCCGGAGCGTGTCGCTCGCGTGCTCTGGGCGAAACAGCAGCGCGGGGAGCACGGTGCCTTCGGCGTTGCGCAGGGTCAGCTTCTCAATGCGCACCGCCCCACGCCGGACTGTGCCCCCAGTGGTCGCGGTGAAGGCGGGCAACTCCGCGAGCGGGCGAACGCGCGCGAGTTCGCGCACTTTGGCCAGCGCGACAGGCGTTGGGTTGGTCTGCCAAAAGCGTTGACGGTCTGCAGCGAGAGGCGCGGCGGCCGCTGCATTGAGGTCGAAAAACGAACGTGCTCCAGGCTGGCGCAGCACATCGCCCTCGGGTGTGCAGAGGATTTCGCTCTCGGGCTGAATGTCGAACGCGGGCTCGCGCCACGCATCGTCGCGGCCCAGGAGCCAGCGTCGGAACCATCGCGCCGAGGCCTCGCGCATGTCGATG
Organism: Verrucomicrobiaceae bacterium; assembly: GCA_947466075.1. Classification (GTDB taxonomy): domain Bacteria; phylum Verrucomicrobiota; class Verrucomicrobiia; order Verrucomicrobiales; family Verrucomicrobiaceae; genus Prosthecobacter. The sequence continues at coordinate 41,897 of CANIBP010000037.1, forward strand.
GCGAGGTCGTGCTTGGTGTCCGCCTCGATCAACTCGATGCGCTCAGGGAGCCCGAGCCGCCCGTAGGCGCGCTTGCCCTGACGGAAGACATTCCACGCGCCTTGGATGTCGAAGAAATCCTGTGTCGCCGCCATGATGAGCAACGGCCGTGGGGCGCATAGCAGGGCGTAATCAGCCTGATCCAGGCCGACGCCAATCTGACTGAAGTGGTTCTGCTCGAAGTCCTGCGGGCCGATGGTTTCCAGCAGTCGCCGGAAGCCCGTGAGATAACAGGCAGGCGCGGCAGCGACGATGCGCTCATCCAGCGCCATCAAGTAACTGGTCATGGTGCCGCCACCAGAGACGCCGGTGCAGCCGAGGCGGTCAGCGCGGATGTCCTTCCGACTCTCCAGGTAGTCGAGGGCGCGCATGCCGTCCCAAATCATCGCTCGCGGGAGACTGTTCCCCACGGGGGTCCCGCAGATGCCCATCAACTGATGTTCACTCGTGGGACTGCTGAACTCCGGCTTGCCATCTGGCTGACGGAGCTGTCGCCGCTCGCCCTGGCCGATTGGATCGAAGCAAAAGACCGCCAAGCCCGCATGCACGAGGCTGATGGACGCCTTCTGATACACCGCTCCCGCCTTCGCGATGTCCGTGTGCCCACAGGGCATCAGCACCGCTGGATGCGGCCCGGCCCCTGGCGGCAGATAAAGCAGGCCGGAGACGATGAAGCTTGGCTGACTCTCAAATAGGATCTTTTCCAAACGATACGCACCGAAGTCACGCTGCCCCGTCACTCGCGCGTTCAAAGGCGTGCGCTCAGGCAACCCGCCCAACACCGCGAGGAAGCTCGCCCGCTGCCGCTGCTGCCAAGCGCCCACATCCGCCGGAGTCTTGATTTGCTCATAGGCTGCATCGCGACGGTCGAGCGCGGCGAAGGCGAGTTTCTTCAACTGCGTCTCCAGCAGCGCGGCCGGAGCCCCGCCATCGACCAACGCTGGCAACACCGTCAAGTCCTCCACGGTAGCAGCTGGCGCGGCCTGCCCAGGCAGCGAATGCGGCAGCAAGAGCGAGAGAGGAAGGAGCCAGGATGCGGCTGCGGTTTGGAAGAAGTGGCGTCGGTTCATGGTGATTAGTTTGATGGGCTGGATGACTCGGGAAAGGCAGCTGTGCGAACGACCTCAGGTGTTGACGCCTGAACTGCGAGTGAAGTTACTTGGTCGGAACCGTCTCCAACGCATGAACCGGACGCCAGATGCCACCGGCACCGACCTTGTTATGCACGCGCACGTGCAGCACATTCACACCTGCTTTGAGTTGATCGGCCGGGACCTCGACAATGAACGGCTCATCATACAAGGCAGTGAAGGCCTTCTTCTCCGACTTCTCGGAGTGCTCGCCGATCTGCCTGCCATTGAGATAGACCCAGGCCTGCTCATCCACGCCGGCGAACATAAGCCGAAGCGATTTGCCTTGGGAGGCAGCAGGCATCGTGAAGGCCACGCGATACCAGCCCTCGCCCAGCAGCTTGCCGATTGCCTCGGTCTCCTCCCAGAAGGTCGGCACCTGAATGGGCAGCCAATCGGTCTCTGCATAGCTCGATGACTTGAACCACTCGTCCTTCGCCCCCACCTCCGTGGGATCAGCACGGAAACGCCAGTCGGTCAAGGCAACGGTTGGTCCCTTGGCGATCTGGGCTTTCCATTCCGCTGGCGTTTCAAATGTATCCCGGTAGCTCTTCTCGCGAATGATCTTCAGCGGATGAGAGCCTGACGAAGCAGATGAGCCATCACTGTTGAAGGACAGCTCCCCGTTGCTGCGCGGGTCTTCGATGCCAGCGCCGCCTGGGATCATCGACCATGCACTAACTCCGGCGGGGCTCGTGCGCTGGAAATTGACAAACCAATTCTGGTCTGGCTTCACGGGGGCGGGTGGGATGGAGCGCAGAGGGATGGTCATTATCACACTGAGGCGCTTGGCTTTGGCATCGTGCACTGCGCTGTGCGTCCAGTCCGTTTTCCACAAGGGATCAAACTTGCCGTAGCCGAGATTCATCATGTCCTCGATCAATCCGCGTGCCGCCTGAGTGCGCGAGTCGGGCTTGAGTCCGGCGCTGAACTTGAAGGTCACCTTCGAGCCTGCAGCCGGCATCAGGTAGGCTTCGACACGCTCCTTCTCGATGGACTCGGCAGTGGCATTTGGCGGCAGGTCGCTGTCGAAGCGGAGATAGAGCTGCTTGTCATCATACATCGCGCGGACTTGCGTGGCCTCGAATGTCTGTGGCTGGACTTTGTCCCACTGCGGTGAATCCATCGCCACGGCTGCCTTCGCCAGTTGTGCATTCATGCGCTTCGCATTGGCCAGCGGCGCGTTGCGTTTGGCAGCGGTGTCCCAGTTGAAGAACGAGTCTTTGTAGGGCTCCTGGTAGCCATCATGCTTGAGCTTCAAAGTGTCGGCGCTATGACCGGTGGGCGGGAAGAGCGTTAAGGGCCAACCCGCGAGTCCCTTGCCCTTGGCGAAGAGTTGGTCGATGGTGGCTCTTCTGGCATCGATGGCGTTGAGCAGGCGGTCCATCGAGGCTGCGTCGGGCGAGATCTGGTAGGCGTTGTAGAGATGGACGGTAGTGACCACGCCTTTGAGGTATTCAAACTCAGCGCGCACAAGCGCGAGGCGGGTCTGCACCTTGGGACTGGCCTCGGTTTTCTCGGCGAGGGCCAGCTGCTTCTCCATGCCTTGAATGAGTTCCACGGGATACAGAAAGGCAATGATCGACTCTGGGCTGGAGAGGTGCTTGTGACCGCGCCCATACATGTCCACAAAACTCCAGCCGTCCTCACGAGTGGCCATGTAACGCGAATAGATTTCCAGCGAGTTGAAGAGCTGATCGTAGAAGCTCATCATCGCAGGAGCCGACTTGCCGAAAGCGGCGCTGACATACTCGATGACGAGGTTCTTGGCCGTGTGCGCGCCAGGTCCATCGAACATCCGGCCCATGGTGTAATAGGTCGGTCCTTCCAGTCCGTAGGCGATACCGCCATTGCCGTCGCGCGCGATGGAGTGAACATTGGCCGCCATCAGTCGTTTCGCCGCGTTCTCCACATAAAGGGGCGTTCTAAAAGGGAAGTAACGCGGCATCATGTTCGGGCACCAGTAGTAGAGATAGGTGGCGAATCCCTGCGGCGCGCCAAAGTTCCGCCATGCGGCCAGTTCGTGATCGCGAGTGCCACACATCCCGAGCCGCACGTTGGGAGGGAAGGAGTTGAAGGTCTTGGGCAGGGTCTCGGTGATCGCATAGACCGAGAGCGTGATGGTGCGATCAGGAAAGGCCTTGTGAGCGCGTTCGGCGAGGTTGCGATGGAGAATCCAAATCTTCTCGCTCCAGTCCGAGCCGGTGCCGAAGAGCTTGGTGCAAGCCTCGCACTCGCATCCACGAAAGCCGTCGGGCTGCCCGAGGTCCACGTTTTGGAAGCCCATCTTGAAGTGCTTTTCGAGGTCTTGATAAAGCAGCTCCTGCGCTTCGGGATTGGAAATGCAGAACTGAATCTGGGCTTCGCCTCCTGTGATCTGGCGCTTGCCGCCGAGCAGCGCGAAACGCTCAGGATGCTTGGCGAAGTCGGCTTCAGTGGAGGGGACCGCGCGATGCCAGGTGTGTCCGCCGAAGGTGGAGTCGATGGTGGGAAAGCGATTTTGCGACAGATGATAAAAGCTCACTACCGGAGGCCAGGTGATGTCGTAATCGAGAACCGGCGTCTTTTTCACATCGAGATCCGGCGGCACGGAAATCCTCGGCGTGGGCAGATACTCGATGGTGGGTGTGTTGAGCAGATCCACTTTGGCGACATTCGCCAGCGGAGCGAAGCCGCCTTGCTCAGGAAATAGGAAGCGCGTGCCCACATACTGTTGAAGAAAGTCCGTCACTGCCTTTGCGGTGCCGATTCGGTCAAAGCCTGAACCTTGTGGGTTATCCCCTCCCCTGCCTGGCGCCGATTCATCGCAGCCCGCGATGATGAGATCGCGTCCGACGGCCTTGTGGACATAGCTCCAACCTTTGCACGCCACTCCGTGACTACGAGCTAAAGCGGTGGCACCCAAGTAAATGCCCGGCTTGGCGGCATCGCGGGCGGCTTCCGTCACGATCGGTAACTCCGCGCCGTTGGCTTTGAAAGCCGTCTGGAGCAATCGCGCCACCTGTTGCAGGTCCGCCTGAATCGCAGGCGTCGGAAACGTGTCCGGCAGCACGATTTGATGCGCACTCTGGCCTTTGTCAGCGATCACCAGGAGCGAGGAACTGAGCTTGTCCGCGATCTTCTCATTCACTGCCCGCATCTTATCGCCCCAAACCGGAGCCATGGCCAGAAGGTCGGAGCTGTCGTAACGCTCCATGACTTTCTGCGCTTCCCGCGGCTTGTCCTGCTGGTGAAGAATCGATGCCGCATTGATGGTCGCGCTGATCGGCAGCCAGCTCATGGATTTACCCGCGCACTCGAAGGCCCGGTTATAGGCGGCTAACGCTTGGTCCTCGTTTGCCAGGAGACCGCCATAGAGCGTGCCCAGTTCATGCCAGAGTTCGCCGCTCTTCGGAGACATCTCGACGGCCAGTTTCAGATCCCGCTCTGCCTTCGCTCCATCCTTTAGCGCGCCATACGCTTTCGCCCGCAAACTGAGAGCCTCGGTGGCTTTGGCCGGAACGTCCTTCCACGCGGCGATGTTTTCATCCTTGAACTGTGCGATCAGTTCACTCCATTTTCGCTCCTTGGCCAGCTCACGCATCGTGGTGAGCGATGTATCCACATCAGAGCCGGATGCTGAAGCGACAAAGATCGCGAGCGTGGCGAGAACAGCAGTGATTAGTCGGGTCGTCATGTTTGGGGAGAGTTTAGGGTTGTGTTTCAAGACTCAAAGCCTCGCGGAACTTGGCCATCGACTCAGCTTCCTTCCCTTGAGCCGCGTAAAGATGACCATAGCTGCGCAGGAGCCTGATACGCCAGGTGGCCGGGAGCTGGCTGAGGTCGCCGTAGGGTTTCAGCAGTTCGAGAGCGGCATCCAGCTTCACTTGATCCGTGTAGAGTTTCGCCAGGCTGACGGTGGCGGTGAGCGGCTGCCAACCCATGTTGTTCGCACCTGTGATCTCAATCACTTGTCGATACGCCGCGATGGCCTTTGCCTCGTCGTTGAGGTTGTTGACGTAGTTTTCGCCCAGCAGCAACAGGGCGGCCTCATTGCGTGGAGCGAGCTTGAGCGCGGCCAGGAGATCGGCTTCGGCGTGTGGGCCATCCTTGGTGAAGGAGTAAGTCTGACCACGGAGCTGCAACGCCTCGCCTCCCTGCTTGGCTGAGTCAGCGGGCCACGATGCGAAGTCCTCGGCGCCGAACTGCTCGAGGAGTTCCTTCCATTTTCGATCCTGGAACATCACCTTCATGCGTATCACGATGGAGACTGTGTCAGACGCATAGTCGTTGTATCGCGCCGCGACCTGTGCGCTCTGCGGATCACCGTGATGGAAATAGAACCGGTGCCGCAAATTGATGCTCGCGCCCGCAGCCAGTGTGTAGTCGCCCGAGTGCGATGCGCAGGCCGCACAGTTCGCGCCTTTGGACGGCGCGCAGATCACCGTCTTGTGATCGCCGTAGTTGCCCTTGAAATGATCCGTGCCAAAGCGGTTCGCGGTCATGAGGCCGTAAGTTCTGGCGTGCCAGTGCGTCGGGAAACGCAGGTTCGATGGCTGATCGAAGATCGCGATGCCAACGGTCTTGCCGCTCGCATCAGGTCCGAAGTAATCAGCCCACTCGGCCCGCTTGCCCCAGGCTTCAGCGTTCTTATCGCCACGACTGTTCAAGATTGCGCCGTTGCCCTTGTTTCCCTTCTCGTCCTCGACCTTCATCGTTCCCGCCACCCGCACCAGCAGCCCTCCATCGCGCTTGTCGCCGAAGATGACGGGTGAGTCGGCGGCCTGCAACTCGACGTCGTAATCCATCAGCAACTGCCGGTTCTCCAGCGGCATGAATGCCAGTCGCACTTTCTCGCGCAGCACGAGCTTCCCATCGCCGAGCCACTGATTCCAGAGGATCACTTCGCCAGTCTTCCCTGAAGTCATCTTCTCGATCTTCTCCAGCCGCACCTCCGTCGTGTGTCCTGCCTTCTCCTTGCCGGGCGACCACCAGAAGTTGAAGCCATTCACATCACTGTGCGAAAAGCGGATCGAGCGGTGCCAGGGATGATCGGGATCTTCGCCCGGCATGCCATCCTTCATCGGGTAGTGCCGCGTGACATTCTCTCCGTTGGGTCCGATGACGGGATAGAGATACGGTGCCACCCATTCCTTGTGCCGCCATTCGGTGAAGACCTGATCGCCGACCTTGACCTGGATGCGGTCCGGCAGTTCAGTAATCGAGACATCGCCGCCGCCAAACGCGGGCAGCGGCGCAAGGACGAGAGCGAGAACGGGGAGAAGGCGATTCATTGAGATTGAGGAAGAATACACTCGCAGCGGCTGGATTTGTGCGAGCTATTCGCTGTTAATAAAGTAAAGTTGTTTACGCTCAGGCTAAAATCACGCCATGAAAACCGACCGCCGCTTTTTCAAAGAACTCCGCTTCCGTCAGCTCCGTGCTCTGGTGGAGCTGTCGCGTCAGAAGACCTTCTCCGCCGTGGCTGCCGAGCTGAAGATGTCCGTTGTCTCAGCCTGGCGGCAGGTGCGGGCGCTGGAGGAGGAATTCGGCGTGCAATTGGTCGATACGCAAGGCCAGCAGGTGGTGCTCACGGAGGACGGACGCCTGCTCGTCGAGATGGCGGAGCCGATGGTCGAGAGCTTCCTGTCGTTGCGCTCGGTCTTCGATGACCGGCAAGGCAAAGCCCCGCGCAGACTCACCGTCGCTGCGCCCGCAGGCGTGCTCAATGACGCGCTGCCAGATCCCGTGACGCGTTATCGCAAACAATTTCCCAACGTAGGCCTCCGACTCATGGAACGCCCCTCGCGCGGAGCCCTCGCAGCACTGCTAGCCGGACAGTCCGACATCGCCATCATCGGCATGACCACCGGCGATACACTGCCGACTTCCCTGAGCCTGCATCGGCTGACGCGTTACCCCATTTACCTGCTCTGCCCGGCGGATCACGTTTTAGCCACAGCGAAAAAGCTGACGGTGAAACAGATCGCTCAGCATCCGCTCGTGCTCAGCAGCGAGGACACATCCGACCGCTCGCAGGTCGATCTCACCTTTGCCAATGCCGGTGTGCTCAACCAGCTCAACATCGCCATCAGCGCCTCGCGCGTGCCGATGATCACCAAGTATGTCGCCATGGGCTTCGGAGTCGCCTTGCTGGCCCCAGGCGAAGTGAAGCCCCTGGTGCCCAAGCGTGGCCAACCCCAGCTCATCTGGCTCGATGTGAGTCGGCTCTTCGGCCACGAAGACCTTGTTCTGCTGCAAAGGCAGGGCCGCTTCGAGCTGCCGCATGTGAAGGTGTTTCGGGAACTTGTAGAACGATCCTTCCAGGTCGTTGAGTCGTAGAGCGACCGTCTCGGTCGCTTGCGTGCGGGCAAGATGCCCCCACTACCAGTCTGCGAGCCAGAGGCATCGTTCTACGCCACCCGTTCCAGCGCCGCCGCGATCTCGCTCTCGATCACTGACAGCGGATTGAGCAGTGCGAGCGGATCTTCGACCGGCGTCACCTCATTTGTGATCGGATCCCAGTTCACCGGCCCAAAGCGACACGGCGCGTGATTGCCAGTGAGGATGTGCATACCGGCATCATCTTTGTCGAAATGCCAAAACTCGAAGGGGAAGTGGATAAAGCCGTGCTTCTCCATCATGGCGCAAATATCCAGCCGGGTGGCGACATGCTCAGGCGCGACGAAGGGCGAGCGCATGGGCGTGCACTCGCTCATTTCGAGATACGGATAGCCACGCCACACCTCCGTGCCGTCATCGCGATTGAACACCGAGATGTCGATGGCTGAGCCGGACATGTGTGCGCCGATCTTCGGCATGTTGGCCGTCAGCACGATGGCGCGGCGGAACATCATCTCAGGCGTTGGGATCTCGCCGCCGAGTTCCCACATCGTCTTCTTGAGCACGTTGTCGAAGACCGATGGCTTGCGCACCAACTGCCGCTGCATGTCCAGCGAGCGGAAGCAGTCCTCGATCTTCAAGACCCAGCCGCGCTCATTCATCTCGCGACCGATTGTGATCACATCGCGCACGAGGCTTTCGCGCAGGAAGTAAACGCGATCCAGATCACCCGCGATCTTGCTAGTGGAGAACAGCATCTCCACATTCGCAGCGGCAGCAGCTTCGGGAATGGAGGCGAAGCGTTCGCCGCATTCGTTCACCGGAAACTCGATGAGCTTCTGCACGATGGCATAGCCCGCCTCCATCTGTTCAGTCCAATACGCACGGCGTGCGGTTTCGTCGTTGCTGTTAGTGCTCATGGTTAGCGATGGGAAGAGTCGGCGATGGGAAGAGTCGGCGATGGGAAGAGTCGGCGATGGGAAGAGTCGGCGATGGGAAGAGTCGGTCGCTCTCCACATATAACCTGAGTTGCCTCCTTTTCACGAACTTCCTCGCACCACTAAAGTAAACGCGATTACGCTCAGGCTAAAGAGGTCCTGGCAGTGCAAAGTGCCACAGATTTAGGGCGACCATGGATTGGAATGCAAAGTCAGAAAATCCGTGGTCGTCCTGAATCAGTGGGATGTTTGGACGGCGGCAACTCCTTCCACAGGACCGGAAACATGCACATCCTTCCTCTCGTATAGCTCCACTCATGTTTCGCTTTTTTCTGATCATCCTACTCGCCAACCTCGTCACGCTTCACGCGGAGGATGCGACCTCGCGCATTGACGCTGCTCTGGCAGAGCATTGGCAGAAAAAGGGCCTTAAACCGAACGCCGCAGCCTCGGATGAGGTTTTTATTCGTCGCGTGTATCTGGATGTGATCGGGCGCATTCCGACGTTGGAGGAGGCTCGGGCCTTTTTGGACGATCGCGCTGAAAACAAACGCGCGGTGCTTATTGACCGCCTGCTGGCCAGCGATGGCTATGCGTTGCATTGGTTCAACTACTGGGCGGATGTGCTGCGGGCGCAGTCGCAGCTCACGCGGCGTGGGCATCACGCGGTGTTTTGTGATCTCATCCGCGAGGCACTGCGCACGAACAAGCCCTACGACCAATGGGTGCGCGAGATGCTCGCCGCACGTGGCGACATCTTCAATGTGCCGGGCACTGCCTTTTACCTGCGGGACACCGGCATGCCACTGGACAATCTGGCCAACCTCACGCGCATCTTCCTCGGCACGCGCATTGAGTGCGCGCAGTGCCACAACCATCCCTTCGATAAGTGGTCGCAGATGGATTTCTATAAGATGGCGGCCTTCACGCACGGCAATGAGTTCAGTCACTACAAGAAGATTCCCGTCTTCCGCGCCGCCGTGACTCTCATCGGTCCCTATAAAGGCCCAGAGCGGTCGAAGATGGGACCTACCATCGAGAACTCGCTCAGCCCACAAAACTACGCCGGCATGGTGTGGACCGGTCTGCCGCTGAAACTGCCGCACGACTACCAATACTCCGACGCCAAACCGCACGAGGAGATCAAGCCGGGCGTCATGTTTGGCAAAGTGCCATCTCTAGCCACTGGAGAAGCTCAACTCGATACTTTCGCTGCCTGGGCCACCTCTGCCGAGAATCCGCGCTTCACCACCGTGATCGTGAACCGCTTGTGGAAACGGCTCTTCGGCCTCGCCAACATCGAACCGCTTGATGAAATCATGGAAAGCTCCGTGCCGGTCATTCCCGCCCTGCAAGTCGAGCTGGAGAGCCACATGAAGGCACTGCGCTATGACATGAAGGCCTTTTTGCGCACGCTGCTGAACACCCGCGCCTACCAGGCCGAATGCGTTCGCCAAGAAATCGCCGCTGGAGACACCAGCCACTTCACCGGCCCCATCTTACGCCGCATAACCGCCGAGCAGACATGGGACAGTCTCGTCACGCTGATCAATCCAACGCCCGACTTGCCGCACCGCATCGTGCATGACTATCTGAAGCGCCGCCGCTCCATCGAACGCGACGCTGTGCTCTCTCAGCGCCTCATGACCTCCGAAGAGGTCTTTGAAGGAGTCAAAGCCGCTGCCGCCACCTATGTGCAGAACGCTGAGACCACACAGCGTCTGCAAGGGGAACTCGAAGCCGCGCGTGCCGCTGACGACAAAGCACGCGTGAAGCAGATCGGCCAACAGATGACGGCGGTGGAAAACAATCAGCGTGGCGCCGTGCGCACGCACATCATGATTCCAGCCGCCAAGAAGCTAGCCGAGAAGGAGAAGCGGTTTGTCGCACACCTCGACGGCCCAGACGCCGGCATGCAAAACAGCGATCTGCTGGAGAAAGTCTGGAGCGAGTTCCGCGATGTCTCAAAATGGCGAGACATCTTTAGCGTCGAAGAAAAACGCTGGAGCATCCCTGAATCAACCCGTGAGGCCTACTTCAAGCACCGCTTCGGCACCGCCACATCCTACCTGCGAGCTTCCGAACTGGACCAACCCGCGCCCAACGGCCACTTTCTACGCGAGTTCGGCCAGAGCGACCGTGAGGTCATCGAAAACGCCAGCACCGATGCCTCCATCACACAGGCGCTTCAAATGATGAACAGCGATCTCATTCCGCGTATCCTCCAGCCGTGGAGCGCCTTCACCCTTTCCCAGCGAAACGCCCCCGATCCCGTCGAAGCCGTTTACCTGACGCTGCTCACTCGCAAACCCACTGTGTTCGAACGCTCCCGTCTCGCCGACGTGGGCATTGAGGACCTCGTCTTCGCTTTGCTGAACGGTCAGCAGTTTTTGTTTGTGCAGTGAGCTGTGAATATTGGTCCGCACTACTTCAACGAGTCCAAATACTCCAGCAAGTCTGCGGCCTCTTGAGCTGTCATCGTTTGCAGCAAGCCCTCAGGCATCATGGAAACAGGCGCTGTGGTGGTTTTGGCAATCTGAGCAGCGGAGATTTTTTCGGTGAGGCCACCGGCCATTTTGAATGTGAGTTCGGTGTCGCTGCGGGAGGCGATGAAGCCGACTTTGCTCTCGCCGTGCTTGAGTTCGAGCGTGGTGAGTTGCCATTGCGGGTCGATGACCTTGGAGGGTGTGAGGAACTGCTCCAGCATGGCGGTGTGGTTCCATTTCGTGCCGATGTGACTGAGGTCTGGGCCGAAGTCGATGCCGACTCCGTTGGCGCGATGGCAGGCGATGCAGACGCCGGAGAACAAGGTCTTGCCGCGTGTGGCATTGCCTTTGATGGCGAGGAGAGCGTCGGGTTTGATGTCGGGGCCGAGGACTTTGCGGCGTTGTGACTCAGGGAGGAAGCGCTCGAACAAATCGCGACGCAGCGGCTCGGTGAGGGCGCTGCCTTTGGCGATGGCTTGGGCGCGGAGGTCGGCGCTGAGTTTGCCGTCGAGGATGGCGAAGAGCACGCTGAGGGCACCGCTGTTGGTGGCGAGGAGTGGGTCGAGTTGCGTGCTGTCGCCTGCTTGGAGTTGGGTGAGGGCTTGGTCTTCGGCTTTGCGCTGGGCGATGGTGGCGGCGGTGAGGTCGCGTGCCTTGTTGCCCATGCTGGCGATCCAATCGCGCACGACGAGCAGGCCGCGATCATCGACAAGGTGGCTGCCGAGGTAGGGCATGTGCCCGCGACCGGCGGTGGCCATGCGATAAAGCAGCACACTGCGCGCGGGATCACCGCTGGCGATGACTCGTGCATCAGGCAGGCCGAGATCACCTTGCACGGGCTTGGTGTCGATGAGTTTTGACTCTTTGAGCACCGCATCGATGTTCATGTAACTGGGCACGCCGCCGCCGCTGTTGTAGCGATGGCAGACGCTGCAATTCACATGCAAATAACTGCGAGCGCGGACCTCCAGACTGCCCACTGTGCCATGCGGATCAGCGAGACGTGGTTCTGCGGGCGTGAGGCCGAGACGTATGAAGGCATCGAGTTGATCGCCTTGATGCTGCGCTGTGTTGCGGTCGAGTTGCAGCGCGCTGAAGCTCTGCGCGAAGTCATTCATCAGCGTATGGCAGCGCGCGCATTCACTGCGGCTGTAGAAGCGCCAGCGCTGTTGCATCACGCCGCCCGGTGCGGCTTTGTCCTTCACCGTGAAGGTGGTTTCGTCGCCTTGTTTCGGCACGAGTTCGGCGTCGGTTTGTGCGGCGTTCCAACGATAGCTATAGGTGCCCCAGAGGCTGCCGTCGTAGTGCAGGATCTGTGTTTCAATGCGGCGACGTGTGGCGGGATCGCCGCGTTCCATGTCGAGCGAGTAAGTCTTCGCGAGCACGGCTCCCGCAGGGAATCCCCAGTGGCCACGCAGCACCACGCCCTTGGATTCACTGGCGACGGTGACGCCGGATTGATCAGGAAAAGCAGCCCAGCGCTCTGCGGTCGCGTGATCGGCCCAGCGCGGGGCATTGATCTCATACGGCAGCACACCGGGCGCGAGTGATTGCTTTAGCGTATCGGTAAAGAGTCCGGTTTCGCTGAGCTTTCGCGGAAAGTCGGAGTTCTGCCCTGAGCGCGGATTTTTTGCCAATCGCCACAGGCCGCCGCCGCTGTGGTCTGCGATGATCAACTCGCCCTCGTGATCGATGCCGAAGCCCGCTGGCATGAGCGAGCTGCGCGCCAGTTCGCGATGCTCGGTGACTTTGTCGCCCTCGGTGCGCAGCGACCACAAGGTGCCCATCTGCCAGTCGCCGTAAAGATACGCGCCCTTCAGCTCAGGCAGCTTTTCGCCGTGATAAAACTCGCCGCCGGTGATGCTCGCCGCTTCTTCATGCGAATGCGCGACGAGCGGCGGCAGGATCGGCGAGGGGCCGCGCAGGCGATCCGGCCGCACCTCTTGCTTGCCCCCCTCGGTAATGCTCCAGCCGTAGTTGCCACCGCGCTGGATGCGATAAATCATCTCCCACAACTCCCATCCGACATCGCCCACGAACAGCTCGCCATTCTTCGGGTTGAAGCTCATGCGCCAAGGATTGCGCAGCCCGTAGGCCCACACTTCACCACGCGCTTTCGGCACATCGACGAAAGGATTGTCCTTCGGAATGCTGTAAGCGCGATCTGCCTCGGGATGATCGACATCGATGCGCAGCACGCTCGAAAGCAAGTCGCTGATGTCCTGCCCGGTGACGCTCGAATCCGGCGGGTCAGGCTTGGTGCCATCGCCTGTGGAGATGTAGAGCATGCCATCGGGGCCAAAGCGCAAGTTGCCCCCATTGTGACCACCGGCACGCCACGAGATGATCTCTTTCGCGCTGCTGAGATCAAGCTTCGGCGGAGATTCATCAGTGACGCGGAAGCGCACGATGTGTGAGCCGTTGTCGCGGAAATCCTCACCTTTCAAGTCCTGCCTGAACAACGTGAAGACGAAGCGGTTCTCTTTGAAGCGCGGATGAAACGTGAGTGCATACGAACGAGCGATCTCGCGATCAAACTCGGCAAGTTCGCCAAAGATATCGGCCTTGTCGGAGCCGGGAACGAAGGAAAACATCCGCCCCGTTTCCTCCAGCACGATCAACCGATCACTGCCCGGCAAGGGCACGACATCGAGCGGATTCTTGAAAGTGATCCCAGGGTAAAGCCGCTCGACGACATAAGGCGGCGGTGGCTCCGGCGTGCCCTGGATATGCGAAGTGGTCCATGGGACGCGCTCCTGGGCGAACGCGCAGGTCGAAACAAGCCACAAATGGAGAAGAAGGGATCGGATCATTGGAGATGGCTGTAGAACGAGCCTTCTAGGTCATGAACTAGTGCGGAGACCTTCTTGGTCGCTGTGATTGCGGGCAGGATGCCCACAGCACCAGTTTACGAGCCAGTGGCGTCGTTCTACTTCAAGGATTGCTTCGTCACTGCGCTTGCTTTGTCGATTTTCAATTCCCGCTTCACTGCGGTGTGCCACTGGCGGGTCTTGATTTCATTGGTGAAGGCGTAGAGGCCCTCGTCGGGGCCGGCCCATTCGCGGTGGGCGAGGAGCATGGCTTCGCGACGTTCGCCGAGTTCGTAGGCTTCGCGCAGCAGCGCGTCGCGTTCGGCGGGGGAGTCCACGAGCGGTTCCTTCAGCAGCCGCACAACGTTGGTAAATTCGCCCATCTTCACTCCGAGCACCGCGAGGCGGCGGTATGCGTTGAGCAGGCCGAGCATCGTGCGCGTGTAGTCCTGGCCGAAACGATGGAACTTCACGCGGTCGGCATATTCGCCGGCGGGCACTTTTTCCTCGGCATCCTTCAGGTGCCGCTCGGCTTGCTCGATGGCTTCCTGCGGGATGAGTTTGCCCCACGCGCACAGGATGTTCGCATACGCCATCTCAGTGGAGTCCACGACGCGGTCGCGCTTGGACCAGTTTGCGTCGAGGGCGTGCTCGTAGGCTTCGAAGAACGCCTGCATCTCCTTCGCCACGGGGCCGTAGGCGGACTCGTAGAAGTCGCGCATGAGGTGCGTGGAGTCACGCTGCGGGTCCCACATCATGTGCGTGAGCGCCCAGAAATTCGGCGCCTGTGTCACGAATGATTTGCTGCCTTCACCGTAGGCCGCGATGAAACCGAGCCGGCTCGCCTCGGCGAGATTCGCGATGATCTGCTGCGGATGGAGAAATGGCAGATCGACTTGGAAATGGCCGCCCCAGCCTTCACGCACGACCAGCTTCGCGTCCAGCTTCTGCCAGCCGGTGACGCACTCGCGCCATTCGCGCAGATTCTGCGGGTCGCGTTGCGCCGCGCATTGGTAGGCGAATGAGATGTAGAGATTCGGCTCGAGCTTCGCGATTTTCACCGGCGGCTGGTGGTAGAAGGTGTAGGCGAACATGCCGCAGCCCTTCGCCGGATTCTTCTCGCGCACTCGGCGTGCGACTTCATTGGCGTAGGTGATGACGCGGTCGCTGAGCTGCGGAGTCTTTTTGTCGTAGGCGAGGATGCCGGGCACATCGAGCGCGCGGCAGCGTTCGCACTGGCAGAAGCCGCCGCCGTCGTTGGGCGAGATGTTCACGATGTCCTGCTTTCCCTTGAGGACATAGTCCACCATGTAGTCGATGACTTCGGGGTTCGAGGAGCACATCTGCGTCGGCTGGCGCTTGCCGTTCACGAGCGCGAACCACTCGGGATGCTGCTTGAAAGTTTCGCCTTTGGCCGTCTCGAACGCGGTCCCCCATGAGTGGCCGAAGACGGCCGAGCGCACCCATGCGAGGTGAGTTCGCCGCGCCCATTTGCGCGATTCATCGGAGAATGACTTCGTCTGGTAGCCGCCGATGTAGCCGAATTGGATGAAGCGAATCTCGAAGGCCGGCGTGCGCCGCAGATCGAGTGGCGGCACGTTCGCGTCGGGCTTCACCGGCACATGCTCGCCGAATTCACCCGGCCAGAACCAGCGCACCCCCAGATGCTCTTCGAGCAAAGTGTAAACGGCGTGCATGCTTCCCGCGCGGGTGCTGTTCGTCCACGCAATCCCCGGGCCGTCTTCGCCCGCGAGCACGAGGCCCGTGGGCACCGTTCGGACCATCCACTCCTCGCTCTTCCACGGCTTCGGTGATTTGCCGAGCGCACGCTCCGCTGCGCCGTCGCCGACGAAGAACGACAGACCCGGCGCCTCGGGCGCGAGCTTGCCCAGCGTGACGATTTCGATCTTCTGCTGCGCCACGCGGCCCGCATAAGTCGCGAGTTCCTCCGCCGCCGCACGCTGCACCGGCAGTGCATCATCGGCGATGACGACGCGCCTGTATTGCTTGAGCGCCTGTGGATCGGCAGCGTGGAGTGCGGCCAGTGAAGTCAGCAGCAGGGCGGTGATAGCGAGCGTGTGTTTCATTATGATTTTGTGTTTGAAAAGCTATTTTCTCTTCGGCGTGGTGACCGTGTCGGGTTGGAGCGTGGACATGCTGACGGCGCTCGGCTTGTCGATGCCCAGTTCCTTTTTTACCTCCGAGTGCCACAGGCGGTTCTTGCTGTCGATCGTCTGGCCATAGAGCCCCTCATCCGGGCCGGCCCAATCGCGGTGCATGAGGAGCATCTTCTCCCGCTCCTCACCCAGTTCATATGCCCGCTTCAGGAGGCGCTGTTTCTCGGCGTCGTCCTTGCGCGGCACGGGCACCGCGAGTTTGAAAAACTCCAGATCGACGCCCAACTCCGCGAGCTGGCGATAGCAGTCCACGGTGGCCAGCACGACCTTTGAGTATTCGTAACCAAAGCGGTGAAACGCGACGCGATCGGCGTATTCCCCGGCAGGGGCTTTCGCTTCGGCCGCCTTGAGATGGACCCCGGCCTTCTCGACGACCGAGGGCGGCATGGTGATGTCCCAGGAGTTGACAACATTCACGTAGGTGAATCCGGGCGTGTCCATCACCTTGCGGCGCTTCGACCAGTTCTCGTTCAGCGATTGATTCCAAGTCTCGAAGTAAGCGCGCATCTCCGCGGCGACCGGGCCGTAGGCGGACTGGAAAAAATCATCCATGGTTTTCACCGTGTCGCGCTCAGGGTCCGCGAGCATGCGGGCGATGGCCCACTGGTTCGGTGCCTGGGTGGCGAAACACTTGGTCCCCTCGCCGTAGCCGGCGATAAAGCCCATCCTGTAGGACTCGGCGATGTTCGCGAGTGTCTGGTCGTAATTCATGAAAGGAAGATCGAGGAGGTAGTGCGCTCCCCAGCCCTCGCGCACGACCATCTTCGTGCCGAACTTCTTCCATCCATCCACGCTGTCGTGCCACTCGGCGAGCGCCTGCGGATCGCGGAAGGCCATGGATTGGTAGCAGAAGGAGAGATAGAGGTTCGGCTCGATGTGATCGAGGTGGATCGGAGGTTTGGCGTAATAGGTATAGGCAAACATGCCCACCGACTTGTTCGGATCCTTTTCGCGCACGCGCCGGGCGACCTCGTTCGCGTAGGTGAAGATGCGATCACTGAGTTGGAGGCTCTTGCGGTCATAGGTCATGTAGCCCGGCACATCGAGCGAGGCGCAGGAGGGAAGCCCGAGCTTCTTGTGCGTCTCGGATTTCGTCTCCTCGGTGCATTCGCAGAAGCCAAATCCGTCGCTCGGCGAAATGTGACAGATGCTGTATTTGCTGTTGAGCACGTAATCCACCATCACCTGTCTCACATCGGGATGCGTGGTGCATAAGTGCGGCGGCTGGCGCTTGCCCTTGTAGAGCGCGAACCACTCCGGGTGTTCCGTGAAGGCCTTGCTCTGCTCGCCGCTCTTGGTATCGAATGCGTAATACCAGCTATGGCCAAACGTCGCCGAGCGGGTCCATCCGAGACGCTGGCGGCGCGCCCATTTCTGGGCTTCGTCGCGAAACTCATTGGTGTGGTAGCGCGGATATCCGAACTGAATCGAGCGGATGAAAAACTTCGGCGTGGCGCGGAGGTCGAGCGGCGGCACCACCGCTTCCGGATTCGAGGGGACGTGCTCGCCAAACGGTCCCGGCCAAAGCCACTTCACCCCGAGGTGGTCATCGAGCAACGTGTAAACCGCCAGCAGCGTCCCTGCACGCGTGGCCTGAGCCCATGGATCGCCGGGACCCTCATCGCCGGCGAGGACCAGTCCCTTCGGCACACTCTTGAGCATCCATTCCTCCTCCTTCCATGGCGCGGACTTCGCGCCGAGGACTTTCTCGGCCACCGCGTCGCCGACGAAAAAGGAGAAGCCCTCTGCGGCCCCGGCATAGTTCGAGAGGGGAACAATCTCCAGCTTTCTGCCGCCAACCTTGCCGGCGTAGGCCACAAGTTCGTCGGCGGCGACCTTCTGAATCGCCGAGGCTTGGTCGGGGACGACCACGCGGCGGAAATCAGCGAGGCGCTGCTGCGCGGAAAGCTGCGGGGCGAGGGCCAGCGCAAGGCCGAGGATGGAAAGTGCGGCGGTGGTTTTCATGGGTGATGCAGGTTCGAGTCTGGAGTCTTGGAATTCGGTTCATGCCGTAAAGCGATTGCATTTTTCGAGGTGGCCATGGTAGCTTCAGCTGATGAGAAATCCCAAAAGTAACCGGACGGTTACACGCCCCCCGGCTCGCGGCAAGAAAAAAGCGGACGACCTTTCCGTGCGAGCGCGTCTGCTCCAGTCCGCGCTCCATTTGTTCGCCGCGCACGGATACGACGGCGTCGCCGTGGATGAGATTGTGGACCGCGCCGGGGCAAACAAGCGGATGGTTTACCACTATTTCGGCAGCAAGGAAGGCATCTACGGTGAGGTTCTCCGCACGGCTTTCGACCAGGTGGAAGCCGTGGAGGTCTCGTTGTTCCACCGCGACGGCACCGTGGGCGACCCCGTGCAGGCTTTGGAGCAGACCGTCGCCACATTTTTCGAGTATCTCCAGAATCACAACGACTTTGTGCGCCTTCTCCTGTGGGAAAACCTCAACGAGGGCCGGCATCTGAAGAAACTCCTTCGCCCCGTGTCCAAGAGCCCGACGCTCCGTCATCTTTCGCAGATCCTCGACGAAGGCGAGAGGGCGGGGTTGTTCCGGAGCGGTCTGGATCCGCGCAGCGTCTTCGTGGGCCTTCTCGGTCTCTGTCTGATCTATTTCTCAAACCGCCACACACTCTCCCTGACACTCGGCGTGGACATCTCGGCCAAAGCCTTCCTCCGGCGGGCGGCGCAACATTCCTGCGACATCCTCCTTCATGGCATAGCGCGCTCGGAGAAAAAGTGACCGGCCAGCGGCAGGGATGGCGGGAGTGGTGGAGTTTGTCCGCATTTCGTGAACCGCGATGCGGACTGCCCCCGAGCCGGTCACTTTGCGACTTCCTGCACGGCGGATTTCACGCCCGCTTTCCCCAAGCTGAAATCGGCGGGTTGGCCGCGACGCTGACGGGCGAGCCATTCGATGGCCGCGGCGGATTCGGAATCATGGCCGCCCTCGAACACGGTGACGCGTGCCTGCCCGGCGCTGCGCCGGAAGAGCACCGGCCTCACCCGTTCGGGATCCACCTGCGTCTCGCCAGCAAGCGCGGCGGGAATTTTTTGCTCCGCCACCATGGAGGCGATGTCCGCGTCGCTGATTTGTCGTGCCGTGTTGCCGCTGGCTGCCGCGAGCGCATTGAAGGCTCTGAGCGACTGGCTCACGGGGACCGAGCCGGCATGCCCGTCGTGGATGCCGGTGTTGATGTCGAGAGGCAGATCCTTCGCCGCAGCGAGGTGGAAAAGCGGGGAGCGCTTCCGGTATTCGGCATCCGTCTTCGCATCCGGAGGACCGCCGCAGGATTTCTCGACCATGGATGCATAGCCGTCGTGATGGGCCGTGCTCTCGGCATGCCACGCGATGAGATCGGCGATTGGCACCCAGGCGCTCACTCCGGCCCACAACTGCGGGGCGCGGGTGGCCATGACGAGCGACATGTGTCCGCCGCCGGAGCCGCCCACGAGGTAGATGCGCTCGGCATCGATGCGGGCGTGTTTCTTTGCAAAGGCCACGGCATCGAGGATGTCCTGCGAGGCCAGTTCGGAGGCGCAGGCTTCGGGGCGGTTGTTCGGTCCGCGGAAATCCGGCGCGAGCAGTGCCCAGCCGCGCTTTCTGGCCTGGGCGATCCATGATACGCCTTGTTCAAAGCCGCCGCTCCAAGTGTGCAGAAACACGAGGAGTGGCACGCTGGGGCCGGCGACATCCGGTGCCGCCTCATCCGGTCGATACCAGATGACCAATTGCTCCGTGCCGTCGGCGGAACTGGAGACCTTCGTGGCCTGCTTCTCCGCCTCGGCACGCCGTTCAGCCGCAGTGAGGCGTTTGGCTGGCGAGGGTGCTTCCGCAGCGATGAGCGAAGACGCAGAGAGAAGCAAGGCGATGGAACCGAGGGACAGGGTGAAAAATTGAACAAAGCGCATTGCATTCATGATGTGCGGGGTTGGGTGAAAGAACAATAACGGGCCAGATCGAGCGACGGCCTGCCTCACTGCCGAAGCAATTTCCCAATCGCGCCCATGAGCACTCCTTCCACTTCGGGTGAAGTGTTGCTGGAACTCGGCGATGTTTCGTAGCCACCCTCACCGTAGGCTTTCGCGGTGCCGATATAGCCGGGCCCGTAGTCGCCGTAGGCGGCCATGCAGACCCCGAGATCGGGGCGCAGCGCCTTTGCCGCGAGCTGGTATTCGACGAACAACTCGCCGGGCATATGCAGCACGCGGACCTTGCCGAGTGAAAGGCACGGCAGTTCGATCTCATGCCCTGCCGCGCATCGTCGCAGGAACGCCAGCCCGAGCGCGCCGGTCAGAAAGGGAGTTCCCGCGGTCTTTGCAATCTCCTCCTTGAGCGTTGTCTCTTTCAGATGGGTGGCGGGCGGCAATGCAACGCGCGCGACATTCCATGCGACATCGACTGCGGCGAGTGGCGACTTCTGCGTCAGCTCAAAGGCGCGCTTCATGCCGTCGGCGAGACGTTGTGCGAGCACCATGCGGTTTTCGTGATTGCCGTCGTTGTATTTGCCAGCACCGATGTTTCCGCCCGCGCCATTGAAGTGAACGTGCAGCGCCTCAGGCACGCCCTGTCCGCGCATGAATCGCGCGATGCCCGGGAAATCCGGGCTGGGAGTATTCGTCATGTAATAGCTCTGCGGATGGCACGCGTAATAAGTGAGCACAGCAATCGGCTTTTCATCATTCCAAAAACTGACGCACGAGACCGTCGGGTCGATCACGCCCTCCGGCTCCGCACGCAACGCGGGATCCTTTGCCGCCGTATAGCGCGTGATACGCACGCGGCCGTTGGGTCCCATGATGCGGCGGTTCGAGGCGACACCCTCGACTTTCGCCTCGCCGAATCCGATCTGCGTCACGGGCTGCGCCTTGGCCAAAGCGGCGCGTAACGCGTCTCCACTGCGCTTCATCAATTCGCGCGCGAACGTGCCATCCCATCTTCCGCACGGCAGGCCGGCGTCCTTCAGGATTGCTTCCGCGCCGAAATCGCAGGAGGGAGCATCGTGCTGGTGCAGCGCATGCAGGGCCACACGGCCAGCGCTGGTGCCCGCGGCCTGCGCGAGCGCTTCGCGGAACGCATCGTGACCCTCATTGGCGATGCCGATCCAATCGATCGCGCACAGGACGATGGGCTCGCCCGCGCCGAGCAAAATGATGCCGCGACAGCGGAGTGACATCTCGTTTGTGCTTTCACAAACCTTGTAAGCCATCGTCGAGCCAACAGGCGGCGTGGCATCGACATCGAATGTGGCGAGCTTGAGTTTGTCCTGAGCCTGGGCTGCAAGTGCTGCCAGCGCGAACGCGGCGATAAGTGTGAGGATAGGTTTCATGAGAGGCGGATCGCTATTTGAGTTCTGCAGAGGAGGCCACGTGGATGACGCAGGATCATCGTTCCGCCGCCGCTTTCTCCGGGACCTTGACCACATACACCTGCGGCGTTCCGGTCGCATCCGAGGTGAATGACACCCAGCGGTCGTCCGGACTGAACGAGGGATGCGGATGGGTCCATTGCGGGCCGTAGGCGCTTTCCGCGGTCACCTTCTCCGTCATCGTGGCCCAGCCTGGTGCTCCGTTGTCCGCGGGTAGCGGCAGAGGCTCGCGCCACTGGCTGCCCTGATTGGTCGCCTTCGGATGACAGAGCGCTTCGTAGCCGCCGGTCACGGGATCGACCAGACACAGTCCGATGTCCGGCAGGTGCGAGTCGCACACGATCCGGCTGCCGTCGGAATTCGACGCGATATGCCAGGAGCTGAATTCTCGAATCGTCCGGATCGCTCCCGACGTCAGGTCCACCTCGTGCAGTCCGCGATGCCAGCATACCACGATGACCTTGTCCGAGCGCCCGAGGAAGGTCTCGTGGACAAACCACTCGTCGAGCCGGTTGGCGTAGAAGCAGCGATCGTCCCGTCCGTCGGTTCGCACCGTCCACAGCCGCGGGTCCGGTGGATCGGCGGAGTAAATCAAGCGCTCGGGATCGGTGGGATGAAACTGCGGATGATACAGCGCACGCACTCCGTCGAGGATCACATGGCTGCCGCTTCCATTGGTCTGGAACACGAGCAATCCCGCCTTGCCCGCCTTCGTCACCAGCGCGCAACCGTGTGTGCCGGTCGCATTGATCGTCACCTCACCCAACCCGGCTCCCGCGCAACTGGCGACCACGCGGGCTTCTTCCGTCGCGAGGTCGAGACGCCACGCCTTCCCGTCGCTCGTCGTGAAATACACATCATTGCCGACCACGTTCCCCGAGAACGGCGCGAGGCCCGCTACATCGGTCAACCGGCGAATGGCACCCGTATCGATCTCAGCCCGAAACAAATCGTATTTTCCCGTCCGATTCGAAGCGAAGACGACCGCCTTGGCATCCGGAGTGAACGAGTTCGTCAGGTAATAGAGCGGGTGATTGTTGCATGGAGCGCCGGTGAGACGGATCACTCGAGCGCCTGTCGCTTCATCCCGATATTCGGTTCGCTCAGGTGCCATTTCGGCGGGATCGTTTTTCATGCGTTGGAAGGGGGAGAGTGTTTTCTGTTGTGTAAGCGTCTGGGAAACGGGCCCAGAGCGCAAAATCCAATCAGCCGCGATGAGTGTATTCGTCGAGCTTATGGTTCGAGGGCTGATGACATGCACAGGCGCTAATGGCTCGTGCCAAACTGTATCAAAGCAGCCGCGAGTCATTTCCTTTCGATGCTTATGAATCGTCGCGGCAATTTTCCGCCCGGCCTCACTTTCCCTTCCCCCAAAGCTTCGCGAACTTCTCCGGCACGTAGAAGTCGTCTTTGCCCGTCGCTGAATAAGCCGTGCGCTCGATGGTCGTGCTGCGGACGCGTTGGCGGCAGACGTTGAAGTGCCAGGGGAACAAATCTTTAGACATGGCACCGTCGATGCCTTTGAGCGGGTCGATCATGCGGGAGCCTTCGCCGGTGATGGGGAGGCGGATTTCGATGCTCCATTGTTTGTCGCCGCGATGCACGGCGAACTGCGCGCCGGAGGTCCAACTCACGCCTTTGCCGTCCTTGCCGTGGTCGATCTCCAGCACGGTGCCGGCGGGATTGATGGCGATCTCGTAGTAGCTGTTCGACGCGGTCTCGATGCGCATGACGGGAATCAGGGCATAGGTGTCTCACTTGGCCGGCTTGGTGACCTTATCCGCGAGCGTCTCCTTGGTCAGTGCGCTCGGTTTGTCGATGCCGAGCGCCTTCTTCACCGCAGCGTGCCATTGGCGGATATGGCTGTCGTTGGTGAAAGCGTAGAGGCCTTCGTCGGGGCCGGCCCAGTCGCGGTGGGCGAGGAGCATTTGCTCGCGTTGCTCTCCGAGATCGTAGGTTTGCTTGAGCAAGGCATCGCGTGCGGTGGGATCATCGTGAGTAGCTTTCACAGATGAAGTGAACTGCATCTTCACGCCGAGTTCGCTGAGTTGCTTGTAGTTCGCGAGCAGTTGGAGCATGAGCTTCGTGTAGTCATGGCCGAAGCGGTGGAACTTCACGCGATCGGCGTATTCGCCTGCGGGCGCTTTGGCTTCGGCGGCTCGCAGTTGCTTCTCGGCTTCCTCGATGGCCTCATTCGGAATCAGTTTCCCCCACGCGGCGATGACGTTGGCATACGCGATGCCTGTGGCATCCACAACGCGATCCCGCTTGGACCAGTTGGTGTCCAGCGCGTGACTGTAGGCTCCGAAGAAGGCTTCCATCTCCTTCGCGACCGGTCCGTAGGCGGACTTGTAGAAGTCGGGCATGACCTTGGTGGGATCGCGTTTCGGGTCCCACATCATGTGGGTGATGGCCCAGTAGTTCGGAGCCATGGTGGCGAAGGATTTACTGCCTTCACCATACGCGGCGACGAAACCAAGACGGCTCGCTTCGGCGAGATTGTCGATGATTTGACGATCATGGATGAAGGCCATGTCGTGGTAGTAATGATTGCCCCAGCCCTCGCGCACGACCATCTTGGCACCGAGCTTTTGCCAGCCCGAGACGGACTCGCGCCACTCGCGCAGGTTCGCGGGATCGCGATGCGCGGCGTTTTGATACACGAACGAGAGATACAGGTTCGGCTCCAGCTTGGCGATCCTCACCGGCGGCTTGTTGTAATAGGTGTAAGCGAACATGCCGCAGCTCTTCGCCGGGTTTTTCTCGCGCACGCGGCGGGCGATCTCGTTCGCATAGGTGAAGATGCGATCGCTGAGTTGAACGTGCTTTTTGTCATACGCCAGCACGCCGGGCACATCAAGTGCCTGACAGCGCTCGCACTCACAGAAGCCACCGCCATCACTCGGCGAGATGTTCATGATGTCTTGCTTGCCCGCCAGCACATAGTCCACCATGCGCGCGATGACCTCGGGGTGCGTGGTGCACATCTGCGGCGGCCTGCGCACGCCATTGACGAGCGCGAACCACTCCGGGTGTTGTTTGAAGGTTTCGCCTTTGCGCAAATCAAACGCGACCTCCCAACTGTGCCCAAACACCGCCGACTTCACCCAACCAAGCCGCGCTCGTCGTGCCCAGCGCTTGGCGGCATCTGAAAAGACCTTGGTGTGATAAACGCTCGAGTAGCCGAGCTGCACCGACCGAATCTCAAACGCGGGCTGGCGCCGCTCATCGAGTCTCGGCACCAGCGCATCGGCATTCACGGGCACATGCTCACCAAACTCACCCGGCCAAAACCAGCGCACGCCGAGATGATCCTCCAGCAAGGTATAAACCGCCAACATGCTCCCCGCCGCCGTGCTGATCGACCACGGATCACCGACTGCATCATCACCTGCGAGCACAAGACCACGCGGCACAGAGCGAAGCAACCACTCCTCCGTTTTCCAAGGCTTGGGTGAGGCTCCGAGGGCATTCTCCGCAGCACCATCGCCCACGAAGAACGACAAGCCCGGAGCATCAGCGGCAAGCTTGCTCGTTTTGATCACTTCAAACTTCCGCGCCGCGATCTTACCAACATACAGTGCCAGTTCGTCAGCTGCGGCCCGCTCCACCGCATTCGCATCATCATCGATGACGATGCGCTGAAAGTTCGTGAGCTTCTGAGCAGCGAGTAACTGCGCCGTTATGCTGAGCCACAGAAGAAGAGGTGCGAGTCGGATCATAGGAAGCTTGGGTGAAGGTAGTGTAGAACGAGCCTTATAGAACGATCCTTCCAGGTCGTGAACTGGTGCGGCGACCATCTTGGTCGCTGTGACTGCGGGCAGGATGCCCACAGCACCAGTTTACGAGCCAGAGGCATCGTTCTACTTCAGGGATTTTTCGTCACTCCATCCAGCGGAGGCAGGAGGCCATCGGCACCTCGACGGGGGTTCCGTGGGGCGTGATGCTGCCGCTGGCGGAATCGATTTTGAATACGACGACGTTGTTGCCGGGCATGTTGGCACACAGCAGCCAGCGGCCGTCGGGACTGATAAGGAGGTTTTGCGGGC
>CANIBP010000038.1 GCA_947466075.1 Verrucomicrobiaceae bacterium
GGCTCACTCCCTCAACCAATACCCGGCGTCGTATCTCGTTCCATTGCTCCATATTCGTGAACATCCTCCTGGTTAAACCAGAGGTGCTGCACTTTTAAACCACCACGCCACCCGGCGCACCCGCCGCACTTTTTAACCGCGTTTTATAGCTTTGATGTTCTGCGTGAGGGAGTACAAGTCATCGTGGCAGGACAAAGCATCGACGTGGAGCCTGCTTGTGCGGGTTTGCACTCCCTGCATGCCATGCTGGTGGCCGGTTCGGCCCTGGGATGGCTGCATCTCGGTTCCACACGCGCATTGGCGCTTTGGACCATGGCGCTGCCCTGCATCGCTTGGCTCACGAACACGCTTCGTATCTGCCTGATCAGCGCCTACGGGCTGCATACTTCCCCCGAGGCCGCACGCGGCACCATTCACGAGATGGGCGGCTGGTTGGTGATCATGCTCATGTTCATGCTCTGCAGCACTATCCTCACGCGACTGTCCCAGGGATCTCACATGCAGTCGAAACGCATCCACGCATGAATCAGCAGCGCTCCCATCTCCTGCTGACGCTCGGCGTTTTGGGTTATACGACCTGGAATGTGCAGGAACTGGTCGCCACCTGGTTCAACTCTCCCTACAACTATCTCAGCTGGCTGGCCTTCATTCTTTGGCTCGGCGCTCCTTTGCTCGGTGGCTCGATGAAGCTCGATGAAGCTCGATGGCAATCTGCGCTGGCTTGCTGCTGCGCTGTGGGTGTCTGCCATCGGCCTCCTGGCAGACATGCGTGTGCTTCACGGCTTGGCCTTGACACTAGCGATTGCATCCCTTGTCAATCCGGGTCGCTTGCGTTGGGCGTGGGGATGGGGTTTCTTGAGCTGGACGCCAGCGTTTGGCTGGCTGCTGCTCGATCTGCCCGCCAGCATCGTCGTGGGAGTGCGGCTTGCCGTCGCTTTGACCTCATGGAGTCCTTGGATCGTTTGGAACCGTCGCATCGCATGAAGAAAACATTCGGACTCATCGTGCTGTGGATGGTGCTGCTGGCTTCCTTCGGTTACAGCCTTGCCACGAAGTACGGCACGCTGCCAGATGCCAGCGTGCGTCTGGCCGCAATCCCCACCATCCTCGCGAACTTCAGCAGCCGCGATGTACCGCTGACAGCCGTTGAAGTCGAAGTCTATGGCAGCATCCACGTGCTGAAGCGGATCTGCGTGCTCGGCGGGCAGCAGGCCCAATTGCTTTGTCTCGATGGCACACGTGATCGCCATGCAGTGCATGATCCACGGCTGTGCTTTCGCGGCGCAGGCTGGGAGATCCTGCAAGATGAACCGATGCCGCATCCTGCCGGCGGCGAGGTTCGACGGTTACGACTGCGCAAGGCAGGACACGAAGTCGAAACCCTCTACTGGTGGTCCACTTTGCACGAACGGCACGGTTCGCCTGGCCGCTACTGGCTGCAAACCGCCTTGCGCAGGATCACGCGTGGCTTGTCAGGCGATGAGCCCGTGCTCGTGCTGCTGCAACCCCTGCACGCAGAACGCCTCGTCTGGTCCACCTGGATCGCTCCCCATTCTCCTCTTCACTCCTTATGAAAACACCGACCCTTGGTTGCCTCATTCGCTTCAAAAACTCCGCCACCACTCTGCCTCGTGTGTTGGAACGCCTACGTGCGCAGACACAGCCACCTGATGTCATCCTCGGTGTCGATACCGGGAGCACCGACGGCTCTGCCGATCTAATCAAAGCCGCTGGCGGTCAGGTTATCCGCTGGGATCAGCCTTACCATCATTCCAAGGTGCTGAACTTCGGCATGGAACACTTGACGACCGATCTCGCTCTCATCCTCAGCTCACATACAACCCTCGAAGATGACGATGCTCTGGATCGAATGGTCGCTGCGCTTGAAGAACCCCGCACTGCCTGTGTCAGTCTCAAGTGGGACACAGATCCCTTCTACAGCGATGCCATCGAATGGCGCGAACTCAGCGCCAAGGGGCTCAAATTCGGCTCCATCTACAGCAACAGCATGGGAATGATCCGCCGCAGCCTTTGGGAGAGTCACCCCTTCGATGAAACCCTCGACACCGCCGAAGACTACGCCTGGGCCATCCACCAGCTCGATCTCGGCCACATCAGCCGCCGTCTAGCCCTACCCTTTCGCTACAGCCGAAGCGGCCACAACCGCGACTTCGAATTTGCACAAATCGTATTCCGCCTTGCTCAAAAACATCGCCTAAAAGTCACCTGGCTAGGCCTCCGTGCGACTTTCAAAGCATGGTTCAAAGCCCTCTTCCAGCAAGATTCTGCATCCACTCTCCACCGCGCCCGCCTGCTCGCTTTTTGTCGGGTTGGTCTGACTTAGCTGAAAAAAGTATCTCCATACCGTGCCCGATGCTCGGAAAGCCTCTCTGGGTATCTACCCGACGGCGCTCGAACTGGTGCGGTAAGGTTTGCGCTGCAGGAACGAGGCAGGAGACGCTTCGTGACAAAGCATGAACATGAAAGGGGGCGGGAGTCGATTCCTGAGAGCAGGCAGGAGGCTGGATGCTGGAGAAGAGGAGCGGTCATTTGGCGTTGCGTGTCTACCAACCTGATAATGATGGAAAAGACCTGCTGTTTGGTTAATCTATTGACGGCCTTTCCAACCCTCCCAGCGTTCCTCTTTGAACCAACCATGAATAACGAAGCCTCTCTTTTGACTCCTCCTTTGCCATTTCCTTCCGTCACGGAATGGAAAGCCATTATCGCTGAGTTTCAAAAGCCTTCCATGAATCGGGCAGTTTGGCAGTTGGTCAATACGCTCGTGCCTTTCGTTGCACTGTGGTTAGGTATTTATTTCGCTTTTAGCGTTTCCTGGTGGCTGGTGGTAGGACTCGCAGTGCTGGCGGGGGCACTGGTGGTGCGTGTGTTCATCATCTTTCATGACTGCGGCCATGGTTCGTTTTTTAAATCACGTCTGGCCAATGACATCATCGGCTTCATCACCGGGATGCTGACCTTCACCCCCTACTACCAGTGGCGCTGGGAGCACTCGTTGCATCACGCCACGACGGGCGACCTTGATCGCCGTGGCATTGGCGATGTGTGGACGATGACGATCCAGGAGTACATCGAATCCTCACGCTGGAAACGCTTCGCCTACAAACTCGCGCGCAATCCCGTGGTGTTGTTTGTCATTGCTCCCTTTGTTCTCTTCGTGGTCATACAGCGCATTCCCAACCGACGGGGTGACAGTCGTGAAAAGTGGTCTGTCTGGTACATGAACCTTGCTCTGCTGGGCATGGTGCTGGGGATGTCGTGGATCTTCGGGCCGCTGCACTATCTCATCGTTCAATCCATCATCACCGGTGTGGCCGGCATCTCAGGAGTCTGGCTGTTCTACATCCAGCATCAGTTTGAAGACGCCTACTGGGAGCGGCATGATGAATGGGATTACACCGCCGCCGCACTACAAGGCTCCTCCTACTACAAGCTGCCACGTGTGCTCCAATGGTTCTCAGGCAACATTGGCTTCCACCACATTCATCATCTCAGCTCACGCATTCCGAACTACCACTTGGAGCGCTGCCATAACTCCCATCCCATCTTCCAGCAGGTCAAACCCATCACCATTCGGGTGAGTCTCAAATCACTGGCATTCCGCCTGTGGGATGAGCAGCACAAGAAGCTTGTGGGTTATCGCCGCATGCGGGAAGTGCGCCGTGCCAAGGCGGCACAGAGTCGGGATCGTGAAGTCGGGAATGACCATGTCGTGAAGTAGTCGTTTTCTTCACGCTCAAGGCTTCACATTAAGCTCAGCAGTGCCTCACGCACCTGAGCCTGCCATTTGCCGAGGTAGGAGAGTCGCGCTTGGAGGATTTGCAGCTCGGCTAAGGCGTCGGTGTCGCCGGAGTTAAGGTGAGCGTCGAAGGTGGGCAAAGTTTCGAGCAAAGCGCTTCTTTCGGCATCGAGGGTGGTGCCGAGTGCTTCCACCTGCTCGCGCAGGTGCATTTCCTCGGGGGCAAGTAAGGCTTTGGCCAGGGCAGAACTGGCGGCCTGTCGGCGTTTGAGGAAGGCGGCGATGTTTTGCAGCACGGGACCGAGTTGGCCGAAGAGAGCCATCATTGCATGGTCGATAGGCACAGCGCGCCAGGGGACTTGATGGAGCTCCAGCAGATGTTTGAGGCGCTTCTCAGGCGTTTGCAGTGTTTCGTAAGCGGCGTTGATTTCAGCAGAGCGGGTGGCATCGCCACCGGGCTGGTCGGGATGCGCACTGCGACTGGCGGCAAGCCAAGCCTGCTTTAGGGCTTCAGCATCGAGCGCGGCCACACGCGGCAGACCGAGGAGGGCGAAGGCGTTCGACATCTTGGATCAGGCGGAGAAGCTTTCGCCGCAGGAGCAAGTGACGACGGCGTTGGGGTTCTTCACCTTGAAGCCGCCGCTCTGCATGTCGTCACTGTAATCCAGCTCGGAGCCGGAGACGAACAGGGCGCTCTTCGGGTCAATGACGACGCGCACGTCGCTAGAGGTGACCATGATATCGCGGTTGGCGGGGCCATCGACAAGATCCATCTTGTATTGCAACCCAGAGCAACCACCGCCGACGACAGCGACACGCAGTGCCCCATTTTCCGCCCGACCTTGCTTCTTGAGCAGGCCGAGGAGGCGGTTCGCGGCGTTGGGCAGCACCTTGATGAGTTTTTCGTTGCCGATTTTGAAGCTAGGGGCGGTTGCAGTCATGGGCAGGGAAGCAATAGCGCAGAAAGGGAATCTTGAACATGGAACATTGGTCGGATGGGCGGCCTTTTTTGGCAACGGCGTGGAATATGCTTGCCTAGCCAGCCGTTTTTTGAGACGAAAGAGCAACACCCCTATTTTCTCATGAGCGATTCCGAGGTTTTACCTCTTCCCCTACAACTCTTCACCCTGAAAGACGGCCAAGTGGCCAGTGACAGCGGTCAGGAGGCCGTGAACAACTACGCTGCCGACTTCCAAGGGCTGCGGCACTTTGGTCTAAAGATCGGCGAGTGTCTCGAACTAGGGCCGCCATGGTGTGGCACGCTGCAGGAGGTGGATTTCACCCTGAACTTCGCCTATTTCGACGCAGGCACCGATGCGCAAGATCCCGGCGCAGGTGCCCTCATCGGCGAGCGCATCGCGTTGTTCGAATTGCTCACACGCGTCAACTCAATGGAGGCATAATCTTATGGCTGCATCCATCACTCCATCCCTCCGCTCCGCCCTCGAACGTCTGAAGCACGCCGGTTCGGTCAACGGCATGCTGCTCTGCTGGCGCCGCCAGATCCTCATCAATCTGCTACCCTTTGAAGAATTCCGCTGTGAGCGCCTGCTACAATCGGTGCATGATGCGCGAGCACATTTCGCCAGCGGCGGCGACCGTGATGTGGCGACCTTCTGGTTCGGCTACGAGGGCGTGTTTGTGCTGGCTTTGTTTCAAGGTGAGTGCCTGCTGATTACGCTGCATACGCATGCGTCGGAGGTGGATTTTTTGCGCCGTGTGGGTCTGACTTTCCTGGATGACACACAACTCCTGGTGCAGGCACTTTTGCAACCGTCTCCCGATGATGAAACGAGTCGTGATGAAACGCAGCCACTGGGTGAACCCGGTGTGGATGGTCTGCCGCCACAATCATCCGGGCTGACGAAGGTCATTCCGCGTCATGCCTGACGCGACGCGTCCGCACCGTCGTCTTTTCTCAATCCGCCCTTTCGTTGAAAGGTTTGCCACGATCGTGGCGAAATTTCAGGGCACTTTGACTCCCAAACACACCGAACTCATGTCTGATCCCGCCGTATCCGCATTCTCCCGCCGTCGTTTCATCAATGCCAGTGGCGGAGCTATCCTCACTCCTGCCATTCTCACCGCTACCGGCACCCTGCATGCTCAGCAGAAAGCAGACTCGAATGAGACGCTGAAGATCGGCCTCATCGGCTGTGGCGGACGCGGCACCGGCGCGGCTGCTCAGGCTCTTGGAGCGGACTACAATTCAAAGATCGTCGCCATGGCAGATGCGTTCGATACCCAGATCGAGAGCAGCATCAAGAACCTCTCAACTCAGTTTCCGGATCGGGTCGATGTGAAGCCAGATAAAAAATTCACGGGCCTCGACGCTTATCAGAAGCTCATTGATTGTGGCGTGGATGTCGTACTGCTAGCCACACCGCCAGGATTCCGTCCGCTGCACCTCACCGCAGCGGTTGAAGCCGGTAAGCATATCTTCTGCGAGAAGCCGATGGCCGTGGATGCCGCCGGATATCGCGTCGCGCAGGCGGCAGTCGAAAAAGCGAAACAAAAGAAACTCAACCTCGTGGCGGGTTTCTGCTGGCGGTATTCCACCAGCCGCATCGAGTGCTACAAACGCCTTCATGATGGACAGATCGGCGACATCACCGGCATACTGGCTACCTATTATGCCGGCCCCGTGAAACCCATGCCGCCAGCCTCGGGCCGTCCAGCAGGAATGGGCGATGTCGAGTGGCAAGTGCGCAACTGGTACAATTTCTCTTGGTTAAGCGGCGACAGCATCGTTGAGCAAGCCGTGCATAGTCTCGACAAAATTTGCTGGGCCATGAAGGATCAGCCGCCGGTAAGCGCCATGGGCACCGGTGGCCGCCAGATCAAGGCCGAAGATGGCAACATCTTCGACCACTTCCACGTCGCCTATGAATGGGATGGTGGCCTTTTGTGCCACCTCACCAACCGCCAGATCACCGGCTGCCACAATGAGGTTTTTGACAGCATTCAGGGCACCAAGGGCCGACTCGTTATCGGCAAAGGTCCCGCGCCTTTCATTGACGGCGAGAAACGCTGGCGCTGGCGTGGTGAGGAAAAAAACATGTACGACCTCGAGCATCAGGCGCTCTTCAACGCCATCCGTAAAGGCGAGGTCATCAATGATGGTGATCGTATGATGAGTTCCACACTCATCGCCATCATGGGCCGTGAAGCAGCCTACACGGGTCAAAAAATTCTCTGGAAGGACGACGCACCTCCGGCTCCGCCGCCTGCCGCTGAAGCTAAGGAGAAGGAAGCCAAGAAGGCCAAGACTCCCGAGCGAGTCGCTTTAGCCATCTTGTCCTCCAAACAGGACCTTGCACCAGACAACCTCCAATATGGCGACAAGTTTGAGCCAAGTCCGATGCCAATTCCAGGCATGACCAAGTTTGCATGATCCGAACCTGCCTCTCGGCCTCATTCATGCCAATGCTCGACTACATCGAGCATTGGCATGAGCAGATTAAGCATAACTCAGGCAATTAGCTGAGAATGTCCTTCGCCACCACGCCAGCGACATCCGTGAGTCGGAAATTTCTTCCCGAATAGCGGTACGTCAGGCGTTCGTGATTGATGCCGAGAAGATGGAGCACCGTCGCATGGAGATCATGCGTGGTGATGATGCCGGTTTCGGCGGTGTCGCCCATGGCGTTGGTGCTACCATACTTGAATCCGCCTTTCACGCCGCCGCCGGCCATCCACATGGTGTAGCCGCGACCGTTGTGACCGCGGCCGTTGTAGGGCTCGTTGTCGTAACCGCTGCCGCGACCGAATTCGCCACCCCAGATGATGAGCGTATCCTTGAGCATGTCGCGCTGCTTCAGGTCGGCGATGAGTCCGGCGATGGGTTTGTCGATGGAGGTGGCCTGGCGCGTGATGCCTTCGCGGAGCTGCTGATGATGATCCCAGCCGGTGCTGGTGAGCTGGATGAAGCGCACGCCTTTCTCGGCCATGCGGCGGGCCATGAGGCATTGGGTGCCGAAGCGCTCGGTTTCGCCGTCGTCGAGGCCGTACATGTCGCGAATGTGCTGCGGTTCTTTGTCGAGATCGAGCACGTCGGGCACGCTGGTCTGCATCTTGTAGGCGAGTTCGTAGCTCTGAATGACACCTTCGAGTTCGGGGTTGCCTGGATCACCCGTGAGAAGTCGGCGGTTGGCTTTTTGGATGAATTCGATCTGCTTCCGCTGCTGCGCATCGCTGAGTCGGCTATTCGAGAGATCGGGAACGCCGCCACCGCCGCTGCTGAGGCGTGTGCCTTGGAAGCTGGCGGGCAGGAAGGCCGATCCGTAGTTCATCGCGCCGCCGGTATCGGCCACGGGATTGATGGTGACAAAGCCGGGCAGGTCCTCCGCTTCGGTGCCGAGGCCATACACGATCCACGCTCCCATCGAGGGCCGCACAAACGTCTCGCTGCCGATGTGCAGAGCCACGGTGGCCATTTGATGCGCGTTCGTGCGTGTCTGCATGCCGTTGAGGAGGCAGAGATCGTCCGCGTGCTTGGAAAGCTCGGGGAAGGCATCCGAAATCATGATCCCGCTCTTGCCGCGCGGCTTGAATTCAAACGCCGAGCCCATGTACTTCTGAATCTTCTGCTCCTCGGCCTTCGCGAGTTCCGGTTTGTAATCAAACGTGTCCAGATGGCTCGGTCCGCCCTGCATGAACATGAAAATTACGCGTTTCGCTTTCGCGGTGAAGTGCGGGGCCTTCGGAGCCAGCGGATTGATCGTCTTCGGCGGCGCAGCGGCATTCGCCCACTGCTGATGCAGCGCATTGAACGCCAGCCAGCCGAAGCCAGCACTGGTGGATTGGAGGATGGTGCGGCGTGTGATCATAATGAAATTAGTCGTTGTAGGTCCACTTCTTGGTCTTGCGATCGTGGTGCCAAGTGCCCCAAACCAATCCTCGCGCTTCCATGCCGAACGCATACTCGCCATCATAGACTCCGTAGCGAACCAATCTGGGAGGAGGGGTTTTTGGAGCCAGTTCTTCAAGCGTGTTTGGATACCTGCCCTTTGATTGGCGAAACGCTTCAAGCTCGTTCTCGACTAAATCTGGGTAGGCCTGTGCGCGTTCCTCCTCCCAATACAGCACGCGCCTGCTTAGCTCCTGCGTCGCGAATGATACCACGACCACAATTAGTATCCAACCTGCAGGGTGCCAAGCATCCCAGCCGTGCTGTTTGGTGCGATAAAGCCCCACCAGAGTCGATATCAAAAGCAAAGGGCCACCTATCCAGAAAGTGGCAAGACCAGTGATCATCCTGAAATCAATATCGCCGCAAGTTTGGTAGGCGGTCACAAACATTGCTGTGACCACGCCCAGTAGAAGCAGAAGGGCTTTGATCATGGCTTTAGAAAACATATCGAAACTCCGCCGTGCCGAGAAGTGCCTGCACGAGCGTTTGATCGTCCAATTCACGCGCATCGGCGGTTTCTTCGGGAGTCGGCTCGCGGCCAAGGATGAGCTTGTAGATGGCTTTGGTGTCTTTCCCGGCTTTGTCAGCGATCTCAGCTGATAACTCCTCCACCAGCGGGTTGTTCATGAAAAACAGCGCCTGCGGTGCGACCGTCGTCACATCGCGCTGGCCTTTGATTTGGGTGGGGCCGGGGAAGTCGAAGGTGCTGAAGAGTTCGGGGATGTTGTCGCGGACGACGGGGAGGAAGATGGTGCGATACGGGTCTTCGACGCTGAGCAGGCCGCGTGTGATGCCGTGACGGCCTTTGCCGCCGGTGCCGGCGACTTGGATGCCTTCGGGGCGGTCGAAGGTGAGTTTCCCGGCGAGTTGCAGGAGCGTGTCGCGCAGCGGTTCGAGTTCGAGGCGCTTGGGGTTCTGCCGCCAGCGGAGTTTGTTGCCGGCGTCGGGATGTTCGGGATTGCCGGTGGTGGCGAGCCGATAGGTGCGGCTGAGCATCATCACGCGGATCATTTTCTTCACGCTCCAGCCGCCTTCGACGAAGCGGATGGCGAGATGATCGAGTAGCTCGGGATGCGTGGGATCAGCGCCGGTGATGCCAAAGTCATCGGGCGTGCGCACGAGGCCTTCGCCGAAAAGATGCTGCCAGAGACGGTTCACCATGACGCGGGAGGTGAGCGGATGCGTGGGCTGCGTCATCCATTGCGCGAGTTCCATGCGGCCCGAGGATTTCGGCGGAATGACGGGCATCGGCGGCAGCGCGGGCATGGTCATTTTGCCACGATCCGGCGCGGCTTCGCGTTCAAAGGGATCGCCACCAACGGCGAGTTCGCAGTCTTTGATCTCGCCCTCGATGACGCCCATGCAGAAGTGCGGATCGTGGTCGTAGCGGATGGTTTCCTTCGGGTTGCCGAGTTCGCGGAGGTCATCCATCGAATGCAGACCAGCGGGCAGCTTGGTGGGCGGGCCGACGGGTTCATCGAGTGCGGTGGGCAGATCCACGAGCGCCTCGGGGCTGACGTAACCGCCCGCGACGCCTTCGTTGCGGTTCGGCGTGCCGCTGAGCGTGCGGCTGCTGTAAAAGATGCCCGCGAGCGCATAGTAGTCCTTTTGGCTCACCGGCTCTGTTTTGTGATCGTGACAGCGCGCGCAGGCGATCGTGATGCCGAGGAAGGCGCGGGAGACGACGTCGATCTGGTCATCGACCTGATCGAGGATGTGCTGCTCGTAGCTGCCCTCCTGGACGTTCATGCTGCCGAGCGCCAACATGCCGGTGCCGACGATTTGATCACGGCGCTGAAGCACGGTCTTTGCAGGCATCAAATCTCCGGCAATCTGCTCGGCGACGAAGCGGTTGTAGGGCTTGTCGGCGTTGAGCGAATCAATGACCCAATCGCGGTAACGCGCGGCATACAGAAACGGTGCATTCCACACGCGGCCCACGCTGTCGGCATAACGAACGACATCCAGCCAATGCCGCGCCCAGCGCTCGCCGAAGCGTTCGGATTGGAGGAAGGCGTCCACGATTTTGGCAAAGGCGAGGTCATCGGGAGAAGGATCGCGCAGGAAGACGTCGATCTCGGTTTGAGAAGGCGGCAGGCCGCGCAGATCGAAGGACGCACGACGGATGAGGATGGCGCGTGGGGCATCGCCGATGGGGCGGAGGTTTTCCTTTTCGAGACGAGCCAGGATGAAGCGGTCGAGGTCGTCTTTCGGCCACGCGGTGTCTATGGTGGCAGGAATCGCGTGACGCGTGATGCGCTGGTAGGACCAGGGTGTGGGGTTTTCGTATTTCTCGGCGGCTTGGGATGACAAACCGAAGATGAACACCGCAGAGATTGGGAGAACGCAGAGAAGGGGCGATGGCACGTATCTCATGGCTTGGACTTAGTTGAATGGTTTCGAAGTCAGTTGGAAGCCTTTTTCAGGCTTTG
The DNA here is from genome assembly GCA_947466075.1 of Verrucomicrobiaceae bacterium. Taxonomy (GTDB): domain Bacteria; phylum Verrucomicrobiota; class Verrucomicrobiia; order Verrucomicrobiales; family Verrucomicrobiaceae; genus Prosthecobacter. Next base: position 11,105 of record CANIBP010000038.1, read on the forward strand.
CTGAGTCGTAAGTCAGCGTGAATTCCTGGTTGTTCTCACGAGGTGCCCAAAACACGACCTTGCAGATTCCATCTTTCCATTTGGGCATTTCTAGAAAGCCTTCGTCAGTCCAGCACGACTCCACTTTGCGGTGCTTTATTTCTACAATCTTCCAGTTGTTGAGCTTGAGCCAGACAATGCTGGTTTCGATGCCTGCACCACAGTTTCCGTTGCCGTTTCCAGACCTTCGAGAAGGGCCGGTGACTTGAAGAACCAGGTAGCGGTGCTCTGCGCGGACTTGATCGGCGAGCAGGATTGCATCGTCCATGTCCACACCCACATCCTCAGGCAGTTTGATCTTCTCGGTTTTGCGAGCATGGCTGAGGGTGATTGTGTCGGCCTGACTTTTCACCCGTAGTTCACCGGCTTGAGCGGAAAGCAGGCCGGTAAGGCAAAGAATCAGAAGGATGGCAGAAGAATGAAGGCAGGAGAATGACTTCTGAATTCTTCTGCCTTCATTCTTCTGCCAGTTGGATTGGAGCCTCATCTCGCGCCTCCTTTCGCTTTGAGCCATGCGCTCAGCGCTTTCACATTCTGCGTGAAGTCGAGGCTGTAGATCACGCCACCGGCGGGCTTTTGCTTTTTGCCATTGGCATCACGCATCACGCCGCGTTCGTCGTCGGTGACGGGCCAGGAGCCATCGGGGGCTTGTTCTTTGAGGATGGTGGCGATGTCGGCGTCGGTGGGCGGGGAGAACCAGCGTTCTTTTTCGGTGCGTGGGAAGGCGACTTTTTCACCTCGGGCGATCTGGCTGCCGAAGGATTGCAGCGCGTCGAGCTCGCTGTCCCAGACCCAGCCGTAGTTGGAGGAGGCTTTTTTGTCGGAGTAGGTGAGCTCGAAGCCTTTGCCGCCGGGGCCGCGCTCGAAGTAGAGGGGCTTGTTGGTGTTCAGTTCGTAGAAGCGGGCGAGCTTGTTGCCGGGCAGGAGCACGGTGCGGAGGTAGGTGATGGCTTTGGCGACGGGCGCGAGGTATTTTTTGTCGCCAGTGGCGGCGGTGAGCTTCAGCAGCGCCCACATGGCGGCCTGGCTTTCGCGACCGCTGATGGCGGTGGGCTCGAACTGGCGGCTCCACACGGGCTGCATCTCGGCGTTGTATTGCTGGCCCCAAGCGGGCTGCGGATCGGGCATTTGTGCGGTGACAAGGAAATCGCCACCGCGCTTCGCCGCCTCGAGGTATTTTGGATCACCGCGAAGCTCCCAGGCGAGCAGCAGCGTGCTCATCAGTGTGGCGTGCGTGTTGTCATTGAGCACGTAGCAGCCGCTGAAGTCCTTCGGCCACTTGCGCGGCCAGTCGGCGGGGTAGTTGCCGGGTTTGATCGGATACTTGTCCGCAGGCGGAGGCGATGTGGGCGCGTCGTCGAAATTCGCGCTCCAGCCGCCCGCCGGATACTGCGTCATGATGATCGTGCGCAGCGCGAAGTCGGCGGCGTCTTTGATCTCGGCGTCCTTGCCACCGAGCGCGTGATCGACGCGCACGAGCAAGCGCGTGGCGGCCTGGGAGACATCGTCGTCGTAGGTGGCGTAGTTTTTCTTGTCCTGACGTCGCCAGTTGTGCCAGCCAGCCTCGCGCGTGGCCGTCTGCGTGCGTGGATTGGCCGTTCCATCGGCTTTGCGGCAGTAATTCTTCGATTCGCGGCCTTGGGCATCGAAATGGCCCGAGTAGTCCCAACCGCCCGAAGCGAGCTGCGTGCGCGAAACGCATCGCGCGGCCTCCACGGCGGCTGCAAGGCACTTTTCATCCTTCGTGGCCTCATAAGCATCCAGCATCGCCATCGCGACCGCTGGCGTCCCCGGCGGCTGAATCCAGATCGTGTCCGGGCCGGGAATGCCCTCCGCTTCACGCAGCGTGAAGTCAGCGCTGTAACGATAGACGTAGCCGCCGTGGGCCGCCGCTTTGGTGTGGTAGAAGGAGACGGCCTTGATCGCCGCAGCGGAGACTTCGGCGGGTGTCGCAGCTGTAGCTAGCGGCGGAATGACGAATGCGTAAGCCAGAATGACGAAATAATGGCGAAGGCCAAATGACGAAGGGGACGTGGAGAGCGAGGTGGTTGGCGCATTCTTCATTGCGGATTATTTCGTCATTCGGATTTACTCATTCGTCATTTTCAAAGACACGCGGCTTCCAAAGATAGCTTTGCTCTGAGTGTTAGGATGACGTCAAACCTCACTCCGCCTTAATCCCGACATTCTTGTTCCCATTGTCGCGGACGGCATCGACGGTGTTGTGGAGGGCACCGAGGGGGATGTTGTCGTCGCCGGTGACGATGACTTTGGCTCCGGGATGGTCGGGGAGAAAGGTGCTTAGGTGGCCGCGAAGGCGGTCCATGGAGATTTCTTCGTCGCCGATCATAACGGCGTCCCCGTTTTTGATAACTTTGAGGGTGATGACTTCGCCAGAAGATGTGGTCTTGTCACCATCGCGAGCACCGGGTTTCTTTGCGCCGCCTTCGCCATCACGCTCGCCAGTGCGAGGTTTCTCACCATCGCGTTCACCAGTCCTGGGTTTCTCGCCGTCTTTCATGCCGGTTTTTTTGGTGCCTTCACCATCGCCACTGCCGGGCTTTTTGGTGCCGCCTTCGCCATCGCGGGTACCGGGCTTTTTGACTCCGCCTTCGCCATCGCGCATGCCGGGCTTCTTGGTGCCGCCTTCGCGTTCACCGTCCTTCATGGAGGGCTTTTTGTCGGACTTTTCGGACGGGTCGGACGTGGCGGGCTTTTTGATGGTTTCTCCGCCGCGGACTTTGGCGGGGACTTCTTTTTCCTGCGCACGGGCGGTGGTGAAGGAATAACAAACGAGGACGCTGAGCGTGAGGACGAGCAGCGCGTGGAGCCAGGGCTGGCGGGTGGTTGGGTGGGTGATCATGAGGATGCGTTGGCGCAGGGTGGGGTGGTTGCGCACACATGGAGCCAACCCTGCAATGGCCGGTGGTGCGAAAAAGGTTTCTTGGATGCGGAGAAGCGTGTGCCCGTAGTCCAGACGCTCGGCGGGCGAGAGCAGCGCGAGCGCTCCGGCATCGCATCGCAGCTCACGGTCGGCCTGAAAACGGCTAACGACGAACCACACGAACGGATTGAACCAATGCAGCGCCTGCACGGCGATGGCGGCCCAGTTCCAGAGCAGATCTCGCTGCTTCACATGCAGTAGCTCATGCAGGAGAACGTGGCGGAGGCTGTGGTCGTCGAAACGGGTCTGCCAATCTTCTGGTAGTAGCAGTTTCGGCTGACGAAGACCGACCATGGCAGGCGTGGTGCCAGCAGGCATGAGGATGATCTCTGGCGAGGTGATGCGGAGAAGAGAGGTGAGTCGTGAGAGGTGAGAAGTGAGAAGCGGGTCATTGGAGCGAGGACGACGGCGAAGGAAGGAATCGAAGCGATGCTGGCGGAAGAAGGCCATGGCGAGGACGGCGACGGCACCGGAGAGCCAGAGGGCAAGGAGGGCTTGCGTAAGGACGAAGCGCGAGTGTGTCGGCAGACCACTCGCCTGTTTGATGGGAGTTAAGGTGGGTAATTCGGTATGCTGAGCGCTGGGAAAAAGAGGCGAGTTGGCTAAAGCCATACTCGCGCTCCGAGGTGCGGTGTCGTTGGGCTGAAGCCAGCCACCAAGTCCAAACCCAGCAGGAATGAAAGCGGGGAGCATGAGTTTGATACCGACGAGCATCCACAAACCAATGCGCCACGCAGGGCTAAGCCGTGCGCCGAGCATCAGACGCAGGCCGAGCACAGCAAGAATCAGCACGCTGGCCTCGATGGAGGTGCGCAGGAGCCAGTGGAGGAGGGCGTCGATATTCATAGCGGGCTATTTTTTGAGCTTCTTCTCGGCTTGGTTGAGCATTTCACGAAGCGCGGCGAGATCATCTTTCGAGACATCGTCACGCTCCATCATTCCGGCGACGAAGGGCGTAAGTCGGCCATTGAAGACTCGGTCGAGAAAACTACGGCTCTCCTCATGCTGGCACTGGTCCTGAGCCACTGCAGGCGAGTAACGGAACTCACGACCGATAGCCTCCACGGCGAGCGCACCTTTGTCCGTGAGCCTGCGAATGAGCGACTGCACTGTGCGCGGCTTCCAGTGCAGACGGCCTTCCAGGTCCTTCACCACCTCAGCCAGCGTGCTGCTGCCGCGCTCCCACAGCACCTTCATCACCGTCCATTCGGCGTCGGATATTTTGGGAGCGGGCGGATTTTTTGGAGTGCGTGACATGACTTGGATTACAAACGTGATCCACGGATTACGCATGTAATCCATATTGGCAAATCCTTTTTTCAAAGGGTGAATCTCTGCTCTCGAAAACGAAGAAGCGCTTGCGAGTGCGCCATTACGCAGCACAAAGCCTACAGCATGGAAAAACTCATCGTACACGGCGGCGCTCCGCTCAAAGGTCGCATCAACATCAGCGGATCGAAGAACTCGTCGCTCCCGATCCTCGCGGCAACACTGCTCACCAAGGATACCTGTACCATTCGTCGCGTGCCGGATCTTAGCGACACGAACTACATGGTGCGCATCCTCGGCGAACTCGGCGCTGAAGTGGAACGTGCCAGCGGTGTCGTGGTGGTGAAGGCGGAGAAGATCAAATCCGTCGCGCCCTACGATCTCGTGCGCAAAATGCGTGCCTCCATCTGCGTGCTTGGACCACTGACTGGCCGTTTGAAAAAGTGTACAGTGTCCTTGCCCGGTGGCTGCGTCATTGGCGACCGGCCCGTTGATTTGCACCTCAAAGGTCTCGAAGCTCTCGGTGCCCAGGTCACCGTGGAAGGCGGTGACATTTTTGTGAATGCGAAGAAGGGCTTCAAAGGCGGCCCAATGAACCTCATGGGCAAACACGGCTCCACCGTGCTCGGCACCGACAACGTCATGATGGCCGCCGTACTCGCCAAAGGCACCACCATCATCGAAGGCGCTGCCGCGGAGCCGGAAGTTGAGGATCTCGCGAATTTCCTCATCAAGATGGGCGCAAAGATCCAAGGCGCAGGCACCAATCGCATCGTCATCGAAGGTGTGAAGGAACTGCATGGGGCCGAACATACTGTCATTCCCGACCGCATCGAAGCAGGCACCTTCCTCGTGGCGGGTGCGATGCTCGGTGACGGCGTCACGCTCAAGCGTGTCATGCCAGAGCACATGAAATCTGTGACCGATGCAATGATCAAATGCGGCTTCCCGTTGGAGATCACAAAGGATAGCATCACGGTGCGCCCGAATCCGAACGCGAAAGGCTTTGATCTCACCACGCTCTGCTATCCCGGTTTCCCCACCGATATGCAGGCGCAGTTCTGTGCGCTTGCGTGCGTTATCAACGACACCAGCACCATCACCGAAACCATTTTCCCACAGCGTTTCATGCATGTGGCTGAAATGAACCGCATGGGCAGCAAGATCGAGATTCAAGGTGCCACTGCGCGCATTCGTGGCGGCGAAAAGATGAAAGGTGCTCCCGTCATGGCCTCTGATCTTCGCGCATCGGCGGCGCTTGTCCTTGCGGGTCTTGTTGCCGAAGGCAAAACCGAGATCAATCGCCTCTATCACATTGATCGTGGCTATGAGCATCTCGATGATAAACTGGCGGCACTCGGAGCGCAGTTGGAGCGGGTGAGGGGATAAGTTTGGCTGAACGCGCTTCCAATAAATGTGAAGCGTAGGCTTCGCCATACTCGCGCTCAGTGAATGCTGTGCGATGAATGGCCGCCCATGTCTGACCACCCGCTGCTGCGCCGACTTCCGAAAACTCACGACTGCTCCAATGACGAGTTGTTGTTGGCGTTTCTTGATTACGTGGCGGAAAAGAAGCTGGAACTCTATCCGGCACAGGAGGAGGCGATATTGGAGTTGTTTGATGATCGCAACGTGATTCTCAACACGCCGACGGGCTCGGGCAAATCGCTGGTGGCGACGGCAATGCATTTTCGGGCTTTGGCGAAGGGCCGGAGATCTGTTTACACCTGCCCGATCAAAGCGCTTGTGAATGAGAAGTTCCTGGCGCTATGCCGTGATTTCGGTCCGGACAATGTCGGCATGGCGACGGGCGATGCGACGGTGAATCGCACTGCGCCGATCCTTTGCTGCACGGCGGAGATTTTGGCCAACTATGCATTGCGAGACGGCGCGGAGGCTCCGTTTCGCGAGGTGATCATGGACGAGTTTCACTACTACTCGGACAAAGAGCGCGGCGTGGCCTGGCAGGTGCCGCTGCTGACGATGAACAAGTCGCGCTTCCTGCTGATGTCCGCCACGATGGGTGGGACGGAGTTTTTCAAAGACGGACTTACACGGCTCACAAAAGCAGAAACGACCGTGGTGGCGTCATTTGAGCGTCCGGTGCCGCTAGAGTTCAGTTATGTGCAAACGGGCGTCGATGTGACGCTGCAAGAGTTGGTGGAGTCAAACAAGGCTCCGGTCTATCTCGTGCACTTCACGCAGAATGAGGCTGCGCAGGCAGCGCAGGACCTCATGAGCCTGAATTTCTGCTCAGCGGCCGAAAAGGCATCGATCAAGGAGTTGATGACCGGCGCGAAATTCACCAGCCCTTATGGCAAAGAGGTGAAGAAATACCTCAGCCATGGCGTGGGCATCCATCATGCAGGTTTGCTGCCGAAGTATCGTGTGCTGGTCGAAAAACTGGCACAGCGTGGCCTGCTGAAGGTCATCTGCGGCACCGACACGCTTGGCGTCGGCGTGAATGTGCCCATCCGCACGGTGCTGCTCACGAGATTGAGCAAATACAGCGGTGAAAAAGTCGCCACGCTCACGGCCCGTGATTTTCACCAAATCACCGGTCGTGCAGGGCGGCGCGGCTTTGACGACGTGGGCTACGTCGTGTGTCAGGCACCAGAGCATGTCATCGAAAACGCCAAAATGGACGCCAAGGCCGCGGGTGATGTGAAGAAGCTGCGCAAGATGGTCAAAAAGAAGCCGCCGGAGGGTTTTGTGGGTTGGAATGAAGACACCTTCAAAAAACTGCAGGCCGCAGCGCCGGAACCGTTGGTGTCACGCTTTCAAGTCTCGCACGGCATGCTGTTGCAGGTGCTGAGTCGCGCTGGAGATGGCTGCGCGGCGATGCGGCAACTCATTACCGATTCGCATGAGATCGCGAAGACGAAGACGCAGCATGAGAAACGTGCGTGGCAACTTTTTCGCGCGCTGGTGCAGCGCAAGATCGTTGAGATCATCCCCACCGCGCAGCGCGGAGTCGAAGGGACGAAGCTGCGACTCAATGTGGAACTGCAGGACGACTTCTCACTCAACTACACGCTCTCGCTTTATCTCATCGACACACTCGCGCTGATCGATCCGAATTCGCCAACCTACGCGGCGGATGTGATGACCCTGTGCGAGTCCATTCTCGAAAATCCTGATGTCATTCTGCGTCGTCAGCTCAGCAAAGTGAAAGACGAGGCCATGGCGGCGATGAAGAACGAAGGCGTGCCGTTTGAGGAGCGCATCGCAAAGCTGGAGGAGCTGGAATATCCAAAGCCCTGCCGCGACTTCATCTACAACACCTTCAACGCCTTTAGCGACGCTCATCCGTGGGTGGGCCAGGAAAACATCCGCCCCAAGAGCATCGCCCGCGAGATGTTCGAGAACTTCCGCAGCTTCGCTGACTACATCAACGACTACGACCTCCACCGCGCTGAGGGCGTGCTGCTACGGCATCTTTCCAGCGTGCACAAGGTGCTGGCGCAAACGGTGCCGGACAGCTTCAAGAACGAGGCGGTGCAGGAGATGGAAGCGTGGATTGCTGGCGTTCTCCGTGGCACGGACTCCAGCCTGCTGGACGAATGGGAGAAGCTGCGTGATCCAAACTATAAGCCCGACGAAGTCGAAGAAAAGCCCGTCGAAGCTCCCGACATCACACGGAACAAGCGTGAGTTCACCGCGCTCATTCGCACGGAGATTTTCCGCTACATGCAGCAGATCATCAGCGGCAAGATCGACCACGCTGAACTCGACGATTACTTCGCCGACCACGACCGCATCCGCCTCGACAACGAAGCCCGCAACGGCCGCCATAACTATGTGGAGCCAAGTGAGGACGGTCAGACGTGGCGTGTGAACCAAGTCCTCGTCGATCCCGAAGAACTCAACGACTGGCAACTCGAATTCCGCGTCGATTTGCCGCAGGCTCGTGAGGATGGAAAGCCGACGCTGGTGTTTGTGAGTCTGGGCAGGATCGTGTGAGACGGCGTTGAGTAGCTGAAATGGCATTCGCTTTTGTCTGCGCTTTGCCCAAGATGCCGCCATGGCCCAATACTCTGTTCAACCCGGCGACAATCCATCCAAGATTGCGAAATCCTTCGGCATGACCCTGGCGCAGTTCCAAAAACTGAATCCTGGACTGGTCGAATGGGGCTCAGGGAATTGGAAGGTGTTGTTTCCTGGACAGATCGTGAATGTGAATGGTGTGGTGACCGGACTGCCGCCCGAAACCGTGGCAAGCGCTCCCACAAGTTTTGCTGCGCCGCCGCCGTGGATGCAGATCGCGATCATGGAGCAGGGCGTGCAGGAGTGGGCAAACGGCGATAACCCGCGCATCCTCGAATACCTAAAGAGCTGTGGCATCAGCGGCAGTCTGCTGCACGATGAAACGGCATGGTGTGCAGCATTCGTGAATTGGTGTGTGCTGCGTTCTGGGTATCAGCCCAAAGGCAGCGCCAAAGTCTCTGACTGGTGGGGCTGGGGCCGTCCGGTGGCCGCGACGTATGGTGCCATTTGCATTTTGCAACCGCTCACCACCGATCAAGCTAATAGCGGTCACATTGGCTTCTTGCATGCACAGGATGCGACGAATGTCTGGCTACTCAGTGGAAACTCAGCGAATCAGGTGCGCATCTCCGCGTATCCAAAGAGCAAGCTAATCCACAATGCGCCGTATCGGTGGGCGTTTTGAGTTTTAGCGAGCAGCTTAGCTTATTTTCCTGTTCGTAGATACGCCACGATGTCCGCGACATCCTGCGCGCTGAGCGCCAACTGAGCGGCGCTGAGCATCATGCTGCGGGTGAGTTTGTTGCGGGTCTTGATGCGGGACTTGGGAACGAACTGGTTTTGGCCGCCCATGCTGCGGACGATCATGATGTCGCCTTCGGTGAGAAGCATGCCGTGGATGATGGTGCCGTCTTTGAGGATGAGTTCCACGCCATCGTAACCATGGGCAATGTCCTTGCTGGGGTCGATCAAGGCCTGCGCGATGATCTCGCTGGGCTGGCTGAGTCCCCAGCCATCGAGAGAAGGGCCAAATTCTACGCCTTGGCCGTTGATCTGATGGCACATGACGCAGCGGGTGACGAGTGACACGCCATTTTTGGCATTGCCTTTGAGCTTGAGCACGTCATCGAGCTTCACAGTGCTGGGGATGGCGGGCGGGGTGACGATAGTGACGAGCTTGGCACTCTCAGGATCGAAGATGCCTTCCTTCTTGAGTTCTTCAGCGATGCCGAAGGTGCTCCATTCATCGGTGCTGCGTTTGATGAGCCACCACATGATGTCGGCATGAATCGGCGAGTCCTTGTCCTTCGCGAGGGCGAGCACGGCCTTGGCGGCGCTGGCTTCGGGGATGAAGGCGAGGGTGTCGAGCGCGAGCTTGCGCTGCGCTGGCGTGAGTTTGGCGCTGGCGGCACGCTGTTGCAGTTCGGGCACAGCAGCGGCGGGATGAAGACGCCAAGTGAGGTGAGCGAAGCCGTCATTCCATTCGCTTTGGGATTTCAGGACGCTCCAGACCAAATCCTCTTTGCCGGAGCAGCCGATGCCCCAGGCTTCGAGCTGGGAACGGTCGTTGCCGTCAATGTGGCGGGCGAGGCTGGCGAGCAAGGGCACACTTTGCTTAGCCGGAACATCACGAAGGGCCACGGCGACTTCGCGGCGGACCATTGGTGACAAGTCGGTGACCATGTTGGCGATGATGTCGATGCCATCATCCGTGGCGGCACGAATGGCGCGAAGCGCGACGAGGCGCTTCATGGCATCTTCGGACTCCAGCCAGGTGCGCGTGGCGATGAGTCCTTTTTCGCCAAGTTGAGCAACAAGCCATACGGCACGTGAGGCGATGTAGGGATTCGAGTTGTCACGCAATTCGAGCACCTGATGCAGGACAGTTTCGCCCGCTTCCTTCAAGCGGGTGAAGGCGACGTGACGGACGTTGGTGGCCGGAGACTCAAGAGCCGCGATCTGACCTTCGATGGTGTCCAGTTTGAGACCGGGAACCTTGGGTTTGAAACCTTTCGGCGCGATGCGGTAGATCGTGCCGCTACAGGTTTCGTCCGTGTCTTGATGACCACCAGTGCGTTTGTCGAACCAGTCGGTGATGTAGATCGCGCCATCGGGGCCAACGCAGACATCGCTGGGACGGAAAAGTATTTTGCGGTCGTCGGAGAGGTTGTTCGCGCCACCGACGAAGTCACTGCCTTTGAAGACGCCAGTGGTGTTGGTGGTGCAGAAGTCGAAGCGTTCGAGTTTGAAGCCTGCGCCATCCGGTTTCGGCAGGTAGCCGAAGACGACATTGCGTCCGGTTTCGCAGCTCAGCAGCAGGCCGTTCCATTGGTCGCCGAGAGCACCGTTTTCATAGAAGCACATGCCGGTGGGAGCGCCGCCGCCATAGACATCTCCAGCGGGAATGCTGCCGGGATCGTCTTGTCGCCATTCGGCCTCGGGAATGCTCTGGCCGGGGCGCTTGTCGGCGCGCCATTGGCGTTTGCCATCGCGAGAGAAGAAACCAAAACTGCCGCCTTCGATGAGGTGGCTCACGCGGCAGGCGGGTGGATCGTCGTTGTCGTTGAGAAACATGTCACCAAAGGAGGTGCGCACGCCTTCGAAGCTATTGCGGTAGTTGTAGCCGAGGATTTTGGCCTTGTGGCCGCTGGGGTCAATGCTGGCGGTGAAGCCGCCGACATAGACGTGGCCATCGTCGCTTTTTTCACCGGCGTAGTCATTGTTGAGGTAAGCACCACCGATGCGGAAGGTATTGCCGCTTTTGTCACTGAATTTCGCGCCACAATTGCCATTGCTGAAATACAGACGCCCATCGGGGCCGGCATAGAGACTGTGCAGGCTGTGGTCGTGCTGCGGCTGCTCAAAGCCGGTGAGAAAGACTTCGCGTTGATCCACGGCGGGATCGAATTTCAAATCGCGGTTCACATCGGTGTACTTGATGATGTTAGGTGTGTTCGAAACGAAAACGACATTATCGAACACGGCGACACCGAGCGGACATTCCAGCTCTTTCTCACGCACAAAAACGTGGCTCGTGTCGCACTTGCCATCGCCATCGGTGTCTTGCAAAACGCGCACACAGTCGCCCTCGCGGCTGCGGCCGCTGTGGCGGCGGTAATTGACACCCTCCGTGACCCAGATGCGGCCAGCGTGGTCGATGTCCATGTTCGCCGGATTGAACAACTGCGGCGAGGTGGCCCAAACGGTGATTTCGAGACCCTCGGGCACTTTGAACGCGCTCGGTTCGAGATGATCGGCTTTTACCTTGGTCGCATCAAACGCAGGCGTGGTGTAATCCGGCGCGAAAGCTGGCTTGCCTGCGACAAAGGGGCCTTTTTCCTTCTTTGGCTTGTCGGGCTTGGCAGCAATGAGCGCGAGCGGAGCAACGATGGCGAGTGCGACGAGGAGGTTTTGGCGGTTGAGCATGGTTGGGGGGCGGAAGGAACGAAATGGAGAAGGAGTTCTTGCGAGTGGGTCAGTTCGCGGGTTCGGTGGCGGCGATCTTCCTCTTTAATTGATCGAGCCGCGTGATGATGTCGGGAGCTTCTTTGAGTTCGCAGAGTGGGATCAGGTGCTTGTGAATGTATTTCCAGTCGAGGTTGCTGGTGCCTTGACGAATCATGATTTTTTCAAGGTCGATGCGATCCTGATCTCGATCCGCAAAGGCTTTCATCACAATCAAGTCATCGGCGGTGCAGGTGCGCAGTTCGATTCCAGGGGCGAATTCCATCATGCGGGAGCGCTGGATGGCTATTTCCTCAAAAGGCAGCGCGCCGAGGGCCACATCAATGCCGATGCCATCTGCCGTCTGAATGAGCAGCACCCGGCTTCTCAACGCGAACTCGCGTGCATCGGGTCTGCGCGGCTGGTAATGGCGCAGAAGTTCATCAACGAACACTTCCTCTCCGCCAAAGCCGGTGAGCAGCGTCAGATCCACATCGTTCGTGAGTCGTGGCTCGCTCCAGCGCTGAATCGCGAGTCCGCCGATGAAACAGAACTTCCAGCCTTTGCTCTGGATCAGCGTCTGAAGCTCCGCTGCGACTTCGACGAGATCCTTCATACCGCGCGAAGCTTCATGAACCAGCGTTGCTGTTCGACCAGGCCTGACGTCAGGCGCGCAGGACTGTGCTTGACGGCATCCCGAAACAGCAGCGTCATGCTTTGAATCGCAGAGACGGTATCGCTGGCGCGAATGTCCGCCCGGCGCTGCTTTTCCAGCTCAGGTCCGGCGCGTTTCCAGGCGTCGATGCTTTTGAGCATGTTGGCTTTTTCGGCTTCGGTCATGGGACGAAAGATAGCGGGCGTCAGGCGGTTGTCGAGGCTGCGGAGCACTTTGGCATCGTGATGAAGGCCTCGGCGAGATAATGTGGAATCAGTGGCGCAGCGATGAAGTTTGCGAGTTCGTCAGCGCTCAACGACTGCACGGCTTGAGCGAGACGCGTGGCGCTGGGTTTCGCGAGAACGAGATTCGGCAGATTGAGCGGCGGTTTGGGATCAAACGTGAGCCAGAGACCCGCAGCGGTGCGTTCGCGTGCGGCTTCGGCGGAGACGATTTCGAGATCGGGCCGGAGACGACCGTTTTCGACACGGGCGAGGTAGAAGCTCTGGCGGCGGGCGTCGCCGATGATGTGATAGTCGGCTGGCACTTCGATGTCGGGCGCGGTGAGGGAGGACCAGCCGACGCACCAGACGTTGCGTGACAAGGCAATGCCTTGGGCCGCAGCGATGGCGATGCGGACGCCGGTGTAGGAGCCGGGGCCGTTGCCGATGACGATGCCGGTGAGATCATTGCCAGCAGCAGTGAGCGCTTCGCGAAGTGGCGCGAACACTTGCGCGTTGTGAGAGCGCTCGGACTGAAACGAGGACTGGAACAGTACGTCATCGCCTCGCACGACGGCGATGCTACCGCGGGCGGTGGAAAGATCGAGAGCGAGGAGCATGAAAATGACTAATGACGAAATCAGAATGACGTATGAATGCCGAAGCGCGAATGACAAAAGACGTTCGTCATGATTTTTGTGTCTCGGTGATTTGTCGCGAGCCGTCAGGCTGTGCTTCGATATGAAACCAGCGGGTGTTGAGCGGCAGCAGATCGGGAAACATGTCGGCCCATTCGACGATGATGACACCGGGTTCGGTGAGGAATTCGTCCCAACCGATGCCGATGACCTCGGCGGCGGTTTCCATGCGGTAGAAGTCGAAATGGAAGACGGGCAGGCGGCCGTCAAGGTATTCGTGGACCAGTGTGAACGTCGGGCTCGTCACGGCAGCCTGCGATTCCATGCCAGCGACGATGCCGCGCGTGATCTGCGTCTTTCCTGCTCCGAGGTTGCCGCAAAGCGCGATCAAATCGCCTGCGGCGAGTGTCGGCGCGAGATGTGTGCCCCAATTGTATGCATCTTCTGCGGTATGGAGCGTGGTCATGCGTCGCTGCTGAGCGCAAAGTGATCCCAACCCGTGCTTGCGAAGTCTGGCGGACGACCTTGTCCTGGAGGAACAAGTTTGCCGATGATGGTGAGCGGAAGTTTGGGGAAAGCCTCACGCCATTTCGGCAGCAGAGCCTTCAAGCTGCGCGGATTGACGGCGAGGAGGAGTTCGTAGTCCTCACCGTCGCCCCAAGCTTGATCGAAGGTGCAGCCGGAATTGCAGGGCAGGGCAGCCACGTTGACCTGAAAATGGGTGCCACTGGCAAGCGCGAGCCGCGGCAGGTCTTTGGCAAGGCCATCACTAATGTCCATGATGGCGTGCGGATGCGCATTTTCAGAAAGCCATCGGCCTTCTTCGAGGCGTGGCTCGAACTTGAGGTGCTTGCCTTTGATAGAACCACCGAGGCGGCCGGTGACGAGTAAAACATCGCCTGCTTTGCCTTCGCTGCGGGAAAGCCAGCGTTTAGAAGGCACGGTGCCGCTCATTGAAATGGACAGCATGAGCACAAGGCCGCGCGAGGTCTCGCCGCCGACGATGTTGATGCCGTAGTGTTTAGAAATGGCACGCATACCTCGATAAATTTCGGTGAGGAATTTCACCTCCATGCTCGGTGGGGCCACCAAGGTGATCATGGCATGTCGTGGCGTTCCTCCCATGGCGGCGAAGTCACTCACGACTCGGGCGATGGCCTTGCGCCCGATAAGCTTCGGTGGTGTTTCGAGTGTGAAATGCACATCCTGCACCAGCGCGTCGGTTTTGAGCAGTGTGTGCTCGTTTTTGGTGCTGCGGACGACGGCGCAATCGTCGCCAGCTCCCGCGATCACATCGCGGTCGAGTTTCACGCCGCGCATGAGGCGACGGATGAGGTTGTCTTCTCCGATGTCGGCTAAGGTGGGCATGGTTGGCCAGTCTGACTTAGCTTTTCACCACGACATTCTGCCCATCAAAGTGAAGCATGCGATTTTTGAGGCCACGGATGGCCTGGCGGAGAATGCAGACCTCCACGTCGCCGATGGAATGCCGATGTTCCGTGGGAGCCTGCATGCCGCTGATCCAGGTGAGCTGCCACCATTCCTGACCGGCGAGATCACCCTGATTGCAGCGAACATAGTCGAGGTGCAGCACGTCTGCCGGATGGCCGTAGCGCTCGATATTGTGCTTTGATTCCAGATAGTCCGCAAAGGCCTGCGAATAAATCAGGCCAGAGCGGAGGCGATGGAGAACCATGGACATAAGCTTTAAAGCGACAAAGCGCGGGACGGGCTGGCCGTTCCGCGCTTTGGGTGACGAGAATCGTCAGATAGCGGGGAATCAGCCGAGGGCGGCGGTGTAGTTGGCGGCGACTGCGGACCAGTTCACGGCGTTCCACCAAGCGGCGATGTAATCGGGACGCTTATTTTGATACTTGAGGTAGTAGGCGTGTTCCCAGACGTCGCAGCCGAGGATTGGTGTGCCACTGTTGTCCATGAGTGGGTTGTCCTGATTTGGCGTGGAGGTGATGGCGAGTTTGCCGTCTTTGACGACGAGCCAAGCCCAACCGGAACCGAAGCGGGTCACGCCAGCTTTGGCGAAGGCTTCTTTAAAGGCATCGAAGCTGCCGAAGGTGGCCGTGATGGCTTCACCAAGAGCGCCAGTGGGGGCACCGCCAGCATTCGGGCCCATGATGTTCCAGAACAGCGTGTGGTTGAAATGACCGCCGCCGTTGTTGCGCACTGGACCATGGATGGCTTCAGGCACGCTCGCGATGTTCTTGCAGAGGTCTTCGATGGACTTGCCTTCGAGTTCCGCATTGCCAGCGAGTGCGTTGTTCAAGTTGGTCACATAAGCATTGTGATGACGGCCATGATGGATCTCCATCGTCTGCTGATCGATGTGAGGTTCGAGGGCGTTGGAAGGGTAGGGCAGGGGAGCGAGGGTATGAGCCATGGTAGGGTGGGTGGGTGAGGGTTCTCGGGTTAGTATCGCGGATACGAGCCGGGGCAAGTGGGAGAATGCCCCATCACGAACGAAAAAACGGGCGGTTTGGATGCGTTCGTGTGATTGAACACCATGAACCTCCCCCAGCCAATTCGATTCGCCTTGTCCTTCCTTGTTTTGAGCCTGCTGTCTTCGTGCAGCAGTGATTTTCGCAAAGCTTGGAAGTGCGACATCTGCCCTGCACCGCCTCCGGCGAACGGTGTCGCTGGTAAATGGGAAGGCACCTGGGTGAGCGCTGCGAACGGCCACCATGGCAAGCTGCGATGCGTGGTGTCCGGACCGCTTGAGGTCGGGAAATATTTTGCCAAGGGAGATCACTCGTTCTTTTATCACGCCACCTGGAAATCCATCCTCAGTGGCAGCTACAAGGCCATTCACAATGTGCAAAAGAAAGGTGCAGGTTATGTTTTCAAAGGCGACCACCAGATGCCGGACTGGGCCGGTGGCAAATATCACTATGAAGGCACGATCAAGGGCGACGACTTCAATGCGTGCTACGAAAGCGCGATGGATCGGGGCACTTTTACGATGAAACGTGTGCATTGAGCAACCATTCGACTCGACGCGGTGTTCATTCCGCGTCACGCCCGTGACTTTCTCACATGAAGTGGTTCTCCAGTTTTCGCGCCCGGCTCATTCTCACTGTCTTTCCCGTTGTGGCGGGCATCACCATTGCCACGCTCGTTTTGGCCGAGTGGAAGTTCATGGCAACGTATCGCAGACTGTTCGAAGAGCAGTTTGAATCGCAAATTTCCACCTTCTCTGCGGCGAAAAAGAAACGTTCGGAAGCACTTTCATCCAAGCTCGATGAAATCGCCAAACAATCGGCCGTATTGGAAGCGATCGCCAAAAAAGACCTTGCGACTGCTGGGCAGATCATGCGCCCTCAACTCGAAGCCTTGGCCGTAGAGCGCCTGCAAACTGAACTGCCAAACGGAGGTTTTGCTGGCGGTCAAAGTGGCAATGGAGGTCGATTCATATTTGGTGGCGGCCAACGTCCGCCTCAACCCTTCGGCCAGCGTGTTGTTGGGGGCGAGGATAAGGATCGTTCCAATGCGGCTAAACTCGCCTCTAGGCTCACACCTGCACAGTTACCATTCATTGGTCTGATTGATGCCGAGGGAAACTTTCTCTCTCCACCCAAAAAGAACGGGGCAAATGACAAAGCTCCCAATGGACTGAAAACGATGGCACCAGGCTTGATGGTTGAAGACGAAAGTGGTGAAGTGAGGCGGCGCGCTGGTAAAATGCAGTGGCTCAGTGGTCGTAAGCTGGAGGACATCCTCAAGGAGCAGGAAGTCGGCTATCTACGAGTCGAGTACGGTGATAATAATCAAAGCGAGCAGGTGCGTGAGGTTTTCATCACACCACTGCGAGATCCAAGCAGCGGCAAGTTTCTCGGAGCATTTCTGTTTGGCTTACCCTTACAGGTTCTGGCGGAGCGAATGCTCTATGAGCAAACGAAGAGATCTGACCTCGGCCAAATCATGAGCGGTGTTTGGGTGGAGGAGGCTCTGGTCAGCAGCACCATTCCCAAAGAACAGCGTGACATTGTGGCTGGACACATCGCCGACTCGATCCAGCGCACGCATAAAAATCAGCGTGATATGACTGTGCTCATCAATGGGGTGAGACACCAAATTTACTATCGTATTTTGAACCCTGATTCGCCATTTCCTTTGGCAGCCCAGGTGAATCTCTACCCGCTCGTCGCGATGGACAATGAATTGAATGAACTGCGACGTGATGTGGGTGGACTCGGCTTTGTGTCACTACTCCTTGCACTGATCGCGGTGCTTTATATTTCGCGTGGGCTGTCGGGTCCGATCAGCGACATTGTTAGCGGCACGCACCAGATTGAGCAGGGTAACTACGAAGTGCGGGTGCCAGTTCGCAGGCAGGATGAACTCGGTAAATTAGCCGCTTCCTTCAATAAAATGGCTGCCGGTCTTGCTCTTCAGGAGAAATACCGCAGTGTGCTCAATGCGGTGGCAGATCGCACGGTGGCTGAGCAGTTGATCAGTCAAAGCGGCACTTTGGGAGGCGAAATGCGGCATGTGACGATGCTGTTCTGTGATATCCGTGGATTCACGGCGATAACCGAGAGTATGCCGCCAGCTGACGTCATTGAATTACTGAATGAACACATGACGGCACTGACGGATGTGGCCTATCAGCACGGCGGTATTGTCGATAAATTTGTCGGCGATTTGATCATGGTTCTCTTCGGCGCACCCACGACCACCGGAGCCGATGCGCTGAGCGCCGTGCAGTGTGCGCTGAGCATGCTCAATGTGCGAAGAATGCTCAATCAAACCTCAAAACATTCGATGGAGGTCGGCATCGGTCTTGCCACGGGTCACGTCGTAGCAGGGTGCATGGGATCGGATCAGCGGCTGAGTTATACCGTGCTGGGTCATCGAGTGAATCTGGCTTCGCGCTTCTGCAGCATCGCTCAGCCCGGCGAGATCGTGATGGATGCAGAAACGTATGCTGAAGCTCAGGAGTTGATTCAGGCGGAACCAATGCCACCGATGCAGTTGAAGGGCATCTCCGAACCGGTTCATCCGTGGCGGGTGGTGGCCGCGTAATCCACCTGAATGCCAGATTCACGAATCAAGCCTGATCTCAACGCCAAGCTGCGCGATGTGCCGCACAAGCCGGGCGTTTACATCATGCGTGACCGACTCAATAACGTCATCTACGTGGGTAAAGCACGTGATTTGCGCAAACGTCTGGCCAACTATTTCACACCTGCGCGGTCCCAGCTTGCCGACCGCAAAACGCGTGCGCTCATCCATAGCATTTGGGATTTTGATCTGCATGAGGTGCGCAATGATACCGAAGCGCTGGTGCTCGAAGGCAAGCTGATCAAGGAATTCCGTCCGCGCTACAATGTCAGTTATCGTGATGACAAACGCTACTACCTCGTGCGCGTGCATCTGGGTGATGCCATGCCGAAGCTATCCCTCACAAGGCTCAAAAAAGAAGATGGCGCACGTTATTTCGGGCCATTTCCACATGGCAGCGCTCTGCGCACCACGGTGAACTGGCTGAACAAGAAATTTGGCCTGCGTGTCTGCCGCCCACTGAAGCCGGGTGAGAACGACTACAAGCACTGCTCCAACGACATCATCAAAAACTGCTCCGCACCCTGCATCACCCGCATTTCTCAGGCGGAGTATCTGCGGCGCGTCGAGCAGGCCTGCGAGTTCTTTGAGGGCAAGTCCAAAGACCTCGTCACCGCCTTGCAAGAAGAAATGCAGCAGGCTGCGGCCAAGCTTGATTTTGAAAAGGCTGCCGAGTTGCGGGATATGATCGATGATTTCAAGAAGACACTCATTCCGTCACGCACCTTTGAGCGTGGAGCGCGTGCCCGCGTCATTCGCAGCATCAATCCCATGGCTGATGTGCAGGAGTTGCAGGAACTCTTGCATCTGGAGGTGCCACCGCTTGTCATGGAGTGTTTTGACATCGCCAACATCGGTCTTGCCCACTGCGTCGCCAGCATGGTGCGTTTCAAGAATGGTGTGCCCGATAATGCGAACTATCGCCGCTACCGGATCAAGGTGGTCAGTGGTCAAAACGACTTTCTCAGCATGGCAGAGGTCATCCGCAGACGTTTCTCGCGCATTCTTCTGGAAGGCAAAGCGGTGGCTGGTGATGACGCCGATTTTTCGCAAGAAGCGCCAGCGGAAGCCCTGCAGCGACTCGCCGCGAATCCAAAATTCGTCACGCTGCCTGATCTTGTCATCGTTGATGGTGGCAAAGGCCAACTCGGGGTCGCCGTAGCGGAGTTGCAGCGTTTGGGATTGCACGATCTGCCGATCATCGGCCTCGCCAAGGAGAACGAGGAGGTTTATCGGCCCGGAGAAAGCCTTCCCGTCATCATTCCGCATGAACGCGGTGCCTTGAAGCTCTTGCAGCGCATTCGCGATGAGGCGCACCGCTGGGCGAATGGCTACCATCAGCTCCTCCTGCGGCGTCGTGTGGCGGAAAGCATCCTCGATGACTGCCCAGGCGTGAGCAAAACGCGTAAAGCAGCCTTGTTGAAGACTTTTGGCTCAGTTACGCGTTTGCGCAAAGCCAATGAAGAGGAAATCTCTGCTGTTAAGGGCATCAGCAAGGCACTGGCAAAGCAGGTGCTGGAGTTTTTGGCCAGTCGTGGGTGACCTTCGTTCCAAAATCAGCTCGAACTTGTTCATCGACCAAATGGGTGACCTATGGTATAGGCCGCTCATGCAAATCCTCGAACAGCTCGGCCTCGCGCTTGGACTGGCATCTCTCGCAGGCTTGAATCTTTACCTCACGGTGTTTCTCACCGGCATGTTGGTGCGCTTTGACGTGCTGCATCTAGCGGCGAAATACCAGAACATTGAAGTGCTCGGACATGACTGGGTCCTCATCGCCGCCGGCGTACTCTATGCCATTGAGTTCGTGGCGGACAAGGTGCCATGGATCGACTCACTATGGGACAGCGTTCATACGCTGATTCGTCCGATTGGTGGCACAATGCTAGCCATGCAGGCGCTCGGGGAAATGCCTGCCCATTTTGAAGTCGTGGGTGCTTTGTTGGCCGGTGGCGCGGCTTTGACCACGCACAGTGCCAAGGCTGGCACTCGTCTGCTGGCGAATCATTCGCCGGAACCAGCCTCCAACATCGCCCTGAGCATCGCCGAGGACATCATCGTCGTCGCCGGGACTCTGATCATGGTCTTGAAGCCCATCATTGCGCTCTGCCTGTTCACGATTGTGATCGTCACGCTCTGGCTGGTGTTGCCGCGCATGTTCCGCGTCATCCGCCGCTCGTTTGAAATCATTCGCGATAAAGTGCGCACCTTGTTTGGGCGCAATACGCCGGATTACTCGGTGACGCCGCCGGGATCATCAAGGGCGTGAGCCTTGAGGTCGGCGAGATCGACCCATTCGAGGGCGGATTCGTGGCTGGCTGAAAGTGACACGGGTGGAGCGCATCCGGCATCGAGCGCTTCCTTCCAACGCGTGACGCAGAGGCACCAGCGGTCGCCGGGTTCGAGGCCTGGGAAATCCCATTCGGGCGCTGGTGTACTGAGATCATTGCCGCGTGCAGCGGAAAAGCGCAGGAACTCGGCGGTGGCTTCGATGCAGACGGTGTGCAGGCCCACATCACCAGGACCGGTGCGGCAGTAGCCGTCGCGATAGAACCCGGTCATGGGTTGGCGGCAGCAGCAGGTGAGGGCGGTTCCGAGGACGTTGGTGCGCATGGGGGTTATTTTCTCCAGCTAGGGCCGGTGGGTTCAAAGTTGGCGGGCTTGGCGATCTTCGGCACTTCTTTGCTGGTTTGATTGTCTTTCATGCTAATGCCGTCAACCGCACACCTGATCTCGAAGGCTTCACCTTGGTTGGTTTGAATGGTATTGCCACTGATCTCAGTGTCGATTGGTGGCAGTGAGGCTTTTTTGTCGCCACTCATGCCAATGAGAACATTATGCTCGCAGTTAACGAGCGTGTTATGGGTGACCTTGGCGTGTTTGACTTGGAAGTAACCGTTGGCTTTGGAGTTTTGGATACCGAGCATGAAGCAGATGGCGGTGCGGTATTCGTCACCGGTGAGGTTTTCGAGGTAATTGCCGGTGACAATGTGATCTTCGCCAATGATGCGAATGCCGCCCGTCGCATTGGCACCTTCGCCGAGGAAGACGTTGTTCTCGACACGGCAACCGTTGCCATGGCGCAGCGTCAGTGAGCCTGAGACGGCTTTAAAGACATTGTTGCGATAAAGATTGCCGCAAGACTTGTTGGAGATGCATTCGCCCTCCCCGTCGCACTTTTCGAAGAGGTTGTGCTCCACGCTACAGGCAGCGGTTTGCATCGAAGTTTTGCTATCGCCAATGCGGATGGTTTCGCCGCCGTTCTTGCCGAGCCTCTCACGCGGGCCGAAGTGATTGTGGTCGATCTGGTGTTTGCCCTGGCCCTGCACCTCTTCTGAAAGCCACACAACCAGCGTGGTGCCTTCCGTGGTCTTGCCCGCGATGTAGCAGTGGTCGATGCGATTGCATGAGCCGTAGATCGAAACAAAACGGGTGGATGTTTTAGCCTTGGAAGCAGGCAGTTCGTTCGTCACAGCACAATTCATGACACGGCAGTCATTGGCGACGTGAGTGTAGTCCATGCGCAGCTCGATAGATTCTTCGCCCGTTGGATTCTGAAACCACAGTCCATCGACAATAACGTGCGCACCACCCACCGAGAGACGCGAGTCGCACGTAAATACCACCTTGCCCGGCGTCTGCGCCTTGATTGTCACCGGCTTCTCGGCCGTTCCTTCCGCATGAATCTTCAGCCGCGCATCGGCCCAGGTGCCGTCTTGGAGGATGAGCGTGTCGCCTGCCGCCACGGTTTTGGCGGCATCGGCAAACGCTACGGCATCTGCGATGGGGATGTCCTTGGCGAGAGCCGAGGTGGCGAGAATGAGGGGGAAAAAGAGGCGCTGATACATTATCCCATCAGAGACAGCAGAAGGGTGAACAGCAAGGCAGTTTTTCGGTCTTGCATTGCTTCTGCTTCAGTAATCATTATTCAGCAACTCCGATGCGGTGGACTGAAAATATCCTCTCCGCATTTTGGTCTCCCAAAATATTCCCATGTCATTCGACGATTTTTTAAAACTGCTAAACAGCTTGTCTGTCGTCGTCGGCATTGGCGTAGCAATATTTGGGTTTTGGAAATGGCGCGCCGAGCTTTTTGCCAAAAGAAGAATAGAACTCTGTGAGGACGTCCTTACGCGCATCTATGAAATCCGAGACTCCATCGATGCGATTAGAGAGCCGTTTGTGCTTGGTGGTGAAGGATCGTCTCGTCCCAAAGTTGAAGGTGAAACGGAGCAACAACGGCAACGAGCTGAACAGGCCTACGTTTACTACGAGCGGTTCGATAAACGACGCGAACCGTTCACTGAGTTAAACGGACTCAGATACAGGTTCATGGCTATCTACGGCACCGAATGGGCCACGCCATTTCAGACCTTCGTACGCATTGTTAACCGCATTGTGATGACAGCGGGAGCCAGATTAAGGTTGCGCGACGATCGCCAGTATTACGGCCCTGATGCTGCAAGGCAAGCCGAACGCGACTTCGAGAGACAGGAGCGTTATGACAAGATACTCTACAAGGGATATGACGACAATGACCCAATTGATCAAGAGATCGCCATAGCAATAGATCAACTCGAGACGAAGTGCCGCGAAGAAATAAGAGCATCATCGTCCCTTTGGTATGGCATACAGAAATACGTGTCCAAGGCCTCTGGAGCCTAACCCCAAAGCGAAGCTTCCCAACCCTCGGACCTCTCCGCCCACCAAGCAAACGCCGGAAACCGACCGGCGCTGTGCGCCGTTGCACCTTCAAAGTCTCGCAACGAGACTTGTCATCCTGCATGTCTGATCACAGCGACACGCCCCGCTTCCACGGCAGGAAGTCGTCTTGGCCTAATGCCACAGCTTTCGGCGTGTAGTTGCCGCTGGCGGTGGCGATGACGAGTTCGAGCATGTCTTCGCCCATTTGCTCGACGGTCTTCGCGCCGGTGATGATGGGGCCGGTGTCGAAGTCGATGAGGTCGGGCATGCGACGGGCGAGGTCGGTGTTGGTGGAGATTTTGAGCGTGGGGCAGACGGGATTGCCAGTGGGCGTGCCGAGGCCGGTGGTGAAGAGCATCATGTTGCAGCCGCCGCCGGCGAGGGCGGTGGTGCTTTCGACATCGTTGCCAGGTGTGCAGTAAAGCGTGAGGCCGCCGTGCTGGCGGATGGGCTCGGCGTAGTCGAGGACATCGACGATGGGACTGGTGCCGCCTTTTTTGGCCGCACCGGCGGACTTGATGCCGTCGGTGATCAGGCCGTCGCGGATGTTGCCGGGGCTGGGATTGGCGTCGAAACCGGAGCCGCAGGCCTGTGCCGCGCCTTCATAGGCGCGCATGAGGCCGACGAATTTATCGGCGAGCGCGGCGGTGACGCAGCGGTCACTGAGACTTTGCTCGACACCGCAGAGTTCGGGGAACTCACTCAGCACGGGCGCACCGCCGAGCGATGCGAGCAGATCGGCGGTGTGGCCGATGGCAGGGTTGGCGGAGATGCCGGAGAAGCCGTCGCTGCCGCCGCATTCGACGGCCATGATAAGATTGCTGAGGGCGCAGGGCTCACGCGTCTGCTCATTCGCGGTGGCGAGGCCAAGGAAGGTGTCGCGGATGGCATTGGCCATCATGTCACGCTCGGATTTGCTCTTCTGCTGCTCGTAGATGAGAAGCGGCTTGTTCATCGGCGGATAAAACGTGGCGAGTTCCTGCTCCAGCAGGCTGACCTGCGCATGCTGACAGCCGAGGCTGAGCACGGTGGCTCCGGCGACGTTGGAGCTATTGATGTAACCAGCAAGCAAACGGCACAACGCCTGCGCATCCTGCCGTGTGCCGCCGCAGCCGAGGCCGTGCTCAAGGAACTTCACGCCGTCGATGTTCTTGAAGACACGTGCGGTGGCGGAGGAGGACTCCTCTTCGAGCATGGCGGTCTCGATTTGCGCCTTGGAGGCACCTTCGCGCTGCATTTGCACCAAGCGATGCGCGAACTGCTCATAGGCCGAGGTTTTGCCGTAGCCGAGGCTGCGGGTGAGCGCCTCGCGCATGAAGGCGAGGTTGCGGTTCTCGCAGAAGACGAGCGGGATGACGATCCAGTGGTTCGCGGTGCCAGCGGGGCCGTGGGAGCGCTTGAAGCCGTTGAAGGTGCGGTTTTGCCACTTCGAGACATCGGGCGGCGTCCAGGTGTAGTCGCTCTGTTTGCCACTGAAGGCGGAGGTGGCGTGGACGACGTTGTGAGTGTGAATTAGCGCCCCTGCTGCGATGGGCTGCGTGGCTTTGCCGACGGTGACGCCATACATGGTGACGATGTCGCCCACGGCGAAGTCCTTAGCGGCGAACTTCTGCTTGGCGGGGATTTTTTCTCGCAGCGTCCAGATGGTGTCGTTCAAGGAGTGCGTGGTGCCTGCGGAGAGATCACTAAGGGCGACGATGGCATCGTCGGCAGGGTGGACTTTGAGAATAGAAGCCATGGTTGCGGAGGAATAAAGCGCTGACGTGTTGAAGGGAAGGGTGAATTTTGAACTTTGCTCTTTCTACCAGACGGGCTTAGATCGGAGATATGCTCGAAATTAACAATCTCTCCCATGTTGTACCCGGCAAGAAGAAGGAACCGCTCCGCGTGCTGGAGCAGGTTAGCTTTGTGGCACCCGGTGGTCATGTGCTGGCAGTGATCGGCCCATCCGGTAGCGGCAAAACGACACTCCTGCGCATCTTGGCCGGATTGACGGAGCCTGAGGCGGGCACTGTAACACTGCGCTCTCGCGATTTGATCAAGCAGCCGCTCTATCCCAATCAACTCGGCTGGGTGCCTGCGGGTGATGACAGCCTGATCGAACATCTCACTGTGCGGGAAAATTTGATCAGTGCGGCGATGCTGCGCTGCGCCGGTGGTTCCAGGGATGAGGTGCTCTCGCGTGTGTCGCATGTGCTGGTGACTGTGGGGCTGGAAAACATCGCAACAGAGCGCACCTCAGCATTGGCGCTGCCGCAGCGCCGCCGTTTGAAGCTAGGCCTCGCGCTGGTGGCGGACCCCGTAATCGTGCTGTGTGATGACTTTACCGTGGGAATGGATGTGCGTAGCGAACGCGAGTTTGAAGCGCTGCTCAAGCTCGTCGCCACCGACCGGCCTGACCGCATCGTGATTCACGCCACTGACTCACTGGCAAATCTGGGCGCGTACGACACGGTCGTGGTGCTGCATGAAGGCTACGTCGCATTCCACGGCCCCGCCCGTGCTGTGCCGCATTACTTCACCGTGCCGACGTATGATGAAGTGTATGCCCGCTTGGCAAAACGCCCCGCTCAGCGTTGGGGTGACTCATGGATGAAGCATCGCGACTCGTATTACGCGGCCTTTAAGCTTGGCGCGAAGGCCGAAGAACTCTCTCCAGCCGAGGAAGATCCCGGTGATGCTGATCGCACACTTGTCATGAAGCAACGCGGTGAGGAAGACGAGGTAGAAGAGAAAAAGAAGCCCGCTGAGGTCGAGATTCGGCCGATCGTGCCACTGCCGGGCATGTTCAGCCAGGCGCAGCATCTGCTAAAACGCCGATGGTCGCTGCTGCGCCGCACGCCACGTGAATGGATCACGCATGCATCGTTACTCCTAGGCGCACCGATTGTGGTCGCTTTGCTACTGATGCCCAATTTGAAATTGATCAAGGACATCAAAGCCGGCGCCTCGAATGACAATGTGCTCTGGCCGGCTGCCTACACGATCTCGATCATCGTTTTAATTCAAGTGCTGCTGGTCATGTTCATGGCGGTGAGGCTTGGCGCACGTGAGATCGCTTCACGTCGTGCCATTTATGAGCGTGAGCGCATCGGCGGTGTGTCGCCAGCCGCATGGCTGCTGGGATCACTGCTGTTTATGCTGCCGATCATCTTGGTGCAGAGTTTCTGGATGGAGATGTTTATCAGCATCGTTTCAGGCGGCCTGCCCGGCGCAGGAGGAGCGCTGTTGCTATTGCCGGCGCTTTCCGGCGTGGCGTTTGCGGCGATCTGCCTCGGCATCTCGGCGAACTCTAGCAGTGCTGAGCGTGCGCATAGTGTCTCACTGACGCTGCTGTGCGCGAACGTGCTTCTGAGTGGCGCTCTGCTCGGCTTTCCGCAGGCGCTGGGTCATGTGGTGCATCCGTTCATCACCGCTCATTACGGCTGGTCAGGCATCATCGACTCGATGCAGAAAACGGTGTATTTCATGCCCATCGATCATTTCGTCAAAACGTGGTTCGCCACGCCAAATCTCGCGATGATCATGCTGGGGGTTCACTTCGTCGTTGGCATGGTGCTTGCCTTTATTGGCCTGCGTCGTCGCGCATAACGTGTTTCGTTTTGTTGTTCGCCCATGCCGCTGAATTTCATCCGCTTCAAGCACGCTCGGTTCTCCGCACGTTTCCCTGACACCTTCCGCTACTCACGCTCGCACTACTGGATGGCGCCCGTGGAGGGCGAGTCGAATCTATGGCGCGTAGGCTTCACCAAATTCGCCACGCGCATGCTCGGTGAACTGGTCGATTGCGAATGGAAACCCGCTGAAGGCGGCCCCGTAGCCCCCGGTGACAACATCGGCTGGGTCGAAGGCTTCAAAGCCGCGTCCGATGTCTATTGCGTGATGAATGGTGCCTTTGCCGGCGGCAATCCCGAACTCAAAGTCGATGCCTGCATCGTGCGCAGCGATCCCTATGAGCAAGGCTGGCTCTACAGCGTAAGGGGAGAGCCGGAGCCCGAATCACTCGATGTGCAAGGCTATATTGATCTCCTCAGCGGCACGATCCAGCGCATGGCGGAAGAAGGGCACGGTGAGGAAGGCGGCACTGACGAATGATGAAGTTAGTGACAATGGATTATTCGAATTAACCGCAAAGAGGCGTAGGGGCGGAGGAAGCAGAGATTTAAATTCAATTCTCAGCCGTCTCTGCCTCCTTGCCATCTCTGCCTCTTTGCTCCTCTGCGGCAAAGTCGAGCGTTCCTATGGTCACTTCCCGAGCAGGAACGCAATCAAGTCCGCCATCTGTTCCTTCGTGATCGCGGCTTCGAGGCCCACAGGCATGAGCGTGCGATCCAGACACTTCATTTCCTTGATGGCGCTGCGTTGGAGCGTCTCTTTCGCTCCACCCATCATCGCGAGCACTACGCTGTCGCTGGTTTCGGCTTGAATGAGGCCGCTGAGAGTGCGTCCGTCTTTGGTGTCGATCTGGTAGGCGCTCCAGCGGGCCTCAAACATGCGGTTGGGATCGAGGATGTCGGAGAGGAGGCCTTCCGGGGGCTTCACTTTCACATCGGAGAGCGGCGGGCCGACATCGACACCCATCGTGCCGTGCTTGTGGCAGGTGATGCAGATGGTGGCGAATACGGCCTGACCTTTTTTGGAGTCGCCTTTCATCGTGGTGGTGACCATGTAGTCCTTCACGACAGCAGCGCGATCGCTGCTGGCTTCGCCGAAGAGTTTCTTCGCGAGATCGGTCATTTCTCCCGTGCCGCGTTGGTAACGCCAGCGTGTTTCGACATCGACCCAAGCGGTGGGGAACTCGCCCTTTTCCATGCGCTTGAACAAATCGAGCGCGGTGGTGGCATTCGCGGTGAGGATCGGCACGAGGGCGCGTTTGATCGCGGGGCCGGCCTTCGGTAGCAGTTCATAGATGAACGGGGCGGTGCTGGTGGCGGCGTATTTCTTCAGCAGGGCCAACGTAGCGGTGGTGAGTTCGTCGGGCTGGTTGCTGGTGAGCAACTGCTTCACCACTGGCTGCACTGCGTCCCATTTCCGCTGACCGAGCAACGGCAAGACGGCGAGGCGTTGGTCGAGCGGGGCTTTCGGGTCAGCGATGATGTCATCGATCTTTGACTGGAGCGCAGAGATCTCTTTGGCGGCGTCTTCGTGGCCTTTGGGCAGCTTGGCGAGGACTTGGAGCAAAGCGGGTTTCCACCAGAGAAGCTGTCCGGGTTGTTTTTGCAGAAGGGACAGCGCGGCATTCACATCATCGGCTTCTGCATCAGCGAGAGCGCCTGCGGCGAACGTTCGCAGGGTGGTGCTGCGATTCTCGGAGAAGGTGCTGAAGAAGCTTTCGCCAAGCAGGCTGAGGATACGGCCCATCTGCTTGCTGGCCGTCGAGGCGACCATCTTGGCCATCCAAGGATCGTCGGCATGCTTCGTGAGAATGGTGGCGAGTTCCTTGGCATCGGTGATTGCAGGCACTTTGAGGAAGAGAGCGCGGGCAGCGTGTTCGGCGGGCACTTTGCCCCAACCGACTTCAGGAATGGCGTGGTATTTGCCGGGAGTTTTGGTGACGAGCTTCTGGGTGCCTTTGGGAATGACACGCCAGATGCGGCCATGGTTTTCGCCCTGGCGCATGTCGTGGGTTTTGACGAATTCCTCGGGGAAGAAGCGGGCGTGGTCGATCCAGCGGCGGTAGATGTCGCAGATGTAGATCGCGCCGTCGGGGCCGGTGGTGAAGTTCACGGGGCGGCTCCATTCGTCGCTGCTGCGGAAGAACTCGGTGCGGTCGCCGACGCGGGTGGCTTTGAGTGAGGCACCATTCGGCTCGACCTTGTAGCGGGTGACGAGCTGGCCGGTGGGATCGGGGACGAAGATATTGTTTTTCAGCTCGGGCATCAAGGGGCCGCGATAGACGCCGAGACCGGAACATGCGGTGTTGGTGCCGGCATGCGCGTCAGCAGTGGTGTGGGTGATTTGCAGCGGGAAGACGCGGGTCTCGGCTCCAAATGGGGCGATGTCCTCGAAGTTCTGTGTGATGCCAGCATTCGGATTCCGCAGCATGGCCTCGTAGGGCATGACGGTGAACATGAGCGGGTTGCGGTTCGAGCAGTAGAAGTGGTGGCCCCAGTCGTCGAACGCGCCGCCGTATTGGCCGCGACCGCCGGTGGGCGTGATCTTGTCGGTGCGCGGGTCCCATTTGAAGTTGGAGCCGGGGATGTTGACGACATCGGCGGGTTTGTCGGCGGGATAGATCTCACGTGCATCGAGGCCGTTGTTGAAATGCACGCAGCCATCGAGTCCCCAGCGCGGGGCGCTGACTTGGAGTTGGGCATGCTTGGGATTGAAACCGTTGACGAGCGGTTTGATTTCATCGGCCTTGCCGTCGCCATTGGTGTCTTTGAGGAACAGAACCTGCGAGCGCGTGGTGGCGATGAGGCCGCCGTTGTAGGGCAAGAGGCCCTGCACGTTGTCCATGTGATCGGCAAAGGTCACGGCCTTGTCCATGCGACCATCGCCGTCTTCATCGGTGAGCAATTGAATGCGCGAGAGCCACGGATCGCCTTGATTCGGCGGGCCGAGCGGGTAGTCACGCATATCGGCAACATACATGCGGCCCTGCGCATCCCAGGTGCATTCGACCGGATCAAGCACGAGCGGTTCGGCGGCGACGAGTTGCACTTCATAGGGCCCGTCGAGCTGAATACGCTTCATGGATTCCTCGGGCGAAAGCGGTTTGTCTTGTCCGGCGCGCACTTCGCCGATGTCACTGCCGCCGCTGGCCTGGAGGGCGCTCCATTTTTCTTTAAACTCGCCGAGCGGATACAATTCGTAGCGGCGCACGATCATTTCCGCGCCTTCGGTTTGCAGCAGGATTTTGCCTTCGCTGGGTTTGCAGTCGAAGGCCTCGTTCACCATCGAGCCATTGACGAAATACTGCAGCGTGTCGCCCTTGGCGATGACTTCGAGGCGGTTCCATTCGCCGGAGGGCGATTCGACATCTTCGCGACCACGGAAGCCTTTCTTGTCCACCCAATCAACATCGCGATGCTTCCAATTGATGCGGCCCTTGGTCACGGTCTGGCGCGGTTCGCCCTTCTTCCAGATCTTCTCTTTGTCACGATCGAGCATGAACTCGGACGAGAGCGAGGTCGTCAACTCGGTGCCGTCGGCAAGCTTCGGCGAGAGCACGAGGATGTCGCCGATGCCGCCCTCGATGATTTGTGCCTCAATGCTGGCCATCCAGGTGTCGCTGTAAGCGCCGTGCGGGCCATAGGCATGCAGTAGAATGCCGTTGTCCATCGCGGCATGCTCGCGTTTGCCCCAGGTCTTCGCGCCCCACTTGAATTCGATGACGAGATGGTAGTCGCGGTAGTTTTCCTTCGTGGCAACATAGCCATAGCCGCGTCCGCTGATGTGGAAGGTGCCATCTGCTGCGAAGGTCCAGATGTCCTTCGGATCATCGTGGAAATCCATCTTCGGATTCACGTGGTGCTCGACGTTGCCGGATTTGATCACATCGAAGAGATTGATCTTCGCTTTGACAGCTTCGGCGGCACTGAGGCTGCACACGAAGCACATGAGAGGAACGACAAGGTTGGAGAGGCGCATGGCGAGGATACGGAGGGAGAGAGAAAACATTACGGCGTGAGTGCGGATGAGGCAGACACGAATGCGACCAAACTTGGTGCTTTTGTGTTAAAGGGGGGATAGCATTTGAAAAGATTTTACCTCTCTCTTTTTTCCTGAAACTAGAAGCGGTTTTGTATACTCGAATGGCATCTTATGTGTTCTACAGGCATGAAGATACTGAGTCACGATCCGGGTGCACGCGGCACGCATGGCAGTCCGGGACGCAGTGAGATCCGGAAGACGAAGCATCGGGTCATGGGCTCACGGCAGTCCCAGCGGCCGCTGGAGCGCAGCAATCAACCGCGTCAGAAACGCGGTTAAGCTCCATCAAGGCCACAGCGCCAGAATCGCTGCACCACCGAGCAAGGCGGTGGTCAATCCCAGCAGCACGGGCTTGATGAAAGCACGTGCACCGAGGGTCATGACGAGGATGCCTTTGAAGACGATGTTGGCCAGGCCTCCCAGCAGGATCATGCGCCAAGCGGTGGACGTTTCCAGACTGGCGGTGCTGACCAAGCGCGAGGTGGAGAGGGTGATGGCGTCCATGTCGGTGAGGCCGGAGATGGCCGCGGCGACGTAGAGGCCGGAGTGGCCGAAATGGTGGCGTGCCGCAGCGACGATGAGCAATACAACGGCATAGAGCAGACCGAAGACGACGGCGCTCTTGAGTTCGGAGGGCGGTGATTCGTCGGCGGTGTGCTTGTTCGATCGTTCGGACAGGCGATGCGTGATGGCGGCGATGAGACCAAACCAGAACATCATGGCGATGAGCGGTGGCAGCAATGGCGACTTCGACGATGACACGGAGAAAGACGATGGCAGAGGCAATCAAGGTGATGGCGGCCAAAGTAATGCCGCAGGCACCCGCCACACGGCTGCGGCGTGCCAGGCTGGCCGTGGTGGCGGTGCTGGAGATCAAACCACCGAAGATACCAGCGAGCGCTGCGCCCTTGCTGCCGCTGATGAATTTACCTGCGAGGTAGGCGGTCAGGCTGATGCCGACGATGAGCACGACCATGAGCACGACCATGAGCCAGATGGCAAAGGGATTGAGCGCGCCGAGGTAACCCATCTCGCGATTTGGCAAAGCGGGCAAGATGACGAGCCCTGCGAGCACGAGGCGGGCGATCTCACGCAGATCGTCTTCGCCAATGCGGCGCACCATGTCGTGCAGCGGTTTTTTACTCTGCAACAGTACCATGACCGTGCCGGCGATGATCACGGCGACAAGCCGCAGACCATGCATGGTGATCATGCCCGTGGTGAACATCACCAGCATGGCCATTTCCGTGGTGAGGCCGGAATCAGGCTCCTTATTCTGCATTTCAGCCAGATGGCCGATGATGACGACACTGACGCAGGTGATCAGCGCTGCGGCGATGACCCAACCGCCGTAGAGAATCCCCAGCAGGCCGCAGAGCGCACCCAGGAGTGAGAGCAGGGCAAAGGTGCGAATGCCTGCGACACGGTTCTGCACCCATTCACGCTGCAATCCGACCAACAGGCCCAAGCCGAGCGCCGTGCCAAAGGACTGCAACAGCTCGGCGGTTTCTGGTAAAGGCGTGGGCATAATAGATGAACGAAATGAAGTTGGTATTTCACACGCACTTGCCATGCAGGCCAACCCAGTCCAAGAAACTACCTCCCACGCACCAACCATGTCCATCTGGAATTACGCCAACTCACAGCTCAAAGACCTCGTCGCCTATGAACCCGGCAAGCCCATCGAGGATGTGGCCCGTGAACGGGGCTTGAAGCCGGAGGACATCATCAAGCTGGCGTCGAACGAGAATCCGCTCGGCCCTTCGCCCAAGGCTATTGTGGCGATGCAGGAGGCGGTGAAGGAGGTGCACATCTATCCCGATGGTGCCTCATGGAAGCTCCGCCAGGCGCTGGCGGAGAAGTTTGGCCTGGAGATGGGCAACTTCATCATGGGCAGTGGCTCCAACGAGGTGATCGAGTTCATCGGCCACGCCTTCCTGAAGCCTGGCGACAACATCATCACCGCCAAGCACGCCTTCCTTGTCTATAAGCTAATGGCCAAGGTCTTCGGCGCCGAGACCATCGAAGTCGATGATCCGGGCTACGTGCATGACTTGGATGCCATGGCTGCTGCCATCACCCCGCATACCAAAGAGGTCTTCATCGCCAATCCGAACAATCCGACGGGAACGCTCGTCACGCAGGAGCAGATAGACCGTTTCATGGCCAAAGTGCCGCCGCATGTGGTGGTGGTCTTTGACGAGGCCTACTACGAGTTTCTCGACAATCCGCCCGACACGCTCAAATACGTCCGCGAAGGCCGCAACGTGGTCGTACTGCGCACCTTCTCCAAGATTCAGGGCCTTGCTGGCACGCGTGTCGGTTACGGCATCGCCAACAAGGAACTCATCGACGTGCTGCAACGCACGCGGCAGCCGTTCAACCTCAACTCCATTGCGCAAGCCGGTGCCTTGGCCGGATTGCTCGACCAAGAACATCAGGACAAGACCAAGCGCATCACCGACGAAGGCCGCACCTACTTGCAGGCGCAGTTTGGCCAGATGGGTCTCGAATACATCCCCAGCTTCGCGAACTTCGTGCTCGTCAAAGTCGGCGATGGCAACGCTGTCTTCAAAGGCATGATGGACAAGGGCGTCATCGTCCGCGCCATGGCCACCTACAATCTGCCGGAGTGGGTGCGCATCAGCATCGGCACCATGCCGCAGAACGTGCGTTGCATTGAAGTGCTGAAGGACGTGATCGGGAAGTAGAATGAAAAGTACGATGGATACTCGTGTCCGTCGGGTGTGGCAGTGCGTCATCGACGGGCAGGAGTGCCCATCGTACTATGACGAGCTGTCTAACTTCAGCACCTGCGGCAGTTTCTCAACATTGCCATGAGCGTCTTCGGCGATGGCTTCGAGCTTGAGTGCTTTGGTGTCTTTGAGACGGACCTCCCATTCGGTGTGATTGGGAGCCAGTGACTCGGCAGCGACGCCGTTCACGGTGACGGACTTGATGGTGTCGTTGCTGCTTGTTGTGCCGCGCACGATGAGCATGTCTTTGCCGCGTGTGACACTGGTGATGACTGAGGTGGGTGGTAGGTCGTAGGCGCGTGCGCTGTCGTCAGGGAACGTATCGTTGGGCTTCAGATTGCCGGGGACGAAGGTGTAATACTTCTCGGGTGGGACGTTGGTGAACTTGAGGCCGCGATAGAAGTGGTCTTTGTACTCAGGACGCCACACGCCGTATTCGGCGTTGTAGAAATCACAGCCGTCGAGCCAGATGCTGGGTGAGACGGGATGGATGGGCCAGTGTACGTCCCAACATTTTAAATTGCGGACAATGAAGGGATGCCGCGCATCGGGGCCGACACCGGCGACGGTGTTTTCGCCGAAGGGTGCGCCGCCGCCGATGTTGAGCGAGTGGCGGCGCATGGTGTGCGCTTCGTTGTCATCAAAGCGGATGAATGGCAGCGTACGGATGTCCACCGACGCGCGAGTGCCGTCGGGCTGCTCGACACTGAGCGTTGGATCAAATGCGGCGTTCTTGGTGACCTGGAAGAAGTAGCCGTATTCATCGCACTCGGCGGCGCTGTTGCGCGTGAAGCTGTTGCGCGAATTCGCCCACCAGAAGCCGGAGCCGTCGTTCAAATCGTAGGGCAGCACTTGTTTCTGCAGCGGCTGCGTCATGAAGGCTTGCACGGCGAGGTTGCGGTCGAGCACGTTGTTGATCTCGGTGCCTTCGAGGAAAAAACCATGACCTAGGCTGCGATAGCCCACGCAATCACGCACGACGAGATAGTTGGTGCCATGAATCGTCAGCCAGCGGTTGCCGCTGTCCCAGATCGATGTGCCGATGACGGACGCGCCACGCATGCTGTCGCCAACGAGATGAAAATGCAGGCTGTAACGTCCCAGCACGTCCTCTTTGCCGAGATGACGAAACTCCGCGTAGCTGATGCTGCCCTGGGATTCGCGATGAAACATCGTGTGGCCGCGTGCCTTCGCCGGATCGGCGGATTCGACGATCACATTGCGGCTGAGGTTGGCAACTTCACCCGCATAACCGCCGTCGAGCACGACATGCTCAAAGGTGAGCGGCTGATCAAGCGTGAGTGTGCTGCCATCGACGGCCTTGATGAAGCGTTCCTCAGTTTGACCCTGGCCCGGATCACGCAACGATTTGGTGAAGGTCTTCTTGATCTTGTTCTGCCGCGTGGTGGCGACCACGATGATGCGATCTCCCACCCGCCATTTCGTTGCCGCTTCGGCGACCGTGACGGTGCTGTCGCCGATCTTCGCGGTTTGGCCGAGCTTGAGCCAGGTGCGTGGCATCGTCGCACCATGAAACTCCATGCGTCCGCCGCAGCATACGACGGCCGGGCAGGATTCGGCGTTCATACCTTCAAACATCACCAAGCGGATCAAGGCTGTGTGATCTGCGGTGATGGGCTGCTCCTGCGTGCCAACGAGCAGCGCCGCACGCGGTGTTTTGCCATCGTTCGGCGTCAGATGCGCATCACAGTCGAAGCCTTCCTCCGCCGTGTTCTCGCCCGCTTGAATCTTGATCAGGCCGACATCGAGCCGTGTGTCCTTGCTGGGATCAAAGCTCACCGTGCCGGAGATGTGCAAAGCGCGGATGGCCTGTTCTGCTTTGACATCGTAGATCACTTGATGACCAGTGCGAACGAGCACGGTGGAGGCTGTGGTGGGCGCCTTGCCATTCTCCCAAGTCTCAGGCTGCGACCACGGGCCGCTTTTCGCGCTGCGGATGACAGCATCTGCTGCTGCGGCGTGGGCAAGGCACAAGAAACTCAGCGTGAGAAATTTCATCATGATGTTCCAAACGTCATATGACGTGGGAGTTGCGCCGATATGTTGCTTTTTATTGTCCGCTACGTTGCTTTCGTATGACGAGGACATCACGCGCCATGCGGAAGGAATCACGGACAAGATGCACGTGGCCACCGGGCGTCTCGTGCCAGGCGATGGGGATTTCATCAACTGTGGAGCCGCTGTCGTGCAAGGCGGCGAGGAGTTCGACATCGAAGGCAAAGCCATGGATGCGCAGGGCAGATGCGATGCGCAGGTAGGCGCTGCGTGGAATCAACTTCAGGCCGCACTGGCTGTCGTGGATGCGGATGTGCAACAAGGAGGAGACGAGCAAGCCGAAGACACGGCCAATGAGGCGGCGCTTCCACTGGCGGCGCACTTGGCCGCTGAACTGGCTCAGGCGCGAGGCAAACAGCGCGGTGCGCGGTGTGGATTGTTCGCGGGCGAGTTGGATAAGTCGTGCGACCTCAGTGGCGGAACAGGAGCCATCGGCATCGACGAAGGCAAGCCAGTCAGCGTGCTGTTGCAAATTCCAACCGGCATAAACGGCACCGCCTTTGCCGAGATTGGCGGGCAGGAAGAGCGGATCGAGCAGCTGTGCATGCTGCTGGCATAGCGGCGAGAGGATGCCACGCATGCGGGCGACTTCGGCGGCATCAGAGCCGTCTTCGACGACACGGATCGTCACCCCGCCGAGTGCCTGCGTCACCTCACACAATTCCGCGAGGAAAGGGCCGATGCGTCCACTCTCCTGGTAGCACGGAATGACGAGATGGACGGAGGCGGGCATGAGCTTGATGAAAATGCTGAAATGGGAAAATGGAAATTGGAAATTGGAAATTGGAAATTGGTCTGGCGGTGTCTTTCTCATCACGTCTCTCGCGCTGCGTTTCCCGCATTTATTCTTTCCGACCTGTTGTGAAATCACTGACCTA
This sequence comes from Verrucomicrobiaceae bacterium, assembly GCA_947466075.1. Lineage (GTDB taxonomy): Bacteria > Verrucomicrobiota > Verrucomicrobiia > Verrucomicrobiales > Verrucomicrobiaceae > Prosthecobacter. Next base: position 47,448 of record CANIBP010000038.1, read on the forward strand.
GCTGGGTGGACAATGGCATGAATTGAGCGAGGCTGGTCACCATGAAAACGACTTCAACCTTGCTTCTTGTTGGTGCTGCCATGATCACCTTGCTGCTCAGCGCCTGTGATGGCGGCCCTGCTAACGGCCGTAGGCCCAACATCGGCGGCTACAGCGGTTTCAACTCGGGCTTCCGCGGCATGAGTGCCAACTACGGCGGTTATGAAGCGGAACAGCGTTATCGCTGAAACTAATGCGGGACTGATGGCCCTCTGTTGAATTGAAACACTGTCGCCGTCCTACTTGGTGCGGATTGACAACGGTCTCTAGTTGCGGAGAGCGCTGGATGGGTCTTTGTCATCGCGCATCCAACCATGCGTTTTCCGCATCTTTCTCTGCACTATTACTTTCGATGGCGTTGCCTGCGTGCAGTTCCAAGAATCGCATGCTCAAGGCGAAGCCGGTCGCATTGTCGTCGTTTTTTGAGCAGCCCTGGCTAGCGCAGGATGCGCGTGAGCAGTTGGGCTTTCAGAAAGTGTGGACCACGCCGGATCGAAAGGTGCTGGCGGATGGCATAAAGAAACGCAAGCTCTACATCGCACCCGTGACGCTGGCTTATCTGCGGCCGGTGAACAAGGCGCTGGCCCAGCAGGAGATCACCCATGGCGGTGTGCAACGCCGGGAAAACGAGATCGCTATGCGGCTAGGGGAGGAATTCATTGCTGCTTTCCGTTGCTCGCCTGGGCCGCTCTATCGGATCGTGGAGAAGCCCGGCAAGGACAGTCTCACCTTAAAGATGGCTCTCATCGAACTCAATCCCACCAGCCCGAAAGGCAATGCGGCGATGACGGTGCTCAAGTTCGCCGTCACGCCCTTTGCCGCGATCGCTGGCTGGTTCACTAGGGGCAATATGGCGATCGAGGGTAAGATCGTGGACTCCAAGTCGCATCGCACCTTTTTCCAATTTGCCGACAACGAGTCCGACAAGCTCACCTTCCTGAGTGTGCGCGACTACCAGCCCTACGGCCACGCGGTAAACAGCATGCGCGATTGGGCCGTGCATTTCGAGCACATGACGCGTGCGCCGCGTGGTATGAAGGTGGGGGATGCGAGTGCAATCACACTGCATCCGAACTGAGGGTGTGGAGGAGCGCCTCTGGATCACGCACGAATCTGCCCGCTGCCATCGACGAGATACTTGTAGCTGCACAGTTCGGCGAGGCCCATGGGGCCGCGGGCGTGGAGTTTGTCGGTGCTGATGCCGATCTCGGCGCCGAAGCCGAATTCGCCGCCATCGTTGAAGCGGGTGCTGGCGTTGTGCAGGACGACGGCGCTATCGACTTCGTGCTGGAAGAGTTCGGCGGCGTTGCGATCACGTGTGATGATGCTGTCGGTATGGTGGGAGCCGTAGCGGTTGATGTGGGCGATGGCTTCGTCCAAACCGCTGACGGTTTTGGCGGCGAGAATGAGTTCGAGATATTCAGTGGTCCAGTCTTCTTCGGTGGCGGCGATGGCGGGCACACCGAGATGCTGCAAGGCGGTGGGGTCGCCGTGGATCTCAACCTTGGCTTCAGCAAGGCGTTTGCCGATGAGCGGGTAGAACGAGGCGGCGATGTCTTGATGGACGAGGAAGGTTTCGAGGGCGTTGCAGACGCCGGGCTTCTGGCACTTGGAATTGACGATGATGTCGGCGGCCATTTGCAGATCGGCATCGGCGTGGACATAGACGTGGCAGACGCCGTCGTAGTGCTTGATGACGGGCATGCGGGCGCAGGCGACGACTTTTTCGATCAAACCTTTGCCGCCGCGTGGGATGATGAGATCGAGGTATTGATCCATCTTGGCCATGTGCTCGACGCTGGCGCGGTCGGTGAAGGGGATGAGTTGGATGCTGTCGTGCGGAAGCCCGGCTCGTTCGCCACCGGCCTGCAAAGCGGCGGCTAGGGCACGATTGCTATCAATGGCCTCGGAACCGCCCCGGAGGATGGTGGCGTTGCCGGTTTTAAAGCAGAGCGAGGCGGCGTCGCTGGTGACATTCGGACGTGACTCGAAAATGATGCCGATGACACCGATGGGGACGCGGATTTTGCGAATGTGGAGGCCGTTGGGACGTGTCGAATCGGTGAGCTTTTCACCGACAGGGTCGGGCAGCAACGCCACTTCGCGCACGGCATCGGATATTGCTTTCAAGCGCTTCGGATCGAGCTTGAGGCGGTCGATCATGGCCTTACTGAGGCCGTTTTTCTCCGCACGAGCTAGATCGAGGGCGTTGGCGGCGAGAACGACGTCCTGACGAGACATGATCTCATCGGCCATCGCGATGAGAATGGCGTTTTTTTGCTCGGTGGTGAGTTTAACAAGAGCATAGGACGCGGCCCGGGCACGGCGGCCCATGTCGAGGATGGCAGACTGGATTTCGGAATCGGTCATTGCGGGGAATTAATTGGAGGAAACGGCTCCTTCGGGGATTAGGACGATGAGAATGAGGCGACGCATGGCAGCGCTCCGTCATAAACCGGATGCAAGGGTAAAACAAGGGCCGTACGAACCTTGCAAACCCGAGCGGTTGTCACCTTGACGCATGCTTAACCAGAACTTACTATCGGGCCGATGAAATTCACCCCCCTCGCCCGCCTGCCGGTCTTCCTGGCCTGCGCGGTTTCATTCCTTTCTATCTCGACTCCTTCCTCTGCCATCTGGCCTTTTTCTGGCAAGAAGGACAAGGTCGCTCCTATGGCCAGTGAGCGTGAGGTGCAGGAAAGCGCAGCTGTCGCCATGTTGGCAGATGCCCAAGATGCACACAACGCCGGTAAGACCAGCAGAGCTGAGGGGATCTATCGGTCCATCATGAAGCAGTACCCGTTCACCAAGAGTGCTGCCGAGGCTTCCTTCCAGAATGCGCTGATCATCCGCCATGTGGGCAAGATGGATGATGCCTTTAATGCGTTTCAGGAATTCATCCGCACTTATCCAGACAGTCCACGCTTCAGCGAAGCAGTCGAGAAACAGTATGAAATCGCTGAGGAGGCCAAAGGTGGTAAAAAGCAACGTGGCCTGTTGTTGCTACCGATGAAGATGAACTCTTCTGAAGTGATCGAATTCTACGAGAAGATCATCAAAAACGCTGCCTTTGGAAAATACGCGCCACTGGCGCAGTTCAGTATCGCTGAAATCCAGCAGGATATGAAGGAGAAGGAAAAGTCCATAGCTGCTTACCAAAAGGTAGTGGAAAATTATCCCAACACGTCGCAGGCAGCTGAGGCCCAATTCCGCATAGGCTCGATCAGCAACATCGCTGCTCAACGCAGCGAAGATGCCTCAAACCTACTCGCTGCACGTGATGCTCTGCGCACCTACATCGCCTCTAACCCAGGAGGTGAGCGCAAGGATGAAACTGAGCAGATTCTGCGGCAGGTAAACACCGCGGAAGCCAATCAATCGCTCACGGTGGCGAAGTTCTATAAGCGGATTGGTAAAACACCTGCAGCGGCGATTTATCTTAACGAAGCGCTCAAGTTCGGTTCTCCGGAGGTTTCCGCCGAAGCGCGCACACTGCTCGCTGAACTCGCTGCTGCGGATCCAGATGGTGTTTCTAAAGCAAAGAAAGGGCCGGGACAGGATTACACTGCTTTGACGGCGGAGAATTTGAAATCACGCGATGACTATGTTGGGCCAATGGCCCCTGAATTAGCTCGCTTGAGTCAGAAGCCCAAGATGCGCACTGGCGATGAAGGTTTCATGCCCATCCCATTGCAGGAACCGACGCTTCCGCTGCGTCCGGGGGCTGCCACACCCGGGGCAGGATCATTGTTGCCACCAGTGCCGGAGATGGAAAAGCCGGCATTATTGCCGGTGCCGCCGGCGCCGAATCGTCCAATGACTCCGACAATACCTGTCCCGGGCAATAATCTGCCGGTGCCGCCACCGCCCACGCTGAAGCCTGCGTCATAATTCTTGCACGGGCATGACAGCACGCCATGCTGCCATTCACTTCTCAAACTTTTTTTGGATGAAACAGATTTTTCTTGTACTGGCCCCCCTGTGCCTCCTGCTTTCCGGTTGTGCGGGCTACAGTCTTGGTGGCCAAAAGCCTGCCCACCTGCGTCACATCACCAAGCTTGCGGTACCGGCCTTTGAAAACCTCACGCTGGAACCCCGTCTCGCCGTACTCGTGACTAATGCAATCATCAAGCAGATGCAAAATCACGGCTCCTATCAAATCGTTGCCAAACGGGATGCCGAAGCTGTTCTAGAAGGAAAAATCCAGCGCATTACTCGCACCCAGTTTCGTTCCGACCGTAACAACATTCTTCGAACGTCTCAGATCCAAGCGACGCTCGGTACCACTTTTGTAATCAAGGATGCAGCATCGGGCACCGTACTTCACAATGGTTTTGCCACAGGCAATTCCTACATCATTCTCGACGCTAATCTCCAGCTTTCGGAGACTCAGTTGCTCGAAGACGCCGCCCAGCGTCTTGCCTATGATCTAGCGGATCAAATTTCCGAGGGTTGGTAACTTCTTTCCGCCTGATGTCGTCGGAGCAGGATTTACCCCTAGAGCCTGTCGAGAGCGAAGAAGAGGCGCGATTCGAATTTGAGTCTGTGGTTTCAAACGGTCGCCTGCCACCGGGTTTACACCTCGTTGCCACGCCCATCGGTAACATGCGTGACATCACGCTGCGCGCGCTTGATACTCTAAAAATCGCGGATCTGGTGGCCTGCGAGGACACACGGCATTCAGGTATGCTGCTTAAGCATCACGACATTCGTGCGCGACTCATCAGCCTCAACGAGCACAACGAGGCGCAGCGTATCCCGCAACTGCTAGAGCACATTCGCCAAGGTGGGAGTGTGGCGCTGATTTCAGATGCTGGCATGCCCACCGTTTCAGATCCGGGGCAGCGGCTCGTTAGTGCCACCGTCGCGGCGGGTCTGCATGTGGAGAGTATTCCTGGTCCCAGCGCCGTACTCACGGCACTTGCTGCTTCAGGACTGCCAACGACGCCGTTTTACTTCGGGGGCTTTCTACCCCATAAAAAAGGGGCACGCACTACTGTCCTGACCGCCGCCGTGCAACGTGACTGCACCAGCATTTTTTTTGAAAGTCCGTATCGTCTTATTGATACACTTGCCATTCTTGCCGAAGTCGCCCCGGTGCAGCGTGTGGTGGTCGCCCGCGAACTGACCAAAAAATTCGAGGAATTCCAGCGTGGCACGGCAGGCATCCTGCTATCTCACTTTCAGACCAAACCGCCGAAAGGCGAAATCACCCTCCTTATCGCACCGGTTGACCCACCCAAGTGGCTCACCTGGTAACCTCTTTCTAACCTCGTACACACATGGAAGCACTCGCCAACTGCGCCGTTCTCAATACAACCGACAGCCTCAAGCTCTCGATCACCAATCATCTGCGCTTCACGCTCGGGGCCTATATTGAAACCGCCAGCGAAAATGATTGGTACGTCGCCACCTCTCTCGCTGTGCGTGACCGTGTTATGGAGCGTGCGACTCAGTCACGCCGCCAGCACCGCTCGCAAGGCGTGCGCCGCGTGCATTATCTCTCGCTCGAATACCTCATGGGCCGCTTGTTGGAAAACAATCTGCGTAACTCAGGCATATATGATGCCACCAAGCAGGCACTAGCCGAGATGGGTAAAGATCTCGATGTGCTCGTGCAGAAAGAACCTGACATGGGGCTTGGCAACGGCGGTCTTGGCCGTCTTGCCGCCTGCTTCATGGACTCGCTCAGCACCATGGACCTGCCTGCCATCGGCTACGGCATCCACTATGAGTTCGGCCTCTTCCGTCAGGAGTTCGTGAACGGCAAACAGGTCGAGCATCCCGATGCTTGGATGCGCGATGGCAGCCCGTGGAAGATCGCCCGACCATCATATCGCCAAACCGTGCATCTTTATGGCAAAGTCATCCAAAAATTCGACGAGTTCGGCCAGCCGCACCACGAATGGATCGAAACGAAATGTTTGCTCGGCCTACCATGGGACATTCCCATCGTCGGCTATGATAGCAGTACCGTGAACGTGCTGCGTCTCTGGCAGGCGCAGGCGGATGAGGATTTCAATTTCAAGATCTTCAATGAAGGCAGCTACATCGAAGCGTTGCGTGAGAAAGCCATAGCCGAAACGGTCTCAAAGGTGCTCTATCCCAATGACGCCACCGAGAGCGGCAAGGAACTCCGCCTCGTGCAGCAGTACTTCTTCGTTGCCTGCTCACTGGCCGACATCGTGCGTCGTTTCAAAGGCGGCTATGACCTGCCATGGAGCGAGTTTCCTTCCAAGGCCGCCGTCCAACTCAATGACACGCATCCTGCCGTCGCCATTCCCGAACTCATGCGCATCCTCGTCGATGACGAGAAGCTTGAGTGGAGCCAGGCCTGGGACATCTGCCAGAAAACCTTCTCCTACACCAATCATACGTTGCTGCCCGAGGCGCTCGAAACTTGGAGCGCCGCGCTCTTTGAACGTGTCCTGCCGCGTCATCTCCAGATCATCTATGAGATCAATCATCGCTTTCTCACTGGTGATGTGGAGGCACGCTGGCCCGGCGATGCGGAAAAGAAACGCCACCTCTCGCTCATCGAAGAGCGTGGCGGCAAACATGTGCGCATGGCGCACCTCTCCGTCCTTGGCAGTCATGCCACCAACGGTGTCGCCGCCCTGCATACGCGGCTGCTTTGTGAGCGACTCTTCCCTGAGTTCTTCGAGCTCTACCCCGGCCGCTTCCTCAATCTCACCAATGGTGTCACCTTCCGGCGCTGGCTCGACGTCTGCAATCCGCAGCTCTCCTCCCTCATTACTGAATCCATCGGCGAAGGTTGGTTAAAGGACTCCACGAAACTGAAAGCTCTCGACCGCTTTGCCGACGACGCCTCATTCCGCGAGCGCTTCCATCAGATCAAACGCGGGCATAAGGTGACACTCGCCAAGATCATTCAGGACACCTGCGGCGTCAGCGTCAGCCCGGATGCGCTGTTCGATGTGCAGATCAAGCGTCTGCATGAGTACAAGCGTCAGCATCTCAATCTGCTGCACATCGTCAGCCTCTACCGCAAGATCATCGCCAATCCGCAGATCGACATGACACCGCGTGTCTTCATCTTCGGTGCCAAGGCCGCGCCGGGTTATTACCTCGCGAAGAATATCATCCACGCCATCAACGCCCTCGCCAACAAGGTGAATCACGATCCGCGTGTCGATGGCAAGCTGAAGGTCATCTACATTCCGAACTACGGCGTCTCCATTGCCGAGCGCATCATTCCCGCCGCCGATCTCTCGGAGCAAATCTCCACCGCTGGCAAAGAAGCCTCCGGCACCGGCAATATGAAGCTCGCCCTCAACGGTGCGCTCACCATTGGCACGCTGGATGGCGCAAATGTCGAAATCCTCGAAGAAGTCGGCCCGGACAACATCTTCATCTTCGGTCTCACCGTCGAGGAAGTCACCGAACTCTACGCCAAGGGCTACAACCCCTGGGATTTCTACCACGCCAGCGAAGATCTGCGCCTCAGCATCGACTGGCTGGCCTCCGACTACTTCACTGGCAATCAGGACGAGTTCAAGCCGCTACGCGACAGTCTTCTGGCGCATGGCGATCCGTTCCTCGTCATGGCCGATTACGATGCGTATGCCGCCAGCCAGTCCGAAGTGGACAAAGCCTACCGCGACCAGCCGCGTTGGCAGAAGATGGCCATTCACAACACCGCCCGCGTTGGCAAATTCAGCAGCGACCGCACCATCCTCGAATACGCGAAGCATGTGTGGAAGCTGCCGCAGGTCGGCATCTGAAGCGGCTTAAACCGTCAGGCACTCATGCACTGCTTGCGCCGCGCGTGCATAAGCGCCGCCACTGCCGAGCGTTGCCACAACTTCCGCCAGTTCTTGCTGCATCTGCAGCCTCTTGGCGGCGTTGCTGAGCAGATCGATCGCGGCTTTGGCGAGCGTATTGGCATTGAGCTTTCCTTGCACGAGTTCTTTCACTACCTCACGCTTCGCGAGGATGTTGATGATGCCGAGGTGCTTGATGCGTACCACCAGCTTGCCGATGACGAACGTAGGCCAGCTCACGTTGTAGATCAGCGTGTAGGGCAGGCCAAAGCAGGCTGCCTCGAGCGTGGCGGTGCCGGAAGCGACGGCACCAGCTTCCGCACGCTGCATCAGGTCATAGACCGTGCCGGCTTCGATCCAGCGCTTCGCTTCGGGCATGCCGTGTTCGTCCGCCATGTTGCGCATGTAACCGGCGAGCGTTTCATTCGCGGCCGAAACGGCGAAGCGTGTGTTAGGCAGGGTCTGCTTGATCGCCTTCGCAGCATCCATCATGATCGGAAACAAGCGGCGCACTTCATTGAGCCGGCTGCCGGGGAACCAGCCGACGAGGCCCGGTTCGCGCTTCCATTCACGCTTCAACGTGACCACGCGGTCCACCATCGGATGCCCGCTGAACTCGGTGCGCAGGCCGCTCTTCTCATAGAAGTCCTTCTCGAAGGGGAAGATGCAGATCATGAGGTCGAGCACCTTCGCCATCGTCTTCACGCGGCCTTTCTTCCACGCCCACACCTGCGGGCTGATGTAGTAGAGGATGCGGCCTTTGTACCCGCCTGTGCGCAGTGCCTTCGCCAGCCGCAGATTGAAGCCGGGATAATCGACGAGGATCACCGCCTCCGGCTTTTGTTGCAGCATGGAGTCGAGCACGGCATTCATCTTCTCTTTGAAGTAGCCGTACATCTTCACCACTTCCCACAAACCGACGACACCGGCGGTTTCGACCCAGTCCTCGATGCCATCGCCCATCACCTCGCGCATTTTGGGGCCGCCCAGACCGAGAACCTGCATGTCCGGCTCCAGTTCCTTCAATTCACGCAGCAGTCCGGCGGCATGGGTGTCGCCGCTGACTTCTCCTGCGATGATGAAGATGCGCTTCATGGATGAAACAAGCCAGATTTAACCACAGAGGGCACAGAGAGCCACAGAGGGATCAACTGAATGAAACTCTGTGCTCCTCTGTGAACTCTGTGGTGAATGAAATGCATTACTTTGCTCCCAGTGTGGCGTTGCGTTCGATTTGATCGGTGATTTCAAGTGCGATGCGCACGGCCTCAGCACCTTCCTGGCCGGTGACGACCGGGCGGCGACCATGGCGCGCGCATTCGACGAAGGCGGCGATTTCGAGCTTCAGCGGCTCGTCTTTTTCGACCTCAACGGCTTCACGCACGATTTGCATGCCATCCTTGCGGTAGATCCAGCCGCTCTGCTCCTGGTAGTCGAGGCTGAGGTAGCTCTCGCTTTGGAAGACACGAATTTTGCGCATCTTCTCCGGGCTGATGCGGCTGGCGGTGATGTTGGCGATGCACCCGTTGGCGAATTTGAGGCGCGCGTTGGCGATGTCTTCGCGTTTCGTCAAAACCGGAATGCCCACGGCGTCAATCTGGATGAGCGGCGACTTCACGAGATGCAGAACAATTTCGATGTCATGAATCATCACGTCGAGCACGACGCCGATGTCCATGCTGCGATTGGGGAACGGCGAGAGACGATGCGCTTCAATGAAGCGCGGGTTGTCCATGCGCTCCTCAAGCTGGCGCAGCACCGGGTTGAAGCGCTCGATGTGGCCGACTTGCAGGATGACGCTTTTGGCCTGGGCGAGTTCGATCAAGGCCTGCGCTTCGGCGTAGGACTCACTGATCGGCTTTTCCACCAGCACATGCACGCCGCGATTCATCAGCGGTTCGGCGACTTTACGATGGTAGATGGTCGGAACAGCCACGGTGGCGGCATCAACGCGTTGCGCGAAGTCTTCGAGGTCACTGGCGGCCTGCGTGCCGTATTGCGCGGCGAATTCTGCGGCGCGGGCGGGATCAGCATCATACACGGCGGCGAAGGTGATCGCGCCGTCGCTCTTCGCAGCGATCTCGGCCATGATGCGGGCGTGATTCTTGCCAATCGCGCCGACTCCGGCGACTCCAATGCGGAAAGGGGAACTCATGAGGACAAGTCTGGGTGAGAAAAATTTAGAATCTTTTTACAGGAGATAACGAAGTTAACGGAGATCAAAAATTCAGGGCTTTGTTTGCTTCGTTATCTTCTGTTTCAAAATTTGCCGGGGAACTTCATGCCGGGCGGGAGTTTGGGCATCTTGCCGCCGCCGCCAAGGCCGCCGAGCATGCTGCCGAGTCCGCCCATGCCACCACCACCTGCGCCGCCGCCTCCCATCATGCCCATCATCTGGGCCATCATGCCTTGGTTGCTCATGAGTTTCTTCATCATCTCGAACTGCTTGAGGAGTTGGTTCATTTCCATCACGGGACGACCGGCACCGTTGCAGATGCGCTTGCGGCGCTGACCGTTGATGATCTCGGGCCGCTGACGCTCTTTCGGTGTCATCGAAAGGATCAGCGCCTCGGTGTGCTTGAGTTTTTTATCGGCATCGGGACCGATGGCGTCCTTCATTTTGCCCATGCCAGGGAGCATGCCCAGCAGGCTACCCATGCCGCCGGAGCTGAGCTTTTTCATCATGCGCATCTGCTGCAGCATGTCGGTGAAGTCGAATTTGTTCGACTGCATGCGCGCGGCGAGTTTCATCGCCTCCTTCTCGTCGATTTCTTCCGCCGCTTTCTCCACGAGGCCGACGACATCGCCCATGCCGAGGATGCGCTGGGCCATGCGGTCCGGGTGGAAGACTTCAAGCTGATCGATCTTTTCGCCAACACCGAGGAATTTGACCGCGCAGCCGGTGACCTGACGCATCGAGAGCAGCGCACCACCACGGGCGTCGCCATCAAGCTTGGTCATGATCAAACCGGTGATGCCGACAGCTTCGTTGAACTTCTGAGCGACATTCACGGCCTGCTGGCCGGTGGCGGCATCGGCGACGAGCAGAACCTCGTTTGGCTGCACCACGGCACGCACGCGTTTGAGTTCGGCGAGCAGTTCTTCATCGAGATCCTGACGACCCGCGGTATCGAAGATGGCGATGCCGCTGCCTTGGGCCTTGAGCCATTCGAGCGACGCCTTGGCGGCCTTCACCGGATCAGTTTCGCCTTCGGCAGGGGCAAAGACCGGCACGTTGAGCTGCTGGCCTAGCACCTGGAGCTGCTTGATGGCGGCCGGGCGATACAAATCGAGCGCAAGAAGCAGCGGGCGGCGGCCCTGTTTCTTCAACCAGCTCGCCAGCTTGGCCGAGGTGGTCGTTTTACCGGCACCGTTGAGGCCGGTCATGAGAATGCGCTGCGGTGGATCGAGATTCAGCGCGCTGGCATCGCTGCCGAGCAGTTTGACCAGCTCATCGTGGAAGATTTTGACGATCTGCTGGCCGGGGGAAACCGTGCGCAGCACTTCGGCACCCACCGACTGCTTGGTGACGTTTTCGACGAGGTCTTTGGTGACTTGGAAATCCACATCCGCTTCGAGCAGTGCCATGCGGATGTCCTTCATCGCCTCGCCCACATTGGCTTCACTGATGCGGCCCTGGCCGCGCAGTTTTTTGAAAGCGAGTTCGAGTTTTTCGGAGAGAGCGGAGAACATGAGGAAAGGAGAGGGGCGCAGGATAGTCGGCAGATGCCCGCGCATGGCAACTGCGAAGGCAGGACTAAAAATTAGCCTCGAAACTGGCCGGATTTATGGCGCGGGCAGATAGGCCGAAGCGAGGTCGATCTTGAAGCGCCAGCTCACGACTTCGGCGGGCTGGGCGGCAGCGCGTTGGAAACTGAGGCTGATGGCGCATTCTTCGCGGCGCAGTTTGTAGGGGAACTGGAAGCGCACGATCATGGAGGCGGGATCGTAGGTGGCGGGGACGGTGCCGAGGCCGGCGATGCGCATTTTGATGCTGTCGGGCACGATGGTGCCGATCTTTTTGAGGTCTGCCTCGATGAGGGGCATGCGGCTGGTGATGATGGCGTCGGGCTTCGGGGTGAGCTGGATGAGCTGCTCGCCTTTGTCGTTCTTGGCGTCGGCGACGAGGAATTTGTTGGAGCCGACATCGCCCCGGCCACGGAAGCTGGTGGCGAGCTTGAAGTTGGTGTCGTTGTCGCCGTGGACGATGTAGCGGCCGAGTTTGCCGTTGGGGGTGTCCCAGGTGACTTTCTGGCCGTTGACGGTGACGAGGGACTCGTAGCCGATTTGCAAAGCGGTTTCCATGGTGGCGTCATCGAAGATGCCGAAGGGGTAGGCGAAGGAGGGGCATTTGATGTTGAGGTTCTGCTCCAGGAACTCGCGTGAGTCCTTCAGCTCGCCCAAGACCCACTGCTGGAAGTCGGCGTCGGTCTTGGCGCTCTTGGGGCGCTTCTTGAGGCTTTCATGCGAGACGCTGTGGCTGCCGACTTCGCAGCCGTTTTGCATCATCTCTTTGATCTGCGTCCAGCTCATAGAGCGGCCACCGATGTTGACGTATTTTTTGTAGAGATAGACGGTGAAGGGGAAGCCGAAGTCGCGCAGGACGGGATAGGCGAAGGTGTAAACGCCTTCCCAGCCGTCATCCATGGTGATGACGATGGCTTCTTCGGGGATGTTCTTCTCGCCCTTCTTCCACGCCATGACATCGCTGAGCGAGATGACGGGGATCTTCGAGTCTTTGATGGCTTGCATCTGATCGCGGAACTTGGTGGTGGCAATCAGCATGGGGCTGCCGCCGCGCTCGCGAAAATCGTGATAGCCGAGGATGGAGACGACGGCGGACTTATTGAGCTCGAAGGCGGGTGCCTTGGGCACTTCTGGCTCGGGTGCGGCGGCTGCGAGCATGGCAGAGTCCTGCAGCTTTTTCTCGATGGCCTGTTCTTCGGCGGTCAGCACGGGTTCAGCGGGCTTGGGCGGTGGTGGCTTCGGCGTGACGCCGCTTTGCTCGGCAAGGCGGCGCAGCTTGTCCTGGATGCGTTTGCAACCAGGCAGCGTGCCGAGGGCGAAGACGGCGAGAAGAATGAGAGTGACGGAACGCATGAAAAATCAGTTCGCGGGCGGGCGCGGTTTGGTGATTAGCAGGCTTTTGAGGATGAGCTTGGCGCTGGTTTTGTCGCCAGCAATGAGGCGCAGTGTTTCGCCGCGATGGTCGCTGGTCAAGGTGAGGCTGCCAAGACGCAGAATGCGGAAGGTCTGTGCATCCTTGGTGCTTCGCTCAATCTCCAGTATCTTTTCAATCGTCTGCCCATTGAATTCGACGCGAACAGTCAGCGGCTCAGTCAATTCAGGGCAGGCGTATTGCAGCAGAAAGTCATAGGTGTCTGCCGCGATGAGTTCGATGCGCCATTCGGCTTGTCCAATGGGCGCTGCTTCAGCATTCGCGGTGGGTGTGGGCGAGACGCTTTGCGCGAGAGCGGGTGATAGCGCGATGAGCGCCTGCTTGCGCTCAATGGGAATGGGCGCTGTCAGCGGTGCGGGCATGGGCATCGCACCTGACTGCGATTGCTGCACCGCGATAAGATCAAGCACGCCACCAGCGCTGATGAGTTGTTGGATGCGAGCAATCTCGGCTTGATATGCGGTTTTGTCGGTCACGCTGGCAGCCTGGCGTTGAAGTTCGACGAGATATTTGCCCAACAGTGGAATGTGGCGCGCACTCAACTCCTTTTGGTAGATGGCTTCCATCTGCGGCAGTCGCGTGGTCGGCTGCTGAGCAGTGGCTTGAAAAGCTAGCAGCACGAAACTGAAGGTAAGTGCGAGGCCGTGCTTCACTGTTTTTTGCCTCCTTCGGATTCTGTGGCGAGCGCCCAAGCGCCGGGCGCAGGTTTACGATTCTTGGCGGCGCTTTCGCGTGTATCCAGAGTCGCGATGAGCGCTTTTTCCGTGGCGCTTAATCGTGCCTCACGTGGTGGTGCCACGACGGCAGCGAGTCCCTGATCCACGAGGATGTTTTGATACAAACCGACGTCGGGCAGGAAGAGTAGTGCGGCCAAGGTGCCGTCTTTGTCGCGATCTGGGCGGATGAGTAGGCGCAATGGTTTGTCGCGCAGATAGCCAGAGGTGAATTCACGAGCGGCGCGGCCCATGGCGGCGGCGTCTTCGTCCTCAATGTTGAAATGTTTGGCAAAACGTTTTACGCCGGGATCCTTTTCTTCCACGGGTGCGCAATCAATCCATAACAAGCGCACAGCGAGAGTGCGACCGTCCAGGACGATGCTAAAGCGTTCACCTGAAACCGGTGCGCCATCCGCGAGACGTGCGTTGTTGATGTCTTCAAAACCATCGAGGCTGCCGACATTGCTGGTGATGGCCTGCGTGCCTAGGGGATGATTTTTCTCATCAGTCGAACGTTTAATGCGACGTGATTCAGCATCCACCTGATCTTTCAGCGCTGGTTTGGCGGCGGCGACAGTTTGCAACTCGGTGAGGTAAGCATCGGTGGTGATTTTTTTGGCGGCATCGATTGCTGCTTTCAATAAAGCAGTGGCCTGCTGCAAAGTGGTGGTAGAGCTGGTCGGTGCGACAGTGGCTGCCACGGCAAGCGTTTCATCCGTGACGGGAACTAGACGTAAATTGCGAATGCGGATGATGTTGGCAGGATAACCGGCAGCGCTAGTGAATCGGAGTGTGATGGGATTGCGAGTGAAGGTAAGTGGGCCAACACGCATGGTGGTGAAGGTCGTTTCATCCGTGCTGCGAAGGACTTCAAAGCTGCGGTGGCTCTCGGCAGCATTGCCCAAAATCGTCACTTCATTGAATTCAAAGGTCGCACTCTGCTGTGGCTGAAATTTGGGCGAGGCATAGATGCTGCCGGCCACCGGCGCATCGCTCATGTTGGCCTCGAACTCGAGATGGTAGCGGCCCGGCATGAGGCGGAAATTTTGCCATTCAGCACCGCTGCTGTTTGAACGCCAGCCGCCGATCGTTTCACCCAGGGCCTGGGCTGAACCCATGAGTTTTGCCTGAGCGAGGGGGAGGGGAGTGGCGAGGCTGGAAACGGTGCCAGCATACAGGGCGCGCAGTTGCTCACGGCGCTGGCGGATCGCGCGTGCCTCTTCGTAATCGCCTGCGGTGGCGACTTCAGTTTCCACTTTGGCCAGGGCGCGCTCGTATTGCTCGGTGAGGAGCTGTGAATCCGTCATCACCTGACGCAAAAAAGCCGCACGAGTGTTGATGAGTGCCGTGGGTTCCACCGGTGTCGTCTGTGCTTGTAGAGTCAAGCATGCGCAGGCATGCAAGGCGATGAGCAGTATTGGTAAAGGGGTTCTCATCGTGAGGCGGGGACGAGTTCCACGGCCAGCAATTGCATGAGGTTGTTGGTCACGAGTGATTGCGCAGTCAGAGTAAGCGTGCCGCTGCCGTCGCTGATTTTGAGGGTGCCGGCGTTGCGCTCCTCGGGGCCTTTGAGTGTGGTTTCGATGTCTGCGGAGAGCGAGAAGCGTGCCTCTTTGAGCAGCAGCGTGCCACCTTCTGCTGCACCACAACGGTAGCGCAGCATGACTTCATAACCGCCGGATGGAAGTGCTGGCAGCTTCCAAGCTGCGGCGGCACCGACCTTCGTCCAACCGGTGATGGCTCCGCCTTCACGAACAACATTGCTCAAGGCAGCGGATTCGAGCGGCAGCTTGATGCGATCCGGCAGCAGTGCAGTTTTGAGTGCCTGTTCACGGGTTTGTAGCAACAAGAGTTCTTTATCGAGGCGGGCCAGTTCGTTTTGCAGACGTTTGCGCTCATCACGTGCGGTAATGGCGGCATCGTAGTCGCGTGCGTCGGCGAATTGCTTTTCCAAACCGGCCACCTTGGTGATCTGCTGTTTGAGTGGTGCTAGGCTGGATTCAATGAGGCTGCGCTCGTAACCCAGACGCAGCAGGGCGATGTCCTGGCTCGCGCCCGGATCATCGGTGCGTTTTTCAGCCGCAGGAGCAAACATGGCAATCCCCGCGAAAACAAACGCATAGGCGAGGACAAGACCGGGTTTCACTCTTGAAAAAAAGGGGTGGAAAGCTGCGGCTGATGCTAGCCGCAGTACCCTGTGAAACAAGCGCGAAGTCATGCCTGAAAGCACGCGACTATTTCATCAACTCAACGAGCTTAGAGCCTATCCGGCAAAAGGTTGAACTGGCTGTAAAGAGGTGAGCCTCCGGGTCATGATGCCGATGAAAGCGAGATAGACGAAGGCTTCGTGGTGGCGTGGATTTTTCTCGTGATCACGGGTCAGTCGCCGTTGCTTCACCAGCCA
>CANIBP010000039.1 GCA_947466075.1 Verrucomicrobiaceae bacterium
CTTCCTGCAGGCTGACCGCCTGTTCTCTGAAGGCGGCGTCATACTGCGCAGGGCGCACTCGGTTCTCAGTAGGTTCTATCGTTCGGTTCATGGGACACTGTTCCTAGTTCAGGTTGGTTTTCGTGTCCGCCTTTTCGGCACAAGCTCAGAAGAACGGGAACTTTACGTTGCGGACAGACACCGGGCTGGTGTTTGGCGATGGATCGGCGATCACAACGGCAGGTCCGCAAGAGCATTAGGATTGGAACCTTCGACGAGCCGTTGCGGGGACGGTGACAAGATTCCCGATGGTGCCTACAACTCTGGCCGAGATGAAATCTTACGTCAACAATCCTTCGATCTGGAACTTCTATCCGTAATTGATTCGTCAGGCCCTTCGCAGTGACAGGAACACCTTATGAGTGCCACCCGCCGCCGATTTCTTCGTTGTGTTGCCTCCTCCAGCGAACGGCCAGCCTGCCTTCTACGAGACGATGAAGAACACGAATCCCACCTCATCGGCTTGTTTCATGGTCACTTTCACAACGGCCTGCGCGGCTGGGATGATCACCACCCGGTCCACGAGGTCTTGTTCCCGTCGGCGCTCTACAATCAGGATCGCAAGCTGGAAGCGCAGAAGGCACCCGTCTACAATCCAGAGGAGTTTCGCCCCGGCTACACGCAGGTGATCATCGAAAACGGCACGGTGGCCTTGCGGTATCGCGTGGTCGGCACCGATGGTGAGGTAGAAAAGACGTTACCCATCTCTCCCGCATGAAAGCCCTTGTTCTCGCTCTCTCATCCATCCTCGTCTCTCTAACTTCCTCAGCGGCCGACATCAACGTCGAGTCCAACTTTGAGGGCGCTTCCGTCAGCGCCGTTTTGATCGACCAAAGCACTCGAAGCATCAGCTTCATGCCTGGTGGTGATCCTGCGCGTGGCTGGCCGTGCTGGTGGTATTTCAAGGTGAAAGGAATCACGTCGGGAGAGACGATCACGCTGCGGCTGCATGGCTCCACCGCGACGACTTCGGTGCCAGGCGGGCCTTTGGGGAAGCCGCTCGCGTCATCGTGGGCGATGCCGGAGATGGCGACGATTTCCACGGATGGCAAAACTTGGCTGCACACGGAAAAGGGCGTGAAGGACGGAGAGATCATGACTTACACGATCAAAGCGGAGGCGGCGTCCGTGTTCGTGGCGTGGGGACCGCCTTACACGCCGAACACGGCGGCAGAGTTTGTGAAAGCGATGAGCGAGAAGTCGCCTCATGCGAAGGTTGAGGAGTTGTGCCGCTCACGCGAAGGCCGCGCGGTGCCCATGCTGCATGTGCAGGAGGGCGAGCGCACGAAGGCGCAGCGCTTCGGTGTGTGGGTGCAGGCGCGGCAACATTCGTGGGAGAGCGGATCAAGCTGGGTGGCGCAGGGATTTGGCGAATGGCTCCTCAGCTATGAGGCGGATGCAGCGTGGCTGCGGCAGCACGCGGAGATTTTCCTCGTGCCGATCATGGACATCGACAATACCGCGACGGGTAACGGCGGCAAGGACGCGCAGCCGCAGGATCACAATCGCGACTGGTCGCCCCAGCCGCATTGGAACGAAGTCATCGCCGCGCAGAAACAGGTGAGCGGCTTGATCCAGGAAGGCCGGATGGATGTCTTCCTCGACCTGCACAATCCCGCGCCAGGAGATCCCACGTTCTTCTACATTTTGGAGAGCAGTGCGCTGAAGGAGCCGATGATCGGCCTGCGAGATCGCTTCATCGAGATGGCCTATGGTCGCATCAGCAAAATCAAGCCGCTCATTCCCATGAGCAACAAACCCAAAACCACGGGGCCAGCCTATCATCCGCTCTGGCGGCAAATCAGCGCGAACTGGGTGAGCATGAACGGCAATCCGCACACTGTGAGCCTTTGCCTGGAGACGATCTGGAACTACAAAAACAGCACCACCGAAGGCTACCGCGCCGTCGGTGCCAATCTCGCCGCCGCGGTGCGCGAGTTTCTGGCAGAGAGGCCAGTGAGACCGTGATGCATGCTGCACTACAGGACTCTCGTATCGTGTTTCCCGAAAAACTTGATATGCACGACCTTCTACCACTGATGAGCGCCACTAGCCCCCGATCGTATTCGCTTGCCCTCGTTTTCATCTGCCTAGCTTTCACGATGCCTAGCATCCAGGCGGCAGAACGTTTCGATTGGATGCCTGCTGAAGCCAGTGGCGGGGAGCTGCGGGCGGAGGACCTTGGCGGCGAGCAGATCATTCCTGAGATCGTGCTCACACACACGCCCAAGCCAACGGCGGATATTTCGAAGTTCACCCGAGTCTATGAGATCGACTTGAAAAATTTCGCCATCCGCAACGATGGCACGCATCCCCTTGAGACTTCCAATGGGATCAACCAAGCCTTGCAGGATGCAAAGGCTGTGGGGGCGAACCAGATCGTTTTCCCCAAGGGAACCTATTTGATCAGTGAGACGATTCCGGTAGTCATTGATCACAAAG
This sequence comes from Verrucomicrobiaceae bacterium, assembly GCA_947466075.1. Lineage (GTDB taxonomy): Bacteria > Verrucomicrobiota > Verrucomicrobiia > Verrucomicrobiales > Verrucomicrobiaceae > Prosthecobacter. Next base: position 2,482 of record CANIBP010000039.1, read on the forward strand.
ACACGGTTATCGATCTGAATGGTGCGACCTTGCAGATCAACCCCAATGGGCTGCCGAAATACGGCGTGGTGGACTTTATTGATGGGGCAGTGAACGTCCGCTTAACAAACGGCACGCTCGTGGGCGACAAGGCGACGCATGACTACAAGACCGAGCCTGGAACGCATGAGTGGGGCGCTGGCATTCGTTTCATTGGTGGGAAGAATCTGGAAGTCGATCACATCACCTCACGCAACATGACGGGCGATGGGGTCGCCTCGGACTCGCACGGCACGCGCACGCGGCCTGAGTTGCTGGCCAGAATCTTGCACTCCATCTATGCCAAAGCACTGGAGCATGGCGCATTCACGGAGCGGGGCGAAAAGCGCGCCAGCACGGAGAAGACGCGGTCGGTCAAGCCATTCGACCTTGCGAAGTGCGAGGGGCAGTTCGAACTCGGTTACATGGGCGGCTTCATGGGCTATCCCTTCATCAAAGGGCGGGTCTTCCAGTCCTACTTCTATGATTCAGAGATGAAATTCATCGGCATGACGAAATGTCTTCAATATCGTAAAGTGATGATTCCTGAGAAGGCCAGATGGATGCATCTGGAGTTCAACCAGTCGGAGATATCTGACACGCCCGCTCACGAGGGAGCGAGCAAGGGTGAATGGATCGCGAGAATCACGGATTTTCATCCGCCGGTCGATGTTCACTTCCACCATAATGTGATGACGCAAAACCGCCGTCTCGGGATGGCCTATTGCGGAGGTCAGAGATGGCTCATCGAGGACAATCTCTTTTCCGAGAACGGCGGAACGAGTCCCGCCTTTGGAGTCGATTTCGAGGATGGCTCGGAGTTGATGCAGGACGTGGTCTTTAGGAAGAACAAATTCAAAGGGAACCGCGCAGGCGACCTTGTGGTGTGCGCGGGTAGTGAATTGATCTTTGAAGGAAACGAGTTTGAGACATCCGTCGCCATGTGGGGACGCCCGCACAACTATGTCTTTCGTGACAACCACTTCAAAGGCGGCACCGTCAGCTAGGCCACGAGGACGGGCGTGGCCAGCATCCACGACAATCATTACGAGAACTGCAAGCTCTCCATCGTGTTTGATACCAAGGCCGTGGCTGATGGACTCAATCGCAAATCAGGGCAGAAGGTGAGAACACCGCCGCTCATGCTGGAAAATGAAACTCTCCGCAATGTGACCGGCATCACCGGCACCTACTTCGACTTCAAGAAGTGCAACATCCAGTCCTCCGCTTTCATCGCTGGGAAGGAAACGGGATTGATCCGACTACAAGGTGGCAAGGTGAGCGACTGCTCCATCCTTTACGAAGCCGACGGTCCAGACGTGGACGTGAGAATCGCCGGCTTGGAGGGATTGCCCATTGAGTCGGGCCCAGGTCTCAAGCGAAAGAAATCCACGCCGTGATTGTAGTGATGAGCACTCGCTTTACCATTCTAGCACTCCATGCCCGCACGCCATACTAACTCTTCAGTCATCGCCTGTCTGCTCATGCTGACGGTATCACTCGCGTTCGCGCAGGATAAAGCCACCCTGGCCATCGATGCCGCCTTTCCTGGCGGGAATATTCTTGTGAGCAAAATCGAGGGCGACACGATCACGCTTGGGCCAGATAAGCGCGACAGCCTTCTTCCCTGGTTTTATTGGTATTACCGAGTGACCGGCGCAAGCAGGCGCAAGCTCACGTTTGTATTCAGCAAGGACAATGTCGGTGCCCGTGGCCCTGGCGTGAGTCTGGATGCCGGTAAGACGTGGAAGTGGCTCGGTGCGGATGCGGTGACGGACGGCACCTTTGCATTCACTTTCCCTGCAAAGGCCGATGACGTGCGATTCTCGGTTGGCATGCCTTACCTTCGTGCGGACTTGGATCAATGCCTGGCCCGACACAAAGACGACTCGTTCCTTCAGCTCGAGACACTGACGAAGACTCGCAAAGGCCGCGACGTGCCAATCCTGCGCATCGGCGAGAGGAACAAGAAGGCCCGCTATGCCATCGCAATCACCAGCCGGCATCATTGCTGTGAGATGATGGCCAGCTATGCTGTGGAAGGACTCATCGAAGGGGCCCTTGCGGACGATGCGGCGGGCCGCTGGTTGCGGGCGAATGTTGAGTTTCTTGTTGTTCCGTTCATGGACACCGATGGAGCCGAGGATGGCGACCAGGGAAAGAACCGCGCGCCATTCGATCACAACCGCGACTACGCCGTCGCACCGCCGCGCTATCCCGAAGTCGCCGCGTTGAAGGAGCGCCTGCCAGCCTGGAGCGCGGGGCGTCCGCTCGTCTTCCTGGATCTGCACGATCCAGCCCTGCGCACGGATATTCACGAGACGGTGCATTTTCTCGAACCCGAGGAGCGCGACATGGCCGCACGCATGGACAAGCTCTGCTCTTATCTCGAACGCGACCAACAGGGGCCCATTCTTTATCGCAAAGCCCACAACCTGCACTTCGGTGCCGGATACAACACGCACATCGAGCGGCCCTCGCCGTTGAGCGCAGGCTGGGCCAGATCGTTGTCTAATACCCTCCTCGGTTGCACCGTCGAGATTGCGTATGCCAACGCTGCGGGCTGCGAGGTGAACGCCCATTCCGGCAAAGAACTGGGCCGCGATATGGCCGTGGCTTTGATGAACTTCCTGCGTGATGCGCCGGAAAACACCGCCACGAAATAGACGAACATCGCCATGAAACTCCCACTCCTCGTCGCCGCCGCCTTCACGCTCGCTTCCGCCCGCGCTGACTACCTCACCACCTTCACCATTCCGCCTTACACTCTGGACCAGACCATCCTCGGCGTGGATGGCTGGAACGACCGGCTACTCATCGAGAAGGGCAAGCCCGACACCATGCGCGTCGTCGCCGTGCGCTGGAACGACTATAAACCCGCGCTGATGATGAAAGACGCGAACTTGAAACACCCCTTTGCGCCTACCACGGGCGACAGGGTCAAGATCACCTTCGACCTCGCGATGACCTTTCCTGACAAAGGCGCGCTCAGGCCCTTCCGCATTGGTTTCAACGGCGCACCTTGCGGTGAGGTTTTCATGGACATGGGAGCGGAGGGTGGACTCGGCTTCCAGGCCGACGGCAGCGGCCGAGGCGGCGTGGTGGCGCTGAAGAAGGCCGAGGTCAAAATCAACTCGTTCTACACATTCACGGTCGCCATTGATTACGCGAAGCACACTTACGACCTCAGCATCACCGGTGAGAAACGGGATGGCACACCTTTCCATCACCAAGCAAAGGACGTCGCCTTCGAGTCCAAAGCCAAAACCGTCAGCGACCTCTACATTATCGCAGGCAGCGACGTGACTGCCTATCTCGGTTCGATCGCGATTAGGTCGGAGTGAACACCGTTTAGGCCCCAACCACAAACCTTCCGTGACCACTATGAAACATCGAACCCACTCACCTCGAAACATTTTGCGCCTTGTCGCGGCAGCGGCACTCGGATTGTTTTCAGCCGCGCCGGTATCCGCCGAGGACTGGCCTGGATTTCGCGGCCCCACCGGAATGGGAACGAGCACCGCCACGGGGCTCCCCTTGGAATGGGGCGGCAAGGACGACAAAAACATCCTTTGGAAATCCCCTCTCCCGCCCACAGCCCATGAAGGCGAAACGGACCTGAATCCATCAAGTCCGGTCGTCTTCGGAGGCAAGGTATTTGTCACCACCGCGCACTGGCCGAAGGACACGAAAGACCATCGTGCCGTGCAACCGGAACATCGCGTCGCAGCCTATGACGCGACGACTGGTAAGGCGCTCTGGGACACGGTGGTCGCGCCGGGACCGTGGTGCTTGAAGGATTTGCGTGGCGGCTACGCGGTGCCGACTCCCGTCGTTGCCGACGGCCGCGTTTTCGCGCTCTTCGGCTCGTCGATCCTTCACGCGCTCGACCTCGATGGGAAGCTGCTCTGGTCCCACACGCTGAGCGACCCCGACAAATTCGACGTCGCCCTTGCAAGCAGTCCCGTGGTTTTTTGGGACACCGTGATCCTCCTGCTCGACCGCAAGGCACCTGCTGCGAGCATCATCGCTCTCGACGTCGCGACCGGAAAAATGCGCTGGGAGAAAAAGCGTCCAGACACCGACTTCGGCCACATGTCTCCGGTGCTCACGACCATTGTCGGCAAGCCGCAATTGCTCGCGACAGCGACGCACGCCATGCAAGGGCTCGATCCCGCAAACGGCGAGATTCTCTGGTCCTGCGATTGGGAGCGGAAGATCTGGCCGGTGTCTTCGCCGGTGATGGCAAACGGGCTCGTCTATGCCATCGGCGGACGCGCCGGGCATCCTGGCATCGTCGTCGATCCGAGCGGCAGCGGCGATGTCACGGCGACCCATCTCAAATGGAGAATCGGTCCCATGTCGGAAGGCGTGTCGTCACCCGTGGCCTTTGGCGATCTCGTCTTCCGTCTGAATTCGCCCGGCATCGTGCGCTGCGTCCGCATCGGAAGCAGCGACGAGCTATTCAAAGAACGCCTGCCTAGCGCTAATCCCGACGTAAGCCCGATCGCCACCGCCGATGGCCGGATCTACTTCGCCACCGCTGGTAAGTCGATCGTGATCAAAGCAGCACCCGACCTGAAAATCCTCGCCGAATCCGATCTCGGCGATCCATCCGGCGCAGCGCCTGCCCTTGCGGATGGGAAGATGTTCCTGAAGGGGAAAGTGTTTCTTTATGCGATTGGGAACAAGATCCTTGAGAAATAAACCGCAGCGTTCTCTCCAGCATCACCCGCGAACCCAACTCAACTGCAATATTCACGATGAAAATCATGAGCGTCATTCGATGCCTCGCCGCTTTGCTTTTGCAGGTCTCAGCCCTCAACGCTCAGACCATTCCCTTAAACAATGCCAACACTGCGGAGGCTGAGTTCCGTGTCGGCACCACCGGAAAGATCGCAGTGATGTTCACGTTTGCCGATGGCAAGTCGCAGACGCAGCTCGGCACGGTAAAGGCGGATGCGCTGAAGCGCACCGTGGAGAAAGACGGCAAGAAGACGCCCGAGACCTTGCCGATGGCGGATGGATGGATCGAGTTCACGGGCGCGGGCTTGCGGTTTGAGTATCACAGCCGGCCACATCTCTTGCGCTATACGGAGGCGCAGCAAGCGGATCTGGCGAAGACTTGGGAGTCGCTGACTCCGGCATCGCAGTGCTGGGTGCCGATGGAGGTGCGTGGGGATTCAGCAGGCGCGGAGTTGTGGATAGATGGGCGCTACAGTGGGCGCGTGGTGAGTGAAGCACGACTCACGGAGGTGAGTTTCAAATTGGAGCCGGGTAGCGAGGTGCGCAGCGAGCGGACGTTCACGCGCGCGGAAAGTGGCACGTTTCTGCCGCTGGATGTGCGGCGCATCGCGCGACCTGGAGTGATGCAGGATGCAACGCTGTCTTTGAAGCCGGGGCCGCAGCAGATCGAAGCGGTGCCGATGATGGTGGTGGATGGCGCAGGCAATGCCGATGTCGGCGAGGCGAAGATGATGCAGGGGCCGCGGTTCCTGGAGACGAATGAGTTCACCTCGCGCACGTCGCTGGATGGTATGAAGGAGTCGCTGCACTTCTCCGTGCCGCAGGCGTTTTATCATCGTGCGTGGGTGCTGTGTGCGGTGGAGCCGGATGCGAAGAAGGATGCGGTGCTGACCACGCGCCTGACGCGTTTTGCCATCTCAGGGCGCGGCGGCGCGATAGCGGATACGACGCTCACCTTGCCACGCGGCGATGAAAAACCCGGCGCTGGCATCGAGCAAGTGGGCAGCGTTGAATACGTGAGCGCTGACAAGAAGAGGACCACGGTGCCGCTCTATCTTGTGCGCGTGGATTTGAAGACGGGCGATATCCTCGATCTGCTCTCGGATACGAAGGATCAATACGCCGCGATGAAGATCGGGCCGTATCTCGACTTCGAGTTCCTCGGCAAAATGGGCGGGCTGGAGGTGCAGATGGATCGGCGCCACATGCCGCTGGCAACATCGACCAGCGCAGTGCATGTCTTTGGTGCGACCTTGGAGAAATCACCGATCGAACTGCGACTGAAGCAGTCGCAACCCGGCAATATCTTCCACAACGACGAAGTGCCGGAGACCACCGTCAGTCTGCGTGCCGTGCAGCCGGTGAAGTGCGTGGTGCGCTGGGAAATCAGCGACGTGAATGGCAGGCAACTCGCCACACAGGAGAAGCCTGTGTCACTGGAGGCAGCAGGCGCGGAGACTGACGTCACGCTGCCTTTGGCGATGCCGCAGCCCGGCTGGTATGGATTGCGAATCAGCGTGAATGATGAACACGGGGCAACGTTGATGAGGCACGAGGCTGCGTTTGCTCTGTTAGGCAAAGACACGCGTGCGGCAGGCTATGAATCGCCTTTCGGCACTTGGTGGTTCAATGGCGTGCATTATTCGACGAAGGATGCCGCCATCGCGGGGCAGATGCTGCACAAGGCAGGGATGCGGCGCACGACCTTTTTCTGGACGAAGGACTCCGAGCCGGAACTCGCGCCGTGGAAGGTCTCGCTGAATCAGATCAAATGGCCGTTTCGGCTTGCCGACCTTCAGGACTGGCCCGCCGCGGAGGCGCGTGCCGAAAAGAGCATCACCGAGATGCTACAGCGCTTCCCGCATTGTCAGTTCGTCGATTTGTTTCACGAGAGCTACGATCCAGGTGCGTATCCGCCGGAACTGTATGATGTGAAATATGAGCCGAAGGATGCAGCGCTCTCAAAGCGCGAGGATGAACTCTACGAACTCGGTCTGCGCGGTGCGAAGTTCTTCCGCGCAAAGTTTCCGCAGCTTAAAATCATCGCAGGAAACTCCGGCGGATCGATCGGCATGATCGCCGTGATGCTGCGGCGTGGTTTTCCGCGTGAGTTGATCGACTACCTCGGCAGCGAAACTACCGGGCAAAGCTTTGCGCCGGAAAAACTAAGCCCACACACCAGCGGCGGCATCTGGCTCATGGGTGAGACGGCACGGAAGTTTGGCTACGACCTTCCGCTGACCGGTTGCTTCGAGTTCACCTCGCGAGCCGAGCGCGATCTTGGCTCGCAACGTCACGCCGAGTGGTATGCGCGGGACATGCTGATCGGACTCGCGCATCGTTTCCCCACGATCTCTGCTGCCGGGATCGAGGACGTGGGCAATTCCTATTACGATGCGCTGTGGGGCGGCAGCGGCTTGTGCCAACGCCATCCTTTGCATTACCCGAAGCCCGCCTATGCCGCCCTGGCAACGCTCACCAAGGTGCTGGACAGTGTGAGGCTCGCACGCCAACTCGACACCGGTTCATCGAGCGCTCACGCGCTGGAGTTTAAGCGCGGCGATCAATATGTGTATGCGCTTTGGACCACGCGTGGCGATTGCGAGATGCAGATCGATCTGCCCGCTGATACCACACTCACGCTGACGGATTTCTATGGTGTGCAACGTCAGCAAGCATCGAAGGACAAGCGTCTCAAGATCACAGCCTCAAGCGCGGTGAGTTACTTCACCAGTTCTGTCTCCGTTAAGAGCATCACCGCAGGCGCACGACATTTCTTGCCGCCACCAACAGGCACCAAAGTCGTCGCGACGATGAACAACTCAGCTGACTGGTCGCTGGTGAACGACGACGCCTTGAAGAGCGAGTTGTGGCGTCCGGGCACTTTCACCCTCACTCAGCAGAACGATGCCGAGCAAGGCCCCTGCATCGAAGTCGCCCTGCAAAAGACGAGCGAACTGCCTGCCGTAGTCGGTGAATACACCGCACTGAAATTGAAGACGCCAGCGCCCATTCCCGGCAAGCCACACAGCATCGGCGTCTGGGTAAGGGGCGACAGTAGTTGGGGCCGCATCCTGTGGGAGATCGAAGACGCGAAGGGTGAACGCTTCTGCTCGAACGGCGGCTACGATGGCGGCGATTGGGGCAACTACAGCGCCCTCGACTTTGACGGCTGGCGCTTCATGAGCTTTCCACTCACCGACGACTCGCCGCTGAAACACGTCGAGCCCGGAGGCGGCTTCAAACAGTGGAAAGGCAGCACCGATGGCCGACTCGACTATCCTTTGAAGCTCACAGGCATCTATATCATCACTCACCGCCAATCCTTGAGCCTCACCAAGATGGTGCCGGTGCGCGCGCCGTTGCGGTTCAAAAACGTGAGTGTGTTTGGTCAGACATTGTGAGCGCCTGCGTTTTAGAACGAGCGACGCAGATTTTTTGTCCGTTCTTATCACGCCACAGCCAAAACCAACTCCATGAAAACAACACTGCTCTCACTCATTCCCTGTCTCCTTGTATTGGAAAGCCAGGCGCTCGATCTCGTGCGCGATGGCAAGCCTCTTGCCACCATCGTGAGTGCGCTGCCTCCGATGGAGAAACCGCAGGCGGTAAAAGGCAAGATCGTCAAAAAGAAGCCTGCCGCCGAGGCGGATGAGGCGCTGGCAGTTCGGACGCTCGTTGAGTGGGTGAAAAAGATCACGGATGTGGAGCTGGCGGTGGCAGACAAAGCTGCAGACGGAGTTCCGGTGATCTATATCGGACAGGCGGCGGTGGCGGCAGGGCTGAAGTTGGATGACATCGTGAGCGCGAGCCATGAAGGCCTGCGCATCGTGGCGGATGAAAAACGCGTGCTCATCGGCGGACAAAGTGAAGAGGCGACACTGAAGGCGGTGTGCCGGTTCATGGAGGAGTTGGGCTGCCGTTACCTCATGGATGGGCCGCTGGGCGAGGTTTTCCCGCGTTCGACGACGCTTGCCGTCAAAGCGATGAACATCACGGAGAAGCCGGGTTTGCAGTGGCGCAATCCGAAAGGGCCGTCATGGACGGCGCGGCTCTGGAAGGCCTGGAATGGCGCAGGCGGCACGCCGTTCGAGCATTCGCATGCCTGGAGCCATTATGTGAAGCCAGCGGATTTTGCCGAGCATCCCGAGTTCTTTGCGATGGGGTCGGATGGACAACGCAAGAACAACGGCTGGCTGTGCACCTCGAATCCGGCCATGCGGGAACACTTTGCGGTGAATGTGATCAAGGCCATCGAAAATGGCAAAGTGAACCCTTCACTCTCACCCACGGATGGACGCGGGTATTGCCAGTGCGCGACCTGCAAGGCTCAGGATGACCCAAAGGCAGTGGAGCCATCGAGCGGCACGGTCGCAGTGACGAACCGCTATTTGGATTTCTTTGACTGGATCGGCAAGCGTGTGGCCAGGACACATCCGCAGCCGGTGCTGAGCTTCTATTGTTATGCGGACTACACGCAACCGCCGACGGTGGCGCGCAAACTGGACTCCAACATGTGCGCCATGATCGCGCCGATCCGCTACTGCCGTTTGCATCCGATCGGGCATCCGGGTTGTGCCTCGCGTGAGCAGCAGGTGACGATGACGGAGGGCTGGTCCGCCGTTGCGAGCCGGCTCGGCTACTACAACTACATGTATAACCTCGCGGACGGAACACAGCCGATGTTCAAGTTCAGCGCGTGTCGGAAGGAGTTCCCGTATCTCGCCGACAAGGGGTTGTCCTACATGACCATCGAGGTGCTCTCGAACTGGCACATCTACGGTCCGCAGATCTACCTGAGTCTGCGTCTCGCCTATGATCCACACGCGGATGCAGCGGCGATCATGGACGACTATTGGCTCAAGTTCTACGGCCCCGAAGCCGCTCCTCACATGAAGGCGTATTGGATGGGCATCGATGCAGCCCAGCAGCAGTTGAAAACACACGCAGGTTGTTTCTTTGGCCTGGCACAGATCTACACGCCCGACTTTCTCGCCCGGTGTGAGAGCTTGCTGAGCAAAGCGGCGGCTGCTGTGAAGGGTGACGAGGTCTATGAACAACGTGTGGCTCTGCATCATGAGGGGCTGCGCAGTGCGCGCTCCTACCGCACGATGTGTGAGGCGATGAATCATGGAGATTTCGCCGCTGCCCAGCGCGAATACGATGCCACCATCGAGCGACTGAAGCCTCTCGTTGCGCAGGACCATGCAAATCGTGAATACGGCACTGCCTATCTTGAGCGCATGCTCAGCGCCTCCGTGCGTGAGGGGGTTGTCATCACCGCCGCTCCCAATCGCCTGCTCCAAGTGCTGCCAGACCGCTGGCGCTTCAGCTTTGATGACGCTGACACGGGCAATGAGCAGGGATTTCATCGCGCTGGTTTCAAAGATGAAGCCTGGGCGCAAGTCGCCACCTACAGCCTGCCGCTCGATGTGCAGGGTTTCGACAAAAACACGGTGTTCTGGTATCGCACCACCATCAACGTGCCGGCAAAGTCCAAGAGGCTCGCCTTGTTCTTCACGGAGGTGGATGGGAAGAGCGAAGTCTATGTGAATGGCGAAAAAGTGGCCGTTCCCGAGAAGTTCCAGAACGTGAAGAAGCCGGTGGCACCCGGGATGAAAGCCCCGCGTGACGGCATGGCCAAACCACGCGCACCCTTTGAACTCGACGTGACCACGAGCTTGAAGGTCGGCCGCAACACCATCGCCGTCCGCGTGGATCACACTCAAATCACCGAACTCTCCCTCGGCGGCATCGTGCGCCCGGTGCTGCTGGTGGAGAAGGGGGAGTAGTATTTTGCAAAGCCATTCATTCACGCGCACATGAAACACATCGGACTCATCCTCTCCATCTTCAGCGGCATGTCCCTGCTCGCGCAGGAGCAAATCGACAAAGCGGACGCACGCGGCAAAGGCTCCACTGCCGTCGAACGGCTGCACTTCCGCGTTCGAGCCACCAAAGCGATCACGGAGCAGAGCACAGTGCGCATCAACTGGCGCTGCGGCGGCGAAGGGCTCGGTGGGAGCGTGATCAAAGGTGAATGCGTGACCGATGACAAACAGCCACAAATTCCCCTCGGTGTCTGGTCATCATGGATGGCGCTCAAGGATGTGGTGGGCAGCGGGCGCGGCTGGAGTTTTCCGAGTGTGGTGGTGACGAGCGAACCAGTCATCAAGGGCAAGTCATCGAGGCCCGGCGTGACGTTGAGCGACATCGCGGTGGACTTCGAATTCGCGGAGAATGGCAAGGTGTTCAAGCAGTTCAGCGAAATCGCGCCGAATGGATCCACGGTGGGGTTTGTCTTCCCGGGCAGCGGACTGGCGGATCAAGTGACGCCGGAGTTTGCCGATCAGCTCAATGGCATCAGCACGCATGCGCGACTGCGGCGCGAGCGCCTTGAGAAGGCATTCCCCGAAGCCGCACCCATGCCGAAACTCTTTGGCATCATTGGGCACATCGGCGGCTATGGCGAAGGACCGCCCGGTTTGCGCGGCAGCCATGGCTTTGGTGTGCGCCACTGCAATCCCGCCGTGCTAGCCGATGAGTTTCGCACCCTGCGCAAGCTGGGAGTCAATGGAATGGTGGACCGCATCGGGTTTGCGGATGCCGCTGGTGTCGGCGCTGATTTCCGCCACACGTTTTGGGGTGGCCCGGGCTCGGGCGAGCCGATGGCGTTCTTTGCCAAGCCCGGTAAATCCGCCGAGATGCCGGATGGTTGCCCGTATGATCCGGCGCTGAAGCCCTATGTCATGGAGCGCGTCGAGAAGGCGATCGAAGAACATCGTGCCGTGGGTGCAAAGCAGTCCTGGGCGCTCTGGGACGATGAAATGGGCGTCTATGCCAAGGATCACATCGCCACCTGCGAGCGTTGTGCCGCCGTCTTCCGTGATTACCTCCGCGCACAAAAGGTGACGCTGCAAGATCTCGGCAAGACATCGTGGCAAGAAGTGAAGCCGTATCCGCTGTGGGTGCCGAAGCCCATCGCGGTCAAAGGCGTCAAGCCAGCGCCAACCACCGGCCTCGCGCCCGCGCCGGACAACGCGGCGGATTCGTTGCGCTACTACTACACCTATCGCCTCATGACCCATGCCACGGGGCAGGTGTTTCCAGAGGCCGCAAAGAAGTTTAGCGAGGCCGGCATCAAGCTCTACGCCATGCAAGGCCCGACACCGAGCTGGCAGGGAGCCAGCCTCGACTGGAATGAGTTCTACGACCTCAAACCGAACACTGCTTTCGTTTTCGAGACCTCCAATCGCGATGCACGAACCTGGCAGTGGGAATCCTATCTCGCCGACATCGGGCGCGGCATCGCCACGCGTCACGACATGGTGCAAGGCTGCCTCGTGAAGCCCCATCGCGGTGCGCCAGCGCAGCGCATGTTGAGCGTGATCGCACGCGGCACACGGGCCTTCGAATGGTATACCTACGGTCCCGATTACTCCAAAGGAGACAGCTTCTCACAGTCGCCCGAGTTGCTGGAGCAAGTCGCGCAGGCCGCCCGTTTTCTGGGCAAAACCGAGTCCTATCTCTATGCAGCAAAGTTTGCCAGCCGTCCCGAGGTCGCCTTTGTCACGCCGCGCTCATCGGAGATCTGGAGCCGCGTAACGGATCTCAGCCTCACCACCTTTGAGAACGCCAAGTGGGTCTATCTCGCGCTGATGCACGCGCATGTGCCGGTCGAAGTGCTCAGCGAGCAGCAACTCGCCGAAGGCAAGCTCGACCACTACAAAGTCATCTACATCCCTGGCGCTCATTTGCGCCGCGATTCTGCCAGCGCCGTGCGCGCATGGGTGCGCGCGGGTGGCATTGTGTGGACCGATGCCAGCGGCCTCTCGCGCGATGAAGCCAACCAGCCCGCCACCGCGATGAATGAGATGCTCGGCCTCGCGAACCGCCAACTCGAGAGCTGGGGCACCTGCGAGGCCTACCATGCCGCCGAACTCAAAGCGTTGACCGAAAAGAATGCGCCCGTGGGCGCCGAGTTCCTCTGGGAGAAATCAAAACTGCACGCCAGCATCGGACGCGAATCATTGGAGCCGAAGACCGCAGAAATCCTTGCCACGTTTGCTGATGGCAAGCCCGCCGTGACACGCAATCGCTACGGCAAAGGCCAAGCCATCGTGGCCGGGATCTGGAGCGGTCTGAGCTACTCCGCCAAAGTGCGCCGCAGCGACTTCGACATGCGCGCCGACTTCGATCCCGCACTCTGCGCCCTCATCGCCAACCCAGCCATCGAGCGACAAGCCTATCGACCCGCCATTCCCAGTGATCCCCTCGTCGAATCGGTTTCACTCAGCAAGGAAGACCGGCGCTCCATCGCCCTCATCAACTGGGCCTACACCAAAGCGAAAGGCGACCTCACCAAAGGCACCCTCCAACCCGTGCAACACCTGCAGGTTAAACTTCCCGGTTTCAGCGATGCCAAATCCGTTCGCTCCATCAACCACGGTCCCCTCAAACTCACCAATGGCGCTGTCACCGTGCCCTCACTCAACGACATCGATTTGTTGATCGTTGAATGAGGGAAGTTTTGCCACGAATTCCCCAAGAACTTCCCATTTAAACCCTGCTCCAAATGAATCGCATTTTTCCCGGGCTGCCCTTGTTTTGTATCGCTGCTTTTGCCCAGGCCCAGCCGACCCTGCCTCCAACGATGGGCACGGTCTCGATTCCGGCACAGGAATGGCCGCTGAAGCCGGGGCCGCGTGAGATCACGGTCTATGTGCGCTATCCGGGTGCGGGGGCGAAGATCGAGGGTGTGAGGCCGAGCACGGGGATCATGCTTTCGCTGCACAACTGGGGTGGCACGGCCTCTGGCGGTTCGGCGGATCCCGGCGTCTTGTCGAACACCTACAACGTGGTGGCCATTGGCGTCGATTATCTGCAAAGTGGTGCTCAGGCCTCGATCAAGGACCCGGAGCCGTATGATTTCGGCTGGCTCCAGGCGCTCGATGCCCTGCGAGCGCTTCATTTCGTGATGAGTGATCTTCAGCAGCGTGGGATCAAATACGATAGCACGCGCATCTTCACCACGGGCGGCAGTGGCGGCGGCAATGTGAGCCTCATGGCGAACAAGCTCGCACCGCGCACCTTCACCGCCGTGATCGACATGTGCGGCATGAAAAAGCTCACGGATGACATCGCTTTCAACCTACCCGGTGGCAGCGGGCTAAATGCCCGCTACGTGCGAGATCCGCAGCATCCGTTCTATTTGTCGCCCGACCGGCAGGAACTGCACGACCTCGGCAATCCCGTGCATCTCGCGGTGATGAAGCAACTTGGCTGTTCAGCAAAGATTTTCACAGTACATGGAGTTGATGATCAAACCGATGGCCTAGTGGATCAATACGCCGCAAATTTGAGCGCCAGTGGCCTCGACTTCACTTATGTGCGTGTGACGAAGGACCTCGTGGACGGCAAAGTCTTCACCACAACTGGCCATGCGCTTGGCAACCGCACAGCCATCGTGAGCCAAGTCGCGGGCGAGCATCTCAAGAGCCTGCATCGCGCTGGCCCGACCGATTTCGAGCGAAAGGAAGACATCCGCTATCCGACTCGAAGTGGCACTTGGGTCATCAGTTATGCGAAAGGCTGGCCTGAGGGACGTTTTGAGAAGCAATGAGACACTCGATGAACCTCGCGCGATTTTTTCTCTTCTTCGTCGTCACCGCCTTCGCCCGCGGGCAGGGCCAGCCATTGCTCTACACTGTCCCATTCAAGGCTGGCGATGAAGGCGCGAAGATTTACCGCATCCCGGCCATCTGGTGGCTGCCGAAGAAGCCGTTGATGGCGTTTGCCGAGCGTCGCATGGAGCAGCGGCGCATGTTTGGCGATGTGGACATCGTCCTGCGACGCAGCTTGGACCATGGGCAGACGTGGGAGCCGCAGCAAGTGATCGCCAATCTCGAACGTGATACCTGTGGCAATCCCTGCGTCGTTCAGGATGCGTCAAACGGTCGTCTGTGGCTCGCTTTCACCCGCAGTCGCAATCAGGACACCGAGGAAGACATCGTCGCTGCGAAAGTGCCCGGCACCGGCGTGTGGATCACGCACAGCGATGACGACGGCACCACTTGGGCTACGCCACGTGACATCTCCGCCACGGCACGAAAGCCAAACTGGGGCTGGTATGGCACTGGGCCGGGCCAAGGCTTGTTTTTGCGCGGTGGAGCCTCCAAGCCGGATCGACTCCTCGTTCCGGCCTATCACACCGAGGACGGCGTGTATCGGACACATATGCTCTTTTCCGACGATCATGGCGAGACCTGGCAAATCGGCGCGGATGTCGCCGATCACACCAGCGAGCCGCAGGTCATCGAAATGGACAGCCACACGCTTTTGATGAACGCACGCACCATTTCCGGCCACGGCAGCACGCGCACGCTCATCGTGAGCAAAGATCGCGGCACCACTTGGCAGCCCGCTCAGGAAATGGCTGCGCTAGTGGAGAACAATTGCCAGGGCTGCATCTACAAGTGCTTCCGCAACGGCTCAAACGGTCAATACGACTGGATTTTCAGTCATCCGATCAGTTCCGGCCGCACAGGAGTCCACGCATGGATCAGCGATGACGAAGGCAAGTCCTGGCCCTCAGCGCAGATGCTCTGGAGCGGCCCCAGTGCCTACACCAGCATGGTGCGCGTCCAGGGCGGTCTCGTCGGCATGCTCATCGAATGCGGCACGAAAGACGTGTATGAACAGATCGCCTTCGTGAAGTTCGCACCCGAATGGCTAAAGGCGCGCAAGGCACCAGCACCAGCATCGAAATGAATCACGCCTTCTGCTTCACCATCGTCTTGATGCTCACGTTGCAGGCACAGTCTGCTGATCCGCAAATCACTCTAGTCGATCAGCACAAGACCTCATATGTCATCCATCATGCTATGGATGCTCCTGAGACGGCAAAGCTAGCCGCGCTGGAGCTGCAGCAGACGATTCAGAAGTCCACGGGTGTGTTGCTGGCACTCACGAATGAGTCAGTGACGACTCCGGCGATTCGAGTCGTATCGTATGGCAAGCTGCCGCAGGATGGCTTTGAGATTCGCCGTCTTGGAATGGATATTATCATCGCCGGGAATGATGATCTCATCACGACAAAGCCCAATACTTGGTTCGTGCCGAGTCATGGCACGTTGTTTGGCGCGATGGAGTTTCTGGAGCGATATGTTGGTGTGCGCTGGCTTTTCCCCGGAGAGCTTGGCGAGGACGTGCCGCATCATGAGACGCTGCGGGTGGCGATCACGGAGCCAATTCGTGGGGTGCCTGCTTTTGCTGCGCGGCAGCTTACGGGTATCGGCGAGAGCGATCCTGGCGCGAGTCTGCGTCGGAAAACGGCCATCGAGTGGATGAAGCGTCAGCGCCTGACGAATGCGCTGCACCCTTTCCTGACTGGCTATGGACACTCGTGGGATGATTACCTCAAGCCTGCCGACATGGAGGCGCATCCTGAATGGAAGTCGTCGAACGGTGAGGCTGTGCGCAAAGGCAAGGTGATGTTCTTTTGCACGACGGCTCCCGGCGTGGTGGAGTTGTTTGCCAAGCGCGTGATCGAGACAATGGATCGTAATCCGACACGCGAGATGTCGAGCATCTCACCCACGGATGGCGGCGGCTTTTGTTTGTGCGAGCGCTGTTCGAAGCTAGTCACCACCGATCCCCACGGCAAAAAGAATCATGCTGTGGCGATTCTGACGTTCTACAAACAGATAGCCGAGATCATCGAGCGTGAGCGTCCCGGTCGGCGGCTTGGCGGCTTCGTGTATTACAACTACCAGTATCCGCCGCCGGAAGCGCCGAAGCTTCCGGACAATCTCTCCCTCTGCTGGGCACCACTGAACTACTATGGCTATGGGTTGCTCAAGCCGCTGTATCGCGCCGAGTTTGAGGGTGTGATGCAACGCTGGTGTGAGATCACGCCCCACTTCTACTACCACAATTACTCCACCTGGATGCGCAGCTACCACGGCGCACCGCTGCCGGTGAGCATCGACATCTTGAAGCGTGAACTACCCGCGGCTGCACGCAACAAGGCCTGGGGCGCACGCATGATTGGCACCAATGCCTGGGGTGCGAATGCGCCGATCAACTACCTGGTGGCCAAGCAACTCTGGAACGCGCAACTCAATGTCAGTGCCACGCTCGACGAGTGGCTGCAGCGTGCCTATGGCCCCGGCTGGAAGCACATGCGGCAGATGCATGATGAACTCGATGCCAGGATGCTCGCGCACAAGGAAGCGCAGTCACCGATCTACAATGGCGGCCAGTATGAAGCCAACGAACCGGTGATGAAGGCCATCTACGCGCCGCTGTTTGCCTCTATCGAGCAGCACTACCGCGACACGCTAGCGCAATGTGCCACCGACACGCAGCGTCAAAGACTCGCCATGCTCGGCGACAATCTCATTCTGCTTCACCACGCTCTGCGGAAAGCATCGCTCATCGCAGATGATGGCAAGTCCATCTTCCATCGCGATGACGCTGCGTTTGCGACCTTCCTCAAAGAAATGGAGTCCACCATGAGTCTGCATTCCGACGGCAAGGGCTTGGACCACGGACCGATCTGGAAGGACCAGTATGGTGGGCCATAGTCGATCAGACACATGATGACGAACCTCCTTCACTCACCTTTGACGGAGTGCTTCGCCACTTTAGCCTGAGCGTAAGCGTCTTTACTTTAGTGGTGCAAAGAAAGCGGAGAAAAGGGGGCACGTCAGGCTGTATTGATGAGCCTCTGCCAATCCGCCTTCATTTTCCTTTCAACCCATGAACACCTCCATCAACGACGAAGCCGCACACCGTGCGTATTGGACCGAACAAATGGAGGCGGGTTACGCCATCGTGCAGAAGCTCATCGAGTTCCCCGTGAACGAATGCGGCGAGCGCTTCGCCTCCATTCCTGACGCCGCTGCCGCTGCGAATGTGGAGATGCTGTTCTCCACCAGCAAGATCGCAGGCGATCTGGATCGCGTTTACTTCCTGCGCGAAAGCCTCGTGCGCGATGTCATCACCATTGGTCGCGAAATGAACGAGCGTGGCTGGATTCTGAAAATCGAGGACGGCTTCCGTTCGCTGGAGATGCAACGCCAACTCGTGCGCAAGCCTTCCGTCTTCGACACCGTGCTCAAAAAGACCATGTGGGAACTCGGCGGCGAGATTCCAACGCCTGAAATGATGTTCCGACGCGCCATCGTGCTCACGGCCAATATGCCGAAGATCGGCGCGCACATGTCCGGCTCCGCCATCGACATCTCCGTCTTCCGTCGTGATGACGGCACGGAAGTCTGGCGCGGCTATCCGTATCTCGAAATGAGCGAATGCACGCCAATGCGCTCGCCCTTCGTCGCGCCCGAGCACGTCGCCACGCGGCTCGATATCTGCGCGATGATGGAGAAGCACGGCTTCATTCATTTCCCCTTTGAGTTCTGGCACTTCGACAAGAACGACGCTGGCATGCACATCCTCACCGGCAATCCCGCGCCCTGCCGCTTCGGCCCCGTGAATTGGGACTCGGTCACGAATGAGGTGACACCCGTCGAAGATCCTCTCGCGCTGCTCAATCCGCTTTCAGTGATCGAGAGCGAGATCGCGGCGGCTTTGGAACGGGTGGCGTAGAGTGGTCTGCAGCAGAGTGGTCCGCACAGTCCTCTGTGCGGACCACTTTGGCACTCAAGCGCCCTCAAACGACCGTTCTACGAGCTCCCGAAACTCCTTCACGTGCGGCAGCTCAAAACGGCCCTGTCTTTGCAGCAGAACCAGATCTTCATAGCCGAAGAGCCGACTCACATCGCGCCAGATGAGCTGGGGTTGTCCACGCTTGGGCACCAACCGCTTCACCTCACCGGGGGCCAGCAGGGCGACTCCGAAGCCCATGGCCACATATTTGGTAATCATCGGCACGCTCGAGGCACTTATGGCGATGTTGAGCTGGTTTAGCACACCGGTATTGGCAAAGGTGAGATCTACCTGGGAGCGGTCGGAGGTGTCCTCGCTGCTGAGCACGAGCGGATGTTGGGCGATCTGCTTCACGGTGAGCTTTTTCGTTGTGGCTAAAACGTGGTCCGCCGGGCAAAGCAGATGAATGGGATAGCGTGTGAGACGGTGCAGGCTCACCGAAGTCGGCAGTGCATCGCCGGTGGTCATGCCGATGATGGCGATATCGGCCTGTGCGGCTAGCAGTGCTGCGAGGGCTCCGCGCGAGGGCGCATTCCATGAGTCGGAGGCCTACGTTGGGAAATTGTTTGCGATAACGCGTCACGGGATCGGGCAGGGCATCGTTGAGCACACCAGCGGGCGCGGCGACGGTGAGTCTGCGCGGGGCTTTGCCTTGCCTGTCGTCGAAGACCGAGCGCAGCGACAGGAAGCTCTCGACCATTGGCTCGGCCATCTACACGAGCAGCCGTCCGTCTTCTGTCAGCACCACCTGCTGGCCCTGTGTGTCCACGAGTTGCACACCGAACTCCTCCTCCAGCGCCCGCACCTGCCGCCACGCGGAGACGACGGACATTTTCAACGCGGCTGCCACGGCGGAGAAGGTTTTCTGACGCGACAGCTCCACCAAGGCACGAAGCTGACGGAAGCGGAGTTCTTTGAAAAAGCGGCGGCCGGTTTTCATGGGATGGGTTTTAGCCCGAGCGTAAACAACTTTACTTTATTGGTCACAAATTACTCGCGCAAATGCGGGTGTTTCGGTTGTATTTCACCTCACACATGAAACTCATTGGCATGCCCATCCCTCTCCCCACCAATGATCATTGACTGCCACAACCACCTCGGCGCTGACTTGCTGTTTTATTTGCACGGCGATTTCCCTTATGCCCAGCAACTCGTCCAAATGAAGCAGGAAGGCGGCGCGCTTGGCGTTACACATTGGGTCGCCTTTCCGTTCGTGAGCTATGCGGCCATGGATGTCACCCAGTTCCGCACTGGCGGCGTCAGCTTTGGCAAAGGCGGACTTGAAACCGTGCCCTATGCCTTTGAGAATCGCCGCCTGCTTGAGGAATGCCAGAAGCTCTTTCCTGAGGAAGGAAAACGGGTGCTCCCATTCGTCATGGTGGATCCCATGCGTAGCACGGATGCGCAGGCCGCCGAACTCATCAAACTCCGCAGCGAATACCGATTCTACGGCATCAAGATCCAAAGTACCATCATCCAGGCCGACATCAAACGTCTGGCAAATGAAGGCAAAGTCTTCCTCGACCTCGCTCGCGAATGGGATGTGCCCTTCATCATTCACAGCAGCGTGGCCAAGGATGACCTTTGGGCGCAGGCGCACGACATCATCGACATCGCCGAAGCCAATCCCGACATTCGCTTCTGCGCCGCGCATTCGTGTCGTTACGACAAGGAATGCCTCGACCGTATCCAAGCGCTGCCAAACGCCTGGTTCGACAACTCTGCCCACTGCATCCACTGCGTCGGCGCTGTCGATGATCTTCCCTACATCGCCCCACGGGAGCGCCGTTTTGATAGTGACTATAGCGATCCCGGCCGTGTCATTGCTGATCTCGCCGCCGCTTATCCTCACAAATTCCTATGGGGCAGTGATTCACCCTTCTACAGCTATGCCGCAGAGATCAGCGGCAAGGTGCTGAAGCTCATCAGCACCTACGAAAAGGAGATGACCGCCCTCAGAGCCGCTGGTGACGAGGTCGTGACCCGCATCGCCTGCACGAACACGCTCAAATACCTCAAGCTCCAGGATGAAAGCATTCTCACTTAGCGGCCACGCCGCCATCGTCACCGGCTCATCGCAAGGCATCGGCCTCGCCATCGCGCACGGTCTGCATGAAGCAGGTGCGCGTGTGGTGGCACATGGTCTGCAGGAGCGGCCCGGCGAGCTGCCGGAAGGTGTCACATATATCCCATGCGATCTATGTGACCATGGTGCGTCGGCCAAACTCATCGAGCGTGCCATCGCCGCCGAGCCAGCCTTGGACACGCTTGTTTGCAATGCTGGCAGCTTCTTCGACGTGCCATTTCTGGAGATGACCGAGGCGCTGTGGGACAAGACGCTGAATCTAAACCTGCGCACGGCGTTCTTCACCGCACAGGCTTTCGCGCGGCATCTGGTGCGTGCAGGACGCGGCGGCAGCATCGTCATCACGTCTTCCACGAATGGCTTTCAAGCCGAGTCCGACAGCGTGGCCTATGACGTGAGCAAAGGCGGCCTCGTGATGCTCACCAAATCACTCGCCGTCTCGCTCGCGCCGCATGGCATCCGTGTGAACGGCATCGCGCCCGGCCTCATCAAGACACCGCTGACCTCCGTGTGGATGGAGTCGCGCGCCAATGACCTGCTCAAGCATTACGAAAAGAAAATCCTGCTTGGCCACGTCGGAAAAGCTGAGGACTGCGCCGGTGCGGTGACGTTCCTCTGCTCCCCCGCTGCCAGCTATATCACTGGCGAGATTATCGTCATTGATGGCGGGCTCACCACATCCCAAATCGGCAAACCATGAGCACACCTTTTTCCCTCCAAAATCGCGACATCTGGGTCATCGGCGCCGCGGGCTATCTCGGTCAGGAAGTCGTTAAACTACTCACCGCACTCGGCGCATCCGTCTTGTGTGCCGATCTCCCCGGCAAAGCCCAGCCAGCACCGAATACCACACCTGCTGGCCTTGATGCCGCAGACATCCCCGCGCTCGAAAAATTCATCACCGATCAAATCGCTGCACGCGGCGTGCCACATGGCCTCGTCGTCATGACCTATGCCGGCACCGCGAAGAAGTTCGACGAGCTCACTGCTGCCGATTTCGACCATGCAAACCACGGCAACCTCACCGCCACCTTCACGCTCGCTCGTGCCATCGGTAACGCCATGGCTGAACGCGGCAGCGGCAGCCTGGTGCTCTTCTCCAGCATGTATGGCACCGTCTCCCCGGACCCGCACATCTATGAATCGCCGATGACTCCGAACCCCGTCGAATACGGCGTCGGCAAAGCTGGCATGCAGCACCTCACGCGCTATCTCGCCGTGCATTACGGCAAAAGCGGTGTGCGTTGCAATGCGATCAGCCCTGGCCCCTTCCCCAACCCCAGCGTCCAGCACGATGAACCAGCGTTCATCGACCGCTTATCCAAGAAAGTCCCGCTTGGCCGTGTTGGTCAATCACCCGAGATCGCCGGAGCCGTCGCCTTCCTGCTCGGCGACACCTCCACCTTCATCACGGGTCAAAACCTCGCCGTCGATGGTGGTTGGACCATTTGGTAAAACCCGAGACTCTCATGCCCACCACCACACCACCGCTCGACCGTGCTGCCGACATCCAACCACTGCCAAGGGCGTGGCTCATCGTGGGATTGCTGTGGGGTGTCGGCTGTCTCAACTACCTCGATCGAAACATGCTCACCACGATGCGTGCTTCCATCAAGACAGCCATTCCGATGGGAGATGACGATTTCGGCATGTTGTTCACGGTCTTCCTCGTCGTCTATGGCGTGCTCAGTCCCCTGGGTGGATGGTGCGCGGACCGTTTCAGCCGCAGTCGGGTCATTCTTGTGAGTCTCGCGGTATGGTCGTTGGTGACGTTGGCTACGGCCTATGTTCAGACTTATCAGCAACTCCTCGCCACCCGCGTGCTCATGGGAGTCAGTGAGGCCTGTTACATCCCCGCTGCACTGGCCTTGATCGCCGACTATCATCGCGGCAGCACGCGCTCACTTGCCACAGGCATTCACATGAGCGGCATCTATGCAGGCGTTGCGCTGGGCGGCATGGGTGGCTGGATGGCAGACACGCATGGGTGGTCCTCCGGCTTCTACACGTTTGGTGCGGTGGGCCTCGCGCTCGCCGCAGTGCTGGCGCTTTTTCTGAAGGATGTGCCGAAAGCGCAGCACGCTAATGCTGGCAACGCCAACGTTCATCCTGTGGAGACGATCAAGGCGCTCGGTGGCAATGGCACGTTTTGGATCCTCGCCCTGCACTGGGGGCTGCTGGGGTTTGCCGGCTGGGCGTTCACCACTTGGATGCCGACGTTCCTGGGTGAGCACTTCCACCTTTCCCAGACCAAGGCTGGCTTTACCGCGACAGCATATATGCAGGTCGCTGCGTTTATCGGTGTGCTCGTCGGAGGTGCCTGGGCGGATCGTTGGAGCATCACCGCGTTGCGCGGTCGCGTTTGGGTGCCCATGATTGCGCTCACGCTCGCGTCGCCCTTTGTGTTTCTGACCTCACACACCGAGGCTCTGTGGTTCGCGGTGCTCTGTCTGATTGTCTTTGGTTTCGCACGCGGCTGCTCGGACTCGAACATGATGCCCATCCTCTGCCAGGTCGCCGAGCCGCAGCAGCGTGCGACGGGCTACGGCATTCTGAACTTCTTCAGTTGCTGCATCGGCGGTGTCGCAGCCTACCTCGGTGGCTGGCTGAAGGAGCGGCATGTGGACCTCAGTTTGTTACTGATGGGCTCCGCAGCACTGGTGCTGCTCAGCGGCCTGCTCCTAGCTTTCGTGAGGCCGACACGGCTTGGCTGATAACAATAGATCGCTTCACCAACACCCCTCACTTCACTCATGCGACCCTCCAAAATTCTCGCCAAAATCCGCTCGGGTAAAGTCGCGCGCGTCTGCTGCGCCGGTTCGCCCATCGTCATGTTTCCCGCACTGGCCGCCCACTTTCAGTACGACGGGGTCTGGGTTGATGCAGAGCATCGCACCTGGGATCCTCATGAAGCACAGGCCATGATCGCCAACCATCACGCGGCTGACATCGACTGTCTCTGGCGTCCTCCAACGAAGGAGAAAACGGCTCTTTACCGGCTGCTCGAAGAGGGCGCTTCGGGCCTCATGATCCCTCATGTGGGGACACCTGATGAAGCGCGCTTGTTGGTGCAGGCAGTGAAGTTTCCACCGCTGGGTGACCGCGGCATCTGCGGCGGTGGACGCGATGCGAGCTTCTGGGTTGGAGCACCGAAGGACTATACCACGCAGGCGAACCACGAGACATTTCTGACCGTGCAGATCGAAACGCCGGAGTCACTGGAAAACGTCGATGCCATCGCCGCCGTGCCAGGCGTGGACGTGCTCTTTCTCGGCCCTGGCGACATGTCGTTGCGCCTCGGGTGCAGTCCCTCCGTCTCGGATCCGATGATGCTGGAGGTCCAGAAAAAGATCGCTGCCGCCTGCCACAGGCATGGAAAGGCATGGGGCCGTCCTGTGGGCACTGCGGACGATGCCCGTGCCATCGTAGAACTGGGTGCGCAGCTCGTTGTTTTGGGCAGCGAGTTTGGTGCCTTGCACCAGCACCTCTCCGAGTGCTCGGCGCAGTTTGATCAACTGCTGAACGAACTCTCCGGCGCACCGGCGGAATCTCCGACCAGTGCTGGTAAATCCTACTGACCGCCATGACCGAGGACATGAATGCGCTTCCCTACACCGACACCAAGCCAGTCGGTGCGGCGGATTTCTATTTCGCCATCAACGCGACGTTCCATTTCATCCTGAAGAAGATGGGTGCCGATGGACTGCGTCGCTATTGGACGGATCTCGGCACGCGCTACTTTGCGACGGTGACGAAGCAGTGGCAGCAGGGCGGTTTGGCAGGCGTGGCGGATTACTGGCGCGCGTTCTTCGCTGCGGAACCGGGCGCACAAGTCAAAGTCAGTCACACTGACGAGGTCGTCACGCTCGAAGTGAAAGTCTGCCCCGCGATCAAGCATCTGCGGGAGAATGGCCGCGAGATCATTCCGTGCTTCTGCCAGCATTGCTACTTCATCAACGAAGCCATCGCCGCGCCCGCGGGCTTCACCGCGCGGGTCACCGGCGGCAACGGTGCATGCCGGCAAACTTTTTATAAACGCGATGCCCAGGTGCCGGAGCAAGATATCAAGCACATCAAGGAGGTCGCATCATGCTAGGCAGCTACGACTTCTGCGGCCACTACGAGTGGACCTTCGAGTGGCTCTGCCAGCAGGATGGCGAACCGCTGGTGCGCGAGTATTGGGACACCGCCATCGCTCGTGATTCCCAAAAGCATGCGTCCGCACTCATCAGCGAAAAGGGTATCGAAGGCATGAAGGAATACTGGGGCCACACGCTGGACCACGAGGCCGCCGGTTATGCGCTTTCAGCCACGGACGATGTCTTCCGCATTGATATGCACGCTTGTCCTTCCAAGGGCTTCTTGATTCGCAACGGCCTCGCGCAATACCACGACTACTGCGATCACTGCATGGGCTGGATAGGCCCAGTGATGAAGGACGCTGGCTTCGTCGTAGATCACGAGCACAACCACTGTGGCCAATGCTGGTGGGAAGTGCGCCGCGCGGAGGACGTGACGCCGCCCAGTGCTCCCGGAGCACTCAGCGGTGAAAATGACGTGAGACTGATGCCCGAATGGAAAACCAACCAAACCGACCACTATGAACGATCGACCAATCCAGATGATAAAACGACTCTTCCTTAGCCTGACCATGATTTCCACCGCTTATGCCGACTGGGAGGCGCTGCCTCCGTTGCCAGAGCCAAACGGGGGCTGCATTTGTGGCTCGCAAGGCTCACGTGTCGTGGTAATCGGCGGCACAAATTGGGAGGGCGGGGTAAAACACTGGCTAACGGCAATTCATGAGTTTGATCCGGCCAAAAGGCAATGGGAGAAGGTCAAGAATCTTCAGGAAGGTCCTTATGCCTATGGCACCAGTCTTCAAAATCGCTCGCAGCTAGCCTTCATGGGCGGCACGGATGGAACGAAGCCGCTGCGCATTTTCGCAGTCGTGGATGGCATCAAGACGGTCATGAGCAAAGACCTCGAATTGCCTGCCACCGTGGTGCTGGCAGCCGGAGGCTATCTATCGGGAAAATACATTCTCGTGGGTGGCACCGATGACGCTGCGAATGTTGCGGGAGTCACTCGCCTGACTCACGCGTTCGAGCCAGCCACCCAAACCTTCACACGTCTCGCCGACTTCCCAGGCAGACCTTTCGCCGTAGCCGCATCCACCGTCGCGGGTGACGAGCTATTTGTCTTTGGCGGCATGAACTACGACGCGGCGGCCCATGCGGTGGCCAACACGAATACCGCGTATGCGTTTTCACCAGCGAACAACACCTGGCGGACTCTGAAACCGCTCGGACTGCCAAACCGCGGCCTCAGCGCGGTGGCGCTGGATGAAACGCACCTCTACATCGCCGGCGGCTTCACGGAAGAATTCACCGCCGCTGCGGTCATCTACGATGTGGCCACTGACAGCTATCGCCCAGCCAAACCGCTGCCCTATGCGGCGATGGTGGGCCTCGTGAAGCACGAGGGCTTTGTCTATTGCCTCGGCGGCGAGGACAAAAAGCAATCACGGACGGACAAGTTCTTCCGCATCCCTGTAAAGGAACTTTAGTCATCGCCTATCATGGATTCCATTCTCATCATTGGCTGCGGGAGCATCGGCGAAAGACATCTGCGCTGTTTTGCGCACACCGGTCGCTGTGCGGTCATGGCTTGCGAGGTGAACCCGACGCTTGCCGCCTCGATTCGGGAGCGCTACGGCGTGCCGGTCTATGAGTCTCTCGATGTTGCGCTCGCTGAAGGAAGACCGACTGCTGCGGTCATCTGCACTCCGGCTCATCTGCATTTGCCCATGGCGCTGCGGCTCTTGAAGTCGGAACACCATCTCCTCATTGAGAAGCCACTCGCCATCGAGACGAGCCTCGTGGGCGAAGTCCGTGATGCTATGGCTAAGGCCCGGCGCTATGTGGGCGTCGCCTATGTGTATCATTTCATGCCCTGGATCGGAGAGGCTCGGAGCTTCCTCCGCGGCGGGAGTCTTGGCAAAATCCTCCACGCAAGTGCCGTGGGAGGGCAGCACTTCCCGAGCTTCCGCCCTGCCTATCGCGACACCTACTACGCACGCCACGAACACGGTGGCGGTGCCATTCAGGATGCGCTGACGCATGTGATTAACGCCATGGAATGGCTCATCGGCCCCTGCACGCGGGTCTTTTGTGATGCCGCGCACCAGGCACTGGAAGGCGTGGCAGTGGAAGACACGGTCAATGTAGCGGCGCGCCATGGACAGACTCTGGTGAGCTATGCGATGACCCAGTTTCAAGTGCCCAACGAGAATACCCTGCTCATCCATGGCGAGCACGGCAGCGTGAAGATCGAGACCAATCATCAGCGCTGGGCCTTCATTGGAACGGGCGACAAAGATTGGACTTGGCACCAGACGCCTCCGCTGGAGCGTGATGCCTTGTTCATCGCCCAAGCGAATGCTTTTCTCGACGGACTAGACGGCAAGGACACCTTGCTCTGCACGTTTGAAGAAGCCGTGCAAACGTTGAAGTTTAATCAAGCCGCACTGCGCTCAGCAGCCTCCGGTATAGCCATCGACATAGAATGAAATCCGAACTGCGCATCGCCATGCTGGGCATGATCGAAGGAAACGGCCACCCCTATTCCTGGAGCGGTATCATCAATGGCTACAGTCCCACCGAGATGGCTAAGTGTCCGTATGCCGGCATCCCCATTTACATGGGCAAGCAGCCACTCGAGTCCGTGCGCATCCCTGGTGCACGCGTGACGCACATCTGGACGGATGATCCCGCCGATGCGCCAAAAGTAGCGGCAGCGAGCCTGATCAAAAACATCGTCGCGAAGCCCGAGGACGTCATTGGCCATGTCGATGCCGTAGTCATCGCTACCGACGATGGGACCGATCATGCACGCCGTGCACAGCCTTTCATCGAGGCCGGCCTGCCAGTCTTTATTGATAAGCCGATGGCGACGACGATCCCGGAGTTGCAGCAGTTCGTCGATTGGCATCGCGCAGGCAAAACGATCCTCTCCACGAGCGGGATGCGTTACGCGCCGGAGATGAGTGCCGACTTTTCAGCCCTCGGTGATCTTCGCTGGATCACCAGTTTCACCTGCAAAAGCTGGGAGCGCTACGGCATCCATGCGCTGGAGGCTGTCGCGCCTCTCCTGGGCACCGGATTCGTCACGGTGCAGGCGCACAGCGATGCTGGCGGCGATGTCATGCACCTCACGCATCGCTGCGGGGTGAAGCTCACCATCGGTGCGTTGCACGATGCTTATGGCAGCTTCGGCGCGGTTCATCTCTATGGCACCAAGGGTGATCTCGCCCTGAAAATCACCGACACTTACCACGCCTTCCGCGGTCAGCTCGTCGCCTTTATCGCCATGCTCCACAGCGGCGAGCGTCCGCTGCCGTTCGATGAAACGGTCGAGCTTATGGCCGTCATCATCGCAGGCTCGCGCAGTCGCGAACAGAATGGCGAACGCATCCTCATCTCCGACATTCTCTCTGAACTCATCCCATGATACTACGCCCCTCCCGAATCCTCCGAGAACTGCGCTCCGGCCAGAACTCCACCGTCATCAAGCTGAACATGGGCGATCCCCGCATCGTGGAACTCGCGGGACTCGCCGGAGCCTCAGCGGTCTGGCTTTGCAACGAGCACGTGCCGAATGACTGGCTTAACCTTGAGCATCAAATCCGCGCGGCCAAGCTCTATGACATGGACACCATCGTCCGCGTGAACAAGGGTGGCTACAGCGAGTATGTGAAGCCCTTCGAATGCGATGCCTCCGGCATCATGGTGCCACACATCACCAGCGCCGATGAAGCGCGCAACGTCGTGGACATGGTCCGCTGCCGCCCGATGGGCAGCAAGGCACTCGACGCAGGCAACATGGACGGCCTCTTCTGTCAGGTGCCGCTCGCGGATTACGCGCAGCACTGCAACACGGAGAAATTCGTCATCCTCCAGATCGAAAGTCCCGAAGCCCTCGAAGTCGTCGAAGAGATCGCCGCCGTGCCTGGATTCGACATGCTGCTCTTCGGCGCAGGTGACTTCAGTCATCGCATCGGCAAACTCGGCCAAGCAACCTGCCCCGAAGTCGTCGCCGCTCGCAAGCGTGTCCATGCTGCCGCTATCAAGCACGGCAAATATGTCGCCGTCGCCTCGCTCTTCGGCCAGAAAGACCAACTCATCGAAGAAGGCACCCGCATCTTCACGCTAGGTGCCGATGTTGTCGAACTCGGCAACGCCTTCCACAAGCTGCTGAAGGACTTCGGCGGTGGTGCGGCAGCACCAAGCAGCGACTCGGTCTATGCAAACAAGAAATGAACTGCTGGTGTCAGCACCTCTTCATAAGCCATGGCTTCCAACCTCTTCTCCCTCCAAGAAAAAACCATTCTCCTCACCGGTGGCGCTGGGCTGTATGGCCGTGGCTTGTCCGCCATGTTGGCTCAAACGGGTGCTACGCTCATCCTTGCGGCTCGTGATGTGACGAAGCTGCAAGTCGTCGCCGATGAAGAGACCGCGAAGGGCCGCAAGGTCTTTGCAGAGTCACTCGATCAAGGCGATGAAGCCTCCGTGATTGCCTTGCATGATCGGATCAAAACGAAGTTTGGCGCGTTGCACGGCCTCGTGAACAACGCGGTGCTGCGTCCGATGAAAGGAGCGAATGGCGCGGTGGAGCAGTTCGCCGACTCCATGCGGGTGAACGCCACGGGCGTCATGCTCATGCATCGTCACTTTGGTCAAACCATGGCAAACGCTGGGCGCGGCAGCATCGTGAACATTGGCAGCATCCAGGGCATGATCGGCCCCAGCTACGAACTCTACACTGGCACGGACATGGGTGACATGCCGCCCGACTACTTCTTCCACAAGGGCGGCATGGAGAACCTGACGCGCTTCTACGCCGCTCTTTACGGCCCGAAGAACGTGCGGGTGAACAACCTAGCTCCCGGTGGCTTCTTCAACAACCAGCCCGAGCCGTTCCTTTCTCGCTACTGCGAGCACACCATGCTCAATCGCATGGCTGACGCTGACGATCTGGGCGGTGCGGTCATCTTCCTTCTCAGTGATGCTTCACGATACATTACGGGAGTGAATCTCCCAGTCGATGGTGGTTACACCGCGAAGTAATCCCCGTTCACTCTACCGATCCAACAAGCGCCCTGAGGCACGGAGCTGGCGGAAGCGGGGTTCTTTGAAGAAGCGACGGTCGGTTTTCATCGGATGGGTTTTAACCTGAGCGTAAACTCCTTTACTTTGTTGGCCATGAAATACTCGAGCAAATGCAGGTGCTGCGGGTGTATTGCTTGAACGCCTCTATGAAACTTACACGCACCATCCTCACCGCCCCCCCTGCCTTTGTATCTTCCGCCATCCAGCACTGTCTTTTCATCATGCTGAGTGTGCCGTTCGCTTTCGCTGATCCCGTTGATATCGGATCGCGTCGAGAATTGTTTGTCGATCGTGCCTTGATCGACCGGCTCGGCGGCGATGCGCGGCTGGAGTTGCATCATCCGGAGCCGAAGGAGATGGCGATCACGCATGATGTTGCGTGGGAAGGCTCGGGATCGGGCTATCACAGTGTGTTCAAGGACGGCGAGCTGTATCGGATGTATTACAAGGCCTGGCATCTCGATGTAAAACCAGGAGCGGGCGGCAAGGCGACGCTGAACTCGAAGTCGCATCCCCTCTATACTTGCTATGCCGAGAGCCGCGATGGCATTCATTGGACGAAACCGAATGTCGGCATCGTGGAGTTCAATGGATCGAAGGAGAACAACATCCTGTTCGCATCTGGCGACTGGGAGGGAGCGAACATCAACGCGGGGCACATCGCGCTGGCCAAAGATGAGAACCCCGGCGCGGCGCCGGACGCGAGATACAAAGGATTCGTGCTGTCCGCGAAGCCGAGGGGGTTGGTTGCGTTCAAGTCGCCCGACGGCATTCATTGGTCGCCGATGCAGGCGGAGCCGGTGCTCACGGTGGGCGCGTTCGATTCGCAGAACCTGGCGTTTTGGGACGGCGCGCGGGGGGAGTATCGCGCATACTGGCGCATCTTCACGGGCGGCGTGACGAACGACACGGAATGGAAGCCGACGGGCAATCGTGCGATCCGCACGGCGACGTCGAAGGACTTCATTCACTGGAGTGAGCCGAACGACCTGACGTATGAAGATTCGCCGTCGGAGCAGCTCTACACGAATGTGGTGAAGCCTTATCACCGCGCTCCGCATTTGCTCATCGGCTTCCCGACGCGCTACGTCCAACGCGTTCCGTCGGAGTCGATGCGTGCGCTGCCGGAGCGCGAGCACCGCGAGATGCGCTCAAGCGTGAACAATCGCTACGGCTTGGCGATCACGGAAGGTCTCTTCATGGCCAGCCGCGATGGTGTGAAATTCACGCGCTGGAACGAGGCGTTTCTACGTCCTGGCATCGAGCGCGAGGGCACATGGAACTACGGTCATCAATACATCGCTTGGCATCCGGTCGAAACGAAGAGCGCGCTTGAGGGCGCACCCGATGAACTCTCGTTCTACGCCAGCGAAAGCTACTGGACGGGCACGAGCAGCGCGCTGCGTCGATACACCCTGCGACTCGATGGATTCGTCTCGGCAAACGGGTCGCTGAAGGGCGGTGAGCTGGTGACGAAGCCGGTGCGCTTTACCGGCAAGGAATTGCACCTGAACTTCAGCACGTCGGCGGCGGGCTCGGTGAAGGTGGAACTGCAAGCCGAGGACGGGAGCATTTTCCCAGGCTTTCGTCTGAAGGACTGCGAGGAGACATTTGGTGATTCGCTGGATCGCGTGGTGAACTGGAAGTCCGGCAGCGATGTGTCGGGGCTTGCCGGGAAGAGTGTGCGGTTGCGCTTCGCGCTGCAGGACGCGGACGTGTTTGCCTATCAGTTCCGCTGAATGAGCTTTTGGGCGCGATGCTTCCCGCTGGGATGAAGCCAACGTGGGCAAACCCGCCATGAACAACCGCCGCTGCCCCGGAAGCTTCTATTCTTCTGTCTTCAAATCCGTCTCTCGCACTCGATGAATCGCTCTCTCACCACTCTCCTCCTCGCAACGCTGGTCTCGCTGCACGCTGAACCGTCCACTCTGAAGCCCAGTAAGACCAAGACCGACAACATCATCGCAGTCTATGGTGACGCCGCCGCGGCCCCGCTCGCGCCAGCGGGCTGGACGTTTCAATGGAATGAGCGGGGCAAACTCGGCGACTCCGCAGGCTACGCGTCTTTGAGCTACGATGAGAAGGCAAGGGCTTATGGTGTGCGGGATGCGTCGGGAGCGTTGCGGGCCGATGCGCCGGGTCACACCATTTCGGCGGGCATTGGTTTCCTCGATGTCTCGGCCATGCGGGACAAGGAGGGTGTCGCGCGGTGTTACATCGCGTCTTACCAACTCAGTGCGGACTCGGTGGGTGATGTTTGGATCAACCACGGCAACCTGCGAACGCCCTTCAGCTACGGCACCGATTTGCAGGTCTATGTGAATGAGCAGTTGAAGGCGCAGACACTCATCAAGAGGGAACGCTTCGCCCAGGTCTTTCAGTTCAATCTCGGACGGCTGAAAAGGGCGGACGTCATCCACGTCGCCGTCGGCCCCTCAGAGAACTCGCCCAAAGCCGCGGGTCGGCTTTTTTATGTCATCGAGGATTGTCCGGGGGGCCAGAAGCCTGCGGAGCCGGTCAACATCATCTCGCCTATGCTCCACGCGTCCGCGCCGCAGTTCGGAGCGAATGGAAAAATCGGCACCGCCTATGCTGATAAGCACCAAGCGCAGTGTGAAGCCGTCTTGGCGACTCGTCCGGAGCTGGTCTTCATCGGCGACTCCATCACGGCTCGCTGGCCGCAGGAAGTGCTGGAGGCGCGCTTTGGCAAACATCGTCCCATCAATCTCGGCGTCGGCGGGGACTGGATTCAAAACGTGCTCTGGCGCGTGCAAAACGGCACGCTCGACAAAGCCGCGCCCAAGGTCGTCGTGCTGCTCATCGGCACCAACAACCTCACTGGCAAGTTCACACCCGACGAGATCGCGGTGAACATCGGCGGGCTGCTCCAAGCGATCCAAACCAAGACCGCCCAGAGCAAAATTCTGCTGCTGGGCATTCTGCCTCGCGGTGTCTCGATCAAAGACGAAACCAACGAGGCAATCCGCCAGACCAACACCAAACTCGCCGCGCTGTCCGACCAAAAGCAGGTCTTCTACCTCGACGTGGGTGACAAACTCGTCGAGCCCGATGGAAGCATCAGCCCAGCAGTGATGCCCGACAAACTCCACGTCGCCGGCCCCGGCTACACACGCTGGATGGAGGCGATGAGCCCCACACTTGATAAGCTGCTTAATGAACGCCCCTGATTGAAAGCACCGCGATGAAACACACCCTCACCCACCACCAAACACGCTCCATCAAACTCAGTTCACTCCTCAGCTACGTCACCGCGCTCCTCTCCCTCACCCTCCTGCTTCCTTCCCTCGCCCGAGCCGTAGGAAATTAAAGTGCTGTTCCCGTTCTTCCCCTGATTGCCCATTTCCAACGCACCCACTCATGTCCACCAAAACTCTCCTTCAACTCGCTGTGGCCGTCCTGTCGGTCTGCGTCAGCTCCGTTCACGCCGCTGACACCTTCGTCGCGGAAAAGCCGGCGCGGGATAAGTCCGGAAAGCTCGTTCTCGTCGAAGACCGCCAGGCCCGAGTGCCCATCGTGATCTACAAGGGGGCGCCGTTGCTGACGCGCTTGGCTGCGGATGAACTGGCGAAATACATAGAGAAGGCAAGCGGTGCCAGGCCGCGTGTGATCGAAGGCTGGCCCGAGCCAGTGCCGGAGCGGGCCATCTGGGTGGGTTATCAGAAAGGCTTGGAGAAGCTGTTTCCGGGCGTCGATTTTACATTCCAGCATCCTGAAGAAATTCTTTTTGCGGCCAACGCCAGCCACCTGGTGATTGCCGGTCGCGATCGCTGGGATCCCAATTGCCTCAGCCTGCCCACGAACCTCATCGAACACGGCACCGGTTCCGGCCCTGGCACCAGTGCAAAAGTGGTTCCCGGCATCCAGCTCGAATACGGCACCGCCAACGCAGTCTATGAGTTCCTGCACCAGCACGTGGGTGTCCGCTGGCTTTGGCCGGGGGAAGTGGAGGTGCCGGAGCAAAGCACCATCGCATTTCCCCCTTTTACCTATCGCTACCATCCTCAGATGCGCGCGCACGCAGTTCTTCTGGCATCTCAGTCGCGGCCGAGCCAGTGCGCCCGGCAATGAGGAGAGTAACTGGTATCGCTATAATCACCTCCAGTTGGATTCGCTTCAGACCTTCTCGGGTGAGCACGGCTTTGAAGACTGGTGGGACCGCTTTGGCAAGACGCAT
The DNA here is from genome assembly GCA_947466075.1 of Verrucomicrobiaceae bacterium. Lineage (GTDB taxonomy): Bacteria > Verrucomicrobiota > Verrucomicrobiia > Verrucomicrobiales > Verrucomicrobiaceae > Prosthecobacter. The sequence goes on from CANIBP010000039.1 coordinate 36,368, forward strand.
CCCGAATACTTCGCCCTGCAGCCCGACGGCACACGCAGCGGGTTTCCTGATCCGACACACGCGAAGATTTGCGAAAGCAATCCCGCAGTGTGGGAGCAGTGGCTGAAGGATGTGGATAAAAGGTTGGAACTAAATCCCACGCAGGTCGCCTTCAGCGCCGCGGCCAACGATAGCTGGACATCGGGCCACTGTGTGTGTGAAAGATGCCGCGCTTGGGATGCTGCGAGCGCGCCCCGCCGAATGTTCCATTGGCAGGGAGCGAGCGAGGAACACGTGGCACTTGCCGATCGACAGGTTCGATTTGCCAACACTCTCGGACGCAAGCTCAAGGAGCGCTACCCGGGCCGCCAGCTCTACGTCTCGATCCTTGCCTACGGGCTCTCGCGCCCCGCGCCCATCTCGGTCAAGCCGGATGATAATGTGATCGTCGGCAGCGTCGCGGCCTTTTTCTCCGACCCGGATGGATTGGATCGCGCGGGTGATAACGAAAAACATGTCGATCAGTTCAAGGCATGGGGCAAGGTCGCCAGCAATCTCTACTGGCGGCCCAATTGCTCAGGCATCGTGCAACGCGGTCTCCCGCTCTCCACGCGGATGATCGCCGACCATTTCCAGGTGCTGAAGGAAGCCAAAGCCATCGGCATCTATGTCGATACGATCTACCGTTACTGGGGCCTCTGCGGACCGGCGTATTACCTCGCGGGAAGGCTCATGTGGAATCCGGACCAACGCGCGCCGGAGGTGATGGATGATTACTTCAGTCGCGGATTCGGCCCGGCGGCGGCGGAGATGAAGCATTACATCACGCTGCTCGACGACGCCCGCGGCGCGCATCAACCCGACCGCACTGGCGTCGATGGCAAAACCAACCCTTACGATGGCGCAGCGTGGGCCAAGGCCTACCCACCAGCGTTCTTCGAGAAAGCCGAAGCAATTTTCAAGCAAGGGAGAGACAAGGCACGCGGGGACGACAAGTTCGCCCGCCGCGTGGCCTATCTTGCCTCGGGGCTCGAGTTTCTCAGACTGGAAACAGAGAGCCGCCAGTTGGTCGATGACATCAAAGCCGACAGGAACAAAGCCGCCGCGCTCGAGAAGCTGACCACTAACTGGAAACGGATTGAAGCGATGGCGAAGGAATATCCTTTCGCGATTCCGCCCCATTTCCTGACCCAGATCCGCAAGAAACCCGTGGACATCAACCCCGCCGCTTTGAGCGACGGTAAGACGCCAGAAAAACCCCTGCGCAAGGATTTGGACATCATTAAGTGAATGCGGGGCGATGAATTGTAGGCCCCAACAAAGACGACTTCCCAAAATGAAACAAAGTATACTCACCATCGCAGCCCTGCTGCTCGCGCCAATGGCGGTCCTGACTGTCTGCGTCACCTCCGTTCACGCCGCCGACCTCGTTCTCGTCGCCAAGGACACTCCACCGGCACCGATCATTGTTTTCAAAGACGCGCCACCTCGCACTCGCGATGCGGCGGTGACGCTGGCGGAATACATCGAGAAGATCAGCGGCCAGAAGCCTGCGATCCTCGATGGTGAACCGCAGCCATTGCCGGAGCGCGCGATATGGATTGGCGTTCAGCCGGTGGTGAAGACCTTGTTTCCGAAGTCGGAATTCGATTTCAAACACGCTGAGGAGACGCTCATCGTGGCGAACGAAAAGCATCTCGTCATCGCGGGGCGGGATCGGTGGAATCCGGCGCACATGGAGGCGAAGGGACGGCTGGCGATGAAGACGGGTATCCAGCAGGAATACGGCACGGCGAACGCGGTGTATTCCTTCATCCAGGAGCAGTTCGGCGTGCGCTGGCTCTGGCCGGACGAGGAGGATGTGATCAAACGCGAACGCATCGCCATCGCGCCGATGGAGCGGCGTTATCATCCGCAGATTCGGGCGCGGGGTGGGATGTTGGTGAGGACTTCACTGGGCGACAATAAGGAGAGCGCGGCGGGACTCTGGGCGCGGTTTCAGCGGGTGCAGCTCGACTCCATGGACATGAATGGCGGGCATGGTTTCGCGGATTGGTGGGAGAAGTATGGCGCGGCGCATCCCGACTACTTCGCCGCCGCACCGGATGGCAGTCGCACGGCGGTGAAGCCGCGCGAGAGCAACACGAAACTTTGCGCGTCGAACCCCAAGGTATGGCAGCAGTGGCTGGAGGATGTTTCGGTCGAAGTCCGCTCCAATCCGCTGCTGCGTGTCATCAATGTCTCGCCCAACGACAGCTACACCAGCGGTCACTGCACCTGCGCGAACTGCCTCGCCTGGGATCATCCGGATGGCGAGAAGGTGGAGTGGGTCTTCAGCGGTGTGAAGTTCCAGGGCGTGTCGCAGACGGATCGCGATGTGCGATTCGCCAACACGCTCGCACGCATGCTGAAGGAGCGTTTTCCCGACCGCGAGCTGTTCGTGCAGCTCAATGCGTATGGTTTGGCCCGCAATCCGCCCATCGGCATCAAACCCGATGACAATGTGATCATCTCCAGCGTGGCCAATTTCCACATGCGCTCTCCTAAAGAGCGTGAGCTTCCGATGCAGCAACACGCAGGCTGGTCGGCGAAAGCGAAATACCTCATGTGGCGGCCGAATCTCGGCAGCCCAGCGGGCCTCAGCTGGGGCATGCCCGATGTGGCGATGACGCAGGCGGGCGAGGATTTTCGATTCGCCGCCGACACGCATTGCCTCGGGCTTTACTTCGATATGTTCTGGCAGCACTGGGCCAATCAAGGGCCGCATTACTACGCGCTGGTGCATCTCGCGTGGAATCCGCAGGCCGATGTCGCCGCCGTGATGGATGACTATTACGAGCGCGGCTTCGGCCCTGCCGCAGCGGACGTGAAGGCCTACTGGCAGCTCCTGGAGCGCACGCGCATGGAGTTCGTAGCGAAGGAGCCGAGCCGTTTCCGCGCCTTTGATCTGCCAAAAAAATACACGCCCGAGCTGTTCGCCCAGGCGCAGTCCCATCTCAATACCGCCGCAAAGAAATTTGCCGCCGCCGATGAAAAATACCGCCGCCGCCTGCATTTCATCCAATACGGCCTCGACTACGCCAAACTCCTCGTGGACACCCGCACCTGGATGCAAAAGCTCGAAGTCAGCAAGGGTCAGGACATCGCCGCCAAAGCCATTGTGGAGACCAACTACTCCCGCGCCGAGCAGATGAAGCAAAATGCCCCCGCTCACGCCATCAACTGGCAAGCCGTCTTCCGCCTACCCGGCTATGGCGGTGGCGATGGCAACCAACGCGTGATGGGTTTGCATCCTGATGCTCCGCTGAGCGGGCGGACGCTCAGAGAGTTGCGCACGCCGGGGCTGGAGTGACGTTCAAGATTAGACGACCATGAAACACTACATCACACTTCTGACACTGCTGCTGTCTCCACTCGCCGCACTCCACGCTGCCGACGCCTTCCTCATCGAAAACGGCCAGCCTCGCGCGGAGATCGTCATCGCGGAAAAACCGGCGCGCATGACCAAGCTGGCGGCGAAGGAGTTGCAGACTTACTTGGAGAAAATCAGCGGGGCGAAGCTGGAGGTTCGCACTGCGCCGACGGCGGGGAAGGCGCATATCTTCCTCGGCAAGTCATCGCACACGGAGGCATTGAAGCTCGCGACGGAGGGACTGGAGAACGGGGCGTTTCGCATGGCTTCGGGGGCGGATTGGCTGGCGTTGCTGGGGCCGGATGAGGACTTTGTTCCGATCGAGCCTTGGGGGCGGATGCGCAGCACGGCGGAGCAGGCTCGGGTGAATGTGGAGTTCGACAAGGTCACGGGGGACACGTTTTGGAATCACTTTGGCTACATCTATGCGCGCTATCACAAGGACCTCGATGTCTGGGATTACGATGACGCGGGGACGCTGAATGCGACGTATGAGTTTCTGCGTAGTCTCGGCGTGCGCTGGTTTGCGCCGGGGGAACTCGGCGAGGTGGTGCCGAAGTTGGCGACGATCGCGCTGCCGGGCGTGAACAAGACGGTGAAGCCGGACTTCGGCTTGCGGCGCTTCACATTTTACACGGAGCACACAGGCCTTGGCGACAAGGGCATCTGGATGCTGCGGCTGGGGCTGAACCAAGCTCACAAGATCGGCGGCATCTCGCAGGTTTGTCATGGGATGAAGTTTGTCATCATGCGCGAGGAGATGAAGCAGGCGCACCCGGAGATGTATCTGCTCACTGGCGGCAAACGCGACACGACGACGAAGGGCAGCGGCTATCCCGATCTCAACTCGCCGCTGTTTTTCGAGAAGCAGCTCAAATACTCGCGCGCCATGTTCGATCACTTCCGCGAGCCGATGCTCAGCATCGACCTCGTGGATGGTTACGGCGGCATGACCTCGGATGATCCGAAGTGGATGGCGCAGCTCACGCCCGAGCGCGGTTGGTCGGGCACGATGTCGGATCAGGTGTGGGGCTACATCAATCGCGTGGCGCTCGAACTTTATAAGTCGCACCCGGATCGCCTCGTGAGCGGGCTCGCCTACAGCGCATACAAAATGCCGCCGGCGAAGCTCGACAAACTCAGCCCGAACCTCGTGCTCATCGAGACGCGTCAGCGCCAGAGCTTCTGGGATGAAGCGCAGCGCAACGAGCACCGCAGCTTGCGCGAGGCTTGGATGAAAAAGCTCACGTCCGGCAAATACCTCACCTGGGACTACAACATCAACGCCCGCCCCGAGCAGGCCGGACGGCCCGTCATTTACACGAAGCAAATCGCCAGCGACCTGCGTGAACTGAAAGGCCACACGCTCGGCGAGATGATCGAAATCTATGATCATCCTGCCGGGAAAGAGAACAGCTTCGGCTATGACCCGTTCGCGCTGGAGCACCTGAATCTCTACGTCACCTCGCGCCTCTGGTGGGATGCGGATCAAAATCTCGATGCGCTGGTGGCCGACTACTTCACCAGCTACTACGGCCCCGCAGCCAAGCCGATGCAGGCCTTCGCGGAGTTCTCCGAGGCGAACTGGATGCACATGGGCCAGGACGGCGCGAAGATCGGCGAGGCGTTCACCTTGCTCGCCGCCGCGCAAGCCGCCGCCGATCCGCAATCGCTCCCCGGACGCCGCATTCAAAAAATCGCCGACCTCATGAATCCGTTGCGCACGCTGCAACAGCAACTCAGCCGCAAGCACGACACCACGCTCGATTACCGCGTGCTGGAGACGCATCAGACCGGCGGAAAGCCGCTGCGCGAAAAAGCCTTCGATGGCCAGGTGCTCAAAGACTACTGGACCGACGTGCGCAGCACCCCGCTCGTGAAACTCACGCCCGAGGCCCCGCGACCCATAGCCAACACGATGTTCCAAATCCAGCGCGAAGGCAGCATCCTGCACATCGGCATCATCTGCCAGGAACCCGACATGCCCGGCGTCAACATCACCACCACCACTCCCGACGATCCGAAACTCCTCGCAGGCGATCACATCACGTTGCTCATCGAGACCGCGTCCAACAGCTACTACGAGATCGCCATCAACCCCGCCGGCACCGTGCTGGAGATCGACCACGGCAAGGACGGCAAAGGCGTCGCATGGACTTCCGGCGCGCAGATCGCCGTGCATCGCGGCGACAAGGAATGGAGCATCGAAATGCGCCTCCCCATCACCGGCGAAGGCTCGCGCATGATCGACCCGCTCAAAGGCATCGACGGTGCGATGCCGAAGGACTTGTTCCCCTGGCACTTCAACGTCTGCCGCCAACGCGTGCGCGGCGCGACCATCGAGCGCACGGCATTTTCAGCGACTGGCAAGGACGACTTCTACGTGCCGGAAAAGTTCGCGAAGCTTTGGGGGAAGGGGAAGTGACACGAAACGGATTGTATTCCCACAATGTTCCCAAAAGGCCCAACGGGTCACCATTTGAACTATAAACCACTCTCTTTGAAAATGGTACGCAGGGAGGGGATCGAACCCTCGACCAATTGGTTAAAAGCCAACTGCTCTACCGCTGAGCTACCTGCGCCTTTGGAAACGGGGCGGGTATGTATTCACAAGCGCGTGCTACGCAAGCCGGAATATGCCCCAGAGCGGACTTTCTGAACCAGTGTGGCGAGGTCGTTCGCGGGTCTTTTGACGTGAAATACATGCACAGCGCAGCTTTGCGCGCCCTCAAAATCGCAATACGCATCGTCGCCAATGTGCAAACAATGCTCCGGCTCGCAGCCAGCGGCAGTAAGTGCTGATTGGAACATTCGAGCATGAGGTTTTGCGGCTCCAACCTCGCTGGAGATGATGACATGCTTAAAAAAGCGCAACAGATCGTGTCCGGCGAGAATGGTGCGCAGCCGACGATCGAAATTCGACAGGATGAGCATTTTGTGATCACGGGCCAGATCACTTAAAGCTGGCAAGACATCATCGAACACCGTCCAGGCCTGCGGTTGCGCGTAATGCTCGTAAAGGTCTCCAAACAGAGCATCCAGCGTTTCTTTTAGCAATGGTGCGCCTAATGCACTCGCAAAGACTACACCCACCAAATCGTGCCACCAGCCGCGATCATCATCCAAGGAGTGTTGTCCTAACGGATGTAGCGGGGCGGGGGTCACCTTCCATGCGGCACGAAAGGCCTGCATTAAGACACTTGGTTCCGTCTGAATGCCATATTGGCCAGCAAGCCGCGCATAGGTCACACCGACAGGCTCGGCTGGCCGGATCAGCGTCCCAGCGGCATCGAAAAACAACGCCTTAAGCGGCATGTGAGCAAAAAAAACGGGAGCGGTCTCAGCGACCGCTCCCGTGTGAAGATCATCACTTATAAATCGTCCGCGGATTTTTGGCGGCAGTCGTTTCCTCAATCACTGGCTCGTTCGGTAATTGTGGCAGTTTACAGCGCCAGCCAGATCCAGGCAGGTCATAACCCGGATTCAGGTCATTGAGGCTGCCAACCATGTAGGGTTTCGGTTCTGGTGGGGTGAAGACGTTCCAGAAGGACCAGTAGGTGCGATTGACGGCCTCACCGTAGGCGGCCACGGTGCTTTGATAAACTTTGCGGGTGGAGCCCAGTCCGCGCTCCACTAAGCCTGTGGCAACAGCCGGCCAGCGGGTGATCGCACTAGCGGTGTAAGCAGCGCCATCGTCCACTGTATCCAAGCCATAGTCCATGTAACGAGTGGTTTCCCGGTAAACGATGTCATCGGTGCGGCGAATCGCGTTCATGCCGATGTTGGTGTAATCTCGAGCCTGACGATCAGCGACCTTGCCGACATAATCCGCAGAATCCTCCGTCAGATCCAGCGAACTGGTGGCGGCCTGTCCAACTCCCTGACTCACATAGCCCAAGCCTTGATTGGTCAATGGCGCACCACGGCAAGGAAGCTCAACCGTTGGACGTGGGTTGTTCTTCAGGCTGGTGCAAGAGGCGATTGTTGAGATCAGGGCGAGCGACAGGAGCAATTTCATAAGTTGAGTCGCATTCTGTCGGAAATGGGGGGGAATTGTCAAAGCTAAAATCTGTGAATCTGCCTTCCGAGGTGCCAATAACGACAAAGAAGGTGAAAGACCCCCCGTCTCTATCCGTTTTCGCGTCACCCCCAAACTCTCACCTCGCTTTCGCTCATGAAAACGATCCCTCTTTGCATCCTCCTCACTTCCCTTGGCCTCACCTTGGCTGCCGCCGCCCCTGATCTCAAAGTCACCGCCGCTAAGATCGATGAACTCGTCAATGCGAAGCTCGCGAAGGAGAAAGTTCAGCCCAATGCTCCCGCGAGCGACGAAATCTTCGTCCGCCGAGTCTATCTCGATGTTGCAGGCCGCATTCCTACGATCCAGGAAACCACCGAATTCCTCAAAAGCAGCGATCCTGAAAAACGTGCCAAGTTGATCGACACCCTCCTCGCAGGGGAAGGTTACGTGCAGAATTTTTTCAATTACTGGGGCGATATTCTGCGCATGAAAAGCAACATGGTTGGTGGCGGCCAGAGCCTGCCCGCCTATTACGGCTATGCGAAGTGGCTTAAAGACAGTCTGCGTGACAACAAGCCCTACGATCAGATGGTGCGCGAAGTCGTCACCGCCGATGGCAAGAGCTACGAAAACGGCGCGATCGGTTTCTACATCCGCGACTACAATATGCCGCTCGATAACATGGCGGTGACGACGCAGATCTTCCTCGGCACCAGCATGGTCTGCGCCCAGTGCCACAACCATCCCTTCGATAAATGGACCCAGATGGACTACTACCAAATGGCTGGTCATACTTATGGCATGACTGCCAGCAACGGCCTCACCAATCCCCTGCTCGCCCAGGCCATCTACGGCGGCGGCGCTGCTAAAAACAAAAAAAACGCCTACGGTGCAGCGGTTACGAAATTCGATCTCCCTCAAGGCATGGAGCGCAAGGATGTTGGTCGCGCCATGAATGAAATCCTCCGTCCCCTGCGCTACAACACCGTGCTCGATCAGACGGACAAGAAGCCCTTGGTTCTGCCGCACGATTATCAATACACCGATGCTAAACCCAAGCAGAAGATTGATCCTGTCATCCCCGCTTCGTTCAGCAAAGATGGCAAGATCATCAAAGAAGGGCAAAAGCCCGATGCCTCCTACGCTGCCTGGATGACCAGCAAGGAAAACCCGCGCTTCACCACCGTCATCGCCAACCGCCTATGGAAGAAACTCATGGGGCAAGGCATCATCGAACCCGTCGATGAAATCACCGACAGCACTGTGCCGAGCAATCCTCAGCTCATGACCTTCCTCGAAGAAACGATGAAGGCCTCGAATTACGACATGAAGGCCTTCCTGAGCATCATCCTCAATTCTCAGGCCTATCAACGAGAGGCCTACACCAAGGACGTCGAACTTGGCGAAGTCTATACCTTCCCCGGCCCAATGCTCCGCCGCATGAGCGCCGAGCAGATTTGGGACAGCATGGTCGCTCTCTATAAACCCAGCGCCGATAATCCTAGCATCGAAACCAAAATCGACACCGAGATCACCTTGCGTCGCGTCGAGTGGCTCGATCGTGCTCTGAACAGCCTCAAACCCGAGCAACTGCAGGCCTGCACCATCAAAGTGGCGCTGAAACAAAAAGAACTCGCCGCTGAAGTCCGCGCCGCTCAAGAAAGTATGGAAGTCGCCTCCAAAACGAAGGACGAGGAAGCCATCCGTGCGGCCAAAAAGGCCATCAGCACGCAACGCAAGCGCATCGACGATGCAGTGGACGCCATCGTTTATGATGCTGGTTTCAAGCGCTTTGCTGAACTCGCCCGCGAAGGCAAGCTTGATGAATTCACCAAGGACGAAGATTTCGCCAAGGAAGTCGCCGCAGCAGTCAAATCCAAGAAAGAAGGGGAAGACCTCAGCATGGATGAAGCGCTCAATATTCTCTCCCAACAACGCCGCGCCAAGCTCCAGCAAGCCGCTGTAGCCCGCTTCAAAGCTGATGCCGAACGATTTGCGGTCAAAGACGACAAAGACCGTACGGCATTGAAAGCGTGGGAAAAATTCCGCGATACCTTCATGCTCCGCGCTGCCGATCTTCGCAGCCCGGCACCAAACGGCCATTTCCTGCGCGACTTCGGCCAGAGCGACCGCGAGCTTGTCGAAAACTCCAACGACGATGCCAGTGTTTCTCAGGCCCTCATGCTGCTCAATGGCAAAACCTTCAGCGGCCTGATGAATAAATACACCAGCATCGCCCGCAGCATGGACCGTGCGCGTAAAGATGGTGGAGGTGAGGCTGTCATTGATGCCGTTTACCTCAGCCTCCTCAGTCGCAAAGCCAGCGCTGAAGAGAAGGCATTGCTCAAACCCATCGCTGACAATGCTGACACCACCGATCGTGGCGATGTGCTCTGGACTGTGCTGAACACGCGTCAGTTCTTCTTCATTCAGTAAGCACCCTGAGAGACTGCTCTCCAAACTTCCAACGCGGAATGTGCGAAAACACCTTCCGCGTTTTTATGCCATAATTCCCTTCACCACCTCACCAGCCACATCGGTGAGCCGGAAGTCACGTCCCGCATAACGGTAGGTGAGCTTCAAATGATCCAGCCCAAGCAAGTGCAGGATCGTGGCATGCAGATCGTGAATGTGAACTTTATCGACGGCAGCGTAGTAGCCGTAGTCGTCCGTCGCGCCATACGCTGTGCCCGGCTTGCTGCCACCACCAGCCAGCCACATCGTAAAACCGTGCGGATTGTGATCACGGCCATCCGTGCCTTGCGCGACCGGCGTGCGACCGAATTCACCACCCCATACAACGAGCGTATCATCCAGCAAACCACGTGATTTGAGGTCTGCGAGCAGTCCGGCGATGGGTTTATCGACCTCAGCTGCGTTCTTGCTGTGGCCTTTGAGCAGATCGCTGTGCTGATCCCACTGCACGAAGCCGTCACTGTGTGTCACCTGCACGAACCGCACGCCACTTTCGGCGAAACGCCGCGCCATGAGGCACTGACGACCAAAATTGGCAGTCACCGGGTCATCGAGACCATACATCTGACGTGTCGCTTCAGTCTCATTCGAGATGTCCTGTAGTTCCGGCAGCGTGGACTGCATGCGGTAAGCCAGCTCAAACGAATTAATGCGCGCTTCTAGCGCTGCATTGGCACCTGCTGTCTCTAGGTGCGTGTGATTCATCTGCGCGACGAGATCGAGCTGCGCACGTTGCAGTTCTGGCGTCAGCGACTTGCTGCGGATGTGTTTTACCACCGCCTGATCCGCCGGAATGCTCGCATTGCCCAGCGGTGTGCCCTGACAGTGCGCCGGCAAAAAAGCGGAACCCCAGTTGTTCACGCCGCCGTGCGCCAGCGTCGGACAAATCGTGACAAAGGCCGGCAAATCGGAGTTTTCCGTGCCCAGGCCATAACTGATCCACGAGCCCATGCTCGGCCGCACAAACGTGTCGCTGCCCGTGTGCAGTTTCAGCAAGGCGCCGCCGTGGGCCGGATTCGTGCCGTGCATCGATCGGATGATGCACAGATCATCGACATGCTTCGCCACATGCGGGAACAGATCACTCACCGGCAGGCCGCTTTGACCGTACTGGTGGAATTTCCACGGCGACTTTAACAGATTGCCCGTCTCCGCGAATTTCACGCGCGGCAGCGCAAACGGCGGCGGCTTGCCATGATCGCGGTCCAGCAGCGGCTTCGGATCAAACGTGTCCACTTGTGACGGACCACCCTTCATCAGCAGAAAGATCACCCGCTTCGCCTTCGCTGGAAAATGCGGCCGTTTCGCCGCCAGCGGATCAATCACCGCCCCTCGAGCCGATTCGAGGCCAAGAACGCCCTGTAACGCGAGATAACCAAAGCCCGCGCACGAGCTACGCAGCATAGCACGGCGGCTGAACGGTTGAACTGACGGTGAATAGTCCACAAAAAGCATACGGCCGCCCCAACCGGCGTCTTGCCCGGAAGTACGATGGACACTTCTGTCCGTCGATTCTGGAGTAGGGCGCCGCAAACCAAAGACGGACAGGAGTGTCCGTCGTACCATCACACCCTGCCCGTGGCCGGAGTGCGGCGCTTGTCGTCGTCGTGGAAGAACTTCTCCATGCGCTCGCGCAGGTCGGCGTAGAAGTTGCGGGACATCTCCTCGATCGCTTCAGCCGTGCGGCTGACGCCACTGGTGGCGGCCAATTCGCGGGCGGCGCGGCTTTTCTCTTCAAACTCGCGCTCCAGATCCATCAAATAGACGAGGAACTCTTTGGCAGAGCGTGCGCCATCCACGCCAGTAACCAGGGCGCGTTCCAGTGTCTTGTTTCGGGTAAGGTTCAGCATCTTGCTCTCGCCCAGTTCCTTCATCTGGCGGCTGAAGCCTTCGAGGAAGGCTTTGCGCTCGCCTTCATAGCCCATTTCCTCACGGTCCAGCATTGTGTCGTACGGACCGGGCTTGGAGAAGAATTTCACGATCAGCGGGATGGTGTCCACCAGCATGAACAGCATGGTGAGCACGAGATAGGCGACGAGCGCAAACATGCCGCCCTGCGCACCGCTCTCAAACAGCTCATGCAGCGCCAGCGTCTGCGTGAGGATGTCACGCCGTGGCTCGGCGTGGATCTTGGCAATGCGGGTGGTCTCATCCGCCGTGATGGCGGTCACTTCTTCGTGCAGGTTTTTTTCCTGGAGCAGCAGCGTGTCGATCTGCGTCTTCAAGGTCTCACGAATGGCGTTCTGCTGGCCCACAAAGGCATCTGCCTGCTCGGTCTGCACCTTCTGCCTCAACGCGGCGATACGCGCCTGCTCGGCCTTGTTAAGCGCGGCCTCTTCGGCGGCTTTGGCATCCAGCGCGGCATTCACGCCGTCCTCGGCGGCTTTGATTTCGGCCACCAGGGCGACGCGGTTCTTCGTCATCGTGTCGAGCACGCCACTCAGGCGAGCGGATTCGGCACGGCGCCAGGTGAGCTGGTCTTCCTGAATGCTTTTCGCCCGTGGACCAAGACCAATGATGCCACTGCGCTGGCCATTGACCTCACGCTCGAACTCGGTCTGCCAATGATTGAGTTCTTCGGCGATCTTTTGGTAATCGGCGCTCTGCTTGGCCATTTCGGTGTCGAGCGTTTCGAGTCGCGTTTTGCCAGGAGCCACCGCGTCACCGATCTTGGCTTCGCGCTCGGCCTTCGCTTTCTTTTCATCAGCGGAGAGCGGCTTTTCGATCGGCTTGCCATTCTCATCGAGGAACTTGGCGCTGAAGGTCCCTGTCCAGTTTTCACGCTGTTTGGCGATCTCAGCCTCCAAGGTCGTGACTCGCGCCTCCACGGCGACTTTTTGCTGCTTGGACATTTCACGTGCCGCTTCGATCTCGCCCTGACGATGTTTTTCGATGACCGAACTGATCGTGTCCTTAAAAAGCAGTAACGTCAGCGGATGTGAGATCGTGATGCCCATCAGCGCCGCCACCACCATGCGCAGCGAGAACTGCGCCGCCTTGCGGAAGAAGCCCTGATAAGCGCGATAGGTGGCCAGCAAGGCACGGTCCACGGTGAGGATGATGAAGGACCACACCAGCGACACTGGCGCGATGATCAGCCAGTTGTCTGTCAGCGTGCTCAGCGCATACGAGCAGGCGATGATGGCAAAGATGGAGGGAACTAGCACCGTCGCGCCGAAGGCCACATACTTTCGCCGCTCCCAGGCCGGACAGGCATCGAGGTTGTCGGAGGAGGCTGCGGAGAGCCAGAAGAAGACGCGTTCGATGCGGTCGAGGAAGTTCATGCGCGTGAGGGGTTTTGCGAGTGTGCGGGTGGCGGTGGGATTGTCAAACTGCGGGACTGGATTATTGGGAGCCTATGACGCCCGCCTTTGATGACGCATTCATCTGTGATTCCGTGCCAGCGGAACTCATGGACAAGGTGTGGGCGGCGGGCTGGCGGCATTTCGGCAGATATTTCTTTCGTTACAGCAGCCAGCAGGCCAACGATGGCAGCATCCAGACGATAACGCCGCTGCGCATCGACCTTGTGCCATTCACTCTCACAAAAAGCCAGCGCCGTGTTCTGAGCAAAAACGCTGGTCTGCGCTGGGAAATCGTCCCCGCCGCCCTCGATGACGACTTGCGTGCCATGTTCCAACGCCACAAGCAGCGCTTCACGCACAACGTGCCTGAAGAACTCGAAACCTTCCTCGGCCCCGATCCCGCCACCGGTCCCTGCGAATGCCGTATGCTGCGTGTCTTCGATGCGGATCGCCTCATCGCCGCCAGCTTCTTCGATGTCGGCCAGCAGGCCGCCTCCAGCATCTACGGCATCTTTGATCCTGATGAACGCAAGCGCAGCCTCGGCATCTTCACAATGCTCCTCGAAATCCAGCACTGCCGCGATACCGGCCTGCGCTGGCTTTATCCCGGCTACGCCACGCACGAACCCAGCGCCTACGACTACAAGAAGCAGTTTCGCGGCACTGCATGGCTCGACTGGAGCACGGGTGAGTGGCGGTCGTTGCTGCCTTGAACTCACCCGCCCTCCCGAGGTGTGAATCGTGATTGCCAGACGCCCGCACTCCTGCCAGCATCGGCCGCATGCCCGCGCCCGACGATCCACACACCGCCGCTCCTGCCGAGTTCCCGGATGACATGCAGACCATCGCCGTGGCGAAGCCGGTGGTGGCTGCGCCTGCCGAAGTAGCGGTGATGGGGGCTAATCCTGATTCTCCGGTGCCCTTTGTCTTCGGCAAACGCATCGCCAAGGGCGGCATGGGCGCGATTCTGGAGGGGGAGGACTGCAAACTCGGCCGCACCATCGCGGTGAAGGTCATGCTCGATGCCAACGCCAGCGACGATCAGGCGCGGCGCTTTGTGCAGGAGGCTGCCGTGCTCGGCAGACTGGAGCATCCCAACATCGTGCCCATCCACGACCTCGGACGCGACAGCGAGGGCGCGCTCTACTACACCATGAAGCTGGTGAAGGGCCGCACGCTGCAAGACATTCTCGACGATCTGCGACGTGAGAACAAAGAGGCACTGGAGCATTACACGCTGGATCGCTTGCTCACCATTTTCCGCAAAGTGTGCGACGCACTGGCCTTCGCGCATGCCAGCAACATCATTCACCGTGATTTGAAGCCGGAGAACATCATGGTCGGCGAGTTCGGCGAGGTCTTGGTGATGGACTGGGGCATTGCGAAGGTTCTGAATGAACTCGGTGTTGAAGGGAGCGCGAACACTCCTGTCCGCTCTGTTCCGGATCCAATCAGCGGAGAAGAGTCTCCGCGCTCCTCTACTGTCTCTCTCACCGCGACGATGGACGGTGCGGTGATGGGCACGCCGAACTACATGTCTCCTGAGCAGGCGATGGGCAAGGTGAACGAGCTCGATGAGCGCTCGGACATCTTTTCTCTCGGCGGCATCTTGTATGCCATCCTCACCCTGCGACCGCCGGTGGAGGGCAAGGACGTGTGGGAGGTGCTGGAGAAGGTGCAGATGGCGAACATCACCGAACCCACGAAATTTGGTGCCACGACGGGCAAAGGCAGCGCGAAGACCAAAGGCGAGGTGCTCGAAGCCAAGAAGATCACGCCGCTGCCGCACATGCCGGGCGGACGTGTGCCGAATGCCTTGTCAGCGGTGGCGATGAAGGCGCTCAAGCTCGACAAAACGAAGCGCTATCAAAACGTCGCGGCCTTCAGCGCGGACATTGAGAAGTATCAAACCGGTTTCGCCACCAGCGCGGAGCAAGCCAGCCTTATGAAACAGCTCACTCTCCTCATCAAACGCCACAAGGGTGTTTTTGGCACCGCCGCAGTCGCGCTGCTGCTCATCACCGCGCTCGCCGCATGGTTTGTCATCAACCTGCGCGAAAAGGAACAGCGCGCCGTCGCCGAAGCCGAGCGTGCGATGAAGTCCGAAGCCGTCGCCGTGCAGGAAAAGGAAGCCGCACGCCAGTCGCTCGCGAAGGCCGCGCTCAATCTCGCAGAGGCGGCGCGGCGCGAGGGCAATGGCCCGGAGATGCAGGCCGCGCTCGCCGAGGTGCCGGAGGACTTGCGCGACTCCACGTATGGCTACCTGCTCGATCAGTCCGACAGCTCCTTCGCCCGCATCCGCAGCGCCGGTGGCCAGATCGACAGCGTGGCCGCGCATCCCCGGCGTCCCGGCGTCTTCGCCATCGCGGATAGCACCGGCAAAGTCATCCTCCTGGAAGTGCGCACGGGCGTCCACCTGCTGGAGTTCAAGCCCGTTTTATCGCCAAACTCCTGGGGGGAAATAAGGCTCGCCTTCTCGCCGGACGGGGAGCAGATCGTCGTGGGCCGAAAGAGGGCGGACCTCATCGTGATCCACAGCGCGCGGGACGGGACGAAGCTGCTGGAGTGGGAAGCGCCCGGCACAGGGCGATTGGAGTTCAGCCCCGATGGCAGGTTGCTCCTCCAGACGGAGACTGATGGGAAACTCCTCACTGTCTGGGACGCGGCCACCGGCCAGCTCCGCTGGAAGTATGAGCCGGGCGGAAATGAAGCCCTGGGAACCTTCACCTCAGACAGCCAGCAGGTGGTGACCCACGGTTACAAGGATCGCGTTCGCATCGTGAGCGCCCAGGACGGCGCGCTCGCTCGTCCGCTCAGCAATGGCGATGCGGGCGCCTTCGCCGTCCGTCCCGATGGCAAGATGGTGATGATCGGCGGGAAATACGACGGCAGGCTCAAGGGAGTGTTCCTTCAGGATGGCAAGGTCGCCTTCGATTTCCGGGCGCACGACTGCTTCGGCATCCAGCGCCTCGCTTTCACTCCGGACGGCGCGCGCTTCGTGAGCATGGCCGCGCTGCCCGATGGACGGCAGGCCATCCAGCTCTGGGATGAGAACACCGGCGCGCCGTTGCAAACCCTGCTCGGCGGCAGCGGCCAAATCACGGAGGCGAGCGTCCATCCGCTTTCCGGCGAGTTGGTCGTGGCCGGTCAAAACACCCGCGCGTGGAATCTCACCGGCACGCCGGAGAAGTGGACCCTGCAAGGCGGCCTCGATTCGACCATCGCTTTCTGGGGATCGGATGATGTGGTCTTTGCTGCAGCTCCAGGCCAGAACGCCGCCCTGCAAAAACTGCAGGCCGGCACCTCGGAACTGCTCTGGAAGCAACCCAGCGGCGACTATCGCCGGCCCAGTGTGAGCGCGGATGGCCGCTTCGCCGCCATCGGCCGTATCAATGGTGGGGAAGCTCGCGATCTCTTTCTGCTGCGCAACCCCGGCCCTCAGACCGAGCAGGCGGCCGTCTTCAAACCATCCAGCGTATTGACCCTGCTTCGCCTCAGCCCCACGGGCGATCGTCTTGCGACCATTGAAGTATTCAATCATGGCGTGGCTTTGTATGATCCCATCACGGGCCAGCAGCCGCTCAAACTGGAGCGCGGGGACATGGCGAGGTTCTGGGATCTCGGCTGGGTCAGCGGCGGCCAGCAGCTCATCGGTCTGGTCACGGCGAAGGCGGAGCGCGGCAATCCCGGCTCGGAAGAATGGATCGTCCTCTGGGACGCGGCTACCGGCAAGATCGTGCAGACCGCGACGAACCGCACCGCAGTGGACGTGCTCGCCGTCGCACCCGATGGCCGCCGCTTCGCCGAGGCCGGGGTGGACAAGAGGGTGCGCATCCGCGATGCCGCGACGCTGACTGTGCAGCAGGAATTCCGCGCGCACGACGGCCCCATCACCGCGCTCGCCTGGCACCCGACCAAGCCCATCGTGGCCACCGCCTCCGCCGACCTGAGCGTGAAGCTTTGGAACCTCGAGACCAGCCGGCGGCTGGAGGAATTCCGCGGCATGGTGACCGCGCCCAACGTGCTCGCCTTCAGCCCCAGCGGCCAGCGCCTCGGCTGCGCCGGCATCAAGAACCCCACCCGCATCTGGGAGCCGCCCTCGCTTAACGACCACCCCGCCACCGCCCAACCCGCCGACGGCTGGGAAGACCTCCTCGCCCCGCTCACCCCGGCCGAGCTCGAGAAGAACGGCCACGGCTGGAGCTTGGTAAAAGGCGAGCTTTTTAGCCCGGACACGAAGTTCGCCACGCTGCCGCTGCCCGGCAAAGTGTCCGGCAGCAGCTACCAGGTGCGCGTGAAGCTACGGCAGTTCGTCGCGGCGGGTGTCTTCCACGTGGTTCTCCCCGTCGCGGACCGGATGTGCGGGCTTGAGTTTGAAGGTCGTCCCGGCGGCGGCATCTTCTACACCGGCCTGATTCTGGTAAATGGCAAGTGGGGTAAAGACCTGCCTGGAGTCGTGGAGGGCCAACAGGTGAAGGACTCCAAGCCGCACGACCTGGAAGTGACTGTGCGCCTCGACGGCGCGAAGGCGGTCATCACCACCACGCTCGACGACAAGCCGCTCTACGAATGGACCGGCCCCACCGCCGCCCTCAGCCAGATGAAGAATTGGGCCACCACCAAGCCCGGCTCCCTCGCCCTCGGCACCTTCGCCGGTGGTTGGGCGGTGTCTGAGGTGAAACTGAAGCGGCTGGGGAAGTGAGGTGCGGAGCGGTTGCATTCTCTCTCCGCATGCCCGTTCCCGATGATCCGCACGCCGCCGCTCCTGCTGAGATTGCGGATGATTTGTTGAAGGCAGAAAAGCGGCCTACTTGCCCTCCAAGAGCGGCTGCAAGACGGGACCGTCCATGTTTTCCACCTTCAAGCCGAGCAAGGCGGCAAGCGTGGGTGCCACGGAGGTGTTGCTGACCGTGCCGCATGTAGCACCTGCCTGGATGCCCGCGCCCCAGGCGACGAAGGCCGCGTGCATGTCCGGCTGTGCGGCGTCCGATCCGTGCGAGCCTTTGGTCACCTCATCCGGCGGCGTCACGACCACATCGCCTGCTGGCGAGTCCACGAAATTGAAACCGCTCGCCGCGGACAGCACGAGGTCAGCCATCTGCGGGTTCTTCGCCGGATCAGGCAGCCCATGGGCGGCGAAGTCGCCCGGTGTGATCACGGCTCCCACGCCCTCCAGTTGGCGAAACTGCTCGGCAAGCTTCACGACCTGAGCCGCACGACCCTCCTCCTGCAGCACATAGACAAAGCAGGCTCCGCCCTGCGCCACGGCACGGACACTGCCGCCCGTGATGCGCGTCCCGAGCGCGGTGAGCAATCCTGCCTGCCGCAGCAGCACATTGGGCTGGATCCGCCGACGGTAAGAGATGAAGCCATGATCGGACACCACCACCAGCGTCGCGCGCCCGCCATGAGTGCGCTGCAGTTCCTGCCAGAGCTCGCCCACGCAGGCGTCCTGATTTTTCAATGCGGCATAGGCCTGCGGAGAGCGGGGACCAAACCGATGCTGCGCGTGATCGAGCTCCACAAAATGCATGAGCAGCAGATGCGGGCGATGAACGCCCATCAGATGCTTCCCCATCTGCGCAAACATGCGATCCCGCTCGGCGATGCGCTCGGTGTTCCACCACTCCTCCTGCATGCCCCAAGGGATGCCTTTCGCCGTGAACTCCTCCAGCAGCGAGGGTGTGGCGAACTGCTTCACCAAGGCAATCGTGCCCACATCCGGGATGGTCCAATCCAGGGTGCGCGCCCCGCGAGTCGCGGGCCAGATCAACGAGGCCGTCTTCAATCCCGCTTGCTTCGCGAGGTCGTAGATCGTCGGCACCTTCACGATCTCGTCCTTGTTGAAGAGGGGATCGACCACCAGCGGCACGATCTCGTTCTTCACGCGATCAAGCACGCTGTTGCCAAGCACCCCATGTTTTCCAGGATGGACGCCCGTGACCAGCGTGGTGTGGTTGGGCCAGGTGACCGTGGGCATCGAGGCGATCATGCCCTGCGCACGCGCCCCCTCGGCGACCAGGCGGCGCAGCATCGGGATCTCCGCCACGGGATCGTCGAGGTAGAAGTTTGCCAGGCCATCCACGCTCACCATCAAGACGATGCGATCAGGCGTTTCCGCATCCATGCGGGGGGCACCAAGCAGCATGAAGAGAGCGAGCGGGAGAATGGAAACACGGAACATCCCTGCGCTGTAGCCTGCCTGCTCCGCGTTTCAAGCGATGCTGTGCAACGATGGAACCTCTCTGGCAGGGCGGAGTCAGAGGTGAAGCACGCCTTTAGCGCCGAACGTGCAGAAACAGATTCACCCCCTCGGGCTCCCACTGCACGTCGATGGAATCCGCCGCCGCGCCTGCTTCGAGCGCCAGCTCGCGCAAATGATCGCGAGTGCGGTGCTGCAGCACCCAGTCGCCGAGCAGCTCCATTTAGTCACGGCTGGGATTGAAGTCGGAAAAATTGCCCACCACCACTTCCCCACCCCGCTTTGTCACAGCCATGAGCGCCTTCAGCAGATACACAAACGTGCGGTCCGTGAGGTAATCAAACAACCCCGCCGACCAGACGAGTTCGTAGCCCTTCGCCGGCAGAAACCGCAGCACGTTGCGATGATAAAACTCCACACGCTTCGCAAATGGCGCACACAACGCCTTCGCACGCTCGACTGTATGAATTTCCGCGTCCACGCAGTCGAACAGCACCTCGCGCTCAGGATTGTCCAGCACCCACTCGCGCACATCCCGCGCTGGGCCGCTGGCGACGTTCAACACACTCAGTGGTGCCTTGGTGCGGCCCGCCGTGTGCGAGTTCAGCAGTTGATGGAAGTAGGCTTTGCGATTGCGCACCGCGTTCGGCGCCGCCTGCGAGTGGAAATACAGGTCCCAGCGGCGCAGGTGCGGCTCCTGAGCCGTTTGCAGCGTGTAGATGGCCTCGATGATCTCGAAGTCGCCGCTGTAGCCAAATTTTTTGCCCAACGCCCGGGCCTGCATCGTGCCTTCGAGATGCCGGTGCGTGATGTCCTGCGCATAAGCCACCACATCATCGCGTGCGATCACCTTCGCCCGCACGGCATCCCCAAGCTGTCGCAGGGTGCGATTCATGAGCGCATACTCGTTCGGCATCGGTCCGCCATTGGCGATGAGTTCGCGCATCAACTCATCAACCTGCATCAGCGGCGCGACACCACCCCGGCGGTCGTACATTCGTTCTTGGAGGACAAGAGGAGGCATGCGGAGAGTGAAAAGGCGTAACTTACTGATAATAAGCCTTTCTTAACCAATCGGGAAGCGAAAAATTCGGCCACCCGTCCGTTACCTGAGACCTTCATGCCGTTTCCCCTCTGGATTTCAGCCCTCATCACCGTCAGCGCCATCGCCGCGCCCGTGGACTTTGTTCGTGATGTGCGGCCCATCTTCCAGCACCACTGCTACTCATGCCACGGCGAGAAAAAGCAGAAGTCCGGCCTGCGCCTCGACATCAAATCGCTCGCCTTCAAAGGCGGCGACAAGCACGCGCCTGACATCATCGCCAGCAAACCGAAGGACAGCCCGCTCATCCACTTCATCACCACCGATGACGAGGACAAACTCATGCCGCCCAAAGGCAAACTCTCCTCCACCGAGATCGGAACACTCACCGCCTGGATCAACGAAGGCGCAGCGTGGCCCGATGGCGTCGATCTAGCCAAACTCGAAGACCGGCGTGATCACTGGAGCTTCAAACCGCTCCCAAGGAGGGGCGCTTTCCAAGCGCCCTCGGCGGTTGAAAACCGCCGCTCCCTGGATGCCTTCATCGACGCCAAGCTCAAAGAGAAAGGCCTCACGATGTCTCCCGAGGCCGACCCCATCTCCTGGCTCCGCCGCGTCACCTTCGATCTCACGGGTCTGCCTCCCACACCCGAGGAAGTCGCCGAGTTTTTGAAGCACAAAGACCACGCGGCTGTCGTCGAGCGCTTGCTCACATCACCACGCTACGGTGAACGCTGGGCGCAGCACTGGCTCGATGTCGTGCGTTACGCCGACACACACGGCTTTGAAGTGAACACCGAGCGCCCGAACGCCTGGCCTTACCGCGACTACGTCATCAATGCCTTCAACAACGACACACCCTATGACCGCTTCATCAAAGAGCAGCTCATCGGCGATGCGATGGGCCAAGACGCCGCCACCGGCTTCCTCGTCACTGCGTCCGTGCTTCTTCCCGGCCAGATCGGCAAAGATGATCAATCCAAGCGTCTCGCTCGGCAGGATTCCATTGATGAGATCGTCGTGAACATCGGCCAGACCTTCCTCGGCCTCAGCATCGGCTGCGCGCGCTGCCACGATCACAAATTCGATCCCATCACGGCCAAAGACTACTACGCCATGCAGGCCTTCGTCGCCGGCGTGGAGTATGGCGACCGCGATCTGCGCACACCGGAGGCCGAGGTCGCACGTGCGGAAGCCGCGCGACTCAAACCGCGTCTTGCCGAGATCGACAAAGAACTCGCCCGCTTCGTTCCCTTGGTGAAATCCGGTGCCGAACGCCCCATGATCAACGCCCGTGAAAACGCAGACCGTTTTGCGCCAACGAAAGCCAAGCGTGTGCGCTTCACCATCAAAGCCACGAACAATCTGGAGCCATGCATCGACGAACTCGAAGTCTTCAACACCAGCGGAGAAAACGTCGCGCTCGCCACCGCAGGCACGCTACGCAAGTCGGGTGGCGACATCGGTGTCGCCGAGCGTCACGAGCTGCGCTTCATCAACGATGGTCGCTACGGCAACGGGCGCAGTTGGATGGCTAGCGAGATTGGCAAAGGCTGGGTCGAGCTGGAGTTCACAAAGGAGCAGACCATCGAGCGCATCGTCTGGGGCCGTGATCGCGAGGGCAAATTCGCCGACCGCCTCGCCATCGACTATCAAATCGAAATCGGCGACAACGCAGGCCGATGGCACAACGTCGCCGATGCGAGCGACCGGCAAACGTTTGACCCGAAGAACAAAAAGCTCGTGAAGCCCACGCTCAACGGCCTCAGCTCTGATGAAGCCAAGCGTGCCAAACCGTTGATGCAGGAAAAGGCCGACATCGAAGCCAAGATCCGCGCTGCTGAGAACGAGCAAAAAGTCTTCGCGGGCACCTTCCGCGCGCCGGATGAAATCCATCTGCTCAATCGCGGTGATCCCGAGCAGCCGAAGGAACCCGTCACACCCGCCGTGCTCAGCGCCCTCGCCGATTTGAATCTGCCGAAGGAATCCGTCGAGCAAGTGCGCCGGAAAACCCTCGCTGAGTGGATCGCCAGCCCGCAGAACCCGCTCACCGCCCGCGTGATGGTGAACCGCATTTGGCAAGGCCACTTCGGCAGCGGACTCGTGCCCACGCCGAGTGACTTTGGCCACCTGGGCGTGAAGCCCAGCCATCCCGAGTTACTAGACTGGCTCGCCGCCGAGTTCATCCGCAGCGGCTGGAGCGTAAAGCACATGCACCGCTTGATCGTGCTGAGTACGACGTATCGACAATCCTCCATGTCCAACGCCATCGCTGCCGATAAAGACGCAGACGTCCGCTACCTCTGGTGCTTTCCATCCCACCGCCTCGAAGCCGAATCCATTCGCGACTCAATGCTCGCCGTCAGCGGTCAGCTCAATTTGAAGATGCAAGGCCGTGGCTTCAATCTCTTCGATCAACGCGGCGGTCTCAGCGGCTTCGATCCCATCGAAACTTTCACGCCCGACAACCAACGCCGCATGATCTACGCGCACAAAGTTCGCCGCGAACCCGAGACCGTTTTCGGCGCCTTCGACTGTCCCGACGCGGGTCAAAGCACCGCCATCCGCCGCGCCAGCACCACGCCGATCCAAGCGCTCAATCTCTTCAACAGCCGCTTCACTCTCACCCAAGCCGAAGCCTTCGCATCGCGCGTAATAAAGGAAGTGGGTAATGACCCAGCGAAGCAAATCACACGCGCTTACCAACTCGCCTTCAGCCGCGCTCCGACTCGTGAAGAACTCGCCGAAACCGAAATCATCATCAAACAACACGGCCTCGTCACGCTTTGCCGCGCACTATTCAACAGCAACGAGTTCCTCTTCGTCCCATGAGTCCGCACGTCGAACATCTTTCCATCCCTGGCCGTGTTTTGCTCGATCGACGCGGCTTTCTCTCGAACAGCGCCACCGCGCTCGGCTCCATCGCGTTGACGAACTTGCTCGGCCTTGACGGCCTGCTCGCGGCGAATGGTCCGGTCATTGATCCCGCACGACCCTATGCGCCACGTCAGCCGCATTTCTCGGCGAAGGCGAAGAACGTCGTCGTTATCTTCTGTGCCGGTGCGGTGAGTCAGCTTGAGACGTGGGATTACAAACCTGAGCTGATCAAATGGGACAACAAACCTTTGCCGGGCGGCCCCGCAGTCACCTTCCAAGGCCCCGCAGGCAATCTCGCGCGGCCTCAGTATGCGTTTCGTCCCCGCGGCCAAACCGGCAAGTGGGTGAGCGACATGATCCCACATCTCGCTGAGCTGACGGATGACTTCGCCTTCGTGCATTCGCTCACGAGCAAGTCGAACACGCATGGCCCTGCGGAAAATTTCCTCTCCACCGGCTTCAACCTCGATGGCTTCCCGAGTCTCGGTGCATGGGTGACTTATGCGCTCGGCAGCGAAAGCCAGGAACTGCCTTCGTATGTCGCGATTCCCGATCCACGCGGTGTCCCCCAGAACGGCGCGAACAACTGGGGGCCCGGATTTCTCCCAGCCGCGTTTCAAGGCACCACGATGAGTTCCAAGTCGCCCGTACGTCACCTCACCGCGCCGGGCGTCTCCGCCAATGCCGACCAAGCCGCACGCTCCTTGCTGCAAAAGATGAACGCACGTCATCTGGAGGAGCATCCCGGTGATCAGAAACTCGCCGCACGCATCGCCAGCTACGAACTTGCTGCACGCATGCAACTCAGCGTGCCGGAGATCAATGATCTGAGCACTGAACCCGCGCACATTCTGAAACTCTACGGCGCCGACGACACGCAGAACGCCGACAAGGCCGCCTTCGCCAAGAACTGCATCCTCGCGCGTCGCCTCATCGAACGAGGGGTGCGTTTCGTGCAGCTTTTCAACGGTGCCTATGCCAGCGGCGGCAAACTCAACTGGGACGGCCACAGCGACCTCAAAGGGCAGTATGATGTCCACGCCTCCATCCTCGATCAGCCTGCCGCTGCCTTGATTCGCGATCTCAAGCAACGCGGCCTGCTTCAAGACACGCTCGTCGTTTGGTGTACCGAATTTGGCCGCATGCCCTTCTTCCAAAAAGGAGCCAAAGGCCGCGACCACAATCCCGATGGCTTCACCTGCTGGATGACCGGCGCAGGCGTGAGGCCCGGTGTCAGCCATGGTGAGTGCGATGAACTCGGCCAAAAGGCTGTGAAGGACATTCACCCGCTCTACGACTTCAACGCCACCATCCTGCACCTCCTCGGATTAGATCACGAGCGCCTTACCTTCGAGCACAACGGCTTCCAACGCCGCCTCACGAATGTCGAGGGACATGTCATCCGCGAAATGCTGGCGTGAATCCGCCGTTTAGCGGACTTGCGTTCGCTGAACTCTTTTTGGCACCGTCAAAAGCAGCGCTCCAAACATCCATTGCTCCCTCCATGCGTTTACCGCCTCGTCCCCTCATCCTCCTCCCGCTCCTCGCCTTCGCTGCGTTTGCCCAGCAGCCCAAACCCGCCCCCACCAAGCTCGCGTCCGAAATCACCGCTTCACTCGAAGCGCATGCGGGCCTCGTTTACGCCCGCTACGGCCAGCGTGAGGTGCAGCTCGACCTCTGGAAGCCCAAAAACGCCCCTCAGCCGCTGCCCGCCATCATCTGCATCCACGGCGGCGGTTGGTATAAAGGCGAGCGCTCCTCCATGGCCAATCTCGCGCAAGCCTTGGCCGCGAAGGACTACGTCACCGTCACGATCAGCTATCGCCTCAGTGGCGAAGCGAAGTTTCCCGCCGTGATCCAGGACTGCAAAGCCGCTGTGCGCTTCCTCCGAGCCAACGCCGCCAAGTTCGGTATCCAAGCGGATGCCATCGGCGTCACCGGACTCTCAGCAGGCGGTCACCTCGCAGCGCTACTAGCAACGAGCGGCGGCGTGAAGGAACTCGAAGGTGAGGGTGGTAACGCCGACCAATCCAGTGCCGTTCAGGCCTGCATGGCCATGGGTGCGCAGAGCGATCTCAAAAGCACGCGCATCGGCGAACTCAGCGGCAAGCCTGACGATCCCTTCTACCGCACCTTTCTCGGCGATTCACAGGCCAAGATCCCGCAAACCTACGCGCTCGCGTCGCCACGGCATCATGTGGACAAAGCTGACCCGCCACTCGCGTTTATGGCCGGCGAACTCGACGACCCCAGCACCCGCGCTGACGAAACCCGAATTGTTTTAGAAAAACTCGGCATTCCGACCGGACTAACCTTGATCCCCAATGCCCCTCACGCCTTCCTCGGTCAGCAACAGAGCTTCGACACCTGCGCATCAACCTGTGAGACCTTCTTTGGGAAGTATTTGAAAACTGTTAAGTGATCTTTCTTCGAAAACGTGGACGCGAAAAGTTGGTTTAGTTGTTTTGGATGGAATGTTCGAAGGCGACAGGGGATTGGAAGCCCAGAGCGCTGTGGAGCCGCACGGGGTTGTAGAAGGTCTCGATGTAGTCGAAGACCATGGAGC
>CANIBP010000040.1 GCA_947466075.1 Verrucomicrobiaceae bacterium
TATAAAACGCGGATCAAAAGTGTAGCGGATCGCGGATCAAAAGTGAGTCACCTCTAAGCGATTGAACAGGTGTTGGGCATGTTCGTCAAGGCTGTGATGAGCTTCGTGCCTGCCTCGATCCTGAGAGGAGGCTGGAGCGGAGCGGAAGCCGACGAGCAGGATCGACCGCCGCCCCCTCCTGATCATTATCACCTGCGTTTGAGTCGTGCTTTGGCGTCCTTGAGCCGGTAACTCTCACCATTGGCCTCCATGATGTGCACCCGGTGCGTGAGCCGGTCGAGCATCGCTCCGGTGAGCCGTTCGCTGCCAAGCACCTCCGTCCAGTTTTCAAACGGCAGGTTCGTGGTGATGATCACGCTGGTGCGCTCATACGCACGACTGATGACATCGAAGAGCAGCTCCGCCCCAGCCTTGGAGAACGGCACGTAGCCAAGCTCATCAAGGATCAGCAGTTCGATGCGTTCCATCTGCTTGAGCAGCCGCCGCAGACTGCGGTCTTCACGCGCCTCCAGCAGTTGTGTCACCAACCCGCTGGTGGTCATGAACCGGACTCTGCGCCCTTGCGCGCAGGCCATGTGTCCCAGCGCAGTGGCCAGATGCGTCTTGCCGGTTCCCGGGTTGCCCACCAGAAGCACGTTCTCCCGGCGTGTGATGTATTCGCCCACCAGGAGTTCACGCACCAGAGGCTCATTGATCGAGGCCTGGGCTTTGAAGTCGAAGCTCCCGATGGTTTTGATCACCGGGAAGCGTGCGTCCTTGATGCGCCTCTCCGCAGCTTTGCGCTCCCGTTCAATCAACTCGCGTTCAGTCAGACGCAGCAGATAGGCAGGATAGTCACAGCGCTCCTGCGCACAGGCGGCTGCCACACTGGCATAATCACGCACGAAGGTGGGCAGCTTGAGCACCTTGAGATGATGCTCCAGCAACAACGTGGAAGGGTCTTTGCTCATCGCACACCTCCCGCCAGCAGACTGCCATAAACCCGCACATCAGGTGACTGCACCTTCACGCCGCGCAGGTGCGGGTGACCATCCAGATTGAACAGCGTGCAGCGCCAGGGCTCCTGCGGGATGAGGAACTGCGCGATGACATCCCGGCTGTGCGCATGGATGTGCAGGGCTTGCTCCACGGCCCGGCGCAGATCCCGCAACGGGTGCTTCTCCAGCAGCCTCAGCACACGGATATACTCGCGTGTGCCTTCACCATCTTCCCGGCCCTCCAGCCGCCGTCGCAGCACGGCAAAGCAGTCTGGCAGTGTCCATCCCTGCAACGGTCGCGCCTGGTCCAGCGCCCCGGGTTTGCGCTCCAGCAGTGCCAGATAATGCAGCGGCTCAAAGCACACCTGTTCACTCTGCCAGATCCGCCGGTGCCGCGCCACTTCCTGCCGCAGGTGCCAGATGGAGACCTCCTCGCACCCGCCTTTGACCACCACGGCGTGATGCGCATAGGCCACCGGCACGGAGTAGTCGTTGTCGTCAAAACGCACCAGCGAGAGCGAACTCGTCGTGGTGGACTGCTGCCGGCAGGCCTCAAAGCGCGACGCTGGCAGCGGCAGCATCGCCGCACGGTCTTCTTCCAGCCGCTCTGACTTGGTGGCGTCTTTGCCTCTCACCCGCCGCCGCCGGTCCTCCTCGCAACGCTGTCGCAGCCGCGCATTAAGCTCGGCAAGATCACACACCTGCGGCACCGGCACCAGGAAGTTAAGACGCGTAAACTTCACCATGCCCTCCACCACGCCCTTCTCGTTGGCGCGGCGCACACGACAGAACCGGTGCTCAAAGAGATGATGGCTCTGCAGTTGCAGGAACCCCTGGGTGAGCCGCCGCTCTCTGCCACCCATGATCTGGCTCACGGCTACACGCGAGTTGTCATAGACGATGCGCC
This sequence comes from Verrucomicrobiaceae bacterium, assembly GCA_947466075.1. Taxonomy (GTDB): domain Bacteria; phylum Verrucomicrobiota; class Verrucomicrobiia; order Verrucomicrobiales; family Verrucomicrobiaceae; genus Prosthecobacter. Next base: position 1,885 of record CANIBP010000040.1, read on the forward strand.
GTGGCACCCCGCCAAAGAACTCGAAAGCCTCCACATGCCCGTCCCAAAACGTCTCGGTGCACTCACGCTCATAGACCTTCAGGAACACCGCGTCGCTATACGGCAGCACCATCACAAAGAACGCCACCTTGCGCAGACGTCCCGCCTCTTTGACCAGCGCATGACCAAAGTCCACCTGCGCTTCTCCCGGTGGATGTGCCAGCGGCACGAACACCTCGCGGTTCTTCTGCTCCATGTCTTTGACCAGCAGCCGCACCGCCGTGTAGCCACCGGTGTAACCGTCCTCATCACGCAGTCGCTCAAAGATGCGCTTGGCCGTGTGCCTCTGCTTGGCCGGCAGCGCCTTGTCCTCTTTGAGGATCTGACGAACCCTCTCTTCGAACGGCCCGATCTTGCGCTTCGGCCGCTGTCGTCCCTGCCGGTAGCCCGGCGGCTTGCTGTGCTCCAGCACCTTCTTGAGCGTCTTCCAGTGCATCCCGGTCTCCCGCTGCACCTGGCGACGGCTCACTCCCTCAACCAATACCCGGCGTCGTATCTCGTTCCATTGCTCCATATTCGTGAACATCCTCCTGGTTAAACCAGAGGTGCTGCACTTTTAAACCACCACGCCACCCGGCGCACCCGCCGCACTTTTTAACCGCGTTTTATATCTGGGTATCGTCTGCGTGCTGCTGGTGCTAGTGGCAGGAAATTTGACGGCGGGTTGGCTGAACTTCAAAGGACGTTGGGACTTTCATCTCGTGCCTGGCTTTTCACGCTCATTCACCCCGGGCCGCATTGGTGGCTTCTTCAACAATCCGAATCATCTCGCGTCTTTTCTTTCGTTCGCGGTGTTTCTTTCGATGGGAGTGATGCTGTTTGCACGAATTCACATCGCATCGCGGCTGCTGCTTGGCTTTGGTATCATCGCGATGCTCGCAGGCGTGACACTGACGCTCAGTCGTGGTGCGATGCTGGGGCTGGCGGTGGGTGGCGTGATTTTTCTGCTGCTGACGCTGTGGATCGTGTGGTGCACGCGGCGTTCATTGTTTAAATGGTTGATCATCGCCCTGCTGCTGGTTTGCGGTGCAGCGGGCAGCGCTCTTTACAAGGTGGGCGCGGAGTCGATGCTCACCCGACAGCTCAACGCGCCAATGGACGAGGACGTACGCACGTACATCTGGCATGCGGCCTTGGCGCAACATGCAGAGTCGCCATGGATCGGCTCAGGTGCGCGCATGTTCTATGAGGGCTGCATTCGGCTCCGTGATCCCGAATCATCTCCCCAGATGGGAGATGCGCTCTTCGCACACAACGAATACCTCCAAACGCTGGCAGACTACGGCTGGGTCGGGCTGGGACTGGTGGCGCTGGCTGTGCTTGCGCATTTCTTGAATGGCATCCGCTTCCTGCGCTGGTTTGCGGCGGAGAAGTTTCTCACCACCGGCATGCTGGGCAGCAACACGTTGGCGCTCACGCTTGGCGGCATCGCAGCACTCGTCGCGACTCTGGTGCATGCCTTGTTGAATTTCATGGTCATGTGGCGGCTATCGCGATCCTAGGGGCCATTGTGCTTGGCTTGCTGGCGAATCCAGGCATCGACAGCGAGGTTTACAAGACACGCCGCATCTGGGGCCTACGTTTCCTGATGAAAATTGTGATGCTGGCTGCTTCGGCGGCGATGATTTATGGCGCGGCGATTTTCGGCGTCGCGGATGCACATGCAGCCATCGCGCGATTGCAGAACAAGCGCGGTGAGACTGACAAGGCGCTGCGCAGTCTCGCCCAAGCAGTTGAAATCGACCCACGCAACGCCGCTCTGGCCTACCAGCACGGAATGGCACTGATGGATTCCATCAAGCCGACGATGACAAAGGAGGACTATCTGCACACGGTGGATTCAACGGTCGCGGAACTAACGAGCGCTACGGCACTGAACCCATTCGATTATCTTTACCAACTGGCCTTGGCTGACGCATTGGACGCCGCCAAAAAGCCAGATGCAGCGATGAGCGCCATCCAGCGCGCCCTGACCGTGGCACCGCTCTATGAGGAGCCGCGATTGGCTTTGGGGATGCATTACCACCGCCTCAAAGAGTTCCAGAAGGCGGAGTTCGCTTATCTCTGGGCCGGTCAGGCCAAGGCAATGAACCGTGAGGGCACCACGAACTGGCTGGAGAGCTACCGCCAGCTTCTCAGCCACACCGCCGCTCTGGCCGAACGCCAACGGGCCGCCCTGAACGCTCAGCAAAGCCGCTGAGATGCGCATTTGCCCTTCTGACGAATTCCGCTAGAATCGCCGCCCTCATGGCTCTCGCAAAAATCACCCAAGTTTCCGGCCGCGGCGTTTACGTTCCTGGCTCTGACATCGACACCGACCGCATCATCCCGGCACGCTTCATGAAATGCGTGACCTTTGACGGCCTTGGTGAATTCGCTTTCTACGACGTGCGTTTCGACAAAGACGGTAAGTCCATCGGCCACCCGCTCGACGATCCTCGCTTCAAAGGTGCTTCTGTCCTGCTCTCCGGCACAAACTTCGGCTGTGGCAGCTCACGTGAGCATGCCCCGCAGGCGCTCTATCGCTTTGGCATCCGTGCCGTGATCGCTGAAAGCTTTGCGGAAATCTTTTTCGGCAACTGCACCACGCTAGGCATCCCTTGTGCCGTCGCCAACACGGCTGACATCAAAAAGATTGCAGATGCGGTCGCCGCCAATCCGCAGATCGACATCAAAGTCGATGTGCAAAACCGGCAGGTTGTCTTTGGTGGTCAAACCATCCCCGTCACCATCCCAGCCACGGCGCACGAATCACTCACCAGCGGCAAATGGGACCCGATTGCCGAGCTTCTTGAAAATAAGGATGCCGTGCATGCGCGCATCACCGCATTGGGCTTCGCCTGAGTTCTCACACCTTCAACGGACGCATGGCCGACTCTGACACCACTAAGCCAGTAGGTTCGCCGTCGATGATCCGGATCTCGTCGGCTTCGCGCCAGTTAGTCTCGCCAGACACGGTGCACGTCATCGGTCACCGCAATCCCGATACGGACGCGATCTGTTCCGCCATCGGTTATGCAGCATTTCTGCGCGATGTGCGCGGCATCAAGGCCGAGGCTGCATGCTGCGGTGAACTGAGTGTGCGCACTAACTGGGTGCTGCAAACCGCTGGCGTCACTGCGCCGAAGCTCTTGCTCGATGTGCGCCCTACCGCCGCCACCATCTGTCGGCGCGATGTCTTCACCGCCAGCCCGCATCAGACCTTCCTCTCCGTGTATCGGATGATGATGGATCACAACTTCCGCAGCATTCCCATTGTGGATGACGAAGGTCGCTTACTCGGTATGCCAGCGATTCAGGATTTGGCGCAGCTTTTCCTGCCTGCCCGCACGAATGAGAAGACCGTCGCAGCCAATCGCGAGGTGCGCACGAGTTTGCTGAATATCGTCAATGCGCTTGACGGTATTGTCGGTGGCATGGCTCCCGATTTGGAGACTATTTTGGACCTTGTGCTTGTTGTTGCCGCCTCGGGTGTGGAGACCACGCGCAAACGTGCGCAGCAGTTCCCGGCAGACCGCCTCGTCGTCGTCACGGGCGACCGGCCGGAGATTCACGAACTTGCCGTCGAAATAGGTGCGCGTTGCCTCATCATCACCGGGAAGTTCAAAGCTACTCCCAGCATCCTAACGCAAGCTGCGGAGAAAGGTGTCGCGATCATCTATTCGCCCTATGACACCGCCAGCACCTCGCAGCTTCTGCGCTTCTCGCGTCCCATCGGCGAGGCGCTGACGCACGAGTTTCTGTCCTTTGGCTCACGCACGCCCTTGCGTGAAATCGTGCCGGCGGCGCAGCATTCGCCTCAGCCATTGTTCGCTGTTGTTGATGAGGAAACACACGCACTCCTCGGCGTCTTCTCAAAGTCTGATCTCATTGATCTGCCACGTATGAAACTCGTGCTCGTTGATCACAACGAGTTCGCCCAAGCCGTTGCAGGTGCAGACGAAGCGGAAATCATCGAAGTCATCGATCATCATCGTCTTAGTGGCAATCTGCGCACCAAGGAGCCGATTCGTTTCATCAATGAGCCGGTCGGCAGCACTTCGACCATCGTTGGCATCATGTACCGCATGCAAAAAGCCGCACCTGACAAAGGCACGGCCATTTGCCTTTGCGCGGGTATCATCTCCGACACGCTGCACCTCACCAGTCCCACGACGACGAGCACGGATAAAGAGATTCTTGAATGGCTCGCTAGCATCGGCGGCATCGACAGCGCCCAGTTCGTCAAAGATTTCTTCGCTGCCGGTTCCATGTTGCGCGAGCAAACACCAGAACGTGCGCTCGAAAGTGACCGCAAGGTCTTCGAGGAAAACGGCTGGCACATCAGCATCTCCCAGATCGAAGAACTCGGCCTCGACGAGTTTTGGAAACGTGAATCCGAGCTGCAAGGTGCGCTACAAGCGCTGCTCGCCAAGCATAGCCTCCATTTTGCCTGCCTCATGGTCACCGACATCACGCGTCATCACAGCGTGTTGCTCGTGGCCGGCGATCAACGCGTCATAAACGCCATCGACTACCCTCAGGCGAAGGAGCATGTCTATGACATGCCTGGCGTCGTGAGCCGGAAGAAACAGCTCTTCCCCTACATGAGTCACGTCGTCACGAAGCTGGCGGCACCCTGAGCCCGCTCACGCTTCTTTGAAGCTACCTGTTTCCAAAAAGCGCCGCACAGCCCGCATGACGGCGGGTTTGAATAGCACCGTGAGATGATTCACCGGCAGCACGATGAAATCTGTCTGACCTTCCACCTGCCCGCCTTTTGTCGAAACAATGCCGTCGTGTTCTGCTCCGAGAACATGGCCAAACAAGCGCAGCGTGCCCTGATTTCCCATCAACACACCCGTTCCCGGCGGTAACGGACCAAGCGCCTTCGGCGTGTGGTGTGGTTCTGTACCTAATTCATCCACCACCGGTCCCAGCACCCAGCGCGGCCAGCCCAGCGGCTGCACCAGGTCGATGATCTCGCTGCCCTGATTCGGCGGGACGAGCAGGACTGCGCGCCCGAGCGGAAACGCCGGATTACGCCTTGCCGCCCATGCACGAAACACGATCCCACCGAGTGAATGCGTCACGAAATGCACACGCGATCCCGCTTCGATCGTCAACTCCGCCAGCTGCGGTTCGATATGTTTCTCCACCGCCTCTGCTATCGAAACACTGCGTGATGGATAACCGATGCTCGTCACGCGATAGCCGCAAAATTTCAACCACATGCTCACCACCCACATGCTACGCGTCGAACGCCCAAGTCCGTGGATGAGGACGACGGTGTCTGCGGTTTGATGTGTGATTCGAGTCATGCTGGTTGAAACAAATCAACCAACATGCCGCTGCAAACCAATCAATGATTAAACAAGAAGGCTGGTGAGTTGATCAGCGCCCATGCCAGATCTTGTGCAGCCGTCAGTCGCTTGTTGCCGAGCTGGGTCTGGCTCAGGGCGGAGTCGCGGCGGAGTTGGATGAGTTTGGGATCGAGCACGATGGGCTTTTGGGAGTCGGTGTGCTTGGTTTCGAGGGCGATGAGCTGCGGATCGACGGGGAGGGGCTTCTTGGCGGCGGCGAGGAGTTTCTTTTGCGCTTGGTAGTCTTTGAATTGATTGAGGAAGTGCTGGGTGAGTGCGGCGGTTTGAGCGGCTGTGCGCTTGGGGGCTTTGAGGGCTTCGGCGACGGCTTGGGCAGTGCCGAATCGAACGATGGGGCTGCTGGTGACCCACAGACGGAAGCGACCAGGGTTGTATTTGCCGTTCTGGAAGTTGCTGGTCATCTGGATGGTGAATTGGGTGCCGCCTTCCTGGGTGATGGGCTTGTCGAATTCATACGTGGCTTCATGACGAAAGCCGCCCTGTGGGCTGACGGCCCAGCCTTTGTCGCGGTTGCCTTTTTTGAGGGTGGAGGCGACATCGAAACTGGTTTGCTGGAAGTCGGCTTTGGGATTCTTGAGCGTCTGCTCTTCACCGCCGCGCTTGCTGCGCTTGGCGTCGATGGGATCGGTGCGCACGCTGAATTCGCCGAGGACGAAATTGCCATCGGGGGCGAGTCCGGGGCCGTTGCTGGGCAGGCGGTCGTCGGGAAGCATTTCGAGCTTGATGGCGGTGATGTTGTTGAGCGTGCTTTTGCCGATGAGTTGGTAGTTGCCGGTGGTTTCGCGGCCTTCAGGCATGGCGGTGGCAAAAAGGCTGCCATCAGGCAGAACTTCGAGTTTTTCGACACCACCGGCACGTTGCACTTTGATATCGAGTGGTTGCCATTCGGTGGTGAGATCGACGTAGCCTTCCCAAGTCGGCTGCTGAGCGGCGGCGGTGTCATAAACGGTCTTCACGGCGGCTTCGGCCTTCGTGATGGCGGTTTTGCGCGCGGCTTCTTTTTTGGCGACCTCGGGTGCCATTTTCACTTGGTAGCCTTCGAGTTCTTTTTTGGCGGCGTCGATGCCTGCGAGGCGTGCGGCTTCTGCTTTTTCGATGGCGGGCTTCTGCTCGGCTTCTTTGGCCTGCCAGACGGCGGCGAGCTGTTTGTTTTCGGCATCAAGACCGGCGCTGTTGGCGATGGCGGCATCGATTTCTTTGTCGGTGGCGTGACGGTTGATGACGCGGACGAAGATGGCATCGACGAGCTGGCGATCATCTTTGATCTCGGCGGTGAGTTTGGCCAAAGCGTTGCCAGCATCGCTGATGGCATCGCCAACGGTCGGGCCGCTCATGAGGGCCATGACGGGGCCGAGGTTCACGTCGTTGTTGCGTTCGCACTCGCACACGCTTTCACGCGCAGGGCGACCGAAGTTGGTGAGGAAGCCATCTTGCAGTTTGATCTGCGCATCGGCCAGAGCGGCGGCGCGGGTGCCTTTGGGCACGCCGGGGATGTTGGGCATGCTACCGGTGACGGCGAAGACGGAGTCAAACAGCACCTCAGCGGGCAAGCGGCGGGCTTTAGCGTGGCTGTAGTTGATTTTGTCGTCTTCGTTCCATTTGTTGGTGCTCAGCGCGAGGTTGTAGGTGCGGCTATTGGCGATGATTTTCATCAGGTGGCGCACGTTGAAGCCGCTTTGGATGAATTCGTTGCTGAGGTATTGCAGCAGCTCAGGATTGCTCGGTGGATTACCAGCGCGGATGTCATCGAGCGGTTCGATGACGCCCGTTCCAGTAAGGTAACCCCACACGCGGTTGGCGTAGCTCATGGCGAAGTAATCGTTGTCCGCGCTGGTCATCCACGTGGCGAACTGCTCGCGGCGGGTGGTGGCCGTTTTGCTGACGAGTTCGGTTTCAAATGGCACCCTGGGCGCGACGGTCTTGTTGGTGCGCAGGTGCGTCACATCGCCCTCTTTTTTGTCGCTGATGATTTCATACAGCGGCTTTGCGCCTTCGACGGCGGTCCCGCCGATGGTGGCTCCTTTGGCCTGCGGATCGCTTTTGAGATCGACCTGGGCAAAGTAGGACGCGGTTTCATAATACTGATCCATCGTCCATTTCTCGAAGGGATGGTCGTGGCACTTGTTGCAGTTGAAACGAGTGGCCAAGAACAGGTGCGTGGTGTTTTCGGAGAGTTCTTCCGGGCTGCGCACGGTTTTGAAATACGAGGCGGCTGGATTGTCTTTGTTGGAACCGGTAGCGGTGATGATGCGGTAGGCAAAGCGGTCATACGGCGTGTTGTCGGCGACTTGTTGCTTGATCCAGGCGCGCAAACCGGTGGCGCCTTCGCCGCCGAGGAATTTGGAGTTCACTTGCAGCATGTCGGCCCATTTGTTGGCCCAATGCTCGACGAAATCAGGATTGCCGATGAGTTTGTCGATGATCTCGCTGCGCTTGGTGCGGAGATCACGTTTGTCAGCAATGAAGGCGATGACTTCTTCGGGCTTCGGCGGCAGGCCGGTGAGATCGAGATGGATGCGGCGGAGGAAGTCTTCATCGCTACACACGCCACTGGGCTCGATCTTCATGCGCTGCCATTTTTGGGAGACGAGTTCGTCGATCTTGTTCCATTTCTCGGGTTCCTTCCAAGCGAAGCCACTGCGGTCGCCCATGACGGTGATGGTGGTGGCGGCATAGCTGCCTTCAAAGCGGGCGAGGATCGGTGCTTCACCGCGACGCAGGCTGGTCATGAGGCCTTTTTTGTCGGCTTCGATGACATCGCCGTTGCCGCTGTCGAGGAAGGCCTCGGCGGTGACGTCTCTGACATAACCATCGGCATAGCGGGCGATGACGCGGAGCTGTTGACGCTCGCCGACTTTTTCGATCACAGGATTTTTCGGTGACAGCTCGATGCTGGTAACTCGCGGTGTTTTCATGTCCAGCTTCGCGCCCTGGCTGATCCAGGCCTTGAGCGTTTCATAGTAAAGCTCTCCCGGCACGCTGAGCTGGCCGCCTTCATGCGGCACGCTACCACTTGCTTTCAGCAGCATCAGCGAATGCTCGGGCGATGCGACATTCGCGCGACGGCTGGCAAGTTCATCGGCAAAGGCAAGCACGTCATAAACGGGATCGTAGCCACGCAGCGAGAGCTTGAAGCCTGCCTTGCCATCCTTCGCGCCGTGGCAGGTGCCGGCATTGCAACCGAGCTTGGACATGATGGGCATCACATCACGCACGTAGTCGGGTTTCAGTGCGGCATTCATGCCTGCGACGGTGACTGGCACCGTGGCGGATTTACCAAGGAAGGCGATCTTCACGCTGGTGGCACCGTCTTTGTCAGGGCGCACGAGTCCGCGCGTGCTGATGTCGATCACGCCTTCATTCGCAGCGGTGATTTTGGCCATGCGGGTGATGTCAGCGCGTGTGCCATCGCTCATGCGTGCGGTGACGAGAAGCTGCGCGTATTCAGCCGGCTTGCCGATCTTGATGGTGGTCGGTTCGACATCAATGGAGGCCACCGTGGGGCCAGCGTGCAGTGTTTCGACCTTGTCGTCCTTTTTCACTTCCACACGAACCGCGTCGTCAGCCAGCACATCACTCGCGGCGAGGATTTTTTCCTTCACCAACGGCACTGAAACGAATTCTTTGGCGATCTTGCCCGTAGCGGCATCAATGAGGCGGATTTGACCATCCTGACCTGCTGCGGCGACCGTTTTGCCATCGGGGCTGAAGGTCACGCTGAAGATGCCGCAAGGGATCGCGGTGGTGCTGAGCTGCTGCACGCCTTTGGTCACCCAATCATCGAGTTCCTTGCCTTTGCCGCTCACGGTTTCGACGAGCTTCTTCACCTCGGGCGGCATCGTGCTGTCGTAATCGCTGCTATAAATGTTCACCGTGCCTGCTCCTTCAAAGGAGGCACCTGCGGCGATGCGCTTGCCATCTGGTGCGAAATCCACACCAAAGATGCGGCCCTGCATGACGGGGAATTTGCGAATGAGGTTCGCGTTGTCACCGATGACGCGCTTCGTGATGCGCTCCATGCGGTAGATCGCCGGAATGCCATCCGTGCCGCCGATGAGGATCTCATCGCGCAAAGGATGCCGCGCCAGCACCTGCACACCGCCTTTGAGCGCACCGGGCGTGATGGACGTGACGTTATCGACGAAGCGCATCGTGGCGACCTCCGTGAGCTTCACGCTCATGTCGCGGCCGCAAGAGACGACATGCTTGCCATCCACGCCCCACACCGTGTCGAGCACCCAGTCGCTATGGCCGCCCATGAAGAGCGTTTCTTTGCCTGTAGCTGCTTCAATCGCGCGCACCGCATTGTCACCGCAACCAAACGCGAGGAATTTGCCATCTGGCGACCAGCTCGCGCCATACAGCGTATCAAAGGTCAGCGACTTCGAGAGTTCGAGCTTCTTCGCCGCCACGTCCCAGATCTGGATTTCACCCATGCGCGCCGGACTGCCTCCCGTAACCGCAATTTTCTTCCCATCCGGCGACCACGCGAGCTTCTGAATGCGTTCCGCGAGTCCCACCAAGCGAGTGACGATGCCGCTGCCATCCGCCTTGTGCACCAACACCTCATGATAACCCGCCACCGCGATCTGCGTGCCATCGGGCGAGTATTCCAACGACGTCACCGCCGGAGCCGTCACATAAACCGGCGGATGTGCCATGTCATACTGCGCCTTCGCTGATGCGGGCGTGTCATCCTTCGCGCCTTCGCTGATCCAGCGCTCGATCAGCGCAATCTGCGTGGCATGCAGTGGGTCCGCCTTCTGCGGCATCTCCACTTTGCCCTTTTCGTCCGGTTTGATCAGCTTCAGCAGATTCGACTCCGCCACCTTGCCCGCCACGATCGCATGCCCTTCCTCACCGCCTTTGAGCAGCGCCGCGAAGTCCGTCATGATGTAGTCACCCTTCTTTTTCGCCGGCTGATGGCAGCCATTGCACTGCGCCTGAAAAATCGGCCGAATGTGCTTATAAAACGACACCGGCTTATTCGGATCAATACCCTCCTCCTTCTTCGGCGGCGCAGCATGCACAGCAGCAGAAAGGAATAAGGCAGGAAGGAGGAAACGTGTCTTCATGAGCATAACAAGGGTTTGAGGGGCCAAAAAAACGCCCTGAGAAGCCAAATCCTTGCGTTAGGAGGTTGTGAGGGCGGAATCGTCCATGCGGGGAGCGGAAATGAACGCCGGTTGACCTGAAGGCTGCCAGCGCGGACGATGCTACATGGCTTCTCCCACTGACCGCACGCACACGATTGCTGTTTTCTGCGACTTTGAAAACCTGGCCATTGGGGTACGGGATGCGAAGTATGATAAGTTCGATATGAACAAGGTGTTGGATCGGCTGCTGCTGAAGGGCAGCATCGTGGTGAAGAAGGCCTACTGCGACTGGGACCGCTACAAGAGTTTCAAGGCGACGATGCACGAGTCGGCGTTCGAGATGATCGATATTCCTCATGTGAGCCAGAGTGGGAAGAACTCGGCAGACATTCGCATGGTCGTGGATGCGCTTGATCTTTGTTACATGAAGTCACATGTGGACACCTTTGCCATCGTGAGTGGCGATTCGGATTTCTCGCCGTTGGTAAGCAAGCTGCGTGAGAATAACAAGACCGTCATTGGCGTGGGCGTGAAACAGTCCTCCAGCGGGTTGTTCATCGACAACTGCGACGAATTCATCTTCTACGACGACCTTGTCCGTGAGGAGGAGAAGACGAAAACGCGCCTTGCACGCACGAAACCCGCACCCACCGCAGCTAGGGCGGCATCGCCGGAGAAAAAGAGCGGCGGTGATCCTGAAAAGGCGATCCAGCTTGTGGCGGAAACGGTCGAAGCGATGCTAGGACGCAGCGGCAGCGACACGGTGTGGGCCGGGCCGGTGAAGCAGGCCATCCGCCGCCGCCAGCCGCAGTTTGACGAGCGTTTCTACGGTTTCAGCACTTTCAGCGCGTTGCTGGAGGCCATGGCGACACGCGGCCTCATGAAGCTGGAGAAAAATGAGAACGGGTATCGCATCAAGGCGGCCTCGTCGGAGGAGTAGTACGATGGGCACTCCTGCCCGTCGGCTATGTGTGATTGCGTCGCCCTTGGATCGACGGACAGGAGTGTCCATCGTACTTTTTACTGAGCGCTGCACTCGAAGGCGGCGGATTTGTTTTCGATGAAGGCGAGCGCCTCACCGGCGAGGTAGAGTGAACCGGCGATCAACGTGGGTCTTGGGTATCGCACTGCTTCCAGTGCATCGACGATCCTTGCATGTGTGGTCACAGGAAGTGTTTCGAGGCCGAGACTATTCCAGATTTCTCGTAGCGTGTCCGCTGGCAAGGCACGCGGTGAGTCGAAGCCGGTGAAATGCCAGCATGCGGCGATGGGCGCTAGCTCACGTAGCACGGCGGCGGTGTCTTTGCCAGAGACAGCGCCGAAGATGATCTCAGCCTTCTTATCGGGAAATTGCTCGCGCCAGGTTTGAGCGAGAACGCGGGCAGCGTCGAGATTGTGGGCACCGTCGATAATGATGGGGCCGATTTTTTGAAAGCGTGCGGGCCAATACACATCGATAAGACCGCGTGCAATGACGTTTTCATTGAGGGCAAAACCTGCGGCACGCAGCGCAGCGATGGCCATGGCAGCATTCCAGCGTTGATGCGAGCCGGGTAGGCCGGTTTCACCTTCCCATGGCGTTTCGATGATCGTCAGAGGTGCTTTGCGTTCAGATGCAGTTTGCTGGATGACTTCGAGCGCTTCAGCTTCCTGCCACATTGTGATGACAGGCACGCCGGGCTTGATGATACCGGCCTTTTCAGCGGCGATCTTAGCCAGTGTGTCACCGAGCATGTCCATGTGATCCCAACCGATGGGGGTGATGACGCAAGCGGCGGGCGTGATCGCATTCGTGGCGTCAAGTCTGCCTCCGAGGCCGGTTTCGAGCACGACCCACGGATTGCCTCGCTGTGCGAACCATTCGAGCGCGAGAACGAGCGTGAGTTCGAAAAAGGTGGGATGCGGATTCCAGTCGGAGACCCGTTCGCGCAAGCGGGTAATGCCTGCGGCGATTTCAGTGGGCGTGATCATGCGCTCGGCGTCACGAATGCGCTCACCGAAGTGAATGAGATGCGGGGAGGTGAAAAGGCCAGAATTGATGCCTGCGGTCTTCAAGATCGAATGCACGAAGGCGCAGGTGGAACCCTTGCCGTTGGTGCCGGCGACGTGGATGAATTTTTGGCCTGCGGCAGGGAGATTTAGTTCACCGAACAGCCGCTGCACATTGTCCAGCCCCAGCTTGATGCCGAAAAGCTGCGTGCTGTAGAGCCAGTCGATTTCTTGTTGCGCCGTGTCGTTGATCATTCCCGTGGTGCACGGTGCCTGCGTCGCAGCAGGGCGCAAGCACCGAGGAGGAGAAGCATCGTTCGCGAAGGCTCGGGCACGACGATCACGCTGAAATCGACGCCATTAAGCGCCATCTGGTCGAGGTAGAAGGGGATGAAGTTGTCGATGGAGTAAGGTGTGGAGCCGATGGTGGCGATGACACTGTGCGTGCCCAGCATGGCGAGGCTTCCATTCCAAGGCACAAACGTGGGGCTGCTAGAGTCGCCGCCCTCAAACATTGAATCGCCAGATAGGTTGCTGTTGTAGCTGTAGCCGATGCCGAAACTGTCATCCACAGTGCCGCCATTGGGGAAGTTGAAGGAGCCATAGGCGTCCACCAAATTCATACCGAGACGCGGGCCATTGGAGCCGTGTCCATAGTTCAGAACCTGGAGGCCGAGGTAAGGCTGGATCGTGGGAGCGTACAGGACTGGGTAGGCGGCGATGCCATCGGCGGGAGTGAGCGCAGCGGAGAGCTTGCCGATAGCGAAGTCGCTCACTTGGCCGTTGAAGGTGAAATTGTAGCTAGTACTGCTCACATCGCGGCTGATGACAGAGCCAAGTGCCGGGCTGAAAAAGTTCATCGACGAGCTAGGGCCGTAGTGATTCGAATACACGAAGTACTGATTACTGATCATCGTGAAACTCTGCGTGGTGTTGGCGGGGTTCCAACCGACTCCAGAGAGGTCATAGCCGTTGCCAAGAAACGAAACGGAGGTGTTTGCCGCCGGAGAGGAAGGGTAGCCGGAGGCGAAGCGGTCGTTCGTGGCGGGGTCATAGCCGACAATCGTCAAGCCGTTGGCCGTGGAGACGGTCAACAGTGCTAGCAAGGTGATGGCCTGACGTAGATTCACGTCTTGAAGATGCCTTGGGCCGTGATGTTTGCCAAGAAACAAGATCAACACATTGGATTCCCGGTTTCACATGCAACAGTCACCGCTATCGTGCGCCCGCATGTCTTTGACTCCCCCTTCTGACTCCTCGACCTGGCTTAAACGCTTCTGGTGGCTGCTGGCCGCTGTTTTCATCGTGCGCGTGGGCGTGATGCTGCTTTTTGTGAGCGGGGCTGACTTGGCTGGGGACGAGGCCTACTATTGGGACTGGGGCCGTAGGCCGGACTGGTGTTACTTCAGCAAGCCGCCGATGATTGGATGGATGATGGGTGTCATTGGTTGGATCACTGGCAATGCGGAATGGGGCATTCGTTTTGCTGCCTTACTGCTCGGGACGGCGACGCTGGTGGTGATCCATCGCATAGCGCTCGTGTTGTTTGACGCACGTACCGCTTTTCTAACCGCAGTGCTGGTGCTGCTGACGATTGCAAACGCGGGACTAAACCTGTTGCTGACGATTGATGCGCCATTGCTGCTAAGCTGGACGTTGGGGTTGCTGCTGTTCTGGTTTGCGGTAGAAAAACCGACATGCAACTCCCGCTGGCTTGCGCTGGCTCTGGTCATTGGCGTTGGCACGCTGAGCAAGCAGATGATGCTGGCCTTTCCAGCGCTCATGCTGTTGTTCGCAGCCGTTTCGAGTCAGGATCGTGCGTTGCTGCGCAATCCAAGGATGTGGCTCGCGATCGTTGTTGGCATGGCCTTCATCATTCCGGTGCTGCAATGGAATCAGGCGCATGCGTGGATCACGCTGGAGCATACGAAACATCATTTTGACACGAAGAGCCTCGATTTCGGCGGCTGGATCGGCCGCACGCTGGAAAACGTCGGACTGCAGGCGCTGATCTACACGCCGGTAACATTCGTGGCGCTCGTCGCGGCAATGTGCGTGGCCATCAAGCAACGCGCCAAGTTGACACGACCCGCTTTATTTTTGCTGCTGGCCTGTGCGCCTGCTCTCGCATGTTTTACTGTGCTGGCGTTGCGCCAGCGGATCAATCCAAACTGGCCGGCTGCCTTCTTTGTGCCCGCGTTTGTGCTGACTGCAGCGTGGATGCGGGGATTGTTACCCACGGTGGCGCACTCAAACTGGCAACGGTGGTCGTTGCGTGTGGGTGGAGTCTTGGTGGTGATCGTCCATCTCGCGCTGGTCATCATCTTTAGCACGAATCTGAAAGGCATCGACAAATTGGCAAACATCCGCGGTTGGAATGAAGCGGGCATCGAAGCGCAGATGTTTCTCGATCAAGTCCCGCAACCAAACAAGACCTTCGTTATGGCACTCGGGCATCGCTATCACGCGGCACAGATGGCGTTCTACATGCCATCGCATCCACGATTGTATCGATGGGAGTCAAGCGCGACGGTGCAATCGCAGTATGAAATCTGGCCGGGGCCTGAAGAAAAACTCGGCTTTGATGCACTGATCATTGATCCGAATCCGGGTCAGGGACTTCTGCAAAATGGGGTGTTCACTGAGGCTTTCGAAAAGCTCGAGCACCGTGGCAACATTCGTATCCCACTGGGACAAGAGACACGTGAATTCAGTGTGTATCTGGGGCGAAATTTAAAATCATGGAAGGCGGTGAAAGCGAAATGAACGCTTGGGATCTTAGCCTGCTGCATCAGATCAACATTGCATGGTCGCACCCGTTGCTGGACTGGCTTATGCCCGCGCTCTCCGCCATCGAGGCCTGGTTGCCACTCATCATTGCAGTGGTGCTGCTCGTCGTTTGGCGTGGTGGCAAGCAAGGGCGTGTGATGCTGATCTGCCTTGCCATCGCGCTCGGCATTGGTGACGGCGTCGTTTCCAACACCTTGAAGAAATCCATAGGCCGTGTGCGGCCTCGCGATGCGCTGGCAGACGTGGTCGTGCGCGATCTCGGCACCGCTTCGCCCGCGCTCATGCGCTTGTTCGAGAAACCGGTGGTCAAAGCCAGCGAACCAAGAGGCGAAACACGCGGCAAGTCCTTTCCCTCCAGCCACACTATAAATATGTTCGCCGCCGCGACGGTCATCGCGTGCTTCTATCGTCGTGCCGGACTCGCCATGTATCTGCTGGCTGCTGCGGTAGCGTATTCACGTATCTACTGCGGTGCGCATTGGCCCAGCGACATTCCGCCGTCGATGGCTTTGGGTGTTTTGACAGGGTTGGGAGTTGTGGGAGTGGCGAAGCACTTCACAACGGCCAGTCGATCTCCGTCTCTCCGTGCATGATTTCGGCGAGGACGGGTACGTCCAGGAAATGCTCCAAGACCATGCGATTCGAGATGCTGGCGGCGTCACGTTCGTCGCGGACGTAGTTGAGAATGATGCCGGCGCAGGTGAGGCCGCGGGCTTGAATGTTGCGCACCGTGAGGATCGTGTGGTTAAGGCAGCCAAGCTTGTTGTTTACGACGACGATGACGGGCAGCGCGAGGCGCTGCGCAAAGTCGGCTAGAGTGGAAAACTCATTGAGTGGAACTTCCCAGCCGCCAGCGCCTTCGACGAGCACGTGGTCGTGCTTTTGCGCCAGCTCATGAAACTTGGCGATGACGTCGTTTAGTTCGAAACGACGGTTTTCCATCAAGGCGGCAGCGTAAGGCGCGGCGGGCACCTTGAACCATACCGGATTGACCTCCTCGACGGTCAACCCTTCGCTGCTTGCGTTAGTGAGATGAATCGCGTCGTCACGTTGGCCGCAGACGAAAGGCTTGAAGCCAGCGACACTTTTGCCATTGCGTTTCAAGGCTTCCAACAACAAGCAAGTGACGTAGGTCTTGCCTGCGTCGGTGTCGGTGCCGGTGATGAAGTAATGGTTCACGTCACTTCTCGTTCGAAGTCTTCCATGCTTGAAGAAGCAACCTTCCTCCAACGGCAATGGCGATGAATGCTGCTATCAGGCCTGACACTGTGCCAAAAGCCATGGCGAGAACGCCAAAGCCAATGATGATACAGGCTCCAACCGCCAAGGCCGATGCAAAGTGTTCTTTCATAATAGGATGAGCTTAGCCGATCTGAGCGAGGATGGCGGAGGCGATTTTATCGGCTTGGGCTTCGAGGTATTCGACATCGCGGCCTTCGACGAGGAGGCGGATGAGCGATTCGGTGCCGGAATAGCGCAGGAGCACGCGGCCGTAGTCGCCGAGCTTCTTTTCGGTCTCCTTCATGATTTTCTGCGCCTCGACGAGTTCTTCGATGGGCGGCTTGGTGCGCACGCGGAGGTTGCGGGAGCACTGGGGGAATTTTTTCAGGCACTTGCGGAGCTGGCTGAGCGTCTCGCCGGTTTCCTTCATGATGCGCAGCACTTGCAGGCCGGCGATGAGGCCGTCACCGGTGGTGGCCCAGTCGCCGAAGATGATGTGGCCGCTCTGCTCGCCGCCGAGGTTCAAACCGCGTGAGCGCATTTCTTCGAGCACATAACGGTCGCCGACGCCGGTGCGAATGACACGGCCACCAAGGCGGGAGACGAGATCGTCGAGGCCGTAGTTGCTCATCACGGTGACGGCGAGCGTGTTTTGCTTGAGCGTACCTTTGCGCAGCATGGCTTCAGCAGCGATGGCCATGAGTTCGTCGCCGTCGAGGGCGATGGCTTCTTCATCGCACAGAGCGATGCGGTCCGCGTCGCCGTCATGCGCGATGCCTGCCTGGGCCTGCGATTGGCGCACGATGCGCTCGATCTCCTCGGAATGCGTGCAGCCGCATTCTTCGTTGATGTTGAAACCGTCAGGCTCGGAATGGAAGACCTGAACGTCAGCACCGAGTTGCTCCAAAGCGAGAGCACTGGTGTAGGAAGAAGCACCATGAGCGTTATCGAGCGCGACGCGCATGCCGTCGAGGCGCACGCCTTCCATCGAAGCGACAGCATGCGCGACGTAGCGCTCCACGCCGTCAGCGAGCTTCGTGATGCGGCCAATGCCACGGCCTTCGGGGCGCGGAGTGTCTTCATTACCGAGCACGAGGCGCTCGATGGCGATCTCGGTCTTGTCGTTGAGCTTGTGACCGTCGCCGTGGACGAATTTGACGCCGTTGTCCTTAAACGGGTTGTGCGAAGCCGAGATGATGACGCCGAAGTTCGCGCCAAGCTGTGCACTGATCATCGCCACGGCGGGCGTAGGCAATTGTCCGGCGAGAATGACATCCACACCGGCGGAATTGAGGCCCGCAGCGAGCGCAGACTCGAGCATTTCGCCCGAAGCACGCGTGTCGCGTCCCAGCACGACTTTGGGACGCTCCCCGCCCTCCGGTTTGCCGCCGAGCACGACGGCAGCGGCCTGCGCGAGGCGCATGACGAACTCAGGGGTCATGGGATGACGATTGGCCACGGCACGGACGCCGTCGGTGCCGAAGAACTGGCGCTTTTCAGACATAGGCGCGCGTTCTAACGCAGAACGTCGCCGGTGTCAAAGCCGCGCGGCAGGGGCAGCGGGTGCGGGCCGAGTACCGGGGTACGGCTGCGTGGAGCGTGCGTCCTGCGCCTTGATCATGTACCAGAACAAAAACGCCAGCAGCAGCGAGATGAGCTTCTCGCGCCAGTTGCGGGTGAAGAGTTCTTTAAATCGATGCCCCCAGTTCATGACCGCCCTCCGGTTCTGCGTCTGAATGGGTTCCGCTGGATCCCTCATTCAGGATTTCGTTGATGCGCTGACGCAACTCATCCAGTTCCATATCGTGTTCGAGCTTACCCTGATAGCACAATGAGAGCGCGCCGCTTTCTTCCGACACGACGAGCGCGATAGCATCGGTCTCCTCGGAAATGCCCATGCCAGCACGATGGCGCAGACCGATGGCTCGGTCCTGGATGTCCTTCTGGCTCACGGGAAACACACAGCCGGCGGCGGCGAGACGACCTTGGTCGATGATCGCACCGCCATCATGCAGCGAGGTCTTGGGATGAAAAATCGTGGTGATGAGTTCCACCGTGATCACCGCATCCATCTCGACGCCGGATTCAGCATACGGTTTGAGATCAATCCCACGCTTCAACGCGAACAACGCGCCGCAGCGGCGTGATGAAAGCTGCTGCATGGCCTCCATGAGCACGTCCAGTGCCTCGGGATCGGGCCGGTTGAAGGAAAAAATACGGCTACTGCCCAGTTCGGCGAGCACACGACGCAATTCCGGCTGGAAGATGATGACGAGCGCAATGGCAAGGAAGACGGAGAAACGCTGCAATAGCCCGCTGATCACGGAAAGATCCAGTAGCAGCGAGATAAGCGCGAGGCTCAAAAGCAAAACCAGCAGGCCCGTCAGGATGCTCGCACCACGCGTTGCCCGGAAAAACAGGTAACCATGGTATGCCAGCGCGGCGAGGATGATGATCTCCACGCCGTCGCGCCAATGCTCTGTCAAAAAGTTCCACATGCCTTGGTTCCGTGCTTCTGCGGAGTAACGATGGCACGGGCCGGTTCGTTTCTCAAAAGAAGATTCGTTTTGGCGATGGATTGGCGGCAGCTATGGATGAAGCGATGCCACCAACCGCCTCCAGCACTCCCGCCAAGCCCAAACAGAGCGATCTGTTTGGAGCCGAGGTGACTATGCAGGAGGAAACTGGGGCAAAATCACTGCACGTCGCACGCGTGCAGCTCGAAGACGCAGGAGCCATGGAACTGGATTATGGCATTCCCGAGGCACAGGCGGACAAAGTCGTCATCGGGACACGAGTGATGGTGCCGCTGCAAAACCGGCGGGTGAACGCGGTGGTGCTCGCCTTGCTCGATGAGTCGCCGCATCGCGGGAAGCTGAAGGAAATCGCCTCGATCATCGGTCAACGGCCGATGTTCACGCCGGGGCTGGTCAAACTGGCGCGTTGGATTGCGGAGTACTACGTCGTCTCGCCGCATCAGGTGCTGCGCACGATGCTGCCACAGGCGGTGCGGGATAAACCGGGCAGTTTTGTGATGGATAGTCATCTCAAGCTCGTGAAGGAGCCGGCGCCCGCCGAGTTTGAGAAGCTACGCAGCAAAGCACCGATGCAGGCACGCGTGCTCGACATCCTGCGCAGCTTCAAAGGCGAGGCGACGCTGAGCCAGATTCGTCAGGACGTGCCGCGTGCGGCCACGATCCTCAAACCGCTGCTAAAAGCGGGCTGGATCACCCGCAGTGAAGTGCGTGTGGAGCGCGATCCGTTTCACGACGAGCAGTTTTTGCCGAGCCAGCCGCTGACGCTGACGGAGGAGCAGCAGGCCGCGTATGATCGCATCTTGAAGGTGATCGAATCACCCGAGAAGGCGAAGCCGATCCTGCTGCACGGCATTACTGGCAGCGGCAAAACGGAGGTGTATTTGCAGGCGATTGCCCGCGTGATCGAGCGTGGTGGCACGGCGCTTGTGCTGGTGCCTGAAATCGCACTGACGCCGCAGACGATTGAGCGCTTCAAGGCGCGGTTTTCGTCGCTCAAGGAGCGCATCGCAGTCCTGCATAGCAATTTGAGCGATGGCGAACGCCACGACGAGTGGTTCAAGATTCACGAAGATCGTGCCGACATCGTGATTGGAGCACGCAGCGCGATTTTTGCGCCTTTGGAGCGGTTGGGCATCATCATCGTCGATGAGGAGCATGAACCCTCCTTCAAGCAGGATGAAACGCCACGCTATCATGCGCGGGATGTGGCGGTGGTGCGCGGCAGTCTGGAAAAATGCGTCGTTTTACTCGGTAGTGCGACTCCGAGCCTCGAATCCTTCGAAAATGCGGCCAGCGGCAAGTACGAGGTGCTGCATCTCACCAAACGCACCGATGGCCGCACGCTGCCGCTGATCCGCATCGTCGATATGCGCATGGAGCGGCGCAAAGGCACCGGAACGAGCGTGGCAAATGCCGGCATCCTCTCCGAGAAGCTGCGGGCGGCGATCACATCGCGTTTGGAGAAAAAGGAGCAGACGATCCTGTTTTTGAATCGTCGCGGCTTCAACACCTCGCTGACTTGCCTCGGCTGCGGTGAGACGGTGCAGTGCCAGGATTGCAGCATCCCAATGACGCTGCACAAGCATGAGAACCGGCTCGTCTGCCATGTTTGCGGTTCCCGGCGGCTGCCGCCGTCCAAATGCCCATCCTGCAACGAGCCTGGGCTCAAGTTCACCGGATTTGGCACGGAACGCGTCGAGGCGGTGGTGCGCGAGGTGTTTCCGCAGGCTCGCATCGCTCGTGTGGACACGGACACGATTCAGCGCAAAAACCAGCTCCGCGACCTGCTGCGGGAGTTTAGGGCACAAAAGATCGACATCATGATCGGAACGCAGATGATCGCGAAGGGTCTCGATTTCCCCAATGTGACGCTGGTGGGCGTGCTGAATGCCGATCTAGCCCTGAATCTGCCGGATTTCCGTGCTGCGGAGCGCACGCTGCAACTTCTGGTCCAAGTGGCAGGCCGTGCGGGCCGGGGCGAGGTCAAAGGAGAGGTCGTGGTGCAAACCTATGCGCCCCACAGCCCGGCAGTGCAGTTTTCGCGTCACAATGACTTCGAGGGCTTCGCGCAGCAGGAACTGGAGCAGCGCCGTGCGTTTCATTATCCGCCCTACACGCATGTGGTGCTGCTCGCCAGCCGGGGAAAACATCAAACAATGGCCGAATTTGCCCTGCAAACGCTGCATCGGCGGCTGTTGGAAGGATTGCCAGAGAACGTGATCATGGGCGAACCGGCTCCCTGCGCGATGGCGAAGGCCCACGGGCAGTTCCGCTACCAGCTTTTGCTGCGGGCACCCAAAATCCGACCGCTGTGTCGTCATATCCAACAAGTTATTCAAGCCACGAAGCTGCCAGCAGACGTCATTGTGACTTGGGATGTCGATCCCGTCTCACTTTTGTGAATTTTGGCTGGAGAGTGTGAAGAATCGAAGGGGACGTTGACATCAGGCATCCCGATTCAATATTCAGCGCTCCATGACGACAGCGACACGCACCCCCTGCCTCCGCCTAGGATGCCTTGCCATCTTGGCCCTTTTGCTTTCTGCGTGTTCGAGCGCGGTGGATGGCCCCGGAGGCCGCATTGCGAAGGTGAAGTACTACCACCTGATGCCGAACTACATGCCGAACTCGCAGGAGCAGGCGATTCTCTTTGAGCGTCAGCATTATCTGCATGGCGCGGTGTCCAAGGCCCAGATCATTGAACGCTTCGGCCACTACTACACGGTGTTCTGGAAAGCGGATGACCGCAGAGGTCCGGTGACGGTCAAATTTGAATACCAGCAGGCGCTCTCCGGCCTTAGCAAGCGAGTGCAGGAACAGATCGTCGATGACATCCATCGCAGCAATGTTTCTAGGTTTCAGGTCACCGGAGAAGAGTATCAAAAAAGCGGCAGAGTGATTGCTTGGCGTGTCACTGTTCTGCGTGGCAAAGAGGAACTGGTGAGCCAGCAGTCCGCGCTCTGGAACTAAATCCGAACTGCATGACGCCTCCCACTCATATTCTCGTTGGAACTATCGGACGTGTGTTCTGGATGAGGGTGGACGGGCGCGGTACGTTTCAAAATAGCCTACAGGCCAAGAAAGCGCTTCAGCGAGTGATGGCACAAGGCACAACCAATCTGGTCGTCGATCTTGAGCGCTGCCCGATGATGGACTCAACCTTCCTCGGCATGCTGACCGGCGCGGCGCTGAATTTGCGCGAGGCGGGCAATGGTTCGTTGAGTGTGTTGAATGCAAACCAGCGCAATCTGCAACTGCTGACGAGTTTAGGGCTGGATCATATTCTGGATCTGGACCGTGAAGGCACACTCTGGCAGGACGAGCGCAAGCAGGCTTGTGATGCGCTCCAGCACTGCGGCGAAGCCAATACGGAGTGCAAAGAAGTGCAGACGCAGCATGTGCTGGCTGCTCACCAAGCGCTGGCGAATGTGAGTGATGCAAATGAATGCCGCTTCCATGATGTGATCGAATTTTTGGCCAAAGAGCTGGAGGCAAGCACTGCTGCCATTCCCGCCTGAGGCGCTCCCGGATAAGCCGGGTGTGCCGTTTGAAACCATGACCACTGCTCTTCTTGTCCTGATCGTGCTGTTGATGACGGCGGGACTGGTGATGCTGGCAAAGATTGCTCGCCAGCAGAAGCATGCGCTGGTGGCACTGCGTGCCGAGGAGGAGGCCATCGTGGCCGAAGAGCGGCGCATGTTCCATTACCTGCACGATCTTGGGGAGGCGATCTGGCGTGATGACCAGCAGGCATCGATGTACCGTCTGATCGTTGAAGGTGCGGTACGCGTGACACAAAGCACGGGTGGCGCGCTTTATCTCCTCGATGAAGCCTCGCAGCAACTCGTGCCGAGGCACTATTCGGATTTTTGCGCACCATTGATCGCTGTGCCGGAGCGCGTGCAGCAGCAGATGAAGGAAAACTCGTCCACACTGCTGAGTACGCTACGCATGCAGGCGGTGAAGATGGATCAAGGCCTGCTCGGCAGCATTTACACGCAGCAAAAGACCGAATTGATCCCTGATCTCGGTGCCGAGGTGCGGCTTGGCGGTGCGCTGGTTTCGACCCAACAAAACGTGATCTCCATGATCGGGCCGCTGAGTTTTGGCACGCGTCGGCTTGGCGTGTTGGCCGTGACTTCGCCCAAGGATGCTCGCAGCTACAACGCAAACGACTTTGAAGTCTTCAATTCATTGATCGAGCAGTCAGCCTTCGCGTTGGCGAATGCAATGTCGCATCAGGAGGCGTCGAAGAACCGCATGGATCAGCAGGAGTTGCTCAACGCCAGCCAGATTCAAAAGGTGCTACTACCTGACCGTGATCCTGATGTGCCGGGTTTCATCGTGGCGGGTAAGAACATCCCGGCCCGCACACTCAGCGGTGACTACTTTGACTACTTCAAACTGCCCGGCGGCCAGTTTGGCGCGGTGATTGCCGATGTGTCGGGCAAGGGACTAGGCGCTGCGATGATCACCGTCATGTGTCGAACACTGATGCGTGCCAAGTCACAAACTTCCACATCGCCCAGTGCCGTGCTGGCCGCTGTGAACCGCCAGATCGCTCCGGACATTCGCGAGGATATGTTCATCACCATGTCCTATGTCGTGGTGGACCAGGACGGATCGAGGTTGACCCTCTCGCGTGCTGGTCACAATGCCGCGCTGCTCTGGCGTCAGGCCACGGGCAAGGTCGAGTCGATTCATCCTCCCGGTCTCGGTGTCGGCATCGACAAGGGCGCGGTGTTTGAGCGCGTCACCAAGGATGAAAGCTTTGAGATGCAAGTCGGTGACTGCCTCCTGCTCTATACCGACGGTGTGAACGAGGCTATGGACCCCAAAGGCATCGAGTTTGGCGAAGAACGTGTGCAGGAAGAACTGGCCAAGCATGCCCCGCATGGGCCGAAGGCCGTGATTGGCGGCATTATTGCTGATCTGGAGCACTTTTTAAAGGGCCGGCGATCACACGACGACATCACCTTGATTGCCATGCAGAAGACGGCATAGTCGCGTCCCCCCAAATACCCGCAAAACTATGACCGAGCCGAGTCCCGAAACGACCCAGCAATTACCACCCGAAGACGTAGCCAATCCAGAAGCCTCCGCTCCTGCTGAAGAGGCAGCGCCGCTTGATCCCATCGCCGCGCTGACGCAGGAAGTGGACCGGTGGAAAGATTTGGCCTACCGCAGCCAGGCGGAGTTGGATAACTTCCGCAAACGCTCCGCTCGTGAGGCGCAGGAAACTCGCGCTTATGCCAATGCGGATTTGCTGCGCGCGCTGTTTCCCATCATCGACAATTTTGACATGGGCCTCGAGGCCGCCCGTGTCGAATCGGAGAAGTCCATGATCTTCATGGGCATGAGTATGGTAAACCGTCAGATCCAGGATTTCCTGCGTGACAGTGGCGTGCAGGAAATCGAGGCGCAGGGCAAAGCCTTTGACCCGAATGTGCACGAAGCCGTGGCTCAGGAAGCCAACGCCGAGGAGGCTGAAGGCACCGTCATCCGCGTGACCCGTCGCGGCTATAAGCTCAAGGACCGCATGCTGCGTCCCGCCAGTGTTATCGTTTCCAGCGGCCCTGCTGCGGCGTAACCTTTTTTCACACCCACATGGCTGACAAACGCGATTATTACGAAGTGCTCGGCGTCTCCCGCGACGTTTCCGCTGAGGACTTAAAAAAAGCTTACCGCAAACTCGCGGTGAAATTTCATCCTGACAAAAACCCGGATGACAAGAGTGCCGAAGGCAAGTTCAAGGAGGTCGGTGAGGCCTATGATGTGCTCAGCGACGATCAAAAACGCGCCGCGTATGATCGTTACGGTCATGCCGCCTTCGCCGGTGGCATGGGTGGTCCCTCTGCCGGAGGCGGCGGCTTCCACGATCCTTTCGACATCTTCCGCGAAGTCTTCGCCGGTGGTGGCGGTGGCGGGATCTTTGAGCAGTTCTTCGGTGGTGGCGGTGGCGGCGGAGGTGGGCGTCGCCGCGATGGTCCGCAGCGTGGCAGCGACTTGCGTTACGGCATGGAAATCTCCCTTGAAGACGCCGCGCATGGTGTGGAGCGCGAGATCGAATACGAACGCAGCGCCTCGTGCAAACCCTGCTCGGGTACCGGTTCCAACAGCGGTGGTGGCGGTAAAAAAACCTGTCGCACCTGCGGCGGTGTCGGCCAGGTCATCAGTTCGCGTGGTTTTTTCCAGATTCAGCAGACTTGTCCTGATTGCAGTGGCAGCGGCGAAATGATTAGCGACCCGTGTCGCACTTGCAGCGGTACCGGACGTTCCAAAGAACGCACCAAAGTACGCGTGAAAGTTCCCGCAGGTATCGAAGACGGCTCCCGTCTGCGTTCCAGTGGCAACGGTGACCTCGGTCTCAAGAATGGTCCCGCTGGCGATCTATACATCGTCATCCAAGTCAAAGCGCACGAGATCTTCGAACGTGAAGGCAATGACTTGCACTGCGACATGCCGCTTTCCTTTGCCACCGCAGCGCTGGGTGGAGAAATTACCGTGCCGACCATGGAGGCCAAGGCTTCGGTCAAAGTCCCCGCTGGCACGCAGAACGGCACTACCTTCCGTCTGCGCGGTAAAGGCATGAAAATCCTCGGCGAAGACCGCTTTGGCGATCTCTACGTCCACGTTCAAATCGCCGTGCCGACAAAGCTCAACGCTGAACAACGCGAGAAGCTCGATGAGTTCGCCAAATCCCTCGGCGAACAAACCTCTCCCATGGAGGAGAGCTTCTTTGAGAAGGCGAAAAAGTTTTTCCGCTAGCCTGCCATGACCACCCACGATCTGCTGACTCTGACGAAATTCCGCCTCAGTGCGCTCGTCATTGTCACCACGTTCGTCGGTTTCTGGCTGCGTGCCCCGCAGGGCTTCGACGGCTGGCTGCTGGTGCATACCATCATCGGCAGCATGCTCGCCGCATTTGGTGCCGCCGTGTTCAATCAACTCATGGAAATCGAGCCCGACTCGCGCATGCAGCGTACGGCGGATCGTCCGCTGCCATCAGGCCGCGTCAGTCCTTCTGCGGCGTTTGGCATTGGCTGGCTGCTGAGCGCCTGGGCACTCATTCATCTCACGATCCGCGTGAACATGGAGACGGCGGCGCTCACAGCGCTCACATTGGCAGTGTATCTATTTATTTACACGCCACTCAAACGCCAAAGTGCCACCAACACACTTGTGGGTGCGGTTTCAGGAGCGCTGCCACCGCTGATCGGATGGGCCGGAGCCGTCGGTCCTTTGCCGGCTGGTGCCACGCCGCACTTCCGCTGGGAGCCCATGCTCGAACCAGGAGCGATCTATCTCTTCCTGCTGTTGTTCCTCTGGCAGTTGCCGCACTTTCTCGCCATCAACTGGATGTATCGTGACGAATATCGCAAAGGTGGCTTCATCATGCTCGCCAACGATGATGAACTTGGCGCACGCACTTCACAGCATGCACTCGCCTATGCGGTCAGCGCCGTGCTACTCATGTTTTATCCAGTCTATGCTGGCTCGGCGTATGCGTGGTGGTTTTTGCCACCAGCCTTGCTGCTCAGTGGGTGGTTGTGCGTTTTGGCGCTCCGTTTTAACCGCCAGCCGGAGCGCACGACTGCGCGCAAACTTTTCTTCTGCACGCTGATGTATCTCCCGGCCATTCTGCTCGTATCCATTCTCGCCTGGAAACGTGCATAACCTGCCACCGTCATGAATGAATCTCCCGCTCCAACAAAACTGAGTCCCTGGACCATCTGGGTGCCCATCATTATCGCCGCGCTCGGCATCGTCGTTTTTTACAACTACCTCATCTATCGCTCACGCATCGACAAGATCAGCGTGGACCGACCACCCGTCATCGGTCGTCTCGAAAAAGACCTCGAACTCATCGAGCGCAGCGGCAAGACCGTTCATCTCGCCGACTTGAAGGGCAAGGTGCTCGTCATTTCCTGGGTATTCACCCGCTGCCCGCGTGGCTGCGCCGCCGTGATCGCGAAATTGAAGAAACTGCACGGGGAATTCGCCAACGAACCCAACCTTCAATTTCTAAGCTTCACGCTCGATGCCGAAGACACGCCGGAAATGATGAAAAAATTCGCCACCACGCTCGGCATCGAGGATGACGCGAATTGGTGGTTCCTCAACGGCGAAAAAGCAGCCGTGCGCAAATTCATGACCAGCCAGGTGCAGTTCCGTCCGGTTCAGGACATGCCGGAGAAGGATCGCCTCTCACCCGATGACAAATACATCCACGATCTTCGCGTCGCCATCATCGACCACCTCGGTCATGTGCGTGGTCTGGAGGACATTTTGAACCCCGATCCCGAGTTCGCGAAGTTCTGGGATGAAAAACTGCGCAAAGATCTGCGCTACCTGCTCAACGAACAAAAAAAGACCCCCTACCAGCCTGCTGGCACGAAGTAAGTCATGACAGTCCTCGAACTCCCCAAGCTCTACACGATCTTCAACGGCTGCGCGTTGCTGCACATCTGCCTAGGCCTCGCGATGATCAAAATTGGCCAGAAAAAGGCCCACATTGCCAGCATGATCATCGCGCTGCTCTTCTCGACCGCGTTTCTCGGCTGCTATCTCTATTACCACTTCCACGCCGGTCATGTGAGGTTCGCTGGTACGGGACTCACCCGGTCGATCTACTTTACCATCCTGTTCACGCACATCCCTCTAGCTGTATTGAGCCTGCCGATGATCATCATGACCGTCGTTCCCGCGCTGCGTCAGCGATTCGACAAACACAAGCGCATGGCGAAGTGGACCGTCCCTGTTTGGCTCTATGTCTCCGTGACCGGCATCATCGTCTATCTGATGTGCTACGTCTGGTACGGCCCGCCGATCCGTGGCTAAACGAGCTCACTCTTCAAACGTCCACGACTTCCGCTTAACCGGTTTGAGGTCCGTGCGGCCGTAGCGCTTCCGAAATACATCAAACACGATGTCGGAGCCGTCCGCCTTCATCTGATGTACCATGCGCAATAGTTCGCCGAGCCTGCCATTGGGGAAACCCGCTTTGTTCGCGAACCATCCGAGGTATTCCGCCGGAATATCGTAAATCGGCACGCCGTTCGGCGGGAAGTGCTGTGGTCCATATTTGCCAAACGGCATGCAGGTGCGTCCGATCTCATTGAGATCTGCCTGCATGCGCTGGGCGAGATCGTTCATGACTTCAAAGCCGCATGCGCTTCGCGGAGCAGCTTCTCCGTGGTGTTCCAGTCAATGCAGGCATCGGTGATCGACTGCCCACGCACGAGTTGATCGAGCGGTTGTGGAAATTTCTGGCTGCCGCCTACGAGATTGCTCTCCAGCATCGCCCCGATGATGGCTTTCTGGCCTGCGGCACGCTGGCGCACGATTTCGCGGAAGACATCCGGCATGCGGCGGTGATCCTTGGCGCAATTGCCATGGCTGGCATCAATCATGATCGCGGGTTTGAGCTTCGCGGCTTCGAGGCCGTCAATCGTCTCCATGACGTTGTCCGCGCCGTAATTCGGACCGCTTTCACCGCCACGCAGAATGATGTGGCAGTCGGGATTGCCGCTCGTTGTCACCGCCGAAGCGATACCGTCTTCACTGACACCAAGGAAGGTCTGCGGCTGTATCGCGGCTTTGATCGCATTGATGGCCGGCGTGATGTGCCCAAATGTGCCGTTCTTGAATCCGAGCGGCATCGACAAGCCGGAAGCCATCTGCCGATGTGTTTGCGATTCCGTCGTGCGCGCACCGATGGCGCTCCAACTGATCAAATCGGCGATGAACTGCGGCGTGATCGGGTCGAGCAGTTCCGTGGCCGTCGGAAGACCGAGATCGAGCACATCGCGCAAAATGCGGCGTGCCAGCTTCAAACCAACCGGGATGTCGCAACTGCCGTCAAGATGCGGATCCATAATGAGGCCCTTCCAGCCGACCGTGGTGCGTGGTTTTTCAAAATAGACGCGCATCACGATGCACAGCCGGTCCTTCAACTCTTTCGCCAAGGCGGCGAGTCTCTGCGCATACTCCAAACCAGCCTCAGGGTCATGAATCGAGCATGGACCGAGCACGATGAGAAACCGTGAATCATTGCCGAAGATGATGTCGCGGATTTCTTGTCGTGATTTGGCCACAAAAGCGGCCTGCGCCTCGGTAGGCGCGATTTCAGCCATCAGATCACGCGGCGCGGGCAGCGGAACATTCGAGGCGATGTGAAGATTGGCGGTCTGGCTCATGGGAAGCGTTCCATAGAGCCTGAATCGGCCCGCTTCAATCTTCCACAATCACGGGATTCTTCGGCTTGAGCACGGCATAGAGCACCAAACTGATAGCGACAATCCCACCCGCGATGAGCGGAGCTGTTTTCTGGTTGGGATCGGCGCTGGTGATGGCGCTGTGAATGCGTGCGTAGATGAGCGAGGCGCAGGTCAACGCACCGAGCAGCGGCACGATCATGGGCGGCTCAAAACCGCCGCGTGGTTCGTCTGGGCGGCGCTTCAGCACAAGCAGTGCGATATTCACCACGGTGAAGACACTCAGCAGCAGCAGCACCGTGGATTCAGCGAGCTGTTTGACGCCGCCACTGAGAATGAGCATGGCCACGATGCCAAAGAGTACAAAGACGGCGATGTGCGGTGTGTGGCGTTTCGGATGGACGCGGCCGAGTATGGCGGGCAGCAGGCCCTGACGGCTCATGCCATAGAGCAGGCGTGATCCCATGATGTAGTTCAGCAGCGCGGTGTTGCCGATCGCAAAAATGGTGATGCCCAGATAGAGACGGTCTATGCCACCGAGCCACGGTGCGGCTTTGTGCGCCACGTCCATGAGCGGCGTTTTGCTGGCGGCCAATTCACGCCAAGGCACCACCGAAACCGCCGTGATGGCCACTGCCATGTAAATGAGCGTGGCCAGGATCATGGCACCGATGAGGCCAAATGGGACATTGCGACGCGGATTCTTCACCTCTTCGCTGACGTTGAGGATGTCCTCGAAGCCGATGAAGGAATAAAACGTCAGCACCGCACCCTGCATAACGAGCGCAAGGGTGATGCCGGAGCCGGGACCGCCCGCCACCGTGTCGCCGGCGGTTTCCAGGTAATTGACACTGCCCCAGTAACGAACTCCGACCGCGATGATGAACAAGAGGCCGGAGGCTTCGACCACGGTGCAGAGGATGTTCAGCCACATGCTCTCACGCAGGCCGCGATAAATAACGCACCCAACGAGAAACACGATGCCGATGGCTACGAGCTTGATGTCGAGCGCAAACCCAAAGGCTTTCTCCAACTGTTCGGCGATGGCCTGTGAGCCGGTGGCCATACTGGTGAGGCCGCTCATCATCACGGCAAGGCCAACGACGTAACTAAGCAGCGGTTTGCGCAGGCCCTTCTGGGTGACATAGGCCGCGCCGCCTGCTTTTGCGTAGCGGCTGCCCACGCAGGCATAGGACAGGCCCGTGAGCATGGCGGCGATCATCGCGGTTAAAAACGCGAGCCAGACGGCGTTCCCCAGTGAGTCGGCGGCACGGCCGATGAGCGCATAAATGCCCGCGCCCAGCATCGAGCCAAGGCCATAAAACATCACCTGCCAGCCACCGATGGTTTGCTGCAGTGTTGGTTGTGAGTCGGTCTGTGAAGAAAGGGCGGCGGGATCCATGCCTCTTTCCTAGCGGAGATCGTGCCGCACGGGAAGACAAAAAGCAGCCGCCCGCATCACCTGTTTAGGCGATACGGGCAGCGAGGGAGGGTTTTGAGCAATGCGGTGTTACAGCACCGGGATCTGCCGCGGTTTCGCGACTTCTTTGAGTGGCAGGCGCAGGGTGAGCACGCCGTCTTCGAGCTTCGCGGTCATCTTGTCCTCTTCCACGGGCGTGTTGAGACGCAGGCGGAGGATGTAGCTGAGCGGGGACAACTCGCGGTGGAGGGCTTTCATGCCTTCGGGCACGGTTGTGTTGCGCTCGCCGCGGACGGTGAGGATGTTGTCCTCAAGGTCGAGCTTCACGCCGCTTTTCGGCACGCCGGGCATTTCGACGCGGACTTCATAGGCCTCGGCGTTGCCGTTGACGTTGTAGAGAGGCTTGCGGAGCGATTCGGTGACACCGGAGGTGGCGGGAGCGCAGGTAGAGGGGGAGCAGGTGGCGTTCATGATATGGGATGAGTTAGGAGTTAAAGGGTGTGAGTTAGTTGAGGGCAATGGTGCGGGGCTTGCGGTGCTCGGCCTTGGGCAGCGTCACGGTGAGGATGCCGTCTTCGAGTTTCGCGGCGATGGCTTCGACATTGACGCCATCCGGCACGGAGACGGAGCGTGTGAGGCTGTAGCTGCTTTCGTTGTCGCCGTTTTTCTCACGCTTTTCAGCGGACACGGTGAGCATGCCGCTGTTCAGCTCGAGTTTGACGTCCTCCTTCTTCACGCCGGGCACTTCAAAGCTGGCGAAGTAGTTGTCTTTGTCCTCATGAACATCGATGGCCAGTTTGTCGCCAGTCACGCCTGGGAAAACTTCGCCGAGGTTGCTGAAGAATTGGCCCAGTGACGGCAGCCCAGCAAACGGATGGCGGAACCATTCGTCGAAGTCGGAGACGCGATTCAGGCTGGAGGGATTGGTGCGGATGAGTTTCATGGTCTTTATGGGGTGAGTTTGAGTTTTGGGTTGGAATGATGTTCCACCGCTTACTCATGCATCAGTCGTGCCAAAGGCGGTGCGTGAGGCTGGAGGCCTTGTAAATGCTTGGATGCAGCGCATTGGCACCTTTGAATGATCGGTGGCACTTTGTGACAAAATCACGCCATTTGTGCCTAGACCGTGCGCCAAAGTTGCCAATTGCTTGACCCTGCCACATCCAAGTCCACCATGCGAGCCATGCGAGATCTCTTTGCCCCCAAAAACCTGCTCAACTGGTTCCTCATCTTTGTTCCGGTCGCTGCTTATCTGGAATTCACCCACGCCAGTCCGGTCGCCATTTTCATCACCTCCGCCATCGCCATCATCCCACTCGCCGGGTGGATGGGCCGGGCGACGGAACATCTCGCGGAGCGCCTCGGGGAAGGTATCGGCGGCTTGCTCAACGCGACCTTTGGCAATGCGGCTGAGTTGATCATCGCCCTCATGGCCATGAACAAAGGTCTGCACGGCGTTGTGAAAGCCTCCATCACAGGTTCTATCATCGGCAACATTCTTCTTGTGCTTGGCCTCAGCTCACTGTGCGGTGGCTTGAAGTTCAAAACGCAGAAGTTCAATCAAACCGCCGCCTCCATTGGCTCCACGATGCTCGCACTCTCCGGTATCGCTCTGCTACTGCCCGCCGTGTTCCATTTCGTCGTTGGGGCGGACGTGCATGCCAAAGAGTTAGATCTGAGCTTCGAGATCTCCATCGTCCTCTTCATCGTTTACATCTTCAGCCTCATCTTCAGTCTCAAAACACACACGCATCTCTATGTGGGCGAGCCAAATGCCGATGAGGAACAAGCCCTCGGCACGCATGGCTGGAGCAAGGGCAAATCAATGCTGGTGCTCTTCGGCGCGACTGCCCTTGTCGCCGTGATGAGCGAATTCCTCGTCGGCGCCGTCGAAGCCGCCTCACACACGCTTGGCCTCACGGAAGTCTTCGTCGGCGTGATCCTCGTCGCCATCATCGGTAACGCCGCAGAGCACTCCACGGCCGTTTTGATGGCCTTGAAGAACAAAATGAACCTCTCGCTGAACATCGCCGTCGGCTCCAGCCTTCAAGTCGCACTCTTTGTGGCTCCGGTGCTCGTTTTTTCCAGCTATGCCTTCGGCAAGCCCATGGATCTCATTTTCACACCGATGGAAGTCGTCGCCGTCGGCGTCTCTGTGGCCGTCACCGCGCTGATTTCCCAAGATGGCGAATCCAACTGGATGGAAGGTGTCCTTCTCCTAGCTGTGTATACCATTCTTGGCCTCACATTTTACCAATTGCCGGCTTAACGGCAAAGTGGCGCTTCTTTGCGGCGTAAGCCTATTGCACCATGAACCGCCGCCAGTTTCTCCATACCGTCTCGGCCAGCACGTTGGCTTCCTGCACGACCTTCAGCGCACCTGATGCGCTGATCATCGACACACATCAGCATCTCTGGGATCGGCGCGTGATCAGTCCGCCATGGCTCAGCGGAGCTCCCGAAGTGCTGCGGCATGATTACGTGACCGCCGACTATTTGAAGGCCACCGCAGGCCTGAACGTGAAGGCGATCTACATGGAGGTCGATGTGGCTCCGTGTGATCATATCAAGGAAGCTGACGGCATCGTGGCTCAATGCCGCGCCGGAAAGACGCCCACCATTGCCGCGACGATCGGTGGAAGACCTGCGTCGGATAATTTCGAGTCTTATGTGAAGCGCTACGCAGGCAATGGCATCGTCAAAGGACTGCGCCAGGTGCTGCACGGGCCTTCCACGCCTGCTGGCTTCTGTTTGAGCCAAGATTTCGTGCGTGGCGTGCGCACTCTGGGCAAACACGGCCTCAATTTCGAGCTCACCATGCGTCCGACGGAATTGCATGATGCCGCGAAGCTCATCCAGCAATGCCCCGACACGCGTTTCGTGCTCGACCATTGCGGCAATGGCGATCCCAAGGCCTTCAATCCCAAACTCGGCCCCGGTTTGAAGCGAAGCTGCGCCGCTGATGAATGGAAACGCGGCATTGATGCCGTCGCCGCGCAGCCGGGCGTCATGTGCAAGATCAGCGGCATCGTCGCCTTCGTCCCACCCGGCCAATGGCACGCCGAAGACCTCGCGCCCGTCGTCAATTACTGCCTCGACGCCTTCGGCCCAGATCGCGTCTTCTTCGGTGGTGACTGGCCTGTCTGTCTGCTCGGCAGCCCCGTGCGTGGCTGGGTGGATGCGTTGAAGCAGATCGTGTCGTCACGTCCGGCAAGTGAGCAGCGGAAGCTGTGGTCGGGAAATGCGATCCGGTTTTACGGGCTGAAGGTGTGAGTCACTTCTTCAGCGCTCCGAAAACCTGAAGCTCATGGATGGACCAGAAGGTGCCTTTGGCTTCGCCGAGTTGCGAGATGCGGATGGATTTGGCTTTCGTGGGCTTGGTGAAGAGGTAGTCGATGACTCCGGCTTCGCCTTCGCCTTGCAGGGTGGGCTTCTCCCATTCGGCACCGTTGATGGAGAGTTCGATCTTGAACTTGCGCGGGTAATCGTTGCGGGATTTGCCGGTGTCGAGGAGGAGGCCGGTGATGTCGGTGGGTTCGGGGAGGTCGATTTGGAACCACATGTCGGGGCTTTGTGCTTTGCCAGTGTCCCAGCGGGTGGTGATGTCGCCGTCGATGGATTTGGCGACTTCTTTGTCGTTGTGGCTGGCGGTGAGCTTCCACGCTGCGCGATTCGGCAAGGGCTGCGGATAGAGGGCGCGGAGTTCTTCGATGGTCCAAGGCGTTACGCGTTTGCTGAGGTCTTTGCGCAATGCAGCAACCTCTTTTTTTGCCACGATCTTGCCGCTGTTGCCAAAGGCTTTGCGGATGTAGCTGGCGACATCAGCGATCCATTGATCGTCAAAGCTGGCCATGGTGACCATCTGCGCCTCGTAGGTTTTTCCGTCGATGGGACCTGCGAGACCATTGAGCATGACACGCATGATGGCATCGCCCTGCACGGCGGTGCGTGATCCAGCGAGCGGCGGGGCGAGCGTGGCGCCTTCGCGACCAGCGATGGGCATGCCAGCGCCGTCGAAGCCGTGGCAGGCAAAGCAAAGCGAGCGGAAGATCTCCTGACCGCGCTCAAGCTGCTTCTTTTCGTCCTTCGTGAAGCTGCCGCTGATCTTCGGAGCCTCGACGAGCAACTGCGCCCCGATTTCCTTCACGCCGACGCTGGCGGAGTTCATGAGCGTCATCTGCGCTTCGTCTTTCCACTTGGGCCAGTTGAGGTGCCTCGCGGTGTAAAGCGTCTGAAGCACCACGGTTGGGTCTTTGTCGGCCTTGAGAGCTTTGATGTCGGCGATCAAAGCGGTGTCGCCTTTTTTGAGCATCGATTCAGCGACGCGGATAGCGCTGGCGCGGACTTGCGCGTGCTCATCCTTCATCGCAGCGCGGAGAATGTCCGGCGTGATGGCGTCGAGGCCTTCGAGAGTCCACAGCGCGTGCAGGCGAGCGCGGTGGTTGTCGTGCTTGAGTAGCGAAACGAGCGCGGGGACCACGGATTTGTCTCCTTTGACGATGAGCATGCGCTGCGCGGTATCACGCCAGAAGCCGTTCGGATGCGTGAGATGCGCGACGAGTTGCGCAGGCGTTTCACCGATCATTTTCGGCTGCGGGCCGGGTTTGAAGTCTTTATGCACGAGACGCCACACACGACCATGACCAGCCACGTGCTGCATGCCGGTGGGTTCGATGGCTCCGCGGAGGAAGCTGCCTGGCTTGACCCAATTTCCTTCCTGAATGATGCCGCGATATGCATCGACGATGTAGAGGCAGCCATCGGGGCCGGTGGTCATGTTAAGCGGGCGGAAGTTCGGATCGCTGCTGCGGATGAACTCGCTCATCTGCTCCTCATACGGATTCGTTACGGTGGTGATGCCGTCTTTGATCTCGACGGTGGCACGGCGGATGAGACGCCCGACGGGCTCGGGCAGGAAGACGTTGCCATAAAGCTCCTTCGGCAGGCGATCACCGCGATACACGGTCTGTCCGGCGCAGCCAGTAAAGTGGTTCAAACGCTTGTCTTCCGGCGAATGGAAGCGTCCGGGGCCGCCCTGGAAGTCGCCGAGCCCGACAATGGGCCACACGGTGTCGAACTTCTCGCTCTTCTGCTGCTTCACATTGATCGCGGCATAAAGAATGGGCGCTTGGTAATTCCACAGGCCTTTTTCGCCACCGGCATTGCTCCACCACATCTTGCCGTAGTCGTCTTGAGCGAGTCCCCACTGGCCGCCATTCGGCGCGGTGTTTTCTTTGAGCGCAGGCTGCTTCTCGCCAGCCCAGCGCAGGCGGTAGCCGTTGTAGGTGGTGTAAATCCAGTTGTCCAAGCCCCAGACGAGGCCGCTGGGCTGATGCTCCATGTTCCCACCGCGAGGCCCGCCGACATACCAGGGCGCTTGCTTATCGGCCACGCCGTCGCCATTCGCATCGCGATGCAGCGTGATGTCATTCGTGTCCGTGATGCCGACGAGCATACGGTCATCCAGCGGCAGCACCATGCGGGGCAGCAGGATGTTATCCATATACACGCTGTGCTTGTCGAAGACGCCATCACCCTTCGTCGATTCATGCAGCGAGATGCGGCTTTTCGGCGTGAGTTCGTCCGTGCCGTCGATGTCCTGCATGTAGGTGCGCATTTCGACGACGTACATCTTCCCATCGCCATCGAACGCGATCGCCATCGGCTCCTTGATGAGCGGATCGCTCAAGACCAACTCTAGCGAATAGCCATCCGGCAACTCGATCGTCTTTAGCTCTTCCTCCGGCGTCTTGGCTTGAATGGGGAAGGTGTAAGTCGGCTTCGTTTGAGCCAATGCGGCGGTGTTTGCGAGTAGGAGGAGGAAAAGAAGGCGGAGGGTCATTTTGAGGGGCGCAGTAGTCGTGGAAAAGAAGGTGTGTCTTACAAGAAAGTCCCCATGTCTGCTTCACCATCAGCTCAAAGCCCAAATGCAAGTTTCGCCTCGCGGCGAATGGCCTTGGCGTCTTGAATGGCCTTCTTCGCATCAGCCGCGATGGCGGCAGAGCCGGGATAGCGAAACTCAACGGCATAATCGGAGAGCGATTTGAATGCTTGCCTGAGCGCGGACCACATCGGTTCCACGGGCAGGACAAGCTGGAGCAGTTTGTCCAGATCGTGTGTCTTGGGATAATGGATGCCAGCTTCTTCGAGCCGTGCCTTGAGGTATTTCTCGGCGGATTGCTGGCAGTGGAAGCAGACTTGATCATGAAACGGCTTCTTGCGGCGGCGTGCCAGCGCCTGGGCGGCGAGGAAATCATCCTCGGCCTTGGCGATCCAGTCACGCGTGGATGCTTTCATACATGACGCGTCCTTTGCCGGTGATTTCTTCGAGGAAGCAATCGCCCTCGGTCAGGCGCTCGTGCAGAAAATCAGGATCGCGCACCAGGATGTCCACTGGGAAGGGCGCATCCACTTTCATGCGGATCTTCAATGAAGCTCGGCGTCCCATGCGCCGGGACTTCGGCATCACCACCAGCACGTCCACGTCGGAGTCCTCCGTCGGCTTGCCATAGGCGTAGGAGCCGAAGAGAATGATTTTGAGCGGCTTAAAGGCGGCGGCGATGGCGTCGCAATAACGCTGGATTTCCGGCATGGAGATCATGGGCGCAACAAGCACGGCGGGAGAGCGGATGGCAATCGGATTTGTGAGGACGCACATCCTTGGCTAGCCTGCACGCATGCCCCCTCCACGAAACACCACCAAAGCCGAAGTCCTGCGCGGACTGGTGGATCGCGTGGTGTTTCACAATGAGGACAACGGCTTTTGCATCCTCAAAGTCGTGCCGCAGGGTAAGAACGATGTCGTCAGCCTGATCGGAAAGGCACCGCGAGTGGTGGCGGGCGAGGAATTTGAGGCTCGGGGCGTATGGGAGCCGAATCGCGATTTTGGGCCGCAGTTTAAGGCGGATGAGCTGAGCTTGAAGCGACCGGATTCACTGGCGGGCATCGAGCGCTACCTTGGCAGCGGTTTGATCGAGGGCATCGGACCGAAGTATGCGAAGCGGATGGTGGAGAAGTTTGGACCGAAGGTTTTCGACATCATCGAGAACGAATCGAGGAAGCTCGAAGACGTCGAGGGTGTGGGCAAAAAGCGCCGCATCGAGATTCGCGAGTCGTGGATGAAGCAAAAGTCGATTCACGGGATCATGCTCTTCCTGCATCAGCACGGCATCAGTTCCTCGCGGGCGTTGCGCATCTACAAGACCTATGGCGAAGAGGCGCAGGCGGTGCTGAAGGAGAACCCATATCGTCTCGCGCAGGACATTCGCGGCATTGGGTTCAAAACGGCGGATGACATCGCCTGCCAGCTCAGTGTGGCCGAAGACGCGCCAGAGCGCATCAAGGCTGGTCTTTTGCACGTCCTCGAAACAGCAGCAGGAAACGGCCATTGCTGCTTCCCGGAGGCCAAGGTGATTGAAAAAGCGGTGGAGTTGCTTGGTGTGGAGGCATTGATCGCGCCGCAAATCGAGGTGCTGATTACGAGTGATCAGATCGAGCGACACGATGAGTTTTTGTATCTGCCGTATCTGCGTGCAGCGGAGCAAAGCATCGCTGCGAGCGTGAAATCGCTCGCAGCCGTGCCTGCTGCGTATCCGCCCATCGACGAAGATGCCGCCCTCGCTTGGGTGATGAAGAAAACCGGCAAAGAATTGGCCGAAAGCCAGCAGCGAGCCGTGCGCGAGGCCTTACGGCAGAGATTGCTCATCATCACCGGCGGACCCGGAGTCGGGAAGACGACGATCCTGCGTAGCATCCTGCTCATTCTGCAAAGCAAGCAGGTCAAACTCGTGCTCGCAGCACCCACCGGCCGTGCTGCGAAGCGATTGACCGAAAGCACTGGCCTAGAGGCCAAAACACTGCACCGCCTGCTCGAGTTCCAAGGCGATGGGCAATGGGGCCGACATCGCGGCAAGCCACTCGTGGGCGATTTGTTCGTGATCGACGAGGCATCGATGATCGACGCACCGCTGATGGCGCAATTGCTCTCCGCGTTGCCGGAAGGAGCGCACTTGCTGATCGTTGGCGATGCGGATCAGCTCCCGTCGGTCGGCCCAGGCATGGTGCTGCATGATTTGATCGCCAGCGGAGCCGTGCCGTGCGTGAAGCTCACGGAAATCTTCCGCCAAGCGGCCAGCAGCCGCATCATTACGAGTGCTCACGCGATCAATCGCGGCCAGGTGCCGGATTTGAAGCCGTCGAGCCGGAGCGACTTCTTTTTCCTCGAAGCAAGCGAGCAGGAGGAAGTTCGCGATTTGATCGTGCAACTGGCTCATACGCGACTTCCGGCGAAGTATGGCTTTGATTCCATCGCCGACATTCAGGTGCTCACGCCGATGAATCGCAACCTGCTGGGCACACAATCACTCAATCACTCGCTCCAGCTCGCGTTGAATCCGCCAAACGAGGTGAAGTTCGAGATCGAGCGCTTCGGTGTGACCTTCCGCGTCGGCGACAAGGTCATCCAGACGCATAACAACTACGAAAAGAAGGTTTTCAACGGCGACATCGGTCACATCGTCGCCATTGATGCCGACCCCGTTAAAATTCATGTTCGCTACGATGCCGAACGTCTCGTCGAATACGAACCCGGCGAACTCGATGAATTACAGCTCGCCTATGCGCTGACGATTCATAAAAGCCAGGGCAGCGAGTTCCGCTGCGTCATCATTCCCGTCAGCACTCAGCATTACGTTTTGTTGGAGCGCAGTTTGATCTACACGGCGATCACGCGTGCTAAGAGGCTGTGCGTGCTCGTCGGCGATGAGCGGGCTCTCTCTCTTGCCGTGAGCAAGCAGGAAAGCCGCAAGCGTTTCACCGGGCTGGGCGGAATGCGCTGAACAAATCGTGATCAAAGCGGCGTAGGTTTGAGGCTCTCAACCCAACCCACGTCATCATGCCCACTTCACGCCGTTCCTTTTTGAAAAATTCTACACTGGCTTCTGCCGCTTTCGCGTTTCCCGCATTTGTGCGTGGCCAGAATCTCAACAGCAAGCTGCAAGTGGCTTGTGTGGGAGTGAATGGCATGGGCTACAGCGATCTGCACAATGTAGGATCGCATGCGGCGGTGAAGTTCGTGGGGTTCTGCGATGTGGATGCCAATCGTTTCGACAAGGCAGACGCGGAGTTTCCGGGTGTGAAGCATTTCTCGGACTACCGCGAGATGTTCAGCACGCTGGGCGACGGCTTCGATGCAGTGACGGTGGGCATTCCTGATCACATGCATGCACCAGTGGCCGTGGCGGCGATGCAGAAGGGCAAGCATGTCTATTGCCAGAAGCCGCTGGCGCACACGGTGTGGGAATCTCGGCAGATGAAGCTGTGGGCGGAGAAGAAAAATCTCACCACGCAGATGGGCAATCAGATCCACTCGTCCATCGAATACCGCATGGGCTCGCGCTTGATCAAGGAAGGCGCGATTGGCAAGATCAAGGAAGTGTATTCGTGGGTCGGTGTGACGGGCAATGAGCGCACGCGCATGTTCCAACCGCCACCATCGTCTCCGGTACCGGCGAATTTGAACTGGGACCTGTGGATCGGTGCGGCACCGATGCGCGATTATGCGCAGGCCTATCACCCATTCATCTGGCGCGACTGGCAGGACTTCGGCGGTGGTGGCTTGGGCGACTTCGGCTGCCACATTATGGACCCGGTTTTCACCGCGCTCGATTTGACCGCGCCGATCAGCGTTCAGGCGAAGAACAGCGGCATCAACAACCAGATCTGGCCTACTCACGAAACGATCAACTATGTCTTCCCCGGTACGCAATACACCGCAGGCAAGACGATGAAGCTGACTTGGATGGATGGCGGCTTGAAGCCAAGCTACAAGCTGGCACAGATGCCTGGCGACATTGATCTGCCAGGCAGTGGCTCCATTTTCATCGGCGAAGGCGGCACGATGGTCCTCGCGCATGTGGCGGGGCCGCGGCTTTACCCACTCGACAAGTTCACGGGCTTCAAATATCCCAAAGAGGAAGCCCGCAGCCACTGGCACACGTGGGTGGATGCCTGTCTCGCGAGCAAGAAGACCAGCGATGGCTTCCACTACGCCGGGCCGCTGGCCGAAACCGTGCAACTCGGCAATGTGGCCACGCGTCTCGCGATTCCGAAGATAGATCCGATCACCGGACGCATGGAAGAGGGAAACAAGGTGCTGGAATGGGACGCGGCTAACCTGCGCTTCCCGAACGCACCCGAAGCCGACAAGCTGCTCACAAAAACCTATCGCAAAGGCTTCGAAGTCGCGGCGGCGTAATTTTTCGATGCACAATCGAGCGGCTGGCGTAGTTATTGCGTCAGACATCGCATGCCTTCGGAAAACAAAAACGAATCAGCGCCTTCTCTCAGCGGCAGTCTCCTGCTCGCTTCACCGGCGATGCGCGATTCGAATTTCGCGCGTTGCGTCGTCTTCATGGCGGCGCACAATGCGAAGGACGGTGCGTTCGGTTACATCCTGAACCGTCCGCTGGAGCAGCGTGTGGCCGATCTGCTGCCGGATCAGGATCTTGGAGCGCTCGGTGAAGTGCCGGTGTTCATGGGAGGTCCCGTTTCGACGGACAAGCTGGCCTTTGCCGCGCTGCACTGGAACAAGCGCCGTCGCACGCTTCGCTGCCAGACGCATCTTTCAGTTGCTGATGCCCTACATGCTTTGAGCCTCGGCCATGATGTGCGTGGCTTCGTCGGTTATTCCGGCTGGAGCGGTGGTCAACTCGAAAGCGAACTGGAACTGCGTTCTTGGATCACCACGACGGCGCGTCCGCTTGTCCTCACCGTCGAAAAGCCGACGCAGATGTGGGGTGCGATTCTTGAAGACATGGGCCCGGTGTATAAAGTGATGGCTGGCATGCCAGAGGATGTCAGTTTGAACTGAGCTACTTCGAGAACTCCTTATCGATCGCATCGAGGTACTTCGAGATCGGATCGGTGCGCGGCGGGAGTTCTTTTTGAATGGTCGCAGGCAGATTGAGGAAATCGTCAAACTTGCCGGACATGCGACCGCTTTCACTGGCTTCAAACCAATCGAGGTAGTCGCGTACGGCGATGGATTTTTGATACGCGACCAAGGCAAACTCGTGGAGTGTGGCAAGGCGCTGATCCATGTCCTTGGTCTTGCCTTGTTGGAGGTCGAGTACGGCGGCGAGATAGGCAGTGACGACGGGACGGAACAGGACGCTGACGCGTAATTCCAGTGCGCGGAGCGTGGCCACGTTGTAGTTGAGAATTTGGACGCGATCTTCCCGCTTCAGGATGTGCTGGTATTCTTCCAGCGGCAGAAGTACTGGCACTAAGCCGGATTTATTGGCGGTTGTGGTGCCAGCAGCAGGTGTGATGGTTCCGGCGGGAACAGGTTTGGCGTTTGGATTGGTGGTGTGCGGTGCGCCGGGCGCAGTGGTCGCTGGCTTGGAAGCCGGTTTTGAATTGGGGTTACTCGTTTGCGTCTTGTCGTCCTTTTTGACCTCTGGTTTGGTGTCCACAAGCTTGGCCGCAGTTTTCTTGGTCGGTGCCGCTTTTTTAGGCTCTTCTTTTTTCTCGTCTTCGGGCTTGGTCTTGCGTTTAAAGAAATTAAACAGCGGCTCCTTGGTCAAGTGTGGAGCAGCGGGAGCGAGCCAATCCCATGCGTCGGCAAGTGCCGGTGATAGCAGGCGTGCGACATCGAGTGAGGATGGCGGCGTGATGGAGGTCTGCTCATCTTTGGCCGGCTTCTTCTTTTTCACCTCCTCGTCTTTGGCCCCACTGCGGAACCAGTTCAGGGGATTGAGCATGGAGGGTTTCTTTTCCTCTTTGGCCTCCGATTTGTCTTTCTCAGAGTTCTTGGGTTTTTCGATTTTGGCAGGCTTTTCCTTGTCAGATTCCTTCTTCTCGTCGGAGCCGAAGTCGAAGATTCGGCTGATGAATCCGGGTTTAGCTTCCTCTTCATCCTTGTCAGCTTTCTTTGTGGAAGCTGTATCAGCGGACTTATCTTTGGTTTCAGGTTTTTCCTCGTCAGGAGGGCCGAGAAATAGCAAACGTCGCCACAGGCTGCGTTTCGGCTTTTCATCACCGTCTTCGTCTTTCGCCGATTCCTTGGTCTTCGGCTTGGAGTGATTCTCGGTTGCTGGCGGGTCCAAGGGGGCTGGCTCATTGGAGGCAACAACCAGCGGTGCCGGAATCACGAACGGGTGCAGCTTCACATTCTTCGGCACTTCGTCGGATTTTGCCTCATAGCGGATAGTGATGGCCTCTTCGATGGCCTTCAGGCTGTCAGCGGCGGTGAAAGGTTCGGCGATGCCGGGTTTGGAAAGCGTCGCAAGCTGGAGCGACCACCATTTGTTCAAACTGGATGCGGAAGCGGCGAAATTCGGAAACGCTGCGCTGAGCAATTGGCGCTCAGAACGCGGATCACTGGCCAGAGCATTGAGGAATGCGTTGAAGTGCTGTGCACCTTCTGGCTGATCGATGAGAGCGAGCACCAGAGCAGAGCATGATGTCTCGTAAATCGTGCGTGAGAGGCCATCCATCTCGACGGGCGAGGCTTCAATGATTTCCTCGATACCATAAATTTTGCCGCTGCGGAAGATGGTGGCAAACATGGTGCTGGGGCGTGAGTTGGCACGGTAGTCCATCGCATTCAGCACGCCGGTCATGATCCAATCCGGTAGTAGCAGGCGGCCCTCGGGTGTAGAGATCTTCTGATGATTGCGCAAAATGCGTTCGGCAAGCAGGGCGCGCACCACTTCCTTGCGCAATTCCGCTGCTTTTAGTCCGGGTCGCTCGTTGACTGTCACCTGAAGATGAAATCCCCCGTGCGTGAGTTCAGAGATCGCGGTTGAGATCGGCGGGCCTTTGGACTTGATGGCTTCGTCACCGGTGTTGAGTAGCACGACGACGGGAAGCACCCACGGTTCCTTGTCATTAAGCACTGTGCGTAATTCTTGGGAAATCTCCTCGCAGCGCGATGACATGGCGCTGCGGGTCTGAAACACCTTCCCATGTACGATGAATTGTTTGCTGGTGCTGGTGGAGCTGGTGATGGGGATTTTATCCGAAGGTGATGCCACGCGCGGTGCTTCGGTTGCCGTTGGCTGTTGGGTCACCGCATCGAGCACCTGCATTTTGCTGGCAGAGTTGCTCGGTATAGGGGCGGGCACTTGAGCGGGTGCAGGAGCGCTGACGCTGGCTGGTGTCACAGGCTTTGCTGGCGCATTGCCCTGCAACTGGCCAGGTAAGGGCGGGGGCGTGAATGTTTTCGGTGCCTCAATGGCTGCGGCGGCTTCCTTTTGTGCCTGTGTGAGCTTGGGCACAGGCGGAGCAGGTGTCTGTGCCGCAGCAAACAGGCAGGTGGCTACGAAGAGGACTGCGCCAGCTTTGACGAATGGAAGTTGACGAGTCATGCAGGTGGAAAGCGTGGGTCGAGCACGAGTTTGTCCTTGGCGATGGTGATCTTGGTCATTTGAAACAGGGCTCGGATCTCGGGGTCGAGCGCCTCCGCCACAGCACGCAGCGCTGGATACAACGGGCGCATCATGCCGCGCGGCATTTCGAGATGCCCGTAGGCCCCGCTCAGGATCTCGACATGAAAGTTGCCCTCATCACGACTGATAGCGAGATCGACGCTGGCAGTGCGTGTATAGCCTCGCAGCTTCCAGACTAGGAACAAACGCACGCGGTCCGGCTGAAGTTCAACGCGCGCACCATCAAATGCAGTC
Source organism: Verrucomicrobiaceae bacterium (assembly GCA_947466075.1). GTDB lineage: Bacteria > Verrucomicrobiota > Verrucomicrobiia > Verrucomicrobiales > Verrucomicrobiaceae > Prosthecobacter. Next base: position 46,242 of record CANIBP010000040.1, read on the forward strand.
CAATTTCCAAACATACTCGCGACTTTACCCGTGAGTGTGGTGGCAAGATGGCGATTCACCTCTGCCTCACTGATTTCCATCACGGCCGCACGTTTGATCGCCGTTTGGCGCAGCACATCGAGCAGATCATCGGCCTTCGTCGTGCTGATCGGCAAGGCCATCGGCAATTCTGCCGGACGATGCGCAACCCATGCTGCTCCAGCCAGCGCACTGATGAAGAGCAGTCGCAGGATTTGGAGCAGGTGGCGAGTCACGGCGGTTCAGGAGTGCAGATGGAGGCAGGATCAGGCTGCCGTACTCGGCTTCGCCGCCGCAGGTGCAGGACTTGCAGGCGCAGGCGTGCTTGCCGTAGTCGAGCTGCTTGTCGATGATGACGATCCCTCCGAATCTTTCTTCGCTGCCGCTTTGTACGAATCACTGCGGTAGTCAGTGATGTAGAAACCGGAGCCTTTGAAGATCAAACCGGCGCCGAGGCCGATCTTGCGCTTGATTGGGCCTGGGCAGCCTTCTTGCGGGCAGTCAGTGAGATGCGGGTCCTTCATGGACTGCTTGGCTTCAAACTGGTGGCCACACTTCTGGCATTCGTAATCGTAGGTGGGCATGGGACTGGAAGATGCGCGTGGGGTTGTGGGTTCGCGCAGGGGCGGTGATTATGCCGCGCTGCCACCCTTGCTGCAAAAGGATTTTCCCCTTGTGGCACAGGCAGCGTGCAATCACCGCTCGACACGTGGCGGTGGTTGAATGTATTATCCGGCCATGTCTTCGCTGTTTCAAGAAACCGTCTTCGTGAAGAATCTTTATGCCACCCCCGCAGACTGGCAGCGCGATTTGTTTTATTCTGTGGTGCGTGCTGGGCATCTGCGCGCTGGATTTGAGCATCGGATCGAGCGTGAAACCTATCCCGGTCATGAATTAATCCTCTGTCTCAAGGGCCGCGGCTGGGTGCAAGTGGGTGGCAAACGCCATGACGTCGGCCCCGGTGCTCTTGTCTGGGTGAATTGCCATCACCCACATCTCTACGGTGCCTCCAATCGCAATCCATGGGAGCTATATTGGATGCGTATCGAGGGCCGTGCGCTTGATCGCATCGCGGAATTGTTGCAGGTGCGCTCGCAGCCCGTGCTCGAAGGCATCAACGAGCCATTGGTCGCACAGGAGTTCGAACACGCCTTTCAATACATGGGCGGCACACGGCCAAGTGATGCTGCACTCGCCAGCGCCGCCGTGGCTGCCATCATCGGGCTCGCTTTTCATGTGCGCCTCTCCGAACCAGGCCTCATTCAACCGGAGCTGCCGCAGGCCGTGTCAAAGGCGCTTGAGCGCATGCGCCTTTACTTTCACATGCCCATGCGAGTGGCAGAACTGGCGCAGATCAGCGGTATGAGCGAGAGCCACTTTAGCCGTCAGTTCAAGGCCGCCATCGGCACCAGTCCCATCGATTGGCTGCGCCGCGAGCGCATCAATCAGGCCAAGCGCCGGCTCATCGAATCCGACGATCCCGTCAAAGAAATTGCCCGCCAGGTCGGCTACCATGACCAGTTCTTCTTTAGCAAGGACTTCAAGAAGATGACGCGCCTCACGCCCACGCAATTTCGCGAGCAGGAGAAGCAGCCTTAGCCCATCGAGCGCTTCTTCCGTTCATCCAGCCATGCTTGGGAGCGGCGAAAAATGAAATTCAGCATCAAAGCGATCACCGCACCCGCCAGCGCACCGCCGATGCCGCCGTAAACCGCGATCATCCAGCTCGCGTCCGCCATCTCAAGTTGTTCAGCCTATTTCAAATCTCAAATGTCAAATCTCCCATTTCCTGCCACTGTCGCAGCCCCCATGAGCACCACCACCGCACCCCAGGCACTTCTCGGCATGAAGCCCGAGGAAATCGCCACCGTGTTCGCGGAGCTGGGCCAGCCCGCGTTTCGCGCCAAGCAGCTCGTGGAGTGGATCTTTGCCAAACGCGCCGCCAGTTTCGATGACATGACAAATCTGCCCAAAGCGACGCGCGAAGCCCTCGCCACGCGTTTTGTCACTCGCTCGCTCAGCATCGCGAAAGTCACCGGCTCCGCCGACACGACGCGCAAATTTCTCTTCAAGTTGCATGACGGCCGTTACGTCGAAACCGTGCTTATCCCGGCCAATCCCGCGCTCTACGGCGGCAAATCCGACCGCCGAACACTCTGCGTCTCCAGTCAGGTCGGCTGCGCCTACGACTGCAAATTCTGCGCCAGCGGCCTCGCCGGTTTCACGCGCAATCTCACTGCCGCCGAGATCGTGGAGCAGATCGTGCAGGTCGAAGCGCATGCAGGCGAGCGCGTGGACAATCTCGTCTTCATGGGCATGGGCGAACCGCTTGCGAATTACTCGAACGTCACCAAAGCCATCGAGATCCTCAATGCCGAATGGGGCATCGGCATCGGAGCGCGTCACATGACTGTCAGCACGAGCGGTCTGGCACCACAGATCAAAAAACTTGCCGATTTTCCGCTTCAAATCCGCCTCGCCATCTCGTTGCACGGTGCCACCGACGAGGTGCGTGAAAAAATCATGCCGGTGAACCGCAAGCACAACCTCGCCGAGCTGTTTGAAGCGCTCGACTACTGGAATCAAAAGCGGAAACAGTTCCTCACCTTCGAATTCATCCTCATCGCCAACGTCAACGACAGCCTGCAGCAAGCCCACGCTCTCGCCAAACGCGCCCGTGCCGTGAATGCGAAGGTCAACCTGATTCCCTACAACACCGTCGATGGCCTGGAATGGGTGCGCCCCAGTGAAGCCAGTCAGGACGCCTTCCTTGCCGTGCTCACGAACGCCGGAGTCACCGCCACGCTACGCCGCGAAAAAGGCCACGACATCGCCGCCGCTTGTGGGCAACTCCGTTTGAAACAAGAAACCGAACTCGGCATCATCGAATCACCGATTCCTGCGAAGCGCATCACGATTGGCGCCGGTGCCTGAGGGCGATTACCTCCTACGAACAGGCTTTCTGCCAGTAGCGGCACGTTTCACAGGACGCTTGAGCTTAGGCACCGCCACCGCTTTGATTTCAGCCACAGGCTGCGATTCACGTAGCAGCTTCAGTTCCTTTTCGACTTCGGCCAGACGACGGGAGGTGGCCTCCAGTTTGCGCACGACGAGTCGAGCGACGAATTCGTAAAGCGCGGCGTGGAAATCCGGGTCTTCCTCGCGCGGGTGGATGTCCTGCAGGAACTTTTGGTCCACCGCGAGACAGACGGCCTTCGTCGAGGCGATGACCGAGGCGAGACGCTTGTCGTGGTTCACGAGCGCCAGCTCACCAAACACTTCACCAATGCGGGTGATGGCGGCGACTTTCTTGCTGCCGACCCGCACCTCCAGCTCACCGCTGAGCAGGACGTAGATGCGCGAGTCAATGCTGCCTTCTTTGATGATGTGATCGCCCTGCTCGCACTGGAGCAGGCTGCTGGAGTTCAGCACGTCATCGAGCTGGTCGTCACTGAAACTGCTGAGCGCAGGCACCGCGCGCAGGGGCGACGGGTTCTGCTTCTCGTCATGGATGTAAGCAAACTCTTTCATGGAATTCGTCGTGATTCTGTCAGGAGCCGGGCCGCAACGACAAGACAAATCTGCGAATTCTCACGGTTTGGCCGCTGTTTTGACCGCTGCGTCGTAGGCCGGCCAAAAACTGGCCGGGGGCTGTAAATCCTTGGCTCCGTCGTCAAACCGCGTCCCGATCTCCTGCAATGGCAACGATTTCGCCACATCAATACCCGCCGTGATGTTCGCTGGGGTGAAAACAAGCCGCGTGAGCTGCATGCCCTTCAGCGGTGTGAGATCGGTCACCGGCGTTTCGGCAATATGCAGGCGCTGCAAGGCAGTGCCAGTTAGAGGGGAGAGGTCTTTGACCTTGGTGCGGTGAAGTGTGACACTCACCAGCGGCACGGTTTTTAGTGCGCTGATGTTTTCCACCGGACAATCCGTGAGCCAGAGCATGGTGATCGGGCATTTTGCAATGCCCGAAATGTCACCTACCGGGCAGCCGACGGCATTCAGCTCCGTCAGCGGCATGTTTTCCAGCGCGCTCAGGTTCTCGACCGGTGTGCGGCTCAAATAGAGCTTTTCTAGCGGCATGCCTCGGATCGGCGAGAGATCACGCACCTTTGTATCCTCAAGATAAAGCTCCACCAGCTTCTTCCCCTGCATCGGCCGCAGATCAGTGATAGGCGTCTCGCTCAAATCGAGCGCCAGCGGCTCGATGTGCTGCAAAAACTTCACGTTCTCGATCTTAGCGCCACGCAGGCTCAGTGCGATGACCTTTCCGCCTTCGATGTTGAACTGGCCATCGCCCGTGTAGCCGGGGTTATGATACTTGATCTCCGTGTGCATCATCTCCTGCGTCCAATAGACTTCCTTGGGCTCCGCTTTGGCTGGAGCAGGCGCAGCAGGCTTTTCAGCGGCCACAGGCTTCGGCGCTAGAGCAGGCGCTGTTTTCTTGGGTTCATCGCCGCAGTGGGTCAGAACGAGTGGCAGAAGGAGCAGATAGGGCTTCATGCCACCGGCATGATGGATTTTTGGCATGGATGCAAGCATGAAGTGAAACATAGAGAGTAGGCGTTCGTTTGGAGGGCGCTCATATCATCATCATGCGCCCTATTCTTTCGTTTCTTTTTGTCCTGCTGCTCACAGCGCCTGCTTTTGCCGCCAAACCCAACGTGGTGGTCATCATCGCCGATGATCTCGGCTACAACGATGTCGGCTTTCAAGGCTCGAAGGAAATCCCAACTCCCAACCTCGACAAACTGGCGGCACAGAGCCTGCGCTGCACGAATGGCTACGTCTCACATCCGTTTTGCAGCCCCACGCGGGCGGGCATCATGACCGGACGTTATCAACATCGCTTCGGGCATGAGAACAATCCGGCGTGGCTGCCGGAGAGCACGGGAGCGGGCCTGACGCTTGAAGAGACGACCTTTCCATCGCTGATGCAGAAAGCGGGCTACACGACCGGTGCGGTGGGCAAATGGCATCTCGGCGCGCATCCGCAGTTTCATCCGAACAAGCGTGGCTTTGACGAATATTTCGGTGCTCTTGGTGGCGGACATCAGTATTTCCCCGGCGACAAAGGTGGCGTGGAATACACGATCCCGCTGAATCGCAACGGCAAGGACGTGCCACAGACGAAATACCTTACGGAACAGTTTGGCGATGAGGCGACCGCTTTTGTGGGCCGTCATGCGGGTGGAGCGAAACCGTGGATGCTTTATCTGGCCTTCAATGCGCCGCACACGCCGCTGCAAGCACCCAAGGAGTGGCTGGAAAAATTCCAACACATCGAAAACAATAGCCGCCGCACCTACGCGGCGATGGTTTGTGCCTTGGATGCCGCCGTTGGTGGATTGATGGCGAAGCTCGATGAGACAAAGCAGCGCGAGAACACGCTGATCTACTTCGTCAGCGACAATGGCGGCCCGAATCTGACCGGCAAAAGCGGCACGAACTTCACGGACAATGCGCCACTGCGCGGCGCAAAGGGTATGGTCTATGAAGGTGGCATGCGTGTGCCATTTCTAGTGAGCTGGCCGGCGAAGCTCAAGCCTGGCACGTATGATCAGCCCGTGATCGCGCTGGATTTCCTGCCCACCGCGCTCGCGGCGGCGGAATCGGCGGAACTGACGCCGAAGAATCTCGATGGCGTGAATCTGCTGCCATTTTTGAGTGGTGAAAAGAGCGGTGTGCCGCATGAACTGCTGTTCTGGCGCACCGGTGGTCCTGGCGGCAACAACGCGGTGCGTCGTGGCAGCATGAAGCTCGTGCGCAATGGCAAGACGGAGCCGGAACTCTATGATTTGGCCGCCGATGTCGGCGAATCGAAGAACCTCGCCGCTGAGAAGCCGGAGGTGGTGAAGGAACTCGTCGCTGCGATTGCGGAATGGGAGAAGGGCACCATCGCTCCGACCTTTGAGAGTCCAAAGGCCGGTAAACCGGCGGCGAAGACGAAAAAGAAGTAGCCATCCAGGCGGCGTAGCTGGCAGGATGCTCGTCATGCTGCGTTCGCTTTCATTCCTTCTTTTTTTCACGCTCGTTCACGCGGACGAGTTCGATCCTGTACGCGAGGTCGTGCGCAAGGCGGTGGGGAAGGGGAATCCGCCGGGAGCGGTGCTGCACGTAGAGAGCGGCGAGAAGACGATGACGCTGGCGGTGGGGCATCGGGCGCTTTCTCCAAGCAAAGAGGCGATGACGGAGGATACGGTGTTTGATGCAGCGTCGCTGACGAAGGTGGTGGCGACGCTGCCGAGTGTTTTGATCTTGATGGAGCAGGGCAAGATCGAACTTGAGGCCGAGGTGCGGCGGTATGTGCCGGAGTTTCGCAGTGGGATCACGGTGCGGCATCTGCTGACGCATACATCGGGCCTGCGTCCGGGTATTCCGAAGGAGCCTGAGTGGACGGGCTATGAGGCGGGAATTCGCCGCGCGGTCGAATTGGAGCCTGATGGGCCGCCGGACTATTTTTTTCGCTATTCCGACATCAATTTCATCCTGCTGGGCGAAATCGTGCGGCGTGTGAGTGGTGTGGCTTTGAATGAGTTCGCGACGAAAAACGTGTTTGAGCCACTGAAGATGGATTCGACGCGGTTTTTGCCTCCTGATGATTGGAAGGTACGCATCGCACCGACGGAGAAGGATGAAAATGGCGTGATGCTGCGCGGCGTGGTGCATGATCCGACATCGCGCAAGATGGGCGGTGTGACGGGACACGCGGGCTTGTTCACGACGGCTTCAGACTTGGCCAAATATGCACGGATGATTCTCGCTGACGGCGCGGGCGTGCTGAAACCAGAGACCGTGAAGTTGATGACGACACCGCAGACGGTGGCGACGGTGTTTGAGCGGCGTGGACTTGGATGGGACATCGATTCGCCGTTTAGCAGGCCGCGCGGGAAACTGTTTCCGATGGGATCATTCGGCCACACGGGTTTTACGGGCACCAGCATCTGGATCGAGCCGCAGTCGAAGACGTTTGTCATTTTCATGAGTTCACGACTGCATCCGCAAAGCGGCGGCAGCGTGCGTGATCTTTATGAGGAGATCGGCACCGCAGCGGCACAGGGCATGAGCTTCGCGCCTGTGAGTGCGACACCGTGGCCGCGTGATGAAAAAGAAGTGCCGACGGTGCTCAATGGCATCGACGTGCTGGTGCGGCGAAAGTTTGCCGATTTGAAAGGGCTGCGCATCGGCTTGATTACGAATCAAACGGGCATCGATGCAGAACGACACAGCACCATCGATCTGCTAGCGGAGGCACCGGAGGTGAAGCTGAAAAAACTCTTCAGTCCTGAGCATGGCATTCGCGGTGAACTCGATCAGGAGAAGATCAGCAACTCGAAAGACAAAAAGACGGGGCTGCCGGTGCTCAGCCTGTATGGCGGGCAGCGTGCGCCGACGACGGAGCAATTGGCCGATGTCGATGCGCTCGTCTTCGACATCCAGGACATCGGCTGTCGGTTCTATACATATATCTCGACGTTGCGCGTATGCATGGAAGCAGCGGCGAAGGCGAAGAAGGCGTTTTATGTGCTGGATCGCGTCAATCCCATCGGGGGCATTGAAGTGGAAGGCCCCGCCGTGCCTGACAAGGAAGCCTTTACCGCCACCCATGCCATCCCGCTGCGCCACGGCATGACCGCCGGTGAATTGGCCGCGATGATGAATGCGGAGAGGCAGATGAACTGTGATTTGAAGGTTATTCCCGTGGAAGGCTGGCAACGTGGCATGCTGTTTGATCAAACCGGCCTGCCGTGGATCAATCCGTCTCCAAACATGCGCTCTCTCACTGCCGCGCAGCTTTATCCGGGCATCGGCTTGCTCGAATTCAGCATCAGCGTCGGTCGCGGCACCGACTCGCCTTTTGAAGTGCTCGGTGCACCGTATGTAAACGATCTGCGGCTGGCGCATGAGTTGAACAAGCTCGGCCTGCCGGGTGTGCGCTTCATGCCGGTGCGCTTCACGCCAACAACGAGTGTGTTCAAGAATGAAGCCTGCGGCGCGGTTAAGATCACGATCACGGATCGTGGTGCCTTGCGCCCGGTGCAGACTGGCATCGCCATCGCCACCGTGCTTCAACGACTCTATCCGAAGTCGTTTGCGCTGGAGAAAATGAATACGCTGCTGAATCACGACAAGAGCGTGAAGGCGATTCGGGCAGGGGATTCTTGGGAAACAGTCATAGAGGGCTGGAGTATGGAACAGACAGGCATCGCGGAGCGCAGGAAGGATTTTCTGCGGTATCCGAACTGAGAGCTTGCACTCTGGTGTCGTCTTTGTGTTAGCATGGGGCGATGAAACTCCGCTTCCTTCTTATCATCTACACCGCCTTGATTGCCGCTTGCGGCAAAACATCGGATAAACCCGCTGTGGCGACGAAAGGCACGATTGGCGTGTCATTGCTGACGTTGCAGAATCCGTTTTTCAAAGTCATTGGCGACAACATCGCGTCTGAAGCGGCGAAGCATGGGTATGACACGCTGGTGGTGAGCGCGGACAGTGATGTGGCGCGGCAGAGCAATCAGGTGAAGGATTTCATCGTGAAGAAGGCCGTTGCCATCGTGCTGAGCCCGGCGGATTCGAAAGCCATCGTGCCGGTGATTCAGGAAGCAAATGCAGCGGGCATCCCGGTGTTCACGGTGGATGTGCCGTGCAATGAGCCGGGCGTGAAGATTGTAACACAAGTCGCCACGGATAACTTTGGCGGTGGGAAGGAAGCAGGCAAAGCAATGATCGAGGCGCTCAAGGGCCAAGGCGGCAAGATTGGCGTGCTCGATTTGAAACAGGTGGAGTCGTGCATCCTGCGCGTGAAGGGTTTCAAGGAGGTGCTCGATGCACATAACGCGACGGCAGCGCAGAAAATCGAGATCGCGAGCGAACTCGATGGCGGTGGCGCGAAGGACAAGGGCTACAAGGCCGCCGAGGACATGCTGCAAGCGCATGCGGACATGGTGGGCATCTTTGCGATCAATGATCCTTCTGCTCTAGGTGCGCGTGGTGCATTGGAGAAGGCGGGGAAGGCCGACAAGGTGGCGATCATCGGTTTTGATGGGCAACCCGAAGGCAAGCAGGCGATCAAAGATGGCAAGATCTACGCCGATCCGATCCAGTTCCCCGACAAGATGGGTGTGGAGGTCGTGCGCGCGTTTCTGCGCCATTCAAAGGGCGAAGAACTGCCACCGCAGATGCTCATTCCGACGAGTTTGTATCGCCAAGCCGATGGCGCGGCGGATGCTTCGCTGAAATAATGAGCCACAGCCTTTATGCCGTTTGATTTAGCGCTACACGATTGGTCCCGACGCAGACTTCTCCTCGCAGGATTAGGTGCCATTGGCTTGCGTGCACACGCTGCCGAAGAAGGGCTGCCGCATGTGCGCATCTTGTTTCTTGGCAACAGTTACACCGCGAACAATGGCCTGCCAGCCATCGTGGGAGAACTGCTGCTATCGTCCAAGGTGCTGGCACCGCATATCGGTAGTTACTTGGTGGGCAGTTATATGCTGCAGCAGCACGCCATGGATCCGAATGCGCTAGCTCTGCTGAAGCAAGGTGCGGACGATGGTAAGCCGTGGGATGTGGTCGTCGTGCAAGAGCAGAGCGTGATTTCATCCCTGGCGGGAATAGATTCAGAAGCACAGTTGTACATGAGCGGCGGGCTGTCTAAACTGGTCGCCCTTGCCCGTGAAGTGAATCCGCAGATGCTCATTGTCGATTTTCAGGTGTGGGCACGGCATGAAAGCCTGTGGAAACAGAACAAGAAGGATGCACTGTCCACTGGGGTCAACCCCGAGGAGGCTCATGCGAGGATCCGTCAGGCGAATGCGAAAGCGGTGCAGTCCGCCGTGGCGCAAAATCCAGGGGCCAATGTCATCGTGAGCCCCGTGGGAGATTTTTGGCGACTGGTGCAGGATATCTATCCCGCTTTGCCCCTGCATGCAGAAGACGGCACGCATCCTGACATGCTTGGGTCCATTTTATCGGCCCTTGTTATTGCCGGTTCCATTGGCGGACGGAACGTGATCGAACAGTCTAATTGGACCGGCGATTGCCCGCCTTCACAGGTCGAACGTGTGAAGAAGGTGCTGCTGGATCATCCCGAGGTGTTCAAGAACGCGGGGAAATGAAGAAGCTGGCGATGCCAAAGCAAACCGCGTGAACAAACAAGCTGTCCTCGATCAATTCCTCGCCGTGCTGAATGCCGAACTCGCCTCACTCACACGTGCAGCGCAGAGTTCCTTTGCGGCGGCGACGGACTCGGACAGCAAGGCGGAGAACAAGTATGACACGCGCACACTGGAGGCCTCGTATGTCGCACGTGGTCAGGCGCAACGTGTCGCGGAGTTGCAAGAGGCGGTGCGGGCGTTTGGGGCCTTGTCGGGAAATGAGTTCGAGTCAGGCGCGGCGATCACGTTGGGTGCGCTGGTGAGTTTGGAGATGCCCGAAGAGCGGGCGCATTACTTTCTCGGTCCGTTTGCTGGTGGGACGGAGATTTTGCATGAGGGCAAAGAGATCGTTGTCATCACGCCGGCATCGGCCTTGGGGCAGAAGCTCATTAGTCGAAGGGCAGGGGATGCGGTGGCGTTGCGGCCCGGTGTTACCGCAAAGGTTATCGCAGTGAAGTGATCAACCCGCACGACGCATCTCGACAATCCACTCCGGCGCGGTGCCTTGACCGGGCACGGAACTGTCCGGCTGACGTTTGAGGTCCACGGTGTGTGCCAGCAGCCACTCCAGGCCTGCCCAGAAATGCAGCGCATCGAGCACGGGGTTCAGCGCGTTGGTGATGGGGCAGTAGTTCACCTCTTTCGGATTTGTGTGATGCACCGCGTGATGATGCGGGGTTTGCAGCAGGCGCAAATCCTGCAGCAGCGTGATGAACGCGCCGTTCTCACGCCGCGTGCGGTGCGACCACTTGTGGACTTCGTTCGCATTGCCACCCACGATTGCAAAGAGCCACACATGCCACGTCAGGCAGCCCAGCAGCGCTGCGACGATGACCATGAGATCCATCGCCAGCAGCAGCTCGCGATTGCTTTCCCACCAGGTGTGACGCGCCATGCGTCGCGGCAGGTGATGATGCACGATGTTCGGGCGGCCGATCCACGTGCCAAGCCAGGGCGTGTCTTCGCGGATGAAAGCGTCCTCGGCCCAGTGGACGAGGCCGGCAACGAAATCAGCGGCGAGAATCACGCCTGCTGCCTGAAGGGAGAGTGAGATGAGGTCGTTCATGACCCCGCATCACTTATCCGGCTTCCGGTGGATCAAGACATTGATAGTCCCGAAGATCGCATTGAGTTCATCAATGCACTCGTCACTCAAGGATGCACGATCTCAGGATCACCTGGACGGTGAAATGCACGGAAGTGGGAGAGGTTCAGCGTGTAAAGCCGGGCGGCCTTGGCTTTGCGGGCGGCCACGAGGTGAAGGTAGTCAAAGATGGCTCCGCCGCGCACGCCACGCGATTCGGCTTCACGCATGGCGCGGAGCATTTCGGCGGAAGTGAGCGACGTGGTCGTGAGATCGGGCAGGTAATCTTCCTCGATCAGAGCGGCGGCGAGCACGGCAGGCATGCGAAAGGGCTTTTTGCCGCCGGTCAGGGTGCTGAAGGTCTCTGCCAGCCCGTGGGTGTAAATGCCGGGGCCTTTGCGGTTCAGCAGGGCGGCACATTTGGCGTGATGCGCCTCGGTGGCCACCATGGCCGCCACCAGCACGGAGGTGTCGATGCAGTCGCTCATGCGCGGAAGGGAGCCTCAAGCCGCTCGGTCTGGTCCTCGCGCATCTCGCGCACGGCTTTCGCGGCATCGAAGCCTTCCCAGCCAGTGATCACGCGGCGTTTGCCACGGCGTTCGATCTTTACCTCGGGAACTTCCTGCGTGATTTCCATGCGGTCACCGACCACATCCAGGCGCAGCTTGGCGCCTGTCCGCAGGTGCATCTTGTCGCGCACGGGCTTGGGAAGCACGAGCCGTCCGGCAGAGTCGAGGGTGAGTGTCGCGGTCATGGGAATGACTTTGGCAGATGAAATGCCATTCTCAATGGCATTTTAAGCGCCAGACAATCCCAGACCGCAACGCAGTCCCGTCACGAGCGATGCGGTGCCGCAGGGTCGTTCGGATGACGGAACCTCTCTGAGGTTCGTGATCCGGCGGGGATCGTGGGTGATGCGGTTCCCAGGAGAGCGCTCGCTATCGCTCGGCACTCCTGGGCTGCATGACGAAAGCCCGTTGGCCTTGCTCGGGTTTCTGATCCATGCGTAAACCTGCGTGTTTCCTTCGTTGTCTGCAAAGGGAATCGCGGGTGCATGCGCATGGTTTCGCAAGTTGATGAGCTTGAGTTGTCATGTTTTGTCATGCAGGCATGTGCCGCCTACGCATTGATTCGCATGAACTGCGGACCTGGAAAAAAATCGCGGTAGAACAAGTCTTGAACATCTGCATTCTTGGCTCAAGTAGTCCAGGTATGCGCACGCTTCTGGGCCCCTATCAACAAGACACGCCGGCGGCAACGAAGCTTGAGGCCATGGATAAGCCCTGGGTGAGTGCGGTCGAACTTGCGGAGGTGGCCATTCATCTGGCGCAACTCAAGGGGATCAAGGAGCCCGATGTCGCCGGGGCTGTGGCGCTGCTCAAACACACCTGGCAGGCGCGCCATGCACTTACGCCGTTGGCATGTGCAGACATGGAGTTGGTGCATGACATTTACGGTCGTGAGGTTGAGGCTGCCAGTGTCGTCCGCAAACCAGACAAAGATTTTCCGGGCTCGGCGATAATCCGGCCTCCGCGTTCATATCCAATTCCCCTCGACGAGGCGGTGCGGCATGTCAGTGGCGAATACAGCCGCAAACGCCGAACTGATTTCAGACTCAGGATGTTAAACTCGAGTCGTGCCGCGCTGGGGCTGTCGGCAGTTAGGGCTGAACAGGCCGCCATGGCAGAAGATAGCGATGTGGCTGATGAGGTCGAGTTTTGGCAATTGGCGAAATGTCTCGCACCCTTCTGTCCGCGTTTTGCCAGGTTCTATAAGCCGTCTCAGGATGATGCCACAAAGTCAATAAAGGCAGCAAAGCGCAACAAAGTCAGGAAAAGATCTTGACCCGGGCTGGCGGCAAAACTGTCCGCCGTGGGGTGTTGATCTGGCAACTTACGGACGCGCTCTGACAACGGCAGGTCTTATTTCTGCATGAGTCTGGCATAACCGCAGTGCCTTCTTGCAAATGTGCCGCCAGATCTTGCACGGGGCCGGTTTGGTATGTTGTGCGCATGAACCAAAACTCATGCCAGAACAGACCACAGGAAGTGGTCAAGATGAGCGCACCCGAGTGGTTGCGCGTCAGTGAAGCGAAGCGCTTGTTTGGGATTTCCAAGCCCAAGCTGTATCAACTCATTCATGCCGGCACCATTCGCTCGGCGGCTTTGCGAAGCCCGCAACAAGTTCGTGGCACGCGGCTGATCTCGAGCGTGTCTTTGCGCACCTATATCGAAGCGCTGGCAGACGCTCAAGCCAAGGAGGGGCGGCCATGAGCTTCCGCATCCACGACGGCATCCACTTGCCCCGCTTTGCACACGAGATGCTCAGCGCCTGCCCCGCTACTGGAGGGGGCGTCCATCTGTGGCTCTTCCGTGTGGCACGGGTGTTGCATCCGTTTTACGCGGACAAAGGTCGGATGGCAGATCTGCTGGCACAAGCGTCCGCAGGATGCGGACGCGAGGTGCCTGAATCCGAAATCAACTCAGCGATTGCCAATTCACAGGCCTGTGCCTGGCAGCCGCGTGGGAAACTTGAATCGGGTCGCGATCGGCAGCCCGTCTCTCGTCCGGCTTCCGCAGAAACTGCGAGCCCTTCTTTCTCGGCATGGCCACAGCGCAA
>CANIBP010000041.1 GCA_947466075.1 Verrucomicrobiaceae bacterium
CCATAAAGGTCAGGGGTTTATGGAGGTGTTCGAGCGCCAATATGGTGCTGCAAACGGTGCGACACACGCGGCCACGGTGACGAGGCAAGGAGACGGCCCTCAAGGGCAATCAACCTGAACCCATCCCTCCACCCATGAGCAAGAAAGACCTCATCGAACAACTGCGCCAGCGCCTTGCCAGCAACGACCGCTGGGCCTTGCGCGCCTTGATGCGCATCTACCAGAACCAGACGGCTGATGAGCAATGCCGTGAAACCACCATTGAGCGCAACGGCATCGGGTTCACCGGTCCTGATGCCGAGATAATGACCAGCTTCGCACGCCAGTATCAGCGGCGCGGATGCCTCAGTCCCAAGCAGATGATCATCCTGCGCCGCCGCATGCCGGCCTATGCGCGGCAGATCGTGCAATGCACCGACACCACCCGCCTTGAACACGCCTTTTGCGGCACCTGCTATACGCACACTGCGGATAGACAGTCTGCCGCATGAACCCACACCCAACACACCACCATGCCTAGAACCAAAGCCAAGCCTGAACCTGCCGCCGCCATCCTCACCGAGGTCGCTCCGGTTCCTCCCACCACGCCCGCACCCGCTGTCCTGCGCAAGGTCAGCCTCGCGGGATTTGCTGTGCAAACGCCGACCAGCAAGAGCACGAAATCCTATCCGCTGCTGCCTGATCCCGAGGGTCAGGTGGCTGAATTAGTGACGGCCATCCTCACGCACTCCGCCCAGGCCGAGGCGCTGGAGGGGGCGCTCGAGCTGGAAAAGTCCGAACTCATTGCCATCGCCAAGCCGTTCTACTTTGCGCATCACGCCGGTCAGCACGTTCTGGCCTCCTCCATTGAGGCACGCGCTGCGGATGGCCGCGTGGTGCGCGTTGGGTTCTCCAATTCGTATCGCGGGGTGAGTGATGAAGCCGCACTGCTGCGACTGGCCGGTGAGCACACCGAGCGGTTCTTCAAGCAGAGCTTCGAGATCAAGATCAAAGGCGATGTGATCCCCGAAGCTGCTGTGGAGCCGCTGCTGGCAGAGTTGCAGGCGCTCTTTGCCCGTCATGGTGCCACGGCGGCGCTGGTCGCCAAAGCCGTGATCAAGCCGACCAAGGAGTGGCATAATGCACGCCACACGCTGTTCAACGCCGCACAAAACCAGCAGCTCGACAAGGTGGTGCCGGTGAGCGCGAGCGTGAAGACCAAGCTCGGGAGGGGTGGTGATGATGAGTGATGCTCTCACACTGACGATCTTCGGCGGTGAACGATGCCAAACGACGCGGGCGGCTCTTGAAGGGGCCGCCCGCAGCATCGAACGCAAACGGTGCAGGCAAGTTGAAGCCACCGCATCTCCCGCGCTGCTCACTTACCCAGCACGTCCGATCCAGGGCGGGCGGTTGGAGCTGGCTCCACCGAAGCGCGGTCTGTGGTTCGCGGAGCCGAAGTTCAATGGCTGGCGTGCGCTGGTCCACACACCCAGCGGCACGCTGTGGAACCGCCACGGTGGCAGGTTGACCATCGCGACGGAGTTTGGCAATGCCGGTGGCTCCATTCGCGTAGAGGCCGCCCCAGACGTAGTATTTGTCCGTGTTGGCCGGATTACCGGCAAAGGCTCCATACGGAAAGAGCAGTTCATCGCCGACGATGAGGCATCCACCGCCGACGGACGAGATGTAGCCGCGATCCCAATCACCGGCCTTGCCCGTGCCGCCGATGAAGGTCTCGCGATGTCGGCTCCAGTGAAATCCATCGCGACTGAAGGCGAGCTGAAGGTCTGTGCGTTTCGGTTTGCCTTCGGCGGCGCACTCATCATTCGTCGGACCGCTCAAAATCTCGAAAAGGCCGAGCATGAGGCTCTCATACGGCGTGGCGTCAATCTTGTAGATCTGCGCCAGCGTGGAGTTGCCGAGTTCGATGGCGGCGGAGGCTTGTTTCGTGGTTTCTCGGACATCGTCCGATTGCTCGCTCATCCAGTAAACCGGCGGCTTCTCCTTCATCGCCTCACCACCTGCGGAAAAGAAATCTTTCGTCTCCCAATAGGCTCGCGCTCGTTCATAGCGACCGTCTGGATGCTGGATGTGAATGCGATGACTGAAGACCCAGACCTTGCGGAAGGGGTTGTAGAACATCGTCGTGTTGTCCTTCGAGTGCTTCGTCTGGCCGCGCAGCGTCCAGTGGATGCCATCGGGCGAGGCGAGCAGGAGCAGGCCTGGGTTGTAGTTGTCCAGCTTCGTGCCCAGGGCACCGCTGCGGCAGAACATCGTGGCCTTGAAGCGCTCGTCGGGCCTCGTGGCCTCGTGATCGAGCCAAATGGAAGCCGTGTCGCGTCGCCACTCGTCGTGATCGCGCAGCATGACCTTGTTGGTGCCGGGAAAGACATCGAGCACGGGCCGCTCCCACTGCAAACCATCGCCACTCACCGCGAGCGCAGTCGAATCATACCAGCCCGACGAATACCAGAGCATGAAGCGCTTCGACTGCGGATCGTAGAAGCAGCCATCGCTGAACGGCGCGGCCATGGGCGTGCGCGTGATGCCGAGTTCCCACGCTTTGTCCGGCTTGAGCACGGGATTAACGGTGTGCTTCACCGGCTGATGCCACACGCGTTTCAGATTCGTCTCCGCGATGAGGAAATCATCAACGAACAACTGCCGCCCCACGTCGATGTCGATCACCGCAGGCTTCGTTTTCAAATACGGCGGCTCCGGTGGATCGCCGGGCTTCGAGAAGGTCTCCAGTGGCGGCTTGCCAGCGTATCCGCCGATCCGCGGCGGCCATTCATCGGGAAGGACGATGCCGTTGGGCAGCGTCTCGCCGGCATGGGCGAAACCTGACAGCAGGAGAATTTGGAGCAGGTGCTTCATGACAGCCATTTTTGAAACCAGGCCCAAGCATCCGACTGACGCTCGGCGTTGAACTCGTGGGGGCGTTCTTCGATGATGCTCTTGAAGTGATCCGGCGCTCCGGCTTTGGCATAGCATTTGGCCAGCTTCGCGTGCGCCGCACGAACGCCCTCCGGCTCGAACAGCGCGTCCTGGATGCCGTTGATGACCATCAGCGGCCTCGGCATCGCGAGCGAGGCGATGTCGGGATGATCCATGAGACGGTAGATGCCGGGAATGAGCTTCGTGTGGCCTATGGTGCTGCGCACATGCTTGGCGAGCTGATGGGGAAACGAACACATCCAACTGCACACGACCGCCGCCTTGATGCGATCATCCAGCGCCGACAGATACGCGCTGCGCAGTCCGCCGACGCTGTGGCCCACGCACCCGATGCGCTGCGGGTCCACCTCGGGTCGCGTGACGAGGTAATCCACCGTGCGAATGTCATCCCACGCGATGATGCCAGCCCATGTCGTGCCTGCGCTGAGCAACGTGCGGCCCATGAGCTGCTCGCTGGCACTGCTGCGCTGATTGAACTTCGTCACCGACTCGCTGCTGATGCTTGCAGGCCGCGTCTTCCACTCCGCCGGATCATCATCGAGCACCATGCGCCGCTCGCCCCAGAAGAACATGTCGATGCTGATCACCACATAGCCGCGCCGCACCATCTCGGTGCCGACGGCCTTCTTCCCGTAGTAGTCGCGCATCTCGATGAGCGTGGGATGAACGTCATCGCCCTCCAGTTCACGCTCACGCCCCCACAAGTAGTAGCCGCCATGCGAATGCAGCAGCACCACGGCAGGTGCGGGCTTCGTGAGTCCCTTCGGGATCAAAACTGTCGCCGGCACGCGAAACACCGGCGTCGTGTTGAATCGAATCTCCTCGCGGATGTAGTCGCCGCAGTCTTTGCGCGAGAGCACCTCCGCCTGCGGGTCCACCTTCTCCGGCGTGTAATGCAGCAGCTCCAGCATCTTGCCCCGTGCCTTCGTTTTCCAGGCTGCGAGATCGTGATGCTCGTCGTTCAAGAACGATAGCGGCACCTCGCCCTGCGGTTTGAGCTTTTGAATGAAGACATCCAGCGACCCCGTGTGCGGCCCCGACTTCGGCGGTGGCGGATTCATCGAGTAACGAACTTCGGGTTTCGGCTCAGCGGCGCTCGCCTTCGACGAAACGGCGGCGGCACCAGCGACAGTAGCGATGAATTGACGTCGTGTGTTCATGGCTCGGAGTTTTCGTTTCCTTCAAAGCGCATCATCCACAGTGTCTCCTCATCCTTCTCCAGCTTGCGCTGCGGGAGCTTCGAAAACGGTTTCGGATAGCGGCCCACTTTGCTGATGCGCAGTTCGTCCACGGCGGCGTCGAGCACGCTGCCGATCAGTGTGATGAACTCGCCCTTCGGTTCGTCGATGGGCCAGGGGAGTGGGGGAAATTGTTTGTCGGCGTGATCGGCTTCGAGGAAGCGACCGTGGCCGGTGTCGAAGCGTGCCCAGCCGAGAGACGGTTGGCCGTCGAGGTAGAACTCGCTGATCCAGCCGCGCTTCGGGTCCGTGGTCCAGCTCACAGCGAGATGATGCCAGCGGGATTGCACGACGGGCGTGACGTTGAGCAACTGCTGCGGCGGAAAGGGAAATGGAGCGGGTTTGGTCATCGGCGGTGGCTTGATGGTGCAGGTGGCGTCGAAACGGAAGACGTTGCCTGCGCGCGGGTCTTGATCGTCACCGGCGTAGCGTTTCAGCGTGAGGGGCCAGATGCCGCCGGTGATGACATACTTCTCAGAGGTCTCGGCTCCCATGCCGGTGCTCCAGCGAGGCTGAAACCAGAACTCCAGCGTGCCTTCGTGGTAGTTGATGTGCTCGAAGATGCCGGAGCTGACTTGTTTGCCGCGTGGGATTTTGAGACTGCGATTGCCGGTGAGCAGCAGCGCCTTGCCTGCGATGCCTTCGATGTATTCGCCTTCCTGTTTGATGACTTCCGAAGCTTCTCGCGCAGGCATTTGCTCCTGGATGACCTTGGGCACGAAGTAGAGCTTGGGATCGTGCTGAGCCAACACCGGCGGAATGCCGCCACGGAAGGCGACAAACACCAGTCCGCTGGTTTTGATGGAAGCCATCTGGTCGCTCGTGGTGCCATGCAACGGCAACCAATCGCCACCTTTGAACGCGGTTCGCTTGCCGCCGATGTCGAGGTTGATGGGCTTGCTGGCATAGATGGCTCCACTTTTGCCAGCGGGGATCATGAAGTGCCAGAGGGGCGGCTGGTCATGAATGGCTCGCAAGATGATGCCATCTGGCGCTGCGAGCACGAGACGCCTGGCATTGTGGCCGAAGAGCATCGGCACGTTGGTGAAGCGATACTCGCCTTCCACAGTCTCAGCGCCGAGTTCGAGCTGGGCATAGCCGCCGCCAAAGCCTGGGGCTTCTTTGGTGAAGTAGTTCGTGTGGCTATCCCAGTGCACCGGGCCGACATCGTAGTCTCGCTGGGAACGGCCGTAGCCAGTGGGTGTCCAGGTGACTTGCATGTCGTGACCGTGATCAAACCTCAGCTCGAAGTTCAGCGGCTCGTGTCGCTCTTTGGCGAAGTGAATCTCCACGTCGTGGCATTTGGGGCCAGTGTCTGCCTCGATGAAGTGCGCACGTTTGCCTTCGGTGGCGGCGAGCAGGTCCATGCCATAGAAAGCTGTCTCCAGGAAGTTGAAGGCGTGATTGCCATTCCGATCCGGTGCGCCGCGAATGGCCGAGACATCACGGCGATTTCCCTGCGCATCGAAATACTCAAAGAGCACGCGATTGAAGCGCTCCTCCATCAACTCGGCATAACGGACATCGCCCGTCATGCGCCACGCGAAGTTGGCGAAGTAACCGCTCTGCTCCATGTAGCCAAAATCCGGCACCGGCGGCTCACGCAGCCAGATGGGAAAGGCTCGCTCCACGAGCATCTTTTGCGTCGTGGCATTGCCCGTGGCTCGCCAGTCCATCAGCGCACCGGCGATCTTGATGTGATACTTCTCCCAAGCTCCGAAGTAGTCGGGATCGGCCCAACCCGTGGCCGTATCGAGCCGGATCATGCGGGCGCGGATCTTGTCCAATGCTTCGAGATAACGCTTGTCGCCGGTGTGCAGGTAAAGCGGTGCCGCGAGCAGGAAAGGCTGCGCTCCATCGCTCGATGCGCCGATCTGCGGCAGCGCGTCGAAATCGAACCGCTGCAAAAACGTCTCGCCGCTGCGCACGATCACCTCCTCGCTCCAGCGGTCGCCCGTGAGGTAGCGATGCAGCAGGAAACCCTCGAGATCGAAGCCTTGATGTCCATTGAGCAAACCGCCGCCGAAGCGGTCTTCCGTGCCGTTCCAGTAATGCGGATTGTCCTCCGAGCCATTCAAGCCGACACGCGAACCGAGGCTGCGATTTTTGCCCGCCACATGCGCGAACTTAAAGTCCGCCATGTGCCGATGCAGCGCCGCCGTGTAGTCGAGATACATGCGATCCCCGCTGCGAGCATAAGCCTGCCAGAGCGCTGTCTGCGCATGATACATGTGATCGGCATAACGATAGTTTAGCCGCGGCATTTCCTCGCCCGGCAGCTTGTTGCCATCATACGTGTGCATGCCCGCGCCGTAATCGAGGAAACCGTAGTCACCCCAGCGCCGCTCCGCACCGACGACATACGTCTCCACCGCATCACGCAGGAATTTCTCCAGCTTGCCGAAGCGCTGCGGGTCATACGGATGGATAAAGCCCAGCGCCTCAGTCTTGCGCATCCACTGCGGGTCCTGCACGCACACCGGCGGCTGCGAGCACAGCGCACCGATCCCCGCGACTTCCTTCGCGGTGCTCGCATCGAAGAAGTGCAGCCACAGATCATGCGTGCGCGCGGAGCCTTGCGCATTCGTGTCCTTCGCCTGCATAGTCGCGATGCCGCCCGGATGCTTCTTCGCCACCCAATCACGGCCCCAATGATCTACCAGCGCCGAGGCCCGATAATCCAGCATCCGCCCGCGCCGCGATGACCACAGATGCGCAACAATGGCATCGGGCGTGACCTCGAACTCCTTCGGGAAAAGCTTCGCCGCATTCGGCATGGCGATGAGCGCACCGCCTGCATTTGTTTCAGCGGCGGCGTAGCTCCCAATCGCCACGGGCTTCTCGGGTGTTCCCACCGCCGTCATCTTGAACTCCACATGCGGCAGCTTCACCTCACGCTCGCTCGTCTTCTGTCCGTGATGCCAGTAATCGTTCTGCAACATATAGGCCGACTCTCCGGCGGCCAGCGTGTCAGAAACCAGCGTATCATCCACTCCTTCATCAGCGTCAAACATCACCCGCCGCTGAGCCGCCTTCACCAACGGCACGTTCACCGCGATGTCAGCGAACTGCGTCTTATTCGTGTCCTCAGTGACGATGAACGAATGCTGCATCTTCACCGTCGCGCTGCCAGCCAGGAACTCCAGCCGCACCACATACTTCGCCAGCGCCTCGTCCGTCGCCGTCTTCAGCAAACCCTCTCGCCGCACGACGACGAAGTTGCCGCCCTGATACTCGATCTTGGGCGCATCGCTTTTCAACTCATCCGCCATACGTCCTGCCTGATCCTTCACCGTCAGACACGCACTTCCTCCAGGCGCAATCACACTCTGACCAATCATCACCCGGCCCAGCAGCGCACCCTGCTTTGGCAACTCAAACTTCGCAGCGCCCGTGTCGATGAGAATGGCATCAGCCCCATCCTTCGCGATCACACCCGCCTTCATCGTCGGAGGCACTGCTGTGGCAAAATACGCCACGCCACGTTTCGCCATGAAATGCAGCCCCACCCACTTTAGCGAGCCATCCGGTTGCCAACGGGCAAGCGGCTCAGCCTCTGCCGCCACGACCTGCCCCGCACCGTCCACGACACTGATTTGCCCCGTCTCCCGCAGTGCTCCCTTGGGAGACGAGAACCCGCAATACACAGGAAAGGCGACATCAGCCTTCACAGGCCAGTCGATCTGCAACGGAATGCGATTCTGGGCCTGAAGGCTGTGCGCTGGCAGCAAGGAAAGAGCCAGGGCCAGAAGCGCGAGGCATGATCTGATTTGGGTGGGGATGCTTGTTTTCATTGGGTAGTTACGTGTTGCGTTTATTATTTCAGCCACTCATCGCGATGAGTGGCGACGAAGTCGTCGTCGTGGAGATGCGGATAGGTGCGATAGACGCGGTCAATCTCAGCGAGTTGGCCTGGGCTAAGCGTTTCGTGCTCATCAAGGCACCAGATGCCCTCCAGGATACCCTGGCGGCGCAGCACTTCGTGCAGACCGGCGATGCAACCTCGGAAGCCGTTGGCAGCATCGAAGAAGGCGGCATTGCAATCGGTGACTTCGGCGCCGAGACGCAGTAGCTCCGGCGTGGCATCAGCATTGCGGCAGCGCTTCAGCAACTCGACCGCGCGTTTCGTCCACACCGACCAATGACCGAGCAGGCCGCCCAAGATGCGGCGCTCTTTGCCCGCGATGCGAAACGGCGTGAGGAAGTCGGCGACGATGTTGTCGTCATTGCCCGTGTAGAGCGCGATGTCGTCGCGTCCGGCTTCGATCACCGCACGCACAACATCGAGCGTCTGGTAGCGATTGAACGGCGCGATCTTGATGGCGACGATGTTTTCAATCTCCACAAACCGACGCCAGAAGGCATGGGGAAGCACACGTCCACCGACGCTAGGCTGGAGGTAGAACCCGACGACCGGCATGATCACTGCGATGGCGCGGCAATGTGCAATCAACGCATCTTCATTGGCGTCACGCATCGCACCGAGACTCAGCAGTGCGGCGTGATAGCCGAGTTCATGCAGCAACTCCGCCTCAGCAACTGCCTGCGCGGTCGCGCCGCACACCCCGCCGATGCGCACGAGGTGATTGGAGAAAGTAGTTTCGGCTTTAGCCGAATCCGATGCGGCTAAAGCCGCAGCCACATTCATCTCCTCAGCCGCAAGCTCCAGCACCGGCTTAAACAAGCCCACCCGCGCATCGCGGATCGCAAACTGCGTGGTGTGAACGCCGACCGCGATGCCGCCCACACCCGAGGCGATGTAGTAGCGCGTCAATGCCCTCTGCCGCCGCTCATCGAGCTTGCGCGACGATGTGAGCGCGAGCGGATGCGCGGGGAACGCGAGGCCCAAGTTGAGCTGTTGGCGAAAATCAAAAGCGTCCATCGGTGGTCTCGAAGTGGGTGGGCTTGCCAAGGGTCGCTCCGCCCTGCCGCTGCCACTGCGCGGTGGCCTCGATCATCTCGTCCAACGACACGGTGGGCGAACCGAACAACTCATACGAGCGCGAGGCATCCCAAAGCCACGCCGTCTCACCTTCCTTGCCCGTGAAGATCGGCTCGCGCTCCAGTAACTCGCCAAAGCGCTGCGCCAGCCAGCGGATCGACACGCGCTCGATGCCCGTGACATTCAGCGCGGGCGGCGGTGTCGCCGTGTGCGCGAGGCATTGAATCGCCCGTGCATTCGCATCGCCCTGCCAGATCACATTCGCCGCGCCCATCGTCACATCCACCGGCAAACCTTGCACCACCTTCGAGGCGACATCACACAGCACGCCGTAGCGAAGGTCGATGGCGTAGCAGAGCCGGAACATCAGCGCGCGCGTGCCGTGCTGCTTCGCAAAATGCGTGAACACCCGCTCACGTCCGACGCACGAGTGCGCATACTCACCTGGCGGCCCCAGCGGATCGTCTTCCCGCGATCCAGGGCCACTTGCGGGCGCGAGCGGATAAACACAACCCGTCGAAAACACCACAATGCGCGACTTCGCAAATTGCTCCGCCACGATAGCCGGGGCGAGCGTGTTCATCACCCAGGTCAACTCCGGCGCCTCGCTGGTGCCAAACTTCTGTCCCGCCATGAAGATGACATTTGGCACCTCCGGAAGCACAGCCACCGCCGCACGATCCGTCAGGTCACACGCGATCGTTTCCACACCATGCCGTTGAAGCGACTGCACTACGCTCGCTGAAGAAAATCGCGACACCGCGATCACCTGCCGCTTCTTCTGCCCAATCTCATCCAAGCCCCGCCGCACCATCCGCGCCAGCGTCGGTCCCATCTTGCCGCCAGCGCCAAGCACCATCACATCGCCGTCCAGCGCGCGCAGCGTGTCCAGCACACCCTGCGTCGGGCGGCTCAGTTCGTCTTCGAGTGCGTCGATGGTGCGGATGGGTTTCATGTGGGCGGCAACGCTAAATCTACGTCGAGTCTGGACTTGATTCTTCGTTCAGGCCATGGACATTGAACCCTGCAAAGCTGTATTATTTCAACCATGCTCTGGCTCCCACATCATCACGAATGGCCCCTCGTCCACGAGGGCGGCTACGGCGTGCAGGTGCACTGGTTCGGGCAGTTCGCAGGCTATCCAGACTGGCACATCGAGCGCTCGCGGCTCACCGCGCACATGGTCGCCTTTTTCTTCGTGAAAGCCTCCATCTGCTGGTGTGAGCTGAACGGCACACGCTACGAGTTGAGGGCTGGCGACCTGCTCATCATCCGCGGGGCTGATGAGTTCGAGTTCGGCCACGATCCGAAGCATCCCGCCATCAGCCTCAGCGCCTCACTCGCCGTCTCCCAAGGTAGCGAACCCAACATTCTGCTCCAGCGTGCCATGCCCCGACGCAAACGCTGGCACTCGCGCGAGGAATACATCATCAACTTTGAAAAAGTGATGGCCGCGCTGAGTTCCAACACGCCTGGCAGCGAGTTCATCAAACACGGAGCCGTGCTGCAATGGCTCGGCTACATCCTCTCGCATCTCCGCGCCCCCGTGCGCTCTGGTGGGCAAGCCGTGGCCGGGCGCGAGATCGTGGATCGCATCCTCCATGCCCAACGATGGGCCAACGAACGGCTGAAGGAGGTCATCATGCTCGACGACTGGGCCAAAGCCGCCGGCATGAACACCATCTACTTCGGCCGCATCTTCAAACGCGAAACCGGCCAGCGCCCCATGAGCTGGCTCAACGAACGCCGCATCCAACAAGCCGCCCGCCTCCTGGAGCAAACAAGCCGCACGATTCAAGACATCGCCGGGCAATGCGGCTTCAGCAGTCCCTTCTACTTCACCCGGGTTTTCAAGAAGCGCTTCGGCAAGGCACCCTCGGCATATCGGAAGATGGGATAAGGCCTCATCTATTCCTCAAACTCGGTCGCCGTTGCGCCAAGTTCCAGCTGGGCTCCGTCGATCCAGATCTGGCCGGGCTCGCGGAGGCGGATTTCGTAGCTGGCTTCGCTCACGTTGGCGGGAATCAGGCCCGTGATGGAGTAGCGTTGCCACTCGGTGCTGAGTTTGAGCGCAATGGCTTCGCCATGCTCTTTTTCGGCGTTCATCTTCATGCCGCGCAGCCACGCATCGCGTCCGTTGTGGTCGGCCTTGAGGTAAACGGAGAGCGTGTAGTTTTGCGCGGAGGCGCTCACGGGATCGCAGCGCAACATCAGCTGCTCGTAGCCGCGGTTGGTGGTCTTGGTGAGTTGGATGCAGCGTTTGCCGAAGCGGGCTCCGTTCTCGTGAATCGTCGCACCGGGCGTCATGAGGCAGTAGTCGGCGCATCCTGCGGTGGTGATGTCTTCGAAGCTGGGGTTGGGCAGCACGTTCTTGTGGCCTTTTCGGAAGCCGCCGGGGAGAAACGGTTCCACTTTCATGAGGTCGGGCTTCAGCACAGTCTGCTGCACACGCAGCGCTTTGGCATCCGTGTCGCCCGTGCTTTGCACATACCAGGCGCGAGTCGCATACGGCTCCAGGATGTCGCTGAAACCATGGTCGCGGAGTTCCATGCTTTGCTCGCCAAAAACCTGCCGTGCGGCTGTCATTTGGTCGAAATCAAAACGGCAACGCACAGGGTGATGACGACTGTTCGCGGCCAGCAGGATGACTTGCCCATTATCGTTCTGGAAGATGCCGACGTGGACATCCGGGTAACGCTCGGCTTTCGGTTCAAAGGGGGATTCAACAAAGCTGGGAACGTCTTCCGCCGCGTCCAGCACCGCTCGCTCATATCGGATCGCACTCGATGACACTGGTCCTGCGATGAAAGGCGCGAGCAGGCTGATCTCATGGCCGAGTTGCTGGCACGTCTGCCAGTCCGTCTCGCGCATGTTGCCATAGGCGAAGGTGAAGATGCCCGTGGCTCGATAGATGAGGGCGAGCCAGGTCTGGCAGCGGATCTCGGCAGCCGTCAGCGGTCGCTTGTAGAGTCGGCTCCAGCGCGGACAGGCCAGGATTTGCCACACCGGCTGTCGTGCCGTCTCGGCTCGTTGCCGGGTCATCCACGTCACCTTGGCGACGTGATTGGGTGTGCTGCGCACGTCGTCTCCCGCAGGCGGATGCCAATAGGGATCGGTGACGAGGATGTCGCACCAATTCGTGTAGTCCGTGCCTTCGGGGATGTGGCTGGAGTAGTTGACGATGACCGGATGGTAGCCATCGGCTTGTCGGACTCGGGCAAAGTATTCCCGGCCGAACTTCACCTGGTTGAACGCCTCTTTGGGAAGCGGTTCGTCCATGATGAAGTGCGCGGCGAGATTCGGCGCGTGCTTCACGGCTTCGACTCCGGCGATCATGCGATCGAGGTTCTTGTGGAAGAACTCGCCGTAGATCGCCTCGCGTTCAGGAAGCGAGACCGGCAGCGTCAGTACGTTCTTGAGCTGGGTGAGGTTTTGCGAATCCGTGATGCGCCGCACCTGTTTCAAAAGCTCGCCGTCATAGCGGGCGTGCGCGTCCCAGAGGATCGGCTCGGCGCATTCGTCGGGGGCGCTGACGAGGGCGAGACGATGTTTCGCCGCCAGCCGCTGGTAGTTGGCCATGCCCTGCGGTGTGGTCTTGTTCCAAACGACGAAGGTGTTGAATCCATGAGCGGCAAGCTGCTTGAACGCAGCTTCATCGTCGTCACGCACGCCGGACATGATCATGCCGAAGGGCACAAACGGCCGGCCGTTGTTCAATACCACACTTTGGGCTTGATCGATCTTCCACTCCGCTCCCGGCTGCGGCGGCAGCCTCCGCAGGGGCAGCTTGAGTTCAAAGATCACCCGCTTGTCACGCTGAAGTTGCAGTGTGATGAACTCGCTCAGCGGAACCTTGAGCTGACCGCTGACAGGCACGGGAGAGACGCTTCCGAGTTCACTCCCCTCCGACGAACGCGCCACCAGCTTCAGCCCTGTGCTCGGATTGACCCGGTAGTGAATCACCGCCTCGGCTTCGCTGGTGTAGTAGTTGCGATCCAGGAAGGCCGTGAGAGGTCGCCACGCGCTCGTGTCCTCGATGACCTCGGTGCCAAGCACTTCATCCGTGGCGGCATCGAGCAACCTCACCTCCGCCTGCTCCGGGTCGGGATCCTGCAAGGCGAGCTGCGTTTCGAGGATCTGTTTGGGCTCCAGTTGCAACACCGCTCCACGAGTTGATCCGATGGTGAGGCGCACCTTGGCTGCGGCGGCTCCATGATTTTTCAGGCTGACACGGGCTGCCGACATCTCAGCGCTCGCCTTGCTGATGCCCACAAGCGGCGGCTCGCGGATCGCCAGAGCGGCAGGAAAACCCGTGACAGCACGAAACGCAGTCTGCTCATGAAAGCTGCTCTTCACGGGCGACCAACTGCTGCTCTCGCGCGTTTCGCTGATGACCACGTTCTGTGAGTCAATCACCGGCATGCGTCGATTGCGCGCCACGTTGAGCCGCAGGTCGTGAAATCCGCCGCCGGCGCGCAGCAGGGAAAGCGGCACCGCGATCTCTGCCGTCCAACCGCGATCCGTGCGTCGAGTGGTCGAGCGCCAGGGCACGTCCCAATAGTCCTTCACATTCGGACCGGTGATGATCCGCTCGTCGCGCGCGCCACCGAAGCTCAGCGCATAGTGGTAAAAGTATGCAGGCTCCGTCACTCGCGGGGTGAGGAACACCTCGACCGACTCATCTTTCATCGCGCCACGGTCATGTCCCTTCACGGCAGGCTGAAGAAACTTCAGCGACTCGTGCCGGCAATCGATGCCGATGTAAAGCCATGCATCATCGTGCGCGAGCCGGAACGTGGTGTCGTCGACCTGTCTGCCAGTTTGAAACACCGTGAAGTCGGATTGCGCGGGGGCCTGCGACCAGAACGACTCTTCCAATGCGCCGTCGATGACGGCCGTGCCGCGAACCACAACTGCATCGGCTGCATGAAGTGTGGCTGTTGACAGAAGAGCGAGGAGAAGACGGATCATTTGTTGGGCGAGGGCCTGTTTGCTGGCTTCGCCTTCTCCACGTCGATGTAGAGGGAGTTGATCCGTGCCAGACTGCCGGGGATCTGGCCGTCGTGCATGTAGAGCAGGCGGCCGGGGCTGATCTCGCGGATGGCGGTGTAGTTGAAGTTGGCGCGGTCGGAGATGACGCGGTGATCGCGCCAAGTGCGACCGCCGTCGAGGCTGAACATGAGGTTGGAAACGGGGCGACCATAGCTGCAGGCGAGCACACCGTGGCTCATGAGCACGAGATCCGGCATGACGCTGCCTTCTTCGAGCGTGCGTTCGAAGGCCCACGTCCTGCCGCCATCGAGCGAGCGATGCTGCAGCAGGTTCGACATGTGGGCATCGGGCCGAGTGACAGCAAGCCATTCGCTGTCACTGAGACGCACGACGGCGGGCTCGCCGCCGAGCCCGATATGAGCGAGGTGGGTCCAGGTTTTGCCGAGATCGGTGCTGCGCAGCAAATGGGTCTGGCGTGTGACGACGAAGTGCTTTTGAGCATCGCGTTGATTCGTGCGGCTCCAGGCAACAGCGGTGATGCTGCCATCGTTCTCAGCCCAGATGTGGCGTTCAAAGAGCAGCACCTCACCGGCCTTCGCCGGCATGAACTCCTTCGGCATGGTGATGGTGCTGTCGTGCATGGCAAAAGTCTCCGCCCTGGCATCGAGGATCGTGGTTTTGCCCGTGAGCGTGCCGTCCGGCTGCAAGTGCGTCCAACGCGATGGCCCGAGGATGCGCCCGTCGGCGAGGCGCACGAGTTCCTGCGGTGAATCGCTGTTCTGCTCGGTGCCCGCAACGGCCTGCCACGTTTTGCCCGCGTCCGTGCTGCGGCGCACGATGTAAGGCTCCAGCAAGGCATCGCTGCCCTGGGGATTGCTGGTCAAAAGAAGACCTTGTCCCATGTCATAGAGGTAGGGACGCGATTCGGTGTTCTTTGTCTCCACGTTGAGCGGCCACGGCTCGCTGACGGTGATCTTCAGCGGCGATTTCGCCACCGCCGCTGTTGTCGCCGACCGCAAACCGAGCCGCACAGACTCCCACTGAGCCTCGCCAGTAAACGGCTTCGAGGTGGAGCCAAAGCGGATGAACTTGCGCGGCGATGTCGCCGGTCGCCAAAAGGCATCGCGGCCCTCGATGATGCGTTTGCCATCCATTTCCACCGCCATGTCCTCGCCACGAATGATGAGCCGATACGTGTGGAAGTCGTCGCTTGTGTTCGCTTGAGCAAAACGATCTGTCAGTGTGCGCACATAGCCTTTGGCTGCTTCGGCGTGCTTGTCCTGTGCCGGTGTGAGCAAGATTCCCTCCTCGTGTTTGCCATCACTGATCTGAATGCAAATTGGGGCACCATCACGCTGCGGCCATGTCGCTGTCGGCGAGTCACGATGGCCGATCATCCCCACAAGTTTTACCCGCGCCTCTACGATGATCTCCTTGCCCTCAAGATCGCCAGTCCACTCGGCTTCAAAGGCGCCCGATTCGTCTTTCGAGTCATCGCTCAGTCGCAGCACGCCATCTTCAACCGTGGCATTGGTTTTGCCCATCAAGGCCCACGGCGATGCGGGCGGGGATTTGCCATCGTAGTGTGTCAGCCAGGTGACGCCATCGTCAACGGCGTGCAGAGTGGCCAGAGGAGCCAGCAGAAGGGCGGTGAGGAGGGTGACGTTCAGGCGGTTCATGAGATGCAAAAGGGTTGGGACGATCTTTTTGAAGAAGGTGGATCCTTGGCCCAACGCGAAAGCCTCAAGGTTATCAACGCCGGACGAAATCCGCATTCGGTGAAACCCTCACTCCAAGTCGAGCCCCTTGCCGGCGGCCATCTCGCGCAGGGCGCGCTTCGAGAGCGGTGAGCTGGGGTGAAAGCCCATGATCCTGCGGCTGTCCGTGGACTTCTCACCGCGCTCGGCTTTCGGGGCGCTGGGATCAAAGCCCAGGCGCTTGGTCGCGATCGAGTATGGAGGGAAATGCTCGGCCATCGCCTCCCAGGCGGTCCACTTTTCCAGCACCTGCGCATGAATGGCCTCTCGCTCTTTCGGCGCATTTTCCGCTTTCTCCATCAGGGCGCGGATGCCGACCAGCGCCTCGGTGTGGACGAGTGCGGTGCGGGTGAAGGCGACACGCGCGGCATACTTTGGATTGCCTTCGGTGGCTTGCCCTGCTGCGGTGAGGTGGGCGTGGGCTTGTCGCAAAACCTCGTCAGTATAAAACTGGTGCGAGCGCAGCACACTCACACGCGGCAGCGCGATGGTGTCCACCATCTTCTGCCGGGTGCGCTCCATGAGTTTCCAATACTCCTTCATCGGGCCAGCCGCCGGACCGTAGCAGCGCCGGTAGTAGTCCTCCAGGATCGCATTGCCATCCGCGTAGGGGTTCCAAGTGAGCTGGCTGAGCAGGTAGAAAAAGGGCGCATTCGGAGACCAGTGCTCAAAGAGCGAATCGAAGAACACGCCCATGACTCCGTGCTCGGCGGCGAAGCGCATGTCCTCCATGGCCTGCTGGAAGGGCACGTCTGGAAAGCCCGTCTGCGTGCCGCCCTGGTTGCCGAGATTGGGCCGCCAAAACAACTGCTTGGAGACTTTCGCCCAGTCGGCGAACTGCTGCTTCTCCTCCTTCCGCATCGCTTCGTGGCGCAGGATGAAATTGTGAACGGAGACGACGAGGATGTTATCGCGCGGCACGGCCTTCACGGGAGCTGGCTTTCCCGCCTCACCATAGGCGTTCATCATCACGAGAAAATCTCGGCCGGGGAAGCGCGCCTCGGCCAGTTCGGAGAGCTTGTTGGCAAAACGCACGTAGCGATCCGAAAGCGGCGGCCATTCCTCGGTGACGCCATTGGCCCAGGACATACGGACGCGGACGTCGGTCTCCGCCGGGGCGGGATCCCACGCACGGGAGCGGGGATCGGTGCAATGGCCCTCGTAGTAGCTGTCGTTGGCCATCGTGTAGAGCACGTCGTGATGCGGATAGGCGTCCAGTCTCTTTTCCTGCTCATCCAGCCACGTTTGCCACAGGAGCGGCTCGCCCTCGCAGAGCTTCCGGCGCATGGGATCCTTCGGAAACGTGCCCCGCGTGCCATCAGGCTGCAGCGCGAACAACTCTGGCCGCGTCTCGCCGTATTTTTCCCACCAGTCTTTGAAATAATGCCCGCCATCGAAGGTGAACGAATCCAGCAGGAGCCGCTGATGCTTGGCCCAACGCTGCATGTCGTTCTCCTTGATGTAACCGCGAGCCAGTTGATTGAACAATCCGATGCGGGAGCGGAATTGCGGATGATAGCGAAGCTGAAACGGGGCGATGTTCAGTGCCTCCCGTCCTGGATAATCCGTCCCCGTCTCACCGGGATAGAACCACCGGACGCCGACGTGATCCTGCAGGAAGGTGAACACGGCATTGGCGGTGCCGTATTCCTGCTGTTGGTCCGTGATGGGAAAGCGCCGGCCTTCGACCACGGAATACTTCGGGTCCCACCGATCCCGTCCCGCAATAGCAATGTGGTTTTCGTTGCCGATCAGCAAGACTTCCTCGGGATGCTTCAGAGTGAAATCCGCACCGGGGAAAAGGCGGTCGAGAGCGGTTTGATAGCCCACCCAGATGGCCTGCGCGGGCAGAGGATCGGGCGCTCCTTCGATCACCTCGGGCCGCACGCCACCGATGCTCTCGAGGTGCGCCGCCAGCTCCACCGCCGCCGCCCGCGTGTGCGGTGCGGCATCCTGCGCCACCACGATGGGCAGGGCCGAGCCATCCGGCCGGATGAGGTTGAGGCGCGGTTCGTCAGCCCGGGCTTGAACGACGAGCGCAAGGATGATGAGGGTGAGGAGAGCGGGAATGGATTTCAGCATGGCGAAAGGCAATCGTCGGGTGGGATGATCCTTAACGACCACCATGCTGAGAATCTACCTTCTCAGCGCATTGATTAGCTCATCCAGCTTGTCGAAGAGCATCTGCATCTGCCACTGCTGGTAGCTGCCATCAGCCCTCTGCACCTTCGTGAACACGCCGTTGCTGCTGCTACTGGTGCCAGCGATGGCGTCGTTCAGGACGTTGATCATCGCTCGATGCTGGATGCAGACAGTGCGCGAAGTGAGTCACAAGTGTGTATCCTTGCGTTAGAGCTAGTTGATGCACTTTTCGGATGTAGATGGCGGGCAAGCCCACAGCAGCGTCAGGCCAATGAGCAAGCAACTGAGGCTGTCCATCAGCACCCACCACAGTGGCAGCGGGCATTGCAGATCGATGGAAAGATAAGCCGGACCGGCGATGACCATGATCCAGCCACTCATGCGCACGAGCGGCTGGTAGCGCTGCAAATCACGCGAGATGGCCCAGAAGAGGATTCCGAGGGCAAAGTAAGCGTAGCCCGCGTTTCCTGACAGATAGACGACCAGCGGGGAAAGGGTCGGCGCAGGGTAACCCATCAGCCAGCAGAACTTTCGGAACGCGATTCCCGGTGCCAGAGCACCCGGCAGTCCGGTAAGCATCAAGGCGATCATGAGGCGCAGCGTCCAGAGCTGCAAACGACGGCGAGCGGGGCGGGTGGAGTGTGTCATTGGGCTATCGGAAAGGGTGGCGGATCTTTTTTACGATGAAACGGATGCAGCATTTGTCCCCACCAGTTTCGTGAAATGGGCTCATGGATGCCGAAATCACATGGGGTGAGGTCGGGTGGGAAATAGCAGGTGCAGAAGAGCAGGTCCCAGAGTGGCAGGAGGCTGGCGAAGTTCTTGTCGATGGCTTCGGAAGCCTTGGAGTGATGCCAGCGGTGGAATGCAGGCGAGACGATGACGTAGCGCAGCGGGCCGAAGCCCCAATTCACATCCGAATGCACGAAGATGGTGTAAAGGCCGAGCAACGCGGGCGAGAGAAAGGAAGCGGCGGGTGAGAATCCGAGCAGCAGAAAAGGCGCGGTGAGGATGAGATTGCCAATGATCTCATTCAGCGGATGGCTGCGGAAGGTGCTGATCCAGTCGAGCTGCTCGGAGCTGTGATGAACAGCATGAAACGGCCACAAGCGCCCGCGATGAAACAGGCGGTGAATCCAGTAGAGCAGGAAATCGCCCAGGATGACCGCTGCGACACATTGCATCCACAGCGGAGCCGTGCCCACAGGGCCGAAGCCTTTGAACTGGCCCTTTGTATCCAGCGCATCAACACCGCCTATGACGAGCGGCGTGAGAATGGCCACCGCCAGCGCCACCACCGCCACACCCGTTAGCCAGCGCGTGACAACTTGATTGAAGGCCCCATGAAGCAAGTCCAGCAACAGCTCACGCTTCCTCGGAAGCCTGCCTCGCTTGTTGCCAAAGACGTGCTCGATGAGTCCAAAGACAAAGAGCAGGAACAGGAGGCTGATGATGGCTTGGAGTAGGGGTGTGAGCATCTGTTATTAGGACCTCTTTTTCAGAACCACTCGCGCCGCGTGAATGTCGCCATACAGCTCGCCGGGCGAGCCTTTGATCTGGGCCCAGATGGCGGTGAGCGTGCCGTCGGGGAGTTCGGTCAGGGTGGGATAGCAGATGGACCAGCCGCCGACTTTTGTGGGGCGATCTGCGAGGAGTGTTGGCTCGCTCCACGTCGCGCCTTCGTCTCGGGACGTGCGAATGAGTAGTGGAAAGCGCAGAGGCGTGGGGCCGGGGTTGTAGGTGAGGACGAGCGTGCCATCGCGTGTGCAAAGCAGATGCGAAGCACTCGAGGTCCCAGTAAGGCCGGTCTTTTCAGGCGCACTCCATGTCTCGCCTTTGTCGGTGCTGATGGAGCGCCAGAGCTGGCCGTCCTTCGTGCGCAGGATCATGTGGATCTTGCCGGACTTCGTTTCTGCAATGGTCGGCTCGCCGCCCTGGCCTTCCGGATTGGCCACCGCGCCGAAACGCGTCCACGTCTTGCCGCCATCGCGCGATTTCATCACGCCGCCGGCCTTCGTGCCGCGTGTGTGAAGCGGAACGAGCAACTCGCCAGTGGACAACTGAATGCCATTCGAGCGTGTGGTGTGATTGGGCTGGTTGATCTTCACCGGCTCGGTCCAAGTCTTCGCCGAGTCACTGCTGCGGCGGAAATAGATGTCGATCTGCGGATCGAAAGCGGAGAAGAACAAAAAGGTCTCCGTCCCGACGACGAACAGCGCGGGATCGAAGTCGGCCTTGCCCGCAATGTCCTGCAAGACGGTCGCCGCGCCCCAGGTGCGGCCTTGATCCAATGAAAACGCCTGCACGATCCGCTGCGACTCCGCGCCCTCCGATGGCGACGAGAACCACGCGGCCATCAACCGCCCATCCGGCAGCAGCGCGAGGCTCGGCCCGAGATTGTAGCCGCTTTTGTTCGTCGGGTCCTTCGGATTGGTGTTTGTGTGTTTGAAGATGACCGTGCGGTCGGTGATCTGAATGGTGGAGGTTTCATCTGCATGAAGAGAGGCGAGCGGTGACAGCAGCAGGGCGGTGATGAGTGCTGGGATGCGTTTCATAGTGACTCGGCCTTGGCTATGGGTTGGACCGCTCCACTTCGATCATCATCGCATTCATTTTCGGTGCGTCGTGGATGTAGAGCAGCTTGCCGGGGCTGATTTCGCGGATGCTGGTGTAGTTGAAGCCGACCTTGTCGGAGATGACGTGGTGGCTGGGCCAGGTTTTGCCGCCGTCGAGGCTGAACATGAGGCAACTGGCGGGACGTCCGTAGCTGCAGGCGAGCACGCCGTTGCTCATGAGCACGAGGTCGGGCAGCACTCTGCCGACTTCGAGCTTGATGGGCTTGCTCCACGTCTTGCCCGCATCATGGGAGAACATCTGCTTCATGCACGAGTCGCGATCACCGCGAATGACGGCGGTTTGCTCCGTGGCGCTGAGACGGCACACGGACGGCTCGCCGCCGGGGCCGATGGTGGAAACATACGTCCACGTCTTGCCTTCATCGGTGCTGCGCATGAGGTGGGACATGCGCACGGTGTTGTTGCGGCCATCGGGCAGTTTCACCGCCTTGCGACTCCACACGACCATCGTCGCGCCGCCGTCGTCATCGTTCCAAATGTGGCGCTCGCAGATGATTTGATCGTCTTTTGCCTCATTGGTGAACTCCTTTGGCAAACGGATCTCGTTATCGATCATCTCAAAGCTCGTCGCATCCGCATTCAGATGCACCGTCTTCCCAACCACGCGTCCATCCGGCTGTGTGCGGGTCCAGCGTGACATGGCGAGGATTATCCCATCGGGCCTGCGCAGGCATGGCAACGGAGTGGTGTCGAGTTTGTCGAGGCCGGGGATGGGCGACCATGTTTTGCCTGCGTCGGTCGATTTGAGCAGTCCATACGGCTCATAAAAGGCATCCGGCCCCTGAGCGACGCTCATGAGTAGCAGGCCCTTGCCCATGTCGTAGAGATAAGGCCGCGTCTGGCGGATGTCGTCGCGTGGGATGTCCCACGGCTCGCTCACGGTGAGCTTGATCGGTGATGCTGGCAAAGGCGTGGTCGCTTTGCGCGTGCCGAGCTTCACCGACTGCCAGATCGCCTCACCAGTGGCTGTCTTCGCGCTTGATCCAAACTGGATGAAGGCCTCCGGCGAGCCTGCGGGTTTCCAGAAAGCGCCCTGGCCCTCGACTTTCTTCACGCCATCGACCCACATGCTCATGTCCGTGCCATGAATGATGAGGCGGTAGGTATGGAACCTGGTCGCCGTGTCCATCGGGATGAAGCGGTCGGTGAAGCTCGTCGCTTGTGCGGGGAACAACACGAGGCCCTCCTGATGTCTGCCATCGCTGACCTGCACCATCACCGGTGCGCCATCGCGCCATGGCCATAGGGATTTCGCGGACTTCTTCGGCTGCGATCCGGTGATGGCACCCGTTTTAACTGTCGCCTCGACGATGATCTCGTCATCCGCGCCCGCTTTCCACGGTGCGCGGTAGTGGGCGAACTCCTTGTCGCCATCCACGAGCCGCAAACCATCGGCTTCGACCTTCGCGTCGGGATTGCCGATGGCCGTCCACGGCGCGGCGGGCAAGGATTTGCCGTCGTAGTGGATAAGCCAGGTGATGCCGTCGTCTGCGGCATGGAGTTGGCCGAGCGTGGAGAGGAATGTGGCGAGGATGAGTGTGGTTTTCATGATTTAGAATGGGTGGGATTTAGTGACCTGTGGCATCGAGCAAGGCCTGACATGCAATGCGCCAGACGGCGGCGGTGCGGTGCTTTTTCTGGTCTTCGCCGCCGAGGCAGTAGATGAAATCGCCACTGCGGATGAGCGTGGTCATGGCGCGGTGGGGCAGTGCTTTGGACTTTTGAAAATGACCATTCTTCGTGTCGAAGAGAAAGGCTTCGGCGGTGAACTCCTCGGCGTCGTTTTTGTAGCCGCCGGCGACGTAGAGATGGCGTTCATCTAGCGCGACGGCGGTGCAGCCGCGCACGGCGGAGGGATGGGGCGCGAGAGTTTCCCAGCGCTCGTCTTTGGCCGACCAGGCGAAGGTGCTTCGGAGATTCGCGACGGCATTCGCCGCGGCATCCCATCGCGCTCCGCCAAAGACAAAGATGCGTCCCCCGCACGCCGCGGCGGCACCGGAGCTGAAGCTCGGCACAGGCAGGTCGGGGAGGCGGCGGGTCTTGCCGGTGCGGGTGTCGATGGCGTGGCAGGCGTTCGTCATCGTCGTGCCCTGACCTTGTTCGCGTGAGCCGCCGATGATCCACAACTCGGGGCCGAGCATGGCGCTGGCGCAGGAGACGATTGCCGGAGTGTCGCTGGCAATCGTCTGCACGGTGAAGTCGCGTGCGATTTGTGAAAGGGATGCGTGGGTTGTTTCGCCGCTGCTCCCGCCTGCGAAAAACAGCCGCCCATTGTTCACGCCATACGCGGCGTAGGCGCAGGGGACGGGGAGGCGGCCTGCTTCGCGCCACGCGTTTCGACTCGTTTCAAAGACAAAGATGCGATCGAGCCAGTGCTTCATGCCGTCCTTCCAGTTCGTGCCTCCAGCGATGACGAGATCCTCACCGAAAGCGCCGCCGACGAAGCCGCCGTTGGCTTCCGGCAGCGGTGGCAGTGGCTCCCATTCCGCGGCGAGTGCCAGGCAGATTGTGCTCATGAGGGTGAGGGCGATGAGGATTGCCAAAGGGTTCGTCGATGTTGTCGAGGGTTCGCGTTTCATCAGGAGTCTCTGTTGGCACCTGCGTTGCGCGGTGCATTGGGTTTCACCCAAATCAGCAGGATCGCGCAGCCGAGCAGACCTGCGGCGGCGATGGTGAAGAGCAGGCTCACATTGACGTGGGCATCGCGCATCGCGCCGCCGATGTAGATGGTGATGCCGCCGACGATGGTGCCGAACATGTTCAGCACGCCGTAGCCGGTGGCGCGGTAGCGTGGGTCGCTGATCTGGCAGAGGATGGGCATGAGGTTTGCCTCGGAGAACGCCCGCGTCAGACCATAGATCGACAGGCCCGCGATGCCGAGCGCGAGCAGGCTCGTCTTCGCCACCAGCAGCACGGCAGGCGCGGCGATGAACAATCCCAGCGCGGGCACGAGGATGCGTGCGCGTGGCTGCGTGCGGCTCCAGCGGTCCGCCCATGCGCCGCCGATGAGTTTGCCGAGCATCGCGGCGGTGTAGAGATACGCGGTGGCGGAGATGCCGGCGGCTCCTTGCTCAATGTGGAAGTTCTCTTTGAAATACGTGGGCATCCAGCCAATCACCGCCCATCCCGCCACGCCGAGCAGACTCCAGAACGCGAGCAGCAACAGAAACGCGCCGCTGCCAAACAAGCTCCGCAGCGCCTCGCCCAGCCTGGCCTGCTGCGGTGCGGCTGCGCTCAAATCGTCCGCGCCATCACGCGGCGCATCTTTGAGCATAAACACCAGCACCAGCGCGTAACCGATGCCAAACAGGCCGAACACATCGAACGCCGCGCTCCATCCGTGGCGCTCCGCCAGCCAGCCGCCGACACCGCCAAGCGCGGAGCCGACGCTCAGGCCCGTCATGTGAATGCCCGTGGCGAGCGAGCGCGTGGGACCGCGATGATAGTCGGCGATGAGCGCCAGCGCGGCGGGAAGATACGCCGCCTCGCTTACGCCCATGAGAGCACGCACCACGATCAGTTGCTCAAAGGTCCGCGCATGTCCTGTGAGCCACGTCAACGACGACCAGATGAACAGGCTCCCGATGATCAGACGGCTGCGATTGAACCGGTCCGCGAGAAAGCCCGCGAACGGACTGAGCAACCCATAGACCCACAGGAACACCGAGGTGAGCAGGCCAAACTGCGCATCGGTCATCGGGATCGCCGTCGTCAATGAATCGCGCATCGTGGTGACCATGATGCGGTCCAGATAGTTCAACGCCGCCACCACCCACAGGACGCCCACGATCAGCCACGCGGTGGAGCGTGGCGAGGTGTCGGGCATGGAGTGTGGTGAAGTCATCGCTGTCATCGGGCGTTCATGTTTTGAACTGCAGCGACGCATGCGCTGCCTTCATGCCTTGGAAGACACACCGGTAATCGCTAATCACATTGAAGAAACGGAATCCCATCTCGTGATAGCTCTGCACGTGCTCAGGCGCGCAAGGAATCGCCGCGACCTTGCCATGGCGCTGGCAGGCAGCGACGACAGCGTCCAAAATCGCGCGCACCTCCGGCGCATCGATCTGGCCGAACTTTCCCAGCCCCAGCGTGAGGTCGCCCGGCCCGACGAAGAGCACATCCACGCCCGGCATCGCCGCGATGGCATCGAGGTGCGGCACCACCTCCGGCTCCTCGATTTGCACCACGAGAAAGTTCTGCGCATTCGCCGTGGCCAGATACTCCGCTGCCGGGATGCGACCAAAATCCGCCTCGGCATGAATGCCATCATAACCACGACGACCCAGCGGAGGAAACTTCACCGCCTCCACCACTGCACGCACTTCATCCGGATGCACCACCCGTGGCAGCATGATGCCACGCGCTCCCGCTTCGATGAGATGCAGCACATCCGTGTAGTTCGAGGGCTTCACGCGGATGAGCGCATCCGCGCCGCCGAGACGACAGGCCTGGATCAACGCATAGACCGTGGACGGGTCCATGCGTTTGTGCTCCAGACAAATCCACACCGCATCGAATCCCGACGAGGCGACGAGTTCAACCAACTCCGGGTCCGTGTAGCCAGCCTTGGCCGTGATGACCGTTTCACCACGGGCGATTTTTTGCAGGACGAGGGAAGGTTGCATGAGGGTCAGTTCGCTTTGAGTCGTTCGATCAAATAGGCCGTCATCGTCGCGTGTTTCACCTTCGGCGCACCGGGATAGACCAGCTCACATTCCACGCCCAAGCCGCGCAGCTTCTCCAGCAGTGGCACGCCGAAGTTCGCGCTGTGCCGGGCCTCGGCGTCGTCTTTGCCCATCGCGGGCGGCGTGGTGTAAAGGAGATACACGGGCGGATCATCCTTCGTCACATGCGCGATGGGCGAGTAGCGCTGAATCCACGGCAGCAGCGACTCCCGCGCCGCGAGGAACTGCGGGAACTGCGTGTCGCGCGTTTTCAGATCGTGCGGATCCGGCATGAAGCCAAACGCATGGCCGCCGTAATCGCTGTTCGGCGTCCATTCCTTCATCTGCTGCGGATCGAGCGTCGTCTGCGCCCGGTCCACCGCCGCGCAGAGCAGCCGCGTGGACTCCCGCGCCACCGGATTGGCGCTGGTGGGATCGGCCATGTCATCGTGAAACGCCAGCCACAGACTCGTGCATCCACCCGCCGAACTCCCCGAGGCCGCGATGCGCGCCTTGTCGATGTTCCACTCCGCCGCCTTGGTGCGCACGAACTGCAAAGCCCGCGCCGCATCCTCCAGCGGCCATTGCAGCGGCGGCGACACCTTCGCCAGCATCGCCTCCGTCACGAAGCGATACTCAATCGACACCACCGAGATGCCCGCCTTCAAAATCTCCGGCAACATCCCCTCCAGCGTGCTCAGCCGATGCCCCGCCACCCAGCCGCCGCCATGGATGAAAAACAGCAGCGGCGCAGGCCGCTCCGACTTCGCCTTCCAGAAATGCAGCACCTGCTTCGGATGCGAACCATAAGCCACATCCGCCAGCGTCGGCGGAATCGCCACCGCTCTCCCCGCGCCCGCCACCTGCGCCCCCAGCGGCATTGCAGCCCCGAGCGCGAAGACAAAGGCCAGTGAGAGAGCGAGCCATTTCATACGACACTCAGCATGAGCCACCTCACGCCAAACGCATTCCCAGTCTTCTGGTTCCCCGAGGGAACCCAGCGCTCACTGTTTCCGCATCAGGTCGAGCACCACGGTGCTCATCGCTTGCACACCGGTGCGGATCGTGGGTTCGGGCACGGGTTTGAAAAAGGGTGAATGCAGCGATGGGCGCGGTGTGCGTTCGGCTGTTGCCTTGGCGATGTCTTCGGGCGCCTGAGTGCCGAGGCGGAACATGCACAGCGGCACTTTTTCCTTCGTGATACCAAACTCCGCGAAGTCCTCGCCGCCCATCGTGGGGTCCACGGTGACGAGATTCGCGGCACCGACGACGGACTCCAGGCTGCGGCGCACTTCGCCGACGAGTGCGGGCGTGTTGTAGAGCGATGCCGTGCTCTCCTCGGTGACGATGACCTCGGGCATTTTGTCCGCCGGCATCCCGGCGGCTTCGGCGAGGCTGCGGGTGATGCGTTTGATGGAGGTGATGAGTTGCTCGCGCGTCTCCGTCTTGTAGGAGCGCAGGGTGAGTTGCATGCGCACTTCATCCGGGATGATGTTCGCCTTCGTGCCACCATGAAAGCTGCCCACGGTGACCACGGCGGGATCGCCGGGCTTCACCTCGCGGCTGACGATGCTCTGCAAGGCCACGACGATCTGCGAGGCGAGCAGGATGGGGTCCTTCCCCGTGTGCGGCTGCGAGCCGTGCGCACCGACGCCGCGCACGAGAATCTCCAGCGTGTCCACGTTCGCATTCGCGTAGCCTTCACGCAGCCCGATGCGCCCATGCGCGAGGTCGGGCTGGCAGTGCAGTGCCACGGCTTTGTCCGGCCTGGGGAAACGGCCATACAATCCCGCGCGCAGCATCAGTCGTGCGCCGATGACGCGCTCCTCCGCCGGCTGGCCGATCATGACGAGAGTGCCGCTCCATGTCTCACGAAGCCGACCTAGCGCACGCGCGGTGCCGACGAAGCAGGCCATGTGAATATCGTGCCCACAGGCATGCATCACGGGAACATCGCGGCCCAGGTCGTCCTTCACGATCCGGTTGCTCGCGTAGGGGACGCCGGTCTGCTCTCGGATGGGCAAGGCATCGAGGTCCGTGCGCACGAGGATGACGGGACCATCGCCATTTTTCAAAACGCCCACCACCCCATGCCCGCCGACCTTCTCCGTGACTTCGAGCCCGGCGGCGCGCAGTTCCTTGGCAATGCGCGCCGCAGTCTGCTCCTCGTGCAGCGAGAGTTCAGGATGAGCATGCAGCTCCTGATAAAGCGCCACGAGGGAAGGCAGCTCCTCGTTTGTGATTGTGGCGACATCAGCGGCGATTGCGGACGAGATGAAACACAGAACGGAAGCAAGCAGGCGACAAAAAGATGGGAGACAGAAAAATGGGATGCAGGTTTTCATGTTTTTGTCCTCAATCTTTTTGTCGTGAAAATCAGGGAGTCGGTTCATCAGGTGTTTCCGTGAAAGACTGACCGCTGCTTTCAGTCCTGCCGCACCAAGTCTGCCAGATAGATGGCGGTGATGGGTTTGCCGTCGGCGGATGTTTCGTGGCTGGAATACCACGAGACCAGGGCGTGACGGTCGTCGAGCGCGACGAAGCCGGGATAGGAGTTGTCGCCGCCGCTGGGGAGTTCGGCGCAGGGCACGAGCTTTTCGTCCATCAACCACGAAAGCCTCGTCTGCGGACCGGCGGGCGTGACGTGACGACCGCCGACGAGCACGCGGTCGCCCCATCGCACGAGCAACGGGCCGCCGATGAACTCGGGGATTTTCAGCCGGGTCCACTGCTCGTAGGGCGGGCGTGAGCGCACGAGGTCAGACTCGTCCGCCGACTTCCGGCAGAGGGCGGTGAGCAGGCCATCGGGATCGAACATGAAGGCCGTCTCATTGCCCTGTGCTTGCTGAAATAACGAACGGAACTTCCAGACAAGGCCATCATCGCTTTCGAGCAGCGCCGATTCCCGCGCGCCGGTGTGAGCGCGGCGACCGCAAAGGTAGGCCTTGTCGCCATGCGCGGCGGCCCGCCAGACGTAGTGCCCGAAGGTGCCTTCGAGATGGCGCGGCCCCTGCCACGTCGTGCCGTCACCCGTCCACACCGCGTAGCCGAGATGCTGGTCGAAGTTGTATTTCTCGCGCGGCAGCAGCCCGTCGCCCGCGAACCAAGTGCCGCTGTAGATGAAGAGCTGGTCTTTGAACGCGAGGAAGTGCGGGTCGCGCGTGTCACGCTGCGGCACGGAGAAACGATGCGCAGGCGTCCAGGTCTTCGCATCCGTGCTCGACAGCACGATGACCGAGGCCGTCGAACTCACCGCATGGCCATCCGGGCAACTGCGGAACGCCAGCCAGAACTTGCCGCGCCAGCGGATGAGGTCGGTGAAGGCGTTGTGTTCGCCATTGTGAAAAACCCGCCGGACATTCTCCACACTCACCGCCGCAGGCGTAGCAGCAATGGCGGCGATGGTCGATGATGCGAGAAGGCAGAGAGTGAGGAAGTGTTTCATGTCTGTGACTTTGGTGAGCTGCATTACTGGATGGCGATTTTTTCCTGTGAGCGCGGCTCTGTGCGTCCGACAGCCATGTCATCTTACGGTAGCGGGATGTCGGGAGCACCGCTAGTCTTTTGGTTCCCCGAGGGAACCGTATGAATACGAAGACCACTACTCCCGCGCTGCCACAGCGTCTCTCACTCGTTAGCCAGACGGTGCAAACCCTGCGCCAGGGCATGAAGACCGGACATTGGAAAGAGCATCTGCCTGCCGAGCGGGAACTGGCCCGGCAGCTCCAGGTGGGCCGCAAAACGCTGCGTGCCGCGCTGAAGGAACTGGAGGGCGAGGGCGCGTTCGATCTCAGCAGCCGGCAGCGGCGGCGCATCCTGCTGCCAGCGGCCAAGGTCCGCGCGAAGGCACAGAAGCGCACCGTGGGCATCCTCATCGCCTCACCGCTGCAGACCATGCATGCGCGGCGGATGTTCGTCATTCAGGCCGTGCAGGAGCATCTGGCCAAGGCCGGCTGCGCCACGGAGCTGCACGTCCGCCCGCGCTGCTTCTCCGCGCATCCCGCCCGCGCCCTGACCCAGTTCCGGCGCGATCATCCCGGCGTCGTGTGGATCGTCTTCGGCTCCAAGGAACCCATGCAGCGCTGCTTCATCGAGCAACACGTCCCTTGCCTCATCATCGGCACCTGCCGACCCGACATCGGCCTGCCCTCCATCGACGTCGATCATCGCGCCGCCTGCCATCACGCCGGAAACGTCCTCTGGCGCAAAGGCCATCGCCGCATCGCCCTCGTGCTGCCCGATGATGCCTTCGACGGCGATGCCGCCAGCGAGCACGGCCTGCGCAGCGCACTTCACGACAAAGCCGGCGTGCATCTGCAAATCATCCGCCACGACGGCACCAAGGCGAACCTCTGCGCCCTGCTCGACAAAGCCCTGCGCACCAGCACCCCGTCCACCGCCTTCCTCATCGCCCGCGCCAACCACGCCCTCACCGTCGCCATGCACCTCATGCGCCGAGGCCATGCGCTCCCGCGCGAGATCGCCCTCATCTCCCGCGACGAAGAACCCTTCCTCGAATCCACCACACCGACCTTCGCCCGCTACAGCATCAGCCTCCCGCTCTACGCCCGCCGCATCGCCACCTCCGCCCGCCAACTCGCCGAGACCGGCGCACTCCCCGCGAATGCCACGCGCCTCATGCCCGAGTTCATCGAAGGCGAGACCGTGTAGCGAGGCGCGTCAGGTAAAACAGAGCAATGGCCCCGGCTTGATCTC
Organism: Verrucomicrobiaceae bacterium; assembly: GCA_947466075.1. Classification (GTDB taxonomy): domain Bacteria; phylum Verrucomicrobiota; class Verrucomicrobiia; order Verrucomicrobiales; family Verrucomicrobiaceae; genus Prosthecobacter. The sequence goes on from CANIBP010000041.1 coordinate 30,031, forward strand.
GTCGGCGGCTGCGAGTTGGCCGAAGGAAACGAGAAGCAATGCAAAGAGGAGGCGAGGGTGTTTCATAGAATGGTTATTTCCCGTTGGCGTAGTCGCGGAATCTCGCATCAAGCGCCTCGGGCTTCGGCTGCCCTTTCGCAAAGTAGAAGCGATAGCGCAGGGTGAGGCTGTCGCCTTTCTTGATCGTGTAGTCGCCAGCACCGGCAGGCTTGTCGGGCTCGAAGTCGTGGAGGCCAAAGGGATTCACGGCGAAGAGTCCGTAGTCGCGTGCGTGCCACGTGGTGGGCGAGCGGAGATTGCTCGGGTGGCTGAAGATGACGACGCCGACGGGATTCCCTTTCGGATCGGGGCCGAAGTAGCAGACCCAGTTCGCGTGCTTGCCCCAGATATCATGGTCGCGGACGCCGTTGCTGTTGAACGCATGTCCGGTCGAGTTGCCGGTGTTCACGAAGTTCTTGCTGCTATTCATGCTGAGCGACGGACAGAGACGCATCGCCATCGTCCCTTCCTTCGTATCGCCGAGCAGCACGTCGCCTTCGGTCGCCTTCAACGTGATGTCGAAATCCAACGTCTTCTCCCCTTCCGGCAGCGCGGTGATCGTGATGCGGCGCTCGTCCGTGAGGACCGTCGCACCCCTCGGCGCGACCCATTTCGTCGCAGCGAGAAAGGAGCCGCGATTGCCCACAGCTTTGATTTCGCTGAAGCCGGCGTGCTCCTGTTTGCCGAAGGCAAGATACTCGCCCCAGAAGTCGATCCCATTCACCTTCGAGTGCGCGAACCACAGCGAGCGGTGATGCTTGTGATCGAGAAACCGCTCCTCGCCCGGCACGTCCTTCTTCATCGGAAAATCCCGCGACACATTCACTCCGGCCGCGCCGATGAGCGGATACATGAACGGTCGCGGCGTGTCTTTCGTGACATACTCCGTGAAGAGCTGCCCATCGATCTCGACGCGCAGCCCCGCGTCGCTCGGTTTCATTGAGACAGTTTGAGCGTGGCCGAGCAAAGGAATCGCGAGCAGGGCGATGACGGTGTGTTTCATGGGATTGGGATGCGTGGTTCGTGAATCAGTGTGCGGGCGCTGCTATTTGCTTTTCCCCGTGAGTTTGGTGGTCATCTCCAGCAGCGCGTCCATGATCTTCACGGAGGCCTGCGGCTCCAGGTAGTTCGTTCCGGGCCAGGTCTCGTAGCCGCCGAGTTCGAAATGTCGTGGCGTGGGCAGGTAGCCGTAGTAACCGTTCGCGAGTTCGACCATGAAGGAGTGGGCGAATGGGCTGCGCTTTTTGAACTCAAGGCCGGTCTCGGCAAAGGTCTCGCAGGGCGATGTGCCGATGCAGGCATCGCCGATGCGCAGCACTTGCACGGGCGCTTTCGTTTCGGGGCTGGCATTGGCGAGGCGCTGCACGCGCCCGGCATACACGGTGGCGATGTCGGCTTTGCTTTGAATGCGCGTTGCCTTGGCTTCGGTCTCCTTGGCCCAGGCGAGCAGCTCCGGCTCCACTTTGCGCCAGGCGATGCCGAGTTCGCGGTAGCGTGCATCCAATGAAGCGCTGTCTTTCCACGTCACTTGCGCGAGCGAGGCATTGACTTTGCCAGCCAAGTCTTCGGCGACTAGCGCATCTGCTCATACGGCGGCTTGCGGGGGCGTGGCGTGCGGAAGTTGTTATTGTTAATGTCGCCGCTGGTGCCATTGGCCATCATCGCGACAAAGGGCGGATCGCTCTCGCCTCCATGCTGGAGCTTCTTCAAGGCCTCGCAATACATGCCGTAGTAGTCGGCGGAGATGTGACCTTCGCCGACACCACCGACATAGTGCAGCGAGTAGGCGGAATAGACGGAGATGAGACGCCCCGCAGGCTCGCGCAGCGCGATGAAGGACACGGTGGGATCGGTCGGTCCGGCGGGCTCGACGAGGTCGGGGCTGCCTCCGGGCGGGTTCATCTTCACCTTGTCCTTTGTGCCACCAAACGGGGTCACCGGCACCGTGCCCTCCTTCATGAACCAACGCCGATTGAAGACATGCTCGGGCACCTCGACGGTGCCAAAGGCGATCTCCGCAGGCCGCAGGTCATTGATCGCGCGGCGCACCCCATCCGCGATGCGGCGCGCGACGAAGCGCTGGTAGTCGGTGAGTTCATGATCGGAATAGAAACCGCGCGGTGGCGCTCCAATCGCATTGCCGGCGCTGTGCGTGTGCGTGGCGGAGATCAGCACGTTCGCCGCCGGAATGCCTGTAGCATCCTCTATCAGCTTGCGCGCCTCAATCGACACACAACGATGCAGCGCGAGAAGATCGCAGACGACGAGGGCGAGCTTCGTTTTGCCATCGTCTAGCACGAGGCAGCGCGCATGAAGTTCATCATGAATGTGAGTCGCTGGAAACGGCAGGAACCCTCCAACGACGTCGATGCCAAGCTCCGGCGTGATATTACTCGTCGCGGCGCCAGCGAGGAGCTTCGCCGGTGGAGCGTCTGCTGCGCTGACAACGGAGCTAAGACCAAGCAGGACAGCAGCGGCGAGTGGGAGGAGTGTTCGTGGAGACATGGTTTTGTTGGTTGGCTTTACTTGCTCGTCTCAGCGGTCCAGATGGGCTTGCCATCGAGCCACGTCTCGCGCACTTGCGTCGTCTTGAGGTCGTCGAGCGGACAGGTGAGCACATCGCGATCGAGGATGATGAAGTCGGCGCGTTTGCCGACTTCGAGTGAGCCGGTTTCCTTTTCGAGGAAAAGGATCTTGGCGTTGTTGATCGTGTAGAGCCGGATCGCTTCCTCGCGGGTGAGGCCGCCTTCGAGATGCAGCGGTGTATCGAGGTAACGGCATTTTCTCGCGACGGTGATCCACATGCCGAGCCACGGGTTGTAGGGATTGATGGCACGCAGGCTGCCGATTTTCTGCATGTGATCGCTGCCGCCGCCGACGGTTACTTTGGCATCGAACAGCGTGCGCAGCGGTTGGAAGCGGCTCATGCGCTCGTCGCCGAATTGCTTCAGCAACGTGGCACCATCGAGATAAAACCAGATCGGCTGCATGTCGATCACCGCGCCCAGTCGTGCGGCCAGCGCGATGCTTTCAGGTGTCATGAAATTGCAGTGCGTGATGCACGGGCGCGATTCGCGGAGGGGAGTGTCCTTGTTCACCTCGTCATACGTGTCGAGCAGCAGCTTCACCGCGCCATCGCCGACACTGTGGGCGGTGAACTGCAAGCCCGCGCCTGCGACCTTGCGCACCATCTTCGCGAGATGCTCACTCGGGGTGCGCTGCACGCCGCGATAGTCCTTGTCCGTGATGCCGTAGATGCGGCTTACGCCCCACGGTTCCAGCATCAGCGCGCTGCCGGTGAGCATGCCGCCATCGAGCCAGATCTTCGTGCCGATGATCTGCAGCATCGGGTCCGGCTTCGTCAGCGGATGCTTGATGATTTCATCAATCGCCAGCTCGGAAGTCCGCCACAGGCTGCCGGTGGAAAAGGTGTGCGACAGCCGCAGGCGGACGGTCAGCGCGTTCGCAGCGCGGAGTGCCTGATACACGTCAATGTTGCCCTGGCTCGCACCGCGATCCGCGATGGTCGTGAAGCCGACGCTGTTGTAGTCGGCGAAGAGTTTCTTCACGAGGCCGCGCGTCTGCGCTGCGTCCGGCTTTTTGCTGATCGCCTTCGCGTTGATCTTCGGACTGAACGCATGCATCAGCCCCGTCGGCTCGCCTTTATCATCGAAGACGACGACACCCGTCGAGCCTGCGGGCACTTTGAAGTTTCGATCAATCCCCGCGAGCTGGAGCGCGAGTGAATTCAGCATCGAGTCCGGCCCGGTGCTGAACTGCACGGGATGATTCGGTGCCACGCGATCCAATTCCTCGCGCGTGGGGTAGCGCTGCTCCTTGAGTCGCGTGATGAAAACCTGCCCGATCCCGATGAGCGAACCTTCCGGCAAGGCCTGCGTGCGACTCGTGATGTAGTCGAGGAGTTGCGGGATGTCCTCGATGTCCGGCACCGGATGATCGAACTCCATCGTCGCCGCACCAACCGGATGCGCATGCGAATCCATCAGCCCCGGCAGGACCATGCGCCCGCCGAGATCCACGCGCTTCGCCTCTGCATGATCTGCCGCCAGCGCCTTCGCCTTATCACCCAGCGCCACAATGCGCTCGCCATCCACCGCCATCGCATCGGTGATGGAGAAGGACTCATCCACGGTGACGATCTTACCGTTCGTGAAAATCGTGAGCGGCCCGGCGTGGAGTCCGGCGAGGGGCGTGAGCAGCAGTGCAATGAGGAGCGGGAGGCTGAGTCTCATGATTGGGGCTTTCATTGTTTCGACCCTCGGAGCGACTGAAGCCCTTGCTCGGCGGCTTTGCGTGCGCGGTCGTCGGTGAGCCATTCGAGGGCGTGGGTGAGGTCGGACACGGCTTGTTTGGCGTTCTTGGTGGTGAGGCGGCCGGGCGAGGCTGGAACGAAGGTTTTCATGAGTAAGCTTTGGTCTTAGGGGCGACGCGTCCGGCGAAGCTCTCGATGCGGATGACAATGCGTTGGTGCAGGCCGCGCGCGATGCTCTCGTGCTCATCGCGAGCTTCGACATGGAAGGTGACTCGCGTGCCTTCAGTCGCGATGTTGCGTGGCGATGCGGAATTCATGATGGGGGGTGGGCTCTGCAAACGAGTGTATCGATATGCTAACGCACCGCAGGTTTGGTCGCCGCATCGAGTTTGTAGATGCGGCGGGCGTTGCCGTTGTAGAACTGCTCGAGGACGCTGCGTGGGAGGTGTAGTGCTTCGACTTGGCGCTCCGTGTAGGTCATCACGCCCTGTCCCGCGTAGTAGTCGAAATCTTCGCGGTAGCGAAGTTCGAGCATTTGAAGATGACTGCGGCGCTCCAAGTCGGTCGGCGGCTTTTCGCGCAAGAACGGTTTCCACATGGCATCAAGGCCATACATGATGCGCTCCGAGTATTTCAGAAAGAGGGCGCGGACTTTGTCACTTGGATGACGGACGAGATCGCGGGCACGAGCGGCGACTTCGATGTGGAAATTGGGGAATCGCTCCAAGCGGTCGGCGATGGCGTCGAGATCGTGCCCGAGGCTGGCAAGATGGGCTCCAATCAAGACGAGTGTGGGGTGTTTCTTCAAGATGTTGTCCCTCGCGGCGACGAGGTCCGCATGGCTGGGAACACCGGGCTTGCCATGGAAGTGCCATTCCGGACGCTTCGAATAGTAACTGAAATAGGGGCTGGCAGGGTCGAGTGGCAGCCAGGCATCGATCGGCTCGGCAAGATGCGCGTGCAGCGGTTTACGGACCTTCGCGAGATGCGCGTAGATGGGATCAAACCGTGGATCGTCCGGCAGGACGAACTTCCCATCCTGATCCTTGATCTCCATGCCGACCTCCTTCCAGATCTTCACCCCCACCGCACCAAGAGCGAACTGCCCATCCAGCCACGCGATCACCTTCTCCGCATAGTCAGGCCGGTCATGGCCGCGCACATCAAACGTGGCGATGAAGGGGTAAAACTCCGGGTATTTGCGATACAGCTCATTCGCTGAGCGATGCATCTGATCGAGGTGACCATCGCCCGCAGGCACGCAGATGTTTACCGTGCGCATGTTGATCCTTTGAAATAGATCATTGAGCGCCGGAAAGTCCTCGAAGACATGCGAATGGACGTCAATCTTGAGCAGCTCCTCAAAAGCGAGCATCGCCTCATTGGCCGCGGCAGGCAGGGAGACAAGCGGGGCCAGCAGCAGAGCGGTGAGCGTAAGAAATGTGCGTTTCATGGTTGTCGCTCTCCCTCACTTCCCCTTGCCCCACAGCTTCGCGAACTTCTCCGGCACGTAGAAATCATCCTTGCCCGTTGCTGAGAAAGCCGTGCGCTCGATGCTGGTGCCTCGGACGCGTTGGCGGCAAAGGTTGAAGTGCCAGGGGAACAAAGCCTTGGGTTGTCCTCCGTCGATGCCTTTGAGCGGGTCGATCATGCGGGAGCCTTCGCCGGTGATGGGGAGGCGCATTTCGATGCTCCATTGCTTGTCACCACGATGCACGGCGAGCTGTGCGCCGGAGGTCCATGCCACGCCTTTGCCGTCCTTGCCGTGGTCGATCTCCAGCACGGTGCCGGCGGGGTTGATGGCGATTTCGTAGTAGCTGTTGGACGCGGTCTCGATGAGCAATGTGATGTGATCGCCTGCGAGGAGTTTCGGATCGTCGGGAGTGGTGGTGGCGATGTTGACGCCGGGCATGTCGGGTTCCTGACACACAATGCCGATGTGCAGGATGCTGCCTTCGCGCTGGATCTGGAACATCGTGTTGGCGGTGGGTCGCGGGGCTTCGGGCGTGAGTTTCACGAGCGGGACGCTGCGCACGTCGGTCCAGTAGTCTTTGAGCACCTGGCCATCGAAGGCTTTTTCGCGCAGCGGTTTTCCGCCGGTCTGATGCGTCTCCAGCACGCGGTATTCGAGCGTGGTGTCGTGCTTGCGGCTGAGCTGCTGTTGCAGCGTGCGCAGCGGCTTCATGAGGTCGGCGATCTTTTGAATGCGGCGTCCGGGGAGCGATTGCGGATCGGCGGCGGCTTGCGCGGCGGCGAGCAAGGTGAAGGCCTCGCCGATCTTCGCGCCGTCCTGGCTCATGTGCATCCAGTTGGCCTCGGAGAACTCTGCGAAGGCCTGCATTGGCTTGGCTGCGGGGCCGTAGTAGCTGGCGAAGTAGTCGGCCAGCAGCGCATCGAGGCTTTGATCCGCATCCCACCAGAGGCGGGCGGTGACGTAGAGATTCAGGTGCTCCAGCGCGAGTGGGTCGTAGCCGAAGCTGGTCTCTTTTCCGGCAGGATGGTCGTAGATTTCGATCATCTCGCCGAGCGTGTGGCCCTTCAGTTCGCGCAGGTCGCTGGCGATTTGCTTCGTGTAAAAAACGGGCCTCCCAGCCTGCTCGGGGCGGGCGTTGATGTTGTAGTCCCAGGTGAGGTAGTTGCCGGGCCTCAGCTTCTTCTGCCACGCCTCCCGCAAGCTGCGGTGCGTGTTGCGCTGCGCCTCATCCCAGAAGCTTTGACGTTGGCGCGTCTCGATGAGCACGAGGTTCGGGCTGAGCTTGTCGATCTTCGCCGGCGGCATTTTGTAAGCGCTGTAGGCGAGGCCGCTCACGAGGCGATCCGGGTGCGATTTGTAAAGCTCCAGCGCCACGCGATTGATGTAGCCCCAGACCTGATCCGACATCGTGCCGGACCAACCGCGCTCCGGCGTGAGCTGCGCCATCCACTTCGGATCATCCGAGGTCATGCCGCCGTAACCATCCACGAGGTCGATGCTGAGCATCGGCTCGCGGAAGTGATCGAACATGACCCGCGAGTATTTGAGCTGCTTCTCGAAAAACAGCGGCGAGTTGAGATCGGGATAGCCGCTGCCCTTCGTCGTCGTGTCGCGTTTGCCGCCAGTGAGCAGATACATCTCCGGGTGCGCCTTCTTCATCTCCTCGCGCATGATCACAAACTTCGCGCCGTGACAAACCTGCGAGATGCCGCCGATCTTGTGCGCTTGGTTCAGTCCCAGCCGCAGCATCCAGATGCCCTTATCACCCAGGCCCGTGTGCTCGGTGTAAAACGTGAAGCGCCTCAAGCCAAAATCCGGCTTCACCGTCTTGTTCACGGCTGGCAAAGTGATCGTCGCCATCTTCGGCACCACCTCGCCCAGCTCCCCTGGTGCAAACCAACGCACACCGAGACTGCGCAGGAACTCATACGTCGCATTCAGCGTCCCAGCGTCATCGTAATCCCAAACATCGAGGTCCTTGTGATAGCGCGCGTAGATGTAGCCGAAGTGATTCCAAAACGTGTCGCCCGTGATCTTGTCGAACTCCACATTCACCCGAGCCTGCTCGCCCGGGTCGCGCATCCGCCCCCACGGCTCGATCGGAACAAAGTCCTCATCCGGCCCCACCAACGCCAGCCAGTCCGCGCCCGTCGCCATGCGAAACGCGCCGTTTTCCAGTCCATCCGTCGCGAGTTTCAACGCCTCCGTGTGCGAAGATTTGCCGAGAAAAATATGCGCCTTTCCCGCCGTCGGTGCGCTGAGGATGTCCAACTTCGCCCCGCTGATCTTTTCCAAGTAAGTCTGCAGCTCCTTCGCCGCCAGCTTCGTCATCCGCGCCGGCTTTTCCGCGATGATGATCTCCGCTCGCGGCTGGCTGTTCTCGATGAGAAGAGTGTCGGCGCCTTGAATGTCGGCCAGCGGCGTGAGCAGCAGGGCTGCGATGGTGAGTATGCTTTGTTTCATTTGGAGATGTCGTTCTTGCTGTGCCCTACAATTCATCGCCCCACATTCTTAATGACCGCCGAGACCGAAACCCGGAGGTGGCGGGCGCGGGGGAAGTTCCAACCTTTGGGCACGTTGTGATAGCCGGTCCAGAGTTCGCCGGGATCAATCTCGATGACGAAGGGGTAAGTGGCTCCGCCTGGTGTGCCCTTAGCCACGTTCATGGATGGCGTCCAAGTTTTGCCTTCGTCGCTGGAGAGGGCAAGGTGCAGTTCGGTGCGCTTCTTTTGCGTGCGATTCCACACGAGTGCGATGCGGCCATCGGCGAGTCGTGTGAGGTGTCCGGGCGCGGAGGTGGCGTCGATGGTGGTCGCCTTGGCCTCGGACCACGTCTTGCCGCCGTCGCTGGAAAAGGATTCCCAGAAGAACTTGCGCGAGGTGCGGATGAGCATCCACACGCGGCCATCTTTTAACTCGATCACGCAGGGCTCCAGCGCGCCTTCGTGGTCGCCCGCGCCGCCGATGTCGATGTCATTGCTGAGGCTCCACGACTTGCCGCCGTCGGTGGACACCGACGCTTGGTTCACGAGCCGGCCGGGGTCGTTCACATAGTGCGAATACGGGACGATGAGATGCCCGTCGCGCGTCTCGATGGCTCCGTTGCTCGCGCCGGTGTAGCCTTTGAAAATCATCTGCGGCTCGCTCCACGTCGCGCCGTTGTCGCTGCTGCGCGTGGTCCACAGGTCGCTCTGCGTTTCGTCCGTGGGATTCACGCCTTTCCATTTCCACGTCTTGAAGCCGAGGTAGAACACATGGATGACGCCATCGCGCGTGGTGAGCACGGAGGGATGCGATGGCTGGCAGTCAGGATGCCGCGCAATCACGCTCTCGGGCGACCACGATTTGCCACCGTCCTTCGTCACGCGGCCCGCGATCCATGTCGTGCCGGGCTTGCTGTAGTAGCCCGTCGGCGTGGAATACACGGTCATCACCGCACCGTCCTTCATGCGCGCGAGTCCACATCCGAGCACGGTTGGATTGGGAGAGTCGTGCGTGATGTCGGTGCAAGCCGGGTGGATCGTCACGAACTCACCACTCGCTTTCCAGCGCGGCGCGTCAGGGTCACTGTAAGTGGGTGCATAAGTTGCCGCGGAGATGATGCCGGGCTTCAGCGGCGCTGACTGGGCACGGACGAAGAGCGGTGCTCCCGCAATGGAAGCGGCGAGCGTGGCGGCGGATCGGGCGACAAACGCGCGGCGGGACTCATGGATGTGGTTCATGGCTGATGGAGTGGTGAATGGTTCACTTTTGGACCGATTGAGGCGGCACGACGATTACTTGGTCGATGAGGACCTGATCGGGCGATCTTGAGTCCTTCACATAAGTCGGGCCGGTGAACTTCAGGGAGACCCAGACTTCCATCTCGTTGCTCGGCGGTGGCACGGCTCCCCAGCCGATGGGAAGCCAGAGGTAAACGTTCGACCAGAGACCGCAATGGCCGGTGAGAGGTGCCGTGGCGACATGGTGCCAATGCCAGGCTTCGTCCTGCGGAATCTTGTCCTTGTCCAATGTCATGCTGCCCCAGTCGCGCGGGGCCACGTCGTCGTGGATTTTCATCTGGAAAGGCACCTTGTGCTCGCCCGGTTTGCCGCTGCCGAAGCGGCGAGCCTGCCCGCCCGCGGCGCTGGGGTCTTTCACGAGGTTGGGCCCGGGATCACCGATACCGACGAGCCGCAGATTCGCGTTGCGGCCCACGAACCGGGCGGGCGGCTCCAGGCGCAGGGCGGCGAGTTCGCCATCGAAGGCGGGGCCTCCGTTGTTGACCCAGACATGCACGTGGGTGGCCCAGGTTTGGATCAGCATGCGTTTGTTCTTCTCGTAGCGGCGCAGCACCTCTTCCTTGCGGCCCTTCCATTCGGGGCTCTCGGCGTAACGGTGCCACAGGTGCAGAAGTCCGGAATCGACCGGCACGCGCTCCAGGTGCACATGGCGGAGATGTTTCGTGTTTGCCTCGCCCGCACAAAGCGCTTCGGCTTCGTCGAGCCAGGTGTTGACCTGCGTGTAGAACTCGGAGTTCAGCCAGGGAATCACCGAGGCGGGCGTTTCGAAATACGACTTGTCACCGGCCTCGGTCAAAGCGGCGAGCCGGTCGTAATACTTCCGCATGGGACCGGCGGCGGGACCGAAGTAGCCACGGACATACTCGTCGATGAGCACCTCGTCCTTCAGCTCCGGATACACGGATTTCCGGAAGAACAGCCAGTCGCGCATGGGGCGGAACGACAAGTCGATGCCCGCCTGCTCGATGAACACCCGGTCGATGCCGAGCCGGTGCCAATACTCAAGATTCTTCAGGATCTTGGTCGTGCCGTCGTAGGGATAGCGGAAGGGAGTGCGAAGCTGCGCGTAATCCCAGGCAAAGAGCTGCCCGTCTTGAATCGCCTTCGCCCAGCCTTCGGTGACTTCCCGCGCGGCGAGATTGGTAGGAGCACTCAGAGGCCGCAGCACGTCGGCGATTTCGTCCGCGCGGTATTCCAGATCCAGCAGGGCCAACCGGACGACCACGTTTTCTCGCGGACGAATCGTCTTGGGAGCTCGCTTGGTGAACTGATAGGCCTCGGTCAGCAGCCGCACGTCCGGGTGTTTTTCCGCGATGCGAGCCGCGATGTCGTTGACGAAGGCGAGCGTCGTTCCGGCGTAGGAACCCTCGCGTTGGGCGATGGCGGAGCACTCCGGGCAGCGGCAGTATTTGGAACTCGTGTCGTTTTGGGAGAACGCATACATCCGGGGCGGCGGCGTGCCCTTTTGCGCGGCTTCGGCGCGGTCTTCCTCGATGTATTGTTGCAGTTGTTGGGCGACGCGTTCCTTGAGTTCGGCGTTGGTCAGGCAGAAGTCGTGACCCAGGGGACCATCGGGCCGGGGCGCTCGTTTTCCGTCCGCCATCATCGCGAAGAACTCGGGTTTCACGTCCTGCCACTTCTCCTGATAGATGGAAAAGGTGTGGCTGGAGCCGGGACGGCCGAAACGCTCGGAAAAACCGAAGCGCGGCTCATAGAGCCAGAAGCTGCCGCCGTTGAAGTGGGCGCCGTTGTAGCGGTTGCGCACGAGGAAGCGGGCGTAGTCCTCCTTCGAGATGCGTTTCGGGTCGTCGTGTCGCGGATAGAGCGTGGTCTCGCGCCAGGAGAACCCGGGCCGGCCGCGTGTCTTCAGCGGGGGAACCGTGAAGTCGCGGTTGGCGGGAACGATCTCGATGTCAGGGGCGATCCACCGGCAGCCCGCATGGGCATCGAGCAACTCATACACGGCGTAAAGGGTGCCGCGTGGACGCCCGCCGGTCAGAATCAGGTCGTTCCCGGTGGATTGCAGCACCCACTCTTCATCGCCCAGCGTTCCGTGATCGATGCCAGCCTCGGTCGCCTTTCGCGTGTGCCCGACATAAATGCCCGGCCCGGCATTCTCTCCCTCCTTCACGATTGGGAATGCCGCGCCGGTGATCTTCTTCAGAAAGAGCGCCAGTTCCTCCGCCGCGAATCGCTCGGCTTCCGTCGCCGTCCCCGCCGCGTCGATGACGATGGCGTGACGGGCGGTGCCGTTCTCCGCCAAACGAATCGACGGCTCTGCGGCAGACAGCGCGTCCAGCGGTGTCAGTAGCAGGGCGGTGAGGAGTGTGATGCTGTATTTCATGGTTGGCATTCCTTTCCTACTGCCTCGGCACGACCGGCCCCAGGCAGATGCGAAAGCCATCGCGTGAGTCGGAATAGGTCACGCTGCTGATTCCAAGCCGCACCGCGCAGCGGGCGTTTCCGGGCACATCAAAGTAGTTTCCGCCACGGCAGACGGGGCGGGAGACGGTGCGTTTTTCGGCGTTTTCAAAGTAGATCTCTTCGTGTCCGCCTTTTGGATCGAAGTGATCGATGACGAACTCCCACACGCCGCCGCACATGTCGGCCAGGCCGAAACCGTTGCGACCCTTTTCACCGTAGTGGTCCACGGGCGAGACGAAGGGAAAACCATCGCTCCAGGGCGCTTTCCCCAACGGCCAGGTCTTCGTGCGGCCCGGCAGGAAATCGATTGCGGAAATGTTCAGTCGGCCTTCGCCTGCTTCGAGATCGTTGCCCCACCAGAAATAATGGCTCTCCTTGCTGCCGCCGCGGCATCCATACTCCCACTCCGCTTCCGTTGGCAGCCGATACTCCAGCCCCTCCGGCAAGCGGCCGGCTTTGCGTTCCCGCTCGGTCAGCCACTGGCAGAAGGCGTTCATGTCGTTGTAGCTCACGCACACCACGGGAAAGTCGTCCCGGTTTGGGAAACCCCAGTTCGGATCACGCCAGCTCTTGCCAGGCATCGGCTTCCACGGCTGAATCACCTTCCCTCCCGCCCGGCGATAGCCGTCCCATTCGAGATCGAAAACCTGCGTCTTGCCATCGGGCCTCTCGGCATCGGTGACATACTTGCTCTCCATGGCGAAACGCCGGAACTGACCGACGCTGACCTCCGTGTGGCCCATCCAGAAGCCGTGCTTCACGCGCGTCAATCGCGGCTGTTCGCCCTCGAACGACTCACGATTCGTCCCCGGTTGCGCGCCCCCTTCGATGCCCGTGGCCCACTGCTTCTCCTCCGGCGTGCTGCCCATCATGAACTCGTCCGGCGGCAGGTAGAGGGCCTCCAGCGTGACGCCGTCTCCGAGGTCGAGCCGCTTGGAGTCGCCCGTCTTCGGTTCGGCGGCGTGGAGGCCTGTTAGGGGCGCGAGGAGGAGGGCGGTGAGGATGAGCCGGCAAAAAAATGGGCTGTGGGTCTTCATGGTGTTGTCTTCAATTATTTTGTCCTGGAAAGCAGGAATGCGGGAGGTGTTCTTCACGGCTTCTTCACGACGATGATTCGATCACAGAGCACCAGATCTTCCTTCGCCGTGCCGCCGTAGGTGGGGCCGTCGAACTTCAGGGACACCCAGGCTTCCCATTGGTTCAGGGCACCAGGCTCATAGAGTCGCTCGCCGAGTTGCTGATTCGTGGCCCAGCTTTTGGCCGAGAACCAAATCCAGGAGTCCGGGGTCAGAGTGATGGGGCCCAGTTTGTAGAGGCGGTATTCGCCGGGGGTGATGTCTTTCTGCTCCAGGCGGATGCGTGCGCCTTCCTTGCCTTTGGACGGTTGCCGCGATTCCCATTGGTAGAAGCCGATTTGAAACGGCATATCGGGATCATGAATGGTCGTCGCATAGCCCCTGGCGGCATCGGCGTCCTTCACGGTCCGTGGTCCGGCCTGACGGCCTGAGTTTGTGGGCACAAAGGTTTGGATGCGGGAGCGGTCGATGCCGTTGAACTCGGCAGGCAGCGGCTTCTCCTCACCGCCGCCTTCGATGATGGCCATGAATCCGGCGAGCGTGCCGGGGGCAAACGGTTGCGGACTGGCGGCCTTGATGCGCCTGGCGAAGACGCTGGCGTCTTTGAAGTAGTCCGGGTGGGATTTACGCAGCTTGAACCATTTCCACAGACTTGCGAAATCCAGTTCGCGTCTCAGCAGGCGGACGTTGGCCAGAGCCTCGGGCGATGCGGCGGCGCTGGCTTCCATGTCGTCGAATCGGCGCTGCCAGCGGTGGAGGTTTTCCCCGGTGAGGTAGGGGAAGATGTGATCTTCAAAACGAGGTCCGGGCGTGTAGGTGACACCGCGCGGCAGTTCGCGCATGGTCTCGCGTCCCTGCTCGAGTTCCTCCAGATAGAGACGGGCCAGTTCGGCAGCGGGGCCGTATTGGTGATCTGTGAAATCGCGGATCAGCGCGGCGGTGTCGCAGTTCACATCCTGCATGAGCTTGAGGAGCAGATAGTTTTGCAACTCGCTGAGCCCGGAGCGATTGTTGAAGCCCCTATGGTCGGTGAAAACACCCTCGACACCCGCTTGGTGCATCAGTCGCATCTGGTTGATGTTGCGCCGGAGATTGCCAACCGGCAGCACTTCGCCGCTGCCCCACGGATTCGGATACAGCCACGCCCAAAGATGCGAGGCGATGCGGCCCCATGACTGGAGATCGCGATAGGTTTCCTGCACGGCGGCATCGGGATGATTCCAGTCGGCGAAAAAGCAGTCTTCGATGGGCGCGAAGGAGATGATCAGATTCTCCGGCAGTCTATCGCCAGCGGGCAGCGTGGGCGGCTTCTGCGTCTGGCTGCGGCGGTAGGCCAGTGTTTTGACAAACTTCCCGGGATGCTGCTTCTGCAAGAGGCCGCAGAGTTCGATCAGGTAGTCGTAGATCGGTCCGCCGGGGCTTTGATACTTTTTCTCCAGCGCCTTGCACTCCGGGCAGGAGCAGAAGGCGTCTGGATTGTCGGCGGCGTCCACCGTGATGATGTCGTTTCCGGGTGCGATGGCGAGATGCTTGAGGATGTTGCGCGTCAGTTCCTGCCGCAGCGCGAGATTGCTGAAGCACAATTGCATGCCTGGCGTGCGCTTGCCGTTGGCGTGCATGGAGAAGAACTCGGGATTCGTCGCAAAGTAGTCCCGCCGCTCCATCCACGGAAATGACTTCGAGTAAACCGTGTCCGGCGTGGGCGGGATGTAGGCAAATGAGCTGTGCACGAACTTATCGTTGCGCAGATACGGCACAAAGCTGGCCTCCGACCGGCTCCCCCATTTCTCCGACGCCATGTTCAGCCCACGCTGATAGCAGAAGTGCGGATCGCCCAGCAGCCCAAACTCGCGCGAGCGGAAGGAGAACCCGCGCTTCCGCTCAAAGGGCTTCAGCGTCACCGTCGGCGTGGCGGGAACGACTGGTTTCTCGAACACCGAATACCAGCGCCAGCCCAGAGAGGTCTCCAGGAAGTCCATCACCGCATGAAGATTGCCGTGGACGCCTTTGCCATACAGAAAAAGATCGCCGCCCAGGCTCCGCGAAACATGTTCCTGGTCCTTCAATGCGGCGAGCGGATCGCCGCCCAGCTTTTCCCTCACCGCCGCGCTGATGCCGACATGGAGACAAGGACCGCCGCCAATCACCTTGTCCGCATCCACCACAGGGAACTCCGCGCCCGTGATTTGTTTCATGTATGCCGCCAGCTTGGTCAGCGCGTAATCATCCACCGCCGAAACCGTCTCCGGCTTCACGATGCGGAACTGGGTCTGGCCCGCCGTGGAAAGCGCTATGTCGGCACCATGAAGCGCGCTTAGCGGCGCGAGCAGCAGGGCGAGGATGAGTCGGACGTATCTCATGGCTGCTGCCGGGCCTTGTTCACGGCTTCGATGGATTTGTGGATGTTGGTCCGCCACACGCCTTGGAGTTTGTCGGGTTGGGCGCGGTGCAGGGTTTTCAGGGCTTCATCGAACTGGCCTTTGCGGGTCTGGATGCGGGCGATGCCTTGCAGGGCGGTGAACTCGCTCGCACCTCCGATGTGGGTGCGGCCTGCGACGATGGCAGTGTAGGCGGCGAGAGCTTGGTCGTCGTTCTTGAGGTTGAGTTCGCGGTTGTGGCCGATGGCTTCCCAAATCGCGTCTCGCGTCCGCGGTTCACTGATCCAGTCGAGCGCGGCGGTGAGGTCGGCTTCGGCTTTGTCGCCGGTTCTGGTGATGGAATAGGCGCGGCCTCTTGCATGAAGGCCAGCGCCGCGCTTCCAGAACGGCCACTTGGAGAAATCCTCCGTGCCGAACTGGGCGAGGATCTCGGGTGCCTTGAAAGTGTTGAGGAGGTGGTCCATCTGCGCGGTCTTCTTCACGGACTCGATAGGGATGCGGGCGATGAGTTGCGTGGCGAGGTCCGTCTTGCGTAGGTAACTGGCAAACTGGGCGGCAAGTTCAAGGGCGCGGGACTTTTGCAAGTCGGTGATCTTGCCCTCGGCGGCGGCGGTGTAGGCAGCGAGAGCTTCCTCGCGCTTGCCGGTGCGGGCGAAGTCGGCGGCGATGCGCGTCTTTTCCAGGAAGTCTTCGTCCGGCGGGCCGTGGTCGAACTCGAAGCTGTTGCCGTCGTAGAAGGCCGCGAACTTCATCACCTCGTGGAACCCGTCGGTGCCGGTCGGCGAAAAGGCCGAGTATTCCGCGCCATCTTCGCGAATGCGCTGGCGGCAAATGTTGATGTGCCAGGGCAGGCTCTTGTTGGGCTTTCGGCCGATGACTTGGTGCAGTGGATCGTTTTCATCCGGCGTGATGGGCAGACGGATCTCGATGGTCCAGTGATCGTCGGCGATGTGCGTCGCGACTTCGGCGTTGGAGTCCCAAGTGAACCATTTGTCGCGCGAGGCACCACGATCCAGGTCCACCACGGCACCGCTCGGGCTGATGGCGATCTGGTAATACGAGCGCGATTCGGTTTCGAGCAGCAACTCGACGGCATCGCCATACCAGAGGGCGCCGTCGTCCTCCTTGGTGGTGCCGATGTTGGGTTTCTCGCCACGGCGTTCGTCGCAGCGAATGGCGAAGTAGAGGTCGTGGCCGAGCCAGGTTGATTTCACCATGGTGCCAAAGGTGGGCGGTCGTCCCGTTTGCAGTTCGCGCATAGAGCAGGTGGCGGAGGGAAAAGCGTTCATCCACGCTTCGTCATCGAGCCTGCCATCGATGACGATCTTGCTGCGCGCCTCGCCGACCAGCCTCAGCACGGGCACCGGGCCGCGCACTTTGCCGAGTTGCTGACTTTTGTTGCGCAGGCCTTTGAGGAAGTCGTCGATGAGGGCGATGCGTTTGCCAAACACACTCGCGGCATCGGTCTTTGCCTTCGCCTTGTCGAAAAGCGCGAGCGCTTCGTCGGCTTTGAGTTTGTCCTTTTCCATCTCCTGCCAGTTGGCCTCGCAGTATTCAAAGAAGGTGAGCATCTCCGCTTCCGCCGGGCCGTAGAAAAGGCGGCAGTATTCGCGGAACATCTCGTCCACATCCGCGTTCTTCCCGCCCCAATACATCCGCGCGGTGAAATAGATCTGGAAGTGATTGAAGCCGATGCCCGCCGTGCTGGGCTCCTGCGGCACGGTGAGCGAGATGTCTTCGCCATAAGAGATGCCCTTGGTGGCGTTCGTGCTCTCGCCCATCGCGTGCGGGGTGAAAGCGGGCAGATACCAGCCGCGGTCGATGAAGGGATAGTTTTCGAAATTGATGATCGGGTTGTGCGTCTTCGCCACCCAGCTTTCGCGCAACTGCCGAAACGCCGCCTGCTGCTCCGGCTTGTTGTTCCTCGGCACGCGGGCGCCGACGATGGAGACGACGACATTGGGCTCCAGCTTGTCGATCTTCAGCGGCGGCAGCGAATAGATGCCGTAGGCGCAGTTGAGCACCTTGTCGTGCGGATGCGTCTTGCCCACTTCCTTCGCCACGCGGTTCACAAAGCCCCACACATAGTCCGATGCGAGGCCACCCTGGTCGCGCTCCGGCGAGTCCTTGCCCTGGCATTTCTCGCACTGACAAATCGCCGTGTAGCCGTCCGGCGGCATCACCGAGACCATGCTCATTTTGAAATGATCGAACTGCGCCCGGACATATCGGACCGTTTCCTGAAACAGCTCCTCATTCGAGTAACAGAGCTGGTTGTTCGCCCTCGGTTCAAAGCGCCGCTTGCCGCCATACATCGCAAACCACTCCGGATGCGCCGCGAAGACCTCCGCGTGGTTCGTCATGGTATCGAGCCCGTGGGCGTCCTGGATGCCGTAAGGATCGCGCACACCGAGCCGCATGAACCACATGGAGTTCCCGCGCCCATGCACGCCGCCGTGATAGCTGAAGCGCCGCTGCTCAAAGTCGGGCCGCACCGTCTCGTCGAGCTTCGGCAGCGGGATCGTTTTCAAAACCGGCAGCACTTCGCCGAGTTCACCCGGCAGATACCACCGCACCCCGAGTTTCATGAGGAAACCGCACACCGCATTGAACGAGCCGCGCTCGTCTTGATCCCACATCTGCAAGGGCGTCGCCTTTTCCGCAGCCTGGGCCGTGGGGCGGCCGATGTCACCGGGCAGCGTGAAGCGGCTCTTATAAATCAGCAGATTGGGCAGGCCCCAAATCGCACCCGTGATCTGGTTCCACTCGCCTTGTGCCTTGCCGTTCACGATCTCGGCGTTGTTCTTCGCCCACGGCTCGATGGGCATGAACTCCGTGTCCTCGCCGATGAGCGCCAGCCAGTCCGCACCCGTCGCGATGCGATACGCGCCGTCTTTGAGGCCATCCGCCGTGATCGGCGAGAGCGCACTGGCCCCGACAAAGATTTTCACCGCCTTCCCGCTCGGCTGTGTCACGATGGGCAAACGCGCCCCGCTGATCTTCACGATCTGATCCTGCAACTCCTGCGCTGCGAGCCGCGTCGTGCGCTGCGGCTTATCGCTGATGATGATCTCAGCGCGTGGCTGGCCGTCCTCGACGAGCAAAAGCTGCGCGGCGGCAGGAATGGCCAGCCATGCCATCGAAGTGGCGACGAAAGAAGGGAGGAATGTTTTCAAGGCGGCGTTCATTTGTAGGGCCAGGTGGAGTGATGAATCCCGGCTATTTCCGCACGAAGATATTGCCCATCACGGTGGGTTCTTTGAAGTCGGTGCCGCTGGGGGAGAGCATGTAGTGCTCGGTGGTGTTGCCGGCTTTGCGCTGGCGGCAGATGTTGACTCCCCACGGGTAGTAGGGCGTGGGGCGGGCACTGGAGAGGGGTTTGGCGTCGATGCGGACTTCGACGATCCAGCGGTCGGGGTATTTTTTCACGGCGGCTTGCCCGACGCGGTAGAAGGCGGGCAGGTCTTCGACCCGCTCGGTGATGCAGTGATCATAAATGACTCCGGCGGAGTTGATGCCGATGAAGGGGCGGATGCCACCTGCGGTCTCGAGGCGGATTTCCACCATGTCATCACCAAAAATGCTCGTGGAATCGGGCTCTTTGCAGGTTTCGACCAAGCGGTTCATCTTTGGCTCGCGACACTCGATGCCGACGATCAAGGCTGAGTTGTCATCAACCCAACGGAACGCGACTTGGGTGTCCACGTGGTGCGGCAGTTCCCCGGTCAGCATGTCGCGCAGGGGGTGAAAGGCCTGGCCCTGGGGATCGTCGGCCCGCCAGAATGGTTTGGTCAGGTCGCCATCGACCACGGGTGCCTGCGGGGCGGTTTTGATCTGGAGATTGGGGCCGGTGCGCTTGAGTTTTTCAAACAGCAGTTTGAGGGGCTCCATCTCACCCGCGACACCGGCGATGCGGCGACCGTAGATGGACTCTCCGGCTTTGGCTTTGGCGCGGCTGAGGATGTCGAAGAAACGGTCCACGTCGGCCGGTTTCAGAAAGCCGCCTGCGGAGGTGATCTGGCGCGCATCGGGGCGCATCCAGACGCTTTCGGCGAAGGTGAAAAACTCCTGCATCTCGACCTTGGCCGGACCGTAGAAGAGTTCGAAATACTCATTCATCGTGGCCTGGATGTCCAAGTTGCGATTCCAGCACAGCTTGCTGTGCAAATAGAGCATCAGGTGGCTGATCCATGGCCGGGCCATGATGGGCATGTTCGCGGCTTTCGTGTCGATAGTGCTCGCGGTCCAGCCGATCTCCGCCGTGAAGCCGAGGGCGTGGTCATAGAGCCCATCGAAGCTCTGTTTCATGTGTGCTGGAAAAATGATCGGGACGGGCGGGAAATTATAGTTCGGGGCGTGCTGCAGGTAGTATTCCCAAATGAGAAGCTGTTCCGGGCTGTTCATGGCGGCGATCCATTCTTTGCGATTGGCCAGTTCGTGGCTCCGCTCCGCCAAGCTCCAGCCGGCGCTGGTCTGAGTGAAGCCGATCACGACATTGTCCGGCACCCTTTTCAGGTGCGAGGGAATCTTGCCAGTGGGTCCGTAGGCGAAGACGGTGAACTTCTTATCCGGGAACTTCTTCATCATGCGGCTGCGGACATCCATATTGAAATCCCACGCATAATCGCTGTAGCGCCCGGATTGCCCGCGTTCCTTGAACTTGTCCCAGCCTGCGTCGTCGTCGTCGCTGTCGATCAAACTCCAGCCATCCGGCTGCCCGATGCCGATGTAGCCGATGCCGGGGAAGTGTTTTTCCACCACCTCGAGATACGCGGCGGTGTCAGCACGCAGGCGCTCGCTGCTGAAGCGCGGAGTCTTGTAATCCACCTTGCCGCCCACCCGGCCATAATACTCCTGCGGCTGTTGCTCGGGCTCGATCTCGATGGGACCACTCACGCTGTGATAAATCGGAACAAAGCGATCCGACCCGACCCGCATGGCCTTATACCACAGGAACTCATCTGGAATGGACCACCCGACCCGGCAATCGGCAAAAAGGCGCACCGGAAACTCCGGCTCTTCCTTGGTGTTCTGAACTTTGATGGCAAGATTTTTGGACTCTGGAATGACGAGGCCCAGTTCCGGTATCGGCGCATACCACCGCATGCCCAACTGCTCCAGCAGCGCATAGACTCCGTAGAGCGTGCCGGTGCCATCCATCGTGTGAAAGCCGCACTCCTTGCTGAAGTCGCGGTAGTCCGTCAGGGGAGGAAGGCGCCACTTATGCCCGGTCAGCTCCTCCCACTTCTTTTGCCACTCATTCCGGGACACATCGCGGAAGAGCGAGAAGGACTTGGCGAAGTGGTAAAACTGCGGCCCCGCCACGATGACATGATTCTCCGCAGCCACGATTTTGAAGCCGTCGCGCTTCAGTCCTTCGAGTGAAAAGCCCAGCTTCCGCGTGGCATCACTCTCGCCGAGATAGACTTGGTTTTTCACGCCTTGCGAGGCGGCCTGGACGATGGGCAACTCCGCCCCGGACATCGCCCTCAGGTGGCGCTGCAACTCGCGAGCAGCGGTGCGCACGCTGGGCGTGGCGTCCTGCGCCAGGACGATCTCGGAGACGGGTTTTCCCTCGACGACGAGCGGGACATCGGCTGCGGAAAGGGCAGCTGTGGTGAAGATGAATAGCAGGAAGAGTTTCATGTTTCTGGAACTGGTTTTTATGGCTTCAACTCGGCCAGCTTCTTCTTCACTTCATCGAGCAGGACGGCGGGAGCGCCGGGCACTTTCGCGGCCTGTTCGAAACTCTGACGCGCCCTGGCCTTGTCTCCCATGTCGCGATAAACGTCGCCGTAGCCCATCAGAGCCGTGCAGATCCAATGCGGATCGTTGCGAGTGTTTTTGTCCAGCTCGGCGAGGTCCGCCAGGGCCACATCGTGCTTGCCGAGCGCGGAGAGAAGCCGGGAACGTTCGCTCAGCGCACGCTGGAGTGAGCCGCCGCTGGGGTTCAGACGGATCATCTCCGCGTAGGCTTCGAGCGCCTTGGTCTGGTCTTTCCCGGAGCGTTGCGCGTTTTGGGCAATCTGGTGCCAAGCGGCTGCCTGGTTGTTCAGAGAGATGGTGTGTTTCATTGCCTCCCTGGCATCCGCCTCAGCCGCCGCCATCTCGCCGAGGGCGGAGTTGGCGCGGGCGCGGGCCATGAGCGTGGGATAAATCAGAGCGTCCGGCCACGAGTCCGCATCGAGCCTCTCAGCCGCCGTGAGCAGTTCGGCCCATTTCCGCGTCTCCAGGTAAATCAGCGCTTTCGTAAAGTCGGCGTCCGGTTTGAGTGGAATCTTGTCCGCCAGCAGCAGCGCCGCTTCGAGCTGTTTGTTGCGAGCGGTGGCCAGGGCCGCGTGCGACAGCGCATCGGCCTTCTGCTCCGGCTTGGCAGCGGTGTCCGCCAGCTTGACGAAGAAAGCCGCCGCCTCAGCGTGCTTTCCGCTTTGCACCAGTTTGAGCCCCTCCTGCCGCTCAGCGATGAAGTGGGGCTCAGCCCATGCGGGCAGCGCGATGATGGTGATGAGGAAAAGGATAGGTCGAATCATGGGTCTTGAGAGTGGCGATGGAATGATGGAGTCTTGGCAGGCAGTGATTGGGTAAGCAGGCAGTCCGGCGCTACCTTCGTATTCGTTGAGATACGCCCGGTTTGATTGATTGAGTGGGTGGGTGGCTTGTTGGTCATTTGCTTTGCACCTGGCCAGCCGCATCCACGGGGTCGTGCAGCACCAGTTTATCAGAGGGCAACGTGGCAGCCAAATCCGGCAGGTCGTAGAAGCGCAGCGCCCCGTGGACGGCGTTGACCTGCTGGTTTCGCGTGTGTGGCGTGGAGGTGACATCGGTCCAGGTGCGCAGGGTGCGCTCGAGACGCGTGCTGGCGAAAAGTTGGGGCTCCAACGCGACGGCGTGCAGCGCGGGGATGCCAGTTTCGCCGAGGCCGGTGAGGTGAACGGGCCGGCCTTCGTTCCACTTCTCTGAAGCGAATCCAGCGCAGGCGAGGATATCCTCGGTCCTCATGCCGACCAATGATTGGCCGAGCAAATAAGCAAGCGTGGCGGACTTCCAGTTTGGCTCCTGGAGCGCTCCGAAGCCGGACGCCCGTTTTCCCCGCTGCATTTCGCCCAGGCCGCGCAGGTCCACGGCCAGCACGGTCTCACCCGCGCGGGCGAGGGTTTCGAGAGCGCCACCCGGTGCGGCTTCCGCCTGTTTGCCATCTTCGTGCAGGTAGAGCCTGAGGCCGGTGCTGGCACCGTCCGGACGAAACAGGAGCGCGGGTAGCACGGTGCCTTCGGCGTTGCGCAGGTTCAGCTTCTCGATGCGCACCGGTCCGCGCTGGAGCGTGTCTCCGGCGGTCGCAGTGAAGGCGGGCAGTTCCGCGAGCGGACGAATTCCAGCGAGTTCGCGAACCTTGGCCAGGGCGGCGGGTCGCGGGCTAGACTGCCAAAAACGCTGGCGTTCAGCCGTGAGCGGTGCGGACACCGCGGCGATCAGATCGAAAAAGGAACGCGCCCCGGGCTGGCGCAGCACGTTGCCCTCCGGCGTGCAGAGGATTTCGCTCGCGGGCAAAATCTCGAACGCAGGTTCTTTCCACGCATCGTCTCGGCCTGCGAGCCAGCGGCGGAACCACCGCGCGGAGGCCTCGCGCATCTCGATGGCGAGGTCGTGCTTGGTGTCAGCCTCAACCAGCTCGACGCGCTCCGGGAACCCGAGTCGCCCATAAACGCGCTTGCCCTCGCGGAAGACATTCCATGCGCCCTGGATGTCGAAAAAATCCTTCGTCGCCGCCATGATGAGCACCGGCCGCGGAGCTCGCATGAGGACGTAATCTGACTGGTCCAGGCCGGCGGAAATCTGACCGAAGTGATTCTGCTCAAAGTCCTGCGGACCGATGGTTTCGAGCAGCCGCCGGAAGCCGGTGAGATAACAAGCAGGCGCAGCGGCGACGATGCGTTCATCCAGCGCCATCAAGTAGCTGGTCATTGTCCCGCCACCTGAGACGCCGGTGCAGCCGAGGCGGTCGCCCCGGATGTCCTGCCGGCTCTGGAGGTAATCAAGCGCACGGATGCCGTCCCAAATCATCGCCCTCGCCAGACTGAGGCCCACCGGAGTGCCGGCGATGCCCATCAGTTGATGTTCGATGGTGGGACTGCTGAACTCCGGCGTGCCGTCCGGCTGCCGGTAGTGCCTCCTTTCCCCCTGGCCGATGGGATCGAAGCAGAAAACCGCGAGACCCGCGTGCACGAGGCTGATGGAGGCCTTCTGATACACTTCACCCGCCTTTGCAATGTCTGTGTGCCCGCAGGGCATAAGCACCGCCGGATGTGGCCCGGCCCCTGGCGGAAGATAAAGCAAGCCGGAAACGATGAACCCCGGCTGGCTTTCAAACAGGATCTTCTCCATCCGATACGCGCCGAAGTCGCGCTGTCCCGTCACCCGTGCGTTCAAAGGCGTGCGCTCCGGCAACCCGCCCAGTGCCGCGAGGAAGCTGGTCCGCTGCCGCTGCTGCCACGCGGCGACATCGGCGGGCGTTTTGATTTGCGCGTAGGCCGCATCGCGACGGTCCAGTGCGGCAAAGGCCGATTTCTTCAACTGCGCCTCCAGCAGCCCGGTCGGAGCGACGCCATCCACCAACGGCGGCAGCACCGTCAAGTCCTCCACGCCAGCACCCGGGGCGGCCTGGCCAAACAGCGAGAGCGGGAGCAACAGCGAGAAAAGGACGACGATGGAAAGGATCTTTTTCATGGAGGAGTCGATGAAAAGCAATACACCCGCAGCACCCACATTTGCGCGAGCTATTCGTGGCCAACAAAGTAAAGTCGTTTACGCTCAGGCTAAAACCCATCCGATGAAAACCGACCGCCGCTTTTTCAAAGAACTCCGCTTCCGCCAGCTTCGCGCTCTGGTGGAACTCTCGCGACAGAAGACCTTCTCCGCCGTGGCTGCTGCGCTGAAAATGTCCGTCGTCTCCGCGTGGCGGCAGGTGCGGGCGCTGGAGGAGGAGTTCGGCGTGCAACTCGTGGACATGCAGGGCCAGCAGGTGGTGCTGACGGAGGACGGACGCCTGCTCGTGGAGATGGCGGAGCCAATGGTCGAGAGTTTCCTGTCGTTGCGCTCGGTCTTCGATGACCGGCAAGGCAAAGCCCCGCGCAAACTCACCGTCGCCGCGCCCGCTGGTGTGCTCAATGATGCCCTGCCCGACCCTGTGACGCGCTACCGCCGGGAGTTTCCCAACGTCGGCCTCCGTCTCATGGAACGCCCCTCGCGCGGAGCCTTGGATGCTCTTCTATCCGGGCAGGCTGACATCGCCATCATTGGCATGACCACCGGCGATACACTGCCGACTTCACTGAGCCTGCACAGCCTTACACGCTACCCCATTCACCTGCTGTGCCCAGCGGATCACGTTTTAGCCACAGCGAAAAGGCTCACTGTAAAACAGATCGCCCAGCATCCGCTCGTGCTCAGCAGTGAGGACACCTCGGATCGCTCGCAGGTCGATCTCACCTTTGCCAATGCGGGCGTGCTCCATCAGCTCAACATCGCCATCAGCGCCTCGCGTGTGCCGATGATCACCAAGTATGTCGCTATGGGCTTCGGCGTCGCGCTGCTGGCACCCGGTGAGGTGAAACCGTTGGTGGCCAAGCGCGGACTGCCTCAGCTCATCTGGCGCGATGTGAGCGGGCTCTTCGGCCACGAGGATCTGGTGCTGCTGCAAAGACAGGGCCGCTTTGAGCTGCCGCACGTGAAGGCGTTTCGCGAACTGGTAGAACGATCCTTCCAGGTCGTTGAGTCTTAGAGCGACCGTCTTCATCGCTTGTGTGCGGGCAAGATGCCCGCTCTACCAGATTACGAGCCAGAGGCATCGTTCTACGCCACCCGCTTCAACGCTGCTGCAATTTCCCGCTCGATCACTGACAGCGGATTAAGCAACGCGAGGGGATCTTCCACTGGCGTCACTTCGTTCGTGATGGTGTCCCAGTTCACGGGGCCGAAGCGGCAGGGCTCGGGGTTGCCGGTGAGGATGTGCATCCCGGCGTCGTCTTTATCGAAGTGCCAGAACTCAAACGGGAAGTGGATGAAGCCATGCTTCTCCATCATGGCGGTGATGGCGAGCCGTGTAGTGACATGCTCGGCCGCAACGAAGGGCGAGCGCATGGGTGTGCACTCGCTCATTTCGAGATAGGGGTAACCACGCCAGACCTCGTTGCCGTCGTCGCGATGGAAGACCGAGATGTCGATGGCAGAGCCGGACATGTGTGCGCCGATCTTGGGCATATTCGCCGTGAGCACAATGGCACGACGGAACATCATCTCTGGTGTTGGAATCTCGCCACCGAGTTCCCACATCGTTTTCTTGAGCACGGTGTCGAACACCGATGGCTTGCGCACCAATTGCCGCTGCATGTCCAGTGATCGAAAGCAGTCCTCGATTTTCAAGATCCAGCCGCGCTCATTCATTTCGCGTCCGATGGTGACGACATCACGCACAAGGCTCTCACGCATGAAGTAAACGCGATCCAGTTCCCCCGCGATCTTGCTGGTCGAAAACAGCATATCCACATTCACAGCGGTGGCGGCGTCACGTAGCGAAGCAAACTTCTCGCCGCACTCGCTCACTGGAAAGGCGATGAGCTTCTCCACGATGGCATAGCCCGCTTCCATCTGTTCGGTCCAATACGCACGGCGTGCGCCTTCGTTGTTGGTGGAGGTCATCATTGTGGTTTCGGATTTGAAGTGGGCTATTTGAGCGAATCGAGATACTCGAGCAGGTCAGCAGCTTCTTGAGCAGTGACGGTTTGTAGGAGGCCTTCGGGCATCATGGAGATGGGAACGGTGGTGGTTTTGGCGATTTGGGTGGTGGCGATTTTTTCGGTGAGCCCACCGGCCATTTTCAGGTTCAGTTCGGTGTCAGTGCTGGCGGCGATGAAGCCGGCCTTGCTGTCACCGGTCTTGAGTTCGATGGTGGTGAGTTGCCATTGAGGTTCGATGAGCTTCGATGGCGTGAGGATCTGCTCCAGCATCGCTGCGCGGTTCCATTTGGTGCCGATGTGGCTGAGGTCGGGGCCGAAGTCGATGCCGACTCCGTTGGCGCGATGGCAGGCGATGCAGATGCCTGCGAACGAGGTCTTGCCGCGTGTCGCATCGCCTTTCATGGCAAGCAAAGTGGCGGGCTTGAAGTCGGGGCCGAGGACTTTGCGGCGTTGGGATTCGGGGAGGAATCGCTCGAAGAAATCGCGACGCAGTGGTTCGGTGAGGGCGCTGCCTTTGGCGATGGCTTGAGCGCGAATGTCGGCAGTGAGTTTGTCGTCAAGGATGGCGAGGAGCACGCTGAGTGCACCGCTGTTGGTGGTGAGGAGTGGGTCGAGTTTAGTGCTGTCGCCTGCTTGGAGTTGAGTGAGGGCTTGGTCTTCGGCTTTGCGCTGGGCGATGGTGGCGGCGGCGAGGTCGCGTGCCTTGTTGCCCATGCTGGCGATCCAGTCGCGCACGACGAGCAGGCCGCGATCATCGACAAGGTGGCTGCCGAGGTAAGGCATGTGCCCGCGACCGGCGGTGGCCATGCGATAAAGCAGCACACTGCGCGCCGGATCACCGCTGGCGATGACACGCGCATCTGGCAGGCCGAGATCGCCTTGCACGGGTTTGGTGTCGATGAGTTTGGCCTCTTTGAGCAAAGCCTCGATGTTCATGTAACTCGGCACGCCACCGCCGCTGTTGTAGCGATGACAGACGCTGCAATTCACATGCAGGTAGCTGCGAGCGCGGACCTCCAAGCTGCCCTCGGAGCCATGCGGATCGGCGAATCGCGGCTCTGCGGGCGTGAGTCCGAGGCGGGTGAAAACATCGAGCTGATCGCCTTGCTCACGCGGTGTGGCGCGGTCGAGTTGCAGCGCGCTGAAGCTCTGCGCAAAGCTGTTCATGAGCGTGTGGCAACGGGCGCATTCACTGCGGCTGTAGAAACGCCAGCGCTGTTGCATTTCGCCGCCGGGTGCAGTCTTGTCCTTCACGGTGAAGGTAGTTTCGTCTCCTTGCTTCGGCACGAGTTCGGCGTCGGTTTGCTCGGCGTTCCAGCGATAGCTATAAGTGCCCCAGAGGCTGCCATCGAAGTGCAGGATCTGCGTTTCGATGCGGCGGCGTGTCGCGGAATTGCCGCGCTCCAGGTCGAGCGAGTAAGTCTTGGCCAGCACTGCTCCCGCCGGGAATTCCCAGCGGCCACGCAGCACCACGCCCTTGGATTCCTCGGCCACACTGACGCCCGATTGATCAGGAAAGGCGGCCCATCTCTGCGCGACTGCGTGATCCGCCCAGCGCGGGGCATTGATCTCATACGGCAGCACACCGGGCTGAGGTGATTGCTTGAGCGCATCGGTAAAGAGTCCGGTTTCGCTCAGCTTACGCGGAAAGTCGGAGTTCTTGCCGGAGCGCGGATTCTTTGCCAATCGCCACAGGCCGCCACCGCTATGATCCACGATGATCAACTCGCCATCGTGGCCAATGCCGAAGCCTGCTGGCATGAGCGAGCTGCGTGCGAGTTCACGATGTTCGGTGACTTTGTCGCCCTCGGTGCGCAACGACCAAAAGGTGCCCATCTGCCAGTCGCCGTAAAGATACGCGCCCTTCAGCTCAGGCAGCTTTTCGCCGTGATAAAACTCGCCGCCGGTGATGCTCGCCGCTTCTTCATGCGAATGCGCGATCAGCGGCGGTAGTATCGGAGAAGGGCCACGCAGGCGATCTGGCCGCACGTCTTGTTTGCTGCCCTCGGTGATGCTCCAGCCGTAGTTGCCACCGCGCTGGATGCGATAAATCATCTCCCACAACTCCCAGCCGACATCGCCCACGAACAGCTCGCCATTCTTCGGATTGAAACTCATGCGCCAAGGATTGCGCAGGCCGTAGGCCCACACTTCACCGCGCGCTTTCGGCACAGCGACGAAGGGATTGTCCTTCGGGATGCTGTAAGCGCGATCTGCCTCGGGATGATCGACATCAATGCGCAGCACGCTCGAAAGCAGGTCGCTGATGTCCTGCCCGGTGACGCTCGAATCCGGCGGGTCCGGCTTGGTGCCATCGCCCGTGGAAATGTAGAGCATGCCATCGGGTCCAAAGCGCAGGTTGCCGCCATTGTGACCTCCGGCGCGCCAGGAGATGATGACCTTGGCACTGCTGAGATCGAGCCTAGGCGGATTCGTCTCCGTCACTCGGAAGCGGACGATCTGCGTGCCGTTCTCGCGATTGCCCGCACCCTTGAGATCGAAATTGGCCCATGTGAAGACGAAGCGATTCTCCGTGAAGCGCGGATGAAACGTGAGCGCATACGAGGACGTGATCTCCGGATCAAAGGCCGCGAGTTCGCCGAAGAGATCCGATTTCTCCACACTCGCACCCGGAACGAATGAAAGCATTCGCCCGCCTTCCTCCAGCACCACCAGTCTGTCACTGCCGGGCAATCGTGTGACATCGAGCGGATTCTTGAAAGTAAGCCCAGGGTAAAGACGCTCGACCACATAAGGCGGCGGCGGCTCCGGCGTGCCTTGGATGCGCGAGGTCGTCCACGGCACGCGCTCCTGCGCGAAGGCCGCGAGGCAAGTCAGGTGAAGGATGAGGAGGTAACGCATGGGTGGCTTTGGTTTTGGAAGACAAAAAATGAAATCCATTTTTCTGCCTGAAAATCTTTTTGCCTTGTTTCAGGACTCCCCGTCCCGTCACTCCATCCAGCGGAGGCACGAGGCCATCGGCACCTCGACGGGGTTTCCGTGGGGCGTGATGCTGCCGCTGGCGGAATCGATTTTGAATACGACGACGTTGTTGCCGGGCATGTTGGCACACAGCAGCCAGCGGCCATCGGGACTGATAAGGAGGTTTTGCGGGCCTTTGCCGCCGCTGGGCTCGATCGCAAGCAGCGTGAGCGTGCCGTCCTCGGCGATGCGGTAGCTGGCGAGGCTGTCGTGACCTCGATTGGTGCCGTAGAGGTGCTTGCCATCAGGCGTGATTTTCAAGTCGGCAGTGTAGCTCTTGCCGGTGAAATCTTTCGGCAGTGTGGCGATGGTTTGCTTCTCCTTCAGCGTGCCGTCGGCGGCGTTCCAGTCGAAGACGGTGACGGTGTTGGCCAGTTCGCTGATGACATAGACGAGCTTGCCGCCGGGGTTAAACACCAGATGGCGCGGGCCACTGCCGGGCGCGAGCTTGGCAAAGGGTTGCGCGGCATTCGGCACGAGTTTCGCGGTGGCGGCGTCGAGCGCGTATAGCATGACTTTGTCGATGCCGAGATCGGCAGC
>CANIBP010000042.1 GCA_947466075.1 Verrucomicrobiaceae bacterium
GATTGTTCTCGTGCGTGGTGGACGTGTGAAGGATTTGCCTGGTGTGCGTTACCACATCGTTCGCGGCACCCTTGACTGCCTTGGCGTTGACGCTCGTCGTCGTGGCCGTTCCAAGTATGGCGCAAAGCGTCCAAAGGCCGGTGCTGCCGCCGCTGCCGCGAAGAAGAAATAACTCCCGCTGATTTCACCCTCCATCTCCTCACGTCATGGCCCGCAGAAAACGCGTTTATAACAAAGATGTCCGCAAGGACAGCCGCTACGACAGCGAACTCGTCGCAGCGCTCATCAGCAACATCATGCTGGATGGCAAGAAATCGCTCGCTGAGCGCATTGTCTATACCGCCATTGAGCAGCTCAATGACAAGACCGACAGCGTCGATCCGCTTGAGCTTTTCAACCGTGCCATCGAAAACACTAAGCCACGCGTGGAAGTCAAAGCTCGTCGCGTCGGTGGTGCCACCTATCAGGTGCCTCTGGAAGTTTCTCCTCGTCGTCAGGAATCCCTCGCCATGCGCTGGATCGTTGGTTTTGCTCGTGGCCGCAAGGGTCAGGCGATGCACCGCGCTCTCGCCAATGAACTGAAGGATGCCGCACAAGGGCAGGGGAATGCCGTCCGCAAGCGCGATGACGTTCACAAGCAGGCGCAGGCCAACCGCGCGTTTGCACACTTCCGCTTCTAAGCGATCTCACTCCACTTTTTCTCGTCCACTTTTCGTTTTTCTGTTCCATGGCTAACCCCAATTCACCCAACCGCGAATACCCACTTGAGCGCACCCGTAACATCGGGATCTGCGCACACATTGACGCGGGCAAGACGACCCTGACTGAGCGTATTCTGTTCTACACTGGCATGATCCACAAGATCGGCGAAGTGCACGACGGTGCTGCGACCACGGACTGGATGGAGCAGGAAAAAGAGCGTGGTATCACGATCACCTCCGCTGCTGTGACGGCACGCTGGAAGCAGCTCAAGGAAGAAGGCATCTTCAAGCTTCGCGAGATGGAAGACATCCGCGTCAACATCATCGACACCCCTGGCCACGTGGACTTCACCGCTGAAGTGGAACGTTCCCTTCGTGTGCTCGACGGCGCGATCTTCGTGCTTTGCGGTGTTGCAGGTGTGCAGCCGCAATCGGAAACGGTGTATCGCCAGGCGGAGAAGTATCGCGTGCCGCGCATTGCCTTCGTTAACAAGATGGACCGCACCGGTGCCAACTTTGACAATGTGGTCAATGACGTGCGCAAGAAGCTCGGTGCCAATGCTTGGCCGATCCTCATTCCGATTGGTGCTGAAGACAATCTCATCGGCCAGATCGACGTGGTGAACAAAAAGGCGATCATCTACAATGATGACCTCAAGTTTGGCTCATCCTACACCGTGCGTGATTTGCAGGGCGCTGAAATCGCCAAGGCCAACGAGAACTACGACGGCCTCGTGGCTGAAATTTGCAACCATGACGAAGAACTCGGCATGATGTTCCTGGAAGAGAAGCCGATCACGATCAAGGACGTGAAAGAAGCTCTGCGCCGCACAGTGATCGCCAACAAGATCATTCCGATGGCCGGTGGTTCCGCCTTCAAGAACAAAGGTGTGCAGTATCTCATCGATGCCGTGATTGATTATCTTCCAGGTCCCCTCGACATTGCGCCGCAGACCGGCCAGTTGGTGGATGATCCTGAAACAAAGGTCGAGGCTCTGCCAGACGACAACGGCAAGTTCTGTGCCCTCGGTTTCAAGCTATGGTCCGACAAGTTTGGTCGTCTCGTGTTCTTCCGCGTCTATTCCGGCAAGGTTTCCAAGGGGGACACAATCTACAATCCACGTACCCGTAAGTCTGAGCGCGTGGGCCGCCTCATTCAGATTCAGGCCAGCGTTCACAAGGACATCGACTGCTGTTACTCGGGTGACATCGCCGCCCTCGTGGGTGTGAAGGACGTGCGCACCGGCGACACCTTCTGTGATGAGGATCTCGACATCCTGCTTGAGCCACCAACCTTCCCGGAACCCGTGATTTCGATGGCCGTCGAGCCAAAGACCAAAGGCGACCAGGAAAAGATGGGCAACGCCCTCCAGCGCCTCTCCGAAGAAGATCCAACCTTCTTCGTCAAGACCGACGAAGAAACCGGCCAGGTCATCATCGCTGGCATGGGCGAGTTGCATCTCGAAATTCTCTGCGACCGCCTCAAGCGCGAGCACAAAGTGGAAACCACCACCGGCAAACCGCAGATCGCCTACCGCGAGACGCTCACGATCCCGGCGGATGGTGAAGGCAAACTGGTCAAGCAGTCGGGTGGCCGCGGCCAATACGGGCACGTTGTCATCAAGGTGCGTCCTGGTGAGCCCGGTTCCGGCGTCGTGGTCGAAAACAAAGTGGTTGGCGGTACCATCCCAAAAGAATTCATCAATCCGGCCAAGAACGGCTGCATTGAAGCGGCTCTCAACGGCATCATCGCTGGTTATCCAGTGATCGACATCCACATCGACCTCGTGGACGGCTCCAGCCATGACGTGGACTCCAACGAAAACGCCTTCAAGATGGCTGGCATCTTCGCCGTCAAAGACGCGTTGAAGAAAGCCAAGTGCATTCTTCTTGAGCCGATCATGGCCGTGGAAGCCTCCACCCCGGAAGATTATCAGGGCGACATCCTCGGTGACATCAACCGCCGTCGCGGCAAGATCCTGGGCATGGACACCCGTGGTGCCACTGCGATTCTCCGCGCTGATGTGCCACTTTCCGAAATGTTTGGCTATTCCACCGCCATCCGCACCCTTTCCTCTGGCCGCGCCAGCTACTCGATGCAGCCTGCACGCTTTGAACAGGTGCCGCAGCAGATCGTCGAGCAGATCGTCGAACAACGCGGAGGCAGCAAATCTTAATCGCCGCAGCGGCTCGAACCCCATCCCCACGGACCCACACCGTCATGAGTAATCAACGCATCAGAATCCGCCTCCGCGCCTATGACAATCGCGTGCTCGACAAGAGCACTGCCGACATCGTCGAAACCGCCAAGCGCACCGGCGCCCGCGTCGCAGGCCCCATCCCGCTGCCGACCCGCATCGAAAAATTCACCGTGAACCGTTCCCCGCACGTCGATAAGAAGTCGATGGACCAGTTCGAAATCCGCACGCACAAGCGCCTGCTGGACATCGTTGATCCCACCTCCCGCACCGTGGACGAGCTGAAAAAGCTCAACCTCCCTTCCGGCGTGGACATCACGATCAAGATCTAACACGGCCACCCACTTTACCCCCAGGAGGACACACTCATGAGTCTCGGATTGATCGGCAAAAAATTAGGAATGACCAAGGTCTATGACGCCAAAGGCGACGCCGTGGCAGTCACCGTGGTCGATGTCAGCGGCAACACCATTCTTCAGGTGAAGCGCAGCGACGGCAAAGACAAGTACAGCGCCGTGCAGATCGGTTATGGCGACCAGCTTAAAGAATCCCGTGTCAGCAAGCCGCTGCTCGGTCACTTCAAGAAGCATGGTTGCACCACCGCCAAGCGCATCGTCAAAGAATTCCGCCTCACTGGTGACGACAAGCTTCCTGCGGAAGATTTCAAGCTCGACGCCAGCCTTTTCAAGAATGGTCAAGTCGTTGATGTGATCGGCACCACCAAGGGCAAGGGTTTCCAAGGCGTTGTGAAGCGCCACGGTTTCGCCGGACAGCCTGCCACGCACGGTCACATGATGCATCGTCGTCCTGGTTCCATCGGTTGCCGTCTTACCCCTGGTCTCGTTTGGAAGAATCAGAAGATGCCTGGCCATGATGGCGTGTCCCGCCGCACGGTGCAGAATCTTGTGGTTGTGCAAAGCCGTCCTGAAGAAGGCGTCTTGCTCATCGGTGGCGCGCTTCCCGGCAACACCGGTAGCATCGTTGTAGTGCGTCCTGGCAAAAAAGCTGGTCCTAAAAAAGTGAACGTCCAACGCATTTCCACCAAGGCTGCTAAGAAATAATTTCTGAGGAACTGAATCATGTCCGCTAACATTCTCACCGCCGACGCCGCCAAGCAGGCGAACATTCAACTCACTGAGGGCTACAAAGGCTCCCAGGCTTTGAGTGATACTCTGGTGGCCTATCGTGCCAACCGCCGTCAGGGCAATGCCCACACCAAAAACCGTTCGGAAGTCTCCGGCTCCGGCGCAAAACCTTGGAATCAGAAGGGCACCGGCAATGCTCGTGCCGGCAGCAAGCGCTCTCCCATCTGGAGTGGTGGTGGTGTCGTCTTTGGCCCACGCAACACGACCGTATGGGCGAAAAAGATCCCCAAGAGCACCAAGAAGCTGGCCTTCCGCGCCGCTTTGACCGCACGCATTTTGGATGGCGAAGTGCTTACCGTTGGCAATTTCGCTGTCGCTGACGGCAAAACCAAGAGCTTCATCGCTGCCGTCAATGGCCTGACCACTGCCAAGAATGTGCTGCTCATCGGCAAAGGCTTTGATGAACTCACCTTCCGCGCTGGCCGCAATGTCCAGAACGTTCAGCTCATCTCTGCTGACGAAGTGAATGCCGAGCACCTCCTCCGCTATCGCAGCGTGGTGGTTACCGGTGACGCCCTTGAAACCCTTGCCAAGAGGACTGCCTGATCATGAAAGACCTCCACAAAGTCATCAAAACCATCCGTCTCAGCGAAAAAGCCACGCTGCTCGGCGAACAGAACAACGAGTATGTGTTCTCCGTCGATGTCGATGCCACCAAGATCGACATCAAGCAGGCCATTGAAAAGCTGTTCGGCAAAAAAGTCACTGGCGTTCGCACTTGCAACTATGACGGCAAAGCCCGTCGTGAACGCCGCGCCGACTACGGCCGCACCAATCATTGGAAGAAAGCCATCGTCCGCCTCAAAGCGGGTGAAAAGTTTGATCTCGCTTAACCCAGGCATCCGGCCCGCAGGCACAACCCTTTAACTTATCCCACCGTCATGGCGCTGAAAACATTCAAGCCCACAACTCCTACCAATCGTTACAAGGAGTGGAACTCATTTGATGAGATCACCAAACACTCGCCGGAGAAAAGCCTCACCGTGGCTCTCCGCAAGTCTGGTGGTCGCAATAACACTGGTCGTATTACCACTCGTCACATCGGCGGTGGTCACGTCCAGCGCTATCGCCTCATCGACTTCAAGCGCTCACGCCGCGATGAAGCTGCGAAGGTCGTCGGCATCGAATACGATCCGAACCGCTCCTCACGCATCGCCTTGATCGAATACAAGG
The DNA here is from genome assembly GCA_947466075.1 of Verrucomicrobiaceae bacterium. Lineage (GTDB taxonomy): Bacteria > Verrucomicrobiota > Verrucomicrobiia > Verrucomicrobiales > Verrucomicrobiaceae > Prosthecobacter. The sequence continues at coordinate 5,218 of CANIBP010000042.1, forward strand.
ACGGACAGCGTGCCTACATCCTTGCGCCGAACAATCTCGCCGTCGGTGCCTCAGTGACCGCTGGTGAAAAAGCCGCTCCCGAACTTGGCAATGCGCTGCCTTTGAGCAAAATCCCTCTCGGCACCTCGATTCACAACATCGAACTCTCACCTGGTAAAGGTGGCGTCGTCGCCCGTGCCGCTGGTCAAGCCGCCGTGCTCTCTAACCGTGAAGGTGAATTCGCCTTGGTGCGCATGCCTTCCGGCGAAATCCGCAAGATTCTCTCCACCTGCTATGCCACCATCGGCCAGGTCGGTAACGTCGAACACATGAACGTTGTCAGTGCCAAGGCGGGCCGCACTCGCTGGCAGGGCACTCGCCCAACCGTGCGCGGTATGTGTATGAACCCGATTGACCATCCGAACGGTGGTGGCGAAGGCCGCTCCAAGTCCGGTGGTGGTCGTCAGCACCTTCTTAGCCCTTGGGGCCATGCAAAGGGCGAGAAGACTCGCAACAAGAAGAAGGCCACGAACAAGCTCATCGTGCAGACTCGTCACGCCAAGAAGTAATCCATTCCTCACTCACGCACTCTCATGGCACGCTCCCTCAAAAAAGGCCCATTCGTTCAGCAAGCTCTCCTCGATAAGGTGGACAAGCTCAACGACGCCAAGCAAAAACGCCCGATCAAGACTTGGGCACGTTCCTCCATGGTCACTCCTGACTTGGTGGGCCACACTTTCCTCGTTCATAACGGCAAGGATTTCGTCTCCGTCTATGTCACTGAAAACATGGTCGGTCATCGTCTCGGTGAGTTCTCCCTGACCCGTCTCTTCAAGTCTCACGGTGCCGTCACCGTCAAGGCTGCCAAGTAATCGTTCGCCTACTCTTACTCCTGCTCATTTTCATGTCTGCCTCCGTCTCAACACGCATCCTTTGCTCTCTGCTTCTCGCAGTGAGCCTTGTGAACGTGTCTGCGCAGGACCGCCTTGAATTGCAGGAACTGCACACCACGCTCCAAGTGGCGGCGGCTAAAATTCAGGCTCTCGAAGCACAAATTCTGGCCTCCAAGGATAAGAACGATGCGCTTGCACAAAGCGCTGCCGCTGCCAATGCCGAAAGCTCCGATTTGAAGGACCGTTACGAAAAGCTGCGTGGCTTGCTCGATGGTCTCGGTGTTGGGGCACTCGAAAATTCGAAGGACCAAACTCAGGAGCGTCTACTCGCCGCCCTCAGTGATCTCCGCATCATGAAGGACCAGCGTGATGAACTCGCCAACTCCCTGATTGAACTCGCTGAATCCGGTATGGGTTTGATGAAAAGCGCTCAGAACGCCGATCCAGCCGCTGCTGATCGACTCAACAAGGCAATCACCAAAGCTGATGGTGCGCTCGTGAAAGCCGGTGGCGGCCAGACCGATGGACAGCCAGTTGGAGACATGCAAAACGCTCGTGTCGTCAGTTTGAAGAATGAACTCGGCATCGCAGTGCTCTCCATCGGTGCCAAAGACGGCGTGAAGCCTGGCATGCCGTTTGAAATTTTCCGCGAAGACAAGCCCATCGCTAAAGTCCTCGTCACAGAAGTTCGCAGCTCCGTCTGTGGTGCCGTGGTCCAGGAACTGGCCAGTGCTACTGATCCCGTCCGTGTGGGCGATCGTGGCCGCGTCGATCTCAATAAATCTCTCTAACGAAGTCCAGAACCCCCTCGCTTTTATGTCCGTTCGCTCCGTCCTCAAATACGCCAGGATCTCCTCGCAGAAAGCCCGCCAAGTTACTCGTGCCATCACCGGTATGCCTGTTTCCCAAGCGCTGAGCATTCTCGACTTCACTCCGAAGAAAGCCGCCTTCCTCATTGGCAAAACTCTCCGCTCCGCCATCGCGAACGCTGAGAATAACCACGAACTCGACGCTTCCGAATTCATCATTGAGTCCGCCATCGCCACTCCCGGCCCAGTTCTCAGCCGCATCATGCCACGCGCTCGTGGCTCAGCCGCTCCGATCAAGAAGCGCATGACGCACATCACCATCATCATCGGCGCTCCGAAGGTCGAAGAACCCAAGGCCGAAGGAGAAAAGAAAGCTCCTAAATCCGCTCGTCGTGACGCCCCTGCCAAGAAGAAGGCAGCCAAGGCCGCCAAAGCCAAAGTTTCCGAATAACCGCAACGCCACCGAACCGCACCTCCTCACTTTATGGGACAGAAAGTAAATCCGATCGGCTTCCGCCTCGCAGTCACCAAAGACTGGCGCTCCAAGTGGTATGCCCCTGAAAAAGAATACGCTGATTCGCTCCACAGCGACCTCGCGATCCGTGGCTATCTCAAGGAGAAGCTTATGCAGGCCGCCATTGCCAAGATCGTCATCGAACGTGCTTGGAATCAGGTCCGCGTGACGCTCCACACAGCACGCCCAGGCCTTGTGATTGGTCGTAAAGGCCAAGAAATCGAAGTGATGAGCCAGAAGGTCTCCGAAATGTGCGGCGGCAAACAGGTCAAAATCGACATCTTCGAAATCAAGCAGCCCGAACTCGATGCTCAGCTCGTCGCTGAAGCCGTCGCTGTTCAGCTTGAGCGTCGTATTTCTTTCCGCCGCGCCATGAAGCGTTCAGTGCAGACCGCGATGGATATGGGTGCTGATGGCATTCGTCTCCGCTGCGCAGGTCGTCTCGGTGGTGCTGACATCGCCCGTGCTGAATGGTATCGCCAAGGTAAGGTGCCTCTTCAGACCCTGCGTATTCCGATCGATTATGGCTTCGCTGAAGCACGCACTGTTTACGGCATCATCGGCGTGAAGTGCTGGATGAACCGTGGCAATGCTCCTGAAGGCACCTCACGTCCTTCCGGTGACCGTCGTCCGCGTAACAATGACCGTGGTGATCGCCGTCCTGGCGCTCCTGGTCCACGTGGTGGCGAGCGTCCTCGCACTGGCCCTGGTGGCGGTGGTGGTGGCTATGGTGCACCCACACCTGCTCCAGCGCCTGCACAGGCATGATCTGAACTACTTTTGCACTAAACCCTTTTTCACCGGACCTAGACTATGGCCCTTCTTCCCAGCAGAGTTAAATATCGCAAACACCAGCGTGGCAATCGCGGTGGCAACGCCACCAGCGGCAATAAGCTGGACTTCGGCGATTTCGGTCTCCAGACGCTTGACCGCGGCTGGATCAAGAACATCCACATCGAAGCCTGCCGCGTCGCCATCACGCGTTTCCTGAAGCGTAAAGGTAAGGTCTTCGTCCGCATTTTCCCCCACAAGCCCGTTACTCAACGTCCACCGGAAGTTCGAATGGGTAAGGGTAAAGGAGCACCTGAATTTTGGGTCGCTGTCGTGCTCCCTGGACACATGCTGTTTGAAGTCTCTGGCGTGAACGAGGCCACCGCCCGTGAAGCCTGCCGTCTGGCCGCCACGAAGCTCGGCCTCCGCTGCCGCTTCGTCAGCCGCGAAAGCCTGCACAAATAACACCCCTGCGAACTGAATTTATGAAGATCAAAGAACTCCGTGAATCGACTGTGGAAGAACTCTCCGCACGCCGTCGCGAACTGAAGCAGGAAGCCCTTAATCTGCGCATCCAGCAGAGCGCCGGTGGCGGCCAGCTCGAAAACCCTGCGCGTCTGACCCATATCCGCAAGGAAATCGCCCGCATCGAAACCATCATCACCGAGCGCACCCGCGCCGCCGCTGCCAAGAAGGCCGCCTGATCCCGGATCAAACCCCTGAAGCATTTCTAATATCATGAGCGAGTCCACCGCAGCAGCCCCTGCAGCCCCCGAAAAGAAAACCGTGCGCAAAACGCGTGTCGGCGTCGTGGTGTCCGATAAAATGACGAAGACCATCGTCGTTGAGGTCGAACGCCGCGTTCCCCATCCACAGTTCAAAAAGATCGTGCGCAAGACCTCCAAGTTTTACGCCCATGATGAAGCGCAGCAGGCCAAAGAAGGTGACAAGGTGCTCATCGTTGAAACCCGTCCGCTCTCGAAGCTGAAACGCTGGGAACTGGTGGAAGTGCAGAAGCACTAGTCCTGAAATTTTCGAACCTGAAACCCTGAAAAGAGGAAACAGCTTATGTTGCAAATGGAATCTTCAATCCCGGTGGCTGACAATACCGGCGCCCGCTTGGCCACGATGATCGGCGTGCTGGGCAAGAAAAACAGCCGCTTCGCCTATATTGGCGACATCATCACCGCTCACATTCGCGAGTCCACCCCGACTGCCGCCGTGAAAAAAGGTGAAGTCGTCCGTGCCGTGATCGTCCGCACCTCGCATCCGATCCGCCGTGTGGATGGTTCGATCCTGCGCTTCGACAAGAACGCCATGGTCATCATCGACAAGGACAACAACCCGCGCGGCACACGCATCTTTGGCCCAGTGGCCCGTGAACTGCGCGACAAAAACTTCATGAAGATCGTCTCCCTCGCCCCCGAAGTGCTATGAGCAGCCACATCAAGACCCACGTTAAAAAAGGCGACAACGTCGTCGTCATCTCCGGAGCCGCCAAAGGCGCGCAGGGAATCGTCCTGCAAGTGCAGCCAGCCAAGGGCCGTGTGCTCGTCGAAGGTGTGCGCATGATCAAGAAGGCGATCAAGCCAACCCAGCAGAACCAAGCCGGCGGGTTCCAGGAAAAAGAAGCTCCCATCCACATTTCCAACGTGAAGCGCGTCGAAGCGCCCGCGAAAGAGAAGAAAAAGAAAGTTGCTAAGCAGAAGGCTAAAGCCTAAATCACGCCCCCCATTTGCTTCCCCCTTCACCATCGTCGTTCCGCACGGTGCGGCCATTGAAGAAAAGGCAGCACAGCTAAACTGAATCATGGAATACTCCCTCAAGACCCTCTATCAACAGAAGCGCACCGAACTGAAGACCCAGCTCGGCCTCGCTAACATTCACGAAGTCCCGAAGCTTGAAAAAATCGTCGTCAACTGCTCTGTCGGCAGCCAAGGCGAACGCAAGCAGGCGATGGAAGATGCGGTGAACGAAGTCACCCTAATCACCGGCCAGAAGCCCATCATCACCAAGAGCAAGAAGGCCATCGCCAACTTCAAGCTGCGTGAAGGTGAAAACATCGGCGTCAAGGTCACCCTCCGTGGTGTCAAGATGTATGACTTCATGATGCGTCTCGTGCGCACCGCCATCCCGCGTATTCGTGACTTCCGTGGTGTCGCCCCTCGTGCCTTTGATGGCCGTGGCAACTACACCCTCGGTGTCACCGACCAAAGCATTTTCCCCGAGATCGAGATCGACAAGATCAAGCGCACCCTCGGTTTTGACATCACCTTCGTCACCAGCACGAACAATGATGACCATGCGCGTGAAATGCTGCGTGCCTTGGGCATGCCATTCCGCACCCGCACCGCCCAGCCGAAGAAGGAAGATGGCTCTGAAGCCGCTGCCGCATAATTTAAGAACCCTAGGACACCCCCAGCGTCATGACCGATCCGATCGCAGATTTTCTTACCCGCATCCGCAATGCTTGCTCCGCGCAGCAGGAGCAGGTGCTCATTCCCTTCTCGAAGATGAAGGCCGAACTCTCCCGCATCTTGCAGGAAGAGGGCTACATCTGGGGCTATGAAGTGGACACCAGCGCCCCCCATCCCCGCCTCAAGCTCAAGCTCAAGTATCAGGACAAAGCCGCCGTCATTCGCAAGATCGACCGCGTCAGCAAGCCTGGTCTGCGCAGGTACGTCGGTAGCGACGAGATCCCACGCGTCCTCGGCGGCCTCGGCATCTCCATCCTTTCCACCCCGCGCGGCATCATGACCGGCGCCAAGGCCCGTAAGGCCAAGGTGGGCGGCGAACTCCTCGCCACCGTCTGGTAAACCTCCAACTGTCACCACCCTCATGTCACGCGTAGGTAAACAACCCATTTCTATTCCCGATAAGGTCAGCATCAAGATCGGTGCAGATCGTTCGGTGCAGGTCAAAGGCCCCAAGGGCGAACTCGGCTGGACACTTCCGCTCGGTGTCAAAGTCGATTCCGATGCTAATATCATCAACGTCACCCGTGAGTCCGAAGATCGCCATGTGCGCGCTCTTCACGGCACCACACAGCGTCTGATCACGAACATGCTCATCGGCGTCAGCCAGGGCTACACCAAGAACCTCGAAATCCACGGCGTCGGTTTCCGTGCTGCGGTCAAAGGTTCCGAGATCGACCTCCAACTCGGTCAGTCCCATGAACGTCTGCATCCCATCCCGAAAGGGGTGAAGGTGACCATCACTGAAAACACCAAGATCGCCATCGAAGGCATCGACAAACAGATTGTCGGCCAGCTCGCTGCTGACATTCGCGCCTACTATCCGCCGGAGCCTTACAAGGCCAAAGGCGTCCGTTATGTGGGTGAACACATCCGCCGCAAAGCCGGCAAGTCCGTCAAGTAATCACCGCAGATACCCATCATGGCTCTTACCAATCGCAAAGACATTCGCGCTCGTATCCACAAGCGCATCCGCCGCAAACTCAGCGGTACCGCCGAGCGCCCTCGCCTCGCCGTTTATTTCTCCAACGCCAACGTGTACGCTCAGGTCATCGACGATGCCACCGGCACGACGATCGTCTCGGCTTCGACCAAGGAAAAAGGCTACGGCGCTGGCAAGGCCAACGTCGAGCACGCCTCCAAGGTGGGTGCTGTTCTGGCTGAACGCGCCATCGCCAAGAACATTTCCGAAGTGGTCTTTGACCGCGCCGGCTTCGTCTACCACGGCAAAGTCAAGGCACTTGCCGACGCCGCCCGTGAAAAAGGCCTCAAATTCTAATCCACCCGCATCCTTTCTATTATGGCCGATGAAACAGTAATTCTTGAGACCCAACCGGTGGAAATCGCCGCAGTCGTCGAAACCGCTGCCCCCGCCGCTCAATCCGGCTGGCGTGGTCGTGATGACCGCGATGCCCGTGCTGCGGATGGTGGTGTCGAAAAAGTCGTTCACATCAACCGTTGCGCCAAGGTCGTTAAAGGTGGCCGTCGCTTCAGCTTCAGCGCCCTCGTCGTGTCTGGTGATGCCAAAGGCAAAGTCGGCTGCGGTTTTGGCAAAGCCAACGAAGTCTCTGATGCCATCAAGAAGGCCACTGAGGCCTCCCGTAAGAACATGTACACCATCTGCCTCAAGGATAGCACCATCCCTCACGAAGTGACGGGTGCTCACGGTGGTGGTTTCATCATGCTCAAGCCTGCAACTCCGGGTACCGGCATCATTGCTGGTGGTGGTGCCCGCGCCGTGCTCGAAGCTGCTGGTGTCAAAGACGTGATCGGCAAGTCTCTCGGTTCCAGCAATCACGCCAACGTCATCAAGGCCACGCTCGCCGCCCTGTGCGCCCTGCGTCCCGCCGACGAAATCCTCCGCGCGCGCGGCAAGCAGATCAAAGAGCGCAAAGCTCTGTAATTGATCCCAGTTTTAACTTTTCAATCTTCATGCAACTCCAAGACGTCAAACCCCGCCCCGGTGCCAAGAAGCGCCGCAAGCGCATCGGCTGCGGCGAAAGCTCCGGCCACGGCAAAACCTCCGGTAAAGGCAACAAGGGCCAGATGGCACGCGCAGGTCGCGGTATCCGCCCAGGCTTTGAAGGTGGCCAGATGCCTATGCATCGCCGTCTCCCCAAGAAAGGCTTCAACAACAAGGCGTTCAAAGACGTGTTTGAAGTCGTGAATGTGGGTGAACTCAATAATGCCTTCCAAGATGGTGCCATCATCAACGAAGCCGCGCTGCGTGACTGCGGACTCGTTAGTCGCACTTGCGATGCCATCAAAATCCTCGGCACTGGCGATCTCGCCCGCAAACTCACCATCCAGGGCGCGCAAGTCAGCGCCACGGCCCGTGAAAAGATTGAAAAAGCCGGCGGTTCCATCGCTGCCTGATTTTTTCTGACCCAACCGTTTTGATGGGCCGGTCTCCGCGCAGCGCATGCTGTCAGGACACTAGGCCCATCTTCGCTTCCAGCTTCCATCCATGATCTCCGCCTTCGCCAACAGCTTCAAAGTCCCCGAACTTCGCTCGCGCATCCTTTTCACGCTGGCGATGATTGTCATCGTCCGCATTGGCACCTCCATTACCCTTCCTGGCATCGACGCCACGGTGCTGGGCCAATGGATCAACAACAAGGCCGGTGACAACGCCTCCGGCGCTGCTCAAGTCGCCGCCTTGCTGAACATCTTCAGCGGTGGTGGCTTGCAAAACTGCGCCATCTTCGCCTTGGGCATCATGCCCTACATTAGTGCCAGCATCATGCTGCAACTCCTCACCGCCGTTTGGCCGCCGCTGAGCAAACTGGCCCGTGAAGAAGGTGGTCGTCAGAAGATCACTCAATACACGCGTGTCGCCACCATCGTGCTGTGTGTGTTCCAGGCGACGCTGCTCGCTCAATCGCTTGCCAATCCTCAGCAAAACTACCTCATGGCCGGTTTGCAGGATGCCATCGACAGTTTGGGCGGGCGTCCGCTCGTGCCGCATTACGGCATCGGTTTCGTCTTCACTTCCGTCATCACTATCACCGCTGGCACCATGCTCATGATGTGGCTGGGCGAGCAGATCACCGACCGTGGCATTGGCAACGGCGTATCCATCCTCATCTGCGTCAACATCGTCTCGGATCTTCCCGGTGCGCTCATTCAAGTCTGGCAGACCTTCGTCGGTAGCGTCAAGGCTAGCCCCGCGAGTGCCTTCACCTTGGTGTTGCTCATGGGCTTCATGATTCTCGTCATCGCTGGGGTCATTGCCCTCACGCAGGCCACACGGCGCATCGCCATCACCTACGCCAAGCGCGTCGTCGGTCGCAAGGTCTATGGCGGCCAGACGCAGTATCTGCCGCTCAAGATTAATTATTCCGGCGTCATGCCCATCATCTTTGCGCAGGCCATCCTGCTCTTCCCATCCACCATCCTCGCTTCCTTGTTCAAGGATGTGAACTGGATTCAAAAGATGGCCATCTTCATCAGCACCGGTGCCACCTACTACGTCATCTCCGCCATGCTGATCTTCTTCTTCAGCTACTTCTGGGTCGCCACCATGTTCCAGCCCACGCAGATCTCCGAAGATCTCAAGAAGAGCGGTGGCTACGTTCCTGGCATCCGTCCTGGCAAACCTACCGCCGACTTCCTCGACTTCACCATGAGCCGTCTCACCTTCGCGGGTGCGATCTTCCTCACCGGTCTCTACGTGATGCCAGGCGTCGTCAGCAGCTCCATGAAAATCTCCAGCTCTGCCGCCCAGTTCTTCGGTGGCACCAGCCTGCTCATTCTTGTCGGCGTTGTGCTTGATGTCATGCGTCAGGTCGAAACCCACCTCTTGCAGAGCCACTATGATGGCTTCCTCAAGAAAGGCCGCATTCGTGGTCGCGTGGATCGCATCCAGCAGGGTGCCCGTGCGGTTGACTCCACCACCGTTGTCTGGATTTGGGTCGGTCTCGCCATCATCGTATTGATCGGCGTCGTGTACAAGCTGACCCTTCAGTGAGTTTTTTCCATCGCGTCATGGCACTCGTCAAATCGGGGAACATCCCCATTCGCCACGGCGCGCAGCAGCAGTCCATCCGCAAGGCAGGTCAGGTCGCGCGTGATGTCCTAATCAAGACGGCCTCCCAAGTTCATGCCGGTGCCACGACCGCTGAAATCGACCGCATCGCCGCCGCTGAGATGAAGGCCTGCGGTGCAACCAGCGCCTTCCTCGGCTACCGCCAGTTCCCTGGTAACATCTGCATCTCCATCAACGAAGAAGTCGTGCATGGCATTGGCGGTCCGCGCGTCATTCAGGATGGCGACATCGTCAAAATCGACGTTGGCGTCTATTACGACGGCTGGGTCGGCGACAACGCCCTCACCGTCCCCGTTGGCAACGTGGCCAAGGAAACGCTGCACCTCCTTGCCGCCACCGAAGAGTCCCTCCTCAACGCCATCAAGTATGCGCGCGATGGCTGGATGCTCGGCGACCTCTGCCACAGCGTCGAACACCATGTCAGTCAGTACGGCTACACCGTCGTGCGCGAATTCGTCGGCCATGGTGTCGGCCGCAAGCTCCATGAGGAGCCGCAGGTGCCCAACTACGGCAAAAAAGGCGAGCGTCCTCGCCTCAAAGCTGGCATGACCCTCGCCATCGAGCCCATGATCAACATGGGCACCGGCAAGACCCGCATCCTCGAGGACAAATGGACCGTCGTCACCACGGACCGCAAACCCTCCGCCCACTTTGAGCACGTCGTCCTCATCACCGAAGACGAACCGGAAATCCTCACCGCCCGCGACCGCATGTTCCCAAAAGGTGTCGCGGATCTGACACCGCGCCCGGTGTGTGAGTTAGGCTGAAATTGTTCAGAGATCGTGAATCAATCGCTTTGCTGCTAGCCATGGCGCTGGAGGTGCGTTTGTTTAAGCCCCATGTCTGAAGCCCGGCCGAATGCCTTGTCCCGCCTCGTTGTTTTGATCCTTGTCACGTCTGCCGTGGCTGTAGGCGGCTGGTGGTTGATGCATCGGAACCCGCAAGCTGCTGCCAAGCCTGCGGCGACAGCGAAGGGTGCCGCCCTAGTTTTGACGGCCAAGGTGGCCAAGGAGAACTATGCGCTGGATCTGGATGCCATCGGCACGGTGCGGGCCTTTGAGTCCATCGACATCAGTTCGAATGTCACGGAGTCAGTGACGCAGCTTTCCTTCAATGACGGCGACTTCGTCAAAAAGGGCACGCTGCTCGCTTTGCTGAGCGATGCGGAGGAGCAGGCGATGCTCGCATCAGCCAAAGCGACACTGGCCGAAGAAGAACGCGAGATCGAGCGCTTGAAGAATCTCGTCAAAGATGGCGCAGCACCAGAAGCACGGCTGGCAGAACGCAAAACGCTCGCGGACATCGCGAAGCAGAAGATCTTCGAAGCCGAGGCTCGGCTTACGGATCGACGCATCTCAGCACCGTTTGATGGCTGGCTGGGACTACGCCGCATCAGTGTGGGTGCGCTGGTGACACCGGGAACGATCATTGCTTCGCTGGATAAGATCGACGTCGTGAAAATCGATTTCTCCGTGCCAGAGACCTATCTCGGCAGCGTGAAGGCAGGAACACTCATCGAGGCGCGCACGGACACGGATCGTGAGCGCACATATGCCGGCAAAGTCTCGCACCTCGATTCACGCATTGATCCGGTGACACGTTCCATCCCCACGCGTGCGGAGGTGTTGAATCCTGATCTCGCGTTGAAGCCGGGCATGCTGGTGATGGTGCGGTTGGTGGTGGAGCCGAAGTTCTCGCTCTCGATTCCTGAACGTGCGCTGGTGCCGGTGGGCGCGAAGGCGTTTGTGTTTTCGATTCAGGACGGCAAAGCGAAGCGCATCGAAGTCAAAACGGGGCGTCGCAAGCCGGGCTTTGTCGAAATACAAAGCGGCGTGAGCGAAGGGCAGATGATCATTGCCGATGGCATCGTCGGTTTGCAGGACGGTGCCGTCGTGAAAGTCGCCGGTGATTACGGTGGCCCGGTGAAGGCGTTTAATCCCGAACAGCCCGACAAGACGACTCCCTGACATGTGGCTTTCGGATACATCGGTGCGTCGTCCCGTGCTGGCGATGGTGATGAACTTGATTCTCATCGCCTTCGGCATCGTGGCCTACACGCGGCTGCAGGTGCGCGAGTATCCTGACATCGAACCGCCGATCGTGACGGTGGAAACTTACTATCGCGGCGCTTCCGCCAGTGTCGTGGAGCGTCGCATCACGCAGCGCCTCGAAGACCGCATCTCACAGGTGGAAGCGATCAAAAACATCTCCTCCATCAGCATCGACGGCAAATCGGAGATCACCGTCGAGTTCAATCTGGGCCGCGATCTCGATGCAGCGGCCAATGACATCCGCGAAGCGATGGGTCCGGTCCTGGCAACGATGCCGGAGGAGGTCGAGCCGCCCAACGTCGGCAAAACCGAACTCAGCGCCGAGGTGCTGATGTACATGAACCTCGCCAGTGATTCGCGCAGCACGCTGGAACTGAACGATTACGCGGAACGCTACCTCATTGATCGTTTCTCGCGGCTGCCGGGTATTGCGCGGGTGCGCATCAATGGCGGCACACGTTATGCGCTGCGCATCTGGCTGGATCGTGAGAAACTCGCGGCGCGCGGACTCACCGCACTCGACGTGGAAGAAGCATTGCGGCGCGAGAACGTCGATCCACCCGCTGGCACGGTGCAGTCACTCGACCGTCAGTTCACCGTGCGCATCAATCGCCAGTATCAGACGACGGAGGACTTTGAAAAACTCGTCATCGCACGCGGCGAGAATGGTTATCAGGTGCGGCTGGCGGAAGTTGCGAAAGTGGAACTCGGTGCGGAAGAAGCGCGAACTTCGTTCAAAGGCAACCGCGTGCGCATGGTGTCGCTCGGTATGATCCGCCAGTCGCGTGCGAACCCGCTGGATGTAGCGAAGGCGGTGCGTGCTGAGGTCGAAAAAATCCGCACCACACTGCCGAAGGACATGCGGCTGGAGAACAGCTACGACATCAGCCAGTTCATCGAGGAATCACTCAACGAGGTGTATCGCACCCTACTCATCGCCCTCGCGCTGGTCATTGCGATCATTTATTTGTTCCTGGGCAACATGCGTGCGGTGCTGGTGCCGACGCTGGCCGTGCCGGTCAGCGTGTTCGCCACCTGCATCGTGTTGTATGCGATGAACTACTCGATGAACACGCTGACGCTGCTCGCGTTCGTGCTCGCCATCGGCCTCGTGGTCGATGATGCCATCGTGGTGCTCGAAAACATTCATCGGCGCATCGAACTGGGTGAAAAGCCGCTCGTGGCATCGTTCCTCGGCACACGGCAGGTCGGTTTCGCGGTCATCGCGACGACGCTGGTGCTGCTGGCAGTGTTTGTGCCTGTCACCTTCATGCCGGGAGACACAGGACGCATGTTTGCGGAGTTCAGCGTCACGCTGGCGATCGCCGTGGGCTTCAGCGGCTTCGTGGCGCTCACGCTGACGCCGATGCTGGCCTCCAAAATCATGCGCGACCGGGAAGGGGACGGTTTCATCGCCCGACTGCTGAAGCGCGTGTTTGAATTCGTGCAGCGGCTGTATCGCCAGGTGCTCGGCTTCGCATTGAACTTTCCCGCCACGGCCATTCCCATCGTACTCGGCCTCACCGCAATGTGCTGGTGGCTGCTCAAGACGATCCCTGATGAATTCACGCCGCGTGAGGACCGTGGTTCCTTCTTCGTCACCGCCACCAGTCCGCCAGGAACGACCTTTGCCAACACGATGCAAACGTTGGAGGAGATGAACGAGAAGATCATGTACCTCGTCGAGGACACCAAAGAAGCCACTCGTGTGAATGCACGCGCGCCACGCAACTTTGGCACCACAGCCGATTTCAACGAATCCATCGCCGTGGTCACGCTAACGCCGTTCGGCACGCGGCGGAACGGCTTCGACATCATGGCTGAGGTGCGTCAGAAAACCGCCGACATTCCAAGCGCCAAGGTATCAGTGATCATGCGCCAAGGCATGATGCGCGGCCTAAATAAGCCGATGGAGATCGTGGTCAGCGGCCCGACCTTTGAAGAACTCGCGCAATGGCGCGACATCATCCTCACCAAGGCGAAAGAGAATCCGAAGTTGATCGGCTTCGACTGTGATTACCGCGACACGAAGCCACAGCTCCGCGTGAGCATCAATCAGTCCCGTGCCGCCGATCTCGGTGTGTCATCGGCCAACATCGGTCGCACGCTTGAAACACTGCTCGGCGGCCGACGTGCGACGACCTTCATTCATCAGGGCGAAGAATACGATGTGATGCTTGAAGGCAGCTACGGCGACAAACGCAGCCCACTCGACCTCAACAACATCTTTGTGCGCAGCGAGCGCTCCAAGCAGCTCATCCCACTCGCGAATCTCGTGACGATGGATGAATTCGCCGACAGCGGCACCTTGAACCGCTACAACCGCATGCGAAGCATCACCTTCGATGCCGAACTTGCTACCGGTTACAGTCTGGGGGAAGCCATCGACTACATGGAGCAGATCATTCGTGAAACGTTGCCGCCCAACGCGATTGTCGGCTACAAGGGCAACGCACTGAAGTTGAAAGAGAACAGCGGCAGCATCGGCTTGATCTTCGCGCTGGCGATGATGATCGCCTTCCTCGTGCTAGCGGCGCAGTTTGAGAGTTTTGTGCATCCGTTCACGATCATGCTCACCGTTCCCGTCGCCGTGGCCGGTGCCTTGCTGGGTTTGCAGCTCATGGGCTTGAATCAAAGCATCTACAGCCAGATTGGACTCATCATGCTCATCGGATTGGCGGCGAAGAACGGCATCCTTATTGTCGAATTCATCAACCAGCTCCGTGATGAAGGTCTGGAGTTCCGCGATGCCATCCTACAAGCCAGCGAGCAGCGTCTTCGCCCCATCGTGATGACCGCACTGGCAACGGTGATGGGTGCCTTGCCGCTCATGCTTGGTCATGGCGCGGGCTATGAAACACGCATGGTGGTCGGTGTCGTCGTCGTGTTCGGCGTTTCGCTGGCGACGGTGGTGACATTGTTCTTGGTGCCGATGGTCTATGCTTTGATCGCCCAGCGCACCGGCTCGCCGCTCGATGTCACACGCAAATTGGAAACCGCACTCACCGGCGAAGAACCCAAGGAGAAATCCAGTTATCCGGCGCTGCTGCATCTGCTGCTGTTTGCACTCATGCTGCTGCCTTCCTGCAATCTCGCACCGAGATTTTTGGTGCCGAATCCGAAGCTGCCCACGGAATTCAAAACCGCCGGGCCATGGCGCACCGCGAAGCCGCGTGATGATGCCAGCCGCGGCAACTGGTGGAGCTTGTTCGGCGATGCACGACTGAATGCACTGATGCAGCAGGCGCAGACGGGTAGCCCGACGCTGGAACTGGCCGCGCATCGCGTGACCGAGGCCAAGGCACTCGCACGAGCAGATCAAGCGGGCTTGTTTCCATTTCTCACCCTGAATGCGTCGGAAACACGCAGTCGTGGTTCGAACACCTTGAAATACAACTTCGCCGGTGGACGAACGCGCAACATCATGGGCACGACGTTCGACTTTAATTACGAACTCGATTTCTGGGGCAAAGTGCGCAATCGCGGCAACGCCGGTGTCGCCAGAGCCGAAGCCGAGCAGGCGGATTATCAAAGTGCGTTGCTGGGACTGCAAAGTGAGTTGGCGCTGAACTATTTCGCGCTACGGGCGCAGGACGCGCAGATCGCGTTGCTGCAGCGCACGCTCGCAGTGCGACGCAAGACCGTGGATCTGGCCCGTACCCGTTTTGCCCAGGGCGACATCGGTCAGATCGACGTGGCCCAAGCGGAGACAGACATGGCGGCGACGGAGGCAGAGGCGCTGGGTTTGGAAAAAAAACGTGCGGAACTCGAACACGCCATCGCCTTGCTGCTTGGCACGACGCCATCGCAGTTCAGCCAGCCACCGCATGCCATCAACGGCGCTCCACCCTCGGTGCCTGCATCCTTGCCGAGTGATCTGCTGGAACGTCGGCCTGATATAGCTGCGGCGGAACGGCAGATGGCCGCCTTGAATGCGGAGATCGGCGTGGCGAAGGCGGCGCTGTATCCAAGCCTCAGCATCGGCGCGACGGTCGGCACACAGACCAGTCATATTCAGCAAATCGGCAATGCTTCGAGCCGCGTGTGGGGTCTCGGGCCGGTGGCATTCAACTGGCCATTGCTGCAAGGCGGTGGCGTGCGGCCGAAGATTGAAGCAACGCAGGCACGCTATGATCAATCGGCGGCGAGTTACAAAAACACCGTGCTCAGCGCCATGCGCGATGCCGAGGATGCGCTGAGCGGTCTGGCGATTTTGAAGCAGCAGGCCGCCGCGCAGGAAGCCACGGCGGTTTCGGCCCGACGTGCGCTCGATCTTTCCCAAAAACGCTACGATTCCGGTCTCGTGGCCTATTACGAAGTGCTCGACAGCCAGCGCACGCTGCTGCGTGCCGAACAGGAGGCAACGCGCATCCAGGGCGAGCGTTTCCTGGCGAGCATCCTGCTCATCAAGGCCCTCGGCGGCGGTTGGTGAGTGCTTATTTCCTGTTTTTAGCCGGAACGTAGGTTTTGCCGTCGAATTCACCACCGACCATCTGCTGAACGGATTTGAGTTGATCGCTTGTGGCGTTGTTCATGGCATCGCCCTTGGCCTGACTGAAGTCCACGGCGGCGCTGGAGGTCGATGTGGCTGCTTCTGCAGTAGGCGCTGGAACTGAGGTTGGCGCAGGTGGGTCATTCAAAAGGTGCTGAACCAACCAAACGAAACCGCACAGGGCTAGGAGGATCAAGACAAAGGAAGTGTTGGCAGAAGAGGAGGAATCGTTCACGCTGGTGGTCTCAACGCGCTCCCAGAGCGAAAGATTGCGGTTTCCAAGTGGGAAATCGTCTGCAACTTGGATCTTCGGCCTAATGAACTGCTGTGTCTGAACGTTCCAACCAGAACCAACGCATGCCCGATCAACACGTCCAGGATGAAGCCTCCGTGCTGGTCAGGCGAGCGTTAGACCAGCATGAAAGCACTCTCATCGCCTACACAACAGGCATTCTCGGTGGCGACATCGAGCGTGCGCGTGATGTCGTGCAGGACGCCATGCTGCGGCTTTACCTCACCGAGCCGGAACGTGTCCGAGAAAACCTCAAATCGTGGTTGTTTACCGTCTGCCGCAACCGCGCCTTCGATGTTCTGCGTAAAGAACAGCGGCTTGAGCTTGGCAATGACGAAATCATGGAGACCACGCCGGATTATGAGCCTGATCCCGCCGAGAGCGCCGGATTGCAGGAGTTATACGCGCACATCTGGCGCAGCGTGGACCGGCTGCGACCGAATCACCGCGAGGTCGTCCGACTTAAATTTCTCCACGACTGCTCTTATCAGGAAATCGCCGGGATCACCGGGCTCAGCGTTGGTAACGTTGGGTTCATCATGCACCACGCGATCAAGAAGCTGCGCGAACTGATGAGCAGCGAGATGAGCGAAGAATATTCCCCCACAAATTCATGAAGCCCCAGGACAATCCCCATTTTACCGCTTACGCGCTTGGTGAGCTGAGCGCCGAGGAGGCGCATGCTTTGCACGAAACACTGGCAAGCACGCCTGCGGCAGTCCATGAGCTGGAACAAATCGAAGCCGTCACCGATGCGCTGCGCCAAGGTGCGCCGATTCCGCAGGTGCGCCTCACTCATGAGCAGCGCCATGCCTTGCTGCATCCAGCGAATCTGCCGCGTCGCATTCAGCCCATGCTGCCGCGTAAGCCAGCGCTGCGACCACATCAGGCTTTCTGGCCGGTCATGGGTACACTGCTCAAGGCAGCTGCGGCGATTGCAATCACTGGCGGGGCATTTTTGGCCGGATGGTCACTCAGCCCCGTGGTGAAGGATGCAGCGCAGATTGTTGCCACACCACCGAAGGCGAAGCCGACTCTCGAAGTCGCTGTCAAACCGCAACCAGTTCCTGCGAAGGCAGTCCGTGCGCCAGTGGTGGCTGCTGTGCCGACCAAACCAGAGCCGCAGGTCAAGAATGAGACTTCCGCACCTGTTCCGCCGAAACTTGTGGTTGTGACAACACCTGCACCTGCGCCGGTCGTGGTTTCCACGGTCAAAGCGCCCGCTATCGTGGCGGCTACACCCAATCTGGGCTTCACCATGCCCGCCGGGCGTGGTGTTTTTGCCAGCACGACCAAGCAAGCAACGGATCAATTCAATCTGCATCCTGCATTGATCAAACCTGTGCCGACGAAGCCACAAGGGCAGGCATTTGCATCACCGTTGCCTCCCAATACTAAGCCCGAGGTCAAGCCGACCCGTGCGTCTGAATTATACATTCATTCGTGGAAGGCCGAAGTGGCCAATTGTCCATGGAACGCAGCGCACCGTTTGTTGCGCATTGTTATTCAGGTGCCTGCAGACCAGGTTGCCGTGCTTGGTTCCGATACCGGTTTTCCACTGCAAGTCACCTTTGATGCTGCGAACGTGAAGCAGTTCCGCATGCTGTGTGAACGTCATCTGGTGGCAACCGAACTGCGCAGTGCTGGCACGCATGTGCTGTGGTATGAGTTTCAGCCAAATGGCGGTGAAGGCACGCGTGACCGGCAGATCGCTAGTGTCACACTTTCGAATGCCCGCTTCACTTCGCAGACGGTTGGGCCTTTCGATAGCAGCAAGCTACAGGTCATCGACCGTGGTTACTCGCTGCAGAATGCGCGAGAAGATTTTGTGTTTGAAACGTCCGTGGTCGGATTTGGTTTGCTCCTACTTGGTGCGGATGAAGTAGGTAGCTTGAATCATGATTTGGTGCTCAACCTGGCAAAGCAAGGTAAGGGAGCTGACTCCAGCGGTGAGCGTGCTAAATTTATCCGTGTCGTCCAAGATGCCCGGCATATGGCTGGGCTGTGATTGAAGCTAAACTCGGCTCACGCTCTAGCGCGGCGTGAAGCGTAAAGCTTATGGCCGAGCGTGAGATAACGTTGTCGCAGGCTGTCGCGATGCTCCTCGATCACTTGCACCCAAGGGCTGCGGCGCAGTGCAAACGCAGGCTCTTGCGCAAGGTTGGCTAGATCCTGATCGCGGCCGAGCAAATGCCCCAGTCGCTGCGCACGTTGGATGCGGCGTCTGGCGCCGGGAAGGTGCGGTAGCGCTAGGGTTTGGAAATAAAGATCCTTCACTCGATGTCTCCAGCGATGCAAAGTGTCGTGGTTGGTGCTTTCACAGGACTGCTTCATCAAACGGCGTCCTTTGCGCTGACAACGAGCATGCTCCGCGAGAATTTGATCTGCAGAAAGTGATTCAATGCAGGTGCAATCGATCAGCAAACCGAGCGCATGCAGTTGATGACTTAGATACGAGGCAGATGGGGTGTTCTTTGTCTTGCCATCAAGCTGAGGGCGATGCTTGGGTGCGAGATGAAAACGGCGCACAAGCTTATCGATGAGTTTATCCTGAACCACCCGATCACGATTGCATGCACAGGCGTTTTTGACGGCACGGATATGCTGCCGAAAACTCTGCATGGTGTGTTCCGCGATGCCTTCACGTGCCAGTCGCAGCAGTGCGAGTAGCTTTTTCATGCGTACGCGAAGTTGATGCGTGGCGGTCTCCTCATAAAGCCCAAGCCGCGCTACATCATCCTGCGCGCGTTCGCAGAGTTGATGCAGTAAACGCTGCAACTGCCGCCCTGATAGGCTAGTGAGTTCGCGGTTGCGTTTCATACACGCTCATTCAGCACAGAAGCCGCTTAAACGGCAAGAAAGAGTTTTTCACATTCGTGCGCGAATATTGGTGAAACAGTGTGAGCAGGCTGTGAATTGTCTGACTCGCTGGAATCAGTCAATCTGCTGGGAATACCGACACATTCGCATTTGGATGCCTATTTTTGCCCGAAGTTGCCGGAGTTGGTGAAAACTTTCGTTGATTCGCCTGTCGCCAATGCCAGCGTGCGTGCGTAAACCAATTTAACCCATCTCACACATCATGGCCAGCGAAGCAGTCCTCACCATCACCGAAGCAAATTTTGAATCCGAAGTCACCCAATCTACTGTGCCGGTGATCTTGGATTTTTGGGCCGAATGGTGCGGTCCTTGCCGCATGCTGGGACCGATCCTAGATGATCTGGCAAAGGAGCAGGGTGACAAAGTCAAGGTAGGCAAGGTGAACGTCGATGAGGCGCAGAAGCTGGCCGCGCAGTTCAACGTGCGCTCGATCCCCATGCTAGTCTTTTTCAAGGATGGCGTGGCGAAGGACACTGTGGTCGGTGTGCAATCGAAAGATGCGCTCACCAAGCGCCTTGCGGCGCTCGCCTGAGCCGGAGCATCATCGCACCAGCAGTTTCGGGGTCTTACTGATCACCGAAGGTGATGCCGATGGCTCGCGCGGCTTTGACGATTTCGCTGTCGTTTGAGACAAGGCGGAGTTGATGCACGGCTTCCTCGATGGAGACATCCCCTACCTGATACTGCTGGTAACTGACCATGCGCCCAAAGCTGCCCTGTTCGATGAGATCCACGGCCTTGGCACCAAAACGGATGCCGAGGATGCGGTCCAGCGCAGTGGGAGCGCCGCCACGTTGCAGATGTCCCAATGTGCAGGCGCGGGTTTCTTTGCCAGTGAGTTTTTCGATCTGTTTTGAAACATGATCGCCAATACCGCCAAGGCGGTCCTCGCCTTTGCCGCCTACGCGTTCCTTGGTGAGCAATTCGCCTGTTTCAATGCGCGCGCCCTCGGCCACGACGACGAGAGTGCTGTGGCGACCTGCGGCATCGCGTTTGCGCACGGCTTTGGCAACATGTTCGAGGCTGAAGGGGATTTCGGGCAGCAAAATGATATCAGCTCCGCCAGCCATGCCGCCGTAAAGAGCAATCCAGCCAGCATGGCGTCCCATGACTTCGAGAACGATGACGCGTTTGTGGCTTTCTGCCGTGGTGTGCAAGCGATCCAGAGCATCGACGACAGTGGCCACGGCGGAATCAAATCCGAAGGAAGTAGCGGTAGCTTGTATGTCATTGTCGATGGTCTTCGGCACACCGATCACTGGAATACCCATCTGATAAAGCTGCAGGCCGGTGGTGAGGCTGCCATCGCCACCGACGACAATGAGTGCGCCGATTTCGAGATGACGCAGTGTGCTCTTGGCTTTCTCCACGATTTCGACCGGTACCTGTGAGACGTTGCCTTCGCCCACCTTGGCAACGAAGTGGCCTTTGTTCGTCGTTCCCAGAATGGTGCCGCCGAGTTTCATGATGCCAATCGTCTTGTCGGGATCGAGCATCATGTAATCACCGGGAGGCAGCAGCCCCTCAAAGCCATCACGGAAACCAACCACTTCCCAGCCCAAGGTGTGTGCCGCGCCGACGACGCCGTGAATGACTGCATTGAGTCCGGGGCAATCTCCGCCGCTGTTTAAAATTCCGATTCGCATGTGTGTGGGTATGAAAAATTAGAAGTGGTCGAGCATCTGCTTTTTGTCAGTGATGGGACGACCGGCGGCCAGCCAGCGGTCATAAGCGGCCCAGCCTTGATGCAGCAGTGTGCGAGCTTCGGCGAAAGGATTGGCCGAGCCAAGCACGACGACAACCATGCGGTGGTGGTAGATGAGGCTGCTATTGTCTGCTTGCACCTGCACGCTAGCGGGCTTTTCCGCCGAAATGACCACGCAACCACCCGAACGCTCGGTGTTGCCGGTTTTCACGCCATCGATGCGGTCCACGCCGAGAAGCTGGTTGGTGTTTTGCAATGGAACGCTGAGTTGTTGTCCGGCGCGGTAGATGGTGATGCTGCGGCTGGTTTGATTCGTGTAGAATCGCATGGCTGGACGTGACACCGCATAGATCGCCAGCCGTGCGATGTCTGCAGCTGTCGAATAAGGCAGCGGACGCGAGTTTTCGAGGCCGTGAGGATTGGTGAAGCGGGTTCCGCGTGCGCCTTCCCGTGTGGCGAGCTGGTTCATTTGCTTCACGAATTCTTCCATCGGATGCCCGGCGCGTCCGAGCCGTGCCAAGTGATCTTTACCGACAAAATCACTCAGCGTGATGGCGGCGATGTTGTCGCTGCTCATCATCGTGGCGTA
Source organism: Verrucomicrobiaceae bacterium (assembly GCA_947466075.1). Taxonomy (GTDB): domain Bacteria; phylum Verrucomicrobiota; class Verrucomicrobiia; order Verrucomicrobiales; family Verrucomicrobiaceae; genus Prosthecobacter. The sequence continues at coordinate 26,715 of CANIBP010000042.1, forward strand.
GATAAGATCACGCAGCGTGGCTTGGTCGCCAGGTTGCAGGCCGATAGTGCCTGGGTCAGAGATCTGGAAGGCATAAGCGGGCACGGTGGCCAGGACGCCGACACCGACACGGGAGGCCTCCGCCCAGTCGAGAGTGACCATCGCTGTAGCGATCTTCGCCAAACCACCGACGGGCCGTTTGGTCAGCGCATCATTGGCGACATGCACTTTTTTATTAAAGGCATCGACCACAAGCACAGCTGCCTGTGCCCGCAAGGCGGAGGCGCTGGTGGCTAGGGTGAAACAGATGCCAAGGATCGATGCGCGGATGGGGAACCACGCCATGCTGGGGGGAAACATAAGCACCGATGTTTAGCCGCCTGTGTTCGCATCGCAACCGTGGATTTGCTGGCACGTTTTCTATATTGACGCCTGCGCTGCTGAATTCATGCTGAGCGTCCTATGCCCTCCTCGCAGCAGCGCGCCATCAATCTCATTCAAAACTACTACAACACCTTTAATTCGGGTGATCGCGTCGCATTTCTGGCGTTGCTGACCGAGAATGTCGCCCACGACATCAACCAAGGCGGCACCGAATCAGGCAAGGATGCGTTTCGAGCATTTCTTACACGCATGGACCGCTGCTATCGTGAACAGGTGCGCGAACTAGTGGTGTTTGCCAGCGAAGACGGCACACGTGGCGCGGCGGAGTTCTTCATTGAGGGGGAATACCTTGCCACTGATAATGGTTTGCCCCCTGCCAAGGGCCAGCGGTATCGTCTGCCCGTTGGGGCCTTCTTTGAACTGCAAAACGGACGTGTCAGCCGTGTGACAAACTACTACAACCTAGAGGAGTGGCTGCGTCAGGTTGGGGCTGCGAAATAATGGCTTATCGCGTTACTTGTCGAAGAAAGACGACTCTTCACGGTCGCCTACCTTGAGGTAGCGGTAATACACTTCGAGTTGCAAGGTGCAGAGACACTGGCGGTAGATTTCTTCTGCAGCGTCGCCTGCTGGCCAGTTCGGGCGGCCATGCTTGAAGGAACCGTCAGGTTGTTGGGCACTGAGTATCTGCGGCAGGAACTGCTGGTTGTAGAACTTCCAGTCTTCACCGCCGGCTTGGAAGAAAGTCTGCGTGTAGTAGTACCAGCAGTAGAGGTTGCAATTCTTGTTCCAATCCAAGGGTTCAGCGGTGAGAAACTCGGTTAGGAATTTGATGCCCTTCTTGATCGCAGTGGTCTTGCCTTTCGCCATCGTCTGCAGGCCGAGAATACCCACGCCGGAGAGGCTCCATTGATTGTAGTGGGCGTCACGATTCGCACCGCCGAAGCCGCCGTCCTTGGTCTGCATGGTTTCGAGGTAATCGGTCATCTTGCCGATGGAAGAATGCAGACCATCAATTTTGAGGCCGGTGTTCTTGGCCGCCTTGAGCGCTTGGAACTGCCAGCCGACCACCGAGAGGTCGGCACCGCCCGCTTTGTTATAAACAATCTGGTCTTGGCCGCCATAGGCCCAAGCACCTTTCGGGGTCTGGTTGTCGATGATGACTTTGACGCCTTTTTCAAAGGCCTCGCGCATACCCGGGAGGCTTTTGCTGCCGAGACGGGCGAGGGTGTACATCTCTCCAAGCGCGTAAGTGGCAATCCCGTGTTCGTAGGTGCCAGCACCGCCGGTGCCGCCGTTGGCCTTACCCTTCCAACCGTCGGAGAAAATGCCGTGCGGGTTCTTTTTGCCTGCCTCGATCAAATACATGATGCCCTTCATCACGTTATCGCCATAGAACGGTGATTCCGGCGTCTCGCATCGGCCCAAGTAGCACAGCAACGCCAAGCCCGTCATCGCACACTTGTTGCCACGGCCCCATGAGCCATCGGCGTTCTGCTTGCCTTTCAGCCATTCAAGTGAGGCAGATACAGCTGCCTCGCATTCGGGGCTGCCGCCGTTTTGCCGAAGTTTTTCCAATCGCTCCTGTGTCGAGCAGCGTGCACGCATGGATGGCGGTAGTGTCACAAAGCCTGCTGCGCCGCCCATTCCCATCCCTTTGCCAAAACCACCTCCTGCTCCACCGGTGCCAAACCCACCGCTCGCGCCCAAGGCTCCGCCACCCATCATCGCGCTCACATCGGGCATGTCCAATGAGTCTGGCGGTGCTTCAGGCAAGGTGATCGCCGAGTTCATGCTCGTGCTCACCAACTTCTTCATCGGCATCGTCTTGTTGATCGAAGTGCGCTTCTTCTGTTGCACCTTGTGCTGCAAATCCGCACTGGCTTTAGCTCCCTGTGCCGTGCCGCCACCGGGCAGGAAATCCACCTGCTTATCCATCACGCCGGTGCTGAATACGATGAACAGCGCCAGCACGCCGAGACCAGCGTGGACGAGAATACTCACCAGCAACGAGCTGGCTCCCACCTTCCGCCACATCTGCACGAACTTGTTGGGGGGGCGCCCCACTTCGATGTGGGTGAGTGCAGGCGGGTGATACACTTCGCCCTCGTGATGCTCAACTAACTCGACAGGTGTTCCATCATCGGTGGGGGCGGCGGTCGGGATGGCCATCGGCGCGCTGGGCGCTGGCATCATTGGTGCGGCACCTGAGGGTGGCGGCATGGAAGGTGCGACGGCTGAAGGCGCAGGCATGGCCACGGGCACGGCAGCGCTGGCTGGCTTGGGGGCAGCAGGAACAGCGCCGGTGGCGGGCGCGGGCGGCGGCATCATCGCCGGCATCGGCATGGTGGGCATGTAACCGGGCGGATAGCCTGGCATCTGCGGCGGATAGCCTTGGGGCATCGGATAACCCTGCGGGTAGCCCTGAGGCATCTGTGGTGGGTAGCCCTGTGGCATCGGATAACCCGGTGGATAGCCTGGCATCTGCGGCGGATAGCCCTGCGGCATCGGGTAGCCTTGTGGATAGCCCTGCGGGTATCCCTGTGGCATCTGCGGCGGATAACCGGGCGGTGGCGCGTAACCCGGTGGCAAAGGCTGCGTGGCGCCGGGGTGCGGAGGCTGCTGCGGATTTTGAGGCTGGCCGGGTTGTTGCGGATTCATGACTTTGAAAAGTTTATTGTGCTCAGACTACACGGTGGGCGGTGCCTTCGACAAGATGAATTTTCGAGGGTAGCAGAACCTAGGGCATGCTACCTCACCACTTGAAACTCCGGCAGCATGCAAAGAGCCCAGAGGAGGTCTTCCAGCGATTGCTGAGTGGGGACGGTGCCGATCAGTTCTTTGGACGTGGTCATTTCCGCTGGGGAAGGATCGCGACAGAGTGCATGGCGATAGAGCGGTGTGATGAAATCGCCTTTCGCTGTTACTAGCAGCCGTTTCGCGCCCTTGGCGATGCTATCGGCTAAAATGCTGCCATTCGCGAGATCGATGGCTTCCAGCGTGGTGAGGTCATTCGGGCGGGTGGAGACGATTTGATCGCGGTTTGGGCGGCCTAGCGTGCGCATGAGGAAATCGGCCTTCAGCAAGGAAGCGCGGATCATCTTACCGCTGGCAGCAGATCCTTGGGCCAGCAGGGCAGGGGCCTGGGTGTCGATGGCCTTCTGCCAAACAGGCAGTGCATTGACGAGAACGACAGGTTTCCAATCCTTCGGGTCGAATGCACCGAGGCGTCCTTCCTTGCCAGCGGGCACTTGGGCGCTCCATTCCCATGAGGCTTCACTGATTACTGAGGTTTCTTTGCCTGCCGCGTCGCGAATGCGGGCATCGAAGAAAAATCCGGCAGCGTTCGGTCCGTTGCCAGCATTCGTCGCGATGGCAATGATCGAATTCGCGCCTTTCTTGAGCGCGGTTTGCAGTGAAACGGCGGCGATTTTGCTCCAGTCATCGCCGGCGCTGATCTTCTTATTATTCACGAACAGCGTGAAGCCGTTGTCGCAGGTGACCACGGCGCTGGCGCTGGCGGGATCGGCGTCGAGCTTGAAAGTCTTGCGCAAAGTGATGCTTTCACCGGATGGCGGCGTGCTGCCGGGCTTGGCGCTGTCGCCCCAGATCCACTGGCCCTTCACGGTGATGCTTTTCGCCAAAGCGGGATCGACTTTTCCCCGTAGCACGCTGGCATCCATCTTTGCCGGAGCAGCACCGGTGAGCTGCCAGATGGCATCGACGAACTGCTCCGCTGTGAGCCTCTTCGACCGCGGCCCTGCATAGACGTAGCCGTGATCGTCGGTGGCCTTCGTCACGATCTGCGCGTGCGATTGATATGCGTGCGAGTTCGCGATGTGGGCCAGCGTCTTCTTCAAATCATAGCCGTTTTCAATGAGGTAGGTCGCCAGGTAGTCGAGCAAATCGGCATTCCACGGTTCCGTCTGCATTGAATCCACCGGATGCACGATGCCACGGCCCATGAGGCGCTGCCAGAGGCGGTTCACCATCGTGCGCGGCGTGCGGCCGTTCTGCGGATGCGTCATCAGCGCGGCGAGCTGCTTCAGGCGCTCCGGCTGCTTCGCCTTGGCGTCGATTTGACCGATCTCGGGGAATAACCACGCCGCCGAGGCCTGCTGGCCGATGGGTTTGTCACAGCGGTGAATCTCCAGCGGACGTGTGGAGTAGATCGCGGCCAGTCCATAAGCCTCGCTCAATTTCCAGCGATCAATGAAGCTATCATGGCACGAGGCGCACTTCATGTTAATGCCCAGAAACGACTGCGATACACTCTGCGCGAACTGAATCTCCACCGTCTGCCCAGCGCTGACATCACCGCGCCACTTGATGCCGTCGATGTAGCCCCGGCTCTCGTCGTTCGGCGGGGCGATCAGCTCGCGCACGAACTGGTCAAAGGGCAGGTTCGTGATCAGCGCATGATACAGCCAGTTGCTGATCTGCTTGCGCCCGCCGGTGATGAATCCCGTGCCGCCGTAGTCGTTGCGCAGCAGATCGTTCCAGAAGGTGAGCCAGTGCTCCGTGTAGTCGATGTCCCGAGATAGCAGCGCTTCGACGAGCAGGGTGCGATCCGGCTTCTTATCAAAGGCCGTCACCTCCTCCGGCGTGGGTAATAGGCCGATGAGATCCAGCGAAGCACGACGCAGAAAAGTGTGGTCAGCAATGGCCGCAGGACGCGGTTGCTTCTTCGCTGCTAGCTGCGCATCGAGGATGCGGTCAATCGGATGTGTGCGCCCATCCACTGCCGCAGGCAATGTCGGCGAGCGCGGCTTTAGTGGTGGCTCATACGCTGGCTTCTTGAAGGCAAATCCTTCCTCCCACGCGATGCCCGAGTCGATCCATTCCTTCAGCAGCGTGATCTGCTCCGCCGGCATGCGCTTGCCCTTCGGCGGCATCTGCTCGTCGGGATCTTTGGAAAGGATTGCATGAATCATCTGGCTCTCGCCGCTCTTGCCCGCGATCACCACCACACCGTCTTCACCGCCTTCGATCAGCGCGGCGCGATCATTGAATGAGAATCCGCCCTTCTTCTTGTCTCCCGCATGACATTCTACGCAGTGCTCGCGCAGGATCGGGACAATCTGATGAGAGAAATCGACTGCGGCACGGGCAGCGAGACTGGAGGACAGAAGAAAAAGAATCGAGAGACGCATTCAGAGAGAATGAACGCGGCATGAAGATTGATTCTCGCGACGCAGTTCAGATGGCGACGCTGAATCAGCCAAGTCATCAGGCATTTTCAAACTTCCGCCAGTAGAGCAGGGCAATGGGCACCATGGAGAGACATTCTTGACCTGCGGTGGCAACACCTTCCATGGATTTGGTCGTCCAAGCACCAAGGATAAAGGAAACGGCGATCAAGATGGCGGAGCCGAAAGTGAAAATAGCACGCGGGGCAATGGTGAGGCGGACTGGACGGGTTTCTTCCCCAAGTAGATCAATAAAACGAGCGGCGCTGAGCACGAGGACGATGATGGAAAGCCAGCCGTTGTCATCGAGCTTGTCACCTGCGAGCCAATCGTAACCTCCATGCGCAGCGACGGCGAGGAGGAAGGTGGCGATGAATTCATCGGCTCGGGCGAAGCGGGTGAGCAGCATGCGGTAGAGGCTGTGAGCGCAAATACCGCTGAGGGAAATGTGGAGAAAGTTGGCGGAAAGAAAGCGTGTCCACGCGATGGTGCCGCCGTAGTCTTGGTAATAGCCGATGTTTTCTTCCAAGGAGAACCCAAGCCCAACAAAAGCGCCGGTGAGCAACGCAAGGCCGGGCGTGCGCCGCCACAACAGCCACGGCAGGAAAAATGCAAACAGGGCGAGTTTGCAGCCTTCCTCACGCAGACCGACCCCTACGAGGTAGTAAATCAAGTCGTGAGGAAAGGGTGCGTCTGCGGTCATGCCTTGGGAAAACTCTTGATAGGCCAAAATGGTGAGCGTGGGCCATACGCTGCAAACACCGGCCATGATGGCGACGATAGGGCGTGCCCAGCGCCAGCGTTCGTGGTCGCTGTGCTGCACCAGAATGAAATACCACAGCGCAGCGACGAAGAAGGCGAGCGTGAGCATGCCATAGGGGATTTCATTGAGGCGATGGCGGATGAGACCATGCCACTGCATCCAGACATCGCCAAGCAGTGCTCCGGCGTGGTGCTGCAGCAGCGGGTGGCAGTGCTCGATCCAGCCAGGTTGTGAGGCGATGGTGCGTAGGAGCTTGAGATCGCGCTGAGTTACGGCGAGTCGCACGGCCTCCTCACGTGCTGCGGTGGCATCGGGAAAGTGCAGGCCTTCGGTATAAAACGCCTGCATGGCGGCGCTTGTGTTGCCACGGCGTTTTTGAATGCTGGCGAAAAACTCAGCAGCGAGCATGGCTGGTGGTGTGTCCTGAGCGTTGGTTTCGAGACGCTGAAGTGCAGCATCATCCGCATTGAGCGTGGCGGAGAGGAAATCGCGAAACAACCCGGCAGGTGCATCGGTGGTGGCGTTCCGCTGGAGAAGCTTAGCGACGTCGTAGCCGCCGAGTTTACCGTCTTGGACGAAACCCTGAAACGCAGCGGACTCATCGCCATCGACCAGTTTGGGGATTTGCGCGAGAAGCATGCGCAACCAGGTGGCGAATTGACGTGGCTGCGGCGTTGTTTCGTCACGCAGATGGTGGAACTCCTCATGCAGGCGGATCAGGGCAGGGGAGACGCTGAAAATGGGTGAATCTTCTTTCTTGCTCACGTCACCAATGACAATCACGCTGGCGATGATGATGCCCAGGGCGATGATGGTGGCAGATGTGCGCAGGAGGAAGCGACGATTACGCGTGAGGTAATGCGTGCGTGCACGCCAACCGTGAAAATAGGAGCGTTCCTCACTCATTCGATTCAATCATCCGCTTTTTTCCACCAGTCGGCGGCTTGTTCCCACGGTGCCTTGGATTCCGGCTCATCACGTGTTGCACGACGGCTTTGTTCGCTTTCGGCGTCGTCTTCGAGTTCCATCAGCAATTGTATATGCGGCTCTGGCTTGGTGCTGCGCCGCCAGATGATCCATGCCCACATGGCAAAGGCACCCATGATGAAAAACAACGTGCCGAGTGTGAAGAGCACGGCCCAGTCAGATGCCTCAAACCACTCGCGTGGAATTTTAGCAGTCCCGCCTTCGGGCCGGACGAGAAAGGCGAGGGGCGTGTGCATGGGGAAGTGGGTTTATTTTTCGTCAAACACAAGGCGCATCGGGATCATCTTGGAGAATTGAAACCCATGCTGCTGGAAGAACGACTGTGAGTCCGCACTGATGCGGTCGGTGAGTAGCGTGATGCGGCGGAAACGCTTTTCACGTGCGAATTCGATGGCGTGTTCCAGCAGGCGTCCGCCATAACCCTGGCGTCGATGCTGCGGGTGGACAATGACATCCTCCATGATGAGCACGAGGCCGCCTTCCGCGGTACTGATAGTGAAAAGCAAATTCACCATGCCGATGACTTTGTGATCCGTGCGTAGCACGAAGATGCGACCGCGGTTTGGCTGCTCCAGAATCAAGCGCAGACCGTGCTCCTGCTTAGCGCGATTCGGTTTAAAGTCCTCTTCCTCACTGAATAGTGAGACGAGCAGCTCAACGAGCTGTGGTAGGTCTTCGATGGTGGCCGGTTCGATATGCGGCTCGAGGTCTGGAGAGGACATGTGGCCGCCAGAATAACGGGGGTGCGAGCAAAGGCAATGCGTTCGATGCAAAGGATGCGTCACTGACTCCGCCACAGGACGCATACAAAGAATTGGGGTGGTGACGTTGAGACCTTGAAACTCCTATTCCCGACGGTGGTTTCAACTCCCGCAACCAACCCGAACCAATACTCACCTTCATGAAACCAAGAATCAAGCCACTCGCCTGGCTGTGCGCCGCCGTTGGACTCAGTGTCGCGCCGTTAGAAGCCCAGGAAGCGAAGCCCGCAGACAAACCTGCCGCTGAAATATCAAAAGCGGATGTGCCACCTGCCCCACAGCGTCGCCCGCAGGAAAATGCTCCGCCCAATCGTGATCAACCTCGGCGTGATCAGTCCAATGAACGCACTGAAAATAATCAGCCCCGCACCGAAAATTCGCGTGAATCGCAGCGGCGTCCGCAGATGGATGGCCAGCGCGAGAACGATCGTCCGCGTCTTGAAGAACCAAGGCAAGATGGGCAACGTGGTTCAGCGAATTTGAAAATGGAAAGTAATCGAGGCCGTGACAATGGTGATCGCCCCGATGGCTTCCATCGTCCGCAGGGACAGCCCAATGGCGATGCGCGTCAGCACAACCAACCAGAGCAGCAGCGTGAAGGAGATCGCGGCCCGGTGAATCCGCCGCATGATCCGAATCGCGGCCGTGAGCATACTAATGGTGCAAACCGGGGCAATGAACGCGGTTCCGCTCAGCAAAATCATGAGCGTGGGCGCTTCGACCAACAGCAGAACGGTTTTGGGCCGAACTATTCCACTCAACGTGGTGGGTTGGCATTCCGTGCACCGCAGCAGGGCCCACAGCATGGTGAAATGCAGCATCGTGGCCCGGGAATGATGGAGCATGGACCGGAACAACGGTTTGAAGGCCGCCATGATTCGCAACAGTTCAGCAGTCCAGGTCGCGGAGGTAATTTCGACCGTCCACATGTTCCCGCGCCGCAGTTTAATCAGCAGCGCGGTCAGCAATCGCAGCAATTCAATGGTCCGCGTCATGATCATTATCGACATCAGCCCGAAGGCTCGCAGCATTTTGAGAGTCATCCCATGCGCGGTGGAGATCGCGGCCCGCAACCGCAAGGCGGTCCGGGTTTTGTGCCGCCGATGCAGGGTCGTGAGGCTGCCCCGCGCGGTCCTCAGTCACCGATGAATCATGAGCGTGGCCCGAGTCCACAGCCGGTTGGCCCGCGTGGCGGTGAGCGGGGCCGTGAAGGTCCGGCGACGTTTCGTGGCGTTTGAGAATGAGATGAGTCGATGAATCAACTGGCGGCCTGGGCAACCGGGCCGCTTTTTTCATGCACAGCATGCATTCATTCACGTCTGCTGGTTGTGTTTATGGAAACGAACTCCATAATCGCCGCGCACGAAATGCCCCGCATGAGCCAGTTTCCCAAGCCAACCTCAACATCACGACTGGCCGCTCCATCGGTTGCCAAGAGTGAGGTGGAGTTGCCTTGGTGGTCACCGGACCGTTGGTCGCATCTTTGGACGGGTAAGCCGCCAGTCTCTGCCGCAGCTGCCGCCACGGCCAACACGATGCTGCCGGTACTGATCGAGGTCTTCGCTGCTTTCAGCAAACTGGACGGCAACATCGAGGAAGAGGAAGTCGAATCCAGTCTGGGCTATCTGCGCTACGATTATCCAGAGGCGATCTATGCCGATATGCGGCGTCTCTATTTTGAAGCGCTCCAGCAGCCGCAAGATCTGACGCAGCGTGCCAAAGAACTCGCCCAAAAACTCACGCAGGAGCAGAAAATCTTGCTGGGGGTGCAGCTCTACCTGCTCATCTCGCGTGCTCAGCAAAATCAGCGGCAGATGGTGGAGTTCTATCTCTTCATGACGAACCTCGGCATCGCTGCTCAGGCCATCGACATCGTCTATCAACTCAATGCGGGAGATAAGCCACCAGAGGAAGGCTTTTCCACCAAGGGCGGTCAGCCGCTGGATACGTTGCGCATCGGCTCCACTAAAGTCTGCGACGTATTGCTACGTTCGCTCTCGGGGGACTGCTCGGTCGTGGCGTTCCGCTTTCAAAATCTCGTGCTACTGAAAAACACCGGCAGCATTTCCATCCTTGTGCGCAGCCGTCGTCAGCCGCCGGGAGAGTTCTCGCGGTTGTATCCTGGCGAACGTGTGGTGTTGGAGGATGTGACGCTGGACTACAATGACCTAGTCACCTACTTCAATTCCAAGAAGACACTCTCCGGCACGCAGATTTACCTCACGCTCACGGAGAACGGCAGTGCCGAAATCGCTCCGCAGCGCACGCGTGGCACCAATTTACGTCTCAGTTTTGGTCTTGGCGTTACTGTCGAAGCGTTGCGCACCACGAAGGCGACATTGAATGGCGTGGTACTCAGTAGCGGCACAGTCGTTGAAGCCAGTATTGAAGACAGCATCATCGCGCATGGCGAAGTCGAAATCTCACTGCGTGATCTGCGACTGCGAGCGCAGGAGTTTGGTGGTCAGTTCCGCCTCGAAGGCAGCCGCAATACTTACCTCGTCTCCAACAAGCCTGAACTGCTCGATGAAGGTGACATCTTGCTCTCCGAGGACACCGACGGTGAAATCCTGCTACGCATCGAATGCAATTACGCGCAGAAAACCGGTGTGCTGGAGGTGCTCCGCTCCTCACGCCCGCTCTACATCGGCCAAATCCCGGTGCGTGACCGCATCACACTCAACGATGGCGATACGATCACTTTGGGTGAAGGCCAGTTCTTGCGCTGTCACTTTGCCGACCGCATCATTGAGGAGGAGCGTAATACCATCCGCCAGCTTGAGGTGCGTGAACTCACCCATCGCTTCGATGGTCGTGACACCGCGCAGGACGGTGTGAGTTTCCTCGCTCGACGTGGCGAGATGATTTGCGTCATGGGGCCGAGCGGTTGCGGCAAAAGCACCTTGTTGCGCATTCTGGGCGGTCAGTTGAAACCCAAGGCAGGCGAAGTGCTGATGAACGGCCTGCAGTTGTATGACAACCTCCACAATCTCACGCCTTATATCGCTTACATCCCGCAGGAAGACGCCTTTGACCCGCTGCTGAAGGTGCAGGAGAACCTCGACTTTTCCGTCGCGGTGCGTTGTCCGCATTTGAAGAGCGAAGAACGTCGCAAACGTGTGGATGCGAAACTCGCGGAGCTTGGTCTGGCCGATCTGCGCAATCGTCTGGCCGGCACGCCACAGCAGAAATTCCTCAGTGGTGGCGAACGCAAGCGGCTCAATGCAGGTCTCGACATGATCGGTATCTCTGACGTGTATTTATTCGATGAACCAACTTCGGGTCTGTCGTCCAAGGACAGCGAGCACGTGCTGGAAATCATCCGCAGCCTCGCACGCAACAAAATCGTCATCACCTCAATCCATCAGCCGAGTTCACGCCTGTTGGCGATGTTCGATAAGGCGCTGCTGCTCGATAAAGGTGGTAAGCTGGCCTATTTCGGCACGCCGAAAGGCATGCTGGAGTACTTCTGGCGTGTCTATCACACCGAAACTGGTCAAGCGGGTGATGCAGATGCCACGCCACCGGAAAGTCTGACTCCTGACTTCGTCTTTGACGTGCTCGAAACCCCCCTTCGCGACATCAGTGGCGATATCATTCATGAACGCAGCGCGGACGGTCATCTCGTGGCCGCTCGTCGTTTCCCGCCGAATTTCTGGCGCGACTCCTATCAGCGGCATCTTATCATGGAGAGCATGGCGAAGCAGCAGACCGCCACCAGTAGCACCAGCCTCATCGCGCGACCCAAACGTGATGATAGCCAGAGCTTGAATCGTAGTCGCAGCATGCCCAAGCCGCCGAAGCACACCTTCCGCGAGGAGAGCATCCTGTTTGCCACCTTGTTGAAGCGTGCCTTCCTCAGTAAGCTGCGCAACCGCACGAACCTGCTCACCACGCTGCTGGAGGCACCGCTGCTGGCCTATCTGATCTCCAGTGTGCTGAAATACTCCGAAGAGAAGCACTACACCTTCGCCACCGCCTTCCACATCCCGACGTACCTGTTCATGAGCCTCGTGGTCGCGATGTTCCTGGGCCTCACCAACAGCGCCGATGAGATCATTCGCGACCGCCATACACTGAGTCGAGAGCGCAATCACAACCTGCGAACGTTTTACTATCTCAGCGGTAAAATCATCTCGCTCTCCACCTTCGCATTGGTGCAGTGCGTGATCTATTTGATGATTGGCAACTGGGTGCTCGAAATCCGTGACATGTTCATGATCCACCTCTGGTGGATGTTCCTCACCTCTCTTACTGGCGTCTGCCTTGGACTCTTTATCTCTAGCATCGTCAGTGACAACCGCACGGCGGTGAATGCGATTCCGCTCATCCTCATTCCGCAGATCATTCTTGGCGGAGCGCTCATCAAGTACGAGGAGATGAACAAAAATCTCGATCTGGTCTATTCCGTGGGCCGCTGGCTCAAAAAAGCTGGCAACGATGAGGGAAACGCCAGCAAGCTCAAGGTTCCATTCATCTGTCAGTTCATGCCGCTGCGCTGGTCGTATGAGGGTGTCATTATTTCCCAGTCCAAGCTCAATCCGCTCACGCGGAATCAAGATTTCCTCGACGAACGCATTCAATCGTTGCTGCCACCTTCAGGAACGCAAATGTCCGACCGGCAACTTCATGAACTGAAACTCACCAAGGAGTCGCTTGCCGTGGTTTCCGGCCTGTATGCTGAAAATCCGCGCGAAATCTCCAAACGCCTCGGCTCCATCCGTGACGCTGTACTCAGTGGTCAGATCGAAACGCCGATGCTCGACGGCATTCTCCAGCAAAATGACGGCGTCAGTGCCGAGGAAATCTATGTGAACCGCAAAGTGCTCGATCTCGTGACCAAGGCGGAAATGGAACGTGAGGACTACCGCAGCAAAGCCAGCCCCAACGTCTTCTTCGGCACCCGCAAAACTTACCTCGGTACGAAATACAACACCCTTTGGATCAACAGCATCGTCATCCTCTTCACCTTGGCTCTCTTGATCACCGCCGTGGAGATCAGTTTGAGACGGCAGTTGACGAGGGTTTAGCGAGTTGGTCGCGTCCGTGTGTGCTTTAAAATTCTCTAAAGTCCAAACTATGAGCGCAATCAACGTTCCTTCTTCGAGTTCGACGGCGCGTTGAGGAATTTGCGCATGTCGTTGAAAATGCTGTCGGGCGCGGCTTGCTGCTCATGGGTGCGAACGCCTTCGAACCACGTCTGCGTGGTCGGTTCATGCGCTTTGGCGACGGCTAGGAGTAGTTCGAGCGTGATTGGGACCGGTTGGCCGGAATGAATGGCGGCAGAGAGGGCGAGTTCGGCCGCGCGGTCGAAGACCCACTTCAAATCAGCGCCAGAGAAGCCGTTGGTGGCCTCAATGAGGGCGGCGTTGTCGAAATTGGAGATGGGTTTGTCCTTGGCGAACAGTTCGATGATTTGCGCACGAGCTGGCGCATCCGGTGGCGGAACGAAAATGGCCTGATCAAAACGCCCGGGACGGCGGAAGGCGGGATCCAGAGCCCAAGGCTGGTTCGTGGCACCGATGACGAGTATGCGCTGGTTCTCGCTGCGAATGCCGTCCATTTCATGCAGAAACTGGTTCACCAGATTACGCATCTGGCTCTCGCGGATCTGGCGGCGATCTTGGGCCAGCGAGTCGAGATCATCAAAGACAAGCACGCATGGTGCATTGGCGCGGGCGGTCTCGAATATCTGATGCAGATTGCGCTCGGTGCTGCCGAAGTAAGGGTCGAAAATCTCATGCAGTCCGACGGCGAGGTAATTGCACGGCACTTCACCGGCAACAGCTCGCAGGATAAGCGTTTTGCCACAACCAGGTGGGCCGTAGATGAGAATGCCACCGCCGGTTTTACGACCATAGGCCTTGTACAAATCGGGGAACTGCAGCGGATAAGTGATCTTGAGGCGAATTTCTTCCTTCAGTTCTTCCATGCCACCGACGTCGGCGAATGTGACACGGCTACGCTCAGGATCGCCTGGGGCATAGAAGGTTTCGGGTCTCCAATCGTAGGGCGGATCATCGAAGGGATCGTCGAAAAACTCGTCGGCATCGACTCCACCGGGTAGCGGTGCTTCTTGATTCGCTGGCTCGGGAGCTGGTGCAGGCGCGGTTTTGCGCGCATCGCGGGCGGTGCGGCCGAGTTCGCGCTCAAGCGCGGGATCACTCATGGTGCCGTCGATCTGCGCAGCACGGTCGAAGTGTTCGATAGCCTTGTTACGGTCGTGTTCGCTGAGATAAACACGGCTGAGGAGCAGGTGGGCCTGGGCATTGCTCGGTTCGAGAAACAAGACGCGTTCGGCACGCACCGCAGCACCGGAGGTGTCGCCTTCCATGAACGAAACTTTGGCAATGCCAAGCATGGCGTCGGTTTGATCCGGATCCTGCTCCAACGCACGGGTGAAAACCTCGCGAGCTTCATCCAAATGCAGCTCTTCCAGACACGCGCGGCCATAGAGCAGCAGCAGTGAGAGGTTGTTCGGCGACTGCATGAGGGCGTCTCGAAGTGCGGAGGAGTTTGGCATGGGAAATGGGGTGAGACCGCCAAGCAGGCGATCACGCTCAGATTTAAGAGCGCATGAAGCGTGCCGCCAATGATTTCTCGCGTTGCAAAGGCCTCACATTTCCAGGAAGTTCCTCAGCAAACGCTTGCCTTCCTGCGTGAGGATGGACTCGGGATGAAACTGCACGCCATGGATGGGCAGTTCTTTGTGGCGGAGGCCCATGATCTCGGAGTCGTCGTCGCTGGAGGTAGCGGTGATTTCGAGACAGTTCGGCAGGGTATCGCGCTTCACGAGCAAGGAATGATAGCGCGTGGCTTCAAACGGCTCCGGCATGTTTTTGAACACGGATTGGCCGGTATGATGGATCATGGACGTTTTGCCGTGCATGAGACGTTCGGCCCGAACGACTTCACCGCCGAAGACGTGGCCAATGGCCTGATGGCCAAGACAAACGCCGAGCAGAGGTGTGGATTTGCCAAAGCGCTCGATCACGGCGCAACTGATGCCGGCTTCTTTTGGCGTGCACGGGCCGGGGGAGATGCAGATGTGGTCGGGCTTGAGCCTCGCGATCTCATCCAGCGTGATCTGATCATTGCGACGGATTTCCATGACGGCACCCATTTCGCCGAAGTATTGGACGAGATTGTAGGTGAAGGAATCGTAGTTGTCGATGATCAGGAGCACGGGATCAAAGTTTCAAGTTGAAGGTTTCAAATTTCAGAAGCCGCGAAGCTGAAGCAGTTGATCAAGTTCGCGCTGGAGCTGCGGGATATCGGAAGGCGGCGGTTGGTAGTCGGGAGTGGGGCCCTTGAGGCCGAAACGGCCTGTTTGATCCATGAACCAGACGACGCTGTTGCCATCGGTAAAGGTAGCTTTGCCACTGACGAGAGCACCGGGCACAGGTATGGCATCAGCGCTGACACTGAAAGTGCCGGTGCCAGCGGGCGCTTCAAATTCCGGATCTGCTGCTTCGACGGCACTGTCATCTGCGGCGGTTGGTTTGGATTCTGCCACTGGCTCTTCGCGTGGCTTATCCTGTAGTTTTACGCCAAGCTCCATGATAAGCAGGCGCGTTTCCATGTAGGTGAGCGTGGTGGCGCATTCACTGCGGAGGCGGTCCTGGATTTGATTGAGGTTCGCTCCTTCAGCGGCCCATTGTTCGACAAGTTGACGTTGTTGCGGAGTAAGATTGGCCATGAGGTTGGAGTGATGAAGCTGAAGTGAGCTCAGCCGTTCATCTTATCGGTGACGATATGGGAAATGGTGGAGGCTTTTTGATAAAGCGCCTTCACTTCATCTTGCGTCAGTGCCTTGCCTTCGGGCACATCGAGGAGGGGAAGTAATTCTTGAAGGCCTTTGCGCAGTTCTTGCAGCGCGGGGTTCTTCATGATGCTGGGATGAAGGCTGTCGAGGCTCATCAAATAATACTCGGCAATATCGCGCCGCGTGAGTTGGCGGGTTTTTTCTTCGGTGTAGTTGTCGCTGATGCTCTTGGTGGAGATTTCCAATGCACGCAACCAACCGCCGAGACTGATGAGATGCGCAATATCGACGTCGCGGAGTTGTACCATTTCCGCTTCGACATCAGCCTGTGTTTTGGCGAGTTCGACACGGAGATCCTGCCAGTTGCCCTTGAGGCTGTATTCAAACAGGCTCTGCGTGTGCTTGTTCATCCGCGTGCCAGCACCGAGCGCCTTGCCGTATTTGATCATCGCACGACCCACGGTTTCCATCTCCTCGACTTTCTCACATTGAACGATGAGGAACCCATCAGCGATGAGTGTACCAAGGCCCATGGAGACCAGCACGCGGTCGGCGGGTGTTTTGTCCGTAAACGGACGCTTGAGGTTGTCGTAGCTGAGCTTACCCACATGATTGAGCATGTCGAAGAGCTTGCGGATTGAGGGCGTGGTGAACTCGTTCACGCCAAATTCCTCCCGCACATGCTCATCGCCCACGACATCTTCAGGGATCGGGTTTTTTTTCGGTGTAGGTGCTGGCGTGTCCTGGGCAGCCGACGGCAGCACCACAGCGAGGGTGAGGGCGATCAGAAGTAGGCGTGGCGAGAGTCCGCGATTCATGAGGGCGATGATACGGAGTCGTTCGGTGATTTCCAGCGCGAGTCTGGAAAAGTCATTCGGGCGTTCAATTCGCTACATTTCCTTCACTTCCAGCGTTTGGTGGTATCCATCATGCGTCTTCTCACCCTTCTGTTCCTCTCTGCCACTCTCAATCTCCCTGCTCAGGAGGCACCACCGGCGCTGACGGAGTATCTAGGTCGCCAAATCGCCCAAACGATGCACTGGAAAGGGGCTGAGTGGCTGATGCGTCGTGTGCGTGAGCAGGAGGAAGGTCCAAGTAAGATGCGTGAGGAGCTACACGTGAAGCCCGGCATGACCATTTGCGACATGGGCTGCGGGAATGGCTACCACACACTGCCGCTGGCCGAGATGGTCGGTGACAAGGGCAAAATCCTCGCCGTCGATGTGCAGCCGGAGATGATCGAGATGCTGCGGCAAAACATTGAGCGCAAGGGCTTGAAAAACATCGAGCCGATAAACGGCCTGTATCACGATCCCAAGCTCCCGCCGAACACCTGCGACATGATCCTGCTCGTCGATGTGTACCACGAGTTCTCGCATCCGGTGCAGATGCTCGCCGGCATGCGCGCTGCATTAAAGCCGGATGGCCTGCTCGTGCTCGTCGAATTCCGTGGCGAAGACGACAGCGTGCCGATCAAAGTCGAGCACAAGATGAGCAAGGTGCAGATCAACAAAGAGATGAACGCCAACGGGCTCACACTGAAACGCGAATTCGACGGCCTGCCATGGCAGCACCTGATGTTTTTTGGGAAGACGGAGACGAAGTAGAACGAGTTTTCAACTCGTTCGTCTTTAGCCGACACGCCCATTCTCGAGTTAGTACGGACCCAGCCCTATTTTGGCTATTTTCCGTGGGCAGGTTGACGATTTTTGGGGAACTCCGTATGTGCCGGTGAAACCACCCTTCATCACCATGCACGCCGCCAAACACTCCCGTGAATCCGCCGCCAAAGGCGACGACCAGATTGCCTTCGAGAATGGCACCTCATGTCTGGAAGTCGGTCGTTATCAGTCCGCGCTCGAATGGTATGCCGAAGTGAAGCCGACCGGCGGCGGGTGGGACAGACGCGCCAGCACCGACCGCGTTTCGCTTCTCGTGGCGCTGAATCGTGCAAAGGAAGCCGTGGCCGTTGGCATGCAGGCGATCAGTCGCATGCAGCAGCCATCCGCAGGGCTCATTTCCGAGGTTGCTCGTGCTTGGAATGTTCATCACGGGTCAGCGGAGTCTTTGACGCTGTGCCGCCATTGGCTGCGGCATTCGGCGGTCTGCCACAATGCCAGTCTATGGCTAACGACCGCAGCGTATGCTTCGCAGTGTCACCAATTCGCCAGGAGCCTGCGGTATTTGGTTCAGCACCTTGAACTTTGCGGTGGGGCGTTCATTGACGATCTTTTCCTCGACCGGGATTTCGCGCCGCTCTGGCATCATTTGGAACATGAAGCGCTGTCAGCAGCGGAAGTTGCCGCCCTGCGGCTTCCGCAGTGGCTGGTACATCTTGAGGCATTGGCGAAAGTTCGCGAGCAGCTCAGTTTCGAGAGCTGCATGCATGTGCCGCCCACGCTGCGCGCCATCCTGCGCTTGAACCTCCGCCGCATGACGTGGCAGCCACACTCACGCGCTACACCTTCGCAGATCGCCGCTTTTGCATCCTGGTGTGACGCCGTGCGGCTGCAGTCCTGTGAAAGTCTTGCTGCTGGATTGCGCAAAGCTCTTGCAGTCCAGCCCGCCACCAGCGCAGACTGCGTTTAAATCAATCATGTCCGCCACCGTCCAGCTTCAGGTCACCGAAGGCATTGCCAAGGGCAAGCTCTTCACCTTCGACGCGCACGATACCTTCTTCCTCGGGCGTCATCCGGACTGCCAGGTTCACCTGCCGGATGATGCCTGCGTCTCACGCCATCATTTCATTCTGGAAGTCTGCCCGCCACAGGCTTGCGTGCGCGATCTCGGCAGCCGCAATGGCACCTACGTCAACGGGCGCAAAGTCGGCGGACGACAGGAAGGCGAGTCACCCGAGGAGGGCGCACGCCGCGCCTACCCCGAGGTCACGCTGAAGCAGGGTGACCGCATCCAAGTGGGCGATACCACCCTGGAGGTCCACATCCAGCAGGCCGCGAAGCAGGCCGGGCCACCACCCGCCGCCCCGGTGCCCAGCTTTGATGAACTCAATCCCCAGCAGCTCGCCGATCTCCTGCTGAAAGCCGCGAAGAAAGGCAAAGCACCCCGGCTCGACATCCCCGGCTACCAGATTGAAAAAGAACTGGGCCGTGGCGGTTTCGGCGTCGTCTTCCGCGCCCGCCGTCTGGCCGATGGCATCCCCGTCGCCATCAAAGTGATGCTGCCTCGCGTCGCCGTGGAGCCTGTCGAGTTAGAGAAATTCCTGCGTGAGATGACCGTCACCGCTCAGCTTCGCCATGCGAATATCGTCAAACTCTTCGACCAGGGCCACAGCGAAGGCCTCCCGTATTTCATCATGGAGTATTGCGAGGGCGGCAGCTTGTGGGACCACATCCAGAAACACGGCGGCAAGCTCCCGCTCAAGCTCGCCCAGCCCATCATGCTCGCCGCGCTGGAGGGCCTCGCCCATGCGCATCAGTCCGGCATCGTCCATCGCGATCTCAAGCCGCAGAACATCCTCCTGGACCGAGGCATCGCCCGCATCTCCGACTTCGGCCTCGCCAAGAACTTCCAGCAGGCTGGCCTCAGCGGCCTCAGCATGACTGGCAACTACGCGGGCACCCCGCTTTTCATGCCCCGCGAGCAGCTCATCAACTTCAAGCACCTCAAGCCTGCCTCTGATGTCTGGAGCATCGCCGCCACCTTCTACTTCATGCTCACCGGGGCCTTCCCGTATCCGTTCACGGACAAACGCGACCCAATTGATGTCATCTTGAATGAGCCAATCATTCCGATTGAAGCACGGCTCAAAACGTTGCCAAAAGCGCTTTGCGGAGAGATTAACCGCGCGCTTTCACCGAAGTCATCTGACAGACCTTCAACGGCACATCTGTTGGGTGCCGCTATCCGCCAAACATTAAATTGAAACAAAATGACCGAGTTATCATTCGCCGCTAATTCACTTTCAGAACTTCAGTACAATGATGAGGTTTGGATTGGTGACACGCCGTATTTTGTCCGACAATTTCGCCGGGGTGGGATGGGCTTGGTCGTTTTTCTTCGCCGCGATGATGAAAGAGCGCCTTTCTCAACGCGGGCATTATTGCATGGCCCAAATGTAGCTATCAAGACTGCGCTTCGTTCAGATGATGACTTGTCGACAAGTGATCTTTTCCAGAGAGAACTCACAGTCTGGGCAGGTTTGGATCACCCAAATATCATCAGGCTAAATGAGGTACTCACAACTCGTTCGGATGGTATGGTGGCAGCAATGGATTGGTGCATGGGATCACTGAGACAACTTTTGGACGATCATATGTCGGTGAGCCTGGAGGATGCCTTATTCATTATTCGTGATTTGGTGAATGGGCTTCATTTCGCTTTTAAAGAGCACGGCGTTCTCCACCTGGATTTGAAGCCCGAAAATATTCTCAACCAATACGTTCTTAGCCGCATGTCATCGAATGAAGACGACCCAGTTCGGCAATTTGCTTGGAAAGTTTCTGATTGGGGACTGGCGTCGATTAAAAATGCCGCACTCGCCAACCTCACAAGTATGCCTGCTAAAAACAATGAGTTCGTGACTCTCAATAATTTGGGCACAGTTTCTTACATGGCTCCTGAACGCTTCGTGTATGGAACCAGATCGTCTGTTGGTTCTGATTTGTTTGCGGTTGGCCTGGTGCTTTATGAGATGCTAATAGGTGGCCTGCCTTACCAAGCAAACTCCAGTGTTATTGAGCAGATTTGCTCACATTCGTATTTCAGTGTCGCCAAAATGATGCTGTCTCAGGAGCGCGTCCCAAAGCTCATGGCTGAAATCATTCTTCATTTGATCACTCCTAATCCAAATGAACGATGCAGTAGTTATCCAGAACTTCTTAAACGTCTCGAACAAGTCCAGCGTCCTCGTTCTCTTTTGTCTCGTCTTTTCAAATCTTAACACGAGCAGCCATGAGTTTATTTGATTTTTTCAAGCAAAAAAAGGAACCTGCTTATGATGGAAGAATACATGCCAGAGAAATGTTGCAAAAAATCCAAGCTCGCAAGCATGAGGTGGATGAGGTAACCGCGCATTACTGCAATCTTAGAACTGCTGACAAAGAACATGAAGCAGTTAATTATGGGCGCAGCTATTTGTCAGATCTGGCAAAAATAATCGCAGCTTGCGAAGAATCAGAACTTGGCTGGTTAGCTGAGACTTTCAGGCAAATAGCCATAGCGATTAATGAGGAAAGGTTTGGAAAAACAACGATCGACATCGTCATACAACATCTTGATTTAGCGGCCAAAAGCAAAATTGGAATTTTCTCGAAAGACTTAACTGGATTATATATGCTCTCGGGATTCCTAGCTTCGAGGGTGCCTGAATGGCAGGAAGAGTCATATCGTTGTTATTGGATGGCTGCTGAAACACTCCCACCTAAAGGATGCAAGATGCCTGCATCGTATAGAGCTAAAGCCAATGCTCATAGTGCCGCTTGGCACATGTGCAACGAGCTGGTCCGTCTGAATACCTCAAATCAAGCTGAATGGGCCAAGCGAAAGTCATGGCATGACGCTAAGCGAAAAGAATATGCTCCAGGACACAACTGGGAAGCACCATCAGGAATTTAACCATTAAAATTTATGGGTCTCTTCGATTTTCTCAAACCAAAAAAAGACAACGACGATTTGTCTGTAATCAGGAATGATCCGCAATGGAGACCGCTGATTGTCGAAGCGCAGGTGACCAAGCTGGTTGCTCGCTGTAATAATCTTAAATCAGTCGGGAGAGAATTAGAGGCGAGGCAGCTTGCAGTTAAATTCCTCAAAGATCTTGGCAAAGATTGTTTGAAGAAGGAATTTTGGGAATCAACAGAGATGATCTCCATGCTTGCTAATGCTTCGATCCACTTGGACGAAGTAACCATCGGCAAGCAGGTTCTTGATATTCTCATCAAGAGCCATGGGGAAACAAAGGCAAAGGACATTAAAGATTGGCCAGCCATCGATTTAACGCAGCCATACATTGATGCGGGCAGGTTAGCTCATCAAATGAGAGATTCACGGGGCGAGGAGTATCGCTGTTACTGGCTTGCCGCTGCGGCACTACCTCCTACTGGTTGCAAAAACCCTGCCTCATTTCGTCAAAAGGCTCTTGCTCACGATTTCGCCTATAGCCTTTGCAGCGTTGAAGCTCTTAGAGACCCCTGCGCTGCCAATGACTGGCTCAATCGTAAAGTTTGGCATGATGCAAAACGGCGAGAATTCGCGCCCGAGTGCGACTGGGACGACGACAACGCCAAGTTCGAATGGATCACAGGGGAAAGTCTCAGTGCGCCGGATGAACCATGGCAAGCAGAGATTATTGATTCGCCAGAGCCATTAACTGATTCCAGCGATCAGCCATTATCGACTGAGATTGAGAAAATTAGAGAGCAAAGCTCAAAACTCGAGATGGAAGGTAAATCCACGGAGGCAGCACGTCTCATCAGCGGTTATCTTTTGGATGCCTTTGATGATTGGCGTGCGAACACACATGATCCTGCGCCTTTGCGTAAGCTCGCCATAGCTGGATTCGCCTTCAAAAAGCAATCGATCGCATACGGAATGCTGCGTGGATTTCCAAAATATGAAAAGGATGGTGTGCCTTTGATTGATTTAACTGGAGTGTATTTGGACATTGGCAGGCTGGGCAACGATTTGGGAATTCCACCGGAAGAAGAGTTCGCTTACTATGAAAAGGCTGTAAACGCTGAGCCGCCACCCGGCGCAACATACCGCGCCTCAGGCAAACTGAAGGCAGCGGCATGCAAATATGCCAGCCTGTGCGGCCACCTTGTGTTTTCACCAACAGAAGCGATGCAGAAGGATATTACTTTGAAACTTCTTGCCGATGCTCATGCGCCCGAAATTGATTGGAATGACACTGATGCATTTGCCGACTGCGTGCTCATGGACTGAAAAAATGTCTTCAACCTCCTATCCCACATATATGCCTACACATTCCGTCGAATCGCTTCAGCAGAACCTGTCACATGCACTATCTCGCATCAGCGACCTTGAAACAAAAATTGAGAAAATGAGACAAAACACCAATAGTGCGTTCAACGGTCAGGCTAGCATTCTGATACGCCTTGTCGGTCACACTCACTGTCCGCCACCTCAGGGCACGGAATTTGTTTTCGTCCGCAGCTATGATGTCGGCACATAGATTTCTGGCGAGTAGCAGGACAGCGTTTTCGGGTGTCAGTCACTGTGCTGAGTTTGAAGTTCACGATAGGCCGCCAAGTATTTCTTGAAGCGCTTGGCCGCCTTCTCATCCACTTCCTGCAAGCGCCGGATGTCCATGTTGTTCTCCAGATCGGCCAGCTTCGCCTCCGTGGCGATGGGGTGCGTCTTCACTTGCTGGATGTAGTCCTCATAAGGCACCTCGGAAGCGTGTGTTAAAAGCCGCAGCGCAGCCAGGACATCCACCGAGAAGCCTTCGGCTTCCAGTTCCTCAAATGTCATGGAGGTGTCTTCCACCACGTCATGCAGCAGTCCGACGATCTTCGCCTCTGGGGAGGTGCAGCGCATCATCACGCGGATGGGATGGAAGATGTAAGCGGCACCGCTTTTGTCTTTCTGTCCGGCATGAGCCTGGACGGCGATTTGGAGAGCGCGTTCGAGTGTTGCCATAAAGTAAGTGCGTTGGGTTTGCTGATGAATGGTTTGTTATTCAGCGCGTAGCTGTGCGCAGAAACCCCTGAGTGTCGAGTCCGCCGAAACCTTGAGCGGCCAGTTGTTCGCGGAGGCTGCCCAAGGCCGCAGCGGCGGCCTTGTGGACGGCCTGCTTCGAGACACCCAACCGCTCGCCGATCTCGGCGTAGCTGTTGCCCTCAGCGACGAGGGCGAGGATTTGCTGAGTGCGTGCTGGCAATGAGGCCAGCAGATTTTCCAGCACGCGACGGCTTTCCTGAGAGCGGACCTGGCTCAGCACATCCTGAAACTCATCCGGCAGTTGCTGGCTGGGCGCGGTGCTGCCTCCCGTGCTGTCAGTGACGACCAAGTCAGCCTCGGGCAGATGCCGCTGGGCATGCCGGGCCTCCTTTTGATGCAGCGAGTTCAGCGCATTCCGAATGGCCCGCGCTGCATACGGCCCGAACTCCCCGCGTGCCGGATCAAACGCCAGCGCAGCCCGATGCAGCGCCGCATGTGCCACCGCACGCACGTCATCAGCGGTCATGCCGGGAATGTTCGCGTAGCCGCCCGCGATCTTATCGGCAAGCGGCAGGTGCGAATGAAACAAGGTGTCGGGACCAGGCATGGGCGGTCTTTCCCAGATTAAATCGCTCACTGCAAATAGAAGAACTCATTCGAGTTCAGCAGCGCATGGCACAGATCGGTCAGTGCTTCGCGATTCGGATCGAGTGCGCCGCTGGCTTTCGTCGGTGCGGCGCTGGACTCCCAAGTCCAGCGGCTTTCGGCGGGGGCTTTTTCCATGGTAATGGCTTGGTCGGCGGAAATATCAGCGATGCAGCTAGGATCGCTGTTCACAGTCCAGCTCATGAGCTTTCCTGCGTCAAGTTGGCCTGCGCGGAGGGCCACGCGGGCGATGGGGCCGTCCCAGAGGCTGCGTTTGTCGATCTCGCGGCCACCGACATACAAGGCGCGGTCTTTGTTGATGTAACTGCCGACGATTTGATGCGGGACGGTGATGGTTTGCATCGCTGCATTCGCATCACTCAAATCACGGGCGTAAAAGGTGACGGTGCCGCCGAAGGTCTGACCGGCGGCGGGATGGTTGTCGATGCTGGCGGCGACGTAGTAGGGCTTGCCGACGGGGATGCGCAGGCCGGAGGCGACAACTTCATACGCGGGGCTGCCTTGGAAATCCGAGCCGCTGAGCTGGACGATGAGGTTGTTGGGCTTGTGTGCGGATTTTTCACTCGTGACGCCGAGGGACCAGCCGGGCTTGGTTTTATCGTTATCCCAACGTGATGCGATGGTGCGCACGGTGCCATCGGGATAGAGTGAGTTGAGCTTCACGACCGCCTCAATGGCGAATTGATCGCTCTCGACCTTGCCTTCGAGGTTCACGCGCAGTTTTTCGTTCGCGGTGCCGGGTTGGAGGAGAAAGGTCTTCGTGGTGCGTGCGGCGGGATTCGGGCCGAAGAACTTCTGCGCATCCGCGAGCGGTGTGGAGACGGGCGGTGGCGGTGGAGACTCGCGCTGAAGCATGCTGCGCTGAGATTTGAGGAAGGCGAGTGCTGCAGTGCTCTCCTGCTTCGTGGGTTGGCGTGCAAAGGCGAGCGCGTAGGCGCTAGCGATGCGTTTCACATCGTCCTTGGGCTCTTCTTTGATCAATCGGGCCGACATGGCGCGTGCGCGGTCGAGCGGCCAGTCGCCATTGACCATGAGAAGGCTCTGCGTGGCCGTGGTGGTGGCTTGGCGCTCGGGCGTGCTCTGGAATCCGGGCGGTGCATCGAGACTAGCGAGGAAATCATCCGGCGTGTTGCGCATCTTGCGCAGGTAGAGGCTGCGGCGTGGCTTGGACTTCTCCACGCCTTCGCCGCCGACCGTGAGATCGATTTCGCCACTGGCAGTGAGCATGGAATCGCGTGCCTGCTCCGCATCGAGTCGGCGCGGACTGTAGCGCCAGAGCAGGCGGTTTTCGGGATCTTTGAGCAGCGCGTCTTTATCGCTCGCGGTGCTCTGCTGGTAGGTGGCGCTGGCCATGATGAGCTTGTGCAGCGTCTTCAATTTCCAACCGCTCTTGATGAACTCGCTGGTGAGCCAGTCGAGCAGCTCAGGATGCGAAGGTTTGTCGCCGAGACGGCCAAAGTCGCTGGCGGTGGTGGTGATGCCTTTGCCAAAATGATACTGCCACACGCGGTTCACGATGACGCGGGCGGTGAGCGGGTTCTGCGGGCTGGTGAGCCAGTTCGCGAGCACCGTGCGGCGTCCGCTGGTGAGTGCGTCGGGCTTTGCAGCGGGGATTTCGGCGTCCTTGGAATCGAGGATGGTCAGGAAGCCAGGTGCTGTAGCAACGACGCCTGCTTTGCGTGATGAGAACTTCGCGGGCAGAGCGGTCGGGCCCGTTTCGCCGACGGCGAGCGTGGGAATGAGTGGCTTCGGCTTCAAATGGGCAAACTCGGCAAGCTTGGCTTGTGCTTCGCGATACTGCGTGGCTTCTGGTTCCTTCAACTTGTCGGCTTTGTAGCGCTCCCGCTCATAATAGACCTGACGGCCTGCAAGTTGGACGATCTGCTCTTCATATGGTGTGCGTTGCTCGCGTGACTTGGCAAACATGGCCTGAATCTCCTCGGGGAACTTCGTGATGGCGTTTTTTTGCGCATTGGTGACTTTCGGCTCGACGATGCCATCAATGACGGCACGTGGCTCCTTGGTGGCTTCTTCCCATGCTTTGAGTTTGGCCGCGTAGTCGTCGAGTTGTGCCTGCGTGGCGAAGAGCTTGTCCTCCGCCCAAGTAATGTTCGAAAGGAAGGCCTGCAGGCGATAATAGTCCTTTTGCAGGATGGGATCGAACTTGTGGTCGTGGCATTGCGCGCACTGCACACTGACGCCCATGAAGACATCCGCAGTCACGTCGGTGACTTCGTTCATGATGAGCTTCCACTGCCCTTCGGAGTCACGCTGATTGTATTCGTAGATCGTGTGACGCAGGAAGCCGGTAGCGGTGAGCAAATCGAGATCATCAGCGGTTTGCGGCACCGTCTTGCCTTTCGCATAAAGCATCTCGTCACCCGCAAGCTGCTCGCGCACAAACTGGTCGTAAGGCTTGTCGTTGTTGAGCGAGCGCACGACGTAATCGCGATAAGGCCACACATTCGGGCGATACGCGTCAAGGCGATAGCCCTCACTCTCCGCGTAGCGCACGAGATCGAGCCAATGCTGCGCCCAGCGCTCGCCGTAGCGTGGAGAATCGAGCAAGCGGTCAATGAGCTTCGCATAGGCTCCATTCGACGCATAAGACTCATGCACGAAGGCCTCCATTTCTTGCGGCGTCGGCGGCAAGCCAGTCAGATCAAAGGTGGCACGACGAATAAACGCCACCGGATCAGCCGCAGACGAAGGCTTGAGGCCGTTCTCGGCGAGCTTGGCCTGCACAAAGGCATCGATCGGCGATGCGGCCTTGGATGCAGGAACGGGCGGTGACTTCACCGGCACGAAGGACCACCACTTCTTATCGTCCTCGGTGATGTCTCCAGGTTTGCGCGATGGTTTGGCTGCTGCGACTTCCGCCTCAGGCCACGGAGCACCCATGGCGATCCATTTCTTCAAAATCTCGATCTTCGCCGAACTGAGCTTGCCATCGGGCGGCATCTCCATGTCGGGATCTTCGTAATTCACCAGCTTGATGAGCAAAGACGCATCCGGCTTGTGCGGAACGATGGCGGGGCCCGTTTCGCCGCCTTGCAGGATGTAAGGCAGGTTATCGAGGCGCAATCCACCTTTGTGCTTCTGCGGGCCGTGGCACTCCTGACAGGCCTCGACGAGCAGCGGGCGCACATCCTTTTCGAAAAACTTCAACGACTCCGCATTCGGGGCGGCGACGGCGGCTGTGGCGGTGATGAGGAAAAGGGCGCGAATCATGGTTCTGACAATAGAGTGAACTGCATGGGGCTATTGGACATGATTTTTTCTGTCCAAAGTCCCACCGCAGCCGCCTATTGTGTACGACTGCCGCTTCCACGATGTTTCCGCGCCATGCCTGACACCGACCGCACCCAGGAATTTCTCGAACTGCTCACGCACCATGACCGTGCGTTGGGAGTCTATGTTTACAGCATGGTGCCGCAGCCGCATGATGCGGATGACATCCTGCAGCAGACGAAGATGATCCTGTGGCGCTGCTTTGATCAGTTCGAGACAGGCACAAACTTTCTCGCTTGGGCGCGGAAAACGGCGTTTCATCAGGTGCTGACGCATCGTCGTCAGAAAAAGCGCGAGGCGACGCCGCTGAGCGATGAAATCCTGGAACTGCTGCACGACGAGGTCTCCAGGCTGAGCGACACTGGTGACCGCCGCCGCGATGCCTTGCGTGCCTGTGTGATGAAGTTACCCGCAGCGCATCGCCAACTGGTCACACTACGCTATTACGAAGATCTGGAGATCGACGGCGTGGCCGAGCACATCCGCAGCACGGCGGGAGCTGTGTATCGTGCGCTGAGCCGCATTCGCATGAGTTTGATGACCTGCGTGGAAAAGAAACTGCAACTGGAAGGAGCTGAAGCATGAAGCCTGCGGATCAATTTCGACTTTTGGAGCTGTCTGAGCGTTATGCGGATGAAAAACTCAGTGCGATGGAGATTTCCGCGCTGGAAGCCGAATTGCGTGACAACGCGGACGCTCGCACCTTTTTCGCGAAGGCGCTGCATCAACGTGCGGAGCTGATTTTTGACGATTCGTGGCAAACGCAGGCCGCAGCGCAGGGTAAACCTACGTCGAAGCCGATTTGGTGGCGTCATGCGATCACTGCGGCTGCCGCAGCGTGTGTGACGTTTGGCATCTTCTGGCTGCAAAGCAGACGCGATGGCACGGTGGCAACGCTGATTCGTTCCCAGCAGTGCCAATGGGCCGGAAGCAGTTTGCCGACGGTGGAAGGCGCGCGTTTGAAGCCCGGCATGCTCGATTTGATCGAAGGTTTGGCCGTGCTGCGCTTCGACAGCGGCGCAGAACTCGTTCTCGAAGCTCCTGCGACGGTGGAAGTGCTCGACGCAATGAATTGCAAACTTCGTCGTGGCACACTCGTCGCTGAAGTGCCGCCGCAGGCGAAGGGTTTCAGCATTGATACGAAGGACGCCAAGGTCATCGACTGGGGCACCAAATTCGGCATCAGCGCTGGTGAGGATGGCAAATTCATGGTGCAGGTGCTCGAAGGTCTTGTGGAAGTTGATGACAAATCCGGCACCGCTACAAAGAAGCTCGAAAAAGGCCAGCGCGTGGATCGTGGTTGGTCGAAGAGTCTCTTAAACCCTGCTGGGGACGACCCCGAGCCGAACCGCTGGCAGCCGACGACCGTGATGGACGCGGGCGACGGCTGGCAGGCGATCACCACGGCTTTTGGCCGTGGCAAGGACAGCTACATCCAGTCATCCGACAAAACGTCCGGCGATTTTGGCCAGCATCCGTTCCTCCGGGTGAAACGCAGTATCGAAGCTAAGCCGGAACTGAGCCGCAAGGGCTACATCGCATTTGATTTAAGTAAGTTCAGCGGGCGGCGCATCAATGAAGCGGAGCTTGTGCTCACCATTGAGCCGAGCGAGCTCGGCTTTGCCAGCTTCGTGCCAGACAGCATTTTCGTTGTCTATGGCGTGCTGGATGAAGCGGCGGATGCCTGGGAAGAGAACGGTCTGACCTGGCAGCAGGCACCCGCACAAGATCCTTCACAGGCAGAGCTTCATCTGCCAGTTGCAACAAAGGTGAAACGCCTTGGCACGTTCGAGATCGCTCAGGGCATCAACCGTGGCACACGGAAGCTGCGTGGCAAAGACCTCGTTGATTTTCTGGCTGCCGACACCAATCAGATCGCCACGCTCATCATCTGCCGCGAGACGAATGAATCCGCCGCTAGCGGCTTGGTACATGCCTTTGCGACGAAAGAGAACGACACGCGCTCCGCGCCGATGCTGCGGGTTAAGTTGAAGTAAGTCTTACGCCCGGATCTTTGTGTAAGGATTGCCTTCGTTCATATCGATGCGCTCGGGACGACCTTTGTGTGTGTAAACGAGGCGTGTGTGGTCGATGCCCATCAGATGCAGGATGGTGGCGTGCAGATCGTGGACGTGGAGTTTGTCTTCGACAGCGCGAAGACCGAGTTCGTCGGTGGTGCCGATGGTGGTGCCGGCCTTGACGCCGCCACCTGCCATCCACATGGTAAAGCCGGTAGGATTGTGGTCACGACCATCACCTTTTTCACTCATTGGTGTGCGGCCGAATTCGCCGCCCCAAATGACGAGGGTTTCATCCAGCAGGCCGCGGGATTTGAGATCGCGCAGCAGGCCGGCGACAGGTTTGTCCTGCTCACCGCAGTATTTCGTGTGATTTGCTTCGATCTTGTCATGCGCATCCCACTTGCTGCCGCTGCCGTGGTAGAGTTGCACAAAGCGAACACCGCGCTCGACGAGGCGGCGTGCGAGGAGGCAGTTGCGGCCCATGACTTCGGTCTTTGGATCGTCAATGCCGTAGAGTTTCTTGATGGCTTCCGATTCGCCCTTGAGATCGACAGCCTCGGGTGCTTCGGCCTGCATGCGGAAAGCGAGTTCGTAGGCGCGGATGCGGGCATCGAGCTCGGTGTTGTCGGTGCGGTTGGCGCCAAAGTCGCGATTGAGCTTGTTGAGAAAGCTGAGCTTGCCGTTTTGACGTGCAGAACTGATCCCTTTGGGCGTGGCTAGGTTAGCGATGGGAGTGACTCCACCTTCAAACTCGACGCCTTGATACGTCGCAGGCATGAAGCCTGAGCCCCAATTGCGCACGCCATTGACCACCTGGGTTTCGGTGTCCTTGATGACAACGAAAGCAGGCAGATTGCGGTTTTCAGTGCCGAGACCGTAATTTACCCAGGAACCTAGTGAAGGACGACCACCGAAGATGCTGCCGGTGTTCATCTGGCACACGCCGCCGGCATGATTGATGCCGCTGGAGACGCAGGAACGGACGACACAGAGATCATCGGCCATCTGCGCGGTGTGCGGCAGCCAGTCGGAGATCCACAGGCCGCTTTGGCCGTGTTGTTTCCATTCGCGCTTGTCGGCGAGGAGTGGGGCGCGGCTCTCGCCCATCGCGGTGATGACGGTGCCGAAGCTGTCTGGTAGTGACTGCCTTGCCAATTGACGCAGGAGTGGTTTGGGATCGAAGAGGTCGAGGTGGCTGGGGCCACCCTCCATGAAGAGGAAGATCACGCTATTCGCTTTGCCAGCTTTGTGCGCGAGTTTTGAAGCCTGAGGCGTGGCCGCTTGCCCACCTGCGTCCCCCAGCGCTGCCACAAGCGGGGATTCGCTCATGAGAGCCGAAAGCGCCAGCGCACCAAAGCCAGCACCACCACGGCGGAGGAAGTCACGGCGGTTGGTGAGGATTTCGTGGTGAGGAACGAGGGTGGGCTGGTTCATGACAGAAAGAGGTCGTGAGGCGCAGATTTTGGACAGAAATTTATATCGGATGTTACGCAATATTAGACGACACGAGTCTGCTGTGTCTGTCGTCTCGGAGCCTTTAATTGAGTAGGCATCGCGAGATGTGAAAATGGTGGAGGCGAGGGGAGTTGAACCCCTGTCTCGAATGGGGGGAGGGTTTTGCCGGGGCTTACTAAGGGAAGGGCAGGGATTCAACCGCCCGCGACACGGGCGTTTGCGGGCGATGTTGCCAAATGTGTTGCCATTTTTTAAAAGTCCCGGCATGCTCGTTCCAGACGGAAATGGCTTCGCTTAGACAACGGGGTAAAAACAAGATCTGGTACGCGCTGTTCCGCGATGCCAAGGGCGAGCTCGTGCAGCGGACGACGAAGCTGATCGATAAGCGCAAGGCGCAGGCGCTGGCGGATGAATGGGAAAAGATGGCGCGGCCGTCGATGCATGAGAGATCGGCGGAAAACATGCGGCGCGTGATCGCGGATCTGCACCGGCGCTTTCTGGGAACGGAGATGCCGACGATGACGGTGAAGGATTATTGCGAGACCTGGCTGAAGTCGAAGATGAATGAAGTGGGCGGCGACACGCTGAGTTTTTATCGGCACTCGACGACGCTGTTTTTGAAGCACCTGGGCGCGCGTGCTGAGCTGGATCTGTTCCGGCTGAACCGGGCTGACATCGTGGGCTTTCGCGATGCGGAGCGGCTGCGCGTGACGGCGAAGACGACGAATCATTCGCTCAAAGTGTTGCGCATGCTGTTCCGCCAGGCGCATGGGGATGGCTGGACGCCGGAGAATCCTTGTGAAGGCGTGAAGGCGGTGCGCGAGGTGCGCAGTGACCGGACCCCGAAGCGTCCGTACACGGATGAAGAGTTCGCGGCGCTCATGGCCGTGGCCGATGAGGAGTGGCGGGCGATGATCATTCGCGGCTACTACACGGGACAGCGGTTGCTCGACATCGCGCTGATGACGGCCGCCAGTGAGGATCCGCATTTGGGCGTGGTGAAGTTCTGGAGCAGTAAGACGGATCTGCGCATCATCGTGGACATGGCGCCGCCGTATGTCGAGTGGGTGCTGGCGCAGCCGAGCACGGACAATCCGAAAGCGCCGCTGCACCCGCGCGCGTTCGCTAGTGTGAGCAAGCGCACGAAAAACCGCACGGTGACGTTGAGCAACCAGTTCACGCGGCTGCTGATGAAGGCCGGATTGCGCGAGAAGAAGCCGCACCGGAAGGTCGAGGGCGGTCCAGGCCGCGCCGGACGGCGCACGATGAATGCGCTGACGTGCCACTCACTGCGTCACTCGATGGCCTCGGATCTGAGCAATGCCGGCGTGCCGCGCGCGGTGGTGATGGATCTGGTGGGCCATGAGTCGGTTGAGATCAACATCGGCTACACGCATCACGACACGAAGACCAAGAAGGCGGCCGTGGCGAAACTGCGCGACATTACGCGGCTGGTGGGCGGCTGAATAGATGAACTCAGGATCATGCTTTGATTGCGACCCTGCAACGGCAGCGGTGCCGTGCAACGCTTGTGCGAAAATTCCAGGCTGCAACGCCCTTTCGCACAGGGCAGGGTGTTGCATTCGCGCAACGGGGCAATGACGAGTGCCAAAGCCTTTGTGATCAATGCGCTGTGGCAAGTGCTCGACAGGGTTTCAAAGCAGGTGTTGCACGATGCAACAGCGCAACACTTCCACGTACGTACGAACTAACGGTACCAACCAACGTTAAAACGTTGGCTGTTGGCCGAGGAAATCCAGAACCGCCTACGGCATGAGGCAAAGCTGCGAATTGACCAAACCGTCAATCCGGCCAGAGTGGCGAGCATGGAACTTTCCCAATTCTTCAATTCATGGATCA
>CANIBP010000043.1 GCA_947466075.1 Verrucomicrobiaceae bacterium
GAAATCTTCGCGTTCATCGACGGCTACTACAACACCCAACGCCTCCACTCCGCCCTCAACTACCGAACTCCCAACCACTTCGAGGCCGATCTCGCCCTCGCTAACTAAACCACTTTTGGTCCAATTATCCGTGGCATCTCAGCAGCTACTGAGCGGCGTCGAGGATGACGTGGCCGGTGGTGCATTCGTTGCGGACTTCTAGCTAGCCGGTTTATCTGACCGGAGATTGGAATGAGAAAAGCAGGAAGGCAGGAAATGAAGGGGGAATTCTGATTCCTACATTCCTGTATTCCTCATTAAATGATCTGTCTCACTTCGACAGCCACTGAGCGGCGTCGAGGATGACGTGGCCGGAGGTGCCTTCGTTGCGGATTTCGAGCCATCCGGTTTTGCCTTTCTCGAAGCGGAAGGTACCGAGAGGCTGGAGGTTGTTTTTTTCGGCAGGCTTCTGCTTCTGATTCACGATGACGGTTTTCTCGCCGTCGGCGTGGTGGATGATGACGGGGACGGCTTCGGCGCGGTTGCCGAGCGCGGTGTAGGTGATGGCGACGCGATACTGGCCGGCGGCGGGGAGATTCGGCGTGAAGCGGGCTGTTTGCTCGCCTTTGAGGCTGTCGCCGTCGTGGCGGTAGCCTTCGCCAACGAAGCCGGGGGTGGTGTGGCCTTCGGCGCTGAAGCCGGTGAGTTCTGCTTCGCTGTCATCGACGACGATGCCGCCGAGTTGTTCTTTGGTGATGGCGGCGTGTTCGGGTGCGGCGGGGGATTCGAAGTCGAGCATCTGGCCGTCGGCGAGCATGCGCTCCTTCAGTTTGGCGTAGTCGATCTGCTGGAGGTCTTTCTTGGAATCAATCGCGATGACGGCAGCGGTGGCGGCGCTTTGGCCCATGACCATGAAGACGGGTTCCATGCGGATGCTGCCGTAGGCGATGTGGCTGGCGCTGAGGCAGAC
The DNA here is from genome assembly GCA_947466075.1 of Verrucomicrobiaceae bacterium. Classification (GTDB taxonomy): domain Bacteria; phylum Verrucomicrobiota; class Verrucomicrobiia; order Verrucomicrobiales; family Verrucomicrobiaceae; genus Prosthecobacter. The sequence goes on from CANIBP010000043.1 coordinate 950, forward strand.
GGGCACGAGCAGGTTCGTACACTCGGCGGCCTTTGGCGTGATGCTGCGGTAGCTGATGGGATACGGGCGCGTGCCGATCTGGATGTCGCCCTCGTTGCGGGCGAAGCCTTCTTGGGTGACGTGGCGCTGGGTGTGGTGGCTGTCCATGTTGTAGGCACCCATGCCGACGCTGTCCTCGACGATCTCGCGGCGCTTGCAGTTTTTCTCGCTCATGACGTAGCCGCCCACCATGCGGCGTGCTTCGCGCACATACATCTGTCGCGGCCAGTTGCCGTTCTCGGTGAATTCGTCCTTCGCCAGGCCCCAGCTCGCGTAGTAGGCGCGGATTTTCTCGGGGACACGCGGGTGATTGGCCAGCGTCCACATGAGGCCCTGCTGGTAGTCTTCATGTGCCTTCCAAATCTTCGCACGGGTGGCGTAGTCGCCATCCGGGTAGTCGTAGTTCATGCCAATCATGTCGGTGCTGAAGGCGAAGTTGTTGTTCGTGTCCGTCTTGTGGTTCGGCATCGGCGTGGGTGCCCAGGGATGACGCGGATCGCCTGCTTCGCAGTTGCGCAGCAGCAGCTCGAACTGTTTTTCATCATAACTGGCCGGCTTGGCGAATGGCACACGGATGGCGTCGTCGTTCGTGTTGCACATGCGGAAGTTGTAGGCCTGGATGCGCTTGTCGCCGTCGCCGTCTTTGCCCTCAGGCATTGGTGTGACGCCCCAAACGAGGCCGCTGGAGGGATCGCCGGGCTTCACATAGGGATCGACGTTCTTGATGAACTGATGATGCTTCGCGCCTGCGACCTGGAGGCCATTGATCGTCTCGCCATATTGCGCGTTCGGCTCGCGGCCGACGTGATAGCTCACGCCCGCTTTTGCCATCAGATCGCCCTCATAGGTGGCGTCGATGAACATCGCGCCCTCGAACTCGCGCCCGCTTTCCATGATGATCTTGGTGATGCGCGTGCCGTCTTTGACCACGCCCTTCTTCAAGTCGAGACGCTCGCTGAAGACCACGCGCACCTTGGCCTCCTTGATCATGTCGTCATAGACTTGTGTGGCAACGTGCGGCTCGAAGGTCCACATCGTCTCCTCGTCGGCCGTGTTACCGTGCGGCTTGTTCTTGTAATAGCTTTCGCGTGTCTGCAGCGTCCATGAGGCGTGATTCGAGTAATGCTTCCAGATGCGGTGGTAAAACTCACGCGAGATGCCTCCGATGGCTTTCTTGTTGCCGATGTCCGTCGCGCCGAGGCCGCCGGTGGTCAGGCCGCCGAGAAACTTCGTCGGCTCGATCAGCACGGCGGTTTTTCCCATGCGTGCGGCCTGGATGGCAGCGGTGATGCCGCCAGAGCTGCCGCCATAGACGACGATGTCATAGGCAGCGGTAGCGGGCAGGGTGGTCGAGAGAACGAGAGCGAAAAGCAGCTTCATGGTCATGCATACCAGCTCCGAAGGGCTGATTTTGCAACTGCGGCATTGGTTTGTGCCTTGCTCTGAAAAAGAATCGAATAGCCAGCAAGCGGCGGCGTCAGAGTGCAGGACAAGATTTACATCACCCTCTCATGAAAACATCTCTGGTTCGCACACTTACCTTTGGAACTCTGTTGCTGACATTTACTCTCACCTCCTGCGCTGATCCTTACGGCTACGGATATGGCGGTCCCGGCTATGGCAACAACGGCTACAGCAATAGCGGGTACGGTGGTTACGGCGGGCAGCAGCGTGGTGCGCAGGGAACGGTGGTTGGAGCCATGCTCGGTGCGGCAGCGGGCGGTATCGTCGGCAACCAGAGTCATCGTGGTCTTCAAGGTGCGGCCATCGGCGGCATTCTCGGAGCGCTGGCGGGTAATGCGTTACAAGGCAGTCGCAGACCGCAGCAATACAGCCAATCGAATTACAACTCCGGTTACGGCAACCAAGGCTATTCACAGGGCTACAGCCAGCCAAGCTATCAGCAAGGCTACGGTTACGGGCAGCAGAACGGCTACAATTCGAACTATGGCTATGGCCAGCAGGGCGGTTACAGCCGGCAGTCGAACAACAATCCTTACGCCTTCGGCAACTGGCAGTAAAAAGTGTGGCATAGCAGGCGTTTGAGTCGCGGCGGTTTTCCCGCCGCGATTTTTTTTATACTCATCATGTCTGCCAACAACGCCGCCGCTTCCGACTCCGCCTATCCAGTTCCAGGCCCCTCCACCGCACGCTGGTGGCAAAACGAAGACTGGCTCGCTGTCTTGGCTGCGCTGCCGATCTTGATCGCGGTGGCGAAGGGTTGGAGCCCGAAGATGCCCGCGCTGGGTTGGACGGGTTCGGCGGATGCCGCGAAGGCGTTTTCAGCGGACAATCTCGCGCTAAGCGGTGTGCTGCTGGCCTTGTTCCTTGGCATTTCGGTGCTCGCATTGGGCGCTTCGCTTGGGAAGCGGGTTGTTTCGTTCGTTGGTGGAGCCGTCGTGGTGTTTGTGCTGGGGTGGCTATCGCAATGGATCGCCAATCATGCGGGCATCAAGGCATGGGGACTCGAGTATGTCGTCTTTGCGCTCGGATTGGGCATGCTGTGGAGTCACACGCTGCCGGTGCCGGAATGGCTGCGCGAGGCGGTGCGCACGGAGTTTTTCATCAAGGTGGGCATCGTGCTGCTCGGTGCCTCGATTCTGCTGCCAGAGATGATGAAAGCAGGGCTACCGGGTTTGATTCAAGCAGCTCTGGTCATCCCCGTCGTGTGGTATGTGTGCTTCTTCTTAGCCAAGAAGCTGAAGGTGGATGACGAGTTTGGCGTGATGCTCTCGACCGCAGTGTCGATCTGCGGTGTGTCGGCGGCCATCGCGGCCTGTGGGGCGATTCAAGGCGACCGCAAGAAGCTTTCGTATGTGACTTCCATCGTGCTGCTGTGCGCCGTGCCCATGATGATCCTGATGCCCGTGGCGGTGCAGAAGCTCGGTTTGTCCGAGGCGGTGGGCGGAGCGTGGATCGGCGGGACTCTCGACACCAGCGGCTCCGTGGCGGCAGCGACTGAGCAAGTGGGCAAAGACGCCACGAAGATCGGTGTGATCGTCAAACTCTCGCAAAACGTCTTGATTGGTGTGGCGGCGTTTGTGCTGTCTGTTTGGTGGACGATGCGTGGAGGTAAGGACGGTGCAAGCAAGGGCCAAAAGCCGTCCGTTGGTGTGATTTGGGAGCGCTTTCCGAAGTTCGTGATCGGCTTCGTGATCGCTTCGGTCGTGTTTTCATATTTTGTGCCGACAGCCGTAGCCGAAGCAGCCAGCAAGCCGCTCAAAGGCCTGCGTGAGGTGTGGTTTGCCGCCGCATTCGTCTGCATTGGCCTGGAGACACGGCTGGGAGAGCTGTTCAAACTTGGTGGCGGTCGTCCGGCCATCGCTTTCCTCGGCGGTCAGGTCTTTAACATCGCTTGGACGCTGATTTTGGCCTTGTGGCTCTTCGGGAAGTGATCAGATCTCAAACGAGACCGTTTCGCGCGAGCGTTCCTTCTCGATGATCTGCGCCACGGTGTGCTCGGCGAACCATTGCGCGACCTGATCACGTAATCCGATGAAGATTTGGCCCAGCGCATCCTGATCTGCCCCAGGAATCGGATCGAAGGGACCATCAAACAGCGTGACGACCTCGCCAATAGTGATGCGGGCTGGAGGGGTCACGAGCTGGTAGCCGCCGCCCACACCGCGCTTGCTGCGCAGCAGGCCACCGTTTTTGAGAGCGAGCAGGATTTGCTCGAGAAACTTCAGCGGAATGCGCTCGTTGTGAGCGAGATCCTGGATGGAGAAGTTCGTGCCCTCGCGCTCACGACCCATCGCCACAAGGGCGCGGAGGGCGTATTCGGCTTTTTTAGAGAGCTTCATGAGGTAGGGAGGTGTACTATCGGAACATCAAACGAGCGCAGGTGCAAACTGCGATTTGCTGCCGAGGCGATTCCGCGTCATTCATCGGCTTCCCTAGAGCATGAGCGACGATTTTTTTGCCCCACCACCGCCAGAGGCACCCCGTGCCGCTGCGGCCACGCATCATGCGGGCGCGCCACTGGCTTCGCGTATGCGACCGCGCACTCTGGAAGAGTATGCCGGGCAGCAGCATATCCTGGCGGAGGGCAAATTGCTGCGGCGTGCGGTGCTGGCAGATCGCTTTTCTTCACTCATTCTCTATGGCCCACCGGGCGTGGGAAAGACGACGCTGGCCCACATCATCTCGCAGGAGACGAAATCACGCTTCGTGACGCTCAGCGGCGTGGAGAGCAGCGTTGCAGACATACGCAAAGAGGCGGAAAACGCCGGGCACCACCTGCGGCTCTATAACAAAACGACGATCCTCTTTGTGGACGAGATCCACCGTTTCAACAAAGCCCAGCAGGATGTACTGCTGCCGCATTTGGAGCGTGGCACACTGCGTTTCATCGGCGCGACGACACACAACCCGTTTTTTTACGTCAACAGTCCGCTGGTAAGCCGTTCGCAGGTTTTCACGCTGGAACCGCTGGGTATCGCAGACCTCGAATCGCTCATGGATCGCGCATTGAATGATGTGGAGCTTGGGCTGGGCAGCATGAGGGCACGAATTGAGCCCGATGCGCGGCATCACCTCGCCACCGTGGCTGATGGCGATGCCAGACGCTGCCTGAATGCGTTGGAACTCGCCGTGCTCTCCACGCCACCGGATGAAGCGGGCGAAATCGTCATCACCTTGGCTGCTGCTGAGGAATCCGTGCAGCAGAAGACCGTTGTTTATGATGGCGATGGTGATGCGCACTACGACACGATCAGCGCCTTCATCAAAAGCATGCGCGCTTCGGATCCCGACGCAGCGCTCTACTGGCTGGCAAAAATGCTCTATGCCGGCGAGGACATCCGTTTCATCGCGCGCCGCATTGTCATCGCCGCCAGTGAAGACATCGGCATGGCTGATAGCAACGCCTTGCGCGTGGCCGTGGCGGCTCAGCAGGCGGTCGAATTCATCGGTATGCCTGAGGCTCGCATCATTCTAGCTCACGCGGTGATTTACAATGCTACTGCGCCCAAGAGCAATCGCGCCTACACGGCCATAGACGCAGCGCTTGAGGACGTGAAAAATGGCCGCACTCTGCCGGTGCCAAAACATCTGCGGGACGGCCATCACAAAAAAGCGGCCAAAGAATTCGGCCACGGTGAAGGCTATCTCTACCCGCACAACTACGAAGGCGGTTTCGTGCCACAGCGCTGCCTGGAAGGCGGTAAACAGTATTACGACCCGACCTCCAACGGCCTCGAAGGCCGAATTAAAGAGCGTCTGGATCACTGGCGTAAGCTCTGGGAAGAGCAGGGGAAGTAACGATCGAGGTGATGATCAAATCGGCTATTCAGCCGAACTGTCAGACACGACTATTACCAAGGGGTAAAGGAAGCAACCCTTAATACCTACAAATACTAATAATATCAAAAATATGGATATAGTATTGAATATATATGAAAATTACGGTATTATTTTCGTAATTTCAAAAAATATCCAGCCATGTACAACTCACGTTTGACGACCACTGGCCTTTCTGTCGCCCTAGCTGCCGCTCTTTCATCCTGTGCTTTGCCTAATCAGCCACTGCTCAGTTATTGGAAGGAAATGCGTCTTAAAAAGGCTGCTCCCCTCGAAACAGGCAAGCAGTACGAAGTACGTAAAGCGCTCGCAAAGAACATTCCCTTCCGCCCCAGCCAGATCAAAGGCTACACTTTCGTGTTCCAAACTCCTAGGCCGCCGCTGATGGTTGCCTCAAATTCGCATCGCAATTCTCAGATGCATGTGCGAACCACGGCCTACACGCACAATGAAAGCGACCACCTAGTTTATGGTGTGAAGAACGCCATTGGCACCAATTTGAAGTTTGGAAATGTGCGTAGCGCAGCAGCTGACTGGTCGCGTTTCCCGGTCGGCACAAAGTTCCGCATCGCTGGGCAGCCCAATGTGGTTTACGAAGTGGATGACTACGGCAGTGCACTCGTTGGCACCGGAACCATTGATCTCTACAAGCCCAGTAAATCCATGATGGATGACTGGGGTGTGCGCCATGTGGACATCGAGGTTATTCAATGGGGCTCCTATGAGCGCAGCATGCAACTCATGCGCGACCGCACCAAATGGAAACACGTTCGCTCCATGATGGAGGGGATTGAGGCTCGCCTACGTACGGCCGGACTGCCTGCCGCTAACCTTCCAGTCACGGCCTCGCTCTAAAAATAGTCACCACAGGGAAATTAGGGCGATATCCGTTGCGCATGCGTCGTTAGAAAACGCACTCATGCGTGCCATCATCCTTCCGTTTTTTCTTTTCGCCGTCAGTCTCAGCAAGGCCCAGAACAAACCTGTCTCGCAGCCGCCGCTCACGCCGCGCCTGCTTGATGCCGCTTTGAAGACGGCATCCTTGCCACAAGACCAGAAGGCTTTGCATGACAAGGTGCTGCGCCTCTTTGGGCTCAACAATCTCACTCAAGGCAAGGCGGGTGCCAAGATCGAGGCTACCACCGTTGCATGGGCCACGATCGACTCGAAGCCAGCCCGCGTGGTGCAGCAGGACGGCACTCTGATTGGCGAAATGATCGAGCTTGGAGAAGATGGCTTGCAGGTGCTCGTCACTGAGATGCCGAACTTCACCGAAGTCGGCTACCGCATCGAATCCGAAGGCATGCCGCGCGTAGCTGGCACCGTGCACATCGAGCATTTTGACTACACTGCCGACAGCCAACCGCAGCAAGGCGTGCCGCAGGGAAAACTGGAGAAGTTTGAATGGAACACGAGCAAAGTCTTTCCCGACACGCTGCGCGATGTCACTGTTTATTTGCCCGCAAATTACAAGTCAGGTGAGGAAACCTGTCTCATGGTTTGGCAGGACGGCACACGCCATGTCGATCCGAATGGCCCCATGCGCGCTTCCGTCGTCTTCGACAATCTGATCCACAAAAAGGAAATGCCACGCACCGTCGGCGTCTTCATCGATCCCGGTCGCAAGTCCAAGCAAAAGCTGGGCGACAAAGCGGGGAACCGCAGCCTCGAATACGACTCCCTCGGCGACGCCTACGTCCGTTTTCTCATCGACGAAATTCTGCCCGAAGTCGAAAAGCGCTATCAAACGAAGTTTCGACCGCAGCCGGAAGCTCGGGCCATCGCTGGTGGCTCCTCCGGCGGGATTTGTGCCTTCACCGCCGCATGGGAACGACCGGAAAAATTTCACAAGGTGCTCTGCTGGGTCGGCACCTTCGTGGACATTCATGGCGGTAATCAATATCCCTATCTCGTGCGTACCACTGAGCGTAAACCTATCCGTGTCTATCTGCTCGATGGCGAAAACGATCTCGACAACAAGTTCGGCAACTGGCCACTCGCGAACAAGATGATGGCCGCGTCGCTCAAATACATGAACTACGACTTTCGCATCGACTGGACCCAGTGCTTTCACGGCAGCAAAGGCATGGCTCCGAGTCTGCCTGATGCATTACGTTGGCTTTGGCGCGACGTGAAGTGATCACTTCACTTGCTGCCGATAAACGTCAGCACATCGGACACATCTTGCGCGGTGAGCACGCTTTCAAGACCCTCGGGCATGATGGAGGTGGTCAGCGTCTTCATTTCCTGAATGTCGGCGCGCAAAACAACCATTTCAGCGCCGCCTGGCAAACGAATCGTGATATTGCCAGGGGGTTCAGCCGCGAGTTGACCGACCACCATCGTCTTATCCTTCTGCGTCACATGCGTAGCAGCATTGCGCTGCTCCACGGCCCGATTGGGGTCAAAAATGGCCTCAATGAGTTGTTCGCGCGGCTTTGTGGCCACGGTCTTCAGATCTGGGCCGACCTCGAAACCGAGCTGGCCGACCTTGTGGCAGATCATGCAGACCTTCTGGAACACCGCGGCACCACGTTTGGCATCGCCTTCGAGTTTGCCAGCACTGGCTACGAATTGGGCGACGACTTTCTGCCGGTTGGGATTGTTGTTCGTGATCACGGGCATTGCGGCGACGGCGGGAGCTTTTGATGGTGCTTGCTTGAGCAGAGGCTTCTCCAGGTCGATGAAGACATCGTCACTCGTGCTGCCGGTGGCAGTGAGGGTGGCAGCGCGAACCTGAGGAGCGTGGGTTTTGATCGAGGCGAGCAATTCATCCGGCGTCATGCCGCCGAGCTGCATGATGGTGAACGCCGCCTGGATTTTGACCGCAGGCGCGGCGGTGAGCAGCTTCTTCAATTCGGGAATGACCGAGGCATCACCACGTTCAAGCAACAGCCGCTGTGCCGTGTCTCGCTTCCATCCATTCGTGGCTGCCATCGCTCCAATTGGGTTTTGTATTGTAGTCCCGCCTTGAGGCATTCCGACTTTGCTGATGCGGTAAATTCGTCCTCGATCCTCGCCGCCACGCAGATCAAGTCCCTTTGCGATCTCTGCCGGAATCCACTCCGGGTGCTCCAGCACGAGGCGATACATGTCCACGACGTAAAGCGCGCCATCCGGTCCGGTGCGGGCCATGCTGGGACGGAACCAGTTATCCTCACTGGCGATGAACTCGCTTTCCACGTCGCCAGGATGACGCTTACTCGTGATCGAAGCGTCGTCGTAGCTCAACACCTCGCGATGTACGAGATTGTTTGCCGGTTCGCAGATGAACATCACGTTTTCGCCATCCGCGCCGAAGGTCGTGTCACGAAACGGCATGGGCGAGCAACCGGAAGTCAGTGTGTTGACGGCGCTGGCCTGATTGAATCGTCTCACCGGCGGACTGGCGGGAAACACACGCTTTTCGTCGTTCAAATTGCCGCGCACCGACTTCGCTACGATTTCGGGATGGCGTTCCAAATAACGAAACGGCAGCCAGTAGTGCCAGCCGATGGTGCTGTTGTTGTTGCCGAACCAGTTGCCGAAATCATCACGCCACTTGCCATACTGGCTACGTCCGCCTTCGAGTGCGAATTCTCCCGTGCGCGGATCAAAGCGGAAGTCATTCGTGCCGAGTGCGATCTTCTTGCCTGTCTTAGTGCAGGTGATGTCACCGCCACTGTCACCGTTGGCGCCGTATAGCCAGCCGTCGAGGCCCCAGCAGAAGCCATTCACGAGATGCTGTGGATTGCCCGCCGTGAATCCCGTGAACCACGTCTCGCGCTTGTCGCACTTGCCATCGCCATCGGTGTCCTCAGCAAAGAAGATGTCCGGGATATTGGCGATGAAGACGCCGTTTTTCCATGGTGCAAGGCCGGTGGGATGCTTCAGGCCATCGAGGAATAGCGTCGCCTTGTCGTAAACACCGTCGCCATTGGTGTCTTCGAGAATTTTGACGCGTCCCGTCTGCAACTCGGACACCTTGCCCTGTCCCATGCTGCCATCGTTCGTCTTCTCGCCGGGAGCGAAAGGATAATCTCCCATCTCCACCACCCACATGCGTCCTTTGGCATCCCAATCGATAAACACCGGGTCCTGCACTAGAGGTTCGTGAGCAACGAGTATCGCTTCGAAACCCGGCTTCAGTTTCAGCGCCTTCATTGAGTCTTGGGGCGGCTTTGGTGCTGGTCCAGGCACTTTGAGTAGCTCAGAGAAGGGAATACGCTGTTTTGTGGTAGCGACCCACATGGCTCCGTCATGAAACGTGATACCATTGTCGCTGCCATCCGCACTGACAATGATTGGCAGGCTGTTCGCATCGCCTGCTTTGCCCTCACGTATGACCTGCGACCAGCCCTCATCCCATTGCAGATTCTTCTTGGCCCTTTCTTTGGGCACAAAGAGAAAGACGCCATACTCACGGGCATTCGAAAGCACTAGGTCTTCGTAGCCATCGCCATTGAGATCCACGAAGCGGACGCCGTTGTCGTGTCCGTTCTGGTCGCGCAAATGAACGGACTGTAGCAGCACCTGATTCCTCATTTTCTCTGGCAGTTCGCTAGCTTCGAGTTGGTTCAAAATCACGAACACAAATAGCAGGCTGCGGATAGGTCGAAACATGGCGGTGATAGATGAGGTAGATCAACGCTTGAAGTCGGGCGTTTCACTCCCGCTTCATCGGGATCTGATTCTATTGTACAGAAATGAGGGGTGGTTTGACAACATAGACTGGCTTCCCTAGTCTCGCCTTCATTGTCCAACCACCATCATGAGCACCCCAGAAGCCGGAAAGCCTGTTTACAACGTTAAGAACCCCTGCATCGCGAAAGTGAAGCGCATGTTCGATCTCTCCGGCTCTGATGCGCCCAAACACACGGCTCACTATGAGATCGATCTTGCTGGTTCCGGTCTGGAATACACGCCAGGGGACTCGCTGGCCGTACAACCGACGAATGATCCTGCACTCGTCGAAGACACACTGAAGGCGCTCGGCTTCTCCGGCACGGAAATCGTGAAGCATCCCAAGACTGCTGCTGAGGTGCCGATTCGTCAGGCGCTAATCGAAGGCGCGCTCATCACCGAGATCGACAACAAATTCATCAAAGCCATCGTCGAAAAGACCGCAGGCGATACGCTGTTGGCCGACTTGAGCGTGCCGGAAAAAAAAGAAGCTCTCCAACACTATCTCTGGGGTCGCTTTGTCATCGACTTGCTGCTTGAAAACCCGATCGCGAAGTTCACGCCTGAGGAGTTCATGCTGACGCAGAAGAAGCTGAACATCCGCCTCTACTCCATCAGCAGCAGTCAGAAAGCGCACCCGAATGAAGTGCATCTCACCGTTGCTACCGTGCGCTACACCAGTCATAACCGTGCGCGTGGCGGTGTATGCTCCATCTTCCTGGCCGAACGCGTGACGCCAAATGAGACGCTCATCCCGTGCTTCGTGAATCACGGCAAAGGCTTCCGCCTGCCCGAGCCGCATGAAGAGACGCCCATCATCATGTGCGGCCCCGGCACCGGCATCGCGCCGTTCCGCGCTTTCCTCGAAGAGCGCAAAGCCACCAGTGCCAAAGGCAAAGCCTGGCTCTTCTTCGGCGAAGTCAGCGCCAAGTCCTGCTTCTTCTACAAAGACGAGTTTGAGGCGTATCTCGCCGACGGCACGCTGACCAAGCTCAGCACCGCCTGGAGCCGTGATCAGGCTAAAAAGATCTACGTGCAGCACAAGATGCTCGAACACAGCGCCGAGTTCTGGGCCTGGCTCGAACAAGGCGCGATCTTCTACGTCTGCGGCGACGCCTCCCGCATGGCCAGCGACGTGGACAAAGCTCTGCACTCCATCATCGAGAAAGAAGGCGGCAAAACTCCCGAAGAAGCCGCCGCATACGTTCAAGCGATGAAGGACGCGAAGCGCTATCGCCGGGATGTGTATTGAGTTTTGATCATCTTTACAGTCTCAGCCGCATTGTTTGGGTGTCACTTCTTTGGAAGGAGTTGAACAAGCATATAACGACTGTTTTTTTGGGGCGTGTCTGGTATTGTCTTCGAGTAATCGCAAAAACCCATCACTTGGTTCTTCATCGAGCATTGCACCATAGACGCGGGGCTTGACGATTATTTGAACTGCTTCTCTCTCATTCGAATCAGAGTCGGAGACAACAATGGCATCTTCGTCGCCCCCTGGATATCTTTTGCAGCCTGGCAGACATCCAAGCTGCACGACAAGATCATCTGCATTTGCGGGCTGTTCAGGATCTCGGGAGCGCTTTAATGCTTCTCGATAAAACCTGATTATAGGCCGACTTGAATCGATAGACTGACAGCCAGTATGAACTATGGCTAAAGCAAGCAGGAAGGCAGCTTTCATGGGAAGATGTCACGATTTCGCCAGCCACAAGATTCCCGTCGCGGTCACCTGGATGTTCTTCTTCACGGGCGTGAGCTTGAATGCCTCCAGCGTGAGCACGGCGGGATCGTATTGATCACGGATCTTCTGCGTTTCATCGGCAACCTGCTTCTCCAGTTCAGCGATGTCGGCTTTGACGGACTCCAGCTCGTTTTCGGCGGCTTTGACATCCTGGCCTTCTTTCCAAGCGCGGGAGGCGCTGCTGATGGTGCTGGCTTTCACAAGACTGGTTTTGCGGCCAAAGATCGCGCCGAGAATACTGCCGCCGATCTGCACGGCGGCACCGAGCTTGGCGCTGCTGGCCTGCGCCTGCTGTGCGTCGATCTTCGCGGAGGCTTTCTCGGCCTTGTCCTGGAGCGACTTCATGCTCTTGGCCGTCTTGGTACGCAGTTCTTCGATGGCAGCGTCGCGCTTTTCGCGGGCGGTTTGCGTGATGCGGGCTTTGAATTCGTCCTGCTTCTCGTCGGGATTGGAATAGGCTTCGAGCAGCGGACTGTAGAAGACTTCGAGCGTGTGGTTCGCATACACCCAGTCGCTGTAGTCTTTCTTGATGCTGGTGTAAGTGCTGGACTTCATCGCCGCACTGGGTAGGTCGGCAAAGGCGGCACTTTCGACGGGTTCGCCGCTGTATTTGCCGAGGTCGATGTCCTTGGGCACATCAACGAATTTGTCCCACAGTACCTTCTGGTTCTCGATGTCGATGTGATTGACCAGCGTGATGCTGCTGCGGCCGGATATTTTGCGTTTAGCATCGTCAAAGTTCACCACGGCGCTACGCAGGATGGCCGGAGTGTAAGTGAAGCGTTCACCGTCTTCATCGCTGGATTGGAACAATTCGGTGACACCATCGGGCAACTTGGGGCGTACGGTGTTGCGATCCGCAGAAGCAGCGCTGCTGGCTCCGGGAGGTGCGAAGCCGTCGTCTTCGGCGGCAGCGAACTTCTTGGCTCCGGCTTTGGGACGAATCGGGTCCATCAGCGCTTTGATCTGCGGGCGAGAAAGCGGACCGCCGAGGTAGCTCATGAGCCAGCGCACGTTGAAGACGACGGGATGGTCTTCATGCACGTTGTTCATGAGGAAGACGCGATTGCCGAGTCCGGCGAGCGTGCGTTCCATGAGCTGGCGGTCAAACTTGCCACCAGCCGTGTTGGCAGCGCCTTCAAGGCCATCGAGCACGCGCATCTTGTCGCGCTCCGTCTGCAAACGTCCGAGCCACCAGGTGCCGATGTTGGCGAGCGCTTTGTAATCGAGGTCAGCAGGGTTTTGCGTGGCTAGCAGGATGCCGAGGCCGAAGGCGCGTGCTTGTTTGAGCAGGATCATCATCGGCTTCTTCGATGGTGGCATCGCTGTCGGTGGCAGGTAGCCAAAAATTTCATCCATGTAGAAAAGCGCACGCAGGCTGGTGGTGCCCTGCTGCGCACGCATCCAGCCAAGAAGCTGATTGAGCAGCAGCGAGACGAAGAACATGCGCTCGGTGTCGCTGAGATGCGCGATGCAGAAGATGGTGACACGCGGCTTGCCTTCCTTCGTGTAATACATGCGCTGGATGTCGAGCGGTTCGCCCTCCAGCCAAGTGCTGAAGCCTGGGCTGGCGAGCAGGTTGTTCAGCTTCATGGCCAGCGGTGTGCGTTTGGCCTCCGGCATGAAGCTATCGAGATCAACGACGCCGATCTTCCGAATCGGCGGCTGCTGAATGTGGCGCACGAGGTTTTCGAGCGTGAGGTTTTGCCCCTTCTTCCAGCAATGCGCGACGATGTTGCTGAGCAGGATGTGCTCCGGTGACTGTATGGGATCGGCTTCGATGTCCATGAGTCCGAGCATGGATGAAACGGTGCTCTCAATGCGATCAGCCAGAGCTTCGGCATCGTCCATGACTTCCGCAGGCGGGCAATTGAGTGAGCTGAGAATCGAAACGGGCAGACCTGCGTTGCTGCCCGGAGTGTAGATCGCCATATCGACCGTCTCGCGCAGCTTCTTGATGCGCTCGGCACTCTGTCCCCAATCGCCGAGACCTTTTTGCCAGGTGGCGGCCTGTGAAGCGGCGTAATCATCAGGCGACTGGCCTTTGCGGCGTGCCTCGTCCTCATTGATCCACGGGCGGAACTCCTGTGGCGTGAGATTGGGGAAGGTGAGCAGCGCATTGCCGAGATCGCCCTTCGGGTCGATGGCGATGACGGGAACGCCATCCATGGCCGCTTCTTCGAGCAGGGCGAGGCAGAGGCCTGTCTTGCCAGAGCCGGTCATGCCGAGCACGACGCCGTGAGTCACCAGATCCTTCGAATCGTAGAGCACGAGGTCGTCTTTGATCTGTTTGGTTCCCAGATCGTATTCGCGGCCGAGGTAGAAGGAACCGAGCTTTTCGTATTGGTCAGGGGTGATAGGCATGGTGGTGAATTGGAAGTGCTGGAGCGTGGCGGGAGCCGGTTGGATTGCAAAGTGGAAATTGGCAGGCAGGATGAGACATGCGCGCCGCATTTTTGCTCATCATGACTGCCTCCACTCTCTCTGCCGATGTTTTGACGTATCCCCAGACCCGCAAGGAGGACGTGGTGGACACGCTGCATGGGGTGAAGATCGCTGATCCATATCGCTGGTTGGAGGATGATAACTCGGAGGAGACAAAGGCGTGGGTGAAGGCACAGAATGCAGTGACGTTTGGGTATTTGGAGAAGCTGCCACGGCGCGCAGAGATTCAGAAGCGGCTGAAGGAGTTGTGGAACTACGAGCGCGTGGGGCAGCCGTTTGAGCGTGGGGGGCGGTGGTTCTACTCGCACAACTCTGGCTTGCAGAATCAGGCGGTGCTGATGACCACGGAGTCGCTGGAGGGCGCGGGCAAGGTGCTGCTCGATCCGAATGCGATGTCGAAGGATGGAACGACATCATTGTCGGATTATGAGCCGAGTGAAGACGGCAAACTCATCGCGTATGGCGTCTCTGAGGCCGGCAGTGACTGGACGACGATCCGCGTGCGTGACATCGCCAGCGGACGTGATTTGGACGATGTGGTGAAGTGGGTGAAGTTCAGCGGCGTCTCATGGCTGAAGGATGGCAGCGGCTTCTTTTACTCGCGTTATGATGAACCGAAGGCCGGCGCGGCTTTGACGGCGAAGAATGAGTTTCACAAGCTCTGCTTCCACCAACTCGGCACGAGCCAAAACGACGACAAAATCGTCTATGAGCGCAAGGATGAACCGAAGTGGGGCTTTGGCGGCGGCGTGACGGAAGATGGCGAATATCTGATCATCTCGGTTTGGCTAGGCACGGAGCCAAAGAATCGACTCTTCTACAAAAAGATCGCCGCTGATGCGCCCGTGGTCGAATTGCTCAACGACTACGATGCGCGCTATTCCTTCATCGACAATGATGGCCCGATCTTCTTCTTCCGCACGGATTTGGGAGCGCCTTGCTTTCGAGTCATCGCCATCGACACGCGGAAGCCTCAGCGCGGCAACTGGCGCATCGTGGTGCCTGAGGTGCCAAAGGTTTTGCTGGAAGGAGTCAGCACGGTCGGTGGCCAGATGTTCTGCGAGTATCTGCGCGATGCGAAGACGGAGGTGAAGTGCTTCGACTATGAGGGGAAACTCATTCGTGACGTGAAACTGTCCGGCATTGGCTCCGCAGGCGGATTTTCGGGCCACCGCAAAGATGCGGATACATTTTACACCTTCACAGGCTTTACGGAGCCGGGTGCGATTTACCGCATGGATTTGAAAACCGGCGAGAGCAAGCTGTGGCGAAAACCTGATGTGAAATTCGACGGCGCTGGCTACGAAACCAAGCAGGTCTTCTACAAGAGCAAGGACGGCACGCAGGTGCCGATGTTCATCGTGCACAAGAAGGGCATCCAGCTCGACGGCTCGAATCCGACGCTGCTTTACGGCTACGGCGGCTTCAACATCAACATGACGCCAGGCTTCTCCGTCTCACGCGCCGTGTGGCTGGAGATGGGCGGTGTCTTCGCCATGCCAAATCTGCGTGGCGGTGGCGAGTATGGCCGCGAGTGGCATCTGGCGGGCGTGAAGCTCGGTAAACAGAACGTGTTCGATGATTTCATCGCCGCCGCCGAGTGGTTGATCGCGAACAAGTACACCACCAGTGCCCAACTCGCGATCCAGGGTGGCAGCAACGGTGGATTGCTTGTCGGTGCGTGCATGACACAGCGTCCGGAGCTTTACGCAGCAGCCTTGCCCGCTGTGGGCGTGCTGGACATGCTGCGCTTCGAGAAATTCACCATCGGCTGGGGCTGGAAGAGCGATTACGGCACCGTGGAGAACGGCGCGGAGTTTAACGCGCTGCTGAAGTACTCGCCGTATCACAATTTGAAGCCCGGCACCCGCTATCCGGCCACGCTTGTGCTCACCAGCGATCACGATGACCGCGTCGTGCCTGCGCACAGCTTCAAGTTCGGCTCCAGATTGCAAGAGAGTCAGGCCAAGGACGGCCCGCCGGTGCTCATCCGCATCGAAACGAGCGCCGGACATGGTGCCGGAACGGCGCTGAACAAGACCATCGAGAAGGTCGCGGACGAGTGGGCGTTTTTGGTGAAGGCGCTGGGGATGAAGGGATAACAACGACGACCTCACTTTTTATCAGGCTTGTTTTTTTGGTTTTGGTCCGTTAAACGGACGAATGCATGACCTGAAATTTAGGAAGGCTTGGTTTCCCTATAAAGATCCAATTGTTCTTTCAAGGCTCAAGAGCCAAGGCATCGTTGAAGTGGCTCAAGCCTTTAACCAAAATATTCGTCGTGTACATAGGATGACGACATTTTTGCCGTGGATATTGGGTAGAGGGCAATTGCAGGTCCGTGCCCTTACGATAGCAAAATGCACGCACCAGCGACCTTTTGAGATCTTCGATTCGTCAATTGATCTGGAATCTCCGATGGGAAAGAGAATTATGGAAATGAGTGACTCCATCATTAAGGCCTTCAACAAGGATGATGATGGCTATGTGGATCGAACAAGGCAGCTATATCAGTCGGGAGGTGATCAGTTGTTTTCCGCAATTGATCATGGCGATAACAAAGACATAGGCGCAAGTGTGGAGGCAGTTCTCGTTTCGATGCTGGTTCTCGGCTGGACTGCTATAGAAGTATGCTTGGAGGATTTGTTTGCAGCCGTTATAGCCGAATCAAAAAGAGCCGCAGCGCTTAAGGGAAACGATCTGAGGATTGTGCAGATGCAATGTTCCTCACGAAGCGTTGCAGCACCCACGAAAGCACGTTCCAATGTAAATAAACCAAAGTTTGCCACGCTACAGCAAGCTCGTGAGGCTTACGCGCGGGCATTTGATGTAGATTCGGCGCAGGTTGATAGGGCGCTGTCATCATTGCAATTAGATGCTCTTGCACTCATACGAAACTTATTGGTTCATCGCATTGGAAGAACGGACGGCTTATTTCGTCAACAATCAGAGGGGATCTCTTCGCTGAAGCGATTCAGAAGCCAGACTTGCAAGGAGGTCAAAATCAATGGCGATCTGACACGAAGATGGATAACTGGGGTGCTAAGGCCAGTTGCATCTTTGGTGTGCGGTGCTGACAAATGGATTCGGAAGTATCAGTGACGCAAATGAAGTGACTAAAGCCTGCTGTAAGCTCGGACCCCAAGTGAGTGAGTTGTGCTATTCGCGAATGAAGAAATTGGCGAAGGTCACGGTCGTGCCGAAGTCGGCGATGCCGATGGTGCCTTTGGCTGGGCCTTCGATCGTGGCTTCAAGAACTTGGGGATTGGCTTCTTGGGTTTCGGTGAGGGTGGCGGTGGCTTGTTGGCCATCGAGTTTGAGGCGGAGGCGATACCATTTGCCGGGCTTCACCTTGTCGGGGCCGAAGACGATGGGGGCTTTGCCGGTGCCGATGAGGACGGCGGGAGTGTTGGTGCCGCGCACGCAGAAGCCGCTGCAGGGTTTGGTGAGGTCGGCGGATTTGGGGAGCTGGAAGTCAGCGATGAATTCGCCGTTGGCGATTTCGGTTTCGCTCCAGAGGGCGGGGCCTTCTTGGCCTTCGGTGGAGTCGAGTTTGAGGTTCCAGTTGGAGGCTTTCCATTTGGATTCGGCTCCAGCGGGCACTTTCCAGCCACGGAGGTCGAGGCCGTTGTAGAGGTGCTTCCAGCCTTGATCGAGCGGGGCGGAATCGGTGGCGGTGGCACCGGTGGAGGGGAGTTCTTTGATACGGACGTTGCGGAATTCGACGGGCGCGCCTTCGGATTCGAGGGCGAGGTAGCCTTTGCGCCAGAAGCATTTGTCGCCACCGCTAACGATCTTGCCATTCACGGCGAGCGTGAGTGTGCCGTTGTTGCCGGTGATGCGGTAGTGGTTCCATTCGGGCGAGGGCTTGCTGCGGTCCTCGCTGGGGAAACTGCGCTGGCCGCTGTGGTCGCCGTGCGGTTCCATGGTGGCTCCGTGGATGGGGAAGACATCGCCATGCGTTGTGAACCAGCGCGGTTTTTTCGGATCGGCGTGCTTCATATAGCCATGGTCGAGCACCTGGACCTCGATGCCACGCAGGAAGGGCACGCCGGGCGCTGAGATGGGGCTGCCCCAGATGAAGACGCCGGAATTGCCGCCGCTGGTGAGGTGCCTCCACTCGCACTCCATGATGAAGTTTTCATACTGCTTCTCGGTGCGCATCGCGCCGGTGGGGATGCCGGTGCAACTCACGACGCCGTCTTTGATGCTCCACGTCTCAGGAGCGCAGTTGGCATTCACCCAACCGCTGAGGTCCTTGCCGTTGAACATGGGCATGAAGCCGTCGTCATCGGCAGCGTGGAGGAAAGTGAACGAAAGGGCGAGCGCGGTGAGCAGCGTGGTGAATTTCATGCGGGTGTGATAACGCGATGAAAGCTGCTGCTTGTTCAAAAGCGCCAGTTGATGGCGGTTTGGATGCCGTTTTCAAAGGTGACGGCACTGGCTCGGGCTGCTGTGACACTCCATTTCACGTATTCGAGGTAGAGGTCGATGTTCTTGGTGATGGCGATGGTGACACCGGGCACGAACATGTGCTGGCGACCACCGGGATTGTGATCGTATCCGGCGGAGTAGGCGACACGCCAGGTGACGGGGCCAGTGACGTAGCTCATGCCAACAATGAGATCGGTGATGCGTGAACTCATTCCACCAGAGACGTAGCGAGTAGGGGTGAGGGCACCGTTGCGTTGCAACACCTCGGCGTAGGCTTTGAAGCGGTTACGAGTGTAGGTGAGATCGACGCCCCAAGCGGAGAAAGCATGATTACTGAATGCGGCATCCTGCGATTTGACCTGACCGATGGAGCCGGATAGGCCGAGCGCGAGGCTGGAGGTCGGACTGAACCACCAGGTGGGCACGACGCGGAAGACGGCGTTGTTTTGCAGGCGGAAGGCGGAGGTGCTTTCGGAATCAGCGCCCACAAGGCCCGGGGTGATGCCATCTTCGCGGAAAAAGAACTGCGCGTGGGTCTCGACGCTAAACTGCGGCTTGATCCAGAAGGTGCGCACCCAGGAGACGCCGATGTCGGCGTTGAGCTTGAAGCCGTCGTAGTAGGCGACGTTGCCGTAGAAGCTACCATCCCAGTCGAGACCGAATTTGCGGCGAATTTGGCCGACTTTGAACACACCCACGGAGGTGCTGGCCCATGCATACATCTCGAAGGGCCAGATGACGGAGTCATTGGAACCGCGGAAGGCATTTTCTTCGCGGATGCGCAGTTCGGTGTGAAAACCGATGCTTTGGATGAAACGGTGATTCGTTTTCATCCACGGATCGAGCATCAGGTAATAGTAATAGGTGCCGGGCAACGATGAGGAGCCATAGCCGCTGCTGCCAGGACCACCCGTGGGGATACGCCACCAGTGCCAGGCACCGATTGTGGCCGGAATGACAGCGTCTTTGTTTGCCTGAAGATCGTCCCAGATGCGTGCCGCGAGTGATTGGCCTGCGAGAGTGCTGGGTGAGTTAAAATCCGAGTAAGGCGGTTCGATACCAATTCCCTCGGCATGGATGAGGGATGATGGGACTGCTGAGGCGAGCGCAGCAGCAATAAATAGGATACGCAGGGAGGTGCGGGGGAGGTTCATGGCAGGGGCAGGGGTGAACTGCCTTCAGCATGGAAAATCCCGCGAGCTTAAACGCCTGCCTCACGCACAGATGAATGTGCGTTTATGTTTGCAACTGCCTGCCAGGCGCTGAGTTGCGCGTTTCGCGAGCGCATCAGCCAAACAAAGCGGCCACAGCCTTGCCACCATCCGTGATGGGCACGGGGCGTGTTCCATCCATGAGTTCCTTGCTCGGATCGATGCCCATCGCGGTGTGAACCGTGGCGTGGAAATCGACGAGCGGGACGGGGTTCTCGACGGGCTTCTTGGAAAGCTCATCGGTGACGCCATACGCGCCGCAGTGGTTCAAGCCACCACCAGCTAGCACCATCGAGAAAGCGGTGCCTTGATGTCCGCGTCCGCCGCGGCCATCGAACTCCGGTGGGCGACCGAACTCGGTGCCGACGACGATGAGTGTCTTGTCGAGGAGCTTCTTGTCTTTCAGATCACGGATGAGTGCAGCGAGCGCTGTGTCGAGTTCTTGGATGAGGAGGTGCTGGTTCTTATAGCCCTCGTTGTGGATATCCCAGCCCGTGCCGTTCATGAAGTTGAGGTTGTGAGAGACTTCGATGAAGCGCACACCCGCTTGCACGAGGCGACGTGAAAGCAGGCAGCGCTGGCCAAACTCGCCGCCGTATTCATTGCGGAGTGTGTCGGGCTCTTCTTTGAGATTGAAATGGCGCATGAATTTCGGTCCTGCGAGACGCAACGCTTCTTGTTGGGCCATTTCGTAATCCGCAGCAGCGGAACCCTTTGACGTGCGTGCCATCAATGGTTTGAGCAGTTGGTGACGAATCTCCGCACGCTTTTCATCGACGTATTCAGGTCGCGTGAAGCCCGATGGCCCCGTGTTCGTGTCGGTGAGATAAACGTAGCCGCTCTTAGCGCCGAGGAACCCTGGGCCACGACTCACATTCGGATAACCGATCAACATGTAAGCCGGCACATCAGCACTCGCGGCACCACGTTGATTGGCGATGATCGAGCCGATGCTTGGATACACCACGTTGCCGGAGATCATGCGGCCCGTGTGGACGATATTCGTGGCGAAGGCGTGCTCGTCGATGACGTGGTGGTTCACCGTGCGCATCACGGTGACATGTTCCATCACCTTCGCCGTCTTGCCCAGATGCTCGGTCACCTGCACACCTTTGACGGTGGTGTCGATGGTTTTGTAGAGCGATCCAGCCTTCTGCGGCTTGCCCAAATTGTCGCCGAGCTTCTTTGGATCAAAGGTGTCGATCTGCGCCATGCCACCACCAAGCCAGATGAAGATGCAATGCTCAGCCTTGCCTTTCGGCGTATGAATTGGTGTGTTGTTAGCAAACAGCGGCGCAGTTCCGAAAGCGGCAGCGGAGGTGAGAAAGGAGCGGCGTTTCATGATGTGTGATGTTTCAAGTTACAGGATTAAAGTTTCAAGTGCTTGCGCTTACGGACTAAACGCCCACTCAGGGGCATTCAGCATGGCCCAGAGGATGTCTTCGAGGCGTTGGCGCCAGTCGGCGTTGAGGCGGTCGGTGGGCTTGTCGCCGGTGCGGGCGGCGGTTTCTTGGGCCATACGGATGGTGGTGGCTTCGGAGTCGAGGTGGTTGGACCAGCTCACGTATTTCTCGCGAGTGCGGTTGGATGCTAAAGGTTGGGCGCTGGTTCCTGGCTTGACGCGTTGGTCGAAGCCTGCGCTGAGATGCTTGGTGTAAAGTTCACGCTCTTGAGCGCTTGGCTTGCGCGTCAGCAGCTTCAAGAACAGCGTGTCGATGAGTTTATCGAGTGACTGCGCTTTCAATGCGAGTGCGGTCACGCCGTGGTCATCGCTGAGTCGGGTGAGCCAGATGCCGACGGTGCCGTTGCTGAGGATGGCGGGTTGCAGAACGTTTGGGTCGGCATCGCGTTTGCTGATGGGATCCTGACGTGAGCCACGCCAGCCGAAGGCGCTGAGCACATCGGTCACGGCCTGAATGCGTGGCAGGGCGAGGCTGGGGCGGTCGCGCTCATTGCTGGTGCTGGTGAGCATCCAACTGTGGTGCGGCTTGCCCATGTGGATGGCGTTTTTGAGATCGCGCTGATTGTCGATGTCGAGACAGACTTCTTCGGTATGGAAAGGCTTGTCGGTGGCGGCGAAGAGCGAGTCCACAATCTGCTCGGCCTGCAAACGCCTCGGTGCGGGCGAGGTGAACAGCGGGCTGGTCTGCTTCAACGTGTCGTCCGTGGCGCGTTGATAGGCTTGGCTGTTCAGGATGATGCGGGCGAGTTGCTTCACATCGTAACCGCCGCGCACGAATTCACGGCCCAGCCACTTGATGAGTTCGGGATGCGTGGGTTTGCCTTTCTCCCAGTCATCGACGGGTTCGACGATGCCGCGGCCCATGAAGCGGGCCCACACGCGGTTGGCGATGACTTGTGCAAAGCGTTCATTCTGCGGCGCAGTGATCATCGCGGCGAGCACGTCACGCGAATCCTTCGGGTTTTCGGCCAGTTTGGCGGCGTTCTCGTCGCAGAACTCGGCGAAGGGCCACTTCGGCTGCACCTTGGTGCCGGGTTGCAGCGTGACCTGAATCAAGGGCTTGCGACCACCGGCGTGGATCTTGTCCATCGGCACGCTGCTGGTCTTCGGCACTTCGATTTCCTTCGTGCCGAGCATGGCGGCGAGTTCGAAGAGGTCCTGCTGTAACGATTTGCCGGTGGGCGAGTCGTGACAGCGCGCGCATTTCATTTCAACGCCGAGGAAAGCCGTGCTGACGATGGTGCCCTTGGCCGCCATTGGCACATCGTTCTGCGAGGCGATGCCAAAACCAGCCGGGCCGCCGAGGCGTTCGCTGCCACGCATGCGCAGCAGTTCGGTGACGAAGAAGTCCATTGGCTTGTTGTCCTGCAATGACTCGTAGAGCCACCAGCGGAACGGACCGGTGTTGTTGAGCGTGGGATTGAGGATGTTCGGGTTTTCGGCGAGCACGTCCTGCCAGTAGCCCATCCAGTTGTCAGCCCAGCGCGGATCGGCAAGCAGGCGGTCGATGGCGGCTTTGCGATCTGGGTTCTGTTGGAATGCTGCGATCTCTTCCAAAGAAGGCACGACGCCGATGGTGTCGAGCGTGACACGGCGCAGGAAAGTCAGGTCGTCGGTCAGTGGTGTGAGCGTGAGATGATCAGCGCGGATGTCGGGCCAGTGCGCGCCTTCTTTGATCCAGGTCGTGAGCAAGGCGATCTGGTCCTTGGTCAACGGCTTGCCTTTGGGCGGCATGACCTCGTCTTCGTCATCAGAGAGAATGCGGGCGATGATGGTGCTGTGATCAGGTTTGCCGGGTTCGATGGCGGCACCATCAGACTTGCCGCCTTTGATGGCATCCGCCAGCGAATCGAGATGCAGACCGCCTTTGGCCTTCGCACCGCGATGGCATTCGGTGCATTTGGCTTCGAGGATGGGCTGGATGTCTTTGAAGTAGTCGATGTTGCCCTTGTGCGCGTCCTGTGCCTTCACGCTGTCGATCCGTGCGGCGATGAAATGATCGATTTCATTGTTTGCGGGGAATCCTGCGACCAATTCGGGCACCTTCACGGCTTCGACCTTTTTCAGCCAGGTCTGCGCGGCATCGCGACGCGTGGCCCAATACGCGGACGACTTCGCACGCAACTCGGCACGCTTCTTCGCGTTCATCGCATCATAGTGTGCGCTGCGTTCCTTCTCATACGCGGCCCAGCCTGCGTCGTTGTAGGCCACGTCGCGTTTGGCGGGAGTGACGAGCTGCCAAGATTCACTGCCTTGCGGCGACCATGCGACGACGGTTTCACCGAGTTCAGGACGGCGCACGCTTTTGCCGGTGTAACTGCCGACCAAAGTCTCCAGCACGATGAACTGCGGCTTGCCAGTGCCGGTGAACTCACACCAAGCCTCGCGATTGCCTGGAGGCACGAAACGGAAGTCGGGACCGAGGTCGAGATAGCCTTGTTGATCGGCGACGAGGTGGTGGCCGTCGCTGTCGTTTGGCGGGAAGGGCGTATTGAGCACTGTCTTGCCATCAATGTAGAGATTCGTGGCACCACGCGCACGCAGCAGCAGGCGATGCTTGCCTTTTGGGAAGGTCACGCTGGCAGCGGCACGCAGCAGGAAGGGTACATGCCGGTCGCCACGCACGCCGGTATCGACATACTTCTGCGGCACATCGAGAAATCCGAACACGTCCTCAGTATAGGTTTCGCCGACCTTCGGTGGCTCACTGGGCCACGCATTCGCATCGGGCATGCCTTCCTCGGCCAGTTGCACGAGCACGCGGCCGACGGGCACTTCTTTTTTCGCGATGGCTGGTGGTGGTGGGACGAAACGATAGCGTGATTTGAGCGCATCCACATCGACCGGGCCGCGATAGATCGCGACATCATCAAGCCAGCCATTCAGCGAGTGCGTAGAGGCCAGCGTGGAGCCGCTGCCGATCATAAGCGCATCGCCATCCGTGACCGGAGCGCGGTCTGTTTCGCCACCCATGTCCCACACACCATCGGTTTCACGGCCGTCGATGTAGCCTTTGATGCTCTTGAGTTTCCCGAAGGTGTAAGTCACCGCGATGTGATGCCAGCCTGCGCTCGGCAGCGCGTCCTTCGACCACCAGCGATGCCAGTCGCCTTTCTTGCCGGGAACATCGTTGCTGTGAAACAGGAAGCCGATCTGCGCACCGCCTTTCATCGTCTGGAGTCGCAACGCGTAGTTTTGATTCTCTGCGCCGTATTCCTTCGTGCCGAGACGGCCCTTGCCAATGAGGTAAGGCGTGCCGCTGAGGTTTGCTGTTTTGACCCAAGCTTCGAGCGTGATCGTTTCGTTGAGGCCGAAACGCAGATCCTCGCGGTCTTTGACTTCAAGGGCGGACTTCTTGCCATCGCCGGTGAAGATCATCGCCTTGTTGTCTTTCGCGAAGCTGGGATATGTCGGTGCACGCGGTCCACTTTCCTTCGCATCGTCGAAGCGCCACTGCATGACCGGTTCGAACTTGGCCTTATCGGTAACATCATTGCCGCCCGAGTCGTTTTGGGCGAGGGCGATGGAAGTGAGGAGGAGAGTGCAGAGCACGGCGCGCGTCATGCTTCATCAAACGTCATGGCGGGTCTGTTTTCACGAAATGAAGCACCCCACTTTAGTGAGGGGAGAAAAAAGAAGTTGCGGAGATTAATGGAATGCATAACTAGTTACCACATGGCTTACGCACTTACCCGCACCAGCATGGCTTTGGATCAGTTCACTCTTCGCGTTCTCGATTTGCTCGCGCAAAAATGGGGCGTCCCGAAAGCTGAGGTCATGCGGCGAGCGGTGCGTCGCATCAAGGAGGAAGAAGATATGAAAGACCAATGCCCCAAACCCCTCAAGGCTCTCGATTGGCTGCAAAATGGCGGCGGACTCACTGTTCAGGAGGCCGAGGCCTTCCGCGAGGAGGTGCAGGCTGAGCGTGAGGCCAAACGCTACTGGTGGGAAGTATGATCCACCTGGACACCAATCTCCTCATCGACCTCGTCACCATCGGGTCACCGCACATCGCGGTGATCCGAAAGTGGCTGGAGAAAGGTGAAGAATTGGCGGTCTCCACCATCGCATGGTCGGAGTTTTTGAATGGGCCTCACACCAAACAGCAAAAGGACGCGGTGCAGGCCATCGTCGAGGGCCGCATCCTTGATTTCACCGCCAAAGATGCCGAACAGGCGTCACGATTGTTTCATTACACAGGCCGCAAACGCGGCTCGCACGCCGATTGCATGATCGCGGCTTGCGCGATGACCCGTGATGTGAGCGTAGCTACACGGAACATCGGCGATTTTGAAAAATTCGTGCCTTATGGGCTGAAGTTGCTCGCAGTGGAGACGATTGTCACACCTTGACCAAGCCTCGTCGGATCGCCTCCGCTGTGGCTTGGGCGCGGTCATTGACTTTGAGCTTCATCAAGATGCGGCTGACATGCTGCTTCACGGTGTCCTCTCCGATGCCGAGCGTGACGGCGATTTCTTTGTTGGCGTTGCCTTGGGCGACGAGTGCCAAAATCTCACGCTCACGCGGGGTGATGTCGGGTTCAGCGAGGCGGTCTTTGAGTCGCTGGGCGATGTCGGCAGGCAAGCTGCGCTCGCCTTTGGCAACGGTGCGGATAGCTGTGAGGAGATCGTTACGTGAAGAGGATTTTTGCAGGTAACCAAGCGCTCCTGCCTTCAGCGCGGCCTGGATTTCATCGTCACGGGCAAAGGTGGAGAAGATGAGCACGCGAGCTGTGGGATGTTCGCGGATCAATGCGGCAGTGGCTTCGATGCCGCTGATGCCTGGGAGTTGGAGATCCATGAGAACGACGTCGGGCTGATTCTGGGCGAAGAGTTTGGCCGTATCTTCACCACGATCGGTCTCGCCAATGACCTTAAGGTCGTCTTCAAGCTCCAAGGAAGCGACTAGGCCGCTGCGGACGACAAAGTGATCGTCGATGAGGAGAAGAGTAAGCATGATCAAAGTGGAAGCGTCACAATAACTGAGGTGCCTTGGCCGGGCTGGCTTTGCCATTCTGCTTCGGCGTGAATTTTGCGGCAGCGTTCGCGAATGCCGATGCAGCCGAAGTGGCCCGGCTTGCCGTGGGTTTCGGCGCTGGGATCAAAGCCGCGGCCGTTGTCGATGATGCGGAGCGTGATGAGAGTCGGAATGCTGGATAGATGGAGGGTGATTTGCGAGGCATTGGCGTGCTTGAGTGCGTTGGTGACAGCCTCTTTCGCGATCATGCGGAGATGATGCGTCACATGGGATGGGATAGGCGGAACGGGATGAAAGTCGAGATGGATGGCGATGCCGTCTGGGGCACGAGAAGCGAGAAGTTGAAGCGCATCAGCGAGCGTGGTGGCTTGTTCCGTATCACGAAGGTCAGAGACGAGATTGCGCGCTTCGCTTTGAATGCGGGAGACGAGACTGCGGCTGTTTTCCAGCAGTGAACGGGCTTTGTCTTCAAGTGGGCGCGTGGCGGCAGCATCAAGACGCAAGGAGAGGCCGGTAAGTTCTTGTTCGAGTGTGTCATGGAATTCACGAGCGATGCGCTGGCGCTCATCCAGCGTGGCTTGGTGCACGATTTTGCGCTCCAGACGCGTGATCTGGCGGCGCTGAAAGGTGATCCACACAAGTGTGATCAAGACGAGCCCGCCAAGGAGAATGATCGCCATGACAAGGTTCCGTGCTGTCCAAAATGGTGCGGTGCTGAGCACACGAATGTCATCGACAGAGCGAAGCAGTAGCGAGGCGCGGTCCGGCTCGGAGCGGAAGCCTTTGTCCGTGGTAGCCGATTCGACGAGGCAGATGCCGGTAATCTGGCAGACGGAACCGAGTTCGAACCGAGGTATGGTGTTTTGCAGGAGAAAGGCACGGATGGAGTTGCCACCGAAGGTGAGGCTTAGCTCGTAGCCGTCATTCGTGCGGAAAAAGTCGTTCAATACGGCGGGAGGGGTGAGTTGGACTAGATCGGCATCGTGCGAGCCGTTTTGGAATTCTCGTAAGCTCACGGCGGCAGGAGCAGGAGGCTCGGCGGCTTCGGTGGTGAGCACATGTGCGTCGGCTAAGGAAGCGCTGAAGCCAGCCATGACTGGAAAGCCGATGATTTCAGCCACTTCTCCCGGTCTAAGGCTTGCGGACGAATTTAACCTAATGGCGATCGAGGGCGAAAGCAGTGGCTTTGGTGATTCGTCTTTTTTTGTATCACGCGGCGGGGGCGGTGGGGTGACATCCCGCAGGAAAACGCGACCGTCTTTAAACGCGGCCAAAATGGTGCCGCGAATGCGGGTGCGATGATGCGGTTCATCCGCCGATCCGAAACGAAGTAGCGCGGCGACGGAGATGATGGGCAGTAACTCAGGTGCGGCGGCTTTTTGCGTGATTACGACATCGCTCCAGTCCGTGACGCGGAGGTAGGGAAAGACGAGCTGGCGGCGGTCATTGATGCCACCGGCGGCGAGAGCGGTGATGCGGAGGCGTGTGTCGATGACAGCGGGAGCGGATTCGGGCGGTGAATCGATGCGCACCTCGATGACGCGGCTGCCCATCGCGAGACGGAGGAGCGAGCGGTTTTCATCGAGCGGCGTCAGCGTGCGGCCCAAGCCTTCAACGACGACGCGTTGGTAATGGAACCGGCCGGTGGCGAGATCATCGTAAGTCGCAGGGACGGCGGCGGGAGGTGCTGTGTGGCCGAGGATTTGCAGTTCGGAGACATCGACGCCGGGAAAGTAGAGTCCGGCGGTGGTGGTGCCTTTGACCCGGACCTCGTCACCGACGCGGAGGTCGTTGCGGACTGGTTTGAAGTGCAGGTGCGTGCCTGCGGTGACGTCTTGAACGAACACAGTGCTGCCGCTTTCGACGAAGCCGATCGTGGCGGTGAGATCGACAGGGAGTTTCTCCAAACTGCGTTCGTAGGGCAGCGTGCGGATGTCGATGGCGCGGGTGAGTTGCGCATGAGCCGCGCTTTGCATGAGCAGCGCGACGCAGAAGCCATGGAAGAGCCATTTCATGCCGATGATTCAATCATCCGTCACCGGGCCGCCGCGCTGGAGCTTTCGCACAAGGTCTTTCACCTCGTGGGCTTGGCGCATATCTTTGAACTGCACCTCGATGCCAGCGTTCGCGGCGGTGGAGAAGTCGATGGTGCCGAGACCGAGCAGGCCTTTGAGGCCAGACTCATAAACGTCGATGCTGCGGATGTCGCAGATACGCGCTTCTTTGGAACTGCGGCCAATGATGCCCCAAATCAGCTCCACGCGCTCGCGGGTGACGATGTAGTCATGCGAGTAGCGTGAGATACCGATGGCGATCAGCGTGGATGAGGCGCAGAGCAAAGCGATGACGGCGTATTCGAGCTGAATGACGAACAGCAGACCGCCGGCGACGGCGAGCAGAATGCACAGGAACAATGCTTTCGTATATCCAAGCCACGAAGGATGCGCGTGGTGCAGGATGATCTCGCCACTGGGGGTGTAGTCGTAATCGTCGTCTGCGTCTTCGATTTCCACCTCTTCCACTTCTTCGATAATTTCTTCTTCCTCATAGCCATCGGCATCAGGACTGATCTCGCGATAGGCGGGGCGATCGAGGCGGGCTTGGCTCGGACGGCGCATACCGCTGACGAGTTCGCCCACGGTATGAGTTAGCCCAGTATCTTCATCGATACACATTTCGCCACGGGTCAGTGAGCCGCGGGCGACGAGCGTGTACAGATCCTCCTTGGTCAGCGGATCGCTGAAGGCCGGATGCTGCTGGAGTGTGTAGCGGGCGGACATGAAGCTCGCTCATTCTGCATCGGGTGCGGGCGGGAGCAAATCTTCGCGTTTCATTAAATCGGCCACCTTGAGCAGCAGCAGCTCACCTTTGGGTGTGCGGACGATTTCGCCGAGATAGGGCGTGAGGCGGTCCGTTTCGGCGACAGCGGAATGAACCATGCTGGCGAGGATGCGCTGGTCGTGCCGGTTGGGCGGGAAGACGTTGCTGATGCGGAACATCACTTGGCCGCTGTCCCATTCGAGTTCGAAGTTGCCGAGGTTCAGTTCTTTGTTCGTGCGCATGATGAGTTCGCTCACGGCAAGGCGATGCGTGGAGGGAACTTGGAGCGACGAAAGCGCCACGACGCTGGCGATGTGTGTTTCACCGAAAATCTGCATATGCAGCGGGATTTTCGTGTGATGTGCCTCGAAATCGGACTCAAGGACCTCCTGGGCGGGGATTTCGCGGTAGTGCCATCCCATTTCCTTGAAGGTGCTGAGTGCGACGGCGTAGAGGGCGGACATCAGAAAATTAGAAATTTGAAATCTCAGATTTGAAATCTGAGTGGTCGGGGCGGCCAGATTCGAACTGACGACTTCTTGCTCCCAAAGCAAGCGCTCTACCAGGCTGAGCTACGCCCCGATTGTGATTCCCGCGTTCCCATGAGGAGCGAGGGGCCGCGATTGTGGCGCTGTTTGTGATCGAAGCAAGGGGAAAGGCGAAGTGTTGTCAGTTAAGAGGCTCTCCGGGCTTATTTGAGCGTCACGGTGGGGCTGAAGGGGCCGATATGCTCGCGTTCCCACCATTCGCCGCTGATTTTTTGCACTTCGGGCTTGGTGAAGTGGTAACGGTAGAGCCGAGCGCGGATGTGGGTGATTTTTTCGACTGGGAAGGGCGGTGGTTCGAGGAGATCCCACACGGGCTGCTTGTGCTGCAGCAGGGCGGTGAGGAATTGTCCGAACCAGTGCATGGGGGAGCCGGGATTGGCATCGCGTTGCGGATCGTAGCCAGAATAGAGCGCGGCGAACCACATCTGCCAGTCGAGACGTGGTTGATGTGGGGCGATGAAACGCGGCGCGGTTTTAGGATCGCCTGGTTTGTATTTGAAATCGAGCGGCAGGAACAGGCCACCATCATCGCTGACCTCAAGGAGGACTTCAGGGCGCTCCTCGGTCATGTCTTGGAACAGGCCGTAGGCATTGAAGGAGCGCGTGCGGGCGATGGGCGCATCGAGCGTGGCGTGCAGGCTGTTGGAGAACTTGGGCCGGTAGTTCCGAATGCGTCCCGCGAGGAAGGAATCGGCGGCGAGGAGGGTGATGAAGATGATGGGCAGCACCACCGCGAGTGAGGGCCATTGTGTCCAGCGTCGAAAAGACGGGCGCGGTGCTTCGGCGTCGATGCGGAGCCAGCGGCGCACGAATTTCGGCCACCAGCGGTCATCCAGCAGCGTCAGGGCGAGCGCGGCAGTGAGGAGGGTGAAGAAATTATAGTTTCCAGTGGCGGAGATCATCGCCATGAGGCCGAGGAAGCCGAGCGCGGCGAACAAACGGCCCCAACGGCCGAAGAAAATGGCGAAGGGCAGCACGAGTTCGATGCCATACATGATCCAGCAGCTCGCGATGTGTAACCAGCGCGGCGCATTGTGTGCAAACCACGACAGACCGTTCGGTAGCGGCTGCGTCTCATAGTGGTAGAGCAGTGCGGTCATGTTCTGCCACGGCAGGTCACCACCGCCGATCTTGACGTAGCCGGAGAGTAACATCAGGCGGAATAGAAGCCAGTGCAGGAGGAAGATGGAACCCCGTAGCGGCTCGGTGAGACCGCGCCATGACCACAACCGCCACGGTGCGATGAACAGCGCGAGAAACCCGGCTTCGAGCAGCAGCGCATCCCATTGATAGCCCATGAAAATGTCACCTGTGGTGGCGAAGGAGAGATAGCCGAGCCACAGCAGAGCCAGCAACGGCCCCTGGGCCACACCGGCGATCACCAGCACGGCGAGGATACAGCACGCGATCAGGCAGCCGTGCGCGAAGGCATCGCTATAATGCCAGTGGAAGATGCTCGGAAATTGCCACAGCAGCGTCTGGTGCTCGCGTGCCTCGAACGCATGGACGTTTTCGAGCAGGCTCTTCGCGGGCAGGATGCCGTTTTCGCCGACCAGCCCGTCATACTGCAGGCCCCATGAGATGAAGGCGATGAGATAGATAGCCGCAAGCAGCCGTGGAAACAGCCAGCGGACGACGCTGTAGCGTCCGCGATGGGTTTCGAGCCAGGAGATGGGATTCAAGGCAATCCCAGCCTACACGAAACATCGCTGCAGTGCATCATCTCTCTGCCACGCCGCCGGTGATCTCCTTCGCATTCGTGCGCAGGATTTCGAGGCCGTTGAGGATGGGTTCGACGCTGGGGTTCGCGGGAATCAACTCCACGACGAGGTTCTCCGTCGCGGGAATGTTGGCGAACTCTTCGACGACAGCTCCTTTGCGTGTCGTGGGGTCAAAACTCTTGAACACCACCTTGTCGCCGAGTTTCACGTCGAAGACGCGCTTACCGGGCTTGTCTCCATCGAGCGCGGCGAACATGAGTTTCACCGTGTAGGTCGCAGGAGGCTGTCCCTTCGCCAAAACGGGAATGTCGAGCTTCGTGACGCCACGCAGGCCGCTGGTAAAGATCCAAGGCGTGTCGTGACCGGTGACGGGATGGCTATCTTCGTTGTAACTGTAAGCACCGCCGGTCTTGCTGGTATATTGCGGTTTGAAATCGAGCGGCAGGTCGATGCCTGCACGCGAACTCGGGCGCGGATAGCCGAGCCAGAGCTTGCCGTGCGCATCACGGCGATCACCAGGAGCGCCGAGATTGAGCGCCATGTGCTGCACGGGCAATGAAGCGCCGTCTGCGCTGTAAACACCCCAGTTCATGCGGTCCTCACGCGGCTCAAACACGACAGTGCTCGCGATGGAGAAGAGGCACACGCAGCCCGCGCTGGCTTCGGGGATCATCACGAGGCCGTTGGCGGGGATGGTGTTGATCCAGCAGCCGAGGCGATGGCCGGCGAAGTGCTCGGTGCCGCTGTCGCTGTCGCGATCATAGAAGGCGGTGAATTTGGAGCGGAAGAACATCATGTTCGGTGTCGCCGAAATCGCGCCGCAGTGATGGCCGGGCCGCGCGAACATCCACGCGGACTCTTCGCCGGTGATGGGGTGCTTGCGGGTCTTCTGTGCGCCGGTGTAGAGGTCGTAGCTCCACGGCTCGGCGATGATTTCGTTGTCGATCACGACAGGGCGATGGCGGTAGTTCGCGTCCTTGGCCCACAGCTTGTCGCCCTTGTTCGCGTCGAGCACCACGAGACGACGGCGTTTGAACTCACCGCTCAAGAACTGCTCCCAGTAGTGCCCGTTGGCGTTCGCGCCGCCGAGCACGAGGTGGCCGTTGTGATACATAAGCGTCAAGGCACCGCCGCCGATGCCGATCTCGCTGCAATCGGTCACATCCACCGGTTTCGCCCACTGCTGCTGGCCCGTGACTGCATCCAGCGCCACCGCCATGCGCAGATCGTTGTTCTTCACGCGGTCCTCGGCCAGTTCGCGCTCTTTGCCGGTGAGTTTGGCCAGATCGGTCTTGTCCTGCGCCAGCATGAGCGCCCGTTGCTCGGGCGTGAGCGAGGCGTCGATGAAAAACAATCGTCCGTCGCCGATGGCGATGCTGACATGCGAGATGTGCTTGCCCTGATGAGTCCATTTCAATGCGCCGGTCTTCACATCGAAGGCGAAGATCTTGTCCGTCGAAATCGAGCCGCTTTTGCCACGACGTGCGACTTCGGCAGCTTTTTCGACACGTTCCGTTTCGGTGCCGTAGAGCAAGCCGTCGTGGTAGGCGATGTAGCCCCATTGCAGATCCTTCTTCGTGCCTGCGCCTGGAATCGTGAGGATGCGCACGACTTTGCCGGTGGCGGCATCGAACTGGATGCAATCCTCCTCCATCAGCATGAAGAGGTAGTCATCACTCGCGGCCATGTTTCCAGGCTCGCGGGCGTTATAGACGCCGATGCGCATCGCACCGGGGTTTTTCGTTTCCCAGAGAAACTGGCCGTTGTAGGCATCGTAGGCCAGCACGCTGTCCTCGCCCTGCACAAACAGGCGGCCATTGGTTGAAAGCGGTCCCACGGCTCCATCGTGACGATTCACCACCTGACCCGGACCGGGATCGCCATACCACAACACGCTGAGTCCGCCTTTGATGCGGCGGTCGTCGGTGCTCGATGTGTTCGCCGCGTTGCCATACTGGTGCGACCATGAACTAGCGCCGGGCAATGTGGCACGCGTGAGGATACTCCAGCCATCTGCATTCGTGATCTTCGCCTTCTCCTCGCTCAACTTCGTCTCAGCGAGCCATGCGTCGGTTTTCGGCGTCGTCTTGAAACAGAATTTGCCACCAATGGGCTTCAAATGCCGCGCCACATCCGATGGCGCGCCGACAGGCTCAGCGCTGTCGCTCACGATCAAATTGGCGCAGTAGCTCGAATACGGCATCACGGCGAGATCGAGGTGATCCACCGTGATGCGTGGGCCATAAAGGCCCGTCGCGAGCAGTTCCCGACGCGCAGCAGCCACCTTCTTCTCATCTGCATCCACGCCGAAGATGATCAACTCGCTGCGCTTTGCGAGTTCGTAGGCCAACTGGCCTTTGTCGTTGCCGAGCACGATGCAGAAACCCTTCGTGATGCCGGTTTGCTTCAAGATGGCTTCAGCAGCTTTGGCATGCGCGGCGTCCGACGGGAAATCATTGGCTTTCTTGACCGCGATCGACTCCGCCGCTTTCTCACCGAAGACATAAACACGTCCCGTTGTCGTGCTGGCGACGAGATGACCGTCAGAAACCGCCAGACCACGTGCTTCGCCATCCACTGCGGCTTTCCAGGCTGGTTTGCCCGTTTCAGCATCAATGGCGATCACTTCGCCTTTGCCACCCGCGATTACCGTTTTGCCTGCAACGATCAAGGCGGATTCGTGCTGTGATTCAAGTGTCCATTTCACGCCGACATCGGCGGCAGTCGCCAGATCGGTCTTATGCTTCGCGATCTCGTCTTGCTTCGCTTTGTAAGCGATCCGCAGCGGCTCGTATTTAGCTGCGACGGCGGCCAGTTCGGCCTGCGCCTTCGCAAAGGCGGCTGGATCGTCTTTGACTTTGCGTGTGGCGGCTTCAGCAGCTTGAAACTTTTTTGCTTCGGCAAGCGCCGGATGCTTCTTCAAGTCAGCGCTGATTTTCGCGATGGCCATTTCATGCGCATGACGGATGCGCGTGCCTTCGGCGTGCTTGATGCGGTCGATGGTAATGATTTTCGTGCCGTTCGCCATGTAGCCCATATCACCGGCCAAGGTCATCTGCGTGCCGGCGAACCAGCCGAAGCCGGATTTTTGCTTCTCTTGGTCGAGCGCGAGAATGTGATGCTCACCCACGGCGTAGATTTGATCGTCCGCGAGGAATGCTTGCGAGCCACCGATCTGCCCGCCCGCGTCGCCGCGCCAGCCCGGCTCCGGTTTTGATAGAAACTCACCCGTTTTGCGATCAAACGAGGCTGCGAGTGAACGACCTGAAGGCACGAAGAGCACGTCCTTCGTTGCGAGAATGTAGCCTTGTGGCGAGAGATCATTACGGCCCGCGTCCTTCTCGCTGATCGAATCATTCTTCCAAATGACTTTTCCTGTGTCGGCTGCGACCGCGTAGATGAAGACTTTCTCATGCGGAAACACGCCCGCGCCGAAATACGCAATGCCATCCTCGACCAGCAAGCCCGTGCGCACCGGCCAGCGCGAGATCATGCGGCCACGTGCGAGGATGCGCTCGTCATGCGGCCCTGCACGCAGCTTCCACACGAGTTTGCCCGTCTTGGCATCGAGGCAGTAGGCGTAGCCATCATCGGAGCCGACATAGACTTTTCCATTGGCGATGGTTGGAGCCAGACGCACCGGTGCATTCGTGAAAAACGACCACTTATCCAAGCCGGTGGCTAGATCTCGGCAGATCACGCGTCCATCGACCGAGGAACCGAAAAATACCTTCCCATCGCTGATGGCGACATGGAACACGTCATCAAAGCGGATGCGGTTCAAGGTTACATGACCTTCAAAGACGCGCCCATCCTCACCTGCCCAGGCCATCTTCGGTGCGGTCGGTGATTCAAATGTCCATTCGGCTTGCAGCGGCAGTTTCAGCTCCTCCTTCGTGGCGCCGACGCGTGAGGCATCGTGCAGGTAGGTGGGCCAGTCGGCACGGGCGGTGGCAAGAACGAGAAGGAACAGAAGCGGGCGCATGGTCGAACTAAAACGCATGCATGATGGCGAATTCATCGGAAGAGAGACGTATTGTGCCGGACCCATGCCGCATCGCCTCATCGCATTTTTCATTCTCACCGCCACGTCCGCCTTTGCGTGCTCGGTGCCGGTGTTTCGCTATGCGTTGGAGCATTGGGCGGCGGATCCGTATCGTGTGACGGTGCCGCATGGCGCAAAGCTGGATGGCAATTTCAAAGTGACGAACGCAGATGTGCCGAAAATCGAGCTGCGTCAGCCAGTGATGATGCGAAACGATGCGGTGATCTGGTCAGCGGACTTCAATGAGGCGAATGTGAAGGCGTTGCTCGATTCGCCAGCACGTCAGCAGATCGCGGAACGGCTGGGGGCAGGGGAGAGCGCTGTTTGGGTGCTGTTGGAAAGCGGCGATGCCGCAAAGGACGCTGCGGCTGCCAAATTTCTCGATGAACGACTCGAATATCTTTCAGGCGTGATGGAACTGCCGAAACTAGACCAGCAGGACATCAAGAACGGCCTCGTTTCAGTGCCTGGTGATGGTTTGCGGTTGGAGTTTTCGACGTTGCGGTTGAAACGTGATGATGAGGCTGAAAGCGCCTTCATCGCGATGTTGCTGGCGAGTGAGCCGGACTTGCGTGGATTGAATGAGCCCATTGCGTTCCCGATTTTCGGCCAAGGCAGGGTGCTTTATGCGCTCGTGGGCAAAGGCATTCGCGTGGAGACGGTGGACCGTGCGGCGCAGTTCCTCATCGGCTCATGCTCATGTCAGGTGAAGGAGCAGAATCCAGGTGTTGATCTCGTGATGGCGGTGGATTGGAAGAAAATGGTCAAGGATCAGGCGATGCCGGGCCAGCAACTGCCGGAACTCACTCAAATCGCCGATCTGCTGCCGCAAACGGTGAAGATCGAGGGCAAAGTGGAATCAAAAGCTGCCGTCGCATCTGCATGGCTCGATTGGCGCATCGGCCTGGGATTGATCGCGCTACTCGTCGCGATCAGGATGCTGATGAAGCGTTGAGGTCGAGGCCCATCTTTTTGAGTTCCCATTCCTGGGCGGCCCAAGCAATAGCGGCGGGTTCGCCGACGGGCTTTTCGGCGGTGAAGATGCCCACAGAGATTGGGCGAATGCGGCGGTGCGTGGCGTGTTTGTCCACAAGCGGCATGCCCTGCGTTTTCGGCGAAGGATTCTGCGCGTCTTTCTCCTCCTGCTGCCATTGGGTCGCAAGCTGGTGCAACGCCACAATGCGATACCAGTGCCATGGCTGCTCGCAGCGGATGTTCTCGCGGCACCAGGTCCAGTTGGCGAAGCGTTCCAGATCGGCGGGGCGGATGAGGAAGCAGCGCACGCATTTGCGGCGCACGACCTGACGGTCCTCACAGGTCATGGCAAAGAGCCACGTTTCACGTGGGAAGGGCGAGATGGCCGGCGATGTGATTGAAGGCGTCGTTGAGCACTTCAAAACCCAGCAGACCTTCGGTGCGTAGCACGGGATTGCGCAGGCTGGTGTAGTCGGCCATTTCGCGCACGATTTTGCGCGCGGCGGGATTGTCGTAGAGATCGTTCACCGTGGTGGACGAGGTCAGATTGCGGAACAGCAGCACGAAGTCGCCCGTGCCCGGCACTGTAGAGAGAAAATGCGCCTGAAACAGCACGTCATCCGAGTCACCACGGCGCAGGCGGTCGAGCGCCTTCAAGTGACGACGGAACAACAAAAACCAACTGGCGAAGAAGCCGAGCAGGAAGCCGATGAACTTGCCGGTGATCTCCGGCAGCACGCGCTGCCATTCCATGGTGCGGAACCAGTCCGCCACCATCTGCGCGTTCAAACTGCTGACCCATTGGATGAATTGATCGTAGAGATTCATGGACGGTGTAGGAATCGAAGACGGCGGAGGCTAGAGGTAAAAAATGGGAGCGCAAGACGTGAGTCGTGTGAGAAAATCAGGCGCACGCTGATGGTCAGGAAATCGAAATGACCGACGGCAAAAGCATGGACGCCGTGATGGGCGCAGCTATCCTGCCACCACATGCGAAACACGATTTTATTTTTGATGGTGCTGCTTGGGGCCGCGTTGGTCAGCACCGGTCAGGCTCAGGAGAAGAAGCTAACGGCCAAAGAAGCGGAGATGCTCTATGACAAAGCAGATCAAGCTTTGAACGCGGCCTGGGCGGTAGCAAAGAAGGCGTTGCCGGAACCGGACTTCAACAAGCTGAAGGAAGATCAGCGTCTGTGGGTGGAGTATCGCGATGGTCTGGCACGTTCGCCGCTGTACACGGGTGCTGAAGGCCAGGATGAGTTGTCGCTCGATGCGCCCGAGTATCTCGAAGCTGCCGCTGGTTTGTCTGACATGCGCACGACCTGGCTCAAGGGCCTCGTGCGCGAATCAACGGATGAAACGCTCAGCGGCGTGTGGACGGACAGCTACGGCGGCCACATTGAGATCGTGGAGCGCGAAGGGCATCTGCATTTCGTCATCGAGTGCGTGCGTGGTCCAACTTCGCATGTCGGCGGTCTGGCGGGCATCGCGGTCTGGAATCAGTCGATCGGCTGGTTCAGCGACAAAGGCCGGGACAAAGAGAAAACCGATGAAACCAACCTCAGCTTCATCCTGCGTGACAAACGTCTCGAAATCATCGGCGCCAACACCGGTTGCTACCACGGCGCACGGGCCTACTTTGACGGTGAATACGTTCGAGTGCAGCCGCTGAATGCCAAAGCGCAGGCGAAGGTCGTGAAGGCTGCCAAAGCGGGCGAGGTGCCAGAAGAATGATGCGAAAGGCTGCAAACACGCTTCTTTGACCTATGCATGCCGCCGGCCCCAAAAACCCTCTTCATGGCATCACGCTGCAGGTGATGGTCACGCAACTCGTTGATCACTACGGTTGGGAGATGCTTGGTCGCATGATCCCGATCAACTGCTTCAACTGGCAGCCGAGCATCAAATCCAGCCTCGTCTTTCTGCGCCGCACGCCATGGGCGCGTGACAAAGTGGAAGCGCTGTATCTCGATTCCTTGCCGGATATGCAGCCGAAAGCGGAAGGTGAAGCGGACCCGCCGCAGCCTTAATTTTTTCGATCCGCAACGAAGATCGTGTGCGAGCGACGTTTCGCCTGCGCATAGGCCTTTGCCGCCACGGTTTCGACCTTAAAGCCCGCTTTGCCGAGTCGTTTCGCGAAAGCATGATCGGTGCTGGCCGACCAGAAGGTCACTCGGCCGCCAGGCTTGAGTGCACGCGTGATGGCATCAAAGCCTTGGGCTTGATACAGCCGTGCATTGCCATCCTGCACCATCGCAATGGGGCCGTTGTCCACATCCAGCAGGATCGCATCGTAATGCGCTGCTGGCGCACGCGAGATGACTTGGAACACATCCTCGACGAACACTTCGACGCGTGAATCCGCTAGCAGCAGACCGTTCACCGCACTCAGAAACTCGCGATTCCACGTCACCACTTCCGGTAGCAGCTCAGCCACTTGCACACAGGCAGCCGCACCCACGAGTTCGAGCACACGCCTCAGCGTGAAGCCAAAGCCTAGGCCACCGATGAGCACACGTGTGTCTGCTTTGTTACACAAACGCTCACAGGCAAGCTGCGCCAGCACCTTCTCCGACTCCGAGGCATTCGTTCCCATGAGCGGCTGCCGGTTCACGCGCAGGTAGAAGTGCGTGTCATGCGCATGCAGGGTCAGTTCCGCGCCCTCGGGGGTGAGTGCCTGGGCGAGCTGGAGGAAGGGTTTCATGAGCGGCGGGCATAGGAGCGTGCCGCCGCCGCTCTACAAGATGGAAAGCGCTGATACTCCACTCCACGGTTGCAGCCGTCGCTGGTCTCGCTGAGATAGCGGCAGCATGTTTTCCAACCATAAGACTATCTCCTTCCTCGGCGCCTTGGCGTGGCTGGGCGCTGCTGGTCTTTGGGCGCAGACCGCGGCGCCTGCCCCCAACACCGACGCTAAATCTGATCTGCCGGCGTTGCAGGCAGCGGCGCGTGAGGCCGAGGCGAAAATGCCAACGCCCGAATTAAAGCCGCAGAATTACTTCGATCTGGCACCGGCACAGCGGGATCGCTGGCAGAAATTCCTGCCGCAGACTTTGCTCAAGCTTACCCGCCGTGATCGCTTGCAGATCGTGGTGATTGGTGACGCGATGCTCGATGGTGTGAAGACGGAGGGCGGAAACGATCCCCTGCTCAAGAGTTTTGCGGGCGTATTTGCGAAGGCGCTGGCGAATCAGTTCTATTACACCGGTGGTGTGCGAGTCGTGCGGCCAGGCACGAAACTACGCAGTCAGGAAAGCATGGTGATGGGGCCAGAGATTTTAATTCAGCCGGTGCGGACTGCCAGCATCGTCTCAGCCGCTTCAGCGCTGGCAACGGTGGGCTTTCAAGGTCGGCCGGATTTCGTGCTCTTGGCGCATGGCTTAGAAGATAGTATGGCCGGAACCACAACGGCGGACATTGCCGCTGCTATGCGCAGCATTTTGGACACGGCCCGCACCCACAAGCTCGAAGTCATCGTGGCAGGACCGATTCCGCAGGCGGCGGACCCCGAGGAGACGAGTTTGGCAATCACTCGTGGTGCAGGCAGTGTGATGCGTGAATTTTGCGAGTCGGAGAAGATATTGTTTTCAGATCTCGGCGATTTATCGAGGCTGGTCACCTCACCAGCGGGAACAGATGAGGCCTATCTGCAGTTTCCAGCGCTGGTGCAGCAGTATCAAAGCAGGTTAAACGTCGCTGCTGCCGGCGCGGTGGCGACACCGACAACGGAGATGCACTCGGCGATGGGCCGTATTCTGTTTGAAGATGTGATGAATGGAGCACCCGCGGTTGCTTGGAAACTCAGTGACGCGAACGCGACGCTCGAAGGACAGGGGAAGTTGAATCTCGAATTCCAAATCGCTAATACCTCGCCTGAGTCCATGCGTTTGACCGTGCTACCGTTGGTGCCGCTCGGATTGAAGCTCAAAGACACGAATCCCGAACTCACGCTCGCTGCTGGTGCGAAGCAGGCCGTGAAAGTGAGCTACACAATCACCAACACGCTCCAACTGCCGTTGAACGATAGTAAAATGCGGCTGCCGGTGCTGGTGATCGCGGGCAAAAAATCGCGCATTGCCGATCTCGTGGTGGCGCTGCGTCCGTTTAGTCTCACTTGGAATTCGCGGGTTGGATTCAATCAGGAGACAGAATTTAATCCTGAACTCGAAATTGAAAATAGCACGGGAGCAAAACTTTCGGCTACGTGGGAATCGAGTTGGGCTGGCAAAAAGCAAGACGGTAAAGTCACGCTGGATGCGAATGACTCTGAGGCCCTCAAATTCGCACTTGCGCTGCCTGCGGATGACAAAGCGCCGTTTCGTCAACGCATGCCGCTGAATTTTGCCGTGTCCTCCAACGGTGTGCGACAGATGTTTGATCGTTACATCGAGATCACCCGCAACTTCGGCCTCAAGGAAGCCGTGCCCTTGAGTGCAGCAGACGGTCAGGCCAGTGCGGTAACA
The DNA here is from genome assembly GCA_947466075.1 of Verrucomicrobiaceae bacterium. GTDB lineage: Bacteria > Verrucomicrobiota > Verrucomicrobiia > Verrucomicrobiales > Verrucomicrobiaceae > Prosthecobacter. The sequence goes on from CANIBP010000043.1 coordinate 41,797, forward strand.
ATGCGGACAGACGCGGACGGCATGAAGTTGTTTTTGACGCTGGATTTGACGGGTGTCGATCTCGTGGATGATGTGACAGGCAAAGCTTTCACTTGTTTGCTGAACCTCGATGCACGCAGTTATGGTCAGCGCCTTACGGCTGGCGCGACTGCGGCGCTGCGCATCACCGGCAAAGCTGGGGACGGCGCTGCTGAGATTGCGCCAATTGAGCCATGGGCTTTTGGCAGTGGCTATGCAGCAGAGTTTGATACCAAGGAGATTCAAGCCGTGCTCAGCAGTTCCGCTGGTGGTAGTCGCAGACTGACGATCACTTTGCCCAAAAGTTATCTCTATCGTCACGAGTGGGCGCTACAGAATGGAAATAGTGAAATCGGTATCAATCTGCGCCTGAGTGGCGGTGGCCGTGATTATTTTCTCACTCGCAGCACACGTCAGAGCGACGATGCGGAGAGTTTGAGCGTATTGGAACTGACTGACAAACCCACCCGACGCTGGACAGTGCGCGTTGAGTAAAAGAAACCGAGCATGGCTGAAGAACGAGCGAGCAAAAAACTGTGGGACCGCGCGGCATGGAAAGACGCGGGCTTTTTCCTGACCTACCTGCGTCCCCACTACAACGTATTCATCCCCGCACTCATCGCGCTGGCGATCACGGGAGGGATGACGATTGTGTTCATCAAGGAACTGGCTGCATTAGCCGGGAAAGGCATCGGTGGGGCCAAGGGGCCGGAATGGATGGCGGAGTTGAACCACGCGGTGTGGTTTCTCGTGGGCATCGTGGCCATTCAGGCCTTCATCGCATTCTGGCGCATCCTGCTGTTTGCCAAAGCTTCTGAGCGTGTGCTCTCTGCGCTGCGGCTCGATACCTTCAGCCGAATCATTCGTCTGCCGATGGCAACGTTGAACCAGCGACGCGTCGGCGAGCTAGCTTCTCGACTTGCCAATGATGTCGAATCCATGCGTGAGACGCTGGTGGTGACAATTCCGATGCTGATCAGGCACACGGTGATGCTGTCGCTCTGCCTCGTGCTCATTTTGCAGATGTCGGTGAAGCTGTCGTTGTTCATGGTCGGCACGATTCCGGTGGTGATCGTGATGATTGCCATCTTTGGCACGCGCATTCGTAAGCTAACCAAAAAAGCACAGGACAACCTCGCGGCCTCGCAGGTCGTGGTGGATGAGAGCCTGCAAAGCATCGTGAGCGTGAAAGCCTTCCGCAACGAGGCCTATGAACTGGCCCGCTATGACAAGAATCTCGGCGAATATCTGCGCACGGTGCTCCGGGCGGCGATTCCGCGCGCATCGTTTATCGCTTTCATCATTTTCGCGTTCAGCGTGGCGCTGATTCTGGTCACTTGGTATGCGATGCGCATGCTGAACGATGGTGGCATCGGCAAAGAGGAGCTGACGCAGTTTGCAGGCCTCAGTGGCATGATCGCAGCCTCGTTCATGCAGTTCCCGGAGCTGATCACGCAACTGCAACGCTCGCTTGGAGCCACGGAACGCGTGCGTGAGATTCTGCGCGATGAAACGGAGCCGGATGACACTGCCGGTGCCTCGAAAGTGCGCTTCCAAGGCGAGATCGAGATGCGCGGTGTCAGTTTCGCCTATCCCACGCGGCCAGAGGCCGTGGTGCTTTACGGCTTTGACCTGAAAGCGAAGGCTGGGCAGCGCATCGCGCTCGTCGGGCCGAGCGGTTCGGGCAAATCGACGAGCGTGTCGCTGCTGTTCCGCTTCTATGAGCCGACGACCGGCGAAATCCTCATCGACGGCAAACCGATCCGCGAGATGTCGCTGACCACGTTGCGTCGCAATCTGGCGCTCGTGCCGCAGGAGGTGCTCTTGTTCGGCGGCAGCATCAAAGAAAACATCGCCTACGGCAAACCGGAGGCCACCGAGGAGGAAATCATCAGCGCGGCGAAGAAGGCGAACGCGCATGAGTTCATCGTCGGACTCACGGAAGGCTATCAGACGCTCGTGGGTGATCGCGGCACGCAGCTATCCGGCGGACAGCGCCAGCGCATCGCCATCGCACGCGCCATTCTCGCCGATCCGGCCATCTTGATCCTCGACGAAGCCACCAGCAGCCTCGACGCCGAAAGCGAACGCCTCGTGCAGGACGCGCTCGACAAGCTGATGGAAAACCGCACCAGCATCATCATCGCCCATCGTTTGAGCACCGTGCGCCGCTGTGATCAAATCCTCGCCATGTCCGGCGGGGCGATCATTGAACGCGGCACGCACGATGAACTCATGGCGAAACCCGGCGGTCTGTATGGCTCGCTGGCGAAGCTGCAGTTGGAGTAGCTAACTCCGGAACACCATTGCCGGTTCCAGTTTGCTCACGCGCCAGATGCCCATCAGCGCCGCGAGCGAGCAGATGCCCAGCACGACTGCCAGCACGGCATACGGCACAAACTCCGGCATATAAAAGGGTGGCTGCTCATTCTTCAGTGCTCCAAATGCAAAGCCCGCTGTGCCTAGCAGACCGATGCCATAGCCGACGAGGCCCACGGTGAACGCCTGTGTGATCAGCATGGCGCAGAGCATGCCGGTCGAGGCTCCCATGGCTTTCAGCGCACCGAGGTGTCGCATGTTCTCCAGCACGAACGAGTAAAAAGTCTGGCAGCTCACCGCCATGCCGACCAGCAGGCCGATGATGACCGTGGTGCCGAAGGAAATCGGGATGCCGGTGTTCTTCACATACCACCACACTGTGGAGACATTAAAATTGTTGCTCGTCTTGCCGTTCATGTGATCGATAAATGCGTCCGGTCCCGCTTCACGATTTAAAAACGCCTTCAGACCCGTTTCCCGCTGAATGTCCAGCACCGCCTGATCCAGACTCACGCCTTCGCGTGGTGCGCAAATCACCGCCTGTAACATCTTGCGTGTGCTCGGCACGTATTGCAGCGCACGTTCATACGTTGTCCAAACATAGGGGCCGCCGGTGAACGAGTTTTTTGCATCCGCGATACCCACCACCCTTGCTTCCTGATCGTTGATCTCAAACACATCACCCACCTTCACCTTTTGACCGCGCTTCAGTGCCAGCCGCTGCACGCCCAGATCGTCGATGATCACGGAATGCGGCAGCCGCAGCTTCATCAGATCGCCCTCCAGCATCTTGGCCGGTGCACCGGCCAGGGTGTTTGAATCAATGCCGATGAGCTGGATGATCTTGAAGTTCCCATTCTCAAGCCGCACACGCTGAATGCCCGAGTAAATGGGTGCCGCCCATGCTACGCTACTCACACTGCGCACGCGGGCTACATCGGTGTCCAGCAGCGGGTTTGTCTCATTCACCTGTTCCACTTTCTCTTCGACGACCCAGATCGGCGCTGGCACATTGCTCAACGTCGATTTCGTCCAGCTCATCAGCCCGCAAAACACCGCCGTCTGCTGCGCCATCAAAAACGTCGCCACAGTGAGACCCGCGACGAGCATCAGATACTTTGCCGTATCGCCGAAGAGCATCTTGAGGGCGAGGCGGAGCATGATTCGAAGGGGTTACGATTTGCCGCCGAACAAACCGCCGAAGCCGCTGCTGATCACACTGGTCAGCACGCTTTGAATCTGACTGCCGCTCGGGTTGTTGTCTTGGATCTGGCCTTGAGGCGTGAGCTTGTCGATAATCTGTGGCAAGAATTGAGAAAGCAGTGGCAGAACTGTGTTTGCGTTCATTCCCACTTTACTGGCAAGTTGCTGGATCGTGTCGGCACCGACGGCGTTTTGCATCTGGTCGGCAGTGATGGGCTGATTCTTTTCCGTGCTGATCCAGGACGAGAATGCATCTCCAAGTCCGGCTTTTTGAAACTGGCCAATCAGGCCATTGAGACCGCCCGCCTCATTGAGCAGACCGGAGAGCATCGCGGCGGGGTCTTGCTTGGCGGAGCCGCCGAGCATGCCGCCCAGCGCGTTTTTGGCGAGTGAATCGAGAAGTCCCATAGGTCATACGACTCTGCGAGGCACTGCCTAGAAGTCAAACTCTCAAGCTCAAACCTTGAACCTTGTGTGTGGACCGCTATGCTTCCGGCCCCCAAACCCATTCTATCCTACACACCATGAGCCAAACCCACGAATTCCAGGCCGAAGTCAAACAAGTCCTCGATATCGTCATCCACAGCCTCTACACCGACCGCGAGATCTTCATCCGCGAGCTGGTCTCCAACGCGGCGGATGCGATGGAAAAGATGCGTCTCACCCAGCTCACGGAAAACGATGTCTTTGACGCCGCATCCACGCTGGAAGTCACCATCACTGCCGATGAAGCCGCGCGCACACTCACCATCGCTGATCACGGCATCGGCATGACGCGCGCTGAGTTGGTCGAAAACCTCGGCACCATCGCCCACTCTGGCTCCAAGGCCTTCGCGGCGGCTTTGAAGAACGCAGGCAAGCAAAACGATGCCTCGCTCATCGGTCAGTTCGGTGTCGGTTTCTACTCTGCCTTCATGGTGGCCGACAAAGTGGAAGTGCACACGCATTCCTGGCGCAACGATGGCGAGCACCTCGTCTGGACCAGCGACGGCAGCACCAGCTACACCATTGATGAATCCGCGGATCAAGCACGCGGCTGCAAGATCATCCTCCACCTCAAAGAAGACGCCGCCGAGTTCGCCAAGACGCACCGTGTGAAGCAGATCTTGGAGAAATACTCCAACTTCGTCAGCTTCCCCGTCATCCTCGACGGCGAGCGGGTGAACACGGTCGAGGCCATCTGGCTCAAATCGAAAGACGGCATCACCGACGAGCAGTACACTGAGTTTTACCGCTTCGCCTCGCACTCCTTTGATGACCCGAGTTATCGCCTGCACTTCCAGGCTGAGTCGCCCATCGCCATCAACGCGCTGCTCTTCACGCCCACGCAGAACATGGAATCCTACGGCATGGGCCAGATGGAGCCCGGCGTCGGCCTCTACTGCAAAAAAGTCCTCATCGACCCGAAACCGAAGAAACTGCTGCCCGAGTGGATGCGCTTCGTCCGTGGCGTGATAGACAGCGAAGACCTGCCGCTGAACATCTCCCGCGAAAGCATGCAAGACAGCGCTTTGGTGCGCAAACTCGGCGACGTCGTCGCCAAGCGCCTGCTCAAACACCTCGACAAAGAAGCCATCGAAGACCCAAAGAAGTACAACGCCTTCTACAAGGACTTCAGCCGCTTCTTCAAAGAAGGCATCGCCACCGATCACACCAACCGCGACGCCATCGCCAAGCTCCTGCGCTTTGAATCCAGCATGACCGAAGCCGGTGAGACCGTCAGCCTCACCGACTACGTGAAGCGCATGAAGGAAGGCCAGACCACCATCTACTATCAAGTCGCCACCTCCCGCAGCACCATCGAAAGCGGCCCGTACGTCGCCGCCTTCAAAGAAAAAGGCTTCGAAGTGCTCTACATGTTCGAGCACATCGACGAATACGTCATCTCCAGCCTCCACAAGTTCGAAGAGAAAGACCTCAAGTCCGTCAACGCCCCCGACATCGACCTCGGTGACGCCACCGGCGAAGGCGAAAGCCTCCCCGAAGCCGACGCCACCATTCTGTGTGACTGGATCAAAGAACGCCTCGCCACCGAAGTCGAAACCGTCCGCACCAGCAAACGTCTCGTTGGTTCTCCAGCGCTCGTCTTGACCCCTGAAGGCGAAATGAGCCCGCAGATCCGTCAGATGATGAAAGCCATGGGTAAAGACGGCGACATGCCCGGCAACAAAGTCATCTTCGAGCTCAACCCGCGCCATCAACTCATCCGCAACCTCGCCAAGCTCCAAAAAACCGACGCCGAAACCGCCGGCCTCATCACCGAGCAGATTCTCGACAACGCGCTGCTGAGCGCCGGCCTGCTGGACGAGCCGCAACGCATCATCGAGCGCACGCAGAAATTGATGGAGAAACTGTCGTCATAGCGCTCCAATAAAATGCGTCCCATTGTTTGACAAAACAGTTCACCGGTCTAGTCTCGTGGCCCGCTGCTTCCGAGCAGCGGGTCTGGCGAAAGCCAAACGCACCCCTAGCTCAACGGATTAGAGCATCTGACTACGGATCAGAAGGTTAGAGGTTCGAATCCTCTGGGGTGCGCCACTCATTATCAATGAGTTATATCAAGTTCGTGAATCGCGAAATAAGTTCGGTGTGCAATCCGTGTGCAATTTTTGGGTTCTCCCCGGTTTTCCTGGCTGGTGGCTTTCAAGGACTGATTGCAGCGTATCGCTTCATTACTTCTCTCGCTTGGTGAGGGGCAAGGTGACGTCAAGGTTTCCGGCCTGTTCGTGGTTTGCCGGTGGCTAAGGTAGGGCTAACGTTCTCAGCGAGCGCCATGCAAGGTCGTCACAAGGTTTTCGGGCGTCGCATCCTTGGGCATGGCCTGGGTGCAAGCGGGCCGTTCAAGCATAAGGTTACCCTAAGGTTTTCAGCCGGTCATTGCCTGACAACCGTAATGCGCGGCCCGGCGCGCCAGCTTCCTAGTTCGCGGAGGCGCTGCCAGATGCCGCTGGCGGTGTCGGGCATAGATTCGCTGCGTGGCGCGTCGCCATCAAATCGGGCGTAATACCATGCCCGTGCGGCTTTGACATCACTTCGGCGCATTAAACGGCTGGCGCTGGCCGTGGCTGCCCGGCGCTTCGTGGCTCGTTTGAATACGCTTTGGTAAGCGTCTGTGATGGCTGGCAGGTAAACGAGTTTACGGCTGCCGTGTTTGACTGCGCAGGTGGAGTGAATGGCAAAAAGCTGGTGTCGAATACTGATTGGCTGCTCAATCTGACAGCGATACGGCGGCAGTTTCGCGGCCTGAGGTTTGCTAACTTCTTTTGCGATGCGCGAGGGGCGGCCTGTGCGCGGCTTGCGTATTTCGATCTTGAGCCAGCCAAGCGCGGCGGCTTGTTCGATCTCCCATTCCCAGACGCTGAACGAGCGGGCAAAATCACGCACGGGCAAAGCGCCGGCGTTGCTAGCCAGAATTCGCTCGATGCGGTCGAGACGTTCGCGGCAGAGGGTTAGGGGGCGCATAGCGTGAATAGCTTGAAGATTTCAGAGGCGGTCGGCAATCCCTTCATTATCTTGGCTTCATGAACGCTATTCTTTCGATTCTCCTTTTCATCGCCATTGCTGTCAGCACTTTGGATTGCATCGCGGCGGAGTCGATAACCATGCAGGTGCCAGCCGGTGGAAGTGGCGTTCTACGTTATAGCGATCCGGTGACGCTGGCAGCCGGAGACACGGCAACATTGCTCTATAGCAGCAACACGGGAACACCACTCCAGCTTGAGGTGGTCATTGGATTGAATACAAGGTCACTTATAATTTATGCGCCCTCTCATATTACATATTCAGGGCCGATAACCCTTTCAGGTCCAGCGACGATTCGAGCCAAGACGAGCAACACCAGTGCCGAAATCGAACTCGTTACATTGTCGGTCAATCGGGCTAATTCAGCGGAGAACGTGGTGCCTGCGAATGCCGTGGTCATTCCAGAGGATGCCAGCGGCCAGTTCCAAGTGATTCTGGAATCGAGCACTGATTTGGTGACGTGGACGGCAGCAAATCCCGGCAACTACGGCGGAAGTACCCAGAAACGATTTTTCAGAACACGGATCGTACGGTTGAATTAATGCCGCCATAAAGCAGACCTTGCACTCTTGGCGCGTCTGTCTGGTTTCACAGCATCCAGCGGTAAACTGTCGCGACTCCTTGCTGTCCTTTCTTTCGCACTGAGCCAGGGCACGCTGTCTTGATGAAGCCAGATTTCTCGAATGCCCGCAGAATGCGCCATGCAGGTGTATCCATGAGGCCAAGACGGGTGCCTAGGCCGCTGCACGAAAGAAAGAACAGCGGCGGCGGCACGGTGGCATCTGATGCACACTTAGAGAGGTTTTGAGCGATTCGGAATGCTGCCTGTTCTCTGTCGCTGCCAAGGGCCGTGTAAGCGCTCCTCTCACCCTCTGAAAGCCGTTGTGGATAGCTCCGGTGGCATCCTGCCAGCACGGAATCGGCTTCGCGCTTGTAGGTCTCGAAATCGTAATCTGCGAACACGTCCGCATGCTGCTTGAAATACTCGACCGCGAAGCCCTTCACAAATTCGGGAGCCACGGCACAAAAGCACGACGCCACGATCTCGACCATTGCGGCATTTCGTAGTCCTTTCTGAGGACTTCCGTAGCGACGGGCGACGAGTTTTTGATAAAGCGGTCGGAGATTCGGGAAATCGTCAAAAAGTCCGCTGTTATGTAGAATGTAGGATGCAGCATTCAGTGATGTAGAAGAACTCTCCTCTTCGCTCCCTGTCAGAGACTCGACAAAACCCTGTTTCACTTCCAACGGCGAGGCCTCGGCATTCGTCACTATTTCAGGATCATGGGAGACGTAGCAAAGTCGGCACACGTCCTTGCAAGCCTTATCAATCGCTAGGCCGTAGCTCTCGCGCATGTATTCGGCGGCAGCTTCAAACGCTGCCTTGTGCTGTTCCACATCAGCAGCAATCCGCATGATGGCTTTGATGCCTGTCCCTGATGGCGAAATCCAAGCCGCGAGAATGTGCCTATCTTCTCCGAGACGGTCACGCATGCTGCCAGCGTGCTCAGCTCCCACATGATCAACGTCTAGCTGCAATAGACCGCTGTGCTGCTTCACGTCTGCCGCTTTGTGTCCGCTGTTCGTGGTAGCGGACAGCATGAAGGCAGGCAGGGCGCGCTTGCGCTTATTGAACTCGTCAGAGCCGTATAGCGCGGCACGAAGCCTCTTGATCTGGCCTGCCCATTTCCCGCTTCTGATGCCGTCCAGCATCGTCTGAACCGGTACGTTTTCGCCTGATGCGCCAAGGTGCTGAAAGAATGCAATCTGGCTCATGGCCTGCCCTCCCCCATGAAACTGAAAAGCTCCTGCCCTTTCCCGTATAACCGCTCTAGGCGATGGTGTTCAATGTGGCAGAGTTGGCAGAGCCAGGACACCTCAAGCGGGCTGGTGTAATCTTCGTGGTGAGCATGATGAGTGCGGGTAGCCTTTTGGCAGCCGCACGCGTTGCATGGGCCGGGTTGAAGCTCTCCGCGCTTGATTGCCTGCCTAACGGTTTTATGCGCTCGGACTGCGAGCGGGTGGCTTTTCTCCCAGCGGCGATTGGATCGTTGCAGGGAGCCGCTTTGAAGGCGCTCTTTATCCCGCTTGCGGTCGCATGTTTTGCAGCGGTGGTGGTGTCCATCGCGGGAGTTTCTGGCGTGGTCGAATGAGGCCAGCGGTTTGAATACATGGCATCGTGAGCATGATTTCATTGGGCGCGTTTTGGGTGTTGCGCCGTGCTTCCCGTGTGGCAATTTATCCGCGTCTCTACTTCATAGAAGCCGCGTCTGCCTTCACCGGGCGGCGCGGTTTTTTATGCCTGTGCTTCACGTTCGATGCGCTCGATCTCGGCGAGCGAATACCTCACGCTACGAGAGTTTGAGAAACGGAAAGCGTGCAGCTTGCCTGAACGGCGCAAACGCCAGAGAAACATGGCGGATACTTGCCAACGGACTCGGAGGCCTTCTGTGGTTAAAAACTCGGTGGGAGTTTTGGGAGTTGAGGGGATTGTTTTCATAGGGGCGGATTCGTTGAGATAGGGTTGAATGCGTTGCGCTGTGAGCATTCCGCCTTCATCCCGATTCACGCCACTTTGCGACGGACTCTGATTGTCCCCCCTAATCTGAGTCGTTTTGAACTACCTGCGGCGGGCGCGTAAATTGCGCCATGCTTTTACAAACTGGCCCCAGCCGCCCCCTTCCTCAAGGTGCTGCATCTCTGTGAGCATGCCGCCAGCAATCACTGCCTGTTTCAGGATGGGCCATGCCTCCTTGGCTGTGTCATAGCGCCATAAACAAAGCGTGACCCAGACTCGTCTTAACCATTCTTCGATGCCGCGCTCATATCTGCGCGGCTGTGTTCGGATCATTTCCAGCTCGCTCCCAAGCTGTTCAAAAAAGTGAACGTCTCCGGCTTCGTGCCGCGCTCGGATAAATGCTGATGGAATTGATTTGAGGGCGATGTTGGCCGGGTAACGGTCACGAATCATTTCCCTCATGTGGTGCAAATAGAACGCGGCCATTCCTTCCGTTTCAGACTCCTTGAAAGCCTTGTTGATCTTGCGCATCTTTCTTCCGTCTGCTGGGAAAGTTAGGAATGCGTACAGTCTTAATGCAGCGTTTGTATCCGCCAATCCTTCGCGAAGATGTTGAAGAAAAAAGCCACCCTGGTTTGCGCCGGATTCATCCCATGTCCTGCAATCATGCTCTGCCCGTTCAAGATGCCAACGCGCCTGCTTTAATAGCTGCTGGTCAAACGCGGGACTGCCATCGTTCAAGCGCATTTTGCGGCATGCTGAAAGTGTGCTGGCGATTTGCTTTGAAAGTTTGGGCTTCATGCTTTGATCCTTTCTGCCTTTGGTTTTGTGTTTGGTGCCGTGTGTGCAAACTCTCCTGGTATGACATTGCTCGCTGGTGGTGTGAGCAATGCGCCAAGGCCTGCGGTAATGCGGCGTTTCTTGTCGGTGTAATAGGCGGCAGTGGTGCTGATTTGCGCGTGTCTCAGCATGCTTTTAGCAGCAAAGATGCCCTCGGTGCTGGCGAGGATTGCGCCAAGCTCTTTGCGCAATTCGTGAAGCGGCTTGCGTGCGGTGATGCCGTGCTTGCGAAGCCATGCGTACAGCGCCTCGAAGTGCATCTGACAGCGGTAGTTTGTCCGGCTCGCTGCATGCTTGGGCTTGCGTGTGGACTCGATTACGAAAGCGCCGCTGGCCTGTGCCTTCCAGCCTTGCAGCAAGGTCAGTAATTCGGGATCAAGATCAACCTCGCCGATGCTTTCTTCGCTCTTGGGTTCAAAGAACTCGGTGCGCTCAAGGCGGATCACGCCCTTGCTGAAATCCACCTGCTGCCACATGAGAAGATCAATCTCGCGCTTTCGCAGTCCGCAGAGCAGGCCAAGGCAGAACACTTTGAAAACCTCGCCTTCTAGCTCAGCGTTGGCGGACTCGATCAGTGTGGCGGCATCTATTTTGCTCTGATAGGTGGTGCTGCCCTTTTTTGGCAGTTCCACGCCGGCGAAGGGCAGGGGATCAGGGAGGGTCAATTCAGCGGCAGCATATTTGCGAATCTTGGCAGAGAACAGCGAGCGAGCACAACGAAGCAGCGTCGCGGCGGAGTTTGCAGCGCGTTGGCGGGCATCTGGCGCGTTTCCGGCCTTTGCGGTGTACTTAACCTTCCAGCGCTGAACGGCAGCGGCAGTGAGCACGGAAAGGGGCAAGGCGTCCACCTTGGCAGTCCATGCGTCCCGCCCGCCTGCGCGGTAGTCGAAACGGGAGAGATAAACGATGCGGCGTTTCTTGTCCCGCTTGGGCGTGCCGTTCTCATCCAATGCGGGCTGGTCGCCGATTTCCTCGATTTCGGCGGCAATCTGTCGGAGGCACTGGCAGTAGGTTGTGAGGGTGGAAGGGGATAGTTCAGAGCTAGCCTTTACGCTCTCCATCCATTCGCCAAGGGTGGCGGGCCTCTTCTGCTTTACTGTCTCCGGCTTGAAGTGCGCCAGCGTGGCAGGCCAGCCATGCGCGACAAGGTAGAGAAACCGTTCGCGGGCCTTTTCAGCGGCGGCGGTCTTTTCTGCGGTTTCGAGAGGGAAGCGGTGCCGCTCGCCCCGGTAGTGCATCTGCACGTTGAAATGCGGGCTGTCCCCTGGCTTGTGAACTTTATTGATCCAATAGGCGGCGGCGGTCTTGGGCACTGCCTTCTTGGCTTTGGTGTGCAATCCGTGTGCAATTTTTCCGTTCTCGTGTGCAATTATGTGTTCGCTTGCGTTGGCATGAACCGTTGCAACATTTGCCGTTTCTCCTGGTGAAATCGCATTCATGGGTAAACATAAGCGAACACATGATAACAGGCAACATTAGAACTACGGATCAGAAGGTTAGAGGTTCGAATCCTCTGGGGTGCGCCACTTTTCATTGAAGGTAACAGTCGGAGATGAAACAGAGTAGCCGTTGAGTAAATTGATGTAACCAGCGTTAGGCCACCAACAATTCTGGTTGCGGTGCTGGCAGAGCTAGCGGCTTCTCGCTTATGGCACTGACATCCATGCTTGGTGTTGTGCCTTTGGGCTGGCGACCGGTCAGACGGCAGAAGTCGTGGTAGCTGAGCACTTCAAAGGTGCGGTCGAGATGCTCGACAACGACAGTCATGCTTTCGACCCAATCACCGGAGTTCAGATAGTGAACATCGTCGATCATCTTGTCGGCCGGGGTGTGGATGTGGCCGCAGATGATGCCGTGGCAGTTTTTCCAGCGGGCGAGGTTCTGAAGTTGTTCCTCGTAGCGACCAACAAAGCTGACGGCCTGCTTGACCTTCAATTTCACCCAGCGGCTGAGGGAGAAACCTTCCTTGCCGCGCCAGTGACGCCAGGCGTTGTAAGTACGATTGAGGCGTAGCAGCAGGTCGTAGCCGATGGCTCCTGCCTTCGCCAACCACACATGGTTGGTGGTCAGATGGTCGAAGCCATCGCCGTGGACGACAAGGTAGCGTCCGTGCGGTGACTCATGAATGTGTTCATCGACGAGCGAAAGGCCGCCAATTTTGAAGGGGAGAAACTGCTCCAGGATGTCATCATGGTTGCCACGCAGGTAGATGACCTCGGTGCCTTCTTTTTCCATTTTCTTGAGCACGGTGCGCACGAAGTGGGTGTGCTCCTGGGTCCAGCGCCCCGAGGTTTTTAGCGCCCAGACATCCACGATGTCGCCGTTGAGCACGAGTTTCTCGCAGTTGCAGTGGCGGATGAGATGTGCCGCCTGCACGGCTTTGGAATCAGCCATGCCGAGGTGAACGTCGGACATGAAGAGCGTCTTGATGCGGAGCTTGGTTTTCATGGGAGGTGGGCCTGTGGAATCAGGTGAGGCGAGAGCACGGCTCTGTGAATAAGTTTCACTTATGTTAACAAATGAGATTCCGCTACATTTGCTGGAACCAAAGATGGCCTGTGAAACCTTTTCGTCACACGCGAGGCTGGTGAATGTGAATCCCGGCCACGATTCCGCCATGAGTGGACGTTTAGCGTTTCTCAGGGATTTTCACCTGCCAAGCTTGGCTAGATTCTGGCTTGTTGTCTTTACCCTTGTGGGTGCGATGGCCATGCGCCTGCCAGATAAGATGAGTGCAGGCGATGAAGACGAGCAGTGCCAGCAGCGGGCCGCCGTAGTGGCGCAGAAAACGCGTTTTCCTGCGCCACGAAAGGAAGCGGTAAAGGTCGTCGTGCCGAGTGTTGAACATCCCCATTGATTGATTGCGGCGGCGCTGGCTTCAAACAGGATCGGGTGACAGTATGTGACTGCCACAGGCACTCAGCGAAAAATTGCATCCACACCCATGGCACTGTCACGGGCGAACTCGGGGATCCAGCGTGGCCGGCGTTTGGCGATCACGCGGTAGATCATCGAGAGCAGATGCAGGGTGATGAGGCGGTCCACGATGCGGTAGCCGCGCTGACGACGGAACAGCAGCTTGATGCCCCAGGCGAGATAACGTGGCTGCAGCAGCAGCGGTTTGAAGTCCAGCTTCACGCGGTAGCGATAGCGCGGTCCGCTTTTGGGATACTTGGCTTTATAGGCTTTCTTGGCGGCACGAATGCACTCGATCAATGACTCATCGTCACTACCAAAGCAGTATTCGCGTGCCATGGCGAGAAGCTGGAAGGTGTCATACATGAAGTCGATGTCTGCGACCGGCATGCCCGCCTGCGCTGCAAGAGTTTTCATCTGCGTGATGCGTTCCAACGAGCGCGTTGCGGCCCGCAGGCAGCCTTCGGGGTCTTGCACGAAGAAGCGCAGCACCCGGCGCACGCTGTGGCTGATGAAGATGTTGTGCCAGTACACCTGGAGCAGCGGTGGAATGCGCACGCGCCTGAAAAACAGCTTCTGTCGAGCGAAGTCTTCGACGTAAAGCAGTTCACGGATGACTTCATCGGACAGGCGCAGCAGTTCCAGCAGCGCACGATCATCTGGACACTGAATCCTCTGTGCAAACTCACGCACGGCATCCTCGACGAGCGCTTGATCCCTGAACAGCCGTAGCGTGACGAAGGTGTTCAGCTCTGTCCACACGGCATTGTCATCAATGAAGGCCAATCGACGAAATGGCACCCAGCCGCCGGTCTGGCACCACACCATGCAGCCCACCACGTTCTCTGCGTGCCGCAGTTCCTGTGCATAGCGCTCATACTCCCAGCCGACGAAGGACGGATACTCGCCGCAGCCTTCATACTCGCGCCGGGTTTGCAGTTCGATGATTTTCGCGACCTTGGTGCGGAAGAAGTTTCGGTTGAGCGGCAGGTAGCGGAAGAAATCGCTCTCGCCGTATTTCATCGAGACGATCAGCGCTGGACTGTCCAGGCCGTCGAGCACTTGGGCGAAGGTGCGGCGATGCCACATCAGATCGCCAATGGCATAGGCACCGACGGTCCAGGTGCGGAAGACCAGCTTGCGGCGATGTCTTTCAAAGACGGGCAGCAGCAGTTTGAGAAAGCTGTTCGCCTGCGATGGCTGTTTGATGTGCAGCTCACTTTGAAAGTCGTCCTTCACATCGCGCCCGTCGGATTCACCGATGCGGATGATGACTCCGGCAATCTGCGGGAACTCGGCGAGGAATCCGTCCAGCAGATCGCGCACAAAGACCTCGGGCTGCACGTCACGGGCACGAATGGCCGGCGTGGACGAGAAAAAATCCATCGTGAGATAGATGGCGAGGTCATGTTTTTGAAGGATCTCGAAGCAGCGGGTAAATTCCTCACGATAGAGGGCGATCTTGGTGCGGATTTCTGGCTCATACCACTCGTGGTCGGCCAGATGCGTGACGTCGTCGAGCGAGACGGCGTTGTAGCCGATGTCTTTCACTTCCCGGGCAAAGGTATCGAGATCGGCACGAATCTGGGTCCATTGTGGGCTGCGTTGCGGCTCTTGAAGCTGGAGATGATCGAAGGGAATCTTCGACCAGTTGATGGTGCGGCGTTGCAGGCCGCGAAAGAACGGGCCAATGGCGTCGATGAGATAAAGAGAGTCGGGCACGGCCGATGCTAAAGGCTTTTGTTGTACAGCATGAGCAACGAAATCGTCACGCATTGACATGAACCTCTGTTGTACGACGAGATCGTAACATGGGAGTCTTTGGCAGTCATGCAGTAATGCCGTCACAATCAGGCCATCCAGAATATGAGCAAAAATTTAGTAGTGAGAATAGGTCGTCGCCCGACCTGATCTTGCTCAAAGACACTGAGGTCATGCCCGACTTTAAATAGCAGAACAATGATGTTTCTGTCTTCGGTACGATCAGCGGCAACCAGGCGCTAAACATCACCGAGCACGACACCAATAGCCAAAGCGGCTTGCCCTTCCTCTTGCGTCTCCCAAATGCTCGAACAGGCCAAGTTCGGCGACTACAGCGCTAATTTCGACCAAGCCGCCGAGTTTGCCGGCATGCCTGAAACCATCGCCCCCCGTGCCATTCCCGCCAACGAAGATAAACCTAGGCCGTGTTTGAAACCCTCAAAAGCCATACCGAAGCCAGTCGATGACAGAAGCGAAATGGATAAGAGAAAGGAAGTGTGCGGCAAGTTTATCACGGCGCGTGCTCGCTGAAGCCCAGCGTTTCAGGCGGCAGAAGTAGTTCTCCACTTTGTAGCGCTGAC
>CANIBP010000044.1 GCA_947466075.1 Verrucomicrobiaceae bacterium
GGCTCACTCCCTCAACCAATACCCGGCGTCGTATCTCGTTCCATTGCTCCATATTCGTGAACATCCTCCTGGTTAAACCAGAGGTGCTGCACTTTTAAACCACCACGCCACCCGGCGCACCCGCCGCACTTTTTAACCGCGTTTTATAGTTGCCTGCGCAAAACGACATGCCTTCCGTTTACGCGACATTTGACTGCCTTGTGAACTCATCGGCCTTCGGTGAAGGTTTTTCCAACGTCATCGGCGAGGCGATGGCCTGTGGCGTGCCGTGCATCGCTAGCGACGTCGGCGACAGCGCGTGGATTATTGGCGACACAACACAAATCTTCCCCGTTGGCGATCATTTGGCCCTCGCGCAATGCATGCGTGTCGTCCAGCCGCACAATCCACGTCAGCGCATCGTCGATGAGTTCAGTGTCGAGCGACTCATTCAGCGCACGAGTCGTCTTTTTGGCAAAAAAGTACTTTGGCTCACCACCGGCCTCGGATCAGGTGGCGCGGAAATGATGCTATCACAAATCATTCACGGCCTGCCAAAGATTCAACACGCCGTCGTGTCGCTGACCTGCGGTGGCAAGTATGCCGATACGTTGCGCCGGGCTGGTGTCGAAGTACACAGCCTCGACATGCCCACTGGTAGGCCAACGCTACGTTCTTTGTGGCGTCTGTTCAAAGTGATGCGTCAAACCAAGCCTGATGTGCTGATGGGTTGGATGTATCACGGCTGTCTCGCCGCTGTGATCGCGAAGTGCCTGAGCTCCAAACGCGTCTCGATGATTTGGAATATTCGCCAAAGCCTCTACGATCTGAAATTGGAGAAACGTGGCTCTGCCTTCGTGATCCGCATGCTGGCAAGGCTCTCCTGGCTGCCGCAGCGCATCACCTACAATTCGCAGCTCAGCGCGAAGCAACACGAGGCCATCGGCTATCGTGAAGCGAAAACACAAATCATCGCCAACGGTTTTGATCTCACGAAATGGCAGCCAGGCACTCCAAGACGTGGCCTCATTGGTCGCTTCGGACGCAATGCAGCGATGAAGGACTATTCAACCTTCATCGAAGCTGCGAAAATCATTCACGCGAAGCACCCTGAGGCCCAATTCATCATCGTCGGCACTGAAACTGAAAAGCTCGATGTGCCGTCCTTCATCGAAGTGCTAGGCGAACGCCACGACCTGCCTGAACTCACCGCCTCGCTCAACATCGCCGTCTCCTCCTCATCCTTTGGTGAAGGATTTCCCAATGTCATTGGCGAAGCGATGGCCTGCGGCGTACCTGTCGTCGCCACCGATATCGGCGACACGCGTTGGGTCATGGGCCAGACAGGCCACATTGTCCCACCTGGTGATCCCCAAGCCCTCGCCAATGCTTGCATGGAAATTCTCGAAGCCGACATCACACAGGACTGGGTCGCGCGTGAACGAATTGAGCGACATTTCTCCCTCCAGAATGCACTCAAACAGTTCGAAACCATGTTCATGTCCAGCGACTCACTGACGCGCCGTTCAACTGTTCTACCGACCTA
The DNA here is from genome assembly GCA_947466075.1 of Verrucomicrobiaceae bacterium. Taxonomy (GTDB): domain Bacteria; phylum Verrucomicrobiota; class Verrucomicrobiia; order Verrucomicrobiales; family Verrucomicrobiaceae; genus Prosthecobacter. Next base: position 1,526 of record CANIBP010000044.1, read on the forward strand.
CCAGCCATGTGTGGAATAGCCGGCTTCTTTAATCCTGCCAAATCTCGTCCAGCGCACGAGATGAACGCCATCGTCACTGCGATGACGGACGCCATCGTGTTGCGTGGTCCTGATGATGCTGGTGCTTGGGTGGATTCAGCGAGTGGCATCGCTTTAGGTCATCGCCGCCTCTCCATTCTCGATCTCTCGCCCCTCGGGCATCAGCCGATGGCGAGTGCGGATGGTCGCTTTATCATCGTTTTCAACGGCGAGATCTATAACTTTCAAGACCTGCGTGCGGAACTCGAAAAAAGCGGCCACACCTGGCGTGGGCACTCTGACACCGAGATCATGTTGGCCGCGTTTTGCCAATGGGGTGTGGTCGAAGCCACGAAACGCTTCAATGGCATGTTTGCCTTCGCAGTTTGGGATAAACAAGAACACGTCATGCATCTCGGGCGTGATCGTCTTGGTGAAAAGCCGCTCTATTACGGCTGGGTAGGCGAGACGTTCGTGTTCGCCTCTGAACTGAAAGCGATTCAGCGTTTTCCGGGCTTCAACTCCTCAGTGGATCGCGAGGCGCTGACCTCGCTGCTGCGTTTTAACTACATCCCTGACCCGCTGTGCATTTATCAGGGTTTCAAAAAGCTTCCGCCAGCTGCGATGCTCACGCTACGCGCACCTTCAGAACGTCCGCAACCCGGCTGGTATTGGAGCTTGCCGCAAGTCGTCGAGCGCGGCCTCGACAATCCGTTCACCGGCACCGAAACCGAAGCCATTGACACTTTTGAGGCAATGCTGAAGAAGGCCGTGGGCATGCGCATGGTTTCCGATGTGCCGTTGGGCGCATTCTTGAGCGGTGGCGTCGATTCCTCGCTCATCGTGGCGATGATGCAGAAGCAGAGCACTCGCCCGGTGCGCACCTTCACCATCGGTTTTCACGAGAAGGAGCACAACGAGGCTGTGTTCGCCAAGGACGTGGCCAAACACCTCGGTACCGATCACACGGAGATGTATGTCACTGGCAAGGATGCGCTAAATGTCATCCCACAGCTCCCATCGCTCTACGATGAGCCGTTCTCCGATTACTCGCAGATCCCGACCTATCTCGTCTGCAAAATGGCGCGCCAGCATGTCACCGTCGCAATAAGCGGTGATGCGGGCGACGAACTCTTCGGTGGTTACGAGCGCTACTTCGTGGGCCGCAGTCTGTGGAATAAAATTTCATGGATGCCGCCGATGATGAAGAAAATGACCGCTGCGGCGCTCACTGCGTTGCCTCCTCAGGTGCTGAATGGACTTGGAGCTAAAGTTCTTCCCAAACGCCTGCGCCACATGCCGCTAGGCGACAAACTGCACAAGTTGGCCGAGGTCGTTGCGGCTCCGGGCATGGAGACGCTGTATCTCAATCTCATGTCTCACTGGAAAAGGCCGGAGGAGATCGTCATCGGCGGCAAAGATCCCGTCACAGCCATCACGAATACCGCAGCCTGGCCGCGTGTCAGTGATTTCACGCACCGCATGATGCACCTCGACATGGAGACGTATCTGCCTGGTGACATTCTCGTCAAAGTGGACCGCGCAGCCATGGGTGTGAGTTTGGAGGGCCGAATACCGCTGCTAGACCACGATTTGATCGAGTTCGCGTGGCGCGTGCCATTCTCGATGAAGGTGCGCGACGGCAAAGGCAAATGGCTGATGCTTGAAACACTTTACCGTCATGTGCCCAAGGCACTCATTGATCGTCCAAAGCGCGGCTTTGGTATCCCACTCGATGTGTGGCTGCGTGGCCCACTGCGCGATTGGGCCGAAGATTTGCTCAGCGAGTCACGCTTGAAGCGTGAAGGCTTCTTCCACGCCGCTCCGATCCGCCAAAAGTGGCAGGAACATCTCAGCGGCACACGTAACTGGCATTTCTACCTCTGGGACGTGCTCATGTTCCAGGCTTGGCTACAACACAACCGTCCATGAACTACGCGCATCCCATGCTCCGTCCCAATGGCTGGACCCGCTTTCGCGAGTGGGTGCTGGTGTGGGTGTGTGGCGGCATGCTGGGAGCGCTGGCGGCGGATGCAGCCATCGGCAGCTACGACGCGGGTATTTCGCCAATTAAACCGATCTTCTTCACAATAGCGGCCGTGTTTCTATGCATCACTTTGTCCTTGGTGAACAAACCTCGACTTTGTCTTGCCACACTTGGCATTGCGCTGCTTCCCGTCATCCGATTGTTCGACGCAGCGGTCTTGCGTCGCTTCGATTCGTCGTTTCAAGACCAAGTAACGATGGACCTTGCGCGTATGATGCTCGTTCTTATCGCGATTATTGCGGTGCTTTCGACGGAGAAGTGGAGGGAAACAGCGCTTTGGGCCGCGGTGAGTGCGATGTTGCTTACTACTGGTTCAGAGATCGCGGAAATGCTCGGCCTAGTGAAGTTTACCAGCATTCCAGGTCGGTACTCTGGCTTCAACAGCCATCCTAACTTCCCACCAGTGTTGTTGTGCGAGATGCTGGGCATAATCTCTGCTCTCTCGAAGAATTTCCGCTTCAACTGCCTCATGATCGGCGTTGCCGTTCCGGGCGTGGCTCTCACGTATGGTCGCAGCGGCATGATTGTGCTCGCGTTGATGTGCGGAACCTACGTGTTGCTGAATGCACGGCGCAATTTCGGTTTCCTCCTCGTTGTTACCATCATCGCTCTTCCTTTGGTCGGTGTCGGCGTGGCAGGGCTGCAAAGCGGCGCGCAACAAGGAGTGATGAAAGATAAAAACACCGCCGACCGCCTCGAAGCCATCTATAATCTCGACTTTGATAAACTGAAGTCGCCAGAGCGCGTGAAAGACCTCAATGATGCCTGGGAAACGGCATCGAAGAAACCGCTACTAGGTCATGGCACGGGCATTTCCGGAACGCTTTTTGCGCCACATAACGAATACGTTTCAATATGGATGGAGATGGGCATTCCAGGATTAGCGCTATTTATCGGCACTTGGCTGTGGCTCATGACGCGCAGCGTTTTCACTGGCGGCAATGCTGGGTATCTTGTCTTTGCGCTCATTGCTTACACACCCTTTGGGCAGGGGCGCATGGAGGTGCCGCATTACAGTCTCGCCATGATCACCGCCGCCTGTGTGCTGTGGCCAAAGCGTTATCAACTAACACTGCGCTCACTCAAGACCGCACCGCAAATTACTCATCCTCGTCCGCAGCCGCTTTCCCACCAAGGATGATGCCTCGCTTCGTGGTGGCAACAAATTCGGCAAAGGCAGCGGCTTCGGGCGTGAGCTCACCAGCTCGAAGTTCTTCAACCGCTTGCGCATTGTTCAAACCACTTCGATAAACTTTGCGGAAAGCTTCACGCAGAGAACGCATCTGCTCACGGGCGAAACCGGCGCGTTGCATGCCGACAATGTTCAAGCCACGTGCACGCGCCGGATTGCCATCAGCGGTGCAGAAGGGCGGGATGTCCTGCACTACCTTGGCGCAACCGCCGATGATCGTGCGCGTGCCGATTCGGCAGAACTGATGCACGGCGGTGAGTCCGCCGATGATGACGTGATCTTCGACCACCACATGCCCAGCGAGCGTGCCGTTGTTGGAGAAGATGACGTGATTGCCAACGATGCAGTCGTGCGCGATGTGGACGTAGCTGAGGAAATTATTGTGGCTGCCGATGATCGTCTTGTCATTCGGTGAAGTGGCGCGATGAACGCTGCAAAACTCACGGAAGGTGTTGTTATCGCCGACTTCGAGCCACGTCGGCTCTTCCTTGTATTTTAAATCCTGTGTCTGCTGGCCGATGGAGCCATAGGCGAAGAATTTGTTGTTCTTCCCGATCTTGGAAGGCCCCATGATCGTCACATGATGCTGAAGCCAGCAGCCATCGCCGAGTTCCACGCCTTCACCAATGATGCAATACGGCCCGATGTGGACATCCGCGCCAATTTTGGCACTGGGATCAATGATGGCGGTGTGATGAATCGAGGCGGGCATGCGTGATCAGTCTAGTTTTAACGATCCACCACGCTAAACATAAGTTCGGCCTCGGAGACGACCTGGCCGTTGACGCTGCAACGACCGATGCCGGTGGCGATGCTGCGCTTGGTTTTGAGAATTTCGGTTTCGATGAGGAGTGTGTCGCCGGGCAGCACGGGCCTGCGCCATTTCACGTTGTTGGCGCTCATGAAGTAGCCGATTTTGCCCTGGTTGCCGGGCATGCGCAGCAGCACGATGCTGGCGACCTGCGCCATGGCTTCGAGTTGCAGCACGCCGGGCATGATGGGATGGCCGGGGAAGTGGCCTTGGAAGTAAGGTTCGTTGATCGTGACGTTCTTGATGCCGGTGCACTTCGTTTCGCCCTCGAAGCCGATGATGCGGTCCACGAGCAGGAAGGGATAGCGGTGTGGCAGGATGCTCATCACCTCATTGATATCGAGCACCGACTCACCGCCGGGAATATGCACTGGTGCCGGCACCATGCTGCGCATCTGGTTGTACTGCTGTACGATGGCGCGGGCGAGTTCGGTGTTCGGCCCGTGGCCGGGACGCACGGCGATGACGTGGCCGAGGATGCGTTTGCCGGAAAGCATCAGATCACCAACAATGTCGAGGATCTTGTGGCGCACGAACTCGTCGGCAAAACGCAGCGGCTGCTTCGACAGCAATGTATCACCGCGAATCACGACCGCCGCTTCGAGCGTTCCGCCTTTGATGAGGCCCTTCTCCATCAGCGGCGCGATGTCCTCGTAGTAAACAAAGGTGCGCGCGGCGGCAATTTCCTTCTCGTAGGTCTCAGGGTTGATCTCGGTGCTGAAATACTGCGTGAAGCGGCCGTTGGGTCCGACATTGGTGCACGAGACACGGAATTTCTTGTCAGGAACGATGGTGAGGATGGTGCCGTCGCGGGTCTCTTGGTAGATCGGCTCACGCACCTCGAAAACCTTGCGCGCTTCCTTCTGTTCCTGTAGGCCGGCGGATTTGATCAACTGCACAAAGGGCATCGAACTGCCGTCGGCGATGGGCGGCTCGTTTGCATCCATTTCGATGATGGCATTGTCCACGCCCATGCCCGCAAGCGCGGAGATGACGTGCTCGACGGTGTGTACATTGACACCGCCTTCGGCGATGGTGGTGGCGCGCTCGACCTTCTGCACTTTTTCGACCAGCGCTGGAATGAAGGGTTTGTCCTCCAGGTCGATGCGGCGGAATTTGAAGCCAAAGTTCTCCGGCGCAGGTTGCAAGGTCAGTGTGACCTGCTCGCCAGTGTGCAACGAGGTTCCCGTCATGGAGACGGATTTGGCGAGAGTGTGTTGACGGTCGGAAGCGGCCATAGGCGAGCGCTTTCGTTAGCGTCTCGCCACGTTGGGGTCAAAGGGAAATGCAGGCTGGGGGCATGGCCTGGGACCATCTAAATCTTGAGGACTCGTGTCTCCCTAACTTTGTCATCCATCGTTTGGCGCAATACGGCCTTCAGTTTTGCGATGCGAGTGATTAGTTCAACGGCAAGACGTGCATCAGTAAAGGATGACGAATCTATCGCCGTCAGCATACGCGGCGCTGAACCCCCAAACAGGCAAGCCGGGCTGCGTGCCGCGAGCAGCGGTGGGTTTGCCACTGGTATCAAGCACGAGCCAGCCGAGTTGGCCGCCTTTCTGCCAGCCGGTGCCGATGCTCCAAGTCACGAGCGTTTCACCTTTGGCATTGATGGCGAGTGCGGGATGGCGGGCTTTGTCGTTGGAGACGGCGATGGCTTCGGAGGAGGAGTCGAGAAGTGAAGTAAAGACTTTGCCCTCGGCCTCCCAAGCGGCTCGAGATTTGGAACCCACACTGATGACGCTGGCGCTGCTCATGGGGCAGGCGTTGATGGCCCAGGGGCCGATATCGCGATGCTTAAAGGTCGCGCCGCCATCACGTGAGGTCATGAGCACAATGTCACGCTGATTCATGCTACGGGCAGCACGGTAGAGGGTGAGTAGTTCACCTGAGGGCGTGACGAATGCCTTGAGCGAGCAGCAGGCGCAGACACCGGGATCGTCGGCGTTGACGATTTTTGGTGTCGTGAAGGTCTTGCCGTTGTCGGCGGACTTGAGAACGAAGACGCGGCGATTGATCTCGCCGGGCGTGGCATTGGCTGGCGCACCGTGCCAGACGATAAAAACCTCGCCCTTCATGCTTGCAGCGACAGAGGCACCGCCATCGAGCGCCTGCGTGTCAGCGCGGAGATCACGCTGCTTTTCAAACGTGATGCCGCGATCCAGGGAGCGGGTGTAAAGCAGCGGCGCAGGCTGATTCTTACCACCAGGGCCGTTCCAGACGATGTGGAGCGAGTCGTCTTTGCCGACGGCGATCTGCGCACCGCGAATGGTACCCATGGCCACCGCCGTGTCCGGCGTGCTATTGACCGTGCGCGGAGTCTCCCATGAGCTGGCTCCCGGCTTTTTTGTGGTATGACGCACGTCGTAGCTGCGGCCAGAGGGCTTGAGATATACAAGATGCAGCGTGCCGTTGTTAGCAGTGACGATCTGCGGTTGCACACCATCTTCAGGAACGCGTTCGAGTTGGACATCAGCTCCGAAAGAACTAGCCGTCAGCAGGAGGATGGGCAAAAGACGTTTCATGGTGGTTGCGGTTGGAATTAGGTCAGACGCAGCGCATAACGTTCGCCATGGCGAGATAGCTTCACGTCCGAGCCATAAATATTGCTGAGGTTCCGGCTGGTCAGGATGTCATGTTTGAGTCCGGCAGCGTGGACGCGACCGTCTCTGAGTAGGAGGCAGTGAGTGATGGCCGGCAGGATTTCTTCGACGTGATGTGTGACCATGACGAGGGAAGGGGGCTTCGGTTTCGCGGCGAGGGCCTGCATCCATTGCAGGTAATGTTCACGAGCGACGGGATCCAGCCCGGCGCAGGGTTCGTCGAGGATGAGGACGGCAAATTTAGCCATCAGTGCACGGCAAATAAGAACTTTTTGCTTTTCACCCTGTGAAAGCGGCCCCCACACGGCCTGACGTAGATAAGAACAGCCGACACGTTTCAAGAGGACGGCGGCTTCGCGTTTCACAGCCTCTGGAGGCAGCTCAATCAGGTTGAGTTTGGCCTCACGACCACTCGTGATCACATCAATTACGGGTTCGCTGCTTTCGAGGTAGGTCGTCAAAGTGTTCGTGACAAGGCCCACGCGACGGCGCACCTCGCGCCAGTCATCATCGCCAAAGATGCTTTCGCCGATGCGGAGCGTTCCGCTTGTGGCGCTGTCATAGCCGGTGATGAGGTTTATGAGCGATGTCTTTCCGCAGCCATTTGGACCCAGGATGCACCAATGCTGGCCGGAATCGACCCGCCAGGAGATGCCTTTTAATATGGGCCGGCCACGGCGGAAGGTGAGATCAGTGACTTCGAGGACGGGGGTGGGCATGGGTGGCTGCAGTATGGAATGATGAATGGGGTATGTCGAATATGGCGGAAAAATGAGCATGTTTTATCCTTTTAATTTTTCTCCCGTGACAAAAATGACCATCCTGCTAGTCTCGTCTCTCTTTTCCGAAAAAATGTCAGTCTTCCTTGCAGTCCAGCCCTCCTGCGCAACGAATCGCGATGCATCGCGTCATTCCGTGCTTGCGTCTCGCCGTTCTTTTTTCGTATTCTGCCCGAAAGTGGAAAGCACCTTGCAACACATGAGATCCATTTTCTTTGCCGCACTCGCCTTGGCCTTCAGTTCGCCTGCCTTCTCCCAAGCGCCGCCGCCTGCTCCTGGAGCACCGCCTGCCGCACCGGGAGCGCCAGCGGCTCCTGCAGCTCTCAACATTCAGTCGGAAACAGAAGCGCTCGTTAATGCTGCTGGTGCCTTGTTCGCTGAGGCAAAGTATCAGGAAGCGCTTTCCAAGCTCGCAGTGGCGAAGAAGAACCTGAATAACAAACCCTTTGAGGGAATCATGTTCATTGAAGGTGCTTGCCACTTCAATTTGCAGGACTACCCGAAGGCAATCGAGACACTGGAAGCTTTCGTCAAAGAATTCCCGCAAGGCGCGGCAATCATTGATGTGCGCATGGCTTTGGGACGCTCTTACATTGCCAGCAAGCAGGAAGACAAAGGCATCGAGGTTCTAAAAGAGGTGGTGAAAAGCTCTCCTGAAAAGAAAGCTGAGGCAGGGTTGGTCATTTCAGACGCATTGATCAAGCAGGATAAAAAAGACGACGCCCTTGCTATTCTGTCATCGGTACTCGCTGACGGTATTCGTTCTGCTGAGTCCATTCAGGCAGCAATGATGGCGGCGAATCTTTATGTCAGCTCGGGCAAGCTCGAGGAGGCCGGCGCGCTGATGGAAAAAGTGCGCAACTTTGCCTCCGGCGGCGATAGCATCGCTCAGATGAACAACATCTACCTCAAACTGGGCGATGAGATGATGGAGAAGAAGGCGTTCAAAGAGGCCCTTGGTGCGTATCAACTTGTTCGCAAAAAGACTGAAATCACCCGCATCCAAAAGGAGCAGGTAGCGAAGTTGGAGGCCCAACTCAAAACCGCCAAGGGCGTGCGCAAGGATGAGATTGAAACCAAGCTCAAAGCCAATCAGGAAATCATGGCTGAGATCGAGAAGCGCACCGACTACGATGCCTCGCTCTATTATCGTTTAGGCCGCTGCTATTATGAAATGGGAGCGCCGAAAGAGGACGGCACCGCCAGTGATGCATCGCGCTTATGGCAGGCGACTCTTGCTTTTGAGGTCATTGTCACAGATTTCAAGGAGTTCCCACAGCGTGACCGTTGCATGTATGGCCTCATCATGGTGAACGCAGCGCTCAAGCGCATCAAAGAGTCGCGTGAGTTGTGCGAAAAGTTCATCGATAATTTCCCTGACAGCGAGCAGGTGGGTGAGGTGTCGATGATGTTCGGCATGCTAGCTTATCAGAATAAGCAGCTCAAGGAAGCCATCAACGCTTGGAAAAAAGCGAAAAGCTTTCCAAAGGCAGATAAAGAGCGTCTGAGTTTCCTGATCGGTAGCGTCTTGTTCGAAATGCAAAGCTTCGATGAAGCTCGCACCAACTATGAACTGATGATTCAGGAGTTTCCGCAGACGATTTACAAGGACGATGCGCTATACCGCATCGCTCTGAGTTACTTCTACCAGAACGATTACAAGAGCGTGATGAAAGCGCTCAAGACTTACATCAAAGAGAACCCGAAGGGCCAGTATGTCGTCGATGCACGCTACCGCATGGCATTCATCAACTTCCAAGGTGGAGACAAGAAGGAAGCTGAAGCAGAGCTGACCAGCATCGTGAAGGATGCACCGAATGACCAGAACATCGGACAGGTGCATGCGCTGCTGGGAGATATCTTCAACCAGCGTGCGGATTACGCCAATGCGATGCTGAACTTTGCCGCCGCCGTGGACAAGGCCAAGACGGATGATGTGATGACATATGCCATGGACCAGCTCACCGATCTCTACGTCGGGGCTGACAAATGGAAGGAGTTGGCGGAAATGTGGCAAAGGTATTACAACACGCACAAGGATAATGACGATCTCTCCCTCAAGGCCATTCTCTGGATCAGCCGTGCCAACATCAAGGAAGGTAAGACTGAGGATGCCAAGAAACTGCTCGCTGAACACATCAAAACCCGCATCGCTAATCCTGGCAACCAACAGGTCGAAGGTCTGATTCAGCAACTAGTGACCATCAGTGCTCCCAAACGTCGCCGTGCTGCAGTTGCCCCAACCACTCCTCGGGCAGATGGTGCCGCAGCGCCTGCCACGGCTCCAGCTACTCCTACTCCTACTCCTACTCCTACTCCTACTCCTACTCCGGCTCCAGAGCTTAGCTTTGATGACATCGAGAAGCAGCTTGAGGCGCTTCTCTCCCCGCCACAGGAGGCGATGAATGGAACAGCTCAGATGCGCATCCTTTTCGCTAAGACTTGGTTAGCCAAGACGATGAAGTTGCCGGATAAGGCGGAGAAATTCTTCAACATCATCATTGAGGTAGCCAAGCCTGATGACCTGAGCCCCATGCTACTCGCCACAGTGGGCGACAGCGCACGTAAGAAGGGTGATTTGGACAAGGCGAATGCCTGCTACATACGGCTAAGGGATCTTTTCAAAGACAGCGAATACGCAGACGGTGCCCCGGTGGGCTTGGCTGAGATCGCATTCGAGAAAGGTGATTTTGAAAAGGCTTTGGAGCTTTTCCGCGAGGCGCAGACCTACGCCGGCAGTTCTCGTGTGCTTGATGCCACACAGGGAGAGGGCAAGACCTTGGCCAAAGTCAAAAAGTATGATGATGCGAAGAAAATCTTCGAGCAGATTGCCAACACCAAGGAATGGCGTGGTGAGGCAACGGCCAATGCTTTGCGCATGCTTGGTGAGATTGAAGCACTGAATGGCAAACACGAGGCCGCCATCGCCTACTTCCAGCGTGTCTTCATCGCCCATCAAAAATGGAAGTCCGAGATGGCCAAATCCTATCTGCTTTGCTCCAAATCTTTTGTCACACTCGGTAAGCGTGATGAAGCTAAGAAGACACTGGATGAGATGATCGCCCGCAAAGACCTCGAAATTCTGCCCGAGATGAAAGAGGCCAAAGCTCTCCGTGCTACCCTTCCATAATCGCGAACTTTAAAACATATCTTCCATGCGCACGTTCGCTCTCATTTTTTCCTTCTTCGCTGCAGTCGCAGGTTCTGCCATGGGGCAGGCCATCGTTCTGAAGGATGGTAACCGCGTCTTTTCTTCCGAGTTTACGATTCAGGATGGCAAGATCGTTAGAACGATTCAAATCGGTGACCAAAAGGCTACCAGTATCTTGGACAAAAAGAATATTGATTCATTGGAGTGGCCCTATCCTGCCGAATTGACGGAAGCGGCTGACTTGCTCTCGAAAGGCAAAACTAACGAAGCCGTAGCGGTGTTGAAAAAGGGACGCGATTTCTTCGAGAATTTCCAAGGTATCGAGGGCAATTGGTATGTTGACACCTACTTCGCCTACATTGAGGCCTTGAACCAAGGAGGCAAATTCGATGACGTGGTGAAATCACTTCCTGCGCTACGATCTCTGCAGCTCACTGACGCTCAAAAAATGCGCTTACGCATCATCCAACTCGATATCGAGCGCCAAACGACTTCTGATTATGCCGCCATTATTATCGAGGCTCAGGGAATCCTTAAAGAGACCGATGATTCTGCTATTGGGGCCTCCTTGTGGGCTATCATCGCCGATGTGCACAGCCGCAAGAAAGACTGGGAGAAAGCACTGCTAGCCTACCTGCGAATTCCGGTTTTTTACGGAACTCAGATGCAACGCGTTCCAGAGGCGGAGTTTAACGCGGCAAAGATGCTCATCAACATGAAGCGCTATGAAGATGCCAGCTCTTTCTTGGCCCGTATCGCAGAGGCTTATCCCGGTTCTCCGGTCGCCGAATCCGCCACGAAGGAAAAAGCTGCGATTGCCGGAATGAAGAATATCGCCGAAGAAGAAGAAGCCGCCGCTGCCGAAGAAGGTAAAGCCGGTGAAACTAAGCCCAAGGAAGGCGCACCAGCCACTCCAACCGATTCTAAACCCAAAGCCTGATCTCTCCATGCAAACCAACACTGCCACCACCATGACCCGCCACACCCCCAACGGCCCCGCCCGCGCGTTCCTTTGCGTCCTGCTGGCGTTTGGTCTCTTCGCATCCCTCAATCTCTACGCGCAAGAAGCTGCTCCGGCAGAAGGCGCTGCAGCAGAGGCCACTCAGCACACGATGATCGACCGCTTTATTGAAGGTGGTTGGGTGATGTATCCCATCACCGCCTGCTCAATCGCCCTCGTTTGGCTCACGGTCGATCTCTGGATGCGCACGGGCCTCAAAAAAATGGCACCTCCCGCCCAGGTGGCACAAGTACAAGATCTGTTCCGCGCCGGAGATTACGTTGGTGCCTACCAGTTCTGCAAAGGCAATCCGTCCGCTTTCTCTAACACCACTCGTGTCGCTCTTAGTTTCCTTGGCGATGGTCACGATGCAACAGAAGGAGCTCTGTTCTCCGAATTGAACAAAGCCAACGCCTCCATTCAGACACGTATTAACTACCTCTCAGTTATCGGTGTTTGTACGCCGATGATCGGTCTGACTGGTACTGTGACGGGGATGATGAGCGCTTTCTCCACCCTGAAGACCAGCGGTGCGGGTGACCCTGCCAAGCTTTCTGGTGCTATCGGTGAGGTGCTCATCGCTACCGCATCCGGTCTGTTCATCGCCGTGCCAGCCTTCATGTTCTTCTACTTCCTGCGTAACCGTCTCCAGGTTTCTATGAGCGACCTCCAAGAAATCTGCACCGCCCTCTTCCGCAAGATGCCTTATGGGCACCTTAAAGATGCGCACGTCGGCGAAGAAGAATTTTATGCCGCAATTCCGAACTGGGTGGCCGGTGAAGCTGCTCCTGCGGCGTGATAGCTCCTGTTCCTGCATTTCTTCTTTCTAATATCAACCTTTGACCTTCTAACACTATGGGCGGCGGCGGCGGTGGCGGTGATGGTGAACCGGAGTTTCAAATAGCTCCGATGATTGACGTGCTGTTGGTGTTGCTCATTTTCTTCATGAGCATCACCTCGGCGCAGGTATTGCGTATCGACAAGGAGATCCAACTCCCGGTCGCTGCCGACGCCAAGAAGAAGGAAAAAAACATGATGAATGAGGCCGCGCTTAACGTGCGGTGGACGAATGGCAAATCACTCATCACCTTTGAGGATACGAAATATGAAGACGTGGCACCGCTGGTTGACCTGCTAAGTCAGCGCAAAAACTCTAACGTCAAATATCGTGTCGTTATCCGTGGGGACAAGCGTCTGCCAGCTATCGAAATCCAGCGTGTGATGAGCGTCGTTGCCCAGGCGGGCATTGATGACATCTCATTCTCCGCATTGAATAAGAATTAACCACGCCACACATGTCAGCCCCAGGCAAAAAAAAGCCCCGCGAAATTGAATCCGAACAGGTTGCTGTCGGTTTCCAGATCGCTCCCATGATTGACGTGGTGTTCGTGATCATGCTCTTCTTCATGGTCATGGTAGGTTCCGTCAAAGTGGAGCGCGAACTGAAAAGCCAGTTGCCGGGTCTGGCACCACCCTCTGCCGATGCCCCCACGGAAATGCCCGATGAAATCATCGTTGGCGTCGAGGAAACCGGTGCGGTGACCCTCAACGAAGAGGAATTTGATAGTCCCACCGACAAAAAGCTGGCCAACTTCACGTCCACTCTCATGCGTCTCAAGCAGGAGGCAGACAATCGCAATGCCAAGGTCATTGTAACCATCCAAGCTGAGGAGCAGGCAACCTATGAGCGTGTTATTGACGTGCTTAATGCCCTTGCCGTCGCCAAGGTCGCCAATGTGACCTTCACCGTTGGCAATGATGCGGGCTTCTGACCCGGTCGATTTTTTATTTATTTAGTCCCCAAGAAACGGGACTGATTGCCTTCGTGTGTTTGAAGCATTTCTTTTTTGACTTCATTTCTCTGTAAAAAGCCCCGTCATGAATCCGCAGCAGCCCGGCCAGCCACAAAATCCGCAGCAGCCCCCGCACCCCGCTGCCACGCAGCCGTTGCCACCGGGTTACGCGCCACCGCCGGGTTATCCAATACAGATGCCACAGGGCTATCCGCAAGGTTACCCGATGCCGCCGGGTTATCCAATACAGATGCCACAGGGCTATCCGCAAGGTTACCCGATGCCGCAGGGTTATCCGCCGCAGATGCCAGGCTATCCACCGGGATATCCAATGCCACAGGGCTATCCGCAGGGTTATCCGATGCCCCAAGGCTATCCGCCGCAGATGCCAGGCTATCCGCCCGGTTACATGCCCACCATGCCGATGCCGGCGATGATGCCGCCGCCCGCGCCCGCCAACGGTGCTGTTCCTGCCGCCCCCAAGCCAGCCAGCGCTGCCGTGCCCGTGGCCATGCCTGCGCCTTCCGCCGTCGCGCCTTCCATGCCGCCACCCTCAGGTGCCGCACCAATGATGCCAGCGCCCAGCACGCCGATGGCCATCGCTACTGCCGCCCCTACCGATGACGGAACCCCTGTTGCGTTCGTTGAGCATCAAGAGGGCGAGGTGTATCACCCGCCTGCACTCACCCACATCGAAGTGGGGCCACCACCCAACAAATTCGTGCAGATGTGGCGGAAGGTGGGAGCCAGTTCATTGCTAGTGAGTATTCTCGTCCACGCTGGTCTCGGCGTGCTGGCGCTGTTCATCGTATTCAGCACCGGTGTGATGGACAAGCAGGTGGATTTCCTGCCCGGTGGCGGCACGGCACAGGGAGCGAAGGCCAGTGCGGATTTGCAGCACAAGGTGCAGCAGAAGAAGCGCAGCTCGATCAACAAGACGATGCCGATGAAGAAGCTGGTGAGCACGAGCATGAACTCGGCGATCACTTTGCCAGAAGCACCGCCAGACTCATTGGACATGCCTGACGTGAGCGCAATGATGGGAGGCGGAGCCTTGGGCGCGAGTGGTGGCTTTGGCACCGGTGGAGCCGGTGGTGGCTTTGGCAAAGGGATGGGTATGGGCGGCGCAGCAGGCTTTGTGACACTACCACCATCCATGCGTGCACGCTGCTCGACGCAAGAACGATTGGAAAAGCTGCGGCAAAACGGCGGCAGTCCCGAATGCGAGGCAGCTGTATCAGCCTCACTCGAATGGCTGAAAGGCAAGCAGAACGCCGATGGCTCATGGGGCCGTAACAACAAGTGTGCGATGACCGGTTTGGCGTTGCTTTGCTACTTGGGCCGATGCGAGACGCCGGAATCACCGTTCTATGGCGATAACGTGATGAAGGGCATCATGTTCCTGATTGAGACTCAAAAGACGAATAAGCACAAGATGTTCAGTCAGACGCTTAAAGGCAATGCGCCCGTTTATGAGCATGGTATCGCCACCTATGCGCTGGGTGAGATGTACACACTCGCCCGTCTTGGCAGCAAGAGCCTGCCCGGCATGCGCGAGGCTTTTGAACAGGGCGTGAAAATCATCATCGACAATCAGCAGGATAGTGGAAGCTGGGTTTATGACACGGAGAACGGCTTCTATGCCGGCAAAAAGAGCCGCGAAGATCTCTCCGTCGCCGGTTGGCAGTTTCAGGCATTGAAGGCCGCCAAAAACACTAGTTTGAAGATTGATGGGCTGCATAGCGCCATCACCAAGATGACCAAATATTTCGAAGACAAGCAGTCAAAGGACGGTGGCTTCGGCGCCACCAATCGCGACGGCGGCTACAATCAGTGGAGCCTCTCCGGTGTCGGCATCCTCGGGTTGCAGACGATGGCCAAGGGCAAGACGACCCCTGTCAAAAAGGGTATCAAATTCCTGACCGAGTTCCTTACCGCTGAACCACTGGACTGGAACAAGAACTGCAACCTCTACTGCTGGTACTACTACACGCAGGCGTTCTTCCAGCAGGGTGGTGACGATTGGAAGTTCTACAATCAGCAGTTTCTGCCGCAGATCCTGTCCGCCCAGCAGTCCGACGGTTCCTTCAAACGTGGGCGTCCCAACATGCCCTCTGGTGATGCGGCAGATGAAATCTACCGCCAGTGCCTCTGCACACTGCAGTTGGAAGTGTTCTACCGCTATCTCAAGGTCGGCGACCGTGAAGAGTCGTCATTCTTCGACAAGTAATGGCTGCGCTTCTTTGCTAAGCTTCTCTCGGTCTGACCACGACAATGCCCGCGTGGCTCTTGATCGCGTTTAGGTACTCATGAAGTGCTTGGTCCAGGACCACCTTTTTGTGAGTGACTGAGGCGTGCATGAAGCGACATACGCCATCACTGCCGCGCAAAGCCATGCCGACATGCGAGCAGTACACATGCGCACGGTTCGTTACGATACCAATGATGTCACCGCTTTGAATGCGGGGTTCGCACGCGGCGACCTGTTGCTTCGGAATGAAATCGAACGGCACCTGTTCCAGGCGTGCTTCAATCTGCCGCAAGGCCGGAACAAGTACCGGATTCGCCCTGAGATAACGATACAGCTTTGGGTTCAGCGACATCTCATCGTTGCCGCGCCCCGTGAGCCGCACCACCGGCCCGACATCACGCGTGACGTTGCGGATGTTGCCACGTGCGGCGTTGTCGGCGAACCATTCATCCAGGTAGTGAATGCGGTCCAGATAATGGCAGCGACACACTCCGCCACGATAGCGCGTCCACTCAATCTGCCGCAGCAGATCCGACGGCTCATACGCACGTTGTTTCTTCGCAACCATGCGCGCCAAACCCAGTGCGATTTCGAAAAACGTCCAGCAATCGAGGCCGTTGAAGTTCGCCGAAGGCGATTCAATGCGGTCGTCGATCTCCAGCGTCCAGCCGACATACTTGGTGCCACGCAACGCCTGACCAAACTGTGCCACCCGCGTGCCTATCGGCAATGCGGCCCAGTTTTCCGCCACGGCGCGTGCCACGATCTGCTGAAATTTCTCAACGCCGATGAAGGTCACGTTATGCGGCAGAAATTCCGCCGCCCCCAGTAGATTCGCACCTCCACTCAATAGACTGAGGTGAATGAAACGGCGTCGGTTGAGCATAAGCGTCATCAATAAAGGCTTTCAGCCAATCCCACATTGGCATCACCGGGAGCATTGACATCCAGCCACTGAGTTTCTTGCGCCAATCCGAATTGTTTTGGCGCCAATTGGCATAATTCAAAGAGTTGGCGACCCAACTCGCGTGCGAATGATTCGATGGCCTGCGCGTAACGTCCGCGTTGCAGCGGCTGTAGCGCCGCTTGCAGGCAACTTTGCAACGGCACCTCCTGAATGAAGGGTTCCAGCCCATAGCCCACCATAGCGATAGCACGGTCCGTATTGGTGTCGATGAGCAGCATCACCAGCCGGTTCTCGCCGCCTTTTTCAACCGCGCTCGAAAGCTGGCCTCGATTGAAAAGCCAAAACGCATAAGGCACCAGCGGCGCCTGCTGCGGCACATCCATCAGCACCGCCGCGATGGCGAGCTGCGGAAACTGCCGCTCCACCTGTGCGATCACATGCGCCGCACGTTTCTGTTTAAAAGCACCCATCACGCCCGCCACATCGGCAATGGGTCCCTGCAACGCCGGTGCGATGCCAAACGAGCGATCCGCCACCTCCAGCGAGAAACCACACTGCCGGCAGGCAGCATCGTTTTCAATCGCAGGAGTTCGGCAGGCAGGGCAGCGCACACCACGATGGTACATCATGCCGCCCCGTGCTTGCAACGATCATTCCTTGCCAAGTCGCCGCCGCAGCAGCCAGCGCATGATTTGTCTGGGCACATGGCGGAACAGGCATGCCGCGAGCGACGCGCCCAAGCCAGGAAAAACACACGCCTCGCCACGCTGCAACGCCAGCAAGGCCCGGCCCACGACTTGAGATGGCGGAATGCGCAGCAAACCCTGTCCTTCACGATTGGTGTCCGACCCATCATCACGCTTCGCCGTCTTGCTGAAATTTGTCGGCGTTGGTCCCGGACACACACAGCTCACGGTCACGCTCTGCGGAGCCAGTTCAATCGCCAGCGCTTCCGAAAAACTCGTCACATACGCTTTGGACGCCGCATACACCGCCAGTTCGGGCATCGGCAGTGTGCTGGCGAGCGAACTCACATTTATCACGCCTGCGGGTCTTGCCAGCTTGGGCAGCATGGCATGCGTGAGCATCGTCAGCGCCGTAATGTTCAGTTCGAGCTGCGTGCGCGTCTTTTCCGCCGTCGAACTCGTGAAGCTGCCGTAATCGCCCATCCCGGCGTTGTTGATCAGCAGATTCGGCTTCACGTCACGCGCTTCCAAAAACGCCAGCACCTCATTGCGTCCCGTATCCGTCGCCAGATCGGCCACACAGCAAAGAATCTTTGCCTGTGTGGCCGACAGCTCGCTTTTCACGGCTTCGAGCGCCTCCGCACGTCTTGCCACGAGCACCAGCGTGTCCGCCTGCGGTGCCAGTTGCCGTGCAAACTCCGCCCCAAGGCCGGAAGACGCGCCAGTGATCACCGCCCGGCATTTTTCGAGATGAAATCCATTCGCCATAAGTTATGGGGCAGCAGTAGCCACTTCACCCATGACCATCAACCAGCTTTCCGCCCAGAATTCCTTCACCACCAAGGACGGCAGCACCATCCGCAGCATCCTGGACCGCACGAATGCCCCCGTGCAAAACCAAAGCCTCGCCGAAGCCACCGTCCCCATTGGTAAACCCACCGAGCGCCATTACCACAAGCTCAGCGAAGAATTCTACTTCATCCTCGAAGGCCAAGGCACCATGGAGATCGACGACGAAACGCGCGCCGTCGTTCCTGGCGATGCCATCCTCATCCCGCCCGGTGCCTGGCATCAAATCACCGCTTCACAAACGCTGCGCTTCCTTTGCTGCTGTGCTCCGCCTTATTCGCATGAGGATACCTATTTTGAATAGAGGCGGACGCTGCCATCGTTTTGAAGCAAGGACGACACAGTCTTTGAAAAGCCCGGAAGAACCAAGCCGGGCCGTATGTCGACTAATGGTCGCAGCACGAAGCTACGTAGGTGCATGCGCGGATGCGGGAGGATCAGTTCAGGCCCGGTGCTGATGATAGCATCCGCATAGAGCAGATCGAGATCAAGCGTGCGCGGTGAGTTGCGTTGCCGCTGTTCCGGGCGGCCCAACGCTGATTCGATGGCCTTGAGATGCGTGTGCAGCTCGTGGGGCGGGCAATCGGCCTCGATTTCGATGACTGTGTTCAAAAACGCTTGCGTGCCGGGTGCGCAATCGACGGGATCGGTCTCATACACCGGTGCGCTTGCCTTGAGCTGGATGCCGGGCACGCGTGCCAGCAGCAGTTCGATGCCACGCTGAATGTTCTCGGCGCGATCACCGAGATTCGAGCCGAGGGCGATTCCGAAATGCATGGTTTGCAGTTGTTGACGGTGGTTGGCGATTGTTTGCAGTGGTTTGGAAACAATCGCAAACTACGGCAAACCACAGCCAACCATCGCAAACTCACCCTTTCAATCCCAGTACGTCCTGCATGTCATACAGGCCCGCCGGTTTGCCGACCAGCCAGCGGGCGGCGCGGACGGAACCGTTGGCGAAGGTGTCGCGGGAGCTGGCTTTGTGCGTGAGTTCGACGCGTTCGCCGACATTGGCGAAGATGACGGTGTGATCACCGACGACATCGCCGCCGCGGATGGCGTGGACGCCGATTTCCTTCGGGCTGCGGGCTCCCACATCGCCAAAGCGGCCGTGGCGGCAGTCCTTGTCGTATTCGAGTCCACGCACGTCGGCGAGGATCTCGACGAGTGTGCGGGCGGTGCCACTGGGTGAGTCTTTCTTCATGCGGTGGTGCATCTCGATGACTTCGAGGTCGAAATCAGGGCCGAGCAGCTCGGTGGCTTTGCGGGTGAGCCAGAACAAGGTGTTCACGCCGACGCTGTAATTGGAGGCGAAGACGATGGGCAACGTCTTGGCGGCCTCACGGATGGCGGCGAGTTGATCGTTGGTGTGGCCGGTGGTGCCGATGATCATGCTTTTCTTTTGTTTCAGGCACTCGCCGAGCAGTTCATCGCAGAAATGGTGGGAGGTGAAGTCGATGACGGTGTCGCACTTGGCGAGGGCATCAGGCAGCGTGTCGCCAAGGTCGATACTGGCACCCACGGCGACGCTCTGTGTTTCAGCGGCACGCAGGATGGCTTGGCCCATGCGACCTTTGCTGCCGGTGATAAGAAGTTTGAGTTCGGACATACGCTGCGATAAAACGGGAGCGGGAGTTATGCAAGAGGTGGCTGGACGCTGTGCAGCGGATCGAGCAGCAGCATTTCATCGAAGGTCTTGTTAGGAGAGCGCTCTGCCGGAGGCCAGAACTGGCCGCTGCGGATGCGTTTCACGGCTTCGGCGGCGCAATTGAGGGCGGACTCGATCAGCGCTTCATCAAAGCCGTTCCATTCGAGAATGGCGGTGTCCTGGATGCTCTTGGGCAGCGCGAAGTAGGCGACGCGGCTTACGCTTTGGCCGCGTTGCCGCATGGCGGCGGCGTATAGCGGCAGTTGCAGGTCCAGCCACATGGCTCGTTTGCCTTCGGGCAGGTCGAAACACTTCCATTCATCGGCTTCAGTGAGCTTGGTGCGCGACGTGATAGCTTTGAAGTGAGTTTTGTGCGGTTCATTCGCCTTGTCGGAGCTTTTGAAATCGACAATGCGCAGACTGCCATCGGCGTGGCGTTCAACGCGGTCGATGCGGCCCGACAAGCGTGCTTCGGCGATGAGGAAGGGCATGGCATCGTCCTGTGTGCCGATTTGCAGCTCAGCTTCGATGCATTGCCAGCCTTGCTGACGGTTGGTGGCCTCTATCGTCGCTGCATGACGCAGGCGCTGAAGAATGCTGTCCAATTGCAGCGTGATCAGCGGAGCCGGGCGCTGGCCGAACTGCGCGTGAACATAATCGCGCGCTGCTGCTTCGAGAAAGTCGGCGATCTTTGACGGATGCGTGCTGTCGCGCATGTCCGTGTCTTGAAACAAGCGATGAAAGGCGTGGTGGATGATCTGGCCAAACTCAGCTGCATCGAGTTCACGCTTCTGGGTTTCGACGGCACTCATGCGCTTCGCATGGGTGAGGTAGTAACGGAACGGGCAGCTCAAGTAATCGCGCAGACGTGAAGGCGAGATGGTTTCAAGCGGTTTGGTGAGCCAGTCGGGCTGCAAGGTCCAGGCAAGTGTGCGCGGCGGCTCAGCCTCGGACTGCTGGTCTTCTTCTTTGGGGAAGAGATGCGTGACGCGTTGCGGCAGTGCCTTGTCGTCACAAAGGAACAGCAATCGTGAAGGACGCAGGGCATCGCCATCTTCGCTCCATTGGCCGCAAAGAAGCTGCAAGCTGTCGTTGTGGCGTTGATGCGAAAGCGCGGCGAGGATGAAGGCGTCACGCGCGAAACGGGTGTTTTGGCATGGGAGGTTCAAGGCCTCACGCAAACCGTCGGGCAGGAACGGATGGCTGATGAAGATGCCGGGCACGTTTTCTTCATTCAAACCGGTGACGATCAGGTTGGGCGATTTTTCCCAGAGCAGTTCGAGCCAGCCTTGCAGCACGAGGTCGATGTCGCCACGTGGTTCAGCGAGACGGCTTTGCGACAGGCATTCGAGTGAGAGCGTGAAAGCGTCTTCGGCCTTTGGCTGCAAACCGAAGCGTTTCGCCTCGTTTTCGAGTTCTTCGGTGATGCGCAGCCATTCTGCGGCGAGTTCGGTGCGTTCGCGATGTCCGGGGGCTTCAGGATGGAAGGTGCGTTCGCCGAGCAGCTTCAAGATGAGCGTGCGGGCGGCCTTGGCGGGTGGCAGACGGCGCAGTTGATTCAAGAGATCGAGCGTGGCCTTGATGACCGTCTGCAAGACGGGAAAATCAACGAGTGGCAGCTCCTGAGCATGCGCGAGCGTGACGGGAAGGTGGCTGCTGGTGAAGTCATCAGCTTCGCGCAGCAAAGCGGCGGTGCCTTCGAGCGCGGGAGCGATGGCGTCACGAAATTCTTCGATGCGCAGCAATGCGGCGAATGCACGCCACGAGCCTGAGCCAAGCAATACGCGGAAAAGATCGAGCACATGCCACAAACCTTCGCGCTGTACCGGAATGCCTCCGGGTTCAAAGCTGCGGGTGTCTTCGAGCGTGAGTTTTTCTAGCAACAGGCCACCGACTTCGGCATCACACACGCCAAGGGCGGTGCGGCCCGTGGGAACGAGTGCGCGCATGAGATCGAGCGCTTTCGCTGCTTGAGCGGAAGGATCGCGGGTGACATGAATTTGCTGGTTTTCGATGGGCAGACTGACATCAGCGTCTTCGCCCCAATGCGATGGCAAGGGACGGCCGTAGTGGTCAAAAGTGTGCGCCATCGACTGCGGCGCATGAATGGCAATGATCACCTGCAAGCCGATTTCGGCACAGGCGGTAATCCAATCATCGAGCAGCGGCGGCAAGTCGGGAGAGGCGAGCACGGCGATGCGTTTCACGTCTTCCGGCAGCACGGGGGCGCGGGCGTGGCGGCATTTGAGCGCCTGGGCATCGGTGATCTTGGCTTGCGTGAGTTCATCGAAATACGCGCGTTCGATTGTCGCCAGATCGTGCCAGCGTGCGGCATCGCGTTGGATCGCAGGCATGGCGGCGGTGTCGGCAAAGGTGAGGCCGCCGGTGCCGAGGAGCATTTTTAGATCAGCTAGCATGCGTGCTGTTTCCGCCTGCCAGGACCAGCCGCGTTCGGCTGGAAGTTTGGGAAACAACGCCTGAAGTGAATCGAGTGCGACGCGTTCGAGCGCACGTTGCCAGGCCATTTGCGATTGCAGCGGTGTTGCGGCTTCATAACGGCGGCTTTGCGGCAGTAGGGCTTGTTCCGGCAGCAATAGATGCGGTACGATGGCAGCGGTGCCGTTGGTGTTGGTCGCTTGCGCCAGTGCTTCGCGCAAACGGCGGCCAGCTTCGCCATTGGGAACGAGAATCAACGTGTCGCTGAGATCGAGGGCGCGGGTTTGATCCCAATCACGGCATAGAAAGTCCACGGCTCTCTCCAAAACGGGTGTGTTCCATCCCCAGAAAAGACGTTGGATCGTCGAACTCATGCGATTTCGAGTTTGTTCAGAATCTCGGCGACGATTTGCTCGGGCGTTTGATCAATCGAGACGCGGATCAAATCGGGAGTGGGATCCAAGGTAGCGAGTTGGCTTTCCAGCAGGCTCGGCGGCATGAAGTGACCTTTGCGGGCGGCCAGGCGTGAAGCGATGAGTTCGTGGGTGCCGTCGAGCAGGACGAAACGCAGCGTTGGATCAGAATCGTGGGCACGAAGTTTGTTGCGATAGATCGGTTTGAGAGCGGAGCAGGCTAGAACGTAGATCGGCGTGAGATGGCGCATGTCCTCGATGCGCTGACGCAGGACCGCATACCAGGGCCAGCGGTCGTCGTCGGTGAGCGGCGTGCCATTGGACATCTTGGCTTTGTTGGAGGGCGGGTGAAAGTCATCGCCATCTTCGAAGACGCCGTCGAGTTTCGCGGCCAGCAGGCTGCCAATGCGCGATTTGCCACAGCCGGAGACGCCCATAACGATGACGGTTTTTAAGTCGGAGTTCAGCATGGTGCGGGAGATTGGTGGTGAGGCTTGACGTCTTCCACACGTTCATGGAGGATGCATGACACAACTATGAAACGCCTGATTTTGTCCGCACTCTTGCTGCTCGGTGCAGCTTTCGCCGCTGAGGAAGCCAAACCCGCTGCTGAGCAAACGAAGGAATTCGTCTTGTTCGACGGCAAGTCGATCACGGACTGGGAAAGCGTCGATGCCGGCGGCAGCGGACAGGTGGAACTGGAGGGAGGCGTCATGATCATCAATCAGGGGGAAAACATCAGCGGAGCCATTTACAAGAAAGCCGCCGCACTGCCAACGACCAACTACGAGATCACGCTGGAGGCCAAGCGAATGCAGGGGGTGGATTTCTTCGTCGGTCTCACGTTCCCAGTCGGCGATCTGAAGCACTGCGCAACACTCATCTGCGGTGGATGGGGCGGCAGCGTGACGGGTATTTCCTGCATCGATAACATGGATGCCAGCGACAACAACACCTCCAGCTACCAGCGCTATAAAGACAACGAATGGTATGTCATCAAGCTGCGAGTAACTCCGACCAACCTCAGTGTATGGCTGGGAGAGAAGCAGATCATTGACGAAGACATCGAGGGTAAAAAAATCAGTGTGCGCCCGGGCCCAATCGAAAGTTACCTGCCGCTCTCGCTAACGACCTTCAACACAACTGCTGCGATCCGTAAAATGAAGCTCACGCCGATTACGGAGAAGAAGTGATGTCTATCGCATCAGCGTTCCGCATGCTGGCTCTCGTGGCGTGCGGCAGCTTGATGTCATGCACTTCGGGACTGCGGGTGCAGGAATCGCGAGCAGAAACCGTGCTTACGGAGCGTGAGAAGCAACACATGGCAGCAGTTCTCGATGAGATGGCTGCTGGGTGGGATGGGATGCAGCACGGTAAGAGTGGCGAACGGCGTAAGGCGCAGGGTCAGTATGATAAATCGCTTAGCACGTTTCTGCGTGTGTGGGATCAACATCAAAGCCCCCGCTACTGGCAATGCGGAACCATCTTTGCTTCGAAGAAGCACTCGTTTCAGATTGAATTCGATCAATTGGCGAATCAGCAACGTGAAGTTTCGCCGATACAGATCGACCAACTTATTCTTCCATCACGCGTGAAGCCGCATATGGCGGACACGCAGGCGCAGCGCAATGGCATCGGAGTGCCGCTGGTCGGACACATCCGCCGCACCAGTAGCGCTAGAAAAGAGCAGCCTTTCCTGCCGCCCAATGGCGGTAATCTCACACTCACTGCGGTGATGGAAGTGGCTGACAGTGTTGCTGGGGAACCACGGCGCTGCCGCCTTCATCTGCACAACGCCTTGAATGTGGATACTGTGAAGGTTCAGAATGACGAGCGACAGCTTGCGGCGGATTTCACGGCCTCGAAGCATCTCGCGTTGGCGAAGAAATCACTGAACTTCTTTTCGTGGCTGGGCATGCTCTATCCCGAGCGCACGCTGGGGGAAAGCCAGCTTTACCGCATGGATGTCTATGATCCCCATCGCATCCCGGTCGTGTTTGTGCATGGTCTGATGTCAGATCCGCACATCTGGCTCAACGTCGTCAATGCTATCAGCGCCGACCCCGAACTACGTGCCGCGTATCAGCCGTGGTATTTTCTTTACCCGACAGCCATGGGCGTGCCACAGACCTCGGCGAAGCTGCGCGAATCTCTGCAGCACGCACGAGATCACTTCGATCCTGATCACAACGACTCGGGCATGAATCAGATGGTGCTCGTCGGTCATAGTATGGGTGGCTTGCTCAGTCGAATGCAGGCCATTGATTCCGGCGATAAGCTGTGGGACGCCATGTTTCGCAAACCACCGCATGAATTGAATGTCTCCGAGTCAGTGCGTGAGCGACTCGTCAGCACCTTAAAATTCAAGGCGCAGCCAGAAGTGAAACGAGTCGTCTTTATCACGACGCCGCATCGTGGTAGTAACATCGCCGGTAAGAACATCATTCGCCGTCTGGCCTCGGTCATTCGACTTCCGTTCGACACGTTGCTGATGACGAAGCAGTTACTCACCGGTAACACCGACGCACTCTCGCCAAAAATTCGCGACTGGGGATTTTTTGCCTTTCTGAGCCTAGGCACACTGTCGAATCAGCATCCCTATTACCAAGGTCTGAACGCGGTGCCCATTCCGGTGAAGCATCACTCCATCATCGGCCAGCTTGGTCAAAGCAACCTGCTCAATGATTCGGATGGTGTTGTTCCCTACTGGAGTTCGCATCTCAGCAGCGCGAGTTCGGAGAAGATCGTGCCGCATTGGCATGGCTGCGTTGAGCAGCCAGATGTCGTCCAGGAGATCGTGCGGGTGCTGCATGAGCATCTTCGTGAGAAGGGATTGCCCCGGAAGAAGCGTTCTTGAGTTCACACTCATGCACATTCGCTCCACACTCCTCGTAGGCCTGCTCACCGCAGCATTCATTGCACAAGGGTCCGATGATTTGCCCTTCACTCAAGTTCCAGCCGAATTTGTCGGCCAGTTCTCAGCGGGTAAGTCGCCGCTCACTTTCAATGACGGCAGCAAAGTAAAGACTGCCGCCGACTGGCAGCGTCGCCGTGCCGAAATACTTGCCGACTGGCATACCATCATGGGCGCATGGCCTGCGGTGATCGAAAAACCGAAGATCGAAGTGCTGGAGACGAAATCGCGTGGCGAAGGCATCACCCAGCAAAAAGTAAGCGTCGAAATCGCGCCGGGACAAACGGGCGACGGCTATCTGTTGCTGCCATCGGGCCGCGTACCGCATCCCGCCGTGTTTGTGCCCTACTACGATCCTGAAACGAGTGCCGGCTTGAGCGGGAAACCGCTGCGCGACTTCGCGTGGCAGCTTGCGCGGCGTGGTTTTGTGACGCTTTCGATCGGATCCCCCGGTGGCGATGCAAGGCTCCCCGTGTTGAGTGCAGGAGCACAATGCCAGCCGCTGTCCTACCTCGGTTACATCAGTGCGAACATGTGGTATGCACTCGCCTCGTTGCCCGATGTCGATCCCAAACGCATCGGCATCGTTGGCCACTCGTATGGCGGTAAATGGTCACTGTTTGGCTCCTGCTTGTTCGAGAAGTATGCCTGCGCCGTGTGGAGTGACCCTGGTATCGTGTTTGATGAAACACGCGGCAGCATCAACTACCAGGAACTTTGGTATCTCGGCCTCGATTCCGTTATGACGCGCAAACCAGGCCTCGTCAGAGCCGATAGCCCTCGCACCGGCGCCTACAAGGTGCTCATTGAGCAAGGCCACGATCTTCAAGAACTCCACGCCCTCATGGCCCCTCGTCCCTTCCTCGTCTCCGGCGGAGCCGAAGATCCGCCGAAGCGCTGGGCCTCGCTCAATCACGCCATCGCAGTGAATCAACTCCTCGGCGTCACTGGTCGCGTGGCGATGACGAATCGTGAGAAGCACGATCCGAACGAGGAATCCAACGAGCAGATCTATCGGTTCTTTGAGTATTGGCTCAAGCGGTAGAGAGGATAGAGGTGGGGCGCTGTTTCCCCACAGCGCCTGGAAGGGAGATCCTCTCAAAATCTGATCCAGCATCCAGTCTCCCGCTTGTTTCCTTGCCATCCGATTCATCTCCGGCTTTCATAGAAATATCTCAAGTGGAGCGCACCCAATCCGTCACAAGTCATTGAACTATGCCGATCAAACACGCCATCTGGAGAGTCGGAACACAGCCGTCTCCTTTGACTACCACCACTCTTCTTAATGAGCAGCAATTGGAGGATATGATCGTGGAGGCACCGCAAATTCTCTCGGGCGAGTGGATGCTGATCGGACGGCAGGAGCAGACCGGCCATGGTGGGCGAATCGATATGCTGGCGATCACTCCGGATGCCTCACTGGTGCTGATTGAGCTGAAGCGTAATCGAACCCCGCGTGAAATCGTGGCCCAGGCACTGGATTATGCTTCCTGGGTGGAACAACTTACGGCGGACAAGATCGCGCAGATCTACCAGCGCTTTTCCCAAGGTGGAAACCTTGATGCAGACTTCAAAGCACGCTTCGGCTCCGAACTGGACGAAGATGCGCTCAATGCCTCACACCAGATCATCCTCGTTGCTGCCGAACTTGATAACTCGACCGAGCGCATCATCACCTACCTCAATGCCCGAGACATTGCTATCAATGTGATCTTCTTCCAAGTCTTCCAGCACGGCACCGAGAAGCTTCTCAGCCGTGCGTGGTTAATCGATCCCGGCGAGACACAGGCGAACGTGGCTACGACGGCTAAGGTGAAAGGTGAAAAGGAGCCGTGGAACGGGGAATACTATGTGTCATATGGCGGTGAGCACCGATCCTGGGAGGATGCACAGAAGTATGGATTCGTCAGCGGTGGTGGCGGCAGTTGGTACAGCCAAACGCTCAAGCTGCTGTCTCCCGGTGACCGTGTGTGGGTGAAAATTCCCAAAACCGGCTATGTGGGTGTGGGTATCGTCCAAGAGGCCGTGCAAAGCGTGAAGGACTTTCAAGTTGTCACCCAAGATGGCGACCGCCCCTGCCTGGAAGTGCTCCAGCATGCCAAGTCTTACCAGGTGAATGCCGATGATCCCGAGAAGGCCGAGTATTTCGTACGCGTGCAGTGGCTGGACACTGTGCCGATGAAAAAGGCTATTAATGAAGTCGGTCTCTTCGGCAATACAAACACAGTTTGTCAGCCCTGCACCCCTAAGTGGCGGCATACTTTAGAACGGCTGAAGACGCTTTTCTCGAAGTGGGATCCGAAGTTGAGTTGATCATTGATTAGGATTTGAATGGTACGATCACTTCCGGTTGGCGGTGCTTCATGACACCTTGACTCTCTTGACCGGCGCAGCCTTGACCAACTTACTCTGCTCCCAGCATCTCCCCATACGAGAAGTCGGATACACGCATGAGCACGCGGACCTTGGCTTCTTCGTTGAGCGGAAAGTCAGGCGCGCCCTTGCTGATGAAGCCCCAGATCTCTTTGCCGTTGGGCAAGTGGGCGTGGCAATTGCGGGCGTCGATGACTTCGCGGATCGTTGCGACGGTTTCGACCTGGTCGGGGATATCGATCACTTCGTCACGGGGATGGCGCGGCGTGCGGGCGGTTCGTTGCTGGCGGGAGCTTTGCGGTTCCAGTCGATCTTGGCGGACTGGAACAAAGTACGCGTGGTGATGAGATCGACGGCGCGTTGCAGCACGGTGTCGGAGGGCTTCGGCGCATCCTCGGGCAGCGATTGGCCGGCGGAGCGTTTGATATAGGAGTCGAGTTCGGGATTTTTATCGGCGACGAGGGCGGCTTCGTTGAAACGGGCACGGGGCTGGTCGGTGATGGTGCTTTTCACGCCTTTGTCATCGGTGGCTTCAAAGGCCTGGCGTTTGGTGGTGGTGAGGAGCGTGACGGGAAAGTCGGGCTGCAGGCCTTTTTTGAAGACGGAGCTATCATCGGCCAGCAGCACCTCGGCGCGGGCGAAACGTAGCGACCATTCGGCATCGACGGGCACCGTTTCATAACGCACGGCACCGCCGCGGGTCGCTGCGCCAATCAAGAGCGCCTGCTTCCGCTGCCGCAGCACGGCGGCGATGGTTTCGCCGAGATTGTTTGTCTCGTCATCGACGAGGACGAGCAGCGATTGCGACCATACGGGCTCTCGCGCATTCGTTTCGGTCTCGGCGGCGGTCTGGTTCATCTGCTTCATTTTGAAGAGCACCTCGTTCTTCAGCACAAACAGGCTCAGCATGTCGGCAGCGTCATCGAAATCACCGGGCGGGGCAGGGGAGCGCAGGTCGAGGATGAGATGCGCGGCCTTGGCCGCCACAAACGCCCGCAGGTGCTTCTCCATCTCCGCTGTTTCGCGTGCGGTGAATTCACGCGGGCGCAGATACGCGATCTGTGGCGTGATGAGTTCGCCCTGCACGCCGGTGAGCGCGCCAGATTTGGCCTCGCTGGTGCGTGGCACGAGTTCGGCACCGAAGTCGAGTCGTTCGAGCAGACCGGCGAGTGCGGCGCGGTTCAAGACATCGAAGGTGAGATCGCTGCTGCGGATGTACTCCTTTTGCAGAAGGCGGAACGCCGTCTGAATGCCCGCCTGGCTGATGTCCTTCGGTTCCGTGGCGCTGGCAGCGCACACGGCGGTGGTGAAGGTCAGGATGAATGCGAGTCGTCTCATGCGCCGGTCTGTTGCAGATGATTGAGAGCATGAACGCGGCCTGCGCCAGCACTTTGCCACATGAAATGCTGCGCGATGGCCCGGCTGACGAATTGTTTCGCCTGCGCCACGGCTTCATTCAGCGCAAGACCATGCGCGAGGCCGGTGGCGATGGCGGCGGAGAAGGTGCAACCCGTGCCATGGGTGTGAACGCCCGCCGTTCGTGGTGTGGTGTGCCACGTGAGTTCACCCTGATGACAGAGCACGTCGGCGGCATCGCCCTGCAGGTGACCACCTTTGACGAGCACAGCTGTGCCAAAGCGAACACTCAAATCACGCGCGCATGCGTCCATGTCGTCGAGGCTGCTGACTTCACGATCCCACAGCACGCTGGCTTCATCCATGTTCGGCGTGATGAGCGTGGCGAGCGGTAAGAGTTCGGTGATGAGGGTGCGCACAGCCTCGTCTTCGAGCAATTTGCCGCCGCTAGTGGCAACCATGACCGGATCGATCACGAGCGGGATGCGGCCATGGGCGCGCTTTTTCCATGTTTCAGCGACAGCATGCACCTGGGCGCTGCCACCGAGCATGCCGGTCTTAGCGGCGGCAATCGGGAAGCCGCCGAACAGCACGCGCATCTGATCTGCAATGAATTCGGCATCCAGCAATCGGACCTGCGAGACGATGCCGGGTGTTTCGGAGACGACGCTCGTCAGCGCATTCAAGGCGTAGCCGCCGAGGGCCGAAATGGCCTTCAAATCGGCCTGCACACCCGCCCCGCAGGAGGAATCGGAGCCTGCGATGGTGAGAACGACGGGAGGGCTGGGCATGGCGGGTTTGGCGATGGTATGAGCCGGGCAACGTTTTGCAAACCCCGGCTTGTAGCAATCCGCGCATGAACTAAACTCCAACTATGAATTTCGACACCCTGCCAGGACTCACGGTCACGGTGGATAGCATCGCCTACGATCCCACGCGGCCTGCGCCGCCGGACCGACCGCATCCATTTGTGTATCATCTTTCGATCCACAACGACTCCACCGACATCGTGCGCATCTTTGGTCGCAAGTGGATCGTGCGCGACACCGATGGTGATACGATGGTGGTGGAAGGTGACGGCGTCGTCGGTCAGTTCCCAAACCTCTCTCCGGGCGAAGCGTTCAGCTACAATTCGTATCATGTCATCAAGGCAGAGAGCACAGCGACAGGTTCGTTCTTCGGCACCACGCCCGATGGCCGACGTGTTTGCACACGCATTCCACCGTTCGAAATGCAGCCGCCACTGATGGCGTGAGTTATTCCTTTTCGCACACAATGCGGAAGCCGACGCTGTCGAGATGGATGTCGTAAGGATCTGGTCCGCGGAATGATGCCATGAGGCGTTTCTCGCCACCGGTGCGGAAGGCGCCACCGCGCACGATGCGTAGCGTATTGCCTGGTGGATCATACCAGCCAGCAACCCACTCCCATACATTGCCGGCGAAATCGAACAGGCCGTTTGAATCGGCGGGATAGCTGCCGACAGGCGCGGTGTCGGCAAAGCCATCATCGATCTCCAGCCATTTAGCGTCGTAGCTGGCGCGGTATTTTTTGCCGAAAGCCTCATCACAAAAATTGCCGACCTTGCTGGAGAGCGGCGCTGTGCCCCAGTGATAGATGCCGGTGCTCACAGGCTGCAGTTTCGGTGCTACATCGGTATTCTCCTTCAATCCAGCAAGCAGGCTCCATTCAGCATCGGTGAGTAGGCGATATTTGCGGCCTTCCTTTTTGCCCAGCCATTCGCAGAAGGCCTGTGCTTCGGTGAAACTGAGATTGATGGCTGGATGGTCAGGTGTTTGCAGAAAATCGGGCTTTTTCCAGTCGGTGTTCGTCGCGGTGGCGAAGGCTTGATAGTCCTTCACTCGTGTCTCATAGCGGCAGACCAGCGCATTGATGCTGGCGTTGCGCACAAACGGCATCTCAAGGCTGTTGGTGAACGCCGTTTCGATTTTGGGCGACTGCGCGCTTGCGGTTAACGCGATGAGCAGAGCCAAGATGATGGGTGTGCGCTGCATGGCTATTTCTTGGCAGGCTCCGCTTTCCATTCCCACTGCTCACCGAAGAATCCGGCGTCGCTGATGCCACCGGGAGCTTGGCTGGTCTTGGGCTTGGTCAGGTCGATCACCGCCCAATCTGGCAGCTTGGCGACTTGACGGGCGTTGTTGAGGTAATCGTATTCGCGGTAGGTGAAGCCGCTATTGATGACGACATACTTCGCGGGATTGAGCGGGTTCGGGTAGATCAACACGGGTGCGTTGGTCGCAGCATCGTAGGTCTTGCCATTGGCGATGAGTTTGTCTTTCGACCACTGGATCGGCAGTTTATTGACGATCTTGGCGAGGATCGCGTTGCTCTGTGGATCGCCCCAGAGGACGAGGTTATTGGCCGCAATGTCTGCATCGCTGACGGCGGTGTCATCTTTGACTGGCGCATCGCCGCGGAACTGTCTGCGCCACTCAAACTGCGCACGTTCCAACTCCGATTTGGCCCAGGTATCGACCTTTTCGCTGAAGCCTGCCTTAGTAGGCTTCACGAACAGAAACTTGTCCATGAAAGCGTCGTCGATCGGGCCTTCGAGGCCATGCTTCTTCACCAGTTTGTCCGCATCCTCGATGCCGAGCGACTGTGACCACTTGCTGTCCTTGAGTTGGAAATGGACGAGCCAAGAGCGGTCGAGCTTGGGTCGCGTGACTTCGAGCACTTGGCCGTCGATGACCACCGTTGGCTTGTAGAGCAGCGACAGCGGGCAATGACCAGAAGGCATGTCGAGCGTGAAGGCGCTGATGTTTTGCAGCTTGATCGTCACCTCGGACATGCCGGTGATGCGGGCGTGGATGCGGCCGCGCACCCAATGTTCTTCCAAAGCATCGACCGTGACCCAGAACATGTGGTTGTAGCGCAGGAACCACGTCGAGAGATGAATCTCCTTCGGCGCACGGTCACGGCCAATGGCCGCGATGTCAGCAAGGCGGCGCTCGATTTCAATCAGTGAGTCAGGATGAATCTTATGCGCCGTCTGCGGGCCGATGATGTGGAGCAGATCGACGTTCTCGCCACGCAGTGCTTTCTCCATCATGTCGGCGGCCTGCTTCTGTTTGTCGATCTCACCGCTGTAGGCCACGGTGGGGCAGTTTTCGAGGTTCAGGGCGTTGTCGGTCGCGTTATACCAATGCCACAGCTTCTGCTGATACCACGGCGCACCACTCACGTCTTCGCTCTGGTAGCCGCCGAGAAATTCCGGAGTTTCGGAGAAGCCGGCACCTGGATTCGCGGCGCACCACTTGTCGGCATAGTTCACGGCGAACTGCCACGCAGCAGCACCGCCCATGCTGAAACCGCGCACGATCACACGGTCTTCGTCGATGGCATAGAATTTGGAGGCGTGGTCGATGGCTTCGATCAAATCGATCTCACCCGCGAATTTGTTCGCGCAGCAGTAACGACCATACGGATGCAGCACGAGCGCACCCTTCGGCGCGATCTGACCGACTTGTTTGCGGCGTTGATCGAGGAAGGCGAGTTCGCTCAGTGTTTCGCCACGTCCATGGCACCACGCATCGAGACGCACGGGCGCTCCGACATAACTTTCGGGAATGACCATGCCGTAGGGCTGCACCGAGCCGTCGATCTTTGAGCGATAGCCGCGCACCACGAGGCCCTTCTGCTTCGTCCACGGTGATTGGCCGGCTTTGAACTGCTCTGCACGCTGCAAGCCTTCCACGATCAATTCATCCGCGCTTTTCAGTTCGGTGAGCTTGTGAACCTCGTTGTAACGCAGCGCCCAATCGACGGTCTTGTGGTAGATCTCGATGTCAGGCAGCAGATCGGCGAGCTGTGGGTTCTTCGCCTGCGCTTTAACGGCGTCATCAATCGCGGTGCGGAGTTTTTTCAAACCTTCCGTGAGGCGTGCATGATCCGCATCGGGAACGGCGACACCCGGAGGTGGCACGGGACGCACGTCGGCGATTTGATTGTCCTTGGGGCCGTCGGCGAAGGCGGAACTGACGGCAACGAGAGTGAGGAAGAGGCGCTTCATGGCTGGAGAAGAAAGTGAGAGAGAACTATTTCTTGCGGGAGGCTTTCGGTTTCGCGGCAGAGAGCAGCGGCACAGTGTGGATTTCCAAAGGAGCACTGGTGGCGCTGTCGAATTCAGCGGCGGCTTCGAGGCCGATGCGGGCGATTTCTTCCGCCGTTTTGCACTTGTCATACGCGGCCTGCATCGCGCCGAGCGCGTAGTCGCGGCCCGAACCTGCGGCCCAGAACTTGTGGAACTGCTGCGCGGAGCGATACGAGTAGATGGCGAAGATGCCATGTTCATTCGCGGCGAGGCCGTAGAACTGCGTGGTCTCGTATTCCTCGCCCTTGTCCGGCATGGCGGCCATGAAGTACTCGGCTTTGAGCCAGGCGTGGGCATGACGGAAGGTTTCAAAGATGGCTTCGCAAGAGGAGAAATTACGCGGACGCTCGGGATTGGCGAAGTAGCTGTTCATCACCACCAGACTCGCCGAGGTGCCGGTGAGTCCGATGTAGGTGTCGCCGATCTTGGTGATCTTCGTCTTGTTCACGACGTGCTGGGCTTTCTGCCGCAGCGAGCCGAGACAACTGAGCGTGTCAGCGCCGACACAGGCGACGCCATTCTTCTGGGTAACAACGATGGTGGACATGAGGCGTGATGTGTAGAGGGAGCGAGGGATTCCCGCAACCTGCAAACACCGGACCTCAAGGCAGGAACTGACCGCGCCGAATCTCGGAGCCTTTGAAAATGATGCGGAAGCGAAAGACCTTTTTCTTGCGGCAGTGAATCTGGCCGGTTTGCAGATCAAACCGGTCGGGGATTTCGATGAGGTGCAGATCGGCGGTCGCGTGGTAGCCGCGTTCGGAAAAAATGTCGATGAGCATCGCCAGCGCCTCGGTGTCATGGAAGAGCTTGTCCTCGGAATTGATGTCCGCGCGGCCGGAGATGGCATGGCGGACGATGATGGGCATCATCTTCTCCTCGATGAACTTCACGACGGCCTGCATGAGGTCCGGTTTCTCGACCTTGTAGGCATCCAGCCGGCGCACCAAGTCCTGTCGGGCATGACGAATGATCTCGCTGGCCAGCGGCAGATCGCGCAATTGGTCAAAGGTGCGCGGATCAAGCTCCAGCGAGCTTTGATACTCCAGCTCTTTGACAATGTTGTCCTGCACCAGTTCCAGCGGCGCCTGGGCATTGATGAAGTGGTAGTGGAAGATCGACTTGAGGGAGACGAGTGCGTCATAGGTCTTCTCCTTGAAGACCTTGTAACGATTCCGCGCCAGCTTGGCATCGAAATCGGTGGCACGCTCCTCCCAAAGATCGCCAAGGCCCGAACTGCGCACCTCCGCATTATGCGCCAGGACTTCCTGTCCGCGTTTGAGCTGCCGTGCGATGCTTTCCGTCTCATCGACAAACAGCACCATGATGTGGAAGATCGGCTGCTTGAAATGCGCCGCCTCGGGTGTCTCTGAAAAATCGCGGCGCAGGCGGATCATCTCGTCGAACAGCATCTTCAAGCACTCCACCTGCACCTTCGTGCGCGGGAAGCCGTCGAGGATCGCGCCGTTCTGCTGCTCGGGTTCGAGCAGCTTGCGGATCAGAATGCCCACCACCTCACGGTCACCCACCATGCCGCCTTGAGACTTGAGTTTGCGTGCTTCCGGGCTGTCGAGCAGCGCACTCACCACGATCGGTTCCGCCGTGATGCCGCGCACTTCGCGAATGAAATCCGTGTTTGTGCCTTTGCCCGCACCCGGTGCACCGCCGAGCAGGATCAGCTCTTTGGGGAAGCGCAGCTTCTCACGGCCATAGTCCGCTTCGAGCTGCTTCCAGACATGGTTGAAGATGAGCTGGGCATCTTTGATTTCCAGGTCTGCTGGTGCGGCGGGTTTGGCAGGGATGTCGGTGGGGGCGGACGGCATGGATGGGCTTATCGGGATTCCCAAAGCCCTGTCAAACACGAGTCGCCTGCTTCCTAGCCCTTCAGCGTCATCAGATACGCGAGCAAATCCGCCACCTGCTGATCCGGCAGCGTGTCGAGCAATCCTTCGGGCATCAAACTGCGGCGAATGAACTTGGTGCTGCGGATGTCGGCTTTGTTGATGCGACGATCCTGCAATCCGGGCATGCGGATGATGGTCGCGTCTTTGTCCTCGCTGACGAAAAAGGCGTCGATGAGGTCGCCGTTTTTCATTTCGACGCGA
The DNA here is from genome assembly GCA_947466075.1 of Verrucomicrobiaceae bacterium. Taxonomy (GTDB): domain Bacteria; phylum Verrucomicrobiota; class Verrucomicrobiia; order Verrucomicrobiales; family Verrucomicrobiaceae; genus Prosthecobacter. Next base: position 36,975 of record CANIBP010000044.1, read on the forward strand.
AAGATGCGGTAGCCGGGTTCCATGGCAGCGTTGGGGGTTAAAATGTTGCGCAAGACGGCTTCGAGCCCCATCGCGCCGGCGCCGCTGAGATTGGGGCCGATCTGGCCACCTGCGTTGCCGATCTGATGGCAGACCATGCAGAGGGCGCTGAGGACTTTGCCGTTGGCGGCGTTGCCTTTGGGAGCGAGGGCGGTGAGCTTGGCAAATTTGGTGTCCAGAGTCTTGGCCTGCTCCTCGGTGAGCAGTGGCGGGGTATCGATGGTTTTGGCAACGCGGGCGCCTTTTTCAAACTTGCCCCATTTGGAGTCGTAGCGCGTCATGCCTTCGGCGGATGCGAGGATGCGGTCGAAGTTGGCGCGGATCTCCGGCGCGGAGCGCTCGCGCTTCCAGACGCGGAACTCGGTCATGACGCCTTCAGTGCCGCCTTTCGGGCCACTCCAGCCGATGCGGCAGTTTTCCCATTTGGCGGGTGCGGGTTTGGTGCCGGTGGCGTCGAGTTCGCCGTTTTGGTAGATGCGGATGATGCCTTTCGCATCGCGGGTGACGGCGATGTGTGTCCACAGGTCGGGTGTCATCGGTTTGGTGGCGGTGGCGACATCGTGCAACTCGGGGCCGCCGAAGACGCGGAACTTGGACTGGAAGAAGTTCATCTCCACACCGCCGGGCACGCCGAGGATGTCGTCCTGATTGCCGATGTTCGGTGCGAGGCGAACCCAAGTCTCGACGGTGAAGGGGCCATCGAGCGTGATCTTGGAATCGACCCACGCGGTGTCCTGGCCGTCGAGCAGCAAAACCTCGCGGAAGATGCCGCCGAGCTGCTGCTGGAGTTTGGTGATGGCGGGGTCGTCGCCGAGCACGGTGGCGAGGCGTTCGACCGTGGGGCCGTCCAAATCGGTGATCGGCAGGCGGTGGTCGGTGATGGCGGTGGCGATGGTCTTTGCGCCGACTTGGGTGCTGGAGAGCGTGTTGAGTGCGCTACGACGCTGTGCGGGTTGAAGCGAAGGATAGAGCGCGAGCAGCTTCGTCGCGGCATCGGGTGCGCGTGAGGCGGCGAGGGCTTCGAGGGCGGCGTCGCGTGTGAGCGGATCGGGATCGGACTTCGCGAGTGTGGCGAAGAGATCGGCCTCGCCGCTGCGGAGGTCGCGGAGGGTGGTGAGCAAGGAGCGGCGGGTTTCAACCGCCGTGGGCGCTTGAAAAGCGCCCTTCTTTGCCAGCTCGACGAGATCGCTTTCCAAGCTCGTGAGCTGGAAGCCGCCGATAAGTTGTAGCGCAAGACTGCGGACCGGAGTGTCCGCGCTCCCGAGCATGCTCTTCGCCGTTTCAGTGAGCAGCGGCGCGATCTGCTTCGCATCCAGCTTCGTGCGCTGGGCCAGCAGCTTCTCGGCGACGGCGGCGCGGGATTTTTCGTGGGTGAGGAGTGTTTGGAGAGCCTCGCCGACACCGGCTTCGGCGGGGAACTGGGCGAGGCGGAGGAGTTCCTCGTCATTCGGGGCGCGGTCGAGCTGCGGGAGCAGTTTGGCGACGCGGGAAGCGCTGGCCTTCGGCTCCAACGCGAGCGAGGCGAGCACGCGAGCCTCCACGGGCAGCTTCGCAGCGGCTTCGGAATCGAGGAACTTCGCGACGAGGTCGGGATGACGCTCCAGGAACATGCGGACGAGGAAGCGCTCGAACTCGCGGTCGTAGGCCTCGCGCACGGGGATTTGCTTCGGGCCGCGGGAGGATGGAATCGCGGGGCCGCTGGGGAGGCTGGGTTTGGCGAAGGCGAGGAGTCTCGCAATCATTTCGGACCTGGCCAGTTCTGAACTTTCCTTGGATAGGGAAGGCTGCATCCACTGATACTTTGCCAGTGCATAACCGAGCGCATTGATCTCATCGACAGGGGAGGCTTTGAGATTGTCCAAAAATTTCCAAGACGGCCATAGCCCATTCCATGTGCCTGGCAGGGGAAGTCCGACTTCGCCCTCGATCTGAGGTTTGGTCGGATGTTTGGTGCTTTCCTCCGATTGACGAAAGTAGGCGCGATGAGCCAGCCATTGAGACTTGGACTTTTCGAATTGAGCGTTTAGCGTTTTGCAACGGGCAAACGGCAGGCTTTCGGTTTCGCCAACGTCATCGCAAATCCATATGGCTTGGATCACCGTTGGAGTGCTGGCTTTGCTGTCTGTGAGAATGGAATGCAGTTTCTCAGAAAAGCTTGGAGGAGTGTAATCCCGCCTTTCCCCTTTTTTTCGATCTGCCAGCGTTTGCCACGCCAGATGAGCTTTCGCGACAGGTTCCGTACCGAGCATCGCGATGAGTTCATCGTCGCTGAGTCGGGTGAAGTCGGGGATTGGCAAGGAGTGACGGCTTCCAGCCGTCTCGGTTTTGGCTGACGGCTGGAAGCCGTCACTCCTTGGTTTGATACGCCAGATGCGGCCGCGCGTCTTGTCGCGGTCAGGATGCGCCCGTGGCACTTCGTTGTGGGAGATGATCTTGTTGTACCAATCGACGATGTAGATGCAGCCGTCGGGGCCGTTGGTGAGGGCGACGGGGCGGAAGAAGGGGTCGTCGCAGGTGATGAGGTCGGGGATTTGCGCCAGCTTCCAATACGCGCCGTCGCGATGCATGGCGATGGTTTGAATCTTGGAGATGATGGGGTTGGCGACGGCCATGGTGAGGTCGTTCGTAGTTCGGGCTTTAGCCCGCTCTTCGACGCTTTCTGAACGGGCTGAAGCCCGAACTACGAGCGGTCCAGACTCGATGAGTGCGAGGCCGCTCAAGCCGGTGCCGCCCATGCGGACGTCAGTCATCGGTGGGAAGTCGGGTTGGTAGCTCTTCTTGAACGCCTCCATGCCGCCGGGGTAATAACTGTATTCGTGGAAGGGCATGATGGGGTAGCCGTAGTCGTTGGCTTCCTGGATGAAGGTCTCGCCTTCGCCGGTGATGACGAGGCCCCAGATGTTGTTCGGGCCGATGCTGGTCATTTCAAACTCGCTGCCATCGGGCCGGAAGCGGGCCATGCCGCATTTGGGGTAATCGACGACGACATCGCTGCCGGGCTTGTGGACTTTGCTGTTGTTGAAAAGGCCCTGCGCCATCCAGATCCAACCGCCGGGGGCACGAGTGAACTGATGCGGAAAGAGATGCGAGTCCTGCACGCCGAAGCCGGTGAGCACGACGTCAAACTTGTCGGCCTTGCCATCGCCATTGGTGTCTTTGTAGAGCTTCAAGTCGTGACCGTGCTGCACGTAGCAGGTATCGCCAGCGCCCCAGGGCAGAATGCCGAGCGGGATGGCGAGTCCATCGGCGAAGACGGTGCCGTTGGTGAGTCCACCCGCGGGAATCTTTCCATTCAAAGACTCCCGCGGATAGACGAGCACCTTGTCCTTGCCTTTGGCCGCATACACCGCCTCGGCGGCGGCAGGGTTCTCATTGGCATCGACGGGGTACTCCAGCGCGGTCTGCGTCCACATTCGTCCTCGTTGATCAAAGTAAACGCTGACGAACTTGCCGAGCCCTTCGCTCTCCTGCACGACGAGTTCGATTTCGTAGCCTTCGGGCAGGTGGAACTTCTTCTGTTCTTCTTCCGCGCTCAAAGCGGTGCCTTGGACGTTGTTGTAGCTGATGTCGCGTTTCGGTTTGGCGGCATCGGCCTGCGGTTTCGGTGGGGCGACTTTTTTGCGGGCCTCATCGACGCCGCCGAGCGACTGCCAGGTGGGAGCGTTCGGTGTGGGCGCGAGTTCTTCAATCGTCACGTCCTTCACCTGCACGAGGCAAACGCCGCCGCTATGAACTTGCGGGCCGACGAGACCATCGAGCGCGACGTTGGGGTCGGTCTCGGTGTAGTCGATGCAGAGGACACCATTGATCCACGTCTGGATGCGCGTGCCTTCGGCGCGGATGCGATATTCGTTCCAGCCGAAGACGTCGATGGCCTTGTCGAGCGCGGTCTGCTGCTCGGGCGTGGGTGCCCAGATGACCTTGTTGCGGCGGAACTCGTCATAAATCTTCCCGAACCATCCCGCACCGCAATCGACTTGGTAGCCGCACATGTGCGCGCCGCCTGGCACACGCAGGCTGCGAATCTGGATGCCGCTGTTGATAAGGCCGGTCTTGGGATCGCCGCTGACTTTGATTTTGAGCTTCAGCTCGAAGTTTTGGTAGTTCTTCTTCGTGCAGATGAAGTGGTTCTCTTTGATTTTCTCCGTCGTGGAGCCGCCGGTGATCATGCCGTCCTCCACGCGCCAGATTTTGGGATCGAAGTCCCAGCCGTCGAGGGTTTTGCCGTCGAAGATGGAGACGGGCTCCGCGTGGAGTGCGGTGGTGATGAGGAGAAGTGCGAGGATTGGCTTCATGGTTGGATTAACGGGGATGCTCGGCGTAGGCTAGCAGAACCGCATGCACGGTGTCATGCCTGAAATGCACCTGTGCGTGACATCGTTGGGGAACAGCGATTAAATGAATCTCATGAAAGACGAACTCCACGAAACCACCATCGACGGCCCACGCACGAAGCGCTGGGTGGTGGAGGCGCGGGAGTGTGTGGAGATGACGACACACCGCATCGCACGCCTCGGGATGGATGAGGCGCTGCCGCCATATCGTCGTGTGCGCATGACGCCGGCGGGTAGTTTTGTGCTGGCCTGTGTGAGCGGGGAAGGGGAGATCATGCTCGATGGTCGCTGGCAGCGGGTGAAGCCGGGCATGGTGTGTCTGGCACCTCCGCGAGTGCTGAATGCGTTTGAGGCAAAGAGCCGCGAGCGCTGGTGTTTTGCGTGGATTCGCTACGATGAGCCGAATTTTGTCACACCAGTGGTCGGCGCGGCATCGCCAGTGATGCCGATGGCCCATGCGGATGAAATTGCGCGCATCATGACTGGCCTGCGGGCCGAGTGGGAGGGCGAAAAGGAGCCGCGCATGCTGCATCACTGGCTGGAACTGCTCCACGGCACGGTGCGCCGCATTGCGCAGCCCTGGCGAAGTAAAGAGCCACGCGTCGGGAAGCTGTGGGCCGACGTGGAGCAGGATTTGAGGCGCGATTGGACGCTCGCAGAGCTGGCGCATCGCAGTCATTGCAGCCCGGAGCATCTGCGTCGCCTTTGCATGAAGGAACTGGGCCGAAGCCCGATGCAGCACCTGACGTGTCTGCGCATGGAGCAGGCGCGGCGCTTTCTGGAAACGGAAAACGATAAGCTCGAAGTCGTGGCGGCGAATGTCGGCTATGCGAACGCGGCGATTTTCTCGCGGGTGTTCAAGCGCTGGGTCGGCGTGGCTCCGGGGGAGTATCGCGGCAGAGCGTGATCAACCCGTAGTGCGCAGGCCGGAGGCGATAGCGTTGATGGAGATCAACAAATCGGAGACCATGGCATCAGCGGCTTCGGTTTTACCGGCGGCGGCGAGAGCACGCCAATCGCGGAGCAAAGCGATTTGCTGTTGGTGCAGCACTTTGAGCGGTTCTTCGCGGATGTTGAGCGTGTAGGCGAGGCGAGGGCGACGTTCTTCGAAGGTGCCATGGAAAAGATCGTCGATGATGCTTCTCGTGGTTTCGTATTCCGTTAGGATGGTGCCGAGGAAGCGCTCGCGCACGGCGGTGTCTTCAACGAGGCCAGCGTAAGCGCGCATGAGGTCGGTGTTGGCGCTGACGAGGGAGCTTTCGATGTTGGTGAGCACGTAGCGCAGGAAGGCGGAGCCGGGAATGGCGGCAGCGAGGGTTTCGTAAGCTTTGGCATCATCTGCTTTGAGCTTTGATAGGGCACTGCCAGCGCCAAACCAGCCGGGGAGGTAGAAGCGTGATTGCGTCCACGAAAAGACCCATGGAATGGCACGCAGATCGTCGAGCGAGGCCTGGCCGGTGCGGCGGGCGGGACGTGAGCCGATGCGTGAGTTTTCCAGGGCATCGATCGGCGTGGCCTGACGGTAAAACTTCATGAAGTCCGGTGCATGCAGGAAGGCGCGATAGGCATCGCGGCTGTCGGCTGCGAGTTTGTCGAAAAGTGGTTCGAGCGCGGGATGTGCGCGCGATTCCGTGCTGCGATGGCGTGCCGTGGCGGCCGTTGTCGATGCCATGAGCAGCTCGGTGTTGTAAACGGCGGAGCCGATGTGAGCGTATTTTTGGGCGATGGTCTCGCCCTGTTCGGTCATGCGCATGCCGCCGCTGAGGGAGCCGTGCGGCAGTGCTTCCATGAACCAATGCGTGGGACCTGCACCACGGCCTACTGTGCCACCGCGACCATGGAAGAAGATGGGACGTGCTCCGTGTTTGAGGATCGTGGCAGAAAGCTCACGCTGTGCACGATGCAAGGCGCACTGGCTGGCGACGATGCCACAGTCCTTGTTGGAGTCGGAGTAACCGACCATCATTTGGAACACCGGCGTGCCGCCATTGCTTTGTGCTTTCAGGCTGCGCTGGGTGACCGGATGAGCGAGGAAAGCCTCGACAATGCCGGGACCCGCTTCGAGGTCGCCCATGGTTTCAAACAACGGTACGACGGGCAGCGGGCAGACGAGGCCTTCGGCCGTCCATTCCATCAAGCCGGCCTCACGGGCCATGATATAGACGATGAGCAGGTCTTCGACGCGGCGCGTCATCGAGACGATGAGTGATCCCAGGCCGGCGTTGCCGAATTGCTTGCGGTGGTCGGCCAAGACGCGATGACAAGCGAGCACGGTGTCGGCTTCAGGACCCGCAGAGATGCCGGGCGAGAGGAAGGGACGTGGCGAGGCGAGTTCGCGGTCGAGTAGTTCGCGTTTTTTCTCAACGCTCCAATCGATGAACGAACCGGAGTCGAGCAGCCCAGCGGCACGCAGGAGTTGATCGAGCGCTTTCTCATGGAAGGCGGAGTTCTGACGCACATCGAGCACAGCCGAGTGGAAACCGAAGGCGGTGAGGTTGCGGCGGAAGGGAACTATTTGTTCTTCAACGACGGCCTTGGAACCGACATCGAGCAAGGTTTGTGCGAGGGCGTCGATGTCAGCACGCAGTTCGTTCGGCTGCACATAAGCCGCAGGTGAGGTGGGCTTCTCGATGGCCAGCATCACCTTGGCACGCATGAGGTACACGGCGGCACGCCATGGCTCCTCTTTGTTGCGCTCCAGAATGTAGGTGATGTCGATGTGCGGCTCGTTTTTCAGCTGTGCAGTCAGTGTGGCGATCAACTCCGTGAGCTGAGGCGGTGTGATCTGGAACAGCGAGCTGAGCGGCAGATGGAAAGCGAGGGATTCGATGGCACGGCGCTGCACCCGCAGGGCGTTTTTGCGCATGACCTGTAAGGCATGACGGGTGACATCGGCGGTGACGAAGGGATGTCCATCGCGGTCGCCACCGATCCATGAACCGAAGCGGATCAGGGGCGGCAAGGAGTCGATCTGAGTCACATCGTAGCCAGCGGCCTGCCAGGCCTCACGCAGATGAGTGTGAGCACGTGTGAGTGCTTCAGGAAACACATCGCGCAGGTAATGCAGCGCGTTTTGCAGTTCGGCTTCAATGCTGGGGCGCGTGACGTGGATCTCACCGGTGCGCCAAAGATTTTCGAGTTGGGTTTGAAGCTGGCTTTGCAGCCGGGCCTGCTCACGCGGCGTGTAAGCCGGGTTCTCATGGCGGTTCATGAGGCTGTAGATCTCGCGGTGCAGTTCGCGCACGGTCTCGCGTTTCGCCTCGGTGGGATGCGCGGTGAGCACGGGCTCGACGCAGACCTCACGCAGTGCGGCGAGGATGTCGGCTTCGTTGAGGCCGAGGGTGCGCAGTTGCTTCAAATTGTCCGCCCACAGGCCCTTCTCGGCCTCGGGTCCATGTTTTTTCTCGCGCAGACGGCGAATCTGCGAGGCGGCCCGTTCCTCGACGACGTTTAGAAGCTGGAAGGCAATGGAGTAAGCTTGACCGAGGGAACGATTCGTCTTTTGCGGCACGCCGGTGCCGATCCACGGCAGGCAGTCGGCCAATTCTGGCTCCCCAAGCTGACGCAGCACCTTGGCAAAGGCCTCCATGAGGTAGTGCAGGTCGTCTTCGAGAAGCTGGAAACCGTGGTGGCGTAGAGTGGGCGGAGGTGTTTCGGACATGGCTGGATGAAACGACTGACAGAGCAGGATTGATGCCTGATTGGCAATGACAAATCCATGCCGTGAAATCAAGGCGAGCCAAGCGCTATCAAAGGTTTCAATCGATGTCATCTCTTACTCCACAGCACAAACCAGCATCCGATTACGGCGGGTTTACTGCGGTGGTGCCTTCTTCTGCATGGCCGCCTGGATGGCCGCCCGCAGCTTCTTGCTTTGTTGGGCTTCAGGATGGTCTGGCCCCATGACTTTGTTCCATCCCGCCTCCGCCCGCTGCGCCAGTCCCAGCGCCTCTGGGTATTTCTCCTGCTTGAAAAGAGAGACCGCCAGATTGTAGCAACTCTTGAGAGCATCCGAGTGCTCGAAGCCAAGTTCATGCTCGCGTATCTTCAAGACGAGACGCAGCTCTTTTTCAGCCTCCACCAGCTTGCCCTGGGCTTCAAAAGCTGCCGCCAGATTGTTCCGTGATGACAAGGCTTCTGGATGGGCGATGCCCCAGGTGCGCTCCCGGATTGCCAGCAGCCTGGCCAGGATCGGCTCGGCCTCGTCATACTTGCCCTGAGACATCAGCATGGCGCAGAAGTTGTTCCGCAGAGTGAGAGTGTCGGGATCGTCTTCACCTGCGACACGTTCTTGGATGGCAAGAATGGCACGGAACTCCTTCGTCGCTTCGACTTTTCTGCCCGCGGCAAACAGCGTCACGGCTTGATTGTTCCGACTCGCCAAAGTTTTCAGACTCTCCTCACCCAGCACCCGTCGTTCGATGGCGAGGACGATGCGGATCTGCTCCAGAGATTCGGAATACTTTGCCTCCTCGCGCAGTACTTCAGCCAGATCATAGCGGGTTAGCAGAGTGTCCGCATGTTCCAATCCCAGCGCCTTTTGCCGCAGCGGTATCACTTCACGAAATACTTGCTCCGCCTCGGCATACTGTCCCATTTGTTGCAGGCTCCTGCCAAGGTGATGCTGCGTTTCCAGGGTGTCAGGGTGCTCGATACCGAGCACACGCTGCCGAACGGGCAGCAGAACGCGGTAGTCTTTCGCCGCCGCCGCAGGGTTGCTCTGATTGCCAAGCATGCGGGCGATATTGTGCCGGCACTTCAAGGTATCGGGATGCTCCGCGCCCAACACACGCTGCTGCAGGGCGAGCAGGGTTCGGAAACGTGTTTCTGCCTCGGCAAACTGACCCTGTTCAAAAAGCTGATGCGCTTCCTTGTCCAGTCGTGCCATCTCCTCCTGCTGCTCCTTTGTGGGGGGCGGTAAGGCTTTGGCAGGAGCGGGTGGTGCTGTCTTTGGCGCAGGTGATTGCGCAGGCGTGAGCTGCGCACATCCCAGAACGATCAGGAGCAGTATGCTGCGGAGTGGCGAAAGCTGGTGCATGAGCCACAGCGTGCCGTTTGGCACCTTCTGCTGCAAGATGAAACCTGTTTGCGCATTTGCCGTTGAGGGAAAAACGAGTTGATGAGCCATTAGTTGCGAGGCTTACTGAATGCATGATTTCCATGAAGGACATCAAGCGTTACTGCGATGACATCGCTGTGGCCTGCAAGCCGCAGCGGATCATCCTCTTTGGCTCGTACGCCTACGGCAAGCCGACCGAGGATTCGGATGTGGACGTGCTTGTGGTGCTGCCGAAGTCGCGGCGGGTGATGCGGGACACGGCGGTGAAAATCCGGCTGACGGTGGACGCTGATTTTCCAGTGGATGTGCTGGTGCGCGGAGAGTCCGAGGTGGAACGACGGGTGCGACAAAAGGATTTGTTTATGACGCACATCACCAACGAAGGGAAGGTCATGTATGAAGCCGTCCACGCGTGAATGGATCAAGAAGGCGGAGGCGGACTACCAGCTCGCGCTGATTCTGTCGCGGCGGCGCAAGATGACATTCCATGAACAGGGCTGTTTCTTGTGCCAGCAAAGCGCGGAGAAATATCTCAAGGCACGTTTGGAGGAGGCCAATATCATGTCTCCCAAAACGCATGATCTGAAAAAGCTGCTGAACCTGCTGCTTCCGGTAGAACCGCTGTGGGCTGCTATGCTGCCGGTGCTGGCAGGTCTGACCGATTACGCGGTGGAGTTTCGCTATCCCGGTCATGAGGCAACGGCCCGTCAGTTGAAGGAAGCGATCAAGGCGGCCAAAGTGGTGCGCAAGGAAGCGCGGATGGCGCTCGGCTTGAAGGTCTGAGTGGGTTCCTTAATTCAATCCGGCCTCAGCGAGACGTTCCTTTAGGTCGCTGGCGAGGAGGGCCTGCTGGATGGGGTCGATGCGGCCTTCCATGAACTGGTCGAGGTTGTAGAGGGTCAGCTCGATGCGGTGGTCGGTGACGCGGTTCTGCGGGTAGTTGTAGGTGCGGATTTTTTCCTCGCGGCCGCCGCTGCCGATGAGGTTGCGGCGGTTGGCGGAGTATTTGGCGGCTTCTTCCTGCTGCTTTTTCTCCAGAAGGCGTGAGCGCAGGATGCTGAGAGCTTTTTCCTTGTTCTTGATCTGGCTGCGACCGTCCTGACAACGGACGATGGTGCCGGTGGGGATGTGCATGACCTGCACGGCGGAGTCGGTGGTGTTCACGCCCTGACCGCCAGCGCCGGAGGAACGGCAGACTTCGATGCGGACTTCGTCGGACTTGAGTTCGAAATCGACCTCTTCGGCCTCGGGCAGCACGGCGACAGTGGCGGCGGAGGTGTGAATGCGGCCTTGCGCTTCGGTGGCGGGGACGCGCTGCACGCGGTGGACGCCGCTTTCGTATTTCATGACGCGATAGACATCATCGCCGCTGACTTTGACGATGACTTCCTTGAAGCCACCCACGTCGGAGGGGCTGGTGTCGAGGGATTCGACCTTCCAGCCACGGTTTTCAGCGAAGCGGGTGTACATGCGCAGAAGATCGGCGGCAAAGAGCGATGCTTCATCACCGCCGGTGCCAGCCCGGATTTCGAGGATGACATCGCGTCCTTCGAGTGGATCAGGCGGCAGAATGGACTCTTGGATGGATTTTTCGAGATCGATGAGTCGCTGCTCAAGCACGGGAATCTCGGCAGCGGCCATCTCGGCGATTTCGCGATCATCCATGGACTTGGCCATATCGCGATTCTCCGCCAGCTCGGTCTGCGCTTTTTCAAACGCGGCCCAGTCGGCGAGGAGTTTTTGCAGGTTGCGATGCTCGCGCAGCAGCTCACCAGCCTTCTTGGGATCATCGAAGAAGTTCGGCCTGCCAATGACGTCTTCGAGGTCGGCAAAGCGGGTGCGTTTGCCGGCGATGACTGCGGAGTAATCCATGGGAAGCGGAGGGGAGTTGACCGTGGCTGAACGGTTGTTGACGGTGGTTTACGGTTGTTAGCCAGCAGGCGGAGTGGAAGCGGGGTGCGATAAAATCGTCCTCGATCATATCGTGCTCGCAGGAGCTAAACTGGAGCGAAAACTGAGAACTGCTCACTGAAACCAAGCAGCCCAAAACAAAACGGTGCCCAGCACGAGGCATGGACACCGTTTGGCTAAAAAGAGAGATACGAGAGCTAGGCTTCGGTGGCAGCAGGAGCGGCAGCTTCGAGCTTCGGAGCCGTGCGGCGAGCGCGGGTGGAACCGTAGCGCTGGGCGAACTTGTCCACACGACCGGCGGTGTCGATGAAGCGCTGCTCACCGGTGAAGTAAGGATGGCAGGCGGAGCAGATACCGATACGCAGGTTCTGCACAGTGGACACCGTGTTATAGACGGTGCCGCAGGTGCAGGTGATCGTCGTTTCAGCGGACTTAGGATGGATGTTTTCTTTCATGGTGATGAGGTCACGTGACCGGGCGAGGCGCGGAATGCTGCTTTCGCCGGGGCGTGGGGCGCGGATGGTAGTGGCTTTCGAGGCGGGGTCAAGGGAGGAGTTCGACGCTGTTCAAGGTAGTGATAGCTGGCAGGTGCGGCCTGCGTTACGGAACGATGATGAAGCTATTCTGCCTGTCCATTGCTCTCCTCGCTGTACATTCTATTCAAGCGGCGCCGCCGAATGTGGTGGTGTTTCTGGCGGATGATTCGGGGTGGGGTGATTACTCGATCAATGGCAACACGAACATTCAGACGCCGAATATTGATTCATTGTCGAAGGCGGGGGCCAGTTTTGACCGCTTTTTTGTGTGTGCGCTCTGTGCACCGACACGAGCGGAGTTTCTGACAGGACGCTACCACTCGCGCAGCGGGGTGCTGGGGGTCTCGACGGGACAAGAGCGGATGAACACGGATGAGAAGACCATCGCCGACAGCTTTTTGGCAAGCGGTTATGCCACGGGGGCCTTCGGCAAATGGCACAATGGCAGCCAGTGGCCGTATCATCCGAATGCTCGTGGGTTTCAGGAGTATGTGGGCTACACAAGTGGTCACTGGGGTGAGTATTTCGACCCACCGCTGGAGCACAACGGGCAAGCGTTTCGCGCGAAGGGCTTCATTGTGGACGTGTTGGTGGGGAGGGCGATGGAGTTCATCGAGACGAATCGAGAGAAGCCATTTTTCTGTTACGTGCCGCTGACGACGCCACATTCACCGTTCAGTGTGCCGGACGAGCATTGGAACAAGTTCAAAGACTCACCGGTGACGATGCGCGGTGCGGAGGGAGATAAAGAAGATCTGGCGGTAACTCGCACAGTGCTGGCGATGGTGGACAACATCGACATGAACGTGGGCCGCGTGCTGAAGAAGCTCGATGAACTCAAACTCACGGAGAACACCATCGTCGTCTATTTCAGTGACAACGGGCCCAACAGTGGACGCTGGAACGGCGGAATGAAGGGCAAAAAGGGTGTGACGGATGAAGGTGGGGTGCGTTCGGTGCTGTTCATGCGTTGGCCGGGGAAGATCAAGCCTGGGACAATGATCACACCGATCGCAGGGGCGATTGATCTGCTGCCAACGCTCACAAAACTGGCGAGTGTGCCGATGGTGAGCACGAAGCCACTGGATGGCTGGGATTTTTCGACTTTGCTGCTCGGTGGCGAGACGAAACACGGATCACGAGAGTTGATGAACTACAACGGTGGGCGTTTGAGCGTGCGGACTCAAACGCATCGTCTGGATGCTGTGGGTGGTTTGTTTGACATGGTGGCGGATCCGAATCAGAAGAAAGACATCGCTGCAGAGCAGCCTGAACTCGCGGCAAAACTCGCGGTAAAAGCAACGGCGTGGCACGAGGAGATTTTTGGGAGTCCTTATGCAGCAGCGCCAGTTGGCGGCAAAGGGAAGGGGTCAAATAAAGGCGGTCCTAAAAACGAGGATAAGCGTCCTTATCCCGTCGGTTACAGCGAATTCCCGATCACGATGCTACCGGCACGCGATGGCGAGCCACACGGCGGCGTGCAGCGCAGTTCGAGCGCACCCAACTGCTCTTATTTCGTGAATTGGAAGACCAAGGATGCCTCGATGACGTGGGACATCGATGTTCACACCGCAGGCGAATACGAGGCAAGCATCGAATATGTCTGCCCGCAGGCGGACGTGGGATCAATGATTGTGCTGAGCTTCGGTGATGCTAAAACGACTGGCAAGGTCATACCGGGCTGGTATCCACGCCTGCTGGACGATCAGGATCGGGCAGCGCGCAAAGGTGAGAGCTACATGCGCGATTTTCACACGCTTTCGCTCGGTACGATTAAGCTGGCAGCGCAGCGGGGCTTGTTGACCCTACGGGCATTGGAAATTCCCGGTCAAAGCGTGGCGGAGGTGCTGCGGGTGACGCTCACGCTGAAATCCAAGTGAGGCATGGCACATTTCCTGATTCAATGCTGGTGTTCGATTTACCAACCGGCTTTATTCCGTCCACCCTTCTCATGAAATTATCCCGTCTTCTTCCCGCCCTGATCGCCCCGCTGCTGCTTGCTGCCTGCGGCTCCGTTGAAATCGCCCCGGCTGATGCTCCTAGCATCGTGATCGGCCCGAATGAGTCGCGTGAGTGCGGACAGGGCATGGTTTTGTTCCCGGTGGGGGTTTACAAGGCTGAGGTCGTGTCCTCGAAGGGAACTTACTACTTGGCACCGGAACGAATCCGCACGGCAGGCGTGCTGATTGGACGTTCGGAGCGTGGGGGCATCTTTGTTTCCAATGCCAGCGGAAATCCGCAGGCGGCGTGGTTTGGGGATCCTCGTGACAACGTGGATGACAGTCCGGGCACGCTGTTTGGAGCCATCGGAGTGACCGCTCCGAAATTGTGGCCCTACACGCCCAAAGTTCCCTATACCGTGAAGAAATAGGGTGATTTGGCCAAAACGGGGTGGGTTTTGACAAACGTAAGGACTTTGTCAGAAAGAGGGTTTTGGTTGCATAAACCTTATAAAAACTATAATTTGGCTGCGAATGAATAGCCGACTCATCACCTGGTCCGTCGCCTCCGCCGTCATTTTGGCGGGAGGCATTGCCGCCATGAAGGAGGGCTGGTTGGATGGGTGGAAAATGCGGCTGGGTGAGCTTATGACCAGTCCTGGTGCTCAATACAGTTCAGCGCGGTTCCGCGTGGACTTGGTGGACCAGTTCAATTATTCGCGGTTAGCGGCGAAAACCCCGATGCTCCGCGTCGATCCTGAAATGGAAGCCTGGCTGGACCGTGAATTTGCCAAGATCGATACCTCTGACCTCAACAAAGTTACTGAACTGGTGCAGGAAGGGATGCCGCGTTACTACCGTGTCTCTGTTTGCTCTGCTAGCAGCCCGAGTTTGCGTGAGTTGGGCCAGCGCTTTCATGAATATTCCCATCGTTCTCAGCCGGAGATGACGCATATGGCCGTGGCGCTGCGGCCGCGGGCCAGCGGGTTGATGCACGAGGCTTTATTGGTACTGGGCCAGCGGTTGCGTGATTTTACCCCCGAGGCTTTGTCCAAGTCGGCTGATGAGCCGTTTTTCAGCACCTGCGTGCATTGCAAGCAGCCGCATTTCATGAAGCTCTCTCGTGCCCAGCGCAGCATGGCGCTGGAATGCCCAAAGTGCCGCCGCAAATACGCAGTGATCGCCGCCGACAGTGCCGGCAATTTCCGCTACGTGAATGAGTTTCTCACCGGCTATGCCCCCTCGGCAGTGTTTGCAAAAAACCAGTCACGAGTTCAGCAGCTATTTACGATTTGGGCCGCTGTGCATGCCAATTGCCGCTACACCAACGATCCCGGTGCAAAATCGGGCACCAACTTTGCTAAAAAAGAACAGACTGACTGCTGGCAGTTCGCTGATGAAACGCAGAGCCTCCAGCGTGGCGACTGCGAGGACTCCTCGATCTTCCTGGCGGACTGGCTCATGTCGCGTGGTTTTCAAGTGCGCGTGGCCTTGGGCCGCTATGGCGATCTTGGTGGTCATGCGTGGTGTGTGGTGAAGATCGACGACAAAGAATATCTGATCGAATCGACCGAAAACCGCCCCGATCCGACGGATCCACCACTCGCCAGCCGTGTCGGCAGCCGCTATGTGCCCGAGGTGCTGTTTGACCGCTTCGCGATCTATGTCCCCACCAGCCCGCATCGTGCATGGAAAGGCGACTATTGGTCCGCGAATACTTGGACACGCATCGAACCGCGTGCCGACCTCGGTGGCGATCCGATTCTGGCCCGGGCGCCTGTTGGATCACCGGCGAAGTCTGGAAGCAAAAGTCTGCTTGAAGCCGCTGCTACAGCGGATGTCACACGGCTAGCCCGCACCACATTTGCCAGTCCTGCGGCCCCAACGTTCTTGAATCTCGGCAGCATTCCTACCGACGCGAAGGTTTGGAGCCAATCGCTGGCACCGACACGCTGAATTCGCATCGCGTCTTGACGCCCTCCTGTGCCGCGTTCAGCATGGAGTTAACCATGCTCGCCAGCATCGCCATCCTCACGTTGTTCGGCATCTTCCTCATGATGCTGGAGACTTTCCTGCCCGGCTGGGTAGCAGGTATTCTTGGCACGATCTCGATTCTCGCTGCCGTCTGGCTTACGCTGATGTCGGACGAACTGGCAGATTGGAGTTCTGGCCTGCGTCTGGCGCTGGCGCTCGGCATCTTGGTCTTTTCTGCTGCGATCTTGCTGGCTTGGATGCGTTGGTTTGCCGCCAAGTTTTTCCGCCGCGCATTGACACTCACTACCAGCATCGACACACCCATCGCAGTTACCGCTATTCTAGGCGCAAAAGGTGTCGCTCTCACCGAACTGCGTCCGCTGGGACGTGCTGAAATCGCTGGCCAGCGCTACGATGTGCGTTGCCAAAACGGTCTGGCCGCCGCAGGAGCACAGGTGGAAGTCATTGCCACCGAACCTGGCAATCTGCTGGTTCGATTAATCTCAACTTAACCAACCTCAAACCACCCCTCCATCATTATGCTGCCTGAACCAGTCTGGATTTTCATTTACGGCGTCGTCGTTATCGTTCTGCTCATCGTTTTTCTGATCGTTGCCAAGTTCTTCAACCTCTGGCTACGTGCCATGATTGCCAATGCGCCGGTCAGCATTACCACCCTGCTCGCCATGTGGCTGCGTGGCGTGCCGAACGCTCTCATCGTCGATACACGCATCACGGCGGCCAAGGCCGGCATCCCCATCAACACCGATCAGCTTGAGGCGCACTTCCTCGCAGGCGGTGAGGTCACGCATGTCGTGCTCTCCCTTATCGCCGCCGAAAAAGCGGGCATTCCGCTCGATTTCAATCGCGCCTGCGCCATCGACCTCGCCTGCAAAGGCACCACCAAGACCGTGCTCGAAGCCGTGCGCACCAGCATCAATCCCAAGGTCATCGATTGCCCGCATCCAAACATGGGCCGCAGCGGCAAGATCGAGGCCGTGGCCAAAGACGGCATTTCCATCCGCGTCCTCGCCCGTGTGACGGTGCGCACGAATCTTGATCGCTTCGTTGGCGGTGCCACGGAAGAAACGGTCATCGCCCGTGTTGGCGAAGGCATCGTCACCTGCATCGGTTCCTCCATGTCCTACAAGGACGTACTCGAAAATCCCGACAACATCTCCAAGCTCGTGCTGCACAAAGGTGTCGATGCCGGCACCGCCTTTGAGATTCTCTCCATCGACATCGCCGACATCGACGTCGGTGAAAACGTCGGTGCCAAACTGCAAACCGAGCAGGCTGAGGCCGACAAAAAAATCGCCCAAGCCAACGCTGAAATGCGGCGCGCAGCCGCCGTGGCCTTGGAGCAGGAAATGTCCGCCCGCACCCAAGAAATGCGGGCACGGGTGGTTGAAGCCGAGGCCCAAGTGCCGCTAGCCATCGCTGAAGCCTTCCGCAACGGTCAACTCGGCGTCATGGATTACGCCAAATACAAAAACGTCCTCGCCGACACCGACATGCGCACCAAGATCGCCGGTGATTCACCTTCGGCAAAATAGTTCCATGTTCCAAGCTCCTCCACTGCTGCTAAGCGCTGACTTTGATCCCTTCCAAGCGGCGATCATCGTCATCGCGTTGGTGGCAGGCTTTGTTAAGTGGTTGTGGGAAAACTGGCAGATGAGGCGTCAAAGTGCCCCGCCGCAGATGACGGAGGAGCAGCGCCAGATGCGCGAAGCCGCGTGGCTCAAGCAAACCGGCCAGAACGCGCCGCCGTTGCCACCGCCGCCCGCAGCGCCCTCACCTTGGGATGAACTGCGCAAGGCCTGGAAAGAACTCCAGGAAACCGCCAAACAGGCGCAGGTACCAGCACGCCCGGTGCAGCACGCTCGTACGGCAAAACCCTCCGCCAGGCCGCCGCCGGTGCCGCAGCAGCGCCAGCAACCCGCACGTGCTGCCGTTCCGTCAGCGCAGTTGCCCCCGGCGGTTGTTGTTGCCGCAGCTCCGGCACCTGTCGCCAAGGAAGCCTACGATCCGCCGCACAAGACCACCGCCGTCTCTATGCTCGCCACCTTGCAGCACCTGCGGCGTGATCCCGCCCTCATGCGGCAGGCAATTTTGATGCAGGAGATACTCGGACCGCCAAAAGCCTTGCAAACCTCCGGCAATCTCGCTAACTACGAGTTCCTTCTTTGAGACATGCCGGCGTGGTGAAATTGGTAGACGCGCTAGACTCAAAATCTTGTATCCGTGAGGATGTGTCGGTTCGAGTCCGACCGTCGGTACCACTCAAAAGAAGGATTTCACTGGGGGAATGCAGGATGTGTGTCAGTTTGGGTGGTGGTCAATGCGCGGACGTTCATCTGCGGTGGCGGCTGTTGGCACCTTCCTCACTCTTGTAGGAGACCAGCCAGGGTGGCGGCACATCTTCAAAGAGCGTATGCAACTGCGTGAGACAAAGCCTGTCCGCCTCACGTAACTTGCGTTCTAAAAGACTCCTCTTGCTGACAGGTGGACGCCCAAAAA
The DNA here is from genome assembly GCA_947466075.1 of Verrucomicrobiaceae bacterium. Classification (GTDB taxonomy): domain Bacteria; phylum Verrucomicrobiota; class Verrucomicrobiia; order Verrucomicrobiales; family Verrucomicrobiaceae; genus Prosthecobacter. The sequence continues at coordinate 55,288 of CANIBP010000044.1, forward strand.
AAGAAGCCGGTGAAATGACGGGAAAAACTTCGTGTGTGCAGTCATTGTTCTTCAACGAACACAACACAAAACCATGCTCGTTTTTCATCCCAAATGGGCCTTATTCAGTGCCATTCGGGTCTGACCCCATTATCGCCACGCCTTAAAAGCAGTTTTCTCGCAGTTTAAGGCAAAAGCGGAAACCGCGCTGTAGTCCAATCCACCACGAAATCGTTCCAATAGATGGTCGTCGGCGGGATGACGCCAGGGTGCTTGTCGCAGCGCCCGATTTGGATCATGCGGGCGGGGGTGTTGGAGGTGAGGGTGAGGGTGGAGGTCGGTCCGATCTGCTCGAAAGTCTTGGGGTCGAACAAGGCGAGCGATGAATCGCCGTGCTGGGTGAAACGCATACTGACCCAATAGAGCTTACCGTCTTCGAGGGGGATGACCGGCCCGGCGCGCGATGGCTTGGGCTTGTTGTCGAGGCTGCGGTCGCCGGTATGGACGCGGACGCCAGGCGTTTGTGGATGCTCGCTGGTGTTCATGACCACGAAATCGTCGCCCGAATTGATGCATACTAAATCGAGCGGTGTCCATGCTTTGGAACCGTGATATTCAAGGAAGAAACCGACGCTGACCGCTGGGTGCGGCGTCTTGAAGGTGTAGGAGACACAGCGCACGGGCGAGGCCATCTCACACGCCCAGCCGCGTTGGTTTCCCGCATTTTTGTGAATGACCCCGTTTACGCTGACCGGCACGGGCAGGTGGCCCTTGGCGTCCGAGACGGTGAACTCGGCGAGCGGCGTGTCCGTCTTCTCGGGTCCGCGCCGCATGCTCCACGTGCCGCCGACTCCGTGCGTCATGGCATCGAGGAGCTGAATGGTCATCGCATCGCCGGGCTTGCCCGATCCCATGTCCACGTAAAGGTCAGCCACCAGCGGTTTGCGCGGAGGCTCCGCAGATGCCTTGGCCGGCAGCATGATGCCGGCGAGAAGCGCTGCGACCAAAGTCAGGTTGGGGAGGGCAATGCGTGCGATCATCAGGAGGCTTCGATCGTGGGAAGCTGCTAGGAAATTGCTTTTGAAGGGGCCGGGTCGAGTTGGCTCTGGATGTGGGGCTGGGACTGGGTGTGAGTGGATGTGTCCTTTCCTGATCAACTCTTGATGGGGTTGAACGCAGGCATTTGGCATTCTAGGGCGTGAAGCGACAGGTGACGACGACGCCCGCTTGTGGGCCGGGGTTGACTTCCAGCGAGCCATTGATCAGGTTGGCCCTGTAGTCCATTACTTGCACGCCGATGCCATCGCTCTTTTTTCCGCCGGACTTGCTGAAGCCGGAGCCGTCATCTTCGATTCGAAGTTCGCACTCGGTGCCTCCGATGCGGCGTAGGGAGATTTTGATCTGCTTTGGATGGCCGTGGCGGATGGCATTGTTGGCAGCCTCCTGTGCGATGCGGAAAAGATGCATCTCGCGTTCGGGATCGGTCACCTCAATCCCTGGTTCAATCTCGCAGACGCAGGCCGTGCGGAAATTGCTACGAACGATCGTCGCATGCAGTTCGAGAGCGCCGGCGAGGCTGCGGTTCTTCACTGCGGCCGGAGAAAGGCCGTGCGACATGCGGCGGACCTCTTGGGTGGCCTCACCCACGAGTTCGCGAATCCGGCTGGCGCTTGCCCTTTGTTCGCCTGTGAGTTCGGCTTCGAGTACGTCAATCAGACTGCCGATGCCAGTCATGGTCTGGCCGACTCCGTCGTGGAGATTGTGGCCGATGCTCGCCTGCTCTTGCTCGGAAATCTTGAGGATCTCTTTTTGCAGTCGGTTACGCTCACTGAGGTCGTTGCCCGTAATGATGATGCGGTCGATGGAACTGTCGGCGCCGGACATGGTGGCGGCGGAAAGCCCGACGGTGTGCTTGCTGCCATCCTTGGCCACAAGAACCGTTTCCTGCGCAGGGCTAGTCTCCCCGCTGAACAGTCTTTTGAGGCGATCACGGGATGCAGCGGATTCGCCGCGCCCGACGATACCAGCATTCCATGGCGTGCGGCCAATCAACTTCCGACGGGTGTAGCCGAGGAGTTTCACTGTGGCGTCGTTAACATGCACGATGCGTTCTTCAC
>CANIBP010000045.1 GCA_947466075.1 Verrucomicrobiaceae bacterium
AGAACCCGTTACGTCCTGATCGACGCGAACCGCGCGCCAAAAAACGAAGGCCGAAGTCCTATCAATTACTAACTGCCCCGCGCCACAAGTTCCAAGAAATCCCCCATCGTGAACGCTACCGTGCTGCTGCTTAACCGAGTGCCATTCAGGCCTGACCATCAATGTCGCTGTCGCCATCGTTGCGGCGCTGCGCTTGTTCCTTGGCGGTGGCTTCTTTTAAGTCTTCGGCACCTTCACCTTCCCGTGCTTCACACTGACGTGCGGGCTGTGGCGTGACAGGAAGCGCCACGGAAAGTCCACCGCTTGGCTGATCCCGACGCGCACGTCGCTGACGACTTCGTGAGCAGGGCTTGCGGTTAGTTTCAATCCTACGCCAGCCGGTTTGCCGCGCCCACACATCACCGTGCCGTGATGTGTGCCGACGATGCCGAGCGCATTCGCGAGTTTGCCAGGGCCAGAGCATAAGTCCTCCGGTTTGATACGATTGCGCCTCCGCTGCATCTGCTTGAGGCCACGACATGGCTCTAGAGCACGAATCAAGATGAGGCCGTCACGTTCGCCGCCTTTCACGAGCAGGTTAAAGAGCCAGTACATTCCGTAGTTGAGGTAAACGTAAGCCGTGCCGGCAGGTTTTGATTTCACAAACTCCCGCGCACTGGGTCGTGAAGCTGTGTGGCAGGCTAAATCTCCTTCCACGGCATAGGCTTCGGTCTCGACGATAATGCCAGCGCAGTCGTTCCAGACCAATTCCACGCCGATGAGATCACGGGCGACGGTCAGGACATCGCGCTCAAAGAATGCTGTCCCGAGAAAGGGCATACCGGAGGTCACTCACTGCGAAAGCAGGAACCGATGCCACAGGTGGCGCACGAGTTTAATGGCGTGGCTGGCGAGGGTTCGGCGGGTTCGATGGGGCCACGGGGAAGTTTTTCCGAGCAACGGATGCGCACCTGTAACTGGGTGTCTGTCACCACGACCTCCATGCGCCAAGGTAAGCGCGCACGCATCCGCAGATCGACGTAATTCCAAAATACCGTCGCATCCCGCCCGATGCGCGCAAGGGAACCGACGGCAGAATTCGTATGTGCATGGCGTTCGACGATCTCCAGCCCTGCCTCGAGAGCTGCATTGTAAATGGCACCGGAAAGCTGGCATAGGCCACCGCCGATCTGTGGGATGAGGCAGCCTTCGCGGAGTTCGCGTCCTTCGGCATAACCTTTGCGGCGTGTGATCCGTCCGAGTTGCATCCAGAAGCTCCACGCTTCACCTGCTGGAACTTCCACACCATGCAGCATCTTTGCGGCTACGCGCAGATTTTGAATTTTACCTTCTTGAAGTTCTCTCTCACGCGCCGAGGCGTAATCACCATGCCGCAGATCAGACTGCCACTGAGCGACCACGGGCAACGACATCATCGTATGGCTCTTGGGATGCGTTGAGATGCCATCACGCCAGTCTTTTAAGCCACGGCGTAGTTGGTGGACTTTCGCCTTGGCTAGAAACAGCAGCGTGGTCCAGCGCGTTGGCTCAGGATGTGCATGCAGAGGCTTATGGACGGCTGCGGCATTCATGCAGGCATTTTCTCACAAACCCGTCGGATGATCCACAAATTCCCAAGGGATGCCGAACTTCGTCTGAATGTGCGCCGCCAAGGCCTTCACACCAAAGGTCTCGGTGGCGTAATGGCCGCCGTAAATGAGATTGATGCCAAGTTCCTCCGCGAGCGTGTAGCTCCAGTGCGGTCCCTCACCGGTGATGAAGGTGTCGATGCCTGCTTTCGACACCGTGCCCACCTCGGAGCCCGCGCCGCCGGTCATGATGCCGATTTTGCGGCACACAGCCGGTCCAGCCGCGCACACATGAACACGCGAACCGGTGGAGGCTTCGAGACGCTTCACGAGTTCATCACGGCTGATCTCCGTCTCGATCTTCGCACCGTTTTCGGTGCCCTTGGTCTTCATGAAGTTTCCGCAGGGCTCAAAACCAAGTGATCGAGCCAGCACGGCGTCATTTCCGAGTGTGGGGTGGAAATCCAACGGCAAGTGGCAACTGTAAACCGCCATCCCTGCATCCAGCGCCACTTTGATCTTTTGAAACACCGGCCCCGTCCAGGTCTGCAGGCCTGTCCAGAACATACCGTGATGCACGATGAGTAAATCCGCGCCTGCGGCGATCGCCTTCTTCATCACTGGCAGCGTCGCATCGACGGCGGCGACGATCTTGGTGACCTTGCCGAGATGATTTTCGAGCTGGAGGCCGTTGAGTGCGTTCGAGTAGTCGGCGATTTCGGCGATGCGTAGTTCGGTATCGAGGTGGGAGACGAGATCGGTAAGATTCATACTGGACAAGAAGTGAGTCGGTTGGCTAGCATGCGCATCATGTGCTGCTTCACAGGAAAAGTCGAGGAGGTCAAAAACACGCGCATTTTTGCGCGACTGGGTGAGCATGGAAATCAGGTGCTGATTTACCAGATGTCCATGAATGCGCCGCAGGAGTTGGCGATGGTACTGCCGATTCCAGTCAAAGCCGGCGCAGACGAGGACGCGGTGAAGTTTTTCGACTTTTCAAAGTATGAAGCGGTATTTGAGGACCTCTGGGAATTGTTTCCTGAACCAACGAGTAAGGGAGCAGGCCCATTTGGCGCAGTTCCAACCGCAGCAGCCCCCGTTTATTCTCTCAAAGTCGTTTCCGTCGGTGCCTATGATGCGAGCTTTGTGCCGACGATTGCCGACTTCAGCCGCTTGGATGCCCGGTTTCGCCTGCCTGAAGGCGTTTGGGCGAAACTGCCGGGATATGCAGATTTTGGATTCGCCGTCTTCAAATTGAAAGCAGGCAATGCACAAGTTCACCCGATGGCATTTTCGTTTCCGACAGCCTTGTTAGGCACCGTGTTTTTCCCAACGCTGCACATTCATGATGGCGAAGTTCACGAAAAGGAGAGATTTGACCACACCCTCTATTTACAAGGAGGCAGCATGGACTCGGCTAGAAGCGGCTGGCAGGAATCACCGATGTTACCAGTCACCAAGGTGAAGTGCGGTAACACACACGGCATGATCCGTCCTGATCTACATGTGTTTCGCAGTGTCATGCGTGGAAAATTCGAGAACGGCGATGTGGTGGTGAAGCCGGGGAAGTTTTGACCATGGCCGAGGTCACGCGATTCGCCCCCAGTCCCACCGGATGGCTGCATTTGGGGCATGCGTATGCGGCGTTTTTTGCTCAGGAGGCAGCAGGGCCGGGAGGGCGGTTTTTGATCCGCATCGAAGACATCGACGGCACGCGATCGAGACCTGATTATGAAGAGGCGATCTTTGAGGACTTGGCGTGGCTCGGTTTGAAATGGGAAACGCCGGTGCGGCGGCAGTCGGATCACTTTGATGATTATCGGGAGGCTTTGACGAAGCTGGAGGCATTGGGGGTGCTGTATCCGTGTTTCTGTACACGGCGTGAGATTCAGGAGGAGTTCGCACGCGCAGGCAATGCGCCACAGGGACCCGATGGGCCGCTGTATCCTGGAACGTGCCGAGGTCGTGATGCGGCAGAGCGGAACGAACGCATCGCGGCAGGTGAGGCTTATGCGCTGCGGCTGGATGTTAGCAAAGCCATGCTGCTGGTTTCACACGAACTCTCATGGGCCGATCGCGAGCGTGGCCGTTTCAAGGCGCAGCCCGATGTGTTTGGCGATGTGGTACTGGCGCGGAAGGATACACCGGCGAGCTATCATCTCGCAGTGGTGGTCGATGATGCGCTACAGGGAATCACGCTGGTGACACGCGGCGAGGATTTGTTGGAGGCGACACACCTACATCGCTTGTTGCAGGAACTGCTCGGCCTGCCGGTGCCGGAATGGCATCACCACCGGCTGATCACCGATCAAGCCGGCAAACGTCTGGCGAAGCGTGATGATGCGCGCTCGTTGCGCAGTCTGCGTGCGGCGGAGTGGACACCCGAGCGCGTGAAAGAGGCGACTCGCTGATTCAGAAAACAGGGGGATTTGGCACGGTCTGCACGCCACCACCACCAAGCGGACTGCCCTTGGTCTCCTCTATCTCAGACACGACGCCATCTTTGAAACTCACAGCGAGCGTGCCGACTTCTACTCGCACATAGATCACCGATTGTACGATCTGGCCGAAGCCGTTCAGCGAGGTGGTCGTCTGCGGCACCTTGTCATAGACGCTGAACTCGAGTTTCTCTTCCTTACCGTTGGCGTTGACCTTGGCGCTCGTGCGGGAGGGTTTGCCCAAGGAGGCATGCACCTCCTGATTGGTCATGCCGAGAGCGACTTGATGGTTCTGGATGAGTTCCTCGACCTTCTTGGTGCGATCATAGAGCTTCTTGAGGTTCGCGGCCAGATTCGGATCGGGGGACAGCACATCGGCCTGGCGAATCCAGCCCGCGACATCGCCATGTCGTGCCCGGCCACGCACACGGTAGGCTGTGTCCGACATGGCAATGAGTGTGACCAATGTGCCGGGGGCAAAGGAGCCAAGCGCGCCCTGAAACTTGCTGGTGGGATACATCGGCGTTTCGAGCTGCACTTTGACCACCACCGGCTTGGGCGTCATGCCTTCCACGGAAAACGTGCCAGGCTCCAAATTCTGCAAAGATGATTTGATGCGAGAACTCGAGGTCGCAACCTGCGCCTGAGTGGTCTGCAAGGCGAACAGGACAAGAAGGATCCGACAGAGCGCTTTCATAGGCATAGGGCTGGGCTTGGGAATGAGAATAGCCGACACAGACGGTTCCCGGCAACCTTTTGTTCGACGCTTAAATTCTCCCGCGTATTCCTTTCCACCCCCAAATCATGCCCAACGGACCTCTTTCCACCAAACTCTTCGACCTCGCCAAGCAATACATCCCCGGCGGCGTGAACTCGCCCGTGCGCGCCTTTCGCAACGTCGGCGGCGATCCTTTCTTTGTGAAACGAGCCAAGGGCTGCCGCATTTACGATGTGGATGACCGCTGCATGATCGACTACGTCGGCACCTGGGGCCCTGCGATTCTTGGCCATGCGCCGATTCCTGTCATCGAAGCCATCCATAATGCCGCCAAAGACGGCGTCAGTTTCGGCATCCCCAATCTCTACGAGGTCGAAATGGCCCGCACCATCTGCCAGTGGGTGCCCAGCATTCAAAAAGTGCGCATGGTCAGCAGCGGCACCGAAGCCACCATGTCTGCCATCCGGCTCGCACGCGGATTCACGGGCCGTGATCGCTTGGTGAAATTCGACGGCTGCTATCACGGCCATAGCGACAGTCTCCTCGTCGCCGCAGGCAGCGGAGCGCTCACTCACGGCAATCCCGACAGCGCTGGCGTGCCCAAAGCTTTCGCCGAACTCACCAGCGTGCTGCCATTCAACGACGAAGCGGCCCTCGAAGAGCTTTTCGACAAAAAAGGCCACGAAATCGCCTGCATCATCGTCGAGCCCTATCCAGCCAATGCGGGCCTCATATTGCCAAAAGCCGGCTTCCTGCAAAAACTTCGCGATATCACGACGAAACACGGTGCACTGCTCATTTTCGACGAAGTCATGACCGGTTTCCGCCTCGCCAAGGGCGGCGTGCAGGAGTTGGAGAAGATCACGCCTGACCTCACCTGCCTCGGCAAGGTCATCGGTGGCGGATTGCCCGTCGGAGCCTTTGGTGGACGTGCAGACATCATGGATTACCTCGCGCCGCTCGGCCCCGTGTATCAAGCCGGCACGCTCAGCGGCAATCCCGTGGCCCTTGCCGCCGGTTTGGCCCAACTGCGTGAGTTGGAGAAGAAAAACGGCTACGCGTTGCTCGAAAACCTCGGTCAGATCATGGAAGCCGCCGTGCTCGATGTGCTCAAGAAAAAAGGCCTCAACTACCGCTGGTATCGAAAAGGCAGCATGTTCTGCCTCTTCTTCACCGAGAAGGAAGTGCACAACCTCCAAGACGCCAAAACGAGCGATCTCGCCTCCTTCCGCAAATTCTTCCACCACTGCCTCGACCACGGCGTGTACTTCGCCCCAAGCCAATTTGAAACCGGCTTCATCAGCATGGCCCACAGCCGCGACGACCTCGAACAAACCGCCGAAGTCGCCGCTGCGGCGCTGGCTGCACTCTAATTCCTCCCATGAGCACTCCTCGCTTCGCCGTCGCTCAGCTTGATGAAATTCCGCCCACGCCTTGCCCATGTGGTCAGGCACGCCGTGCATTCAAGGAGGACTGGAACAACTTGGCCACGGTGCATCTCACGGACATCCACGCCGACTCCAAAGCGCATTACCACAATAAGATGACCGAGATCTATATCGTCCTCGAAGGCGAAGGTCATCTCGAAGCCGATGGCGAAATCATTCCGCTCAAACCCATGACCACCGTGATGATCCGCCCCGGCTGTGTGCATCGCGCGGTCGGCAAGCTGAAGATCATCAACGTGCCCATGCCGCCGTTTGATCCAGCGGATGAGTTTGAGGTTTAATCTTATCTGCGGAATCCAATGCGCGAACTCTACACCAGCATGGATTCCACGCGGATCGGCTTCTACAAGTCGGTGCTCGATGAGGCTGGGATTACCTGCTTCATCCAGAATGAAACCACTTCCCAGCTCGTAAACATGCTGGCGATGGTGTTCCAGCCGACGCTTTGCATTATCAATGATGAACAGTACGAACAGGCGCTAGCCTTGCTGAAACCGCATCATGAGGTCAGCCCCATCATGACGGCCGAAGAATGGCTCTGTCCTTGCTGCAAAGAATCCAATCCTGCCTCGTTTGACCTGTGTTGGAACTGTCAGGCTGCTAAACCCGAATGATTACGACCATGAACAAGCTCACTATTTGCCTGCTAGCGGCAATGCTTTCGCCTCTTACCAATGCTGAAACGCCCAAAGCAAAAAAGTCGTCCTCCCAACCTGCAGGTTTTCACGAACTCAAAATCGGCGAGGCTGCACCCGATTTCGAACTGGTCGGCATCGACGAAGAAAAACACGCGCTCAAGGATTACGACGATGCCGATTTACTCATGATCGCCTTTCTGAGCAATCACTGCCCCACCTCGCAGGCGGTCGAAGGCCGCATCAAAAAGCTGGTGAAGGACTTCAAAGGCAAAGGATTGAAGCTCGTGGCGATCAATCCAAACGATCCCGCTGCACTGCGCCCCGATGAACTTGGCTACTCAAAATACAACGACAGTTTCCCCGAGATGAAGCACCACGCCAAGGAGCAGGGCTTCAACTTTCCCTACCTCTACGACGGCGAAACACAGAAGACCTCACTTGCCTACGGCTGTCTGGCCACACCTCACGTCATGATTTTCGACAAAGAACGCAAGCTTCGCTATCAGGGCCGTCTGGATGACTCGCGCTACGCGGATGAGGCGACGGTGACTGCTCCTGACGCCCGCAATGCCATCGAGGCACTTTTAGCAGACAAACCGGTACCCGTGGAAGTCACGAAGCCGCATGGCTGCTCCACCAAGTGGATCGACAAGCGCAGCCAACTTGCTGCCGACAACGAAAAGTGGGAGAAGGGTGAGGTGGAGGTCGAATTGATCGACGCCAAAGGCATTGCGGCTCTGCGCAAGAACGACACGAAGAAAGTTCGTCTCTTTAATGTCTGGGCCACGTGGTGCGGACCGTGCGTGAACGAATTCCCCGAACTCGTCGCCACTTCGCGCAAGTTTGGCCTGCGCGATTTTGAGTTCATCAGCATCAGCATGGATGATCCAAAGGAACTGCCAGCGGTGAAGGCCTTTCTAGAAAAGCACAACGCAATCGTTCACGACAAACTGAAGCCTTCGCTCAAGGCCGAGGGTCGCCAGGGTAACGCATACATATTTAATGAAGCCAGCAGCGACGCTTTGATTCAGGCGCTCGATCCTGAATGGCCGGGACCAATTCCGCACACACTTGTCATTGCCCCCGGTGGCGAGGTCATCTTCCGCCACAATGGCGAAATCGACGGCGAAGACCTCCGTGCAAAGATTCTAGAGTACATGGGCCGCTTCTATGTGCCGGAGCCGGAAGCAAAGCCGTGATCAAAACCAGCCGCAAAGGAGCTTCACAAAGTTCAGCCCTTCCGCCGTGAGCTTGCCGCTGCTACCGCTGCCAGTCACACAACCGCGAGTGTGCGTGTAGTGCGGAATGCCTGCATCCTTCACCCAAGTGACGGTGGGCATGGAAACAGCACTTGCAAAAGTTTTGACGGCGAGTGGCAATCCCCACCGGCTGAAGGTGACTTCCCAGCTCGCTGCCCCGCCTGCAGGGCGTGGTCCATTCAGTAGCCAAGGGTAATTTTTCACGATCTCCATTGCAGCATCGCTTGGAACGGCCACGCGATAGCCGCTTTCCGTCGCACGTACTGCTTCGGCGGCGGTGATGGTAGGGTTCTTATTTCGTGCGAGGTATAGTGCCTGCAAATCGAGGCCGATGAGATTCAGGCCGTTGTAAACGCCGTGATGATTAGGCGTGGAAAAGTTGGCCGCATGCCAGGCTTCGAAGCGGCTGGAGAGAAACAAATTCAACTCCACATGGACATGGGCACGACGTTGGTCGATGCCGCTGCCAGTGTAACCCAGCATACCGAGAGTTGTGCCTGCTCTGACCTTTTGACCGGCCGCAACCCGTGATTCACGCAGATGCGCATAGAGCGAGCAGAATGGCCCCTCGCCCCAGTCATGTTTCACGACGATGTAGCGACCGTAGTTGCTCAGATTAGCGGCGGCTGTGGCATAGACCACGACGCCATCGGCAATGGCACGCACTTCATCCTGTGGATTGCCCTTGGCATCACGTTGCAGCGGCTTGATATCGAGACCCTCGTGAAACCGCGCATAGGCGATGCGACTGCCGATGCGCCGCGGATCACGGACAAAACCAAATTGACCGCCTTCCCATGGCGTGGTTTTTGCCCCTTCGAAATCGCGGTCCACAAATTGGAAAAACTCCGCAGGCTGGTCAAACAGCGCATGATTGTCCGTGGGCAAGAGCAGTGTGCTTTGTGCCAACACAGGCCATGAAGCCAGGACGAGGCCGCTGGCTGCGATTAAAGCAATCCTCCTCATGTGCCGGGACGCTTGAAGCCTTCGAGCGGGATGTCCTTGGTCTTGGGCGCTGAAGGGAGAATACCACGTTCTTTGTCACTTTTGGCCTTGGCTTCGGCTTTCTCCGCATCTTTGGCCACTTTGACTGATTGTTTCTTTTCTGTTTCTGTGGAGGGCAGCATGTCCATCCAGCGCGAGGAGGATTTCATGTACTTCAGCCGCGGATAGAATTTGCCCATCTTGTCGATGGTGTCTTTGGACAGTCCACGCCAGATGGTGAAGCGACCGTCCGTGATTGGTTTGTCGATCTCGACCATGTCCACTGGTAGGGCATTGACCATCGTTAGTAGAACCATGCCACGATTCATGCGGGAGACGAGATCGAGCGCGTTCCTGCCCTTGGTGTCGAGTTGCAGCAGCACGCCGTAGCCTTGGCCGTCCTCGGCCGGGAAAGACTCAAATCCTGAAATGCTGCGCTGGCTGAACTCAGGAATCTTCCGAAAGGTCATTTCAGTGCCGCCGATCGGCAGCTTCATGATCTCGGTGGGATGCACGATCTCCTCCGATTGGACATGGGTCGTGATCAACAGCTTGTTCTCACGTAAAATATCGCAACTAGCCAGCGGTCCGCAGAGGGCCAACATCAAGATGGCACGGGGAAATGATTTCATGGACGCATCAAACCAAAGGCGCGCCTGCTTTGCAACCTCGGCATCGGGTGATTTGACAAGCACGCGAATCGCCGGACTGTCCGCCACACGCCGCCATGCCAGACAATGATCGCACGCTCCTCACGAAGGCCCAGATGGCTGATGGAGTTGCGGCTTTGGCAAACAGCATCTGCGCAGCGAACCAAGGCGCGGAGAGTATCGCCCTTGTCGGTATTTTCACCCGTGGCGTGCCGCTGGCAAAACGCATCGCGGCGGAGATCATGAAACTCGGCGGCATGCAGGTTCACTTTGGCACCATCGACATCACGCAGTATCGCGATGACCTGAATACCTTCCAGATGGTGCCGAAGCTCGAAGGATCCGACATCGCCTTCGACCTCGATGGCCTCAATGTGGTGCTGTGTGACGAGGTCATCTTCACCGGACGCAGTGTGCGTGCCGCGCTGGATGAATTGCTGAACTTTGGCCGCCCAAAGCGTGTGCAGCTTGCCGTGCTCGTGGACCGCTGTGGCCGAGAATTCCCCGTGCAGCCGGATTTTTCCGCCCTCAAGGTCACTCTGGCCCCCGGCGAGCGTGTGGCGGTGCGCTTTGAAGAAGTGGACGGCCAGGACGCCTGCACCGTACAAACCCAAGCCTCAACGAGATGACCCCGCGCAAAGACCTCCTCGATATCGCCTCGCTCACGGATGAGGAAATCGCCTTCGTGCTCGACAACGCCGTGCCGTTCAAAGACCTCTTCAAACGCAGCGTAAAGAAAGTACCCACGCTCAAGGGCCAGACGATGCTCACGCTGTTCTACGAGCCTTCGACGCGCACGCGCTCCAGCTTCGAAGTCGCAGCCAGCCGTCTCAGCGCTGACGTCACGCATTTCGACATCGAATCGAGCAGTGTCGTCAAAGGTGAGTCCGTTTTGGACACGGTGGAGACCCTGGAAGCCATGCGAGTCGATTACATCGTCGTGCGGCACAAACAGTCCGGCACGCCGAACCTCATCGCCAAAAACACCCGTGCCAGCGTCATCAATGCCGGCGATGGCTGGCATGCGCATCCCACCCAGGCGCTACTGGATGCCTTCACACTGCGCGAGATTCACAAAGACCTGCGCGGATGCCGCGCCCTCATCGTCGGCGACATTCAGCATTCCCGCGTCGCCCGCAGCACCAGCCTCATCTTCCGTCGCCTCGGCATGAACGTGGCCTACCTTGCCCCCGGCTCCATGATGCCGCGCGAAGTGCCACAAGAAATTCCGCAGTTCGGCAACTGGCGCGACGCTTTCGACTGGAAGCCCGATGTCATCTACCTTCTGCGCGTGCAGAGCGAGCGCCTTGATGAGCCGTTCTTCCCCACCGCCGCCGAGTATCACAAGAACTACGGCCTCACCAACGAACGCGTCGAAATCCTGCGCGAGCGCGGCCTCCACCTCATGCATCCCGGTCCCGTGAACCGTGGTGTCGAGATCACTGACACCGGCATGAACTACGAGAAGTGCCTCATCAATCAGCAGGTCGAAAACGGCATCGCCGTGCGCATGAGCGTGCTCTACTGGCTCAGGCCGGGAGCTGTGGAGTAACTGCATTCTGAGCAAGCTTGCGAAGCTCAAGCACTCCACGCCCTTCATTTTCCACGATTCTGGCAAAAGACGCCGCGTTTCTCCGTTCACCATTTCATGACATCCAACCCGCTTTCTCGCCGTCATTTCCTCGGCACCGCCGTTGCCGCCGCCACCAGTTTCACCCTTCCACGGTTCGCTTCGGCCGCTGACAAGCCCAACTCCGTCTTCAACGGCGTGCGCATCGGCTGCATCACCTATAGCTACCGCAGCATGGCGAAGACAGCCGAGGAGACGCTCAAGGCGCTTCTCGACGACGGCCTTAGCGAGACCGAACTCATGGGCGGGCCGATCCAGGACTTCGCGGGCATCAAAGGCAAGGCCACCGACGCGGAGCGTGAGCAGCAGCTCGCGAAGTGCCGTGAGCTGCGGAAGATGTATAACGACGCGGGCGTGAACATTCACATCCACAAGATGGGCTTCGGTCAGTCGGATGAGGAGATTGAGTTCAGCTTCCTCGTGGCCAAGGCGCTGGGCTGCACCGGCGTGACCACCGAGCGCAATGCCATCCTCGCCGCGCGTGTGGCACCGTTTGCGGACAAGCACAAGATCTGGGTCGGCTTCCACAACCACACCAACAACCTGCCGGAGATGGAATACCACGATCCGATCTTCGAGCTCGGTCAATACATCGGCCTGAACCTCGACATCGGCCACTACGTCGCCGGCTCCAAGGGCAAGTCGCCGATCCCCGTGCTGGAGAAGTATCACGATCGCATCGTGAACCTCCACCTCAAAGACCGCACCGCCGATGGCGGCAACCTGCCCTGGGGCCAAGGCCAGACCCCGATCAAGGAAGTGCTGCAGTTGATGAAAAAGGAGAAGTGGACCTTCCCCGCCGAGATCGAACTCGAATACAAGATCCCCGAAGGCTCCGATGCCGTGAAGGAAGTGGCCAAGTGCGTGCAGTATTGCCAAGAGGCGCTGGCGTGAGTTGTGCTCTCTTCAGCAAGCCATGATCTCGGAGCCGCTGGATGCAGAGGTGAGGCGAGGAATGTCCGCGCTCCACGAGGCGGCTGAACTCCACCGGGCACTTCTGAGCCCAAGCTTTCCACAGCCTCAGCCTGGAAGGCAAAGGGTGTCCCTGCTGTTTCTGCCTTGCGGGGCTATGACGGCGGGCTTGCGGTTCGAGGCATAGGATGGCAGTATCAGCCTCATGACTGCGACGTTTACCATTGACGATGCCGGGCAGATCAATCTGCCCGATGCCCTGAAGCGTGTCTTCGGCGTAGAGCCTGGCGTTCGCTTGCGTGCCGAGGTGACTTCGGATCGCATTGAGATCGTGAAGGACATTCCGGTGGTCACGGAAACCATCCGGTCATCGAGCGGTCGGCTCATTCTCGCACCGGCTGGCATCAAAATGGATGCCGGGAAGGCGATTCGTGAGGAACGGGCCGCACTCGCCAACCGAGCCTTGAGAAAATGAGCCAATACTTGGACAGTTCGGTGCTGGTGGCATCTCTGTCGCCAGATGACCCAGATCACGCCGCCTGTGACGCCCTGCTGAACCAAGCCGGAAACTGGACCTCCCCGCACGCATTGAACGAGACGTTCGCGACACTCACCGGCGGCAGACTTGGCTTGAGGGTCGATGCCGACGTCGCCGCAAAGATGATTCGCGAGAGCATCGTGCCGTGCGTGAACTTCGTGGAGTTGGGCGTGGACGAGATGATTGAGGCGCAGGGCTGCGCCCGGAAACAAGGCGTCCGTGGCGGCGGCGTTTACGATTACATGCATCTGGTCGCCGCCCGAAAGGCCAAGGCGGACACGCTCTACACGATCAATCTCAGCGACTTTCAACACCTGCATCGCGAGGGCGACCCAGAGATTCGGCGTCCTTGACGATCATCAGCGCATTCACTCCGCACTCCACGAGGCGGATGAACTCCATCGGGCACTGCTGAACAAGCCTGCGAAGCTCGAACACTCCACGGCCTCAGCCTGGGCCTGCTTAGGGTGTCACTGCTGCTGCTGCCTTGCGGGGATTCGATGGAAGAAACAGATGTTCGAGACTCGCAACGAAGGGTCGGTGTTGCGCTGGGCAAGCAGACTTCCATTCGTCGAGATGCTCTACTAACGGCTTGTTATCCTGGTGTGGCGTCAAATTGAGGAAGCTGACCGCTTCCCAGCTCTCTGGATTGACCTCAAGTAAAGGCAGAAGGCGAGTAGCGATCACCGTGTAGTCATCACGAAGTTGCTTTTCTACTCGTTCGTCCTTTTCTATAGCGATGGGGTGGTCCCTCAGGAATGGCTCTCGTCTTTCAAACCACGCCTGAAAGTCCTCTTCGAACGCCACTCGGAGCAGTGCAGAATCGATTCGGTTTTGCGCATAGGTTTGGAGGGACGGCGCGTAAGGCTTGCCTTCGCCAGTGGTCCAATGAGCATATTCAGGGTGCTGCGGCCACTCGACAGCCATCTTCCTCAAAGCAAACAGCGATGCCGTCTCGCAAAGGCTCTCCTCAAGCCAGTGATTGGGGTGCCTGTTATCGTGTCGTTGCCCTTCGCGGCTGTGGACGGCGATGACGTGGCAGAACTCATGGGCCAACTGGAACGCCATTTTCGAATAGTCATTCAGCGATGATCCAGAAGCGGCTGGAATGTCTGGATCTGGATAGGCATTCAAACCAATACGAATCCTTCCTTTAGAGTCACGATTAAAATCGCAAAGCGGCCCCTCCTTGCGCGAATAGACGACAATCTGCGCCAAGTCCCTGGGTTCACAGTATCTCCAAAGTTGCTCCGAGGACGACGCGGCAACCAACCGCAGACGCTTCATATGAAAGGGCGGGTTTGTTAGCCCCTTTAATGGCCATTTTTGCGGATCGACGACGATGTTGACTCCTGCACTCATGCCCGCAGACTCGACGCCGAGAGATGCCGGGGCAACTCAAGTCTGATCACGACTGAGCCTCTACAGTCGGCTCAAGCTTTGGCTGCCGTTGTCGCCAGCGAAGCCGAAGCGGGCCAGGGCGAAGGCGGGGAAGCGGGCGGCGGTCAAGGGGTAGGCGGGCGTGGGGATCAGCGGTTCACGTTCATCGTCGGCGCATTCACCCCGCGCTCCACGAGGCGGATGAACTCCACCGGGCACTTCTTGAGCAAGCCACCGAAGCCCACGCTCTTCACAGCCTCAGCCTGGGCCTGCTGAGGGTGTCCCTGCTGGCTTCTACTTTGCGGGGGATTCGATGGATGGATGCCACTTAACTCTCACCGCTCAGGACTGCGCTGGAACGAGACGCTTCTGTGTGCGGACGATGCGATCACCCATCTGCTGTTCGCGCGCCCGAAGGGCGTCGCCGAGCTTCTTCTGGTCGTGGCCAAACTCGGACGTGAGCTTGCGCCGAATGGCTCGCAGCCATTCGAGGTCGTCTGTGTCCGGGGGCGGCGTTGATGGTGTGGTTTTCATGGGTCAACTCCTGACTCTAGCAGGTGATACGGCGTGATGAGCTTGGGCGTTTCAAATCCAAGACCCTCGTTCACATGGCGAATGTGATCGCTCTTGTTGGCGTTGGCGATGTGCTTGCAGTTCCACGAGGCAAGAATATCACACTTCCAGAACGTGGCGACTGCCAAGTGGCGGGCATCGCCATCCGCATCCGCAGGCATGACTTTATGGGCAATGTAGTGCTCGACCATTTCATCAATCTCAGGGGCAGACTGAAGCAACCGAAGCCCCTGCAACAAATCCAAGCACTCTGAGCGCTTCGGCTTAGGTGTCTCTTCGAGTTCTCGAATCACCCAGAGAGAGGAGACCAACTCGTCCTGCCACTTTGCCAGTTCCCACCATTCGCGAGTCCATTCACGACGAGCCTGAATTTGCGCCCCAGGCCGAGTTTCAAAATAGAAACTCGGGATGCTGGTCTCGACGTAAATGAGCTGGTTCATGACTCTCCAAGGTTAGCGGCAAAACGACGCATGGCAAAAGGAGGGTGCCACTTTCCTCTCAAGAACCTCAGCAGGCGGGGAAGCGGGCGGCGGTCAAGGGGGAGGCGGGCGTGGGGATCAGCGGTTCACGTTCATCGTCGGCGCATTCACCCCGCGCTCTACGAGGCGGATGAACACCTCCGGGCACTTCTGAGCAAGCCGGCGAATCCCAAGCTCTCCACGGCCTCAGCCTGGGCCTGCTGCTTCTGCCTTGCGGGGATTCGATGAATGGACGGCTCGCATTTTTTCAGGAGCATGCAGCCTGACGCCGTTTCCCTCTCCAAGGTTCTATGGCTTGAGAAGCTTGAGCCTTGCGAACCGATGCTGGGATACGCCGGTGGGGATGATCGCTGTTACATCTTGCTTTGTCACTCCATCAGTCACTATCTCAGAAACTCCGGTGGTGGTCCAAGAATTTGCTTCCAGCGTATCGCTCCACTCTACCAAACAGGAAATGCCAGCGATCATCGCATCCTTAAACCGCGTGTAGGAGTAATAGGCATTGCCGTTGCTGACCTGGAACTGACCGATGCCACTATTGGCCGCTCGGGGATCACTTCCCAGAGCGAATTCGACAAAGTTTGTGTTACCGTCAAAATCAGGATCGGCACCATCTGATGCGTTGCCACCATCGTTAGAATTCCCGAAATGCTTTAATCGCCAACTGTCCATCGGTGAAAAACCCCAGTAGCGAAGGACAGAGTAGACCGCCCCAACATTGTTGTTCGCGGACCCAACCACCACGAGTTTCCCGTCGCTCTGAATGGCCATCTCCCATACGACATCAGAGAGCAGCGAGACGGTAGTTGTTCTCTTCCCTCCCAGTCCAAAATCAGTGTCTAGACTCCCATTAGCCTGAAACCGCAGCACTGCTGTGTCAGTGTAAGTGCCTGTCCGGGTTGACCCAGCAAAGACGATACGATCATCAGGCTGGACTCGTATCACCAACCCATAGTCATCACCCGTGCCGATCGGGGTCAAGATGCGTCCAGCTACCCCAAATGATGAATCAACACTCCCGGCAGCAGTGAACCTCACCATCGCAAAATCAGAGGTTGATCCCACATATGCATAGCCAGCGACCAAGATGTGTCCGGTTGACTGCAACGCTACGCTGTAAGCATAGTCTGTTGATGTGCCCGCTGGCGACACCGCCTTCCCGCCGCTGCCAAAAGTAGTATCAAGTGTTCCGTTGGCATTGAATCGCACCACTGCGAAATCGTTGTTGCTGCCGTTTGCGTAGTCGCCCGCCACTAGAATTTTCCCATCTGGCTGAAGCGCCAAGGCTCGCGATGTATTGCCTGTTGCCCCGATGGTAGCAGTAACACTCCCACCCACGCCAAAGCTGGTGTCCAATCCGCCGTCGGAGTTCAGCCGGAGCAGCGCAAATGCACTACTGCTGCCGTAGCTGACTGTTCCTGACACCAGAATCTTGCCGTCAGGCAAAACTGCCAATCTAGTGCTGCCGTCGACTGCGAGGGACACGATCACCTTCCCGCCGTTACCAAAACTCGCATCGATACCTCCATGTGAATGAAATCGCACAATGGCAAAATCGTCGTCGCTGCCGTTGAACGAAGTGCCCGCCACCAAGATTTTGCCATCGGACTGTAGGGCAGCCCTCAATCCATAATCGTTCCCGCTACCAACTGGCGTGACTACGATCCCATTGGTGCCAAACGAGCTGTCCAACCCACCATCAGCAAGATAGCGAACAAGGAAAAAATCCATGTCTATACCGTTGCTACAATACCCAGCCACAATCAGCTTATCATCAGATTGGACCACCACCGAGCGCGCAAAACTC
This sequence comes from Verrucomicrobiaceae bacterium, assembly GCA_947466075.1. GTDB lineage: Bacteria > Verrucomicrobiota > Verrucomicrobiia > Verrucomicrobiales > Verrucomicrobiaceae > Prosthecobacter. The sequence goes on from CANIBP010000045.1 coordinate 17,023, forward strand.
ACGCCTGAGCCGATGTTGGAGAGCACGATGCCGCCCATTCCAAAGGACGCATCCAAATCTCCTGGAACCACGCCGAACGCTGGGTGAGCGAGGCACCAGAGCATAAGAATGAGATTAACGGGCCGCATCTTGCGGCGGATGTTAAGCGTCGAAAGGGGTATGACAAGAGAGGAAAACCTCCGAGTTGCAATAGTTTGTTCAAGGTAAAATCGACGCCACCGATAAACTCGATCAAGCAGTCGAGCACTTCGGCCAGGCTTGGTGAGACCTCGCTTTTTTCGGCAACACGAAGTCTAGCTGACACCTGCGGTCGACGATGATCACAACGCGAAACTACGGGTTTGATACCGCTGATGGGACAAATGTGCGCTCTATACTCCCAACGAACTGGCGATACTTTTCTGGGCAAACAGCCTTCCAGTCTTCAAAATGTTCAGCCAGCAGCTTGCCGTCCTTGTGCTGCGTGAGGTTTAGGAAACTGATCGCTTCCCAGTTTTCTGGATTGGCTTCGAGCAGAGGCAAAAGGCGAGTGGCAATAACCGTGTAGTCTTCACGAAGCTCAGCTTCGATCTGCTTGTCCTTTTCGATGGCGACAGGATGATCGCGCATAAATTGCTCTCGGCTCTCTAACCATCCGAGTAAATCCTGATCTAGAGGAAGACGAACCAGTGCCTTTTCGATTTGCTTTTGTGCATATGCGTGAAGTTCAGGGGCAAACTTTTCTCCTGCGGCAGTCGTCCATGACCAGAAGCTTTTGTGCTGCGGCCACTCCTCAGCCATACGACGTAATGCGAATAAAGACGCGGCTTCGCAGAAACACTCTTCTATCCAGTGATTAGCATGTTCTGCGTCATGACGCTGATTCTCGCGGCTATGGTTCGCGATCACATGACAGAACTCGTGTGCAAACTGATAAGCTTGTTGAGCATACAAGTTCAGCGCTGTTTTTAATCCTACGCGAACTCTGTCTTTGGTATCTCGCTTGAAGTCACAATGCGGGCCTTGGTTCCTCGGGTAGATGACGATCTGTGGCAATGGTCTGTCGTCACAGTGTCTCCATATCTGGCCTGCTGCAGAAGATGTAACCATCCTCAATGGATTCACATTGGGACGAGAACTTCCCTGAGCTGGCACCGGCCAACCGATAGGCTCCACGACAACCGAGGGTTCGCCACTCATGCATGATACTCCTGCAAAGCCCGCACCTGCACCTCGCTGCCTTGCAGTGACTTGATCGCTCGCAGCGCGGCATCAGCACCACGGAGCGTGGTCATGATCGGGATGCGGTTTTGCATCGCCGCCGTGCGGATTTTGACTTCGTCTTCGCGGGGGTTCTTGCCGCTGGGGGTGTTGATCACAAGGGCCATGTCCTTGTTCTTCATCAGGTCGATGACGTTGGGGCGCTGGCCGCTGGCGAGTTTGGGAAGGATGTTCACGGGGATGCCGGCTTCGCTGATCACGCTGCCGGTGCCGCTGGTGGCGTAGAGGGTGAAGCCGAGGTCGGTGTAGCCTTGGGCGATGCGGACGACGTTGGGGCGGTCGGTTTCTTTGACGCTGATGAAGACGTTGCCTTTGGTGGGCAGGGTGCCGCCGGCAGCCATTTGGCTTTTGGCGAAGGCCATGCCGAGGTCGTAGTCGATGCCCATGACTTCGCCGGTGCTCTTCATTTCGGGGCCGAGGATGATGTCCACGCCGGTGAACTTGCTGAAGGGGAAGACGGCTTCTTTGACGCTGTGATGCTTCGGAATGACTTCTTCGGTGAAGCCGAGTTCTTTCAAGGTCTTGCCAGCCATGATTTTGGCGGCGAGTTTGGGCAATGGGACGCCGATGGCTTTGCTGACGAAGGGCGCGGTGCGGCTGGCGCGGGGGTTGACTTCGATGACATACAAGTCGTCACCTTTGACGGCGAGCTGCATGTTCATCAAGCCGCGCACGTTGAGGGCTTTGGCGAGCTTTTTGGCGGCGTCGCGGATGCGGTCCTGCATCGAGTTGCTGAGGCTGAAGGGCGGGATGACGCAGGCGCTGTCGCCGGAGTGAATGCCGGCTTCTTCGATGTGCTCCATGATGGCACCGATGACGGTGGTCTCGCCATCGCTGATGCAATCGACATCGACCTCGGTGGCGTCTTCAAGGAAGCGGTCGATGAGGATGGGGTGGGACTCGGAGACGATGGGTTTGTTGGCGGTGAGGGTGCCGAGGCTTTGTTGACCTGATTGGCCGGATTGACTGGTGGCGTAATCGACGGCGGTGAGCATGTAGTGGCTGAGCTCCGCTTCGGAGTAAACGATCTGCATGGCGCGACCGCCGAGCACGAAGCTGGGGCGCACGAGGCAGGGGAAACCAACGCGATTGGCGACGACGAGAGCTTCCTCAAGGTTGGTGGCGGTGCCGCTGGGGGCTTGATGCAGGCCGAGCGTGTCGAGGAGGGCGGCGAAGAGTTTGCGGTCTTCGGCGAGTTCGATGTTCTTCGGGCTGGTGCCGATGATGCGGACGCCGTTTTCTTCGAGGCCTTTGGCGAGATTCAGCGGGGTCTGACCACCGAACTGAACGACGACGCCGAGCACCTGATCGTTGACGTTTTCGCGCTCGTAGATGTTGAGCACGTCTTCGAGTGTGAGGGGTTCAAAGTAGAGCTTGTCGCTGGTGTCGTAGTCGGTGGAAACGGTCTCGGGGTTGGAGTTGACCATGATGGTCTCGAAGCCAAGCTCGCGCAGGGCGAAGCTGGCATGGACGCAACAATAATCGAACTCGATGCCCTGGCCGATGCGGTTCGGGCCACCACCGAGGATCATGACTTTCTTGCGGTCGTTGTCGCGCACTTCGTCCTCGATGCCGTAGGTGGAGTAGTAGTAGGGCGTGAAGGCCTCGAACTCGGCAGCGCAGGTATCCACGAGGCGGTAGGTGGGGATGATGCCTGCTTTCTTCCGCAGCCTTTTCACGCAGTTCTCCGCGATCTGATGCTCCACAGCGTGCATATCATCATACTTCCAGTTCGCGCAGTTCTCGATCTGACGGTCTGAGAATCCTAAACGCTTTGCCTTTCGCACGATGTCACGCCCGGCTTCGACAGCGGCAAGTTCCTCCTTTTCAGTTCCATCTGGATCTTCGAATGGATCGAGAAGCGGGAACCAGTCAGTGGTTCTCATCTCCTCTTGGAACTTCACAATCTCCTCAATCTGCCTCAAGAACCAGCGGTCGATCTTGGTCAGCGAAAACACCTTCTCCACATCCCAGCCCTTCGCGAAGGCCTGGCCGAGGAAGAAGATGCGCTCGGCGTTGGGCACGGTGAGCTTGGTGGTGAGCGTCTCGTCATCGACTTCCTTGTCGGCACCATCGCCGATGAGGCCGAAGCGTTTGATCTCCAGGCTGCGCAGAGCCTTTTGCAGGCTCTCTTTGAAGGTGCGGCCGATGGCCATGGCCTCGCCGACGGATTTCATCTGCGTGGTGAGCGTTTCGTTGGCTCCGGGGAATTTCTCGAAGGTGAAGCGCGGGATCTTGGTGACGACGTAGTCGATGGTGGGCTCGAAGGCGGCGGGGGTGTGGCGCGTGATGTCGTTTTTCAGCTCATCGAGCGTGTAACCGACAGCGAGCTTCGCAGCGATCTTCGCGATGGGGAAACCGGTGGCCTTCGACGCGAGCGCGGAGCTGCGGCTGACGCGCGGATTCATCTCGATGACGATCATGCGGCCCGTGTCGGGATGCACGGCGAACTGGATGTTTGATCCGCCTGTCTCCACACCGATCTCCCGGATGCAGGCGAAGGAGAAGTCGCGCATGATTTGGTATTCGCGATCCGTGAGCGTCTGGATCGGCGCGACGGTGATGGAGTCGCCAGTATGCACGCCCATGGGGTCGAGATTTTCAATGGAGCAGACGATGACGCAGTTGTCCGCGCGATCGCGGATGACCTCCATCTCGAACTCTTTCCAACCGAGCAACGATTCCTCGATGAGCACCTCCGTGACGGGCGAGAGGTCGAGTCCATTCGCCGTGATGGTTTCGAATTCCTCTTTGTTGTAAGCGATGCCGCCGCCGGTGCCGCCGAGCGTGTAGGCCGGGCGAATGACGAGCGGCAGGGAGCCGATTTCAGCAGCGATGACACGAGCCTCCTCAATGGTATGCGCCACTCCGGAGCGGGGCAGGTCGAGCCCGATTTTGAGCATGGCGTTCTTGAACTTGAGCCGGTCCTCACCTTTCTCGATGGCCTCCGCATTCGCACCGATCATGCGCACGCCATGCTTCGTCAGCGTGCCAGCATTCCACAGCGACATGGCGCAGTTCAGCGCCGTCTGGCCGCCGAGAGTAGGCAGCAGCGCGTCCGGCTTCTCGATCATGATGATCTTCTCGACGATCTCGGGATTGATCGGCTCGATGTAGGTGCGGAAGGCGAACTCCGGGTCCGTCATGATCGTGGCCGGATTGGAATTGATGAGCACCACCTGGTAGCCTTCCTCACGTAGGGCCTTGCAGGCCTGGACGCCGGAGTAGTCGAACTCACAGCCCTGGCCGATGACGATGGGGCCGGAACCGATGACGAGGATGGTTTTGATGGAGGTGTCTTTAGGCATGGGGGAGGTAGGAAATGACGAAATCCGAATGCGGAATGACGAATGTCAGAGTTTGAGAGTGAAAGCGTATGATTTGGGCGCTTTCAGGGAGCCGGGGAGAGGAATCGGTCAGATTCGCCGCACTTGGCGGGCCGGAAAGCGCGGCATCTTGCACAGTCGCGGGGGTGCGTCAAATGCGGGGAACAAAAGACGTGAGATTGCGCCGAAAGAGAAGAAGGACAGTAGTGTCCGTCACCATTGATTAGCGGGCACTCAATTGACGCTGATCTTGATGCCGATGGACTTGTATCCTTCAACGATTTCTTGAGCGATTTGTGAATAACTGCGGTCGTTGAGCAGCAGCGTCAGGTGTTTGAATGGGGCGGTATCACCCTTCATGTCCGGTGGCGGAAAGTTGGTGGGGTAGCTGAAGCGACCGTCGGGGAAGTGTTTAACGCGAGGATCTTTGAAGAAGGTGCGCAGCGCCTCGGTCTCGCCATAGACGGCGTCCATGAACTTGATGAAGCGCGTGCCCTGCTTGTCGCCATCCTTTTTCACCCCGTCGAGGTGACAGAAGTAATACAGAATCAGCACGGAGCGGAAGTACAGCTCTCCCATCTTCTTGTTGGAGGTGTCGGCGATGCCGGACCAGGTGGCGCGGTTCATCGTCATGTGTGCTTCCAGATTGCCAATGTCGATGGGATAGCCGCGCTTTTCCATCTCCTTGATGTGGTCACGGATGCCACTTTTGTGGGCGTCGGCACGGAACTTGCCAGCATTGTAGGGCAGCATCTCGGTGTATTCAGCGGTGCCTTCGATGACCCACACGGGCAGGAAGGTGAGGTAGTCATCCATCACCTGATGAGTGATTTCATGGATCAAGGTGCCGCCGTCGTAGTCGGCGTCCTTGGCGTAGGTTTTGCCGAGGAGCTTGAGTCCGATGCTGGGGAATGGCACGCGGAAGATTTTGTCACCGCTCATGTACACACCGCCAGAGTTTTCCGGCCCGCCAGCGGCGATGTAGTCGTTACGCGTTTCAAAGAGTGCGGCCTGGTAACGTTCAAAGCCTTCCGGCGGTCTGCAAACGACACCCCACGGCAACGAGGAGACGAGGGTCTTCGTGGCTTCAAAGGTACGTGCCACTTCCTTCATCACACTGCCTGCCAGTTTGGCCTGCGAAGTGAACTCGAAGCCTTCGGAGCGGTAGATGCACTTTCGTGCGGCCGGATTTTCCTCGACGATCTGGATCTCGATGGATTTCGTCGGCACGATGACGTTCTCCGGCCAAGTGCGCTTCTCGATGGGAAGACGGCTAAGCGCGGAGGCAGAAACAACGGGCTTCTCGCCTTGGGCCGTGGGCACTGCGGGAGCAGAAGTCGAAACCTGACTTTTCACAAAGGACTGATCCTCGGCGCTGAGACGTGCGAGCGGAATTTGATACTCTTTGCCATCGGACATCTTCACGGTGACGCTGTCCACGTTAGCACTGACGAACGCCGCCTGAAGGATGCGGCCTTGTGTATCCTTCCAAGGACGAAGCGCGGCATCCTCTGCCAATGCATTGAAAGCGAACATGACTGCTACGGTCAAGAGGCTGTGGTTGGTTGGCTTCATGGTATGGCTGAATATAACCATGCGAGAATTTAGGCAAGACGGCTCTGCTTTTCATGGCACAATCAAAAGCGTGGCCTGTGTTCTGCTTGTCAAGCAACCGGCACGGCTCTCATTGTGCGCTGAATTTTCTGATGGCTTCATCCTCACCCCAATCACCTCGCTCACTCTTGCACGTGTTCAATCGCTACCTCTTTTGGGGTGGCGAGGAGTTGATCGTGGACAAAATCCACCAGGATCTCGCTACCATCCACGACATGACGTGGTGCAGGTTTGACAGTGCGGAATGGACCGGTCCCACGGCCCCTTCAAAATTGGAGCAGGCGAAACGTCTTTTCTACAACCCGGAATCGCGCAGTCGTTTTGAATCTGCGCTGGATTCAAGTGGCGCTGGTGCGGCGGTGTTTCATAACATCCATCCTGTGGGTTCACCATCGCTGTATCATGCGGCCATGAAGCGTAGGCTGCCGGTGGTACAGTTTTTGCACAATTATCGGCCGTTTTCAGTCAGTGGCACGCTGCATTTAAACGGCAAACTAATGCCGGATGCTCTGTACGGCAGTTATCGGAGGGAGGTGATGGCCGGAGCATGGCAAAACTCCATCGTGAAGAGTGCTATGTTCGCCATCATGCTGAAGGCACTGCATCGCAGCGGCTGGCTGAAGAGCGTGAAAGCGTGGATTACGGTGTCGGATTTTATGCGGCAACGATTGGTCGCTGCTGGTGCGCTGCCCGCCGCTCGCGTTCACACATTGCGTCATGCGTGGAATGCACTGCCGATGACGCCCACGGTGGAAGATGCGGGCTATTACTTGTTTCTTGGGCGTCTCGTGGAATCAAAGGGCGTTATTCCACTGCTGGATGCTTGGGATGTTATGCGTGCGCAGCTTGGTGATCGCACGCCCTTGCTGCACATCGCTGGCGAAGGACCACTGGCTGATGCGGTGCAGCAGCGTTTGCGCAGCAATCCGTACATCAACCAGCTCGGCCACATCTCGGGTGAAACAAAGCGTGAAGCGATCCGCCGCTGCCGTGCGGTCATTGTTCCTTCCACGTGGTGGGAGCCGCTGGGCCTGGTGGTTTACGAAGCTTATGACTATGCCAAACCAGTGCTTGTGGCGAAATCGGGTGGGCTGAATGAAATCGTGCAGCATGGCGTCACTGGCTTGCTGCATGAACCGGGCGATGTGCGCGGCATCGTGGCCGATGTGCTGGAGATGGAGGCCACACCTGGCACCGCACGTCTATTAGTCGGTCGTGCTGGCCGTCAGTGGCTACTTCGTGAAACAAACACGCAGGTCTGGCTTCAGCGTTTTGAAGAGATCCTCAGCGAGGCAATGCTTACTGCATGATCGTCACACGCGCGCCTACGGAAGCGTGCTGGAAGATCGTCTCAGCCATGTCACGCGGCAGGCGGATGCAGCCGTGGGAGGCAGGCGAGCCGGGATTGGGGATCGCTCCTGCATGCATGCCCACGCCATAGCCGGTGATGCGCATCCAGTAAGGCATGGAGGCACCGACGAAACGTCCGCCAGGAGGAACGCGTGACACACCTGCGGTCGCGTTGCTGTTCACTACGTCACCATTGTGATCCACAATCATGCCGTAGCGGTTCGAGCGCTTGTTCACGATTTTTTCCATGATGCGAAACGTGCCTGTGGGCGAACTAAAACCACTGCGGCCTGATGCGACATAGGTCCAGCCGACGTTTTGGCCGCCTTTGAAAAGATACGCCTTCTGCTCACTGAGATCGATGTTCACACTCAACGGCCCTGGCTGACTGCTGCCGTGCCAGACATAGAGCGTCGGCTGTGAGGCAAATGGCGGCATGATCGTCATCGGACGACGCACCATTTCCATGCGCGATGACAAAAACGGAAACTCTGGCAGCGAGCACTGGCTCAAGCAGAGCGCACCAACGACGAGTGTGGCGAGACGGATGACTTTCATGGCGGATCAGATTTTAGGAGCAAAATCCGCGCCGAAGCAACCAGCGGCTAGAGCCAGTCAGAAGAAATGCTTTTCACTGGCTTCGCTGATTCCAGTAAATCTTAACATTCTTACTACGACGACCCGCCGCAATGATCTCCAGGTCGCGGTCTCCATCAAGGTCCACGCAAACCGCATCCTCGCAGGCCATGCCACCATCGTCGATGAAGGCCTCCTGCCAGCCGCTGCCGTCCTCTTTCGTCGTCCAAAACAGCTTCACCGCCACCTTGCCGATCTTCTGCTGCGCACGCCAGCCAACGACGATCTGGCGATTGTTGAGGCCAAGCAAATCATGCGTCGCGATGGCGTGACCATCGACGAGTTGATCACTCAACACTCGGCGCTGCCAAGGGCCATCCTTCGGACCATCCGGCGGCGGCGTGTACAGCACGAGCTTGTCGCCATGCATCGGCTCAATCGTCGTCACATACGGCTGCCCGCCTGCAAACGCACCGTAGCGCACTTCGCCTGCACCTTGCAGTTCCGTCGAGTCCTTCGGATGCTGCGCGATCCATTGCTCCTTCCAGCCATTGTCGGTTTGATTCAGTCGCACCACTCCCTCACGGCCGCACAGCAGCAAACCTTCCGCCTCATTCGGTTGCGCTGGGATGATGTCGAGATTGTGCGTCTTGTGCATCGTGCCTTGCACCAGCGTCGTGTTCCATTCCTTGCGCGGATCTTCCGGCATATGGTAGGCCAACACGCGCACGCCGACGCCTTCGGCATTCTTGTCATTGCCACGGCCATGCAGCGGCACCACCACGAGATCATAGCGTCCTGCACGATTGCGCACCCATTTCATGCGATGCGTTGTCGGCTCATGCGTCAGCTTCACTGGTTCCCATTTCTGGGTGCGATCCGCTGGCGGGATCAAATAAAACACTGCGCCACTGCCAACCGTGTCTCCAGGGTTCCACTCCGCACCCACAGCGATCTCGCATTTGCCGTCGCCGTCAATGTCGCGAGCTGCGATGCACACGTGATCCTTCTCCGTCAGCTTTTCCGCGATGACATGCTTCTTCCATGTAGGATTCTCATACCAGACAATCACGTTGCTATCCGCGAGCAGGATGTCCGTGAGCCGGTCCCCATTCACATCCGCTACGGCTAGACCGTAGCCAATGCCGACCTCGCCATCGATCTGCTGTTCCTTGAAATTTGGCGTCTGCGCATGCAAAGCGGCTGCGGCGACGAAGAATGCAAATAGGAAGGCGTTTTTCATGATTCCACAGCCTAGGCCAAAACGCGTCCGCGAATCAAGCGCTCAAACTCACGCCAGCTCGACTTTCCGTCGCCAGCGCATCCCGAGCGCCACGCTCCACTGATACTTCCGCGCATGTTCGCGGATCAGAAACGGCATGTCGCAGGTCTTCGAGAGGTCAAAGTGCGGCTCTAGCAGCGATGTGAGCCATTCCCGTGTCGAACCCTGCGGCCAGTGGCCGCGTGGCGTGAATTCTTCGAGCCAGGTGCAGGGCGTTGTTAGCAAAAGCTGGCCTCCTGGCTTTACAAGGCTCGGCAGACGCTCGATCAGCTTCAGCGGATCGGTCAGACGACACAGTAAATTCGCTGCATGCACGATGTCGTAGTCGCCAAGGTCGCTGCGCAGATTCATGGCGTCTCCTTGCTCGAAGCGCACGCGGTCACGTCGCAGATTATCCGGCACGCGTGCCACCAAAGCTGTCCGCGCACTGCCTTCATCCACGCGTTCGTATTCCATGCTGCCATCACGGGCCAGCGCCGCTGCTGCATCGACAAAACTCTGCGAGTAGTCAATGCCGAGCACCTTCACGCCAAAATTGGCCAGTTCGAAGCTTGAACGACCCACGGCGCATCCGAGATCGAGCGCCACGGCCTCACACGGCGTGCGCGGGAGGTCGATCAACTCCATCACCGTGCGCACGGGAAACCCCAGCGCCTCACGCGGCCCGTTCTCCCATGGCAGCACTTCGGCGGGAGTGCCGTAGTGGAAGAGCAGGTATTCGTCGAGCAGACGCCGGGTTTCGTAGATGTTCATGAATTAGTTAGTTTTCGTTTTGTCCATTCTCACCCGCACCAACAGATCATTCAGCGCGGCCCGTGTGGCTTCTTCCGGCAGCTCGCGAAGGGAACTGGCGTCGTGGGCGGCCTGGAGTTCGATGCGCAAACGTTCGTATTCGCCTTGATGGAAGGCGAGATCGGCGTCTTCGAGGGTGGACTGCTCCGGCCCGGTCAGTTTGCGAGCGATCAGGTCGTTCACATACGGCAAGCGAAAGGTCTCGTTCAAAGTTGCTAAATTTGCCTCCACCACGCCCGTGCGCATCAGCCAGATGCCGGTGAGCAGCACGCGATAGACATACAGCAGCGGCTTCACCCGCCGGGGCAATTCCTTCGCGAACAACTCCCACTGCGTCTCCGAAAAGCCAAAGTAGTGATGAGAATGGTGCCGCGTGATGCAGCCCTTCGCGATCTCCTTCAGCTCCACATGCTCCGGTGTCGTGTGGACGATGAGCGGCGAGTAGAGCTGCTCCAGCACATAGCCGTTCTTCTTCAGCAGCAGCCCGAAGAACTTCTTCACGTCATGCGAAACGATGTCCATCTCCAGCCCCTCGATCACGCGGCTGTCCTCCACCGTCTCATCCCGCACCTCCAGCCCCAACACCTTCGGCAACGGCAATACATGCGCCCCACGCAGATCAAAATCCGAGTCCGGTGAGGGAAACCCATACAAATGCGCCCCGCTGATCGTCGCAAACAGCAGCGGATACGGCTGTGCAGCCGTGATGCGGTGGAGGCGTGTGTCGACGGTCATGAATTTGGCGGCTGTAGTGGGAGAAATGCTGGGACATTCTCGAATGTTGGCTCTCCAGTTTTGGGGGCTATTCCTTGCAGATTGTAGCGGTCTGGAAATGCCGGAGCTTGGAGTTTTCTCGTCGATAGACTGTCGACCGCTATGCAAATTAGGTTGGTCGGAAATCTGATTTGTTCGCTCTGCGCTATTTGTGGATTTTGTTCTCGAATTTTTCTCGTCACTTTGTACCAAGCGGGCCAATCGTCGATATGTGTAGATTGCAGCATTGAGGCTATCTCATGCGCGAAGGCCTCCTCATTGCTGAAGACGTGAACGGGGCCGAGAAGACTCTTGTATAAGATAGCATGCAAAGACTTCACCTCGTGAAGCTTGCGATTAACCTCGTTGGCGAATGCTGCATTGTTGACTGCCGATTGGTTGAACGGTTCTGCAAAGCCCGTAATTGCCGAGACGCATCGTGACAACGATGGTTGTTCCGCAGGGAATTTTTTGCCGATCTCTCTGAAGAACTTGCGGCCGATGCACATGTGGTCTGGATCAGCCAGTCTACGCCAATCGGTTGGACGATACTTCACTTCAAGATCAATGGGTGTGCCATTAACCGTCAAAAACCAGTCGATGTCAGTTTGCTTCGACCGATTCGCTTGAGAAGCCAATTCTCTGCCACGCCTGATACCCGAAGGAGATTTCCAAACTGTTAGCCACAATAGTTCTTCCACACAGGCAATATGTGAGGATGGTCTCTGGAGTTCAGAGAGCGGACCCCTTTGATCGTTTTCTTGCAGAGAAAACAGTACGTCAAGAGCCCTTGCGAGCCTAACCGGACATCCACGATTTAGCCCAACACCATCGACATGATTGTTGTGCGAAGGGTCATGCGGAGTCAGCGGTCGCTTTTGGTTCACCCCATACTTTGCTCTCGGGATAAAGTATGAAAAAGTCGAAGGCAGGCCGCTAGCTCCGCGAGCACTAGAAACAGGCGTGAACTCTTCAATGCTGTCGAACACGTTGAACGACAGGCTGGCTTGACCAAGATGCCGTTCAAATCGCGAAAGTGCCAACACGTCATCTCGATAGTGGCGCTGAAAAAGCTTCTCTAGAGGTGTTAATTCTGTGATCACGACTTTTGCGCCTTCCTAGCTCTTGCCTCCACCAACAACCCATTCGCCGCCTCATAATCCGGTCTCTCCGGCAGTTTTGTCTCCATGAGCGCTTGCTCGAAGTCGCGATGCAATTCCTGCCGCCACGCATCGACTTGAGGCCAAGTGAGTTCACCGCGCTTCACGACGAGAAGTTTTTCTCGGGCTTTGCCGACATGCACGGGGACTCGGCCTTCGCGAAGCGTAGCAGCTCCGGTCATGAGGAGGCGGAGGAGGTGCATGGCGTGCTTCCAGCGCACTTCGCCTTGATTGCGGAGGTCTTGCTCGATCTTCTTGAACTGGCTCAGCGCGTAGCCGTTGAAGGTCTGAAAGATCATCTGCGAGAGGAAGCGGTCGCGAATGGCGAGGAGTTCGCTGCCGATGGGCGTCACTTTGTCCACGAGCGGCGAGTAGAGACACTCCAAAATGTTGGGATTGGCCTTCAAGGCCATGACGAGGAACTTTTGCAGCTCCCAGTAGCAGGTTTGCTTCTCGTTGTCCTCGAACTGCTCCGGTGCGCCATAGAGCGACCAGTGCAGTTCCGCCGGGGCCAGGTAGATGCCGCGCAGATCCGTGTCGGAGGCATCCGTTTCGAGGCCATAGGCACGCGACCCGACGATGCAGCGGTAGATGATGTGGTCTTCCAGATCAAAGTCACGAGCGCCTACAGGATCGAGTCGGTCTTTGAAGAGCTTCAGCACCTCCAACTCGTCGCGCAGCAGTGAGGCCTCGAATCCATCCGGGAAACGTACAAGGAAGTGCTGCTCATGTCCGCAAGGCGTGCGCGTCACGATGCCAACGGCTCCACGCGGATGCACGAGGGCGTTGTTGCTGCCATGCACGCCGACTTTGGTGACGATCTGCGTGCCAGCGTGGATGTTGAGCGGCTGGTGGGACATTCTGGAAGCAGAGTTCAACCATGGAATGCAGAGAGGCAACATCGGCTACCTCCGATCCCGTGAATCCTGTCCAAGCTAATGGCGTTTCACCCCTGACTACTCACCCTCTAGAGCATCCAGCAAGTATTTCGACGGCTGGAAGTGCTCGTTGAGCACGGTGACCTTGCCATCGCGGAACATGCGGGTTTGCTTGATGTCGAAGTTTGGCGTCTTGTGCGGCGCGAAGAGGATGTCGTCGTGAGTGGCGTTTTGGTGGCGCTTGAACTGTGCGGGCGTGATGTGACCGCCGAGATGATCGTCGCGACCGGTGGCGAGATGGCAGGTGCCGAGGACTTTTTCGTCCTGGATGTCTGCGCCTGACACGGGAAGCACCTGCGTGCCGAATCCAAGCTCGCCAAGCACGCCAGTCATGGGATCATCGGCGAGTTTGGCGTTGTGTTCGTCGATGGTCTTTGCGTTGCCTGCGATCAGCTCTGCTTTGATGATGCAACCGCCGGTGACGGTGAGTTTGCCGAGTGTGCCGTCTTCGTATTTGAGCGGGAAAGTGCCTTCTGCACCAGTTGGGACGAAATAAACCTCGCCTGCAGGTAGATTCGCGATGTCTGGCGTGTCACCCTGGCAGAGGCCGTGGCTCTTCTGCGCTTCCTGTCGGTTCAATTCGAGGCGCACGGTCATATCGGGTCCGTTTTCAACGGTGAAGTCGATTTCGACCCAATCCGCACGCGTCATGGCGAGGCGGAGTTTTTCAGCGTCGATGCTGACTTCTTCATAATCGACGGCGAGACCGGAATTGAGGATCACATCATTCACGCCATGAAGCGTGGCACCACGGAAGCCATACTGCTTGGCAAAGGCCGTCAGCGGCGCGGTGGCACTGAAGGTGGAGATGCAGAGGATGATGTCGTAGTTCGGATAAACATCGCGTTCGAGGCTCATCGCCTTGCCGCTCATATCGACGCAAAGGTCAGGCAGATCGAGATTGCTGCCGGTGGTCTGCGTGTAGGCGTAGATTTCGCCACCTTTGAGCACGAGCTCGTCAGCGACGCCGTTTTGCAGACCCAGATGAAAATTCTCGTAGGCTTGGCGTTGCACGGCACGCGCTGGATTTTTCAGGAAGGCCAGGTCCTTGGCCTCAGCGAGGTCTGGAAGGTCGATGAGGATGCAAATTTTGCGGCCGAAGGTGGGTTTGAAAACGGTTCCGAGTAGGCGTGCGAGATCGAATTTGGGGAATTGGCGACCTTTAGCGGTGGATTGAACAGTGGACATGGGGGCGGCGATCATAGTCATGGCAGAGTAAGAGGCAAATACGCCCTGCCTGTTCCGCTGGATTCATTCAAAGCGGTGTTTACCGGGCACCAAACTGATCCCACAAGAGTTTTGCCACCATCGCCAACACGACGGTGATGAAAATGACACGAATGAACGGCGCACCGTGGCGGATCGCCATGCCGGCACCGAGTCGGCCCCCGATGAGTTGCCCGGCGATCATGGCAAACGCGATGGGGTAATGCACGCGGTCTGAAATCACGAAGACGATGAGCGAGGCGATGTTGCTCGTCAGATTGACCACCTTCGTGAAGGCGGTGGCTCGTGTCAGCTCCAGTCCGAGAAGCGAGATGCAGGCCATGGTCCAAAACGTGCCCGTTCCAGGTCCAAAGAAACCGTCATAGAAGCCGAGCACGCTGCCTGCGAGAGCCGCAAAAGCCGCCAGACTCAATCGGGCCTTCGCCGCTGTCTTCCCCAGCCCAGGACTGAGCAGCACATACACCGCAATGCCCAGCAGCATCCACGGCACGATCTTTTTCAGCACCTCGTTGCTCACCTGCGTGACCGTCCAGGTTCCGAGGCACGAAAAAACAAAGGTGACGAGCACCGTCAGCCGCACTTGATGCCAGGAGACGAGGCCCGCCTTCGCATACTTCCTCACTGCCATCAGCGTCCCCCAAGTGGACTGCATCTTGTTTGTACCCAACGCCATCTGCGGCGGCAATCCAGCCCACAACAGTGCGGGAACCGAGATCAAGCCGCCACCACCCGCGATGGCGTCGATGAATCCGGCACTGAGGCCGGCGAGGAACAGCAGCGTGATGATCTCCCAGCTCATGATTTGTCGAGTGCATCCGCCAATGGTTTGGAAGGCTTCACATCGATCTTTGCCAGGGCAATCCAAATCCCGGTGAAGATCAAAAACCACAAACCCGCCACCAAGCTCACCAGACGTTGTTTGCTTGCGAAAGCCTCCATACGTTCATCGAATGACAAGATTACTTCCTCGGTGTCTGTTCGGACAATCTCAAGCAGCACGTTTCCTTCATGCGAAGGCCAGAAGCGCAACCTCAACTTTTGGGTTGCCGGAATCCGCCCCCACACAAGCTCGACGGGAGCAGACTCCGGATTGCGAAAGAAGAATGTCTTGTCTGAAGGACTGGTCAGCCAGAGTTCAAAGTAATCGGCCCCTTTTCGTTCTCTTCCTTGCCTTGTTTCGATGGTCTTTGGCACAAACTCTTCTGTCTGAAAACTTTCCTTCGGCTGATTAGGTAGCGGGGTTGCCCAAAACACGACGGATAGGATTGCCACGGGAATCCCAACAGCTATCAGCGCAAGCTTGAGATGGTCTTTGATCGGCATGATCAATTTTTCCTCCCCAAAATCCGATCCAGCGAATCAGAGGTCTGCCAGATCAGCGCTTCCGGATAATGCGCATATGGATGGAAGTATTCGAAGGTCAGAAAGCCCTTGTAGCCCGTATCAGCGAGCGCATCGGTGACGGCGGGCCAGTTGGTGGTGCCGTCGAGAAGCGGACGAAAAGTTTCGAGACTGAAGTCGGTGCCTTTTTTGGTGAACTCCTTCAAATGGACGTTCTTCGTGCGCTTGCCGAGCACTTTGGCCCAATGCTCCGGGAACTGGAACATGCTGATGTTTCCCGTGTCGAAATGCACGCGCACATGCTCGCTGCCGATGCCGTCCACAAAGGCGTTCATCTCCATCGGTGTCATGAGGTAGCCGTTGAAGAAGATGTTTTCGATGTTGAGGCAGACTTTGAGTTTCTCCGCCTGCTTCGCGAGCTGGCCCACGGCCTCACGAGCACGCGCATCACACACATCATTCGCCACCGGTTCATGATCGGTGCGCCACGGAATGTGCACCGCACCGGGAACAACGAGCACGTTCTCCACACCGAGGTCATGCGCGCATTGCGCGATCTTTCCAGCCAGTTCCATGCCCTGCGCACGCTTGGCGGGATCGTTGCTGGTCAGCGGATACGGCCAGAAGAGGAAGGAGCACAGCCCACTGATCTGAATACCGATCTCGTCGGCCATCTTGCGGATCTTCACATAATCGGCCGTGCCGTGTTTCGGCGAGAGGTCGTTGTCGAGGTCGTAGTTCAGCTCGATGCCATCGAATCCAGCATCTTTCGCGAGTTGCAGGCACTCACGCAGCGTCATGCGCTCAGGATACGGAAAAGCCCAAAGGTTGATGGACTTGAGCATGTCGTATTTCTTCGTCGAACCACGTCGTGCATCCGGCGCTGCTGCAGGAGCGGCACGCGCAGGCTCAAAGGCCAGCGCACTGAGGCCAACAGAGGCGATGGTGGCTTTGAGAGCATCGCGGCGGGAAAGAGAGTCATTCGGCGGATTCATGGCGCTGATGCAATCAGAAGCGCGGCACGGTGGCAAGAGGAAGTAAGCGATCTCGCCTCACCAAATTGAGGGAGCAGGATGAACTTGCCTTTGGCGCGTGCATTTGGAGAATCACGAACCATGAAACGCGTCCTGCTTTTTTTATCCGCCGCCCTGCTTGCCACTGCTGAATCCGGTGCGCCTGTCGGCAAGTTTCAGCAACTCGATCAAACGGTGCCGACACCTTCCGCGCAGCGAAATGCCGCAGGGTCACCAGGAACGGCTTACTGGCAGAACACGGCGGACTATGACATCGCGGTGGAGCTGGATGATGTGAAGCGCACGATTTCAGCAGAGGCGACGGTGACGTATC
Source organism: Verrucomicrobiaceae bacterium (assembly GCA_947466075.1). Lineage (GTDB taxonomy): Bacteria > Verrucomicrobiota > Verrucomicrobiia > Verrucomicrobiales > Verrucomicrobiaceae > Prosthecobacter. The sequence continues at coordinate 33,989 of CANIBP010000045.1, forward strand.
ACAATGCCTCGCCGGATGCGCTGAGTTACCTGTGGGTGCAATTGGATCAGAATTATCTGTCGCATAATGCGGACTCACGAGCAGTTCCGAACACGAAGCGCGGCATTGATCCGAGCAAGATCACCTACAGCGCACTGGACCGCCTGCTGACGTATGAGAGTTACGATGGCGAGATGAAGATCGGTAAACTCACCGATGAGGAGGGCAATGCACTGCCGCATTCGCTGGTTAAAACAATGCTGCGGCTCGACTTAGCAGAGCCGCTGGCGGCGGGTGGCAGTTTTGTGTTCAAGATCGCGTGGAGCTACCCGATCAATGACTGCAAGCACATCAACGCGCGCACGGGCTACGAGTTCTTCAAGGAGGACGGCAACTGCATCTACACCATCGCACAGTGGTTCCCGCGCATGGCGGCCTACACGGATTACGCCGGCTGGATCAACAAGCAGTTTCTCGGCACCGGCGAGTTCACACTCGAGTTCGGTAACTACAAAGTCAGCCTCACCGTGCCGGATGATCACATCGTCGCCGCAACGGGCTCTTTGCAGAATGCGGAGGCAGTTTTGAGCGAAACGCAGCGTGAGCGGCTCAAGAAAGCACAAAGCGAGATGAAGAAGCCGATGTTCATCGTCACGCCGGAAGAAGCGAAGGCAGCGGAAAAAGGTAAGCCAAAGGGAAAGAAGACTTGGGTGTTCCAAGCGGACAAGGTGCGTGACTTTGCCTTCGCTTCATCGCGCAAATTTGCCTGGGATGCCATGGCGGTCGAGGGCGCGAGCGTGAATGGCAAGCCCGTGATGGCGATGTCGCTTTATCCGAAGGAAGGCATGCCACTGTGGGACAAGTATTCGACGCATGCCATCGCGCACACTATCCAAACATATTCGCGCTACACTTTTGCGTATCCATACCCCGTCGCGTGGTCGGTGAATGGGCCGGTGGGCGGCATGGAATATCCGATGATCTGCTTCAACGGCCCACGGCCGGAAAAAGACGGCACCTATCCAGAGAAGACGAAGTATGCGCTTATCGGCGTGGTGATCCATGAAGTGGGGCACAACTACTTCCCCATGATCGTGAACAGCGACGAGCGGCAGTGGACGTGGATGGACGAGGGCTTTAACTCGTTTGTGGAATACCTCACGGAGGAAGAGTGGGAGAACGATTGGAAGCACCGGCGCAATGAGCGCGGCTTGGTCGATTACATGCGCACCACCGACCGCGTGCCGGTGATGACCAATTCCGAATCCATCGCCGATCTCGGCCCGAACGCCTACGGCCAGCCGACGGTGGCACTGAACATCCTGCGCGAGCACATTCTTGGTCGCGAAGCCTTTGATCACGCGTTCAAGACCTACGCAAAGCGTTGGATGTTCAAGCGGCCCACACCGAGTGATTTCTTCCGCACCATGGAAGACGCCAGCGGCGTGGATCTCGACTGGTTCTGGCGCGGATGGTTCTACAGTGTCGATCACGTCGATGTGTCGATTGATGAAGTGAAGTGGCTGCAACTCGACACACGCGACCCCGCCATCGAGAAGAAGAAAAAGAAGGAAGAGGAGGATGAATTGCCAAAAACCACCACCAAGGAGCTCAACTACCCGCTGCCAAAACGCGTGGATCGTTTTCCTGAGCTGAAGGACTTCTACGACAGTTTCGATAAGACCACCGTGCTGCCGAGTGAGAAGAAAAAATTCGATTCTCTCATCAAAGACCTCAATGAAGAGGAGATCGACCCGAAGCTGCTGCAAACGAAACACAACTTCTACTCCATCGAGCTGCGCAACGTTGGCGGGATCGTCACGCCGGTGATTTTGAAAATCGAATACACCGACGGCAGTAGCGAAGAACTGAAACTGCCTGCCGAAATCTGGCGATTCAACACCGAGAAGGCCTCCAAACTGCTCTTCACCAAGAAAGAGCTCAAAAACATCACCTTCGACCCACGCCAGGAACTCGTGGACACCGACGTGGAAAACAACTTTTGGCCGCGCCGACCTGTGAAGAGCAAATTCCAGCTCTACAAAGACGACAAAGCCGTGAATCCGATGCGCGAGCTGACCAAGCCGGAGAAGAAAGACGATAAGAAGAAGGCGGATGAGAAAAACTAGTCTCATCGCTGCCATCGCGGTTCTCTTGATCGTTCCGTGCCTCTATGCGCACTCGATCCATCATTCCACCGCTGAGGCAGAATACAATCCGAAGACAAAGAAGCTCGAAGTCAGCCTCACCGTCTTCATCAACGACCTCGAAACTGCCCTGATCCGCCAATGTGAGCGCGAGATACGTCTTGATAAAACTCCCGCCGCCGAATTTGATGCCCAAATCCAAGACTACCTCGCTAAAACCTTCGTGGTGACCGATGCGGCGGGCAAAGCAGCTAAGATCGAGTGGTTGGGGCGTGAACTGGATGCCGAGAGTGCGAAGAGTAGTGATCCGGCGATCACGTTGTTCTTTGAAATCGCGATTCAGGACGGTTTAAACGGCAAAATGCTGAAGCACACGGTTTTTAGCCATCTGTTTAGAGATCAGATCAATCTATTGCAACTCCAGAGTGACACTCGCAAAGTCGAAATACAGTTCACAGGGGATGATGCGCGAAAGAATCTCGCGATTCCGAATTGATCACCCAAAGAACGGCGCGAGCACGTTCCGCGCGACTTTGAGTGCCTTCATGCGGCCTTCGAGGGTTTTGCCGAAAGTGTCGTCTTCGGCTTCGATGCAGAGGGGGCCGTCGTAGCCGATGCGCATGAGTTCGGCCATGAACTGGGGCCAGTTGATGTCGCCGTAGCCGGGGATTCTGGGCTGGTGCCATTTCAACGGGAAGTCGAAGCGTCCCACTTCGTTGAGGGCGGCGTGGTTGATTTTCACGTCTTTGGCGTGGAGGTGGAAGAGCTTGGATTTGAACTCGGCCAGCGGGCTGAGCGGGTCCATGCCTTGGAGGATGAAGTGCGAGGGGTCGTAGTTGAGGCCGAAGCTGGGCGAGTCGATGTCGCTGAACGCACGTCGCCAGATGGCAGGCGTGGTGAGGAGGTTTTTGCCGCCGGGCCATTCGTCGCGGGTGAAGGACATGGGGCAGTTTTCGATGCCGATCTTCACGCCGTGGTCTTCGGCGTGCTGGATGATGGGTTTCCAGATCTTGAGGAAGCGCGGCCAGTTTTCGTCGACGGTCTTGGTCCAGTCGCGGCCGACGAAACCGTTCACATTTTTCAAACCGAGCTTCGGTGCAGCGGCGATGACTTTTTTGAAGTGGGCGACGGCGACACGTGAGGTTTCAGCATCGGGGTCGAGCATGTTAGGGTAGTAACCAAGGGCGCTGATGCTGACGCCCTGATCCTGGCACTGGCCGAGGATGTCGTGGGCCTTGGTTTCCGTGAGTGAGGTGACGTCGATGTGCGTGACGCCGGCGTATTTGCGCTCGGCCTTGCCGGTGGGCCAGCACATGACCTCGATGGTGGAGAAGTTCTCGTGGCGGGCGAACTGGAGGACGTTTTCGAACGCGAGCTCGGGGAGGATGGCGGTGACGAAGCCGAGTTTCATGGCGAAATGGAGTGAAGAAGCGTTGGATTGAATGAGGGCACAAAAAAGGGCGGGAGTGAAGTCCCGCCCTTTGAAAGATGTCGCACTATTTCGCCTCGGCTGCCGCAGCGAGATCGCGGCTGCTGGTGAGGACTTTGTCCACGAGGCCGTATTCGGCGGCTTGGGCGGCGGACATGTAGTTGTCGCGGTCGGCGTCGCGCTCGATCTGCTCGACGGATTTGCCGGTGTGATGAGCGAGGATGCGGTTGAGGCGCTTTTTGAGGTTGAACATGTATTCGACGGTGCGCTCGACATCGCTGGCAGTGCCGCGTGCGCCACCGGAGACCTGATGGATCATGATGTCGGAGTTCGGCAGGGCGTAGCGCTTGCCTTTGGTGCCTGCAGCAAGGAGAACTGCGCCCATGGAGGCGACGAGGCCGATGCTGTAGGTGCAGACGTCGCAGGTGAGGAACTGCATGGTGTCATAGATGGCGAGACCAGCGGTGACGCTGCCACCAGGGCTGTTGACGTAGATGTTAATGTCCTTCTTCGGGTCCTGCATCTGAAGGAAGAGAAGCTGGGCGATGATGATGGAGGCCATCGTGTCGTTCACTTCGCCGCTGAGGAAGAGGATGCGGTCCTTGAGCAGGCGGGAATAGATGTCATAGGCACGCTCGTTGCGGCCTTCGGTCTCGATGACGGTGGGAACCATGTAGCTGGCGTGCGGAGCGATGATGGAAGGAAAATCGGAGGTTTGGCTGGGGGTCATGGTGAGAATGAAGGAGTGGCAGGGGGGATTGTCAATGGAAGGGCCAAAGACGAATGAATTACGCGCAGCGTTGTGAGGAGGTGCTTTGTTTTCAAAGCGGCGCTACACGGATGTGCTGGTGGGAGAGGTTTTAGGTAGCACGGAGGCATCTGCGGGCACTTTGGCGGCGCGTTGTTTGCGGCGGGCAACGACATCGTCGCGCTTGGTGCGGACGCGCGCTGCATCAGCACTTTGGCCTTGAGAGATGAGTTCTTTTTCCAATGCAGAGAGCACCTCGATGTAGCGGTCGTAGAGGGGCAGGGATGTAGCGTCTTTTTGCTGCGAATAATTTTTCTCCGCGCTGCGGTAGGTGTTGCGCAGCTTCACCACGGCGCTGTGCAGGCCGGAGGGATCAATGGACGGCATGAACTTGTGCGTGGTGAAGCGCTGCTTCTCCTCACGCAAGGCGATAGTTTCATCGAGTCGGCCTGCTTTGCTGGCTTCCTGCATGGTACGGTCGAGTGCGGCGGCGTAACCGGTGCCAAGTGTGGCGATCTGATCTGCGTAGGCGGTGTTCACTTCGCGTTCGAACGCGGTTTGGAACTGCGATTCCAACTGCGACAGGCGGTTGAACATGGCGCTGTCGGATCCCGAGGGCTTGGGAGTCGTGGGCGGAACGGAGGTGGTGGTCTTGGGCGCAGTCGGCATGCTTGTGCCGGTGCTGGTCGGCGGTTTTATGGCCGTTGTCGTTGCCGGCGGCGTCATCGAAGGCGGCGGGAGCTTCTCCGTTTTCGTGGGAGTGCCGGTCGGAGTCGGTGGCGTTATTGTTGCAGGTGTAGTGGCTTCGGTCACCTGCTCTGAAGGCACGTGTTTGTTTTGAAAGATGAACCAACCGCCGCCGGCGAGCATGAGCACGGCGGCAATGACATAGGGTAATGTGGATGACGGCGGCGGAGGTGTTGGCAGCGGTAGATCCTCGGGCGGCGGGGCCGGACGGCGCTGTTGTGTTGATCCCGGATTGCGCGAAGAGGGCACGACAGTGCGGCCAGGAGGTGGTGGTGTGGCCTGTTTGGGCATCACGGCACTGGCTTCCTGGCCTGGCGCGGCACGCGGCGTGGTCAAGATCACATCAAGATCGATGCGCAGTTCGTGGCTGCTTTGATAGCGCTCCTCGCGGTCATGCTCCAATGCGCGGCGGACGATGGCGTCGAAGCGCGGATCGATGCTCTGAAATTTCTTCGACGGCATCTTGAACATGCCGCGCGGTATATCGCCGGTGAGCATCTGATACAGCATGACCCCGACGGCATAAATGTCCGCACGACCATCGACTTCGACACCGAGCGTGAGTGTTTCCGGCGCGACGTAGTCGGGTGTGCCCATCGCCATGCCGGTTTGGGTGAGGCCGGTGTTAAGCTTTTTGTCGGTGAGCTTGGCGAGGCCGAAATCGGCGACTTTGACGCGGCCATCAGAGTCGATGAGCACGTTTGATGGCTTGATGTCACGATGGACGATGCCCTGCTTGTGCGCGTAGCCGAGGGCATCACATAAATGCGCTGTCACAGCGAGGGCATGTTCCGGCGGCAGCTTACCTTCACGGGCGATCATGCGCTGCACATCGGTGCCATCGACATACTCCATGACGAAGTAGAGCTGGCCATCGGTGGTGCGGCCAAAGTCATAGACGCTGACGATGGCGGGATGGTTCATGCGGCCCATGAGTTTGGCTTCGTTTTTAAAGCGCTCGGCAAAGGCGGTGTCCTGCTGCTCAATCGCCGGCGGCAGCAACTTGATCGCCACTTTGCGCTCCAGACTGAGTTGCACTCCACGGTAAACCGCGCCCATACCACCACGGCCGATGAGCATTTCCACCTCGTATTGAGGCAGCATGCGCTGCAGTTCCTCTGGCTCCGGCGGCTCCCAACGCCAGCCGCTGCCGCCGGTGGTTCTCGGCGGGGGGGGGAGGGGGTGGAAGGATCGTTCATCGATGGCAGGGAAATTAGGGAGACTTAAACAGCCAAATTTTCGCCAGTGCTAGGAGAAGTTACCGGTAATAACCTGCGGCAGTACACGGAATCACGCGATGGGTTGATTTCTGTGACAGACTCGCCTAACTCCGCGCCCCATGAATGAAAGTTTGAAAATTCTGAGCGGCTCCGCACACCCCACACTGTCGCAGGCCATTGCCAAAAACCTAGGCATCGAGCTATGCGCTGCGGAACTGACCACCTTCCCGGATGGTGAGACTTTCGTGCAGATCCATGAGAACATTCGCGGCAGTGATATTTTCATTATTCAGCCGACCTGTCCGCCGACGAATCAAAATTTGATGGAACTGCTCATCATGGTGGATGCCGTGCGTCGTGCCAGCGCTGCACGCATCACAGCGGTGCTGCCTTTCTTTGGCTACGCCCGTCAGGATCGCAAAGATCGCCCACGCGTGCCGATTACCGCAAAGCTTGTGGCCAATCTGCTCGTGGCCGCTGGTGTTAATCGGGTGCTGACGATGGACCTGCATGCTGGCCAAATTCAGGGCTTCTTCGACATCCCGGTGGATCATTTGTATGCGGCACCCGTTTTGATGAAAACCATCCGTGAGCGTGGCATCGAGGATCTCGTGGTCGTCTCGCCCGACGTCGGTGGCATCAAAATGACCCATGCCTTTGCCAAGGCTCTTGGCGCACCGATGGCGATCGTCGCAAAAAATCGCGTCAGCGCCGAGGAAGTCGAGGCGCACAGCGTCATTGGCGATGTGGCGGGCAAAAATGTGCTCCTGGTCGATGATTTGACCGAAACAGCGGGCACGCTCACTGCCGCTGCCGACCTACTGCTGAAGCATGGGGCAAAAAAAATCTACGCGGGTGTCTCCCATGCCGTGCTGGGAGAAAAAGGTCACAGCCGTATCACCAAATCGCCCATTGTGGAGTTGCTGGCCACTAATTCGGTGCCCCAAGCCACCGGGGACAAGGTCACCGCGCTGGACATTGCGCCGCTGCTCGCCCAGGCCATTGCCCGGATCCATGGCAATGAGTCCGTGACATCGCTGTTTGACACACGGGGGTAGGCGTGTATTCTCCGCGCCCTTTTTCCAAAACCAATCTCTCCCCAGAGGAACACCGACCATGGCTAAAATTCTCGATCTCCAAGCAGAAGTCCGCACCGCCTCCGGCACAGGTGTCGCCAAACGCATGCGCAAGGCAGGCACCATCCCCGCCGCACTCTATGGCAGCAAGGTGAAGCCCTCCAATATCCAGGTGCATGGCAAGACTTTCTCGAAGCTCCTCGAAGGCAGCGCCTCGGACAACATCCTAGTCTCTTTGAAGATTGCTGGCCTTGCGGACGATCAACTGGCCCTCGTTCAGGAAGTGCAGCACGATTACCTGCGCGGTGGCATTCTGCACATCGACTTCCACGCCATCGCCCATGACGAGGAAATTCACGCGAACGTTCCTGTCGTCATCGTTGGCGAAGCCAAAGGTCAGAAGCAGGGCGGTATGGTCGAGGCCATCCACCACGAACTGGAAGTGCGCTGCTTGCCAAAAGATCTCCCGGAAAGCATCCAGATCGATGTTTCGCATCTTGAACTCGACCAGGGCATCCATATCAAGGAAATCAAATTTCCGGCCGGCGTCACCTGCCGCTTGGGTGGCGATGTCGTTATCGTCATGTGTGAAGAGCCGAAGGTGGAAGCCGAGCCTGAGCCAGTCGCTGCATCTGCTCCTGCCGCTGGTGCTGCTCCCGCAGCTGGCACCGCTACTGCGGCTGCCGCCGGTGCGAAACCTGCTGCTGGCGCCAAAGCGGCTGCTCCTGCCGCCGCCAAACCTGCGGCCAAGAAATAAGCCCCGCACCTTTTCCACGATGTGGCTTCCGGCGCGGATTCAACGAGCAGCGGCTTAAATGTGCCGCGCCTCATTGTCGGCCTCGGCAATCCCGGCGAACCCTACCGCGACACCCGTCACAACATTGGCTTCATGGTGCTGGACGAAATCGCTCGACGCTTGGGCACCGCTTTCCGCGAGGAGAAGCGCTGGACGGGTCTGGTGGCAAAATTCACCGGCGGTTATCTACTCAAGCCACACACCTTCATGAACGACAGCGGCCGTTCGGTGCAGTCCGTCGGTCATTTCTACAAGACCACTGCGGCGCAGACGCTCGTGGTTTACGACGATGTCGATCTACCGCTCGGCCGCATGCGTTTTCGCAGTAGCGGCTCCCACGGCGGTCACAACGGCATTCGGTCGCTTATTGCCGCCTTCAGCACGCAGGATTTTCCACGTTTGAAAGTCGGCATCGCTCCCGCCGATGGCCGTCCCGCTGGCGAACGCATGGTCGGCCATGTGCTCGGTAAATTCAGCGCCGAAGAGCAGCCCGCGCTGCACACCGTCATCCAACGCGCCGCTGACGCCGTGCTATCCGCAGTTGAACGCGGCTTGGACAGCGCCATGAATGTCTTCAACCGACAACCCGAATCCTAAACCCCCACCCGCACTACCTATGAACCGCAAATACGAAGCACTCATCGTGCTCGACACCAAAGGCAAAGAAGAAACCGTTGACTCACTCGTCAGCACCATCAGCAAGGACATGGAAAAGTCTGGCTTGAAGCTCGAGCAGATCGACAACATGGGCAAACGCAAGTTCCCCTTCAACCCACGCCACGTTGAGGCCGGCCATTTCGTGAACATTCAGTTCAGCGGTGAGCCTGCTGCCGTGGACAGCCTGCGCGCCAAGCTCAAGCTCAACGAAAACGTCTATCAGCAGTACTACCTGAAGCGCAGCGCCTAGTTTACTACTCATAAAATCACACTCAAAACCCTGTAAATCAGTGATTTACAGGGTTTTTTGCATCTGGATTTGGCGCTCAGAAATTGGCCCAAGTGGCACAAAATAGCATCATTTTGGCCGTAAAATGACACGAGTCATGCCACGAGTAACACCACGATTTCCCTCGTGAAACAGGACTTCGAGGCTTTCCGGGGAACTCGTGTCCGACTCGTGCCCGCCATTTTCTCACCAAGCAGAGCTTTTGAAGAGAACCCAAGGCGAAGTGCCTCGCTACGGAATTACCTTCCAGACCCGCAGCGTAGCTTTTTGGTTTTCGAAGGTGAAGACGCCTTCGGCTTTGGCAATGACATCAACGGGGTCGCCGTCTGCCAGATTCTTCTCGCCGGGAATCCCCTTCACTATCACGTCCCCTTGCACCTCGGTTAGCGCTGGCATTTTGGATTTCTCAGGCAGGAATAGTTTATTACTACCTCTGCCATTGCTCGCTGCGTCGTCTAATGGTCTAAAGACAAAAGGTTTTGTGCGTTCGGCTGAGACAACAACGCCGTCGGCGAGCCGCTGAAAAACTTTCCCTTTCACTCGCTGTGCGCCGTCCGCTTTTAATTGAGTCAGTTCTGCGAACACCTTGGCCCTAGCATGTGCCACGGCATACTCGTTCGGATAAATTTCCTGAATCGACTTCGGCACAGAATCGAGCGGGATAACAAAAGGGCCTTCGTCCGAGGTCATGGTAGCGCCGTCGAGATCGAGCACCTTCAAATAAACATTGTGTCGGGCTTTACCCTCCCACGGAATAGTGGGCCAAGTCTTTTTTGTCGGCTGCGGCAGGGAATCGAGCGGGATAACAAAAGGGCCTTCGTCCGATGTCAACGTAGCGGCGGAGATCGTTTGCAGCACGTCGTATTTGAACTCCTTCAATGAAACATTGTGTCGGGTTTTACCCTCCCACTGAATAGTGGGCCAGGTCTTCTTTGCCAGACTGTCAGCAGAGGCACTCACCGCATGGATAATGAAGATCAAAAGGACTAGCTGAAATGAGTGCCTCATACGGAATTTCTTTGATTGCTGGGAGAGTAACGCCGCAACTGCAAATTAATCAAGGTCATGCCGCCGGGGGAACTCGTGCCCGTGAAAAGACACGAGTGCCGCCTCCCCCGGTCTGACTTTGAAGGCCGGAAGTCTCCCAAATCGGCCTTTCGACTCCCGCCCGACTCCCACGGGTTTTCTTGATCTGCAATGGCTCCGGCCTGTTTGGGAGTCGTGGGAGGCTTCGCGACCCACCTATTCCCTATTCACTTCCTGCCCTGCTCTCCTTCTCTTGTTCTTCAATCTCCTGTGATGGGTGGAAAAGAAGTCTCCCAAGTCTCCCAGCGAGCCGCCACGCCTTGATTCTGCGATGAAGTGCCGGGAGTCTGCTGGGAGTCGGTGGGAGACTTCGCGGAAATATGGAAGCCAGACGGAACGACTTCCGCGAAAACCCTTCCGTAAGGAATCCGAACGGAAGCACGCAAACATGCTTCCAGACTATAAAACCGAAGACAGACCTGCTTCTAAAAGATTCCTTACCGGCGGGGGAGGGTGCCAATGGCTTTGTGGCTCCGCCTCTTCGTGTGCCGTAAATCACGGTTCGCAGGGGACAAGTCCCGTCATTTTGTCTCAGGCGCTTTTGTGGCCTCTCGATCTTTGCGATTCAATGGGACATTCGCAAAAATTTGGAACGCTTCGTGATTCTTCGGCTTCGCGTAACCCAAATGTCCCACTTCATCGAATAGATTCCTTGGCTCTTGGTGGTGGACTACTGCCATGGGAGACTTTGAGGCGAACAGAGAAGAAAGGGTGAGCGAGGGATCGCAAATCGTTAATGACGGTCATGCGGAAAAGTTCGGCGGTTGCGGGCCGCCGGTGAAGGTGCTCCACAGGTCCGGCTGCGGTAGCGGGCGGATGCCGTGCGAGTCTAGGCGGCGCGCGATGACGCCGCGCTCGTTGTAGTCTTTCAATGGGTGCCAGGCACCGGGGTCCGTCACGCCGCCGTGCATCATGCACACCAAGGTTTCCGGGGGGTGCTGCTGCTTCACCTCGGCAAAGGTGAGCGGGTCGGAGACGCCGTCCTGTTCCGTCCAGACATGGTAGTAACGGTGTTTAGCGGGGTGACGCAGGCCGTAGTCCCTGCCCTCTTCCATGTAGGCCGGGTCCGGCTTGCAGCAGGCGGCTAGCAGAACAAAGAGCAGCGGCACGCCGATGAGGAGCCAGGGGCCGCTGGGGCCGCTAGTCCAGATTTTATGGAGCAGGTTGAAGGCGATGCCCACAGCAGGGACGATGAACACCAGGAAGCAGCCGATGGCGGCGATGATGATGAGGTTTTTCATGGGATCAAAGAGTCTTACTTGAAGGCAAAGGGACCGACAATGCCCTTGTCTCAAAAATAGAGTTCCGAAACGGAACGGGTATTCTCATGCATTCATAGTAAGGCGCTCAATCCGTGCGCCACGCTACGCCGCGATAGCCTTGCACGGCATGGCCTGCGTAATCCTCCACGCTGTTCGATTCATCAGCTCCGAACAGTTCCTTCATCACTTGCGGGAGACGTGCGCCGATGTCGCGATCACTTGGCACGCTCCAACGCCGCTCTTGGCAGTATTTCTTGAATGCTTCGCGAATGTCCTTTTTCGTGAGCGAGCCGCCTTCTTTTTTCTCGATTCGATCAAGCGCGAACTCTTGCACGGGGTCGGAGCGGTCTAGCATGTCAAGAACACGCCGCCGCTGTGCGGGATTCAAAGCCAGGCCGCCCGCCGCCAGACAGGCCATAGCAGCGTCCAGCGCACGATTCACGATGCCGGAGCCTTCTTCACGCACGAGAAGCCGCTCAAAGCCGCGAATGCGTTGAATCGGCTCGTGATGGCGAAACGGCACGAGCACGAGCCGCCGCTCCCATGCGTCACGATCTCCCTGCATCTTGATTTTCAGCTCGTCATTCGTCGCCACGATCACGTTGAAGGTGCCGTAGAACGTGGGCCGTGCATTGCCCTGCTTCAACTCCGCCTGCATCAAATCGCCGCCCGTGAGCGCCTTCAAGACTTCAGCACCGGGGGAGAGGAAAAACTTCGGGTTCACATCAGCGCCGAGAAGCAACGTCCGCCCGATGAAGGAGCCGAGTTCAAAACGCTCGTGCAAGAGATGCGTGCGGAGCTGTGCCGTGTTCTCTTCGCCCACGAGAAGAGCCGCCAGCTTGCCGAACGTGCTCTTCCCGCTCTGTGATGCGCCTTGCAGAATCAAAATCTTTTGCAGCACGTTGAAGCCGAGAAGGCCAAAGCCGATGAAGGCAAAGAGCAAATCCAAGTCCGCCTGTGCTGTCTCCGGGAAGAGCGCCGGAAGAAGGAACTCGTTCACCGTGCGGGGGCAGTCCGCTTTCGGGTCGTAGTTCACCGGACAGCGATTGCGCGAGTAGTGCCGCTTGTCGAAGCCCTCGCGAAATCCGGCCGGTTTTCCATCACGGAGAACAAAGACGCCATTGCCGAATTGAATGAAGCGTTCGCCATGCGTGAAGTCCGAATCACGTCGGAAGGCTTCGCGGACTTCCGCGACTGCCTTCAATCGAAATACAATTTCGCTGTCGAGTTTCAGCGAGAGCCGTTCCTCCATGTTCAGCGTAGGCGTTTCGTGTGCGATCTCCTTACGCCTGCTCTCCGCCAGCATGAACTTGTGAACGTGTGACACGAGCACGGCTTCCGTCATCACGCGCCAGAGGCCAGAGGCGGCTTCGTAATCGTAGAAGCGCTGTTCCTCCGGCTCCCAGAGCACGCTGTTTTTTTTCTCGTAGAGTCCGGCGAAGAAGGGAGCGCATAATTTCGTGATGCCGGACAGCTCGCCGTCTGTGCTTCGGTAGAAGGCCGGTTCACCGTGGGCAGTGATGAGGCTTTGGCGGAGTTCGCGCTCCGTGCGTTCGTCCGCTGGATTAGGTTTGCCGTTTTTCGCGGCTCGCTCCTTCGCGGAGTAGGTGCGTTGTTTGCGTTCACTCATGGTTCAAAAGGCCGCGATGGGAAAAAGTTTTTGGATCTCGTGCGGTTCCATTTTCAGCACGTCGTTAAGGTCTCCGACTCCTTCGCCGGCGAAGGTCGTGAGTTCGTTCAGGTCGTAGCAGTGCGCGGAGCCGCCCGCCTTCGTGAGCTGCGTTTCCCAGCGGAGCGCCGCCTCTTCGCCCGCTTTGCTCGTGTCGAGATGCGGGAAAATGCGAACGCGCTTCTTCGCGATCTCTTGAAGCGCTTCAGAAGGAATCCAGTTCGCCGCGCCGGTCATTGCCACCGCTGCGCATCGCCCGTGCAAATGCTCCGCCGTGATGAAGTGCCAGGCCGCGAGGAAATCGCCGGAGCCTTCCACGAGAAGCACACTCTCCACCGTGCGGAGGTCTGCCGCGCCGATAGGCCACGAGGCCCACGAGCCGGGAGCCGCGAGCGTTTTTTTCGCGCCCGCTGGATGTGGGAAAGGCTTCCCGTCCATGCGCCGGAACTGGCAGTTCGACCGCTCCGAATCTGTCACTGCCCACGCTGGAAAGCCGCGCCAGCGAGCCACGAAGAGCACTCCCAGCGATGCCGCATAGAGCACCGATTCCGGGGAGACGTGCCGCTGTGCTGCGATCTGTGCCGCCTCTTCGCCCGTGGGCGCTCGCAGTTCAGGCAGGAAGGGCTTTTCACGCGCCGGAGCTGGCGCTTCGATCTGGCGCACTCGTGGGCGTTGCCGTGGCTCGTGTGGCGCTCCCTTCACTCCGGCGAGTTCGATGAAGAGCCGACACGCCGCTTTGATGTCCATGCCTTCCACCGCTGCGAGCAAGGCTGGAGCGTCGAACACGTCACCAGACTTAAAGCACTTCGCCAGTTCCTCGCCGCTGGCGCTCTTGAACACGGAAAAGCTCTTCCGCCGGTCATCAGGCCGGAAAGGACAGAAGCACTCACGCGCCGGTTCGTGAGGCCAGCCACGGAGCCGCCAAAGGTCGGAGAGCGGGAGCTTGTCCTTTGCCCGTGCCAGGGCGCTGTCGGCATCGTGTTTCATGTCAGGCCGGGAAGGGGCGGAGATGCGTCTCCGGGTTTGGAGCGTGGTTTCCGCCACGGGTTCGCGATCTCGCCACGAGCCAGGTTCACCACGGAGACACATTCGCGGAACTGCTTCGGGTCGGAAAAATCGAAGCTCCGAATCGGCTTTTTGTGCGCCACGAACCACGTCACGCCATAGCTGGCGAGGTCGAGAGTCCCGCCCTTGGCCTGCTCAAAGCGCCGCCGAAATTCAGCGAGCGAGGCCGCGCCCACGAGCCGGAGCACGCATTCCGCAGGCTCCCAGCCAGCTCGTAAGCAACGCACGAGGTATTCCACGACGTTGTAGGCGCGATCACTCCGGCGATACTCGGGACGCTGGCGATAGCGCTGCATGTAAGCCCGATGGCGAAGCCGCTTTTTCGGAGTGCTCACAGATACTTGGCCTCCCGCGTGAACTGTTTCGCGAGCGCTGCCTCAACAGCAGGCACGGAGTAACGGACGAAACGGTGTCCGATCTTAACGCACGGAATGAGCCGCTTTGTCCGCATCTTGCGGAGCCACCTCTCGGAGGGTCGAGAGCGGATGTCGGGGAAAAGGGCTTCAAGAAGCCCCGTGTCATCAACCAATCCCGAACGAAGCACCGCCTTGTAAGGGAACTCGTCGGGGAGGTTCGTTGTCTGTTTGTTCGTTTGTTGCGCCATAACGAGCGCAACCATGTCAATTCGTGCCGTCCCAATAATGCCGCAGAACTTGCGGCTCTGAATCTCCGGGGATTTCTCCGCCTACTTTTTGCCCCGTTGTTTTTTCGGTCTGCCGCTCTTGCCGCGGGGAAGGCCACTCAAACCGAGGTCGCGCCTTGCATCCCGCAGTTCTTTGTCTCCGCCGCTCCATTTCCACTTCTCCCGAATCGCAGAATCGAGTTCTTTGATGGTCGGAAGGCGAAGCATCGCAAAAGGCAATGAAGAAGCTCCATATGAATTCCACAAATCCAAAAACACTCGAAGGAGAACAGCCTTCGTGCCGTGTTGGAGTGTCGGCGCAAATTCATCAAACCTCTCAGGGTAGTATGCAAAACTTGGAGCGCTTCCTTTGGTTATGGGGAAATCCGAGTTCAGTCTCGCAAGCCGCATGAGACGGCTCTTCGGGTTGGGGCCGGTTAGTATGCTAATCAAACATTGTCCGATATAGCTCTCGTAGTACTTAACAACTTCGTGGAGCGGGTCATCGCTGGGGACGTTGAAAGGATCTTCAAATTCCTCATAACAACTAACCAGATTGGTTGCGGCACGGTGACACTCGCGAATCACCGGATCACCGGCATCAGATTTGATGCGAACACCAATCACAGCCCCCACAACTCTAGAACGCTCGTTACAAGAATCAGTCGAGTCCCATTCCTTTCGGAACTTGCCAAAAGCTCTACACAGGTCTCTCCACTGTGTGGAGACGGTAATTTCCGCAGTCGAATTGTTATGCTTTTCCTTGCTTGGCTTCTTTGTGCTCATGCGGATTTCTTGAACGGAATGATCTTCGCATTCTCCACCGTGGGCGGGTTCAACGTCCAGAACTTCTTGGCCTGCTCTCCGCGCTTCTTCGCTGGCGATTCGTAATGCTCTTTGACCATGTGCTCGCTGTTTCCGCCTTGGCGTGCCGCCTTCGCATAAGAATCAAACTTTGCCACAAAGTAGGTGAAGAAGCTGTGACGGCAAACGTCGGGAGTGAGCTTGTGCCGCTTCCGAATGCCCTGCAAACTCCGGCTATTGTTCTTTGGTGGCAGGATTTCACCGGGGAAGGCTTCCAGCCACTTCTTGAGGTTCGGTTGAATCTCGATTGTCCGCTTCCGCCGGGTTTTCGTCACCTCCGCAGGCAAAACGATCTCCCCGCAATCGAGGTCAATCAATTCGTCCCGCTTCGCATGCCCCGCCAGCTTCACGGCTTCCGTGGGCCTGAGTCCAGCAAACAGAAGAAGCGCGTAGAACTTCGCGTAAGCGCCCCCTTTGAAAACCGCCACATCAGCAAGAAGCGCCTTCGCCTGCTCAGGGGAGAGGACGTCCGGCTCCGGGCGCTGCTCCTTCAAAAGCCGCTGTTCAAAGCGGGTCGTATTCGTGACCGGATTCTCAGAACACCAAAGCCGCCCCTTAGCCGAGCACCAACGGAAGAACGAACTCAGGTTTGAGCGATACCCGTTCCACGTCGAATACTTTGCACGCAGCAAGCCCGTCTTGTTCTTCTGACTATCGAGGAAGGCTTCCACGTCCCCGCTGGAAATCTCGTGAACCAGACATTCGCGCTCCATGCCCGTCGTCTCCTTCAAGCGTGTCTGCATGAAGTCCCGGAAGCTCTTCAGTGTGCATCCGAGTTGGTAAATGGAGCGCTCCCTCTTGCCTTCCTTCTCTTTAGAATCGAGGAACTTCTTCCTCGCTTCCGTGAACGTGATCTCCTTGTCAGGCGCTTTGAAGTGGCGGAGGAAGTAATCAATCACCTCGTCCAGCGAGTAGCGCCCACGGAGCCGCCGGAAGGCCGTCTCCGCCTGTGCGATCTGTTCCGGTTCAAGGTCGGTCGAGATGGCATTCCTCAATTCCTTGTCATTTGCGACGCGCTCCACATTCGCCGTCGCGAACGTCCTAGCCTCTTCCACGTCCTTGAACTTCTTGCGAATGCGGTGGCCGCTTCCGTCCCGGCCTTCCACGAGAAAGAACTGATAGGCGTAACCGTGATCCTCCGCAGTGACTTGCTTCAGCTTGAGCACTCCGAAATCCTTCAGGAGCTTCGTTTTCCGTTCCTTCTTCGTGCGTTTGGTTCGTGCCATATCGTGCCTCTCTATGGCCGGAATAAGCGGTCGAAATGACACGAGTCAAGACACGAGTCGATGGAATCCTTGTATTAACAAGGGACTCGTTCAGCAGTACTACCTGAAGCGCAGCGCTTAGTCCGCCGCTATTAGCATCCGTTTCATCCCCACCCCGGCTTCCGCTGTCATAGGCGGGCCGGGGTTTTGCGTGGGGTCTTTCATTGCTGTCGGGTTCAAAACGTGACCCGCAATCTGTGTCGAACGACTTCAGTCACTTGATCACGCCCACTTACTGCGACAAACAGTAAGCTACATCGTCAGGACAGTCGCGCGCCTACCGAAGTCGTGGCTTGAAACCACCCAACACATACTCTGGAGGTGAAAAGCCGGTGAACCGGGAAAGTGCTCCGAGGAGGGCAAGGCATTGGTGTGTTTAGTATGAAGTAGATTCGCTTGGCTCCGTTATCAGCGTCGCTGGTGCCGTGAACGATCCACAGCCGCAAGTGTGTGAACGCTGGCTGCGGTAACTTCACGGTGCTGCTTCAACAAAGGAGGGTCCGGAATCGAGAAGGTGCCCTGTTTTCAAATCTCCCAAATGGGTTGGCACAGCCAATGGCATTGGTTAACGCGTTGGTTCACACGGTTCATCACTTCACCCGCGCTTTTTGAGCCAAAAACACAGCAGGCCAGCCACAATCAACACGACCGCAGCAAACCAGGGAGTGGCGGAAATCAGTTTTTCTTTTGTTTCGGATGCTGCGGTTTGACGTGAGTTTCCTATCTTTGTTTTTGGCGTCTGAGCCGTCTTATCCATTGGTTTGGGTGGTTGTTGTGCACCCGCGCCTTGGTCAGCCTGAGGCTCAAAAAGATCAATGCCTCTCCCTCGCAGAACACGCTTCACCAGCTCAACATTGTCGGACGTCGGCTCGACAATCTTAGCTATCCTTAGTTGTCCATTTACAACGTCCCCAATCATTAAGAAAGGTTGTCCGATCGGTGGTAATATCTCACTCGGCTCGCTCGATCCAGGGGGGAAGGCTTGCACCGAAAGTGAGCAAGTCGTTGTCTCAAACTGGCCTGTTCGAATGTTTTGGATGATTTTGATGCGAGCTTCCGAATAAAAACTCTCACCAGGCGCACCTGGATAGGGTTTTCCTAAATGTTCAAATTCCGCGATGCAAAATGCCGCAGAGCTGAGAGCCGCCTCTTCGAGTTTTTTCTCAATACCTGGAAGAATATTCTCTTGTGCCACGGCAGCAGCCGTGAAGAAAAGCAATGCCAATAGATTTTGTCTCATAGTGTTCAGTTGTTTGCATCCTGCAGGATGACAATAGGCAAGGTCCCGCCGACAATGGCGCGTACTTCAGATGTAGAGATTAGCACATCCAGTTTGCGTGCTTGGTTTAAGTTTTCGAGTCCTTGGAAAGCTGCGGCCGTATCGCCTGTGGCAACACGCTTTGTGACGATCGTCTGCCCGACATCGAGTTCTGAGACTTTCAGCCAAGTTCCGCCAAAATTGATTTCGATCTGATAAGTGAACTGTTTCTCCACATAAAGGTAGTCGCCTACAGCCGTATAAAGCTTTGTAGTTGCTGGCAACATCGCGCTCGCATCATAGATGTAGATTTTACCCGACGGGCTTGGTGTCTCGTCTCTATACTGAGGGCTTCCAGTGTCGTCTTCTGGCGAACTTGGAGTTCCTGCCTTTTTGCTCAGTGCTACAGTCCACCCATTGCCATTCGCATCTTTCCAGATCGTCCAGGAGCGACGGGACAGAAAACGCTTCCATCTCCAACTAGCAGTGGGAATAGCGGGAACTGTTCCTATCACCTGAATCGGTGCGGTGTATGCCTGACCTGGGTGATCCCAACGCCCCGTACCCATTGGTAGAGGTCCTAGGACATCTGTACCACCAGCCGAAGCCTTAGAATTCTGGAAAGAGCCATTTTCTGGAGCTGGCTCAATGTTACCCGCTGCCCGGAGGCTTATCTCCACCGGCAGCGCCGCCGCCGCCAGCGTGCTGGGCAGCAAGGCATCGCTCACGTTCTTCGCCCCCAGCTCGATCTGCACGCTCGTCGTGCCGCTGGTCTTGCCTTGGATCGTCTCGATCTACACGATCGCCACCGGCGACAGCCCCAACAATGACGTGCCATCCGTCTCCGACTGCTCCCAGTCCGCATGCAGGTCATTCACATGCTTGGACCCTGCGATCACCGTCCCGCCCGCTGGCGTGATCTGCCAGTCCACCACATCATCAAACTCTGACTGGTAACCCGTGTACTGCGGATACTCATCACTCGTCGCAGCGATCACTACCATGTAGCTCCGCTCCCCCTGCGGCAGCGTGATCGTGAGCTGCTTCGTCTTGCGCACGCCTGCGGCACCATCTCCCACCACCTCTACCGACTCAAATGCCGGGCGGCTGCTCGCACTGTTCGCATTCGTTCCCTGCTTGATCTCGCTCTTGTCGGTGATGCCATCATTGTCACTGTCCGCCGCGTTCGGATTCGTCAGGTAGGTATTGATCTCCGCGTCGTCGTTGAGTCCGTCATTGTCGCTATCCTTGCTCAATGGGTTGGTCAGGTGCGTGTTCACCTCCGCCCAATCACTGAGCGAGTCGCCATCCGTATCCCATTTCAGCGGGCTGGTGAAATAGAGGAGCACCTCCGCCGCATCACTGAGCCCGTCGCTGTCACTATCGGCCAGAATAGGATTGGTAAAGTAAACATACACCTCCGCATAGTCCGAGAGGGTGTCAGCGTCTGTGTCCGCAGCGCGTGGGTTGGTGGCGTAGTTGTACTCTTCCACATTCGTCAGCCCGTCACCATCAGGGTCTCCTTGCGCACCGTTCATGCCGACCGCGCTTTTCGCATTGAAATTATTCGCCACCTCCCAGCCATCCGGCAGGGCATCGCCATCAGTGTCAGCATTGAACGGATCAAGCCCCGCGTCCAACTCCGCTTGGTTGGAAAGACCGTCATAATCGAAGTCCGCATCCGCCGCAGACTGGCCATAAGTCGGGTCATCCGTGTAGCGCAGCCGCCAGAACTGGCGTGAGTCCGAACACGAAAAGTTCATGCCTGAGATGCCCGCCGCACCGCTCATCACCACCGGCACATACTGCCATGTCATGAGATCAAACGACTGCTGAATGAAATACGTCCGCCCCGCCTGTCCCCACCACGACAGCGTGAAAACCCCTGTTGTAGCGCTCTTCGTCACGCGCAGTCCTTCATTCAAATCCGCCGCCGTTTGAGCACTGGCTGGCGCAACACAAATCAGGAACAATACCGCCAGCAAAGTAAGTGCGTGCTTCATGGCTTCACCCCTCCCTTGCGTGTCGCATTCATTTTCTCGGCATCCGCCGCCGCACGTTTCTCACGCTCCGCCTGCTCGATGGCCGCCCGCTGCTCCGGCTGCAACGGCCAGAAGTGAATCACTGCATGGCGCGGCCCCGGTGGCGGCGCATTCCGCGCCGCCAGCTCACGTGCCGCAC
Source organism: Verrucomicrobiaceae bacterium (assembly GCA_947466075.1). Lineage (GTDB taxonomy): Bacteria > Verrucomicrobiota > Verrucomicrobiia > Verrucomicrobiales > Verrucomicrobiaceae > Prosthecobacter. The sequence continues at coordinate 54,349 of CANIBP010000045.1, forward strand.
GCTCCACCTCACGCTCCACCTCACGCTGCGCATGCTGCTGCATCAACATCTCGCGGTTCGCCTCAAAGTAATCATGCAGCGCCTCCATCGCCGCCACCGCTTGCAGTTCCGCTGGCGTCCGCCCCTTGCCAGCCTGCGGCATCACAAACGCAGGCCTGCCATCTTTTGGCAGCCATTTCGCCAACGCTGCAAACTCCGCTGCCAGAGGCTGCGCATCCGGCCCGATGCTCATGAACAGACTGTAAACGCACTTCTCCGTCTCAAAGCTGCCGATGCCAGCGAGGAAACGGAAATCCACGTTGCTCACCGCTTGCAGCCGCTCACCCCCATTCGCCGGCCACCAGCGCAGCAGCGTCCGCCCATCCTTCTGCACTGAGGCCGACACACTCAGAAACGAGGACTCCTTACGCTCCCACACCGCTGCACCCGCGCCGCCTCAGCCGCCGTCATGGCTGGTTGTTTCACCGGCATCGCAGCCCCCACCGGCAACACCGGCGGCTCCACCCGCTTAAACGTCACCGTATCCCCATTGCGCTGCCGAATGACGGACTCCTGGAGCACGCGGAAGGCTAGCTTCGCGGGTTTCGGTTGGGGTTCAGGAGGCGCTTCCTGTGCGCACACGTGCCCAGCCAAGAGGCCGGTGAGGATAAATAGTCGTAGGTTCATGATCGCTTGTGTTTCGAGAGTTTTTCCCGTGCTAGCGAGGACATAAAAGAGGGTGCGACCTGTCGCACCCCTCGTCCAGGCACCGTTTCCCATGGATTGTTCGAGCGTTGGGCAGGCAAAGATTGACGGTTTTGGACGAGGCCCCGCTGCCCGTGAAGGCAGCACGCAAATTGGTTATGAAAGTCGAGTCTGTTCGATAGGCGGTGCTGAATGAATGAAGTGACGGTTTTAATGGACAGGCATGAATGGCACTCGGTTAAGCAGCAGCACGGTAGCGTTCACGATGGGGGATTTCTTGGAACTTGTGGCGCGGGGCAGTTAGTAATTGATAGGACTTCGGCCTTCGTTTTTTGGCGCGCGGTTCGCGTCGATCAGGACGTAACGG
>CANIBP010000046.1 GCA_947466075.1 Verrucomicrobiaceae bacterium
AGACGGCTCATCAGATCCACCTTGCGGCCCATGATCGGCTCCAGGTCCTCCCCCCAGCCAAAGAACTCCCAGCCCGGCACCCGATCCGGTGCAAACTCCACCAGCACATCCACATCACTCGTCTGTGGATTGAAGTCATCCCGCACCACACTGCCGAAGAGGCTCATCTTCCGGATGCCCCGCTCACGGCAAAACGCCGCGATCTTCTCGCGGTCGATCTTGATCGGCAGTTCCTCCAGCGTCTTCATGGTCTGGAGAATAAGCGCTGGCAGCCCTGTCTCGCAGAGCCTCGGCTCTCCTGTCTGTCGGGTATTGGCGGCGGCGCTGGGAATCGACGGGCAAGCTGCGTAGCCGCGAAGCGAATGCCCATCGTTCTGCCGGAGATCACGGCGCTGCGGCAGAGAGGAGCGCGGTCACTCCTGACCGCAGCTTGGAACAGCGGACAAAGTGTCCGCGCTACCTTCCAATCCACCGGCTGGCAGCCGGTGCACGAATTTGGCGCATGATACCTCACGCGCCACAGTGGCAGCGCGGGAGCCACCGCGCAGCGCGTTCGGTCACTTCGTGGCCGACAAGGCAGGCAGTAGCGCCGGGGCGTTGGGGCTGCCGAGGCCGGTCACCAGATCGTAGCCGGGGTTGCAGAAGAAGCCGCCGTTGGAGCCGGAGATGATGTCGAAGAAGTCGGCATAGGCGATGGTGGCGGTGGTATAGAGCGCGTTGTTGGCGTTGCTGAGCGAGGTGCTGCGGGTGGCATTGACCAGCGCCTGCGCGGCGGCCCACTGCGGGGCACCAGCACTGGTGCCGCCGACGGTGATCCAGCCGGTGGAGCCGTTGTAATTTGTGATGTAAACGGGGAACCCGGTGTTGGGATCGGCGTCATAGCTGACATCCGGCACGCTGCGGTTGGCGGCGGAGGTCCAGTTGTTCTGCCAGGTGGGTTTTTTGTAATACGCGCTGACGCCGCCACCGCTGCCGGACCAGCCGGTTTCGGTGATGGCCGTGCCAGTGGAGTCAAGCTGCAGTGTGGTGCCGCCCACGGCGACCACGTAAGGCGATGCGGCCGGCCAGATGACGCCCGCACCACTGTCGCCGGAGGAGGCAAAGAAGGTGACGCCGGTCTTGTTGAAATGAGAGTCGTAGCTGGCCTCGGTGGAGAACTCGGCGGCCCCCCAGCTCATGGAGACCTGCTTGGCACCGAGTGTTTTCACGGCGTAGTCCACGGCACCGAGGAGGTTGGAAATGCTGGTCGATTTGGCGACGACGACGACGATTCTGGCACCAGGGGCAATGGCGTGCGCCCATTGTACATCAAGGCTGGTTTCCAGCGCCCAACCGCTGTTGGCGGCAGGCTTGCCCTGGGGGTAGTAAACCGCCAACGTGGCCTGCGGCAGACCGAAGGCGGTGCAGAAGGTGCTCAAGTCACTGGCGAGGGAGGGACTGCCATAGGCATCGACGATGGCGATGGTTTGACCCGCGCCGTTGCCGGTGATCTTGTCGAAGCCGTAAGCATGGCGGACTTGGACGGGCTTGTAGCCGCTGGGGCTGGTGGCCAACTGCGGTGCGACGCCCGTCTTGCCCCTGGCCCAGAGCGGTGCACGCGCATGGATGCGCTCAATCTCCGGCACGTTCGAACTGACACGCTCGGGCGGTCCTTCATCCTGCTCGACCCGATGATTTTCCGACTTTTCCGACCGGCCTTGGGCGTGCAGTCCCGACGGGGAAACAGCAAGACCGGCAAGGAGGATGAAAAGCGGCGAGAGGAAGCGGAATTTAAGGCTCATATAAAACTGTAATTCAATTTGGCATTGACTGTCAATGCTAAAGTGCCGGGCACCGCAGTTGTGACGCGGGTGCAACTGCAAGCAGCAACGACGGCGGCAGTGGTCCGCAAGGCCCGCCGGGGGAGGTGACCAACATGCAGCTCAAAAGCGCGATCAATGGCACCAGTAACAACAGCAATGCGGTGAACACGCTGGTCATGACGGTGAGCGATCCACCCACCGTGGGTGAGATGCAAGCCATCGCCAGCAAAGTCGATGAACTGATTCTGGCGCTGCGGAGGTAGGGCGCGTTGTCCTCAACGCGCCGTCATGAAACCGGCGGTGACTCGACGCTGGCGCGGTGGCAGGATTGGGTTTAACAAAGGCCGATGACCGTCGCTTCTGCTACCTCGCTGCTGGCTCGTGCGCATGGACGCATGCTGATGCACAAACTGCGCTTTGGGTTGCGGGAAAACCGGCTGCTGAGCTTCACGGTGGCGGCATTCCTGTTGCTGTATGGCATGGCGGCGTATCTACTGGTGGCACGTGGGCTGGAGTTCATCGTGAAGGTGCCGCTGATCGGGCCGGTGCTGACGGAGCGGTTGGTGTTTCTGCTATTTTTCTTCTTCTTTGTGATGCTGATCATCTCGAACGCCACGATCACGGGCATGGGTTTGTTCCGACGGAAGGAGATGGAATGGCAGATCGCGCTACCGCTGCCGCCACGCAGTCTGGTGCTGTGGAAGACGCTGGAAGGCATGCTGCTGGCTAGCTGGGGCCTGCTGCTGCTCAGTGCTCCTATCCTGCTGGCGCTGGGACGTGTGTATGAGGCGGATGCGGGCTTCATGCTGGCGGTGGTGCCTGCCTTGCTGGAGCTGGTGATGATTGCGGCGAATGTTTCGACCTGGCTGCTGATCGCGCTAGTGCGCGGGGCGCGGCGCTGGATGTGGAAGCCGGTGGTAGTGGTTGCGGCGCTGGTGCTGATCAAAGCGCTGCCGACATGGCATGTGAACTACGAGACACTGAACTCCGGTGACCTCAGTGCGAGCTTGAATCAAATCATGCGCCACACCGAGATCTGTATGCATCCGCTGCTGCCAAGCTCCTGGGTAGCGGAGACGATCCAGGCCGCCGGGCGCGGCATGCGAGAACGTGCGTTGTTTTTCAATCTCGTGCTGCTCTCCAATGCGCTGTTGAGCATCGTGATCACGATACGCATCGCGGGGGTGCATTTCACGCCCGCTTGGAACCGCATCATGAGCGCAGCACCAGGCACTGGCAAAGCGGTGCAGAATCCGACGTTTTGCGCTCAGCCGGGACGTGCGGCCACTTGGCTGCGGCGGATGCTGTCGCTAGATCGTGCCTCATTCGCGCTGCTGGTAAAGGAGGTGCGTACCTTTGTGCGCGAACCGGTGCAGTGGGGGCAGACGGCGCTCATCTTTGGCCTACTGCTGATGTATTCGATGAACCTGCGAAAGCTGGGCTACGACCTGCAAAGCCCGTTCTGGACCACGGTAGTGAGTCACCTTAACCTGCTGGTCTGTTGCCTGGCGCTGTCCACGCTGACGACGCGCTTCATTTATCCGCAGTTCAGTCTGGAAGGATGGCGGATGTGGATTCTGGGCCTTTCGCCGGTGCCGCTGCATCGCGTGCTGGCCTTGAAACTGCGGCTGAGTGCCAGCGTGCTCGCGCTCCTGATGCTGGCGCTCGTGGTGGTGTCGGGCTTATCGCTGGGGCTAACAGGAAAGCGCATCCTGTTCTTTAGCGCCGCGATTTTGATGCTGAGCTATGGACTAACCTCGCTGGCACTGTCGCTCGGGGCGCTGGTGCCGAATTTCCGCGAATCAAACCCCGCACGCATCGTCTCTGGCTTCGGCGGCACCGTTTGCCTGATTGCCAGCTTCGTGTACATCGTTTGCGGGATGACGGTTCTGGTGTTGCCGTCTTTGCAGCACCTCAAGCAGGACGCCCCTGCCCCGCTCGGGTATGACTGGCGAATCGAACTAGTCAGCCTCGGTGGGCTGGGTGTGCTGACCGTGGTTTTTGGAGGCATTCCGTATTTTTTTGCCAAGAAGCGGACGAAAAGTCTGGAATATTTAAGACATCTGTAGTATTTCCGTGCTGTAAATAATTTCCAGCACTCCAATGATCACTCGCAAAGCACTCGCTCCTGCCACTTCGCCCGGTCACATCGACGATAATTTACTCGTCTTCGAAGATGCCCCAGAATTCATGGACGCACACGCCGCTGGAGGTTCGCTCGAGAACGTCGATCTCAAGGTCAAGGCCGCCCAGGAACAACTGCTGCAACTCCGTCTTCAGCAGGAAGAGATCGAGCGCCAGAAGCAGCATCTAGAAGGCCTGCGCATCAAGCAGGAGCGCTTTGTGGCCGGAAAACGCGACCTCCTCGAAAAAATCGGCCGCTCCGCCGGTCATGTCGAACGTGAGGTTTATGATGTACAGAAGCGCGTCGAGGAATTGACCGTCACCCACGATGAATTCCGTCGTCACTTAGAAATCTTGAAGTCACTGCAGCCGGAGAAATGGCACCGCACCCAGGTGAATGAGGAACTCGATAATGCCCTGGCAGCTATCGAGGAGGCGGAAAACGATTTCGCCAAAGGCATTCGCCGTCTCCATGCCATGGGACCGATGGAATCCAACGCCACTGGGCCAATCAGCCTAGAAGATGCCGATGCGCCGGTGTTGTCATCCTTCACCGGCAACTCCGACGACATCACTGCTTGGCTGCGTCGTGGCTTTGCCTTCACCCTGCCACTGATGGCCACGGTGCTCGTCGCCATCGTCCTTATTCGCCTGATGTTCTAATTCTCAACCGCTAACTACCTACGCATATGGCTCTGTTCTCTGGCAATCGCAAAGTCCGCTCCCGCCGTCCGAAAACCGCGCAGGAATTGAAGCAGGAACCGTCTCCGCAGCGCAAATCGCATCAGCTTGCGAAGCGTGCCGACGAAGTGAGCAGCGAAATTCACCGATTGGAGTGTTACATCACCGCCGCACCGCGTTTGCAACGTCAGCAGCGACTGGCGAACGTGAATATCGTGCCACCGATGGAATTGTCCTCGCCCAAGCCGCGTCATCGTCGTGTGCCAATCGCCCAGCAGCGCGCTCGTCGCGGTGAGAGTCTGCGGTTGTTCGCCGAGGGCGTCTTCGTCATTGGCACGATTGCGGCCGTGGTCGGCTGGCTAAACCAGTGGTTCCACTTCTGGCACTAAGCCAGCCAGCAGATTTCCAAGCATCAAAAAAGCCGAACCACGAGGTTCGGCTTTTTCTTTGAAGAGAATGCTCAGACGCAAATCACGCCTTGCCCCAGCGCTTGAGCAGCGTGGTCGCCATATCGGCAGGAGAATCAGAAACGGCAATGCCGCACTCGGCCAGAATGCGCTTCTTCGCCGCAGCGGTGTCATCGGCGCCGCCAATGATCGCACCAGCGTGGCCCATGCGGCGTCCGGGAGGCGCGGTGGCACCGGCGATGAAGGCGGCGATCGGCTTCTTGCAGTTGTCTTTGGCCCAAAGGCCGGCTTCGACTTCAGCCGTGCCGCCGATCTCACCGATCATGATGATCGCTTCGGTCTCGAGGTCATCGTTGAACATTTTGAGCACGTCGAGATGATTGGTGCCATTTACCGGGTCACCGCCGATGCCAACACAGGTGCTCTGGCCGTAGCCACGGGTCGTGAGCTGCCACACGGCTTCATACGTGAGGGTGCCGGAACGGCTGACGACGCCGACGTTGCCGCGCTTGTGGATGTAACCCGGAGCGATACCAATACGGCATCCGCCGTGAGATTTGTCGCCACGTCCTGGTGTTACTAAACCAGGGCAGTTTGGGCCAATGAGGCGGGTCTTGCTGCCCTTCATGGCTGCTTTGACACGAATCATGTCATTGATCGGAATGCCTTCGGTGATGGCGACGACAAGCGCGAGTCCGGCATCCACACCTTCAAGAATCGCATCCGCAGCGAACGGTGGAGGCACAAAGATCACGCTAACGGTCGCCCCGGTTTCACGGGCAGCTTCGGCCACGGTGTCAAACACCGGCACCTTCTTGCCGCTGTGCTCAAAGACCTGTCCGCCTTTGCCTGGCGTCACTCCAGCAACAAGCTGCGTGCCGTAGTCGATAGAAGCCTTGGCATGACGCGAACCGAAATCGCCGGTGATGCCTTGAACAAGAATGCGGGTGTCGGTTTCAACAAGAATGGCCATCGGAGTGATTCGGTGAGGTTTGGGGGCTAGGAAAGCCGCGCATCATAGAAGTCTGCCCCGCTCCGTCAAGGAAGCGGCAGAACATTCTCAAAGAAGCCGCCACAGCTTCGGCAGAAAGATGAGGAGCCCGACACACAACGCAGCCAGCGCAGCCACTAACACTGCCGCCGCAGCGGCATCCTTCACCCGGCGAATCGCCTCTTCCCGTTCCTGAGTGACGCGATCCGCCAGCACTTCGAGCGCCGTGTTCAGCAACTCTGCCGTAATCACCATTCCCGCCGCTAGAAGAATGACACACCACTCCCACACTGCAATTTTCAGCCACAGGCCAAAAATCACCACCAACACAGTGGCAATCACATGGACCTGAAGATTGCGCTGTGTTTTGAGCGCCCACAACAAACCTGCCACCGCAGGGCCAAAGCTGCGAAGCACTGAAGCGAGCCAGCGAAACATGCGCGAATGATGCGGCTACTGGATGCCGATGGTTTTTTCGACCGGGGCAGTCGGTTCTGGTTCCGAGACATTTTTCACGATCTCGCGGAAATCCTTCAGCCATGTTGCAGCGTCAGGATGATTCGGGTTGCCCTGAATGATTTTGAGCATTTCCGCCAATGCAGTAACAGCATTGACGTTGTTGGCCACGAGGTAGTTGTTCTTTTCCCATAGCATGCGTGGTCCCTCCTCTTTGTAGTAGAGGTTAAATTCCGTCTCGCTCATGATGGCTTTGCGCATTGCCACCTCGGCATTGATGCGCATGTCCCACTGCGCAGGCAACTCTGTCGGTTTCTCTGCAAGGTAGTAGGGTAGAATGACCTTGGAGTAAATGCCGCCCACATCCAGCGGGCGGTACTCCCATTCCTTGCGTGCCAAGTGATCGTCGAGCAAGTAGGCACTAGCGAATTCAGAACCACTGACGGACTGACGCAATGTTCCAGTAATATCACCGCCAAGTCCGCCGCCACCACCACCACCGCCCTTGCGGTTACCACCTTTAGGGCCGGAGTCTTTAGCTTCCACCGCACCGGAAGCCGTGTGTTTGGTCGCTCCTTGCACTGCAGTGATCGCCTTGCCAAGGAATGTCTGCAATGAGGTCACTAACGGTCCCATTTTTTGCGAATCTTTGATATCCTGCGCCTGAATCGACAGCACCAAAAACTCCAGTTGCAGTAGCAATGCTTTTTTGAAGTCATCATCTTTCAACCGCGCCTCATTGCGATCACGCCAATCCATGAAATCAGACTGCTTCAGGTTCTTGCGCTCAAAATGCTCGAGTTTGTAGCAGTCCAAGTAGAGCGCCAACGCAGCAGTATCACTAGCCAGTGCTTCACGAAATTTGGTCAAAGCTGCAGCAAAGATTGAACCGCGCCCTTGGCCGATTTGCGTCTCCACTTTCTCCAGTTCCTTGAGAATGTGCGCTGTTTGCGCTGGAGTCAGAAGAACCTGCCCAATCGCTGGCGCAGTGTCAGCTGGAGCAGGAGCAGGAGCAGGAGCAGGTGTTTGCGCATTGGCAGGATTTACCAGCAGTAGCGCGGCCAGCAGAGGCAGGATTTGGGTCAATTTCATGGTTGTGGCAATAAACACGGCAAAACGCAGACGAAAGCATGAAAAAGTCTTCCGAGACGAAAATCTTACCTCTTAACGTCTGATATTGTCGCAAACTTGGACTTGGCTGAACAAAGTCACCGGCTATTTGTCCCTACCCACCCCATGACACGCTCCATTTTTCTTTTCGCTCTCATTTCCCTCATCACGCTGCCTGTTCTAGCCGCCGACCAGACCGTTAACTATATCGCCGATATGAGTGGCATGGTCTGCGCAGGCTGCAAAGATCACGTCACCGCCTCCTTTACCAAGCTCGATGGAGTCTCCAACGTCGCGATCGTTGCAGGAGATAAACCGGGCACACAGAAAGTCACCGTCACTTCAAGTTCACCTACCCTAACCAAGGAACAAGCCGTCGCAACCCTCGGCACTTCTGCCTCCACCTACATCGTGCATGCGTGGAAGAAGTCTGAGTAACCTCGCTTCGCAGGCAAAATCAGCTTGCCTGTGTCTGTGCCCGCGCCACTGTCCGCGCTCTTCTTCGTAGAGGAATCTTTGGACAGGTGTCAGAGTGGTCTATCGAGCACGCCTGGAAAGCGTGTGTACCTTAATCGGTACCGAGGGTTCGAATCCCTCCCTGTCCGCCACTCTAACAATGAGTGATTTACGTTCTTCTGGAGGGCTTAGTGGCAGTGGCAACATGGCAAACCAAATCAGAGAAGTTGGCCATTTGCTGTCTGGAGGGGCTAACTAATGGTTAGCCACCTCGTTGTCAGCGAGTGCGCTGCAGGCTTGGTCTGTCACTGCCATCATCATCGGAGTAAGGCAGCCGCTCTGCTTCATGGTGAAGCGGGCGTAGCGGGTGGCTTCGACGATAAGCGATTTGAGGGACATATTCGATTTTTGCTGTCCCTACCGCAATCATCCGGATTTATCCATCCACGAAGAAAGAACCGGCTTCTTCACACCATGCCATCTTTCCGCAAACTGTTACAGCGCGATGTCGTAGTGATCTGCTAGCCGCAGGGCCGTATGGTTGGCTCTCGAGGGCACAAAGATGCCCGTCATCACCTTTCCGGGCGGTTGAAGGAGGTCGGCTGCCAGCGATTCATCGGTGATTCCTTTGAACTGCCCTACCGCTCCGGCAGTCAGGACTTCTGCAATCTCGCCGGCCGTATTCATGGCAAGAAATAGTGCTTTCGCTCCGCGGCTCAATGGCGCTCACTACGACACCGTCATTGCCCATCCATATGCTGATGACAATGCGGCGGCGGTCGCCATTGCCCTGCAAGCCAGTTCCATCCTGCGTGAGGCAGCAACTCTGGAGCGCGATCTCATTGTGGCAATTTTTGACGCCGAGAAGCTGCCTTATTTCCACACCAAGGCGATGGGTAGCAACAGATTCTACGAGGACCACATACACGGCAGCCGCGAAATCCATGCTGTCCTGGTCATGGATTTGGTCGGGCATGACATCTGCCTGCCAGTTGAGCGACTTAGACCAATTGCAGCAGAGCCCAGCATGAAACAGGCCGTTGCCGATTTGAGGTCAACCCTGTTTGTCACCGGCACCGAGAGCCATCCCGAATTGGCTCAAGTGATCCCCACCCTCAACAGCTAAGTAGGTGACATGAGTGACCAAGCATCTTCCGCCGCCATGGTGTGACGTGAATGGCTTGATCAGCCGGACGGATATGTACCTGTTCACCCGATCCCGATCCTAGTCGACTGCAAAAGGTCATATGGAAGGCGGTGCGTTTAACCTGGTAGTTGTGTCAGGAGCATTACCTGAGTTGTTCGCGGTTACACCGAGGGATTGTCCACTGAGCAGACCGAACCCTCCACTGAAATGACAGCCTTAGAGGAGGACATTGTTGCCAAGCTAAAGGACAAGGTGCCTCAAGAACCCAGTGAATTGCAGCGCTATTTCCATGATTTGCGCACCGGAGAGCGTGACAAGGCGGTTGCACGGCTCAAATCGACCGGCAGGTGATCGAAACCGCCGATGGACGATTGGATGCTGCGGCCTGAATAGGCGTTGTCCACCGACTGTCAGCGTGTCGGCGCGCTCGATAAACGCAAATCAGCATCAGTGATGTGTAAGCCACTGCCTGGCACGGCGGATGCTGGCGTCTTTTGTTGCACAGCATGAGCAACGAAATCGTCACGCAGTGATATGACCCACGGTTGTGCAACGAGATCGTAACATGGGAGTCATTGGCAGTCATGCTACAATGCCGTGACAATCAGTCCTCCCGAATTATGAGCAAAATCCTAGTAGTCGATGACGAGAAGGACATTGTGGACCTTGTCAGCCTTCACTTGCAGCGCGAAGGCCACGAGGTGGTCTCCGTGGGCAATGGTCTGGCGGTGGTGCCAGAGGCGATTAAGTCGTCGCCCGACTTGATCGTGCTCGACATCATGCTGCCAGGTATTGACGGCGTACAGGTGCATCGACGGCTGCGTGCGGATTCGCGGACACGCCACATACCGGTGATCATGCTCACAGCACGGTCACAGACGAATGACCGCATCGCCGGACTGGAAGGTGGAGCGGATGATTACCTGACGAAACCGTTCAGCCCTCGTGAACTGATGCTGCGCATTGGCGCGGTGCTGCGGCGTTCACAAAAAGTCGTGATGCTGGCAGAACAGCGCATAGGTGACTTCTTACTCGATCGCAAGAATATGTCCCTTTCGATCAATGGTCAGCAGATTGAGCTGACCATCACCGAGCTAAAGCTCATCACCACCTTGATGGCGAATCCGGATGTGATTCACTCGCGTGGCGAACTGCTCAACGCTGTCTGGGGTTATGCTGACGACACGCAGTCTCGCACGCTGGACACGCACATCAAACGTCTGCGTGACAAGCTAGGCACGTATGGTGCGCACGTCGGTACGTTGCGCAGGCAGGGCTACTTTTTCCAAACTCAGGTCGAGCAGAAGGTTAAGGCATGACCGCAGCGGCCCTAGCAGAACCAGTCCGATCGTTGCAGGAGGCTGACGTTGTTTCACGCCTGAATCCGGCTCCGCCGATGTGCATGCTGGATGAGTGTCACCTCTTTGCCGCGCTGCTGGACGAGACGCCGCAGGGCATCCTGGTGGTGGATGAGGAGGGCATCATCACCCATGCCAATCTCGCGATGAGCGTGCTGTTTCTACCGTTCCATGTAATCGTGGGGGAAAGCCTCGAAGGACTGGGGGGATTGGAATTTATCGCGAAGCTGGTGGCAGATGCAGCGCAGCGGCACTGCCGCGTGGAGACAGATTTGGTGGTTCCGGCCCCTGCCGGTTCGGAACAGTATGGCGAGCGCTTTTATCATGCCGCGGTAGCACCATGGAATGAGAACGGCAAACATGGAGTGTGGGTGATGGTGCAGGATGCGACCGAGCGCGTGATGACCGAACAGATCCGCAAGGATTTCGTCACCAACGCGGGCCATGAGCTGCGCACGCCACTGTCCCTCATTCACGGCTACATCGAAACGCTGCGCAGCGGCATGCTCAAGAACCCCGCCTCATTGCAGCGCTGCCTGGAGGTGATGGACAAGCACAGCCGCCGTATGATGCGCATTATCGACGACATGCTCACCATCTCCCGCCTGGAAGGCGATGCCACGCAGTTGAAGATCGACCCGTTTCTTGTACGTGGCTGCGTGGAGGATGTGCTGGAGCATCTCATGCCGCTGGTGGAAGCACGCCAACCGGCCTTCACGCTGGATTTTCCTGAGGACGGCGGACTGCTGCATGGTGACCGTTTTTACTGGGATCAAATTTTCACCAACCTCATCGAGAACGCGCTGAAGGAAAACCCGCGCACTGGCCTGCGGCTGAAGATCAGCGGCCACTGGACGCGCAACGAATGCATTTTCACCGTGGAGGATGACGGCGTGGGCATCAGCGCGGAGGACGTGCCGTTTGTGTTCAAGCGCTTCTATCGCTGCGCCAAGGATCACTCACAGGAGATCAAAGGCACCGGCCTCGGACTCTGCATCGTCAGGCATGCCGTCGAGGCACACGGCGGCAGCATTGAATTGGAGAGTCGTCCGGGGGTGAGCACGGTGTTCACCATGCGACTGCCGCTGCCTAATTGAATGTCTCTCGTAGATTCGCGGCAAAGAGCAGGCGGTTGGTTAGCGCGCACGTTGCAAAAATGCCTTCTCCTCGTTTAGCAGCAGAGTGTCTGGAACTTTTTCGGCAATTTGATAGGCACGGTCTTGCTTTCCAGCGAGCGAAAGCAGTCCGGCGGCAACAGCACGCTGTCCTGCTGGCAGACCGGCCGTGTCCTCGAGATTGGCAAGGTGTTTTGGCACTGCATCTGGGTCACCCAATCGGAACGCTGCAAGTGCAAGCAGCAAAGGCGGTGGTATGCGTTCCAAAGCAATCGTGAACGCAGCGTGGATACTGCTGGATTTTTTCAGTGGAGAAAAGTCGATGCTCTCCATTTCTACACCAAGAATGAGCCGTAAATAAATGAGTCGGTCAGAAAAAGCGGCGCTGCTGGGGCGCAGTTCATGCAGCTTACGGGAAATAGTTAGCAGCGCAGCGCTGTCTTTTGCCACTAGCGCCAATTCAACGGCGTTTTGTAGGTGCTGCAGGGCATCCTCCTGTTTACCGGCGGCAACAGCCTTTTCCCCGGCATCTTTGTAGGCAATGATCGCGATGTCGGTGAGATTGAGTTTTTTAGCCAGCGCTGCCACCGCTTGAAGTGTGGCATCACTTTTTTCAACACTAGCGGATTCAAGGGTGCCTTGCAGCAACAGCCGCGTTTCTCGCATATCGGGTTGTAGCTTGCTCTGCACTTCCGCTAAAGCGAGGTTGACCAAGCTTTTTGCCACGGGCGGACGGGGAATCATCAGCAGTTCCTTGAGTTCTTCCCAACGTTTTCCTTGGGCGAGTGCCTGCATCAGAATAGGGTAGAGTTCACGCGATGTGACAGCTAGTTTGCTGGGGATGAGCTTGAAGACTTCTTCATTTTGCTGCTCGGTCATCAACCAGTAAGACATCTCTTCAAGCTCACCATTGTTGCTGGATTTAAAGCGTGTCATTTCCGCTGCGACGATCTGAGTTCGCATCCATGGCTGTAAACGTAGGAGAGCAGAGATGACGCCCAAGCGTGCCGTCAGGCTTTCTAACGGATGCTTGCTGACCAGTTCCTGGAGATGTCTGGCTTCTGGTAGAGTTAAACTAGAATCCAAATTCAGTTTTGCGATGGCTTTCAGAGCAATCTCGGTGTTGATCTCTGCTAGCTGCCAGAGCTGTTTACGAGCGTGCTGCCGAATTTCAACGAAATTGCTCTCGAGGTCTGCCAATGCCGACTGCAGTTGTGTTTCAGGTGAGCCGTTGGACTGAGCCGTGGCGCGTCGGGTTATCTCCGCTGCCTCCTTGGTATGTCCTTCGGCTGTCAAGATACTGGAGAGTAGTTCCAGGCCCGGTTTGAGCGTGGCATCGCTGATCGGCATTTTTTCGTACACCTCACGGGCTTCGTCTGTTTTTCCACTGGCGATGAGCGAGCGTCCGAGGAGCCGTTCTTCCTGCTCGGTCAAAGGTTGCTGTGTGGAAAGCCGCCGAAGCTGCTGTGCCAGTCCGCCAGGGTCATAGCCCGAGGCTTGATGAAATGAAATCATCGCACGTATCACTTCACTGTCTTGGGGTGCTCGTTGTTGTGCGAGCGCGAGAGCCTCGTAGGCTCGATTCCAATCCTTATCCCCAATGGCTTCGAGTGCTTCCTTGGCGTTGTGTCGTGCGAAAGCCGATCGAAAGGCCGTTGAAATGGAGCCCCACGAAAACAAAATGCCAGCGAAGATGGCAAAGGCGAGCAGGACAAGGATGTGGAACCGGCTGATCCGCTCTTTCGGTGGTGCCATGTCATGGATTTCCTGCTGCGAGTCGGGATTGAACTGGAAGGCCATGGCTGTTGTTGGGTGCGCTTACTCGCCGGGTTGATTGCGTTTGCGTTCGTCATTGGTCCCGTCACCACCGCCATAGCCGATGACTTCCACGGTGATGATGGAAGGCATTTCCTGGGTAGTGGACTGTTGCGTCTGCTGCTGGGCATTGGCTTGAGTCGCTGCCGTGGTGGCTGCTCCGGCGCTGGAAGCAGCGCTGGCTAGACCACCGAGGCTGGGCGAAGCGACTGAAGGGGCGGCTGGCGTTCCAGCACTGGTGCCGCCAACGGAGATGTTGGCCGCGTTGAGCACGATGGAAGCCGCGATGTTCAGGTTGCCGGTGGCCCGAATGCCGGCATCACCCGCATCCACGGCACCGATAGGAGCGATGAGGTCCACGTTGCCTGGTCTCACACCTGCTACCGTGGCCAACACCCCAATGCCGCCGCCAGTGGCGAGACCCGCCAAGTCAGTGGCGATGCTTGCGCTTTGCGGATCGATCAACACACGGGTGGGCGGTGCAGACTGCACGGTCTTGGAGGAGGACCCGGCGGCGATGTCACCCTCGGATGACCAGATCATGACGTCACCGCCACGCAGGGTGAAGATACGGGCGATGCCAATATCCACGTCATTCTTCGTGAAGATGGAAACATTCCCGCCTGACTCCGTGATGATACCCGGCGGTGCTAGAGTCTCGCCAATGAGGGTGGCGGCGAGTTGAAGGCCGCCAGCCGGTGCTAAGATGCTGATGTCACCGCCGCTCTTGGTGCGGATGTCACGTGCCTGCGTCTGAATGCTGCCGCTGTTCGTCGTCGGAAACAGCTTGGAAATTGCGGCATACCCTTCAGTATAAGTCCCCGCATTCGGACTGTCTGGGTCATTGTGGTCACGCCCCGCATCACGCAGCGCCAGGTAAAAGACCGCCAGCGCCAGCTGCTTCTGCTGGTCCGCCGTCAGCAGCGGATCATTCAGATTCACGGACGGCACCCCAAGAATCGTCGCCAGTTCCGCAAGATAGCGCGCCCCTGTGGCCGTCGTGGAAATGTAAGTGATGAACGCACCAAAGTCAGGCGTCCCACCCCCGATGCCTGCGGCCGCCGCACCCATGCCTGCGCCCACGATCACGTCCGCTCCCGTAAACGGCAGAGACGGATTGCGCCCGTTCCCGATGCTCGTGATCCCAACACCCGTCCCATCCGAGTTGTTGGAGCCCGTGCCCAGATTCAGATTCCGCCCCGCCAGCACCTGCAGCGTCCCCGGACCGCTGATTTGGATGTCACCCGATTTGGGGGTTTCCCCATTGGCGGTCACATTCCCTGTCGACACCGCCTGCGAACGCAGGACAGAGTTCGCGTTGTAGGCGATGATGTCACGCCCGCTGGAAACGATGCTGACATTGTCGCTGTTCACATTCTGGATGTACAGTCCAATGTCAGTAATGTCTCGTCCCGCCAGCACAGAGGCAAATTTGCCAGAGTAAAGAGTCAGTCCCGACAAATCCCCTGCACCGGCATAGATCCTTACTGGCTGCGTGTCGTTGGCGTGGAGCAGGCCAGATGCATGCAGCGTCTGTTTTGCCTGAACCACACCGAAATTTCCTTGAGTCGATCCACTCTCGTTGAATGTGGCGTTTTTTTGGTTGAGAAAGGTCGCCACGGTAGCCCTGTTGGCTGTGTTGCTGTTGCTGCGGTTTAAGAAGTCATAATACGCGTAGGGCGAATAGACCCCTGGGATTGAGGCCGGGTTGGCGTCAGACACATTGACCGTGGCGGAGGACCAGACATTGTTTTTCGAGCCCACGAGAATGGTCGTGGAGGCTCCAGTCATTTGCAGCCCTTGGATGCTGCCTGCGGCCAGGATCTCCAATTGGCCGGTGGCAGACGGAGAGAGGTTGATCGTGCCCACCACATTCACGTTGCCCGAAAAGGCCGTGGCCTTGAGACTCGCTGGCATGACGGTGGAGTAGACATTGAAAGGATTGATGTCCGTTTCCGCCAGTCGCAGCCATGGTTGGAAGTTGGCGGCTGAGCTGTTGTTGAAAAGAAGTTCTTTTCTCATCCAAAGCGCCAGGATTGGAAAGGGAGAGGTGCCGTCCACCGGCGTGGCGGCTTCGCGCAAGGTCACACTCCCGCCGAGGGATGTCGCTGAAACAGAACTATTCGCGCTGAAGGTGCTGAAATAGGTCTTGTACCAAAACTTGTTGTTCACGCCCTGAGGCAGGAGGAACGTGTTGGCCACCGGGCCCAGCAGCAGATTGCCGCGCGCCTTCACATCAAAACTGCTTTTGCCCGCGAACAAGGTGGTTGGCAGCCAGGTGTTGGAATCATCAATCGCTGGGGAGGCTCCCAGCAGCCCCAGGCTTGGCGAACGGGTGGAGTTGGTGGTGATTTCACCTCCTGCGCTCAGAATGCCCGCTCCGCGTTCAACATAATAAATACCGCCGTCAATGTTGCCACCCGCACGGACCGTGACATCACCGCCGCCCAGTTCCAGAAAACGTGCAGGATCGGGCGTGCCACTGGCCGCTCGTGCGTTGGTCGGTGCATGGGCGCTGACGTTCTCAATATTCTGCCCTGCTTGCATGGTCACATTGCCACCACCCAGCGCTCCCACACCGTCAAAGAAGTTGCTGAAATTGACCCACCACGAGGTCGAAGCCGAAGGGTCGAAGACCTGCCTGCTGACGGATTGAAAGACGGTGACGTCACCAAAGACTCCCGTGGCAGAGTTGATGTAGCCGCGCCGCATCAGCCAGTTGTTCGGCAGCTCCCGCGAAGAGTCTGCGATCAGGTTTCCGCTGCCGTCCTTGGTCAGATGGACGATTTTCGCCTGTGCAAAAATGCTGATGTTGCCGCCTGCCATGCTGTACTGCGCAGGGTAGATCTGTTGCACCGCCCCAAGCGTCGTCGTCTGGTCGGGAAGCTCTGCGGCAGCCCGCCCCACATCCGGCAGTGAAAAATCTCCGGCGGAAACCACCTTGGTGGCATCCGGCAGCTGGGCTCCCGCAGTGTAGATCGTGGCAAACTGGTTGAGCAGCTGCACATCTCGGCCGGAGGCGATTTCAATGTTGCCCGTGCCGGTGCGAATCACCTGAAAACGGTTGGACTGCGTCGTGGCATTCGTGGCGGTGCTGGCGCGGATCGCCGTGGCCGTCAGCGCGTTGGATCCAGACGTTGTGCCTGATGGCCGTGCCTGTCCTGCATCCTTGCCCAGCAGCAGCGAGCCACTGTTTGCCGCCAGACTGCTGGTGGAAAGCACCTCACGGAAGCTGGCAGCGCTGAAATCAGCCCCAGAGGCCAGGCGGATGGACCATGACTGAGTATTGGTCGGCAGAGTCGGCTGATAACCCATCAGGGGCGCCGTCCATTGCTTCTCCAGCGCATTGGTGGATGTCGCCGCAGTCGGGTCGAATCCATCACTCAAAGTGTTGTAAAATTCCAAATTGCCTGACGCACGGATCGTCAGCACCCCTGGAGCATTTTTGGGCCCAAACCGGAAGCTGGAAAGATCCCAGTCGTAGGCTGCTCCCGAACCTTGCAAGCTGGTTGTGTTGACAACGCCCAGGGTGACTTTACCACCACGGTTGCTGATCTCGATGCCCGGCGCGAGGACCACCACTCCCGCCCCCTGGCTCTCCAATGCCATGATGCCTGCGTTGCCGCTCACCAGGTTGTTAAACATCGTGGTGTAATTGTTCATGAAGGCCGTTGCATCGCCCTTCAAACTTGTACCGCTTGACGCATCCGTCTTCAGCGTCACCCCGGTCAGATTCGTCAGCCCCGCCGCTCCACCCTGAATGACCACATTCGCCTGATTGAAGTCATAAAGTTTGTACCCCTCGATCAACATGCTCGAAGGATTGATGATCGTGCCGCTGATCGCGCCGATTTGGATGTAGTTGTTCAGCGCGGTTGTCTGCGGCGCCCGCAGATGCAGAATACCGCTGAATTTGCCCTGCGCCGCACTCGAACCCGCCACCGTCGTCGTCACGCCGCCCACCACCACTTTGTCTTTGTTCGTGACACTGAGATTGATCGTGGACCCCGTGAGAATATTCACCACACCTGTGCCCGGGGTACCATTGCGCTGCGCACCGGACTCGAGATTGATTTCTCCCCCCTTGCCAGCATCGTCAAAGTCCGTGCCTGTCACGTTCAGCAGTGCTCCCGAATTCAAGGTGACGTTGCCATTCGCGATCAAATCAATGCGCCCGCCGGTTGGTCCGGAGGCGTTGATGGTGCCTTTGACCGTGATGGATCCATTGTCCACGCTCAGCAGGAAGCGATGAGCGTTGACCGCTTCAGAAACTGCCACCGTGTCGATCACCACATCGCCGCTGCGGATGCGCAAATTACGTTCATTCGTGAACAAGCCCTCGTTGAGTTTATGATTCAGCGTGTCGAAGGAGGCAAGACGGCCGACATCGATCCTGGCCGAGCCCGTCGTTCCGCCGGCTCCCGCCTGTCCCAGGACTGTTCCGTTCATCGTCAGAAGACCCGAAGACGCACCCACGGTGGGAGCACTGACGGTGAAGGTGCCGGCATTGCCACCACCCGCGTTGGCGGACACGTTGACCACGCTGCTGGCTGAGAGTGTGATATTGCCCAAATCGGCGGTCAGAGAGACCTGCCCGCCATCCGTGTAGCGCACCGCATCATAAAAGCTTCTCGCCACACCGCCTGCATCCAGACGTCCGCCAATCACCAGATCACCGCTCCTCGCACGCATGGAAATCAGGCCGCTTGGCAGCAGGATGTCCGTGTTGGCTGAAACGCTGCTGCCTTCAAAGGAGAGCTGAGATCCCAGCCCAAGAGCTCCAGGAAGCGGCTGCACACCAGCGGGGCGCGTCAATGTCAGCACACCATTCGCGGCAAACACCTGCGTGGCATTGCTGGCGGCGGTGAAAAAAGGCGTCTCCGCATTCAAATCACCCAGCGCCCGGAACGAGCCCGTTCCCTGCACCATGATGCCGTTGGAGGCTTTGAATGCCACCGTGGAAAACTCGTTCACCACCAAGGCGTTTTGTCCGATGGTGATCGTGGCAGCAATCACATTCAGCGTGCCGGTCAAAGCACCCGCTGCTCCTGCCGTGCCATTGGCACTGTTGTCCAGCAGGATGGACTGCGCCGTGAGGTTCACCGTACCGCCGGCATTGTTAAAGCTCCGGATCTCACCAGCATGCAGTGCCAGTGTTCCCGTGTTGGAGAATGTGCCCGTGCCGTAGAGGTCGATGGACGTGTAGCTCAGCAGTGACAGCGCCGCAGTGTTTTGCAGGCCCGCCAGAGCCGTCCCACCCAGCACCAGGCTGCCGGCAGACTGCAAGGCACCAGGATTGGTGAGCAGCAGTGAGATGCGTCCGCTGTTCAGATTGATGGCCGTACCAGTCAGGCTGGTGCTGTTGTCCAGCGAAGTCGTATTGCTGGAGTCCAGGGTGATGCTGGCACCACTGATATGCACCCCGGCCGCCACGTTCAGTTGCGGCAGCGCCGAGGTGGTGACTCCCGTCCGCGATGTTTGCGCGGCTGCCACTCCGCTCACGCGCACCAGGGAGCCGTTGCCATTGACGGTCAGTGCATCAGCAGCGCTCTGTGTCCCCGTCTGCGTGATCACAGCACCTGCCGCCAGCGTCACCGTCTGATTGGCTGCCAGAATGATTTCCGTGCCACTCAGAGACACCCCGGCATTCAGGGTCAGTTGATTGGTCCGCACATTGATGGTGGTTGCGCTGCTGCTAAAAGTACGATCCCCGCCGATGAGCAGACTTTCCGCATTCCAGCCGCTCAGCAGCGTTGCGTTCAACACCAGTTTGCCGGACTGCGCGGGCGCGCCCGGTGCTGCCAGAATAATGTCCAGCGGGCTGCTGATGTCCACGCGTCCACCACGTCCAGTCAGCAGGCCCGCGGCGGTCACATTGCCTGCCAACTGCATGTCCTGCGTCGCACCAATGAGTGCATAGCCGGCGTCCAGTGCCGTGCGTGAAACCGGCAGGTTCAGATTCTGCTGGGCCGCTGGAATGAAAGTCGTCGCCGAGTAGTCGGTGTACTCGGCACGCACTTTGACCACGCTTTGCGGTGCAATCTCAAACTGCTGGTAGAGCATGCCGGAGGCGGCCGGGTTTAGGCTGTTGAAAAGGCATCCGTTCGCTAGAGCAGCACCTCCAGGCTTCACCAGCGAATCGGTCAGTGTACCCGAGCTTGGAGTGATCAGGAATGCCCCTGGCAGCAAGGCATAGCGTGCAGGCAGCAGGGTGTAAGCCCCCGCAGCCACCAGCGAACTGCCTTTCAGATAGATCTGATCTCCCACTTTCAGGTATTGATTCACATAGCCGCTGTCGCCTCCCAGATTGGCTTTGTTCAGCCCCGTTGTGGCAAACGGCGCATACGGCGCATAGGCGGACGAATACCCGGGAATGATCGCATAGACTCCGCTCGAAGCCAGGATGTCCTGCGTTCCACCATTTCCCACCACCCAGCGGTAGCCATACAGTTCGCCACCGCCACGGATATCCACCGTGGAGCCCGCTTGCGTCGTCACATTGAGTGCTGACATGCGGATCGTTTTGTCCGGCACGCCCGTGCTGGTGATGTCAAAACCCGTGGGGTCGATCCACTGCGTGCCATCTTTGACCAGGCCGTAGGGAATCCGCACACCTGCACCCGTTTGCGGGTCGATCGCTGACACGGAGGTCGTCCCGCCTGTTTGCAAGTTGATCTGCTGCGTCACGGGGACATTGACAATACTTACCAAACCCTTGGGCACTGTTCCCGTGCCATTCCAGCCAAGAATGATGCTGCCATATGGCGCGCGCAGCGTGCCGCCCTGCGTGATGGTGGCCGCGTATATGTTCAGCCTGCCCCCGGCAGACATCGGAAACTCTGGAGTGACTCCGGATGATGCAATCGTGACGGAACCAGTGCCGCCGGCATAATTGTAGGCAGTGATCGTGAAAGTAGAGGCCGTGACCGGGTACACCTGACCCGCGGCGATAGTAAGATTGCCTGCAATGTCCAGGTATCCGTTGCCACGAAATTCCTGACGGGCCGTCAGACTAGCCTGGCCAATCGTTCTCAACGACAGGAATCCCGTTTCGATCAAGTCAGCCGTCACCTCAAGTCGTCCAGTGCCAAACGTCGGGCTGAAAATACTGGGCGAATCCCCGATACCTGGAGTAGAGACAATGTAGGGGTTGATGAGTTCTTCATCTCGCGTTGGCTCCAGCAGCGGCCTGCCCAGAGTGACATAATGAGCATTGAGACGCACCAGTGTATCAGCTCCCAGCACGCCTCCGTTCGCCACCTTTAGATAGCCCCTGGCTGTGACATCCACCGCACCGTTGAACTGCACATTGCCAGCCAGCGTCAGTGAATCAAACCCCCCGTTGAGAAATGAATCGGCACCAAAGTAACCCTGCGGCGTGATGCCGTTGCCAAGAGCCTGCCCCACAATGCTCTGCCCGGAGGCGAACACCGGCTGCGTGAAGCCGGCGATGTTTTGGCGGACGAAGAGCGTGATATCCTTGTCATCGCTTGCCGAGCTGGGAGCCACGAAGTGTCCCGATTTAACGTAGAGGCTGCCACCTTGGGCCATGCTTCCCCCTGCATTGCCAAGCAGCGTCGCGCTTGAGAAAAGGAACTCACTCCCCTTCAGCGAAAGGGTGCCTCCATTGCTGTCGATACTGACTGGAACCGAATTCACCACCTGGTTCAATTGTCCGATGGAGTTCCCCGGAGCCAGTTCCTGGCCCGCGTCCGCTGGCAGCAGATCTAACACGTTGCTCGTCCCCGAAATATCCAGCACTGCACCAGCATCCGCGACTATATTGCCTTCAACACTGATCGTTCCACCGGCATAAACCGTTCCCACCCGGCGATTGTAGATGTCAGTCAGCAGTACTGTTTTACCAGCAGTGGTGATCCGGCTCGTATTTCCCAAATAGACCGTGGCAAAGGCGGTGAGAGCGTTGGAGTTTTCCGGATAGTGCGAATTTCCTTTGATAGAGATCGATCCGCCAGGTGCCTTGATTTCGCCCAGCACCTCAACGGTTTGCCCATGCAGCGTCACACTGCCGAGGGCATCCGTTTCAATTTGAGACCCGGTCCCAATCACAATGTTCCCGCGCACGACGAGCAGACCGTTGATGAAGCTCTTGATACCAGGCGCTTCAAAGTCGAGTGTCGCAGTGCTGCGGTAGCCTTCTGGTTGTACCAGAGTTGAGAGCAGGATCGCACTTAAACTTTCCTGCGTATCAATGCTGCCCTGTAGACTGCTGACCACCGGCCTGATCACAGTGCCCTGCGCGATGACGACTGCGGGGGCAAAGGTTTCACCCCCTCCAGAAGGCGTGATGTCTGTTCCAAGTCCTTTGAGTGTAAACTGGCTGAATCCGCCGGTGCTGAAAAAGCCGGGTTGCAGCAGCAGAGTGTTCGGATACGTGGCGGCTCCACCCACCTGGATTGTTGGTGCCTGCAATGCAACCGAAGCTCCCGTTGCACCCGAGTATCCAACCAAAGTACTGCCAAGCGTGAGATGTCCTCCCACCACCATGTCGAGCAGTGGGTCGTTTCCAGCCCGAATCGAAAGACTTCCCCCATTCCCGTAGGTGATCTGTCTGCCCGCGACCAACCCGCCGGACACATCCAGCACGCTGCCCACCGCCAGCTCGCTCGTGTAGCTTTGAATACTGATGCTTCCACCCTGGGAAGTGTTGGCGTATTCGACCTCGCCGCTGGTATTGAGCGTGGCCACCTGATGCGGCACAGAAAGCGGTGCAGGCGCATCGGACCTATCATTGATCACCAGCCCTGCTGTGCTCAGCACCGCATTCGCACCCAACGTGACCTTGCCACGAGTCGGATCAGCAGGCGGTTTGATGGCCTGCGCAGCATCTGCCAGCAAAATTACCGCCGTATAAGGAGAAATGCTGCTGGCGATGAGTTCAATCTCTCCGCCCGGAGCAGTAAGCGAACCTTGGATGTTCACGTTTTTGCCATAAAGCTTGATGGAGCCAGCGGTCGCAGTAGTCAGCGACACATCCAACGGAACCGTGATGTTGCCATCACTGTTGTCCACCAGTAGCGAGCCAAATCCCTGTATGGTCAGCAGATCTGGAGAGAGATAAACATTATCAATGCGCTCTTGTCTCAGGGGTAATGGTGCGCCGCTGCCATTGAGGGCAAAGGCATTTGCTGCCGGCTGTATGCTACCACCATATTTGAATGCGATTATAGGCGGTGTCGGCGAATAATATGGAAACTGTATAGGCGACCTGCTCAACTGCTGTGTTCGAAATTTCAATGACAGTCCACTTCGCATCGGCGCGGCATCAAGCTGTTGCGGCCCAGTGATGGTGGTTCCTAAAAAGCTGCCATCCAGTGACATCGCTGCTGCGGAAATCTGGAGGCTTCCACCTTTATTGCCAAAACTATGGGGTTGCTCATATTGGCTGGGGACGGCAAAAATCCCGGTCGTTGTGGTGCTAGTCCCCCAGCGCAGGTCAGTGATTGAAGTGCTACCGGTGTAGATGCCGTCATAAACTACACTTGGGTCGGCGTTGGCGATATCAATCAGGTTGCCATCATCGACCAATCGGGTGGTTACTACATTGCCACCACCAAAGTTTTGGTAGCCACCAGACACATTCACCAATGCACCTTGTTGCATGACCAACGAATCACCTGACTTTAGAGACACAGTGCCACCTGCAGTCGTGAGTTCGCCCACGTTGCGTTCGATAATGCCGAGATAGCCGTTCAGGTTCGCCAGTGGAGTGCCTACCCAGGCGGTGCCGTCGCTGCGCACTCCCTGCTTGCGCAGGTCAACTGTTACCGCGGCACCACGTAGGCTGCCATTGCGCTGCAGCGCCGAGTCAGCTAGTTCTGCTCCACGCAAAGTAACTGTCAAAATATAATCCGAGATATCCGAGACCACCGCCGTTGATCCAGCCACATCAATGACGGCACCTTGATCAAGATAAACCTGTCCGCTGGATGACACAAAGTCCAGGTCGGTGGTGGCCGTGTTCATCAGCAGATCCCAGACACCCGCGCTTACGGCCACATTCGCATTAGGTGCCAGAATCACGGAACCGACACCGAAATAAACCCCCAAACCTTGCACGTTGATCTGCGATTTCAAGGCCAACTCAGTGCCTACTACCTTCTCAGTGCTGGACCATTCCGGCAGAATTTGCGTAACCGATCCAGCTCCTATGGACACGATACCGGTAGCATTAGCGGGCTGGTTGTTTAGGCGGCCATAAACGAAAGCCGGTCCAAAGCTTGCATTCGCAGCATTGTAGTTTGTGTTGCGAGTGGCGTTGTAATTCGCCAACAGGTCAATGCGACCATTCAATGCTACGGAGGTTGTACTATTGATGAAGCCGTTCTGGTTTACGTTTTTGCCGGTGATTACTACGCTGCCGCGCTGCGATTCAATCAATCCTGCATTTGTTGCCGTGCCGCCGTAGGCACCGACATCGCCCACATACACATCCAGACCGCGCAGGGAAGGATCATTGGAGCTGTGGGCGTCAAAGCCCACCTGCATGCCAGCGGCGAGGATGGTCTGGCCGTCGGGGGTGGTGATGGTGCCCGCGTTTGTCACGTTCGGGCCGATCAGCGCCACACGACCACCCACATTGGCCGAGGAAGTTGGCGCGGTGATTTTGGCACCGGCTTGGACGGTGACGTTGCCAATGCGATTGCCGGTCGTGTTTGGCAGGGCTGGTGGCGTGTAGGCAGGTGTCGGGCCTTTGCTGCCGGAGGGCTGGGTATTGGCCGAGAACAGAAATTGGGAGTCTGGGTTGTTGAGCAGTCCGCGGGTGATCAAGTTGTCATTGATGGGGAGTGCGGAGGCGACGAGCGAGCCGGTGTTCACCTGGCTTGAGCCGCCAAAGATGATGCCATTTTGATTGATGATGTACACTTGGCCCTGGGCTTCAATCGAGCCGAGGATTTGTGTGGGATTGCCGGTGGGATCGGTGACACGATTGAAGGCAATCCATTTTCCGACATTAGCTCCACCGGCACTTTGATCGAACTTCAACGTGGTTTCTTTGCCGACGTTGAAGGTCTTCCACTCCAGCATGGCCTGCTGCTGGGTTTGCGTCACCGTGACGGTGGTGCGAGCGGGAGTGACGCTCTGAATCGGAGCCGTAGCACCCGTCGGTGCGCCGATGATCTCAAGTCCGCCGAGGATCTGTCCGGTCGGATCATTGTGGCCGGGGGTCAGTCCATTGAGAACATTGCTCGGGGCAATGGCAGCCGCAGCGCGTGCAGCATCCTGCATCGCCGTCACGGCTTGCAGGGCCATGGTGTTGCGCGTTAGCATGTCTTCAGCGTTGGTGCGTGCTTGAGCCGTGGCAGCTGCGGTGTTGATGGCGTTGGCTGCTGCAGGTGCAGTGGCCGCTGGAGTAGCAGCGTTGCCGCCTCCAGCTCCAAACAAATTGCCACTCAGCATGTCGGCCATGACCGCGCTCGGGGGCATGGCCATCAGAGCCACCATGGCATGCACGAGAAAAACATGACCAAAGGAGAATGCGTGAGACTTGGGGAAGCGTTGGGAAGTCTGCATGGGGAGTCGAATCAAGGGGTGGGGGACAAAGCGCTGGCGGGTGCTTTGAGAAGCAGTTTAGACAGTGCGACCTCGTTGATAGCCACAGGGTGTTTTTGCAACGTTTCCGCCACATAAGCTTGGATATCTGCGCGGGTCTTTTCGGCGCGCAGTCGCTGGGCCAGTTGCACGCGCACTTGATCAAAGATCGGGGTGAACGGTTCGCGGGCGTCGAGTACTTTGAGGATGTGCCAGCCATCTTTCAGCCGCACTGGCTCGGAGACGACGTTCATGCTGAGCTTGGGCAGTTGCGCCAAGATTTCGGGCTGAATTTGCTGTTCGTTGAGCCAGCCGATCTCACCGTTGCGTGAGGCGCTTTCTTTTTCCTCGCTTATTGCGCGTGCGATCTCACCGAAGTCGGCACCCTTAACTTGAAGACGCTTACGCACGTTCTCCAGCCGCGTTTTTGCCTGTTTGTCAGTGCCATCGGGATCAGCGACATAAATCTGTGCGAGGCGGTAGGAGCGCGGCACGGTGATGGCCGCACGACTGGCTTCGTAGGCGGCTTTTAACTCGGATTCGCTTGGGTAACTCTCCGGCGGTTTGCAGATGGACTTCAAATAGCTGTCGGCAAGAGCGGCTTCACGCGTGCTTTTGAGCAGTGGCGCCACGGACGGATCTTCATCCCATTTTTTTTCCAGCGCTTCCTGCAAGACAATGCGTTGCACGAGGATAGAGCGCACCAGTTTGTTGAGCGTGGCGGGATCACGCATGAGCGCTTCCTTGTCCACCGCACCCAGATTGCCGAGCGAGGCGAGCACTTCGTTTTCGCGAATTTCGAGATCGCCGATGCTGCCGATCACGTTGTTGGCATCCTCCGCTTGCAGCATGAGTCCGGTGAGGCTGCAAGACAGCAGCAGCAGGGCGCTCAGACTGGAAGGCAAGGAGTACATTTCAATGTGCAGGTGTGCTAGACTGCGTCACCGGCTTCTGCACTTTGGCCGGATCCTCTTTCGCTGCGGCTTTGGTTTTGGGGGCTTCGTCAGGTTTGATTTTGCTGTCCACCAGCTTGTCGCCGTAGTCCTGCACCAACGTCTCCAGTTTTACGCGCATGTTGCGGGTGAAGGGTTCGCGTGCAGCGATGGCGGTGCCGAGGCCGAAGCCTTCGTACTTGGAAAGCACCTCGCTGCCGACTTTGAACAGTTCGTCATTCTTGCGCTGGTAGTCGGCGACTTTGCGATCGAGCAGAATCACTCTGGCGGCAAGTTCAGCCCGCTGGGTGTCGATTTTTTTGGCAGTTTCGGTCAGTTTCTCATGGCCCTGCTTCCAGTTCGCCAAGGCTTCGGCCAAGCGTGCCTGTTCACGTTCCTGTTGGAGAATTTTGGCCTTCAATTCAGCGATGGTCTTGGCATCGCTGTCTTTTTGCTCGTTGCTGTCCTTAGCGAGTTTTTTGAAGTTGGTTTCTTGCGTTTTGACCTTGGCCTCCAACTCGACATTGGCGGCTTGCAAGGTAGCACGATCAGCCTCGGTTTTTTGCTGCTGAATCATGACGGTGCGCAGTTGCTCGCGCATGCGTTTGAGCACGGCCATGGCGGGATCGACTTCCTCGGCGGCAGGGAGTCTGGCGGCGAGCAGGGAGAAGGCGGCGATCAGGAGAAGTGAAGAGTGCTGCATGATTAGAATTTGGCGTGACATTCGAAAAGAAAGACATCGGTCTGGAGGGTCGGACCCGCGATCTGTGAAGCAGACATGTAGGCGGCGCGCACCCAGGTGCGTTTGGACAGGGCCATAGAAGCTTGAATGGTGTAGCCTTCCATGTTGGTGCCACCATTGCCGAAGCGAGATTCAGAAAAGCCATCAACCACGGCATCCGACTCCACATGGCGGTAACCGAGGCCGAAAGCCCAGTCGCCACGTCTGTCGAACAGCTGGAGAGGTTTGCCTACATTGAGTCCCATGTACCAGGCAATGTCGCCACCTTCCCAGTTGCCGGTGCCGCCAGAGCGGTTGTTCACGACGGCATCGCGACGGGCAAGGTCGCCCATGGCTGCTTTGTCGAGGCCGACGTTTTTGATGAACTCACCCAGCAAGGAAACCTGCATGGGCTCCCAGTTGTTGAAATCGAGTCTGCCGGTCCAGGCAATTTGTTTGAAGGGAGTGGCCAAGCCAAAATACTGAAACTGGTTGATGGTGCCGTTGAGGTTGCCACCTGGAGCTGCACCAGGCGTGGCCGTGATGTTGCGGATTGGGCGGTAGGAGTTGCCCTTTTGGGCAAAGAGAGGCCGACTATCGTCAGTGTCACCGGCATCCAGCGCCGATGCTGGAACAAACGGGCTGGAGAAACGGCCTTCGATGTTTTTCCAGTCGTAGTAGGCGATGCCCATCTTGGCTTCGATTTTTTCGGTGATTTTGAATTGCACCCCGAACTGCGCGGCGATGAGGTACTTGTTGTAACTGGCGGTCTTGGCGACGTTGTTTTCGCCGACATTGAGGGCGCTGTTGAAGACAGGGAAGGCACCGGCGGTGAGGAAGGAAGTGAAGCCTGACGTCCATGGACTTGTGATTTGGAAGGCAGCACCATCGAGATTCACGTCTTCGTCCCACATGATCTGGCTGGCAGTCATGAAAGGGTTCTGGAAGCGACCGATTTCGATCATCAAATTGGCTTTCGGCAGGAGTGAGGCCTCGTAGCGGATGAAGGCACGGTCGAGCCACAACTCATATTTGGAAAAGCCGCCCCCCTGAGTGTTGCCGTTGGTGGAGCCGAGCGTCTGATTGGTGGACACGGGCGAGTTGTTGCCGCCGGTGGCCATGCGGATGCCTGCGGTGAAGCCGTCCTCGAGATCGATGTCGAAACCTAAGCGCATGCGCAAACGCGTGCGGTCGCGGTTTTGGTCCACATTGAGCTGGGGCGGGAGGGTGCCTGCGGTGTTGCGGAAATCGAACGGCGCGCTGGTGTTGATGGCATTGAAGTTGGGGAAGGCACCGGACACATTGTCGTTACCGGAGGGGTACATGAGGGATTCTTGGCGCACACGCATGTCGCCGAACATCTTGATTCGCTGGGTCCATTCCGGGGCGGAATTGGGCGCGGCCCATTGCTGGGCACGCGCTTGGGCAAAAACCTCGGTGCGCAACTGGTCGCGAATCTGCGCTTTGACAGCTTCGGGGATGTAGGTCACGCGCACTTCATCGCTGTCAGGTTCGACCGGTGGCTGGGCATTTTGCGTCATGACGGCGGCCTGCGTCTCAGCCAAGGCTTGGGCCTGCGCTTTGGCGAAGGCGGCGTCCTGTTCCGCACCCTGGATCAAGTCGGCAGCTTCTCCCTGCGAAAGAATGCCTTTTTGCACGAGACGGTTGATCAGGTTCAAGGTCACGTTTTGCGACGGTGCGGCCAGAATGGGCTGAGGAGCTGGTGCGTTAGGATCTGGCAGCACGGCTACTGCTGCCGCTGGGTCCGTGGAGATAGGAGTGGTGGCTGAAGCTGCCGCTGCGGAGACTGGGGCAGATGCGGGCGTTGCAGGCGTCGTGTTTTCAGCCAGCAATTTGGCTGGTAATTGGGGTTCCTGCGCCAGCAGGAGCGCGGGCTGCACCGCTGCGAGGAGCGAGGCGGTGAAACAGGCAAACTGACGTCGCCAGACTTGGGAGTGGTTTAGCATGGGGAATGATTCGCGGAGCGTTGACTTCAGTTCGGTTTGCGGGCGCTGAGGCGGAGATTGATGGGCATGGGCAGGTCATCTGGCGGGGGTTCGCTGAGCACGAGGCCGTTGAGCACCTCATTTTCGATGGCGTTATCCACCGCCTTGTCGCCGGTGCTGCTGGAGAGCCGCACGCGGGTGATGCGGCCAGTGGCATCAGCCCAAACTTTGACGACATTGGAAAAACCGGCGCGGCGGGTGAGCGGGTGGTTGCGCAGCGCTTCGGCGATACGGGTCTGGACGGTGCCAGCGTACCAGCCCCATTTGCTGCCGCCTTTGCCACCGCCGCCGCCAATCATGCCGCCGCCGCCACCACCGCCGCCCACTCCCAGACCGCCACTGCCATCGCCACCGCCAATCGCGGTGCCGAGGGGTTCATCGGCGGGTTTGTCTGCGGGCTTGTCGTCGGGTTTTTCAGCGATTTCTTCCGGTGCTTGCTCGATCATCTCTTCCTCTTTCTCTTCAGGTGGAGGCGGCTCTTCCTTCGGCGGCGGGGGAGGCGGTGGAGGTGGTGGTGGCGGCATCACCGGCATGACCATCACCATGTCGAGTTTCTTGTGGGATGATTTTTTGCCTGGCTTGTAATTCAGGTAAGCATAGCCACCCCCGGCCAGCGCCAAGCCGCCAATGATCAGCATGACGAGGTTGCGCTTTAAAAAGCCTGGCTCGTCTTCGTCTTCGATGTCGGTGGGTTTCATAGGAATGCGTTATTTGCGGGCCTGAGTGGCAAGGCCGATGTTGTTGATGCCGACTCGGCCGACGACGTTTAGCACGTCCATGATGCCTTGGTACTGCGAGGCGCTATCACCACGAATGACGACGGGAACATCGGGTGTACTGGCCTTGATGGCTTCCAGTTTGCTGGACAGCTCATCGAGCGTGACGGGCAGCGTATTGAGAAAGACTTTGCCCTCGTTATTGACGGTGATGGCCTGCATCTTGGGGCCTTCGATCGGCTTGGACGAAGCCGGGCCGCCACGGGGCAGGTTGACCTTGATGCCCTGCACGCCTGCCGTCGTCATGATGATGAAGATGAGCAGCAGCACGAGGTAGAGATCCACCATCGGGGTGACGTTGATGTCGTCGTAGGATTTGTTGTCGGCCTGCATGGTGGTGTGGTTATTCCTTGTAGTGCTCGGCCATCTTCGCGATGAACTCGTCGATGAAGGTCTCCATGTTGGTGATCACATCCTTGATGCGGGCGCTGAGGTAGCTGTAGATAAACAGCGCCGGAATGGCGACGGCGAGACCGGCCACGGTGGCGAGCAACGCACCCGCAATACCAGGGGCGATGGAGTTCACCTCGACCTCGCCGGACTTCGCAATGACGGCGAAGGTGATCATGACGCCGATGACGGTACCGAGCAGACCGAGATAGGGACCACCCGCGATGCCGATGGTGAGGAAGACGAGCTTGCCGTTGAGTTTTTGCACCTCGCGCACCATGCCCCCGTGCAGCGTAGCCTTGATGGCTTGGATCGAGCGTCCCGAGAGCCCCATGACCTTGGCGGTTTTTTTCTCGCCAGGGTTAAAGGTCACCTGCCGGAAGGATTTCATTCGGCTGCTGATTTCTTCTGCGCCGAGGTGATAGAGTTGATACAGCGGCGACTGGCGCATGAGCTTCTGCATCTTCGAACTCACCACGGTACCGCCGATGTTCTTAATGCTGTCGTCGTCCTCGGTGTCGATGGCGGTGAGGTCACTGGAAATCTTCTCCCAGCGCTTCATGAACTCGGCAGAGGCTTTTTCGATAGTGTTGAGATAGCCGATTTTGCCGATGGCGATCACCCAGCCGACGATAGCAAGGAGAGCGCAGAGGAAAATCACGACCCAACCGTCGAAGGTGAGGTCTTTGGAGATGTCGGTGATGAGCGAGAGATGCTTCATGATCTCACCCTCTTCTTCGTGATCCGAAGCCTCATCTGAACCCACGACGAGCAGCTTGGCAGCGTCTGCGCTGGTGCCTTGGTTGACGGCGGCAAAACGAATGAATCCCGCAGGACGCGCAGTCTTGGCGATCTGGAGTTCATCCAGTTCACCGGTGAATCCTGCCAGCCCACCAGCAAGCGGTGAGGTGTCCTTGTCGATTTCTGCCGGACCCTTGAGTGACGGCATGGCGGCGGACAGCGCGCCATAGGATTTGCCATCAAGAAAGACGGTGACGTTGCCTGCGTCCGCGACGGCGGCCACGTGATGCCAGGCTCCGGGGGCAATGGGCGCACCAGGGGTGCTGCGCTGTTTGTTGATCTCCACCAGTGGAATGCCGTTGTCGAGCAGGAGCAGGAAGGCATTGGCACCCTCACGTCGGCTAAAGATCACCGCGTTGGGCTGCAAAGCGCCGGGTTTGACCCACACCGAGAGCGAAATCGGCCCACCGGGTGCCCAGTCCAGCGCAGGATTGGCCGGCACTTTGATCGCGGTTTGTCCAAACACGCGCAAACCACCCGCAACCAGCGAACCTGCGGCTGGCGGCGGTGTGCCTTCGGCATTCGCGCCGGTGGGAGAGGAATCAGTCCCAGCCTTCGCGGCATCTGCGAAGTGATAGACCAGCGTGGTGTTTGCCTCATAGGTTTCCTTGGCGGGATCGACCGGCACGGCCTCGGTGGTGTTGCCGTAGTAGAGCCAGATCGCGGAGGCGGTGGCGGGTTTCAAATCCGGCACCTGCACCCACACGTAGGCCTCGTTGAGCAGCGAATCCCATTTCTCAACGTGGTGCTTGAGCACTGTTTTATGATCGTCCGCCACGAAGCGCAGATCACTGCCGTCTTCCTTGGATGACATGAAGCTGAACACACCGTCATGCAGCCGCACGAGCACAGCAGTGGTGCCGATGGGTTCGGCGATGGCGAGGCCTTTGCCGCTGGTGTCGATGTCGATCTTCTTGCGGATGGTCCACGCTGGATTCCACCAGTTGGATTCAGCCGCGAGGGCGGTGCTAGCGAGCAGCAGGAGCGGGAGGAGCTTGAGCAGGGATTTGATCATGGGGCGTTGAAAAAAAGGGGTTAGAAGTCCATTCCCACCCGGAAGGTGAGATACAGATCGTGTGCGATAGCGTGTGGCTGTGTGACCAGCGGCACGCCGAGGTCGAGCGAGCCGGTGATGTGGTTGAGATAGCGGAAGCGGCTGCCGACGCCGACGCTGCCCAGATCGTGGGTGCGTTTTTCACCTGGCAGGGTGCTGTTGACGAAGAGTTTGCCGCCATCGACGAAGCCATAGACGCGCCACTCGTTGTCCTTCTCCTTGGCGGAACCGATGAAGGATGGACTGCGGAACTCCAGGGAGCCGATGGCACCGGAATCTCCCAATTGGGTAGCGATGAGATAGCCGCGCACGGTATTGAGACCACCGGCGGAAATCTGCTCCGTGTTGATGAGCGGCTGGGGTGCCGCCTGGCCTTGCACACGAGTGTAAAGCTGGAAGCCGCCCGGCAGATCATGTGTGTGGCTGAGGTCGCCACGGAAGTAGAAGAAATTGTCCTTCGCGTTGAAGCGCCGTGCCGCGAACTCGCTGCGTGAGCCGCCCATGCCGGTTAAGTGGAGAACGACCGAGGCATTGAACTCGGTGTAGCTATGGTCAGCGACATGGCTGGCGCTATACGCGAGGGTGAGTGGGTAGTATTGAATGGGAGACGAGACCACCGCACCTCCTGCTTTCACATCCTGGATAAAGTTCTTCCAATCCAGGCCGAAACTCAGGGAATGGAAGTAGCTCTGCTCCGCTGGCAGTGTTTTCATGAAACGCAGGCCAATAATCTGGCCTTTACCGATCACAGCACCGCCGCCCAAGGTGGAAATGTTGCTATCCTGCACCGTGCCGGTGAGCATGACGTTCAGTCCCTGCACGTCTGGCACCGGGGCCTGATAGAAGGCGGAGAAGACCGTGCCGTCAGAGGGTTTCTCCGGTGCTACCTGAAAGCTCAGGCCCAGTGTGTGGCCCATCTGCCACAGGTTGCCGTAGCTGATCGAGCCATTGAGGCGATACGGCACCGTGTTGGCGTTGTGCTGGTTGTTCAGTTCCCAACTGCCATGCAGCGGTAGCTTGTCCTCGACCTTCAGATCAATGTCCACCGTGCCAGGTACCACACCTGCACGCAGTTCCGGCGTGATCTTGCGGTCACGCCAGCGATTGAGCGCGACGATGTCCTTGGTGATCTCGTTGAAGTTCGGCACCGTGCCTTCCTGCATCGAGGGCGCTTGTTCCTTGATCTTGCTGGGCAGGAAGTAGCGTGAGCCTTTAACACGCAGTCGGCCCACGGGGGCTTCGGTCACTTCCATGAAGATGATGCCGCGTGCGCCGGTCTGCTGCGGCACCTGCACATAGACGCTTTGAAAGCCCTTCGATTTATAAATCTTCTCCAGCGCCAGCCGAGCTTCTTCCACATCCTTTTCCGATCTGCCCGGTCCCATGAAGGGATACACCGCTTCCTCGATCTCGATCGGCTTGAGCTGTTTGTTGCCACGCACGCGGTACTCGCGGATGTAGAGATTGCCGAGTTGTGAGACAGCGGTCTCAGGCTGTGCTTCGGCGGTGTTTGCACCAGGAGTGGATGCAGCCGCAGACGAGATGTCGGGATGCCCCAATCCCACGCAATACAGCACTGCACACAGCCATGCAGAAGCAGTGCATGGACTGCTCCATGCTCCTCTCACGAAGCTGAAATGAATGATGGGCTGACTACTCCGTTGAAACATGGGCGCGTGTTCTCAATGCACCCGCACTTGCTTTCTTGTACCCATCCGCTCAAGCCAACCACGGTTACGAATGCGTCACATGGTTTGCCCAAAATGAGGCCTAGGCGCTCTAGTCGCAAAAATCAGGTGACGATTACGACATGCATTATCCAGCAAAGTGCTCAAGCCCAAGCTATTTGGGGGCTGTTACTGGTGGTGCCTGTGATATGACTTGCGATTGAGCGCGGACAAAAGCGTCCCCGCCGAACCTAGAGGAAAAAAGATCGTCCGCATGTCGGCGTGCCTGCTCCCAGCGCAGTCGATAGGCTTCTGTGTCGGGGTTCGCAGTATCACCCAGTGACTGGACAAAATCCTGTTGGATTGCCGTGAGCGAGTTGGTGGTTGCGGAATCCAATGCCACACTGGATGCTTGATCGTTCAATACCATGAGGGCACCCTGCTGTGTTACCACGTCCCCTGGCTTGCTGCCATAAGTGAAAGCGACTGGAATGTCCGCCACCTGGCTCGTTGTGGCAATGGCACCACTGGCAATCTGGTTGGCTGCTGGCGTTTGAGTTGCCGCCATTGCTGGCCCCGTGCCGTTCTGCGCGGGTGCGGCTGCGACGGCGGTCAGATTCGTCAGGAGATTATCCTGCTCTGTTTGTAGTTTCAGTATCTCAGCCTCCAGCAGTCTGCCACGGTTGTGAGTGGCGGCGTCCAGACGCTTCTGCTCATAGATCTCTGTCAGTTCACCGCCAACGATATCGCGAATCGTCAGTTCAGGGCAGCCGATGGCGCGCAAGTTTTTGACATAAGTGGCAAAATCTGGTGCCTCTAACTGCCGCCACAAAAACGCGGGTTGGGTTTTGGCAGAAATTGGCGGTTTGACTGTTACTGCCTTTGGGGCCTTCACCACCTCGACCGGGCGGTTGTTGGGTGCCGTGTTGCGGGACAGAAGTGTCATGGTAACCAGAAGCAGGTTCAAAGTCAGGGACAGCGCGAGAAACGGCTGGGTGAAAAGCTGCCGGAGGTGTTTCATGAGAGGTGTGTGGTTAAAAAGAAAAACTGGTGCTGACGGATGAACGTCAGCACCAGCGCTAGTTAACAGAGATGTCTGGCTGAAGATTCAGTCAGTTCAGGATCAAGGGGACACGAGGCCGCCATCTTCACCACGGCCGACAATCATGCTGTCCAGGCTGATGCCAGCGGTGCCGAGGTTGGTAGGGATGGCAGTGATAAGGGCGTCTCGAGCGGTTGTTTCGTCGGTGGTGAGACCGGACTTGTTGAAGAGATGCTGGTAGCCCCACATGGTGTAAGAGCCATTACGCACTTTGTCACCGTCCGCGGCGATGGTTGAGAAGCTGGTGCCTTCGTAGGCGAGGCGTTTACCAGGAACTGCGGCAGCGGCAATCGTGGCGGAATCCGAGAGGCCGATGCAGGTAACCAGAATAGCGGATTGGTTCGTGTAGATTGAGGTTCCAGCGGCATTCCTGATAGTGATGCCAGAGCTGCTGGAGTTGGACAGGGCGGTGGCGACGGTGCCGCCGCTGGTGTAGCCGCCGTTGCCGCCCAGTGTATCGCCACCATTGCTTGGTACCACAGCGTTGGTAGGCCATATGCGCAGTTCAGTCACGGCACCACCGGAAGCGGTGATCTGATAGTGGGTGAGGGGAGTCGAGAAACCGTACTTGGTTTCAGCCAGCGCAGTGATGCGCGTGCCGGAACCGGTGTCACGGCCCGTCACATACACTGTGCGGGTGTCTGCGGCGACGCCAGTAAACAGGGACAAAGCCTGCGAGCCGGTGGTATAGAGGGCACGTGCCTGCTGGGAGGTGATGCTCGTCAGTTTGTTGTTCTCAGCATTGGCGGAGTTATTGACGACCCAGACGAAGGGCACCACGGCGACATTGGTGTCCTCTAGAACCGGCGTCTGGAAGGACGTGGAGTTCTGGAACACGTCGGACATGGCGATGTGGGCCGTCTGGTTGGCCGAGGTGGTCTGGCTGAAGTTTTCACCAGCGACGGTGGCAAAGGTGGCGTCCGTTAGGAAGCTCACATTGCTCTGGGCGGCGACGCTCTGAATGCCAGTGGCGGAACCCGACCAGGAGGTGCGGATGGTGGTGGTGCCAGTGATGCCGGTGACGGTGCCTCTGAACGTGGCTTTTGATGCTCCGCTCAAGCCACCGGAAGTGCCGGAGTGCGAATAGCGTTCAAGCGAAGAGAAAACACCTGACAGGAGGGAGGCATGGACAGCGGAACGGAACGCGGTGGAACCGGTGATGCGAATCTCGGTGTCAGCCGAGGCGAGGGTGGCAGATGCGAAGAGGGCAACTGCGGCAAGTTTGAAGCAAGATTTCATAGGATAGTATAAAGGAGGGGGAAACAGTGTTTAAATTGAATGGAAGCACATTAGGCACGCACCGCACGACGGCGGCGCAGCAGGAGGGAACCCAGGCCGCAGCCCAGGAACAGAACACGGCTCGGCTCAGGAACAGCCGCAGCGACAGGGTCGAAACTCACGACACCAGCCGAACTGAGAGAGATCGTTCCCT
Source organism: Verrucomicrobiaceae bacterium (assembly GCA_947466075.1). Lineage (GTDB taxonomy): Bacteria > Verrucomicrobiota > Verrucomicrobiia > Verrucomicrobiales > Verrucomicrobiaceae > Prosthecobacter. The sequence goes on from CANIBP010000046.1 coordinate 35,897, forward strand.
GCCATTGGCCCACACGGGCAGTGCCGGTCGGGCTGGCACCCGTGGCGGTTTGCAGAATACGGTACAAATCCAGCACGCTGCTGGTGCCGACGGCGCTCTCAATGTCCTTGCCGCTGGCAAAGTCCGTGCTGAGCGCGGTGTTGGTGGACCAGTTGTTGGTGAGGGTGGTCGTGGTGTCAATCACAGCGCCCAGATTACCGTTGGTCGTGGTTCCAGTGAAGTTCTGGAAGGTGGACTGCAAGCCAGCAACATTGTTGGCCGTTCCAGTCAAAACGCCATTGGTGGCCGGGTTGAAAGAGGAGGAAGTCTTGGTTCCGATGGTTCCTGTGTTTGCAAGCGAAGCATACAAGGTTACCGCAGGGTCGCCTGTGAGACCGGGGTCGCCGTCGGTGACTTGATTGGTGCGCGTGCCAATCGCGCCGAAGAACAAATCGGTTCGGGTGTCCCACCCGGCACCGTAGGCACTGGTCAGGGCGGAGCCGATGTTGATCAGCGTGGCGGACGTAGTGTTATTGTCACGCAGGGTGATCGTGGAACCGAGGTTCACAATGAGGTTGGTTGTGGCACCGGTTCCGCCGGTGGCACGAAAGCCAAGGAGAAGATCTCCCGGTGCGAATGTCGTGGCAGCCTTTGCTGTAAGGGCCGCCATGGAGATCCCGGCCACGACAAGCGTGGTGAGGATGTGTCTGGTTTGAATGAGCATGGTGTGTTGTGTGTTTGTCGGTTGAGGTGAAGATTTCTCCTTGAGACAGAGAGCTCAGCGCCAGTAACCGGCGATGGAGCAGTAGCCAGCACTCGAGGCTGAATCTACTAGAGTAGGGTTACGATTTGGACACGCCTTCAAAAGGATCGGATCAGACACACCGGCTCGTGAGAAGCGACGTGTCTGGCTGAGTTTCAAATGGAGGTTAATGATCAAAACGTTGAGGCGCACGCCACCCAGAAAGAGGGCGACTGCGCTCCCTGCTTTTATCAAGCCCGCGCTGCGTGGGCATGATTTTGTTGTTAAGATTTTGTCACTTTGAAGGGGCGAGTCCAGTCAGCCGGCGATGACTCAAGGCAACTTCACCGCCAATTCGCGTGCCAGCACGGCCTGCAGCTTGATGATGCCTTCAAACTCATGATGCCCGCTGCCCAGATAAGCAATGGTACCATCTTTGCGCAGCATCACGGTGCGTGGCACGAACTTGCTGAAGTAGCGCGCATAGATTTCCTGCTGCGGATCGGGCACCAGCGGAAAGGTCAGCTTGTTTTCGCCCCCTAGCTTCACGAGTTCCTCCCGTGTGTGATCGCGGCCAATGGCGATCAACTGGAAGTCCTCACGCTTACGCAGCTTCTGGAAAACTTCTGTTTCAAGGTATATGAGTTCACTGACGCAGGCTGGCAGGCTTTTGGCGGAGAAGAAGTAGAGCACGACGATCTTGCCTTTTAGTGCGGAAAGGGTGAGGCTCCTACCATCGGACGTCTGGCAGGTGAAGTCCGGTGCTGGAAGTTCCTTCTGTACCATCGTGGTCGCCAGAATCTCGCGGTCAATGGCAGTCTCTGCCAGCAACGATGACAGGCAGGCGCAGAGAGGCAGAAGCAACAGAGTGGTTTTTAGGCTCATGGAGCGATTATGTAACTGCCGGATGGCGCACTCTGTCAAACACCGCATGGCAACCAAGTTGTTGCACAGCGCCTTTAGCTTGAAGGCGGGTTCGGTGTGCTCAACGCGACGGCCTCATTCGGCGCGATCCAGAACGTCCAGTGGCGGCGGTCATTGGCTTGCGTGAGTGAGAGTTCCAGCAGCAAAGGCTGTGAGGGTTTGTCCCAGATCGTTGTCCATTGCCGTGTGGCAGGATTGAATGCCCGCCATTCGCATTGCGACAGATCCTCGAACAGCACAACGCTGACGCTTTGCTTGGGGTCAGCGAATTTTCGGCAGGAAAGCCGTAAACGCAGGCCACCGCCGGGAACGGATTCGGTGAACAGGCTGACGAGGCAGTTGGGGGAGCCATCGAAAGGTGAAGGCACGTTCTCGAGATCGAGCTGGGTGAGATACTGGCCGCCGTCCTGGGTTGTGCGCAGCTTCATGACGGCGGTGGCGGGCAGGTTGGTAAACAGGTGTTCGCAGAAGCCGGTGAAGGCCTGCTGGCGGCTGTCACGGCTCTGGGCGCGTCGAATGTTGTCGGCCAAGGTGAGCGTGCCCTGGGCGATGCTGTAAATCACCGAGAGCAGCAGTGCGACAATCGCGAGTACGATGACAACTTCGAGCAGCGTGAAGCCTCGGCACTGCCTGCGATGCTGAAATGACGTCGTCATCATGCTTCAAGTGCCCGGCGGGCGGAACAGCGGTGGATAGACCCAGGTTTCAGCCGTGGCTTGCTGCAACACGCTGCCTTCATGCCATGTGGCGGTGATGCTGATTTCAAACATGTCTGGCAGCGGCAGGCCGTCTTGGTTGCGCAGTTCCAGCGGCACACGCCGCACGGTGTAGGTCACATGATCTTCCTCAACTTTTGCTTCAGCAGGCATGTCAGGAAGACGGGTATGCTCGATGAGCAGCGAACGCATGCGCTCCTGCACGCTGGCTTCGCGGCGGCGGTGCAGCGTCGTGTTGCCGAGCTGATTCAACGCCTCCACCAGCGCCACCACAGCGATGCTGAACACCATCAATGCCAGCAGCGTTTCGAGCAGCGTGAACCCGCGTGGTTTCACAAGTTTTCCTCCACGTCGTTGAGTGCGCCGGTCAGTGGATCGAGCGTGGCACGAATCCACGCATCGCCCTGCTGCCAGAGCAGGGTCAATGGCTCGCACAAACCGCCGGGGCGCAGCACCACACGTTGTCCGGTGGTGGCAACAAACTCATCCCTGCCTGCGCGTCGCACGGTGAGTCGTGCGCCACGGTTCAATGATTCCAAGTTCACGCTTTGCGGCTGCGTGGTCGCCAATGCCCGCGTCATGGCCTGCATAAACACGCGTTCCGCCTCCTGCGTGGTTTGACGCAGGACATGATCTTCCGTGAGTCGCTGCACGGCGGACGCGCCGATGCCGATGACCAGCGCCGCAATCGCGAGCACCACGATCATCTCAAGCAACGTGAAGCCGGCGGCGGTTCGTTGCATGGCGTTACCAGTTGCCGATGTCATCCGCCGTGCCCTCGGCTCCATCAGGCCCGAAAGAAAACACGTCATAACCGCCGGCATTGTGCTTGCCGGGGTTGCGGTAGGCGAACTTGTGGCCCCAGGGATCCAGCAAGCCCTCCGACTTGATGACCTGGCTCCAGCGCTTCGGCTTTGGTTCGGCACGCGGCGGGCTGACGAGCGCCTCCAGGCCCTGCTCCTGCGTGGGATAAACGAGGTTGCTGATCTTGTAGGACACGAGCGCCGTTTCGAGCGCCTTGATCTTGCCGCCGGTGGTGACGGCCTGTGCATTGCCCTCAATGCCCTGCACCATGACGGCGACGCTGCCAATGATGAGCGCGATGATGAGCAGCACGATCATCATTTCGAGCAGGGTGAAGGCATTTTGGAACGGGCGGGATGGCTGGGTGTGTTTCATGCGTTGGATGGGTTCAATGATTGAGCTGGCTGAGGGTGGAGAAGACGATGTTCACCATGGTCCACACGAGTCCGCCGACGAGCACGGCCATGAGCAGCAGCAGGCAGGGCTGGATGAGTGCGGTGACGCGTTCGATGGTGCGCGTTAGCTGCGTGTCCATGCGTGCGGCGGCTTTGCCGAGTACTATGGCGAGCTGGCCGGTGTCTTCGCCGATGCGAATGACATCCACGGCCTGTGGATCGAGCACGGCGGATTTTTTCATCGCATGACTGAGCGACGCACCTTCCTGAACGAGTGCTTCGGCTTGGATGAGACCTTGTTTGAGATGCAGATTGGTCACCGCACGCCGCACGAGTTCCAGTGCATGCAGCAACGGCACGCCGCCACGCAGCAGGCTGCCAAGGGTTTCAAAGTACTGCAGTTCAAACCTGGCGCGGGTGATGTCCTTGATGCCGGGCAGGCTGATCATGAGGCGATGCCACCAGGATTGAAACGCGGGTGTCTTGCGCACGACGAACAGAATCATCACCAGCAGCCCCAAGAAGATCAAAATGGCCCACCACCAGTGTTTGAGCACGTCGGAGAGCGCCAGGCTGGCCTTGATCATGAACGGCGGCTCCTTGCCGGTGCCGGTGAGCAGCGTGGCGAGCTTGGGGAGCAGATACGTCACCATGATGAGCGCCAGCGCCGCGCCTGAAGTGATCAAAAACGCCGGATAGATCAACGCGCCGACGACTTTGGCGTGAATCTCCTCCATCAGCCGCAGATGTCGCGCCTGACGGTCCATGATGTCGTCCAGCGCACCGCTGTTCTCACCGGCAGCGATCATGTTGCAGTACAATTCATCAAATGAGGAAGACGTCTGCCGCAGCGCAGCGGAGAGCGGCACGCCATCACGCACGAGCCCACGCACTTGCTTCGCCAAGGTGCCCAGTTTCGACGCGCTGCGGTTTTCCATGGCCTGCAAAGCCTGCTCCACTTGCAGACCGGAGGCGAGCAGGTCGCCCATGTCCTCGGTGAAGCGGATCACATCGGCCTTCGCGAGATGCAGCATCGTCTCAGTGGCCGCCTCGATTTTTTTGGCGCGCTCAATACCCTGCGCTTGAATCGAGCGTGCCTGCAATCCGCGGCGTGCGAGCAGACGCACCGCATCACCGCGATCCGCCGCTTCAATCGAGCCGGTTTTGCTCGATCCATCGGCGGCCAGGGCTTGATAGACAAAAGCAGGCATCATGCGAGTTCTTCGCTGGTGACGCGGGCCACTTCCTCCAGCGTGGTGATGCCTTCGAGGGCTTTTTGCAGGCCGTATTCACGAATGGTGGTGAACCCATCCTTGCGTGCCTGTGCCTGCAGCTCCGACTCTGAAGCACGCGCTGCGACCAGCGCCTGCATCGTGGGCGTCATGATGGCGATTTCATACAAGGCGACGCGTCCAGAATAACCCGTGCCACGGCATTGCTGGCAGCCGCTGCGCGCTGCTTTGAACAACACCTTGCTTTTGACCTCGGGAAAACCCAGCTTCACGAGCTGTTCGCGTTTGTAGTTCGCCGTCTCCTTGCAGGCCGCGCAGAGGCAGCGCACGAGGCGTTGCGCGAGGAACGCACGCACAGACGAGCTGACGAGAAACGGCTTCACCCCCATTTCGATCAAGCGCGTGATGCCGCCGATGGCGTCATTGGTGTGCAGCGTGGAAAACACGAGATGGCCGGTTAATGATGCACGCACGGCGATCTCCGCCGTCTCCAGATCGCGAATTTCACCGACCATGACGACGTTCGGATCGCCACGCAGGATGCTGCGCAGGCCGCTGGCAAAGGTGAGGCCGATCTCGTTCTTGACCGGAATCTGCACAATGCCCGGCAGTTTGTTTTCCACCGGATCTTCGATGGTGACGATGCGGCGATGCACGCTGTTGAGCTGCGAGAGGAAGGTGTAGAGCGTCGTCGATTTGCCCGAACCGGTGGGACCGGTGACGAGCACGATACCGTTTGGCTTGGCGAGCAGCAGTTCGATTTTTTCACGATGCTCCGCACTCAAGCCCAGCCGGTCGAGCGTGAAGCGCTCCTGCCCGAGCAGTCGCAGACTGATGGATTCGCCTTCAACACTTGGAATGCACGCGACACGGACATCAATCGACTGCCCGTCGGCCTTCAAATGAATGCGGCCGTCCTGCGGCAGGCGTTTCTCGGCGATGTCTAGTTTGCTCATCACCTTGATGCGCGCGATCACCGAGGCCTGGAGCGCCTTGATGTTCTCCGGCACAGGGATTTCGTGCAGAAAGCCGTCGATGCGATAGCGGATGCGTAAACTGTCCGGCTGCGGCTCCACATGAATGTCGGTGGCCTTCTGCGCCAGCGCCTCGCGGATGATTTGGTTCACAAACTTCACCACGGAGGCGTCTTCATCCTCGTCGTCGATCACATTGGCCTCATCACGCAGATGCAGATCATCCGTGCCGCCACCACCGGCGGCGATGAGCGCGTCAAACGTCTCCGCTCCTACGCCATAGAGCTGCTGCACGGCATTGAGCAGTTCGCTGCGTGGCGACAGACACCACTCCACTGGCAGTTCGGATTGTCGTGCCACGGCCTGACGTGCGATGAGGTCACAGGGATCGTGGCAGGCTAGGACGAGCGTTCGTTTCGTGCCACTGACATGACCGTTGCCAAAACCGACGGGAAAAATTTGGTGCCGCACGGCGAAGCGTGCTGGAATGAGACGCTTCATCTCCGCCGCGTCGTCCGCGCTCGGCTGCGGCGTCTCCAGCCATTGCCAGCCGAGGCTCTCCGCGAGATGACGTGTGAAGACACGTTCATCCACCGCACCGCTTTCAATCAAGGCCAGCACCGGCGAAATGCCGCCCGCAGCGGCGGTGCTCATCGCCGCCTGTACATCCAGTTCATCCACCCCGGCGGCACGGGCGCTTGATTGAAGGATGGAGATCATAGGTAGGTGGGAGGCACGGGCTGGCAAAAATCGCACGATCCTATCTCGTTCAGCACAAATACGCCAGTGCATTGTTAGGCTGGATCTGTGCAACGAAAACGTTACATGGCGTGCGTGAGCATGGCGCAAAAAGGTTCCTATTGCGGTTTGCCAATGGAAACGCACTTTGGCAGGCTCACCCGGTGCCTGGCAGGTGTGTGGTGAGCATGGCACATGACCACATCTGACTTACATCACTTAGGACGCAGGACGCAAGGCTCTGTCTTGCTGGCGATCCTGTGCTTTGTGGCGGTACTGTCGTTTCTGGTCATCACGGCGGTGTCGATTGCCAAACAGCATGGCGACATGCAACTGGCGCGGCAGGGCGTGATGCGCGCACGGCAACTGGCGGAGATGGGTGTGGCCGTGGCGGCGCATCCGATGATCAAGCCGGGCGATCCGCTGTTGCGGCGCAATGTTTCAAGCTTTGAACGCTTCGAGACCATCATTAGCACGGAGGAAAGCCGGTTGAACCTGAATGCACTGCTGACCGAGGAGCGCCTGCCGGTGCTGGAGCGTGTGTTTATTTCCTGGGGCATGTCAGCAGCGGATGCGCAGGGCATTGCGACCACGCTGATGGACTGGACGGACGCGGATGATCTCAAGCGCCGACCCGATAGCGCCGAAAAGATGGAGTATGCACGGCTCGGATTTCCAGACCGCCCGCTGAATCGCAAGCTGAGCACTCTTGATGAACTCGACCTGATGGCGCGTGCGGATGAAATTCAAAAGGCCAAGCCGGACTGGCGATCATTCTTCACGCTCCGTGGCAACGGACAACTGGATGTGAACACCGCCTCTGCCGAAGTTCTCGCTGCGGCGACCGGTGCCTCGCTGGAAAATGCCAAGCAGCTCGTACAGAAGCGTTTTAATCAGCCGCTGCAAAGTTTGGAGGAAGCACTGGCATTGCTTGGCCTCGCCGGACAGCAGGCGACGGAACTCATGCCGATGCTGACATTGCACGGCCCCACCCGGCGAGTCGAAAGCATCGGCACGGCAGGTGATGCACGCTGTGGCATCGCGGTGGTCATTCATTCCGATGGTGGCCCCCCACGCATCGCCGAGTGGCGCGAATTTCCTGTGGAAGGAGCACGGAGGCTGTGAATCTCATGTCTTTTCAACGTCCATCACAGCCGACGCTCTGCTTCCCAGGGGAAGAAGCCAGAGAGACATGGCTTGGCGGTGCTGATGGTCTCTGGAAGCGTGTTGATTATGCGACCTCTGGCGTGATGGGCGTGGAAGCCATCGCCTTTGACAGCGCGCCGTTTTGGTCGCTGAACGCAGATGCTCAAGATGAAGCGGTGTCGCTGCGCTGGGAAGGTTTCGGCCTGCCCAGCGAAGGTGGCGCGCGGTTGTGGACACACTGGGGGGTCACACACAACGACAAGCAAGTGCTCGTAGGCACGCTCGCGCTCACGGCGGAAGCATCGTTGCCGGATTCGTCAGGCTATGAACCCAGCGCCCGCCTGCTGCCGCTGCCTGACCATGGCATCGCCGTATGGCAGGAACTGGGACGTTATGTCGTGGCGTTCACGCGCGAGGGGGCGCTGCTGCATGTCGCGGTGCTGACTTCACGCAGTCTGGATGTGGATGCGGCCTTTGAAATGCGTGATTTATCTGCCGCACTGCAAACGCATGGTTTCATCGACGAAGTGCCCGCCGTCCATGTGTGGACCCGCTGTGAAACGGATTTTGCGCCGCAGCTTGCCTGTTTGTTTGAGGCATCAAGTGTCATCAAAGAACCACGGCCTGATCCACGACTGCCTGCATCAGCCAGCGGCCTGCTGCCGACGCAGGTGGCGGCGCTGCGGCGGCAGCGACAACGCCAACAGAGCCAGATGATGATGCTGGCGGTGGCGACCCTGGTTTATCTGTGCTTCTTCGGCGCGTGGTGGCTACGGCTGCTATGGCGTGAGTCGGGTTTGAACCATGCGGATGTCGAGATGACCGCCAAGCAGCCGGAGATCAACCTTGTGCGCGCGGCACAGGCTCACTGGCTGGAGATGGAGGCCGCGATCAATCCCGACCTGTATCCAATGGAGCTGTTCCATCAAATCGTGTCGCTACTGCCCGACGAAGGCATTCGACTGAAGGAGTTTCAAATTGAGGACGGTAGGCTCATCGTGAGCGGCGAGGCTACGATGGTCAATCACGCGCTCGGCTTCAAGGACCGTCTGGCCGCCTGCGAACCGTTGCAGCGCTATGCGTGGACCTTCCCGGTGCCCACGATTCGTGAAGACAACCGCGCGGAGTTTCGCGCGGAAGGAACCCTCAACGGAGGAACTTGCTCATGAAGGCCAGTGAACGCCGCCTGCTACTGATTCTGAGTGTGCTGGCCGCGTTGTGCGGCGGTGCCATTCTTTCGCAGCGCCTGCTGCGCCTCCAGCATGCCATCGAGCGCCGCGAGCAGATGCTCGAACTGCAGCAGATGGAAGGACGGGCGATGCTGACCGAAACGGAGCTGTGGAAACAGCGCCTCGTCTGGCTCCAGTCAACACAACCGGCGATGACGAGCGAAAACCAGGCCAGCGAGGAGCTGCTGGAGGCGCTGCTCGCCTCCGCCGCCAGTCATTCGCTGCTGGTGCAGAAAAAGCAGCTGCACGAACCGGTGAGCAACGCCTTCCGCCGTGAAGTGGGCGTGACACTCACCGTCAAAGGTGCGCTGCCGTCCGTCTTCCGCTGGCTGCACACCGTCTTGTCGCCGGAATCGTTTTGTGCGGTGCCACAGATGAAAGTTGTTCCCGACAGTGCGGATCCCACGAAGGTCATCGCCACGATTCATTTCAGCCGCCTGCATGCGCCGGCCACGGCAACGAACAGTCTGCAGGAGGCACCCAAATAATGATGCGTGCCAGCTTCATTCTCATGACCGCTCTCGGTGGTGTGCTGGCGCAGGAACCTGCGCCCTTTCAGCCGCCACAATCCTACGACGTGCAGCGCTACGAAACTGATTGGAATAAAAATCCCTTCACACTAAAAACCGCACCCATTGTAACCGGAGCCGAGTCCTTTGCCAAAGATCTGGCGGTCGCCACTTACTTCGGTGACATCGCGGACCCCACCATCGTCATCGTCAATACCAAGACCCATGAACGCACCAGCCTGCAAAAAGGCCGGACTGCCAGGAACGGTTGGAAACTCGGAGCAGTGAGATTTGGGACATCGCGTAAAGACATCACCGTCGAACTCATTCAAGTAAATGAACGTGCGCTGTTGAAGTTTGATGATCCGTACGTCCGTGCGCTCGCAGCATCCGCAGCGCCTGAGGCTGGTCACACAAATCGGCAGTCAGGTGCGCCAGCTACTGAAGCCAGAAAACTCTCCGTTCCGCTGCCCGGCAGCAAAACAACAACAACAAAAACGCCACCGACCACCGGCGCGTCTGGAACCGCTGCGTCCGCCATGCTCCCTCCGCTTCCTGCGGCCACGGCAGCAGGGATTTCAAGACACCGCCTGCTGACGGTGCCACTGCCATCCACCACCTCTCTTTAAGGCTCCAACTCGAACGAACCATCCTCATGAACTGCAGATATTCATTCCTGAGCCTTGTCCTCATCCTGATGTCGCATGTTGCTCTCAACGGCCAGACGGAACTGCCCCAGCGCATTCGTGGCAACCCTGAGGCTGCGTCTAATCTCCAGCCCGCAGTCGCACCACAGCAGACTGCGCCGGTCTTCACTGCCGCCGCACCGCCCGTGCTCGCTTCGGGCAAAAACATCATTGGGTTCACCGCCACGCCGCTGCCTGAAGTGCTGGCCGAATACTATCGCGTCACCGGTCGCAAGGTATTGCGTGATCGCGGTCTTGAAACCACCGTAGTCACCATTGATGTGCCCGGCGAGTTTAGTGACGAGGAATACCGCACCATCATCGAGAAAGGGCTGCTTATGCATGGTCTGGTGCTAGTGCCAAGCGGCGGCAATTTATTCAAGCTCGTCGACGCAGAGACGGGCAGCATGCCCTCCGCGCAGAATGTGCCGATGATCTTACGCGCTGAAGACCTGCCCGATGCCGACCAGGTCGTGACACATGTGTTGCAGCTCAACCATCTGCGTGCTGATGAAGCATCAACAGCCTTTCAGCAGATCATCCCGCTGCATCCGTATGGTAAAATACTCGCCGTGCCGAATTCGCAGGCGCTGGTGATCACCGAAGCCTCGCAGACGATTCGCGCCTACCTCGAACTGGCGAAACAAGTGGATCAGCCGCCGATGGAGACCATTCATAAAACCATCCGGCTCGAACGTGCTGAAGCAGAAGAGGTAGTAGAGCAGTTGGGTGTCCTGCTAGGCCTGGGTGATGTCGCAGGTTCCGCCAAATCCAGCAGTGCTTCTGCACCCGGTGGGACTGCCGCTCCCACCTCGGTCACTCTCGCTGGCAGTGTCTTGGATAACTCCAAACCCATCCTGCAAGCGGTGCCGCGCACCAACAGTCTCATCGTCGTCGCTCGTCCGGTTGACATGCGGAAGATCGAAAGCCTCTTGTCGGAACTCGACGCCGAGTCCTCCAGCACGCGTTACTTCTCGCGTCGGCTCAATTACCTCGATCTGACCGTGTTTCTCGGCCTCGCAGAGAAGGCGCTGAGGCGCATCGACCGCAAAGCTAATCTCAACAGCGGCATGGCAGCACAGCAAAATACCAGTGCTGGTTCACCGCCTGCCACCGGACAAAATGCAGCTCCCAATTCGCCCTTCGGCTCAAGTTTCGGCTCCACAGCGGGATCAGGACTCAATGGCAACGGCATGGGGACATCATCCTCGCTCTCCGGCCAGGGCGCACTGACCAATCCTATCACCACCGCCTCGCATCTCGATGTCACCAAGAAACCCATCAGCATTCTCATCGGTGGCACGCTCGTCATTGCTGATCCCGCCAGCTCCAAGTTCTTCGCCAGCGGCCCGCCTGATCAAATTCAGACGCTCCAGGAACTCGCCGACGAACTCGACGTACGTCCGCGCCAGATACTGCTCTCCGCCATCATCGGCGAGTTCACGCTTACGGATGACTTCAACTTCGGCCTCGATTGGATTCAAACACTCAAGCAGGCGGGCAGTGACGGCCTTGTCGGTGGTGTGCTCAACACACAAGGCACCGCTTTTGCCAATCCCTCGAATTTGAAGGACATCGCTGGCTTCCTTGGTGCTGGCGGCCCCGCCGCACTCGGCGGCCTTACCGCCTACGGTCAGATAAACAAAAATCTCAACATCTTCCTCCAGACCTTGGAGAAAACCCGGCGTTTCCATGTGTTACAAAAGCCCACCATCACCACGCTCAACCACCAGTCCGCCAGCATCTACATCGGCAGGCAGGTCGCCATCGCCGGCCAGACTTATACCAATGGCGCAGGAGGGGTCGGCGGACTCGGTTTCACCAGCACCACGCAGTACATCCCGGTGCGGTTGCAACTCGACATCATCCCGCACATTTTCAACGACCGTGAAGTCATGCTCGAATTCAAACAGCAGAACAATGACATCTCCGGCTTCACCACCATCAGCGGCAACCAGGTGCCCAACATCACCGAACAAGGCATGGTCAACAGCCTGATCGTCGGTGACCGCGCCACCGCCATGCTCGGAGGCCTCATCACCGAGCGGGACACCAACAGCAAAAGCGGCCTGCCATTTCTCGTGCGCCTTCCGCTCATCAAGTATCTTTTTGGCAGCACCACCAAAAACAAGGAGCGCCGCGAAATGATGATATTCGTACAGCCCCGCATTCTCCCCGGTGAAACCTCCCACATGTTGGAGCAGGCAAAATTTGGCGACTATAGTGCCAACTTCGACCAAGCCGCTGAGTTCGCCGGCATGCCTGAAACCATTGTCCCTCGTGCCATTCCGGCTAGGGAAGACAAGCCTAACGATCTGTTGCCGCCGCCAATGGTCGTGACAGAGCCGAAGAAGAGTTTTTTTAGCAAGGTGAAAGGATTGTTCCAGAAAGCGAAAGCGGAGTGATTTTCCGGCGTGTCCGAAAGTTTGTGTTTCGGGGATTGTGATCTTGCCTCGAAAACGCGGACAACAGGATGGGGCTTTAATTGAGAGAGGCTTCGAAGTCTAGTGGAGACATATATCCAAGTGATGAGTGGAGGCGTTTAGAGTTATAAAAGGTGGTGATGTAATCGTAGATCATGGTGATGGCTTAGGCGCGTGTAGTGGGGATGGTGGTGCCGAAGGCTTCGGTTTTAAGCGTGGCCCAAAACGACTCCATAGTGGCGTTGTCGTAGCAGTTGCCTTTGCGGCTCATACTGGGGATGGCTTGGCGCAGATGCAGATCGGCGCGGTAGGCCTCGCTGGCATACTGGCAGCCACGAACGGTATGAACGATGAGGCCGTGCAGGGGAACGCCTCGATGACTGTAGGCCTGACGTAACGAGGTGATGACCAACTCGGCAGGCATGGTCGCAGAGGCGTGCCAACCGAGCACTCGGCGACTGCATAGATCCAGCGTAGCATCCAAGTAGAGCCAGCCTTCGCCGGCGGGAATATAAGTGATGTCCTTGACCCAGATCTCGTTGAGGCGCGTGGGTGGAGTGGCGCGGCGCTGCTAAAGCAGATTGGCGGCGATGGGGCCGCTGTGATTGCTGTGCGTGGTTTTCGGCACAAAGCGGCGCTTGGCCTTGGGGCGCAGTCCTCTAGCGGCCATCAGGCGGCTGATACGCCTACGGCTCACACCGAGGCCTTGTTTTTTGGGCACCTCACGCAGACGCGGAGTGCCATAGGTCTGACGGCTGAGTTGGAAGCCCTCGATGAGCTTCGTGGCGATGGCTTGATCCTGCTGACGACGAGGCTGCTGTGCCTTGTGCGTGTGGTCGTAATAACCGCTGCGTGATACTTCGAGAGTATGGCACATGTCGATGAGGCGATGGGTGTCGCCGGGGTGGGAGATCATGGCGCGTATCATCGCGTGGCGATGGGGGATGTCTGGCCGACAATGGCCAAGGCTTTTTTTAAAATGTCGCGCTGGATGGTGACGTGGCGCAGATCGGCCTGAAGGCGGGCAATCTCCGCCGAAAGCGCTATGGGGCCGCGGGCCTTCGGCCATCAGTAGCACAGCCTACCCTTTAAAGGCTGCGACTGAAAGCTCTGTCCTCGATGTAGAGTATGACCCAAATGGTCAGTTCAGACTGCGATCTTCTTTTTTCGCACCCAAAACAGACCGATTAACACCGTTCCCAGAGCTGCTGCCGCTAGGATAATGGAACTGGATTTCGATTCTGCGGCTTTGTCATCTTGCGCCGCAGATATCTTCACGACTTCTGGAACTGCCGCAATCTTGGCAGTCACTGGAATATCGATTCTAGGTGGTTCTGCGGATGAAATGACCGATTGCAGTGCCTTTTCCCAGTCCACATTGAGCAAAATGTCCCAACCGGGATTTTCGTTCTTCAATCGGCAGCCACAGCGGCCCACTAGGAACATGCTTGCATCTTCGAGGGCGGCATCATCAAGCATCGCCAGCGGCCAAGCTCCAAGCACCCTGCCCCGTCCAAACACCGCTGCGGCAAAACTGGTTGTGGCAGGATCAAATGCGCCTTTCGGTCCTGCGAGCATGCGTAGCAGGGTGCTTTCAGCAGGATCATCACGACGCAGTCGCAGCGTGGTGAATTTCAACCGCAAGGGCGGTCCTGGTCCCAACTGGCTGTCTGGGTCATTCGGATCTTGAATCGGCAGCGATGCCACCTGCTCCAAAAACCGCAGCCGCTTTTCGATGCGTGCCACTTCCACCTCATCCAGAGGCGAGCCGTTGTCTGCGATGACCCAGATAAAGGAATCTCCCGCCAAAATGCGCTCAACAAGCTTTTTCCGCGCAGGCGAATCAAGCAAAGCAGCCAACGCTGCACCATTGAGCGCCCCTGACCAAACAAGCTGGCTGCTCTCACGCGAATTACGCAACTCCGTCAACTTCACCGTCGCATCTGGGGAGGTGGAAATATCCATGTTTGCCGTTCCATTCGCCCGTAGTGGTCGCAGCACATCCTGCAACACCGTATCCTGCGCCGCGCTAACAGGCAGCACGAGATGAAATTTGTCTGCTTCCCAACGATCCAGCGCATAGCGAAACACTGGAATGGTGCAAGCACATACGCCGCTAGCATAAACTGTGGAGATGAGAGTTATGAGGCGCATCATTTGCCGAAACATTGCAGTTTCCCATCCATCGTACTTACATACACGCGACCTTGAGCAACGGTGATGCCATCCCAAACCGGTGGACTGGTCAATTCGAGGCCAGCGCTTTGCTCACCCGTTTCGACATTCACGGCCCACATCTTGGCCCCACGGTGACCTTCCAGCGCTTCATTCTGCTCGTCGAGTTCTTTGAGAATGGCGGGGTCTTTGGCCGCGAGACGTTCAAAAGCATATTCCTCATCGATCATGTCCGGCGCACCACTGACGAGCACGGTCTTGCCTGCCAGCGCCATGCTGCGGGCAACGATGGGTACAAACCGATCCCACGTGTGCTGGACGAAACTACCGCCAGCTTTGGCAGGCTTACCAGTCTTGTCCGCGACAGCGCTGCCTTTGAACCACAGCGCCCCCCCGACTTTGCCTTTACCGGTCTCCAATCCAGCGCCCACACCATGCGCATCGCTGCCCGAACTGTCGCGTGAGTCACCGTTGTCGAAGTTGCATGCCAGTACAGTACCCGCAGGCTTCACATCCGGTTGCTCAAAGCGCAGTTGCACCTCGGCTGGCGTGAGCGCCTTGTGATAGAGTGCGAATTGATCCAGCAGTCCGCTGTAGCCACCTTCGTTTGTCTCAGCAACGCCATTGCCATTGCCCACGATCAATGGATTCGCTGGCTTTCCGCCAACGAGGTCGTTCGCCATGCCTGTGGCGACGAGTTTGCCATCAATGTAGAGCGTCATCTTCTTATCCTCAGCCAACACACCGACGATGTGATGCCAGCCCTCCGTTAGCGCCTCGGCGGAAACGATGCTGCTGACCTTTGAATCACTGCGGACGTGGAACTGTGGCTTCTTGTCGTGGAAATCGAGCGCCACACCCAAGCGTGGTCCACCATGGTTCAAAATGGTGCCGTTTGCCGTATCAGGCAGCACCCAGACTTCGACACTGATCGGCGTCTTGGTGGGATCGAGCGCAGCTACATCGGGGAACTGCACACTGCCAGGAACCGGTGCGCCTTTGGCCTTCGTTTCAGCTTTGGCCGCTTCTTTCTTCTTACCTTTACCTTTCTTTTTCGCCTCGGCCTGGGCTTTCAAGGTCTCGCTGTGGCCGACCTGAGTTTCGCCTTTGGGCTGCACGGCGAGCGGTTTGCCTGCGGCATCCAGCACCACGCTATTACCACGACGTTCGGTGGTCGCGCTTTCGGTATCATAGGCCTCTCCAGGTGGAGCTTTCGGCGTGGAAAACAGCGTGTACTCCATCGTCGTCGTCCACTTGTAATACTGCGCTTCACGACCATACGAATACACATTCTTGTCATCGTGAACGAGAATGCGGCCCGCCGGTGCATACTTGCCGGCCTGGAAGTAACCACCATGACCTCCAGCGAAACTCTTGCCATAAACCCAGTAGCTGCGGTGGAAATTCGAATCATCAAGGAACCCCATCGGTGCGAAGAGATGCTGCCCTTCGCCTTTGTGAGCACCGCCTTGCTTGTCGAAATCACCGCTTACCGGACCGACTTCAATGCGCTTGCCCGTTGGGTCGATCTTTTGAGTGCGTAGGAAGGTCCACTTGCCATCGCTGCTCAGGATATCGTTCAGCGCGACGGGCATTTGCAGCGTCTTATGGCGGTCATTCAAATCACCGCCGGTGTCAGGATCACGATCGTCGTAATTCACCTTTACTTTCATCTCGCCGGTCTTCGCATCGACACGGTAGAACCACAATCCACCATCAAGGAAGCATGAATGCCCCGCAACGAAGCTCACAAGGCCATTTTCCACCAACACACTGCCATGCACCGGCCACACACTCTCCATCATCTCCCATGCGCCATGGCTCAGTGGCACTGGCGCGCCTTGGAACTTCCACACCAGCGCCCCATCCTTCGCCCGCAGGCAGTAAACATAACCATCATTGCCACCCACATACACGTGACCCTGCCAGTAAGTAGGCGGTGAATCCATGCGGCCACCGGCGATGTAATGCCATGCTTCTTTGCCAGTGGCGGAATCGAAGGCATGCAGCGTGTGTTTATCCACTTCAGAAACGAATGTCAGTCCTACAGCAGAGGTCGTGGTGCTCAGCGGCGGTGTAAGTTTCACTTCCCAAGCCATGCCGAGGTCCTTCTTCAAATCCTGATTCGAAAAGCCGCTACGAGCATTGTCAGAGCGATACGTCGGCCAATCTTTCGCATCAGGCGCAGTTTCCTCGATCACATCTGCATACGCAGGGCCTTTGCTAAGACGAGCATTGTCAGGTGTGTGCGGTGGCATCGGATAACGCGGCGCGGAGGCCATCACACTCATGCCATCGAGTTTTGCCTCAGGATAACAGGCGCAGTTGTGCGGCCCCGCATACGTGAGACCATTGCAAGGCATCACGCCATAGAGACATGCACCACGAACCCAATGGTTGAGATCCCAGTGCTGCTTCTCCATGTCCACATACTCGATCCCAGTCCGCGATGGCATGATATATTTCTCCGTCGCCTTCGCCATGTAACAGCGATGATGAAACCAATACGTCCCTTGCGGCACGTCGGGGTAGAACTGCTTCTTCACCTCGCCCGTCAGCGGATCTCGGCCTGTGTACTCGCCCGTTTGATTGCCACTCGTCGTCCCGGCGTTCCATACCAGTCCCTGCGCCACGATCACATCCTCCATACTGCGGTAGCCGCTCTTCTCGTGTGAGGATGACCACAATTCCTTGCCCGTGTCCGCGTTGATGCCTTTCATCAAGCCATCACCACCAGCATACAAGATGACATCATTATTCAACACCACTCGCGGCGCGAAGTTGAATTCATAAAGCTTACGGCGGTTCTCCGGCACATCTGCGAACTTCACCGCGCCCGTCTTCACGTCGCGGCAGGTCAAGCCGTCGCCGTTGTAGTAAACCATGCGCTGGTCATCCAGCGCGAGCGTGATTGGCCCGATCTTATCCTCCACCTCCCACTGCGTCTTTCCACTCTCAGCATTAATCGCCTGAAGCTTGCGCGGTTTGCCATCCCAGTTGAATTCCGTCGTCACCCGCTGCTGATCGCTCTGCTGCTTTACCGCGAACTCCTCATTTAAGCGCCACGCCTCTGGATTGACCAGCGCAAACAGCGTACCATTGCGATACAGCAACTCCTCTGCGCCCTTGGTCTGAGGATATTGGCGCACTACTTCACCCGTCGCTCCATCCAAGCAGGTAATCGGATCCGTGATGCCCAGCGTCACATATACTTTGTCCCCAATTGCCGCGAGACGACGAGTCAACTGCGTCGGGCCTGATTTCAGCGGCCAGAGATGCGTACTCCATTGCGGGATCGCCTTCTTCCACAGCACGGTGCCATTGAAGGCGTCGCGTGCGATCAGCGCAAACTTCGCCGGCATCAGGATCGAAATTCGGCTTCCCTCGTCCATGATGTAATAGATGCGTCCGCCAGCGCTCACCTGCGCACTCACCGACGACATGCGGTCATGGTGGCGACTCCAGCGTGGATTTCCCACCCACTGCATGCGCGAAGGCGGCCCCACCAGCACATCCTTCGAAGTCGGATTGCCCTTTGAGTCATAGGCATAATGTGTCCACTCATCCATACCCTTTGGCCACGCCTTCGTGATCTTCTCCCAACCGCCCCCCACCTTGCGCACCATCGCCACGCCTAAGGGCGTCAACACACGGTCAATTTCATCTTTAGCCACTAGCTTGGCATCTTCGATAACAAGCAGGTTCACATAATTCTCAATGTATGGCAGATGTTTGCCGTCCCAAGCCTCAATCGAGACCGCACCATAACTACCCGTCTTGGAAATCGATTCACGGATGGCAGGAACCGCGCTCGCATTGGTGGTGAGTCCCTGGACTTGATACGACTCATTCGCACGCAACTTCCGCGTCACCATGCCGTCATCAAGGCCCACATGCACCACGATGCCGCCTTTCACACCGGATTGCGAAATCAGATCAGCCGCATCATCGGCAAACAGTGAGACGGACAATAATAGGAGAGGGATAAGGCTTTTCATGGTGGGTAAAGGTCCTGCAACGCCAGCGAGCGCCCGATGTTTCCATCCATTTTCAGTCTTGTTCATGCCCCCAGTTTGATTCGCTACATTACTCTTCAACAAAAAGCTGGGCTAAGCATGTTCAGTATTTCATTTTGGAATGTCCTTCACTCTAACTTATTGCGACTAAAGAGGGATTTTCACCTTGCCAAAAAAACTCTGCTTAGGCTGTGCTTCTGGAGGCTCAACAAGCGGCAACAACTCATTAGGTCGTGTTTGAAAACCTGTCGATTGGCAAATGGCAAAGGTTGCGGCATGGTTCCGTGCTGATGAAAACACAACGCTTTGCATGCTGGGGGCCGCTCAAAGAGCGGCTCAAAAAAATGGTCCCCTGAAGCTTGCGGCAGACCTCCAG
>CANIBP010000047.1 GCA_947466075.1 Verrucomicrobiaceae bacterium
CTGCCGAGATCAGCAGCAGAGCGGACCTGCTCGCCCATGTCGGTGACGACACGACGCGCAAAAGCATCAAGAGATTCGTCGTCGCGCTTGGGCAGCGTCAGAGCGGCCATGATGGCCTGCTCCTGCTTCCAAGCGTCGAGGCCAGGCTTGGCCAAGACGCCGAGGATGTTGGTGACCGAGGGCAGGGCGTTCACTTTGCGGGCGTCACGCAGAGTGACACTGCGCATGCCGTTGCCGTCCGCCCGGACCACTTCGTGATACGGGGTGCCATCGGGCAGATACCAGTGAGAGGGGGATTCGCGTTGAATGAGGATCATGGTGGTGAGTTGGGTTCAGGGTTTGAAAACTCAGTAGGCGATGTCATCCGACTCAGGGGCGGCAGGCTTGGTGAGCCCGAACTCCACAGCGGCCTTCTCCACTGCCGCCATCAGATCGCGGTCAGCCTTGAGCGGCTTGGCCAGCGCCTTGGCAATGGGCAGCCAGTTCTCGTAGAGGCCACACACCGCCGCCTGATCCAACTCGCAGAGTTCGAGTCCCTGATGCTTGCCGACGTGGACTTTGGTGAAACGCCATTCATCCGCAGACTGCGTATCTTGAGACGCAGGCTGGGAAACACGATTGTAGGAAGCGTCTTTGTCCTGGCGGTCCTTGACGCGGATGTATTTACCCGAGGGCTTCAATCCTGTGCCGCTCTTGTCGGGACGAATGAGACCAATGTTGGCGTAGGTTTCGCCGTTGCGCCCCTCATTGTGGACGATGACGATTTGCGCGGTGCGACCGATGAGAGTTTCCGTGTCGAACTCCTGCTGCTCGGCGGCGGTGAGATCACGTCCGAACCAGAGTTTGAGGAAGGCGCGCAGTGCGGACTTTTCACCCAGCGTGGTATTGAACCCGCGTGACCACACGAGGTAGGGTTTGCCGTCGTCACGGAGTTGGGTGGTTTCAAAGACGAAGCGGAACTGCTCTTTCGGGCCGTAGTCGGTCTGCACGGTTTTAGGAACGGTCACGTCAACACAGACGGCGAGGCCGTTGTATTCAGGATGCGTGTCGAATGGTTTATTGGATTGCGAGGTGAGTTTCATGGGATGAGTTGGATGCTGATTGCGCCGTGATTGGCGTGGTGGAGTGATCACCTGCCGACCAGTCTCATCGCCATGGACGTCAACTAGGAGGCAGCAAACTCATCTGGACTTCCGGGTCAGTATCATGATGCGGTTTTGATACCGGTATCAGGCCTCCGGCTGGACTTTGATACTGGTGCAGTTCCCTGTGGATGCGTGCCGATTCCTGCGACTACCTGCATCATTATGAAACCCCATCGCATCCACTCCATCAGTATCATCGGCGGCTTCCTCGATGGCGTTCATCTCGGTTTTGATACCGGTCTGAACTGCATCATTGGCGCACGAGGCACCGGGAAAACCACGATTTTGGAACTCGTCCGCTACGTTTTGGACGAACTTCCGCGAGCCGAAACATCAGCCGCCGCGCGCAAGCGTGTGGATTCATTGATTGAGGCCAATCTCGATGGTGGCCGCGTCGAGATGTTGATCGAAACCACCGACAGCCTTCGCTACATCATCACACGATCAGCGGGTGATGATCCCATCGTGATGAACGAGGCACGTGAACCCACGGCGCTTTCGGTGAAGAGCTTTGATTTCTTCCGCGCAGATATCTTCAGTCAGAATGAAGTCGAAACCATTGCCGACACAAAGCGCTTCCAGCGCGATCTCATCGACACCTTCAGCCTCGCGGAGATCAATGACTTCAACCAGAAGATTGCGGACGTGCAGCATCAAGTGCGCAACCTTGCACGCAGTGAGGAGCCTCTTCAGTCCAACTTGAATGATTGCCAGGAGGGACTCAAGCAACTGCCCATGATTGAGGAAAAACTCAAAGCGCTGATCGGTGAGTCGAGGGATGATCAAGCCGAAGCAGTCAATCAGGCGCACGAGGCCAAAGCCCGCCGTGATCGGGAGACACGGGCCATTGCCGGCGCGCGGCAGGTGCTGCAATCCATGAAGGTTGATGTGGAGCCGTTAGTGGGGCGTTTGAAGAACCAACTCAACCAATGCCTGACGCCCGTGTTGGGCACGGGTGCCAATCAAAAACTTTTCACTGACTTGGTCAATGGCATGAGGCCATGCGTCACTGGAACGGATGCCGAACTCAACAAAGTTTTGTCATACCTCGATGATGCTCTTTTGGAACTTGGGCAACGTGAGCAGGAACTGCGGGAGACACACGCCGTTCAAGACATCGAGTTCCGCACGTTGATCGAAAAGCATAAGGAGCACCAGGCGCAGTCGGCTGAACGAGTGACCCTTGAGCGCCGCCGAAATCAACTTGAGGAGATGAAGCAGCAGTCGGCGCAGGCGTTGGATAAGCTTGGCCAACTTGGCACTGAGCGTGCCAAGCTTCTCGATCAACTGGCAGATCTTCGTAACGAGAGGTTTGCGGTGCGTGCTCAAATTGCCGAAAAGTTGACCAGTGAGCTCGGGCCGACCATTCGAGTTACGATCACCCAGGACGGCGAAACGGAATCATACCAGAAACTCATCGAAGAGAAATTGCGTGGGCAGGGTGTTCAGCAGGGTATCGTGGCGCAACGTCTGGCCACACGCATCCCGCCATCAACTTTGGCGGACCTCGTCCGTAATTCGGATGAAACGACCTTGATGGTTGATGCCGAACTCAACAGCAATCAGGCCAAGCGCGTGATCACAGTCTTCGGCGGCCTTGAAAACCTCGCCCTATTGGAGACCGTTGACTTGGATGATGCTCCCACGATTGAACTCAAGGATGGGGCTGGCTACAAGGATTCCGTCTGCCTCTCCACCGGCCAGAAATGCACCACCATCCTGCCCATCCTGCTCATGGAGAGCGTGAACCCGCTCCTGATTGACCAGCCCGAAGACAATCTTGATAACCGCTTCGTTTTTGAGACGATTGTGCGCAGCATTCAGCGCGTGAAGAAGGTGCGACAACTCATCTTCGTCACGCACAATCCAAATATCCCCGTTCTTGGCGATGCTGACATGGTCATTGTGATGGAAAGTGATGGAGAGCATGGCCGCAGCGCCATGTCCGGCACGGTTGATCACTGCGAAAAGCCCATCGTCAACCTGCTTGAAGGTGGCGCAGATGCTTTCCGTCAGCGCAGCAATCGCTATAAACTGACTCCATGAACGCACCCGACTTCAACCAGGCACTTGAGACCCTGAAGGAGAATTTTAACGCGATGCCCTGGACGGAGCGGCGAGAACTCGCGCAGACCTGCATCGAGTCCATCAAACAGTCTCCGCAGAGTGCTCCCACGCACATGTTGCACCTGATTGATCTGCTTCTGGACGATCCTCGCATGGAGGTTCGCAAGTCCATCGCTGATATGGTGCATCTGCTGCCTGAGCATCATTTCCATAAAGCGACGGCAAAACTAGGAGTCGATCACAACGCCTTTGTTCGCAGTGCGGCCGAGCGTGCCCTGGAGCGGAAAAAGCGCACGGAGAGCGTCACCTCAAAACGCCGGAAAACGAGCAAGAGCGAGGGTGATCTATCCAACCTTGAAGCTCTGCTTGGCAGCAAAGGAGCCGCCGTGGTTCATCAGCATGCACAAAACCTGTTTGAAGTGATGGTCGGAACCTCGGTGCATGAGATTCGCACCTTCATCACCAGCATGAAGGGCAACGTGGAATTACTGCTGAAGGAATGCGACAATGGTCACGGCGTCAATGGTGCGCAGAGGCTTGGCCCCAAGCTGCGGCAGTCTTTCCAGTTCGTCGAACGCCTGATGGACGACATGAAGGCGTTCACCCAAGTCACGCCTGGAGAGCGCCGCAGCGAGCGCATCGCCGATGTGGTCGGTGAAGCTCTGGCCTTGGTGGTTGATCACTTCAATGCCTGCAATTTCGATGTGACTATGATCAAGTTGCTTGTGAACGTTCCCAATAGCTTGTCTGCTCCCATGTCCCGCATGTCGATGGTGTTGGCGCTGCGCAATCTGATCAAAAATGCTTTTGAAGCGCACATGACCAAGCCGGGGACCTTTGTTGAGGGGCATGTGGAAGTGCGCGCGGAAATTCGCGACGAGCAGCTTTCCATCTCGATCAGCGACGGTGGATCGGGCTTGGGTGCAGATGAGTTGAATCAGCTTCGGCAGATGGTGCCCGGTCGAACCTCGAAGCGCTATTACGGCACAGGCTATGGTCTGCCCATGGCTCATCGCAACGTCAATAGCCACGGCGGCATCATGAAAATTGAAAGTGAGGAGGCTGCTGGCACTAACATTACCATCACGCTTCCGCTGGACCATTCAGAACCATGAAACCACACGCCCTAGTCATCGACGACGATCCTGAAATTCGCGATCTCCTTAAAGAGAGGCTTGAGTCATTTGGGCATGAATGCACTGCCGTTGGCTCGCAGACAGAAGCCGAGGAGATGTTCAAACAGCACACGTTTGCTTACGTCCTGCTCGATCTTGAAATCCCCATCCGGTATGGGCGCGTGCCTGCCAAGAGCATGGGGGAGAATACACTGCGTAATCTTCGCAAAGATCCGCGCAATGCTAACGCACCCGTTCTAATCATCACGGCCCATGGAAAGGATTCTCCCGCTCTTGCAGTCAAGCTCATGAAACTGGGGGCCGTGGATTTCCTCAACAAGCCCTTCGATGAGCGCCTGGAGGAATCCATCAATGAGGCAATGCAAAAGAATGCCGCCAAGAGACAGGACAAGGAGACATCCAAAGACAGCATGCTGCCATTCGGAGGTGGTGAGTTGATCTTCACCGAAGAGGCGGCTGAATTATTGGAGGCAAGGATCGTGCGATCCAATGCCAATGGCTACCGCGTCCTAAAAACTCTCGCAGCCAAGACGCCACAAGGTGCCAGGGTCGCCATGAGTGGGAAGGCACTTGCCAAAGCGCTGAATCTCGAACGCGGAGATGAAGCCGTGAACGAGACGATCAAAAGTTTGCGCACCAGTTTCCGCAAGGCCATGGCGCGCAAGAATCTGCGTGTGGAGGCTGACAGCCTCATTTGCAACAATGACAAAGGCTACAGCCTTTCACTGGGCATCACTTGGAAGGATGGCATGACGGTTATCTCAGCTCAGGAAGAGCACCGCCGCCCGCCTCTGGCAGAACGACAGGCATGGTTTCGCGATCAGGTGCTTTCAGGAAAGAAGATGAAGCGGCAGGATTACGAGAAGCAATTCGATATGTCTGAGTCCAGCGCCAAAAGAGACGTCGCACGGATTTTGGGAATTCGATTCAGTGGAGGTGGAGTGAGCGGATACTATGTGCGTAAAGGGAAGGCCTGATGGTGCTGGGACTGCTTGGTGTGGGCCTCGCTCGGCATCGTCGCGCTGCTCTTTGTGCTCGGGCTTCTGCGTGGCATGCCCTTCCTCGAACTGTTCATGACAGCGGTCAGCCTCGCCATGGCGGCGGTTCCCGAAGGTCTGCTAACCGTCGTCACCATCGCGCTCGCGCTGGGCGTCGTTCCCATGTCGCGCCGCTGTGCGATGGTACGCAAGTTGCCCGCCTTCACGAGCTTGGGAGCGACTTGGAGGTTTGGCCAATTAGTGGTCAAAAAGTGGAGCACTACCCCCACAAATGTCCCATCCCTCGTGCCAAAATGGTCAGAATCTGCCCATGAAACGAAATGCCCGCGAGTTCATCCGCTCCACTACAACGCTCCTCGATCACATCCTTGCCACTCTCACGCAGGAGGAACAACTTGAATTGCTGGATGTACTGGCGGGAGAAGTCGAAGAGAGGATGGATGCGCTGGTTGAGACGGTGGAATCATGAGTGAACCCCATTACCCAAATTACCCAATGCGCATTGCCGCCCACCCGAAAACGTCTATTTCCAAAAAGACCGCGACACCATCGAGAAGCGCTCCGGCCGCTGGCTCTCTGCATTTATAAATCATTCACGCACCATGGCACCTTGACTTGCCCCCTGCTGCCGCGTGAAATGAGACAGCCTCTCGAACCAGTCAGATCACTAAACCAAAGCGCATGCCGAGCCCTCAAAGAACCTACGCTCCAGGAATGCGTGTCCTCTGCCGTGATGCGGAGTGGATGGTGACCCAGGTGAAGGCGGCGGATGGACACAATGCTGAGTTCGCCATCACCTGCACTGGGGCTGACGATCTCGTTCGCGGCCACGAAGCGGTGTTTCTGACCCAGCTCGACGACATCATTCCCGTGGACCCCAGGGAAACGGCGCTGGAGCCTGACCAATCTCCAGGCTTTGAGAAGGCCAAGCTCTTCCTCGAAGCCCAGCTCAGGCAGATGCCGTTCACGGACATGACCCCGAGCTTGGAAGGTATGGGCGCTTTCAAACCAATGGGGTATCAAATTGAGGCCGTTGATAAAGCCCTGCGACAGATGCGACCTCGCCTGCTTCTCGCGGATGCCGTGGGCTTGGGGAAAACCATCGAGATCGGCATGATTCTCACCGAGCTGATTGCTCGTGGCCGTGGCAATCGCATCCTGGTGCTGACGAAGAAGTCCATGCTCACCCAGTTCCAGTCGGAGCTTTGGAACCGCTTCGCCATCCCCCTCGTCCGGCTCGACTCCGCAGGCATTGCCAAGCTGCGTCTGAAAATCCCCGCTTCGAAGAACCCATTCGAGGTCTTCCATCGCGTCATCATGAGCATCGACACTTTGAAGGATGTGGGCCGCTACCGTCCCTTCTTGGAAAAGACCCGCTGGGACATGGTGATCATTGATGAGGCTCACAACGTCGCCGGCGCTTCCTCTGCGGAGCGCGTGCTCAGTTATCGTCTGGCAAAGCTAATGTCACGCTCAACGGACAGCATGTTGCTGGCGACCGCCACACCTCACAACGGCAAGCGCGAGACCTTCGCCCGTCTCATCTCCCTGCTTGATCCATCAGCGATTCCTGACCCGAAGCTGCGTGAGTATGATGCCCGCGACATCGCGCCGTTCTTCTTGATGCGGTTCAAAGAGGACGTGCGTCAGGAAGCCGGTGACAACTTCTCCGAGCGAGTGGTCATCCCTCTCGCCAGCACCACCTCGGATGCCACACCCGCTGAGGAGGCAGTTTATACCGACCTGGCAAAGCTGCGTGCCGTGGTGAAGGAACACGGCACCAAGGACAGGCTCATCGAGTATGGCCTCTACAAGCGCTTCCTCTCCAGCCCCGAAGCGCTCACCTCCACCATCACCAAGGTCCGTGATCGTGTGGCCAAAGAAGATGCTGCATCGCCCAGCCTTTCCTTGTTGAATCATCTGGTCACCACGTCGGCGGGCCTCAGCATCTCGGCTTCATCGCGCTACCAACTTTTGAAGCGGCACTTGCAGGAGCTTGGCTGGGATGGCTCGGCCTCCAGTCCACGCCTGCTCCTGTTCACGGAAAGCACCGTCACTCAAAAGGCATTGGCCGAGGCACTCGCCAAGGATTTCAGGCTCAAGTATTCCGCCAAGTTTGAGGACCAGCCTGCCCAGGTGCTTGCCACCATCCATGGCGGCTTCCCAGATGTCGCCCTCTCCGCCACCATCGAGTCCTTCGGCACAGGAAACAGCAAGATGCGTATGTTGCTCGCCACCGATGTGGCTTCGGAAGGTGTAAACCTCCATCACGAGTGCCATCACATCATTCATTACGACCTGCCCTGGTCCATCATCACACTCATCCAGCGCAACGGCCGTATTGATCGCTTCGGCCAGAAGCGTGAACCCCAGCTTCGCTACCTGCTCGTCAAAACCCAGGCTGGATTGCTGCAAGGTGATACCGAACTCTTCGACCGCCTCATCAAGAAGGTGGAAGAAATTAACCGTTCCACCCGCACAGGCGAAAGCATCCTGCGGCTCTACGATGCTGAGGCCGAGGAAGATTACCTCGCACGCAAAGGCTTGATCGCGGGTGATGCCGAGGTGCTCCAGCGGGCGGAAGCCACACGCTGGAATGACGAAGCCCAGGGCTTGGAAGCCATGCTCCTGGAGGCACAAAAGATGGCTCACGCTCTGCACTCAGAGCAGGCCGCATCACCAGTCGCTTCAGCGCCTGCCGCCGCCTCTTCCAGTCGCCTGCGTTTGTATCCAGACCGTGACTTCCTCTCCAAAGGTTACGACTATCTGCGCACCACGCCGCAGGGTCAGCAGCTACGTTACCAGCCGCTCCAAACCAGTGCGGAACAAATCGTCCTCACCGCGCCGCAGGATCTCGCACGTCGTTTGGGAGCCAAGGACGCTCGTGGTGATGTCATCCTTGGAGCCAATGCCATTCCTGAAGAAGCCTGGCCCGAGCACGGTCAGTTCCGCCTCACGCACAAGTCAGGCCGCGTTCAGCAGGCCATCCAAGCCGCCTTCCAGACTTCCGGCTTTTGGTCGGGGGAGTTGTTGCACAGTGAGAACCATCCCGTCATGCGCTGGCTCGTTGAGCGCATGGTCATGCAGATTCCACGCGGAAGTGCTCCCATCATCTCGTCGCCGCATTTGGCACCCGGAGAGAAATGCTTCTGCTTCATCGGTCAGGTCAGCTCGCGTGCAGGCATCCCGCTCATTGCAGATGCTCATGCCATCTCCTTCCTCCCTGGTGGGAAATATCGTCACCGCCCGCTGCGTGAGGCCCTGGAGGAGGCTCGCTTCCTCAATCTCACCAACACAGGCCGCGCCTCCACCTTCAATGCCAACGCCATGCGCGGCTTCGTCACCGCTGCGGTGGTGTCCAGCCTCGATCACATGAAGATGCTGCGTGACCTCCGCCGCGAGGAAATCCGCCCTCAACTGGAGGAGGAAGAAAAACGTCTTCGTGCTTGGTATGACAAACGCAAAGCCCTCCAAATGGACCTCTTCCAGGGCCTCGCTGGAGGTTCGGCACAGGAACAAAAAGCCAAACGTGAGATCGAGGAGATGGATCGCTACATCAAGGACCGCAACACCCACTGGCGCGATGCCCATTACGTCCCTGCCTCAGAACCTGTGACACGCCTCGTCCTGGTCATCGAAAGCACGAAATAGACCCGCTCATGCCTCTCGATCCCTGCATTCATAACGTCGGCGAATACTACTCCAGCCATTACCTGGATACCGGCATGGATAGTGATGTGCGTGACATCCGCACCGGCTGGCGGGAGCTTGGCTCCAGCGCTCCTTCACGTCGTTTGCAGTCCGTGGGCGAGTTGTATTTCAAAGCCAAAGCTCAAGCGCTCGACTACATCCATCAGCCTTCGGATCGCTTCCATGCCACCGCTGATCTAGCCGCCCTGCACTCGCGTATTCTTGATGCCTTGGGCTACACGATTGATCCCATCAATGTCCCCGTCGAGGGCGGACACAGCCGCGTCCCCGCTCTGCTGAAATTGAACCGCTATGAGAAGCCCTGGCTCGTCGCCTGCGAGACCTGCTTTGCGCTACCTGAGAGCGCCCTGCCAGACGGCACACCGGGCGATGAACCTCTGGAGTTCTCTCCGCTGGAAAAGCAGCTCCTTCCTGAACCCGACACCACCGGCACCCTCCGGCTGTGTCATGGGAACTGGGAAAAGGCCGTCACCCGCATCTTCCAGGAAGAGGATGCACCACGCTGGGTCATGCTTTTCGGCGGCAGTCAGATCTTGCTGCTGGACCGCCAGACCTTCGCGCAGGGTCGTTACCTTCGTTTCGATCTCGATGACGCCTTTGGTCGTCGGGAGAACGCCAGTTTTGACTCCCTCGCCCTCTTCCTCTCCGCCGCCACCTTGTGTCCCGATGGCGAGAGCGATTCCGTCCTGCATGACCGCCTGGAGGAAAAGAGCCACAAGCTGGCCCACGGCGTCTCAGAGAAACTCCAGGGTGCTGTGCGTGAGGCCATCGAGCTGCTGGCCAATGAATGGATCAATCTCCGCCGCGAGGCTAGTCTCTCCTACACCGCCCTTCGTCCTCAGGAATCCCCCACCGGCCAGACGCGGGAAGTCACCGCCGACGACCTCCGCCGCGAGGCGCTGACGTATGTCTATCGGCTGCTCTTTCTCTTCTATGCCGAGGCACGCGGAGCCGAGCTGGGCATCCTGCCTGTCACCGATGATTACTACCGCCTCGGCTACTCGCTGGAAGCCCTGCGTGATCTGGAGTTGGTGGAGCTGACACCCACCACCGAAACCGGCACCTACTTCCATCAGCACCTGCATCGTTTGTTCGGACTCGTGCATGACGGTTTCAATGTGGACGAAACCACCGCACCCGAGCAGGCGCAGCTTGGATTGACAAGTGAGAACACCAAAGCCTTCACCATCCGCCCGCTCACGGCCACGCTCTTCGCACCGGACACCACACCCCTGTTCAGCCGCGTCAAGTTCCGCAACAAGTGCCTTCAGGAAGTCATCCGCCGTCTCTCCCTCGGCCAGAACCCCGATGGCCGCTCCGTGGGGCGTGTGAACTACGCCGAGCTGGGTATCAATCAGCTCGGTGCCGTTTATGAAGGCTTGCTCTCTTACTCCGGCTTGTTCGTTACGGATCGCGACGGCTTCATCCAGGTGAAGCCAGCGGGCAAAGACATCCGCGATGCCTCCACGCCGAGCTGGTTCGTCCCTCGCAGCCGCTCAGACGATTTCACGCGGGACGAGACCGTCACCCTGCCAGACAGTAGCCAGCCGCGCATCTGGCCGATGGGCACCTTCATCCTCCACCTGAATGGCATCGACCGGGAAAACTCCGCCTCCCACTACACACCAGAGCCATTAGCTCAATGCCTCGTGCGCGAGGCTTTGCGGGAGTTGCTGAAAGACTTCACGCCCGCCGATGCCGACCGCATCCTCGATCTCAAACTTTGCGAGATGGCCATGGGCTCCGGTGCTTACCTGTTGGAGTCCGCACGCCAGCTCGCCGAAAAATATCTGGAGCTGAAACAACAGCAGATCGGCCAGCGCATCGACCCGGCCCGCTATCAGGAGGAGCTGCGACGCGTCATGCACTACATCGCCACGCGGAACATCTACGGCGTCGATTTGAATCCCACCGCCGTGGAGCTGGGCAGCCTCTCCCTATGGCTCGGCACCATTCACAAGCTGCCGGATGTCGGTCAGGACCATGACGGCGATCCGACCACCAGCACCCAGAGTGCTGTGCCTTGGTTTGGTCTTCGCCTGCGTGCTGGTAATTCCCTCATCGGAGCACGGCGTGCCGTTTACACGCGCAGACAATTGGAAGATGGTAAGCAACGGGGGAACAAAGCCCAGCCGCCGCGTGTGCTGAAGCCAGCAGAGGCTCGCAAGCCCTCCGAGATCTACCACTTCCTCGTCTTCGATGATGACATGGTCCCCGTGCATCGTGAGCCACTCATGCGTCAGCTATGGCCTGTGGAATGTGATACCGCCAGGCAATGGCGGCAACGTTCCGTCATGGAGGACTGGACTCAGGAGCAGCTCGATCTCGCTGTCCGTCTTTGTGAGCGCATCGACCACCACTGGGACGCCTACGCCCGCCGCCGCACCGCCGCCCTATCCGCTACCGATGTCTCCGCCTCCGTCTGGCCGAATGATCCTGCGGGTGCTGCCACTCCAGCCACCAGCACCAAAGCCGTCTCCCTCGCTGCCGCAGTAGGTCAGCTCGATCTCGACGACGCCCCTCTGCTGCGTGGCATGGGCACTTCGAGCGCACCAAAGCTTGAAGATCGCGAACGAGTGAAGGCAGAGTTGGAGTCCACCTCCGGGGCCTTCCAGCGCTTGAAGCTGGTCATGGATGCCTGGTGCGCCTTCTGGTTCTGGCCCTTGGAGCATACGGAAGCCTTGCCGAATCGAGATGCCTGGTTGGCCGCCCTGCGCATCCTCATTGATGCTGAAAATCTTGGCAAAGAAGAAGCCGCCTTCATGGAGGTGCGCTCCGGGCTGAACGTCAGCGAGCTGCTGAATGCCTCCGTCAAACGTGAGCTGGAGATCGACAACGTCTCCGCCGTCCTGCCCTGGGTGCGTGAGGCTCGGGCGGTGGCAGACCAGCAGCACTTCATGCACTGGGAGCTGACCTTCCCGGAAGTCCTCGGCTCCGCCAATACCGCACGCGGCTTCGACTTCATTGCAGGGAATCCACCGTGGATCAAGGTGGGCTGGAATGATGCCCTGGTGCTGGAGGAGCTGGAGCCCAGGCTCGGCGTCAAAGAAGCCCGCAGTGCCGACATCAACCGCGAGCGCCTGTCCATCCTGGAGCGTGGTGACAAGGAGAAACAACGCTACCGTCAGGAGCTGGAGAGCAGCCTCGGAGCCACCACCTTCCTCTGTGCCGCCAGCCAGTATCCCGAACTCGTCGGCATGCAGACCAACCTCTACAAAAACTTCATCGCCCGCATCTGGCAGGTGCTGGGCAAGGATGGCATGTGTGGCCTGCTGCATCCCGAAGGTGTCTTTGATGATCCAAAAGGTGGCGCGTTTCGGCATGCTTACTACACCCGCCTTCTTGCCCATTACCAGTTTGAGAATGAACTGCTTCTCTTTCCTGCGGTGAATGCTCGTCAAACGTTCAGCATCAATATCTTCACCGGCGGCTCGCGAGAAGAAGGGGCTGTATCGTTTGTTACCGTCGCCAATTTGTTTCTTCCTGGAACGCTGGACATTTGTCTCGCCCACAATCGTGTCGAAGATCCTGTTCCTGGAATAAAAAGGGAAGACGGCACTTGGGAAACGAGAGGTCATTGCGCTCGTGTCATCAGGTCATCAACCGACGAACTCGCGATCTTTGCTGCCCTATTTGAAGAAGTTGGCACAAACCCTTTGGACACCCGGCTCCCGCAGGTTCACAGTCGGCAGATTTTGGAGGTGCTGCGCAAGTTCTCAATCGTCCCTAAGCGGCTAGGTGATGTTAACGCGGATTACTTTGCCACCGTATTGTTTGATGAAACCTACGCTCAGCGTGATGGAATGGTCACCCGTCAAGAATCGCCGGCATTTCAGCCGCAATTGGCCGACAAATGGGTGCTCAATGGCCCGCATTTCTTTGTTGGGACGCCATTGATCAAGACTCCTAGAACTGTCTGCACGGAGAAGAACCACTATGACCCCATCGACCTCACCGCCATCGCCGAAGACTACCTGCCGCGTGCCGTGTATCGGCCTGGGGATGCGCGTGGAGGTATGGAGGAGTTTCACGCCGCCATCGCCGAATGGCCCGCGCCAGCACTCCCGGGTTTCTGGCCTATCACTTCTGGTGACGACGCCCCATGGGAAACCCTCCTCAATTGCGAGAAGTTGCGCAGCTGGCAGGCCGATACCACGAAGCCTGGATCCAGCCGTGCCCGCCGCTTCGCTTGCTTCTCCAAAGCCGAAGGCAATGTGCTCGGAGCCATCGCCTGGCTGAAGCTGCATCCCGGCCAAGCTTTGCACGAGGACTACAGCGACATTCGACTCCGGCAGACGCCTGCGGCTGAGGCTGAGAGGTTGGTGAAGGAGGGGAGACTGCCAGTTCCGATAACGGCAAGACCACGATTGGTGATGCGTCGTAGAGGACAACCAGCCAACGAACGAACTCTGATTCCCGCAGTCATGCCTGCCGGGACCACCCATGTAAATGCAGTGATGTCAGTCACTGGTTTGTCACCGGCATTTATTGTTCAGCAAGCAGCCACACTGGTCGCCCTGCCGACTGACTTTTTTTTCCGAATCACTGGACGAAGCGACATTTACGACAGCACGATTGCGACGTTTCCCTTCCTCACCGGCCCCTACATGGACGCCGCCGCCAGCCGGATGCTCCGCCTTTCCTGCCTGACCCGCGCCTATGCCGATCTCTGGGCCGACTATGCCACCGAGCACCGCGACCTGCTCCACACCCAGCGCTGGACCACCGACGACGCCCGCCTGACCAACACCACCGACCTTCCCTGGGCCGATCTCCCCACCGACTGGACCTGGCACTGCCCCCTGCGCACCGACTTCGCCCGCCGTCAGGCCCTCCTGGAGATCGACGTGCTGGTGGCCCTGGCCCTGGGCCTGACCCTGGAAGAGCTGCTCACCATCTACCGCGTGCAGTTCCCCGTGATGCGAGGATACGAGCTGGTGGATGAGTTCGACACCCAAGGCCGTCGCCTCCCCAACACCGCCCGCAAAGACCCCGGAGCCACCGAACTCCGCACCCGCCGCCGCGAAGCCACCAACTCCGACACCGGCCAACCCACCGCCCCCCTCGCCGCCACCTGGGACATCGACAACGCCCTCACCCAAGTCACCAAAACCTTCCATCCCCCCTTCACCCGAGTGGACCGCGAAAGCGACTACCGGCAGGCGTGGACCCGGTTTACCTGAAACCCAAGCTTGCCAACTGGCGTATGGGCTCATATGATACCAACGCCATGAACACCATCATCACATGCACGGCAATCTCCACCCAACGGCCAAAACACTGGCTGCTAAGCTGCAAGCTGCGAAAGAAGCGCTGGCAACCCGGCCGCTGCTAGTAGTTTCTGCAGCTCATGTGAGGGCAGACATGGAGGATCTGGGACTGACAAATCAATCCGATTACTGGGCTCTGATCCCCCAACTTATAGAAGCAGCTCTCGCTGACCCGGCAGGCACCTACGCCGGTGGTCGTCCACCGCTTCGCTCAACTAAACACGACTCGATCAAGAACCTGGAGATGTGGGCCTTCCAGGTGACCCTGACGGGCTACAGCTTCCCCATCTATTTTAAGTTCTGCCTGAAGGTCCACCCCCGAACCTCTGAAATTCTCTACTGCCATGTCGATTGCCACCCCCAACGCTAAAACCAAGATTAAACCACTGACGCCCATGGTGCCGGACTTCTGTCTGGCCTGTGACGCGACAGACGGCCCATTTCCGGTGGAGATGAGGCCTCAAGAACAACACTACCGGGGAGAAACCTTCTGGGTGCCAGCACCTGTGCATGTATGCCCACACTGCTCGTATGAAATGCCTGCGGTCGGCTACCATACCCAAGTTTGCCAAGCCACAGGTGACGCCTACCGGCAAAAGCACGGCCTGCTGACCTCGTCAGAGATCATCGGGCACCGGAAGGCCATGAAGAAGTCGCAACGTCAGTTTGCAGACTTTGTAGGCGTCAGCGTAGCTAGCTTGAAACGCTGGGAGACGGGTTCCTTGGTGCAAGACAAGGCCAGTGATGAATTGGTGCGCCTGAAGACAGAGCACGTCTGTTTCACCAAAGAAATCCCGCTGACAATGACTCCCCAGGTGGAAAACCTGCTGGAGACCTGCATGAACGGAGCCAAGAAGCAGGCGGGCAGCCTGATGGCGGGTGCGGCGCAAGCTGTGGTCAACTTCCTGGCGACCTCTGGCAACAATCAAACCTACGCATCATCCAATGAACTCGCCCTTGCAGCTTAAAGAGCACCGCTTCACGCAGTTTAGCGTGGAAGCCATCGCCACCGGCCTGCCCGGCGCTGGCACGCAGGTGACGACCCAGCATTCCGTGGGGAGGAGCGACACGGACAAGCACTCCTGGCGGGTGATTCTAAAGGCGACCTATGGCCCCTCCGAACAGCAAAAGGACTGTCCCTACCAAGGTCACACCGAGATGATCGGCTGGTTTACCGTCTCCGACCAATGGCCTGAAGAGAGAGCCGAAGAGCTGGTGAGCGTGAACGGTGCCTCCATCCTCTATGGTGCCATCCGCGAGATGCTCCTGACAGTGACCGCCCGCAGCAGCCACGGCCCCTTCATGCTTCCGACGATGAGCTTTGCCAGCGCGGTGAAGGAAGCCCCTGAAGCGCCCAAGAAAGCCTCACCCGCCAAACCTGCTGCCAAGAAAGAGACTCAAGTGAGCAAGTCGTGAGCGGCTTCAAGTATAGCCGTTTATACCCGGTTATATCTCAAACGAGGTATAAATGGATATAACTAGGTATAACTCGACCAATTCATTCTCCGCCTCCAAAGCACGATGCTTCCTGTCACCCTCGCTCCCGATGTCCGCCGCCAGGTGCTCCATTACCTGGGCGCGACGTTTAACTTCCGCGAGAAGGCAGTGGAGCAGGCGCTGCAACGCTTCCTCAATGACCCGGAGGATGGCATTTTCAAAGGGCCGTGGATTCAGTTGAAGCGGCCCTTTCGGCCTGCCGAGGCTTCGGAGAAGGTTCCTTTTTTGGTGCAGCCACCGTTTCACCCCTTCAAGCATCAGTTTCGCTCTTGGCGGAGGCTGTTCGCAGGAGGTGATCATCCACCACAGTCCACACTGGTGACAACGGGCACGGGATCAGGAAAGACGGAGTGTTTTCTATTTCCCATTCTGGATGCCTGTCTGCGGGATCGTCAGAAGGGCAGCAAAGGCATCAAGGCCATCGTGCTCTATCCGATGAATGCCCTGGCGAATGACCAGGCGGGACGATTTGCCAAACAGGTGCTCACTACAGCGGCCTACCGCGAGGCGGGCATCCGGGTGGGCCTTTACACGGGCTACGATGACCACGGCGGTGATGCGAATAAGCGCTCCAGCATGGGCTTCGTGGATAACAGCGAAAAGCAGGCCTACGCGATTGATGATCACGAGGCGCTGAAGGCCAATCCGCCCGACATCCTGCTGACCAACTACAAGATGCTGGATTACCTGCTGCTGCGCCCCAGTGATCAGGATCTCTGGCAGCACAACGGGCCAGAGATCCTGCGCTATCTGGTGCTGGATGAACTGCACACCTATGACGGTGCGCAGGGATCAGACGTGGCGTGTTTGATTCGTCGGCTCAAGGAACGCCTGGACATTCCGCGTGGTGGATTCTGTGTGGTCGGCACCTCTGCCACCATTGCAGGAGAGGATGGTCTGGACCGGTTGCGAACCTTCGCAGGCGATTTGTTTGAGGAGGAGTTTCCTCCGGAGTCTGTGATCGGGGAAGACCGCCTCGATGTGGAAGAGATTGTCTCCTTTGAGACGGCTGATGACACACCACTGCCAAGCGTGACCGGCTGTATGCCACTTGATGGCGAAATAGCAGACGATTATGCGGTGAGACAAGCCGAGGTCTGGGGCGCGCCGATTCTGCCTGCCGCTGCGGACCAATCCACGGCTCTTCAATGGACTTTAGATTTGGGCCAATGGCTCAAGAGACAGTCGCTCTTCCGCAAACTGCTGGAGACGGCAAGCACTCAACTGGTGACCTGGAACGAGCTGCTGGACAAGCTGGGCAAGGATGACTTTCGACTCAGTGATATCACCCTGGAGGACAGACATCATGTGGTGGCCTCCTTCTGCGGAATGATCGCTCATGCCCGTGAACTGCGGAGCGGCAAGGATTTCCCTCTGCTACCAACTCAGGTGCAGCTCTGGGTGCGAGAGTTGCGACGACTCGGACGAGTGGTGTCACCAAGCCCTGCTTTTGCGTGGCTGGATGAAGCCTTGCCGGAGAAGGTGGTGCTCCCCGCCTTTCATTGTGCCGCCTGTGGTGCGTCCGGCTGGGTGGCGATGCATGATCGTGACAAGGACAGCCAGATCGGCTCCAAAGGAGTGACTGGCTATGCACTAGCGACCGATCCCAAGGCGATCTACGCCGGATGGTTCGCTGGCTCTGGCCGGAACCGTGATGCACGGATCAGAATCATCGTGCCGCTCAGTTCACGCAGCAGTTCAGCTCAGGCTGAGCAGTTGATTCTGGATTCTGAACAAGAGTATTTGAGCACAGGCCCTGGTGCTCTGACCATCCGCCGAGGCAAAGGTCCATGCCCACTGACGGGAGCAGAAACTTTTCCAGTGCTGGTAAGTGACGATGTGATCCGACGTGAACGGGACAATGCCGTGATTGGCGATCAAAAGTGCCCATGTTGTGACACCGCCGACCAGATCTTTTTTATCGGTAGTCAGGGGGCGACCATCGCCAGCGTGGCGATTGACGAGATCTTTGGCTCGCTGCTCAACAGCGATCCCAAGATGCTGGCCTTCACCGACAGCGTGCAGGATGCGAGCCACCGTGCCGGTTTCTTCACCGCACGAACCTACCACTTCACTTTCCGCACGGCTTTGCAGCACTTGGTGGACAGTGCAGGCCCTGAGGGGCTGCCCCTGCCAGAGGTGGGCCGCTTGTTGATGGAGTATGCTTCGGAGGAGCAGCCTGGGCGTCCCGGCAATCTCCTGGACGCGATGGCAACGCTGGTGCCGCCAGACATTCGTGAGCATCGCGAGTATGAAGCGTTTGTCCGCCTGCGCACGAAAGCTAAGCCCGCCACGGCTTTTCTCGAATCGGTGCATCAACGCATGTCCTGGGAGGCAGCTCGTGAACTGGGGATGCAAGTGCAGATCGGCCGCACGCTGGAGCGCAGTGGGAGCTGCTGCCTGCGCTGGGACCCCAAAGTCATCGACGCAACGGTGAATCTGCTGCGGGAGCGTCTGCCCCAGATTGATCCGCACATGATCAAGGTGAGTGATGATTCGTTGAAGCTGTGGATCTACGGCATTTTGCAGCGGCATCGTGAACGCGGCGCTCTGTCCCATGAGTATGTGGCCCTCTACGCCAAGACAAAGCTCTGGGGTAAGTATGGTTGGAAAGGTGAAGCTCCTCCTACGCGAGAAACTCACCCTCATGCCGGGAGACGCAGGCCGAGATTGTTCGTGACCGAGACTGACCGGAATCATGACAACGTCCTTGCTACGGGAGCCACATGGCAACTGCGCTGGTCCCGGCGCGTCTTTGACCTGCCTGCATCTGATGACACCGCGTTGCTAGATTTGACCCGCGCCTTCATCGACGTGGGTATTCACGCTGGGCTGCTGATTGAACTCGAACGAGATGGCAGCAAGCGACTGGTAGCGATCAATAGCAAATGTGCTGCCATTGTGCCTGGAGGCGAGAAGCTCGTCTGCTCAGAAACGGGACAAACCCTGACACGGCCTTCTGAGGAAGCTGCCTTTTGGCAAGGCGCACCCACGATTGCCTATCAGGCAGACGGAGGAACGTATGCGAGGGTGGAGTTCGATGACCGTGAGCACTACTACCAGCAACGCTATCGCAAAGGTGCCATCAGGCGCGTCTATGCCACTGAGCACACTGGATTGCTGACCAACTCGGAGCGGCAGGACATCGAGCGCCGCTTCGGACGCAAAGAGAGCGCCGATGATCCCAACGTGCTGACCTGCACGAGCACTCTGGAGATGGGTATCGACATCGGTGATCTCTCCACCACGATGCTGTGCTCGATCCCGCCAAACACCGCGAACTACCTTCAGCGTATCGGACGCGCCGGACGATCCACCGGCACTGCCTTGATCCTTTCGATCATCAATCAACGCCCGCACGATCTGTATTTCTTCGCCAGGCCCGAGCAGATGCTCAAAGGCGAGGTCGAACCCCCAGGCTGCTGGCTGGATGCAGCGGCGGTGCTGACGCGACAGTATTTTGCGTATTGCTTCGACTGCGCCGTGAAGACGAAGGTGCTCGGGCACTTGCCAGGAACAGCCCGTCAATTTGGAGATGACCTCTTCAGTGCTGAAGGCCAGATACCGAAGTTCTTCGACTGGATCTCCACCAACGAAGCCTCATTGCAGGCAGCATTTCTGCGCCGCTTCCACACGAACGTGCAGAACGACACGCGTGATCGTTTTCTGGAAGATGCCAAGGTGGAAGTGCTGCGCGTGCAAACCGAGATCGCGCTTCGTCAGTTTGAAACCAAGCGCAAGGATCTGATCAATGCCAGTCGCCGACTAAAGGAGCAGCGCAATACACTGCACAACGAAGATGATCGTCTCGCCATCCGTGAGATTGATCGGGAAATCAAGATACTCAAAGGCCGTCTCGATGGGCTGAATCGCACGACCTCACTGGAACTACTCACGGACCATGGTTTGCTGCCCAACTACGCTTTCCCTGAGCGGGGTGTGAGCTTTTACGGTGCCGTTTACAACAAGCATCAGGCAGCCAACGGAGAAGATCATCTGATCGAATATGATATCGTGCGTGGAGCCGGAACGGCCATTCGAGAACTCGCGCCCAGAAATCATTTCTACACGCACTCTCGTGTTTTCGAGATCCAGCAGATCGAGCTAGGCACAGCCTCGGAGCCATTGACCGAGGAATGGGCCGTCTGTGGAAGCTGTGGGCACATGCGTCCCACTGGAGAACTGACGCCTGATGCCGATCCATCGTGCCCACAGTGCGCACATTCAGAAGGAGCAGGCGCTCAAACCGACATCGGCCAGCAGAAGAAGTTTGTGAACTTCGCCCGAAGTCAGGCCATGTCCTATGTGGAAGCCTATGAGTCGTTGTCTGGCGACAAGGCAGAGGAGAGAGAGAATCGCATTTACCGCCTGGTGAACAGCTTCGACCTAACAGCCCCCAGCGATGTGGTGGCAGTGGCCGATGAGGCAGAGCCTTTTGGCATGGAATACCGCTCCAGCTTGATCATGCGCCAGGTGAACGGAGGCTTCTGGGAAGAGCCTGCCGACATGCCCTTTGGTTACGAGAAGAAACTTCCAAGCGATGGCTTCAAGATTTGTGCGGACTGCGGTGTTGTTGCCGCTCCGTTCGAGAATCCTGATGATGTCAATCATCGGCGTAGTTGTCGCGGAAGACGGGAGACTGAAAAAAAGCAGCAGCAAGGCACCCAAGGCGCGGCCTACCGCTGGGAGCATGTGTTCCTCTACCGCGAGCTAAAATCCGAGGCCGTGAGGCTGCTGCTCCCGCCATGCGAACCCGCAGACCTAACCACAATCTCAGCCTGTATTCATCTGGGCATGAGATTGATGTTCCAGGGCAATCCAGCACATCTTCTTGTCCTGCCAGAGACGATGCCGGACCAAGCACGCGGCGTGAACAAAGATTATTTGTTGCTGATGGATGCCGTTCCAGGTGGAACTGGCTTCCTGAAAACTTTGTTTCAGAAGCAGAATGCAGAGGGACTGCCTGGCGAAGGATTTGTCCAGATTCTTCGTCTCGCCTTGAACTCCCTAGAGACATGTCGATGCCGTAAGCTGGGCGACAGCGATGACACGGACGGCTGCTACCGCTGCATCCGCAACTACCACCAGCAGAGCCGTGCTGCGGACATCAGCCGCGAACGCGGCATCACGCTGCTGAAGAGACTGGTTTCTGCTGGAGAACGCCGCAAGAGCAAGACGTCACTGGATCAAATCAACGTGCAGTCCCTGTTTGGCAGCATGCTGGAGAAGAGGTTTGTTGATCGCCTACGAGAGTGGGTCGTTGAGGACGGAGGAAAGTGGGACGAGACCATCATTCGTGGCAGTCGTGGATTCCGATTCCGCCTGGGGAAAGACGAGCGCTACTGGGATGTGCAACTCCAGCCGGAGCTGGGGCAAAGAAACGGCGTGTCCATCCAATGCCAGCCAGATTTTCTGATCTCATGCGATGACGATGGGGTCAAATCCCTGGCCGTATTTACCGATGGTTTTGATCCTCATGTCCATCCAGATAAGCCTGAAAGCCGGATACCCGATGACCTTCAAAAACGCCGAGCCATCCTCAAGAGCGGAAACTTTCATGTATGGAGCATCACCTGGGATGATCTTGACGAGAAACAGGACGCGAGTTTCACGGTGAAAGAACCAGTGAGGAACTTGATGGCCGATCATGTCCGTAGATCACGAGGTCAGGGTAGATTGTTACCAGACGCCAAGCTCTCTACAGGAAGCGCCTTTGTGCAGTTGCAGGCATTCCTCCGCCATCCTCTGGCGGATGGATGGCAAAGCCTTGTCGAGCGAGCGTTGTTTATGGTCGCCCTTGGCAATGGCCTCAGCTTTGTGACTGACCAGGAGAAGGAGGCTACGGTCAATGCATGGTG
This sequence comes from Verrucomicrobiaceae bacterium, assembly GCA_947466075.1. Taxonomy (GTDB): domain Bacteria; phylum Verrucomicrobiota; class Verrucomicrobiia; order Verrucomicrobiales; family Verrucomicrobiaceae; genus Prosthecobacter. The sequence continues at coordinate 21,683 of CANIBP010000047.1, forward strand.
TAAAACTGGAGGTTGGGCCGTGCCTGCTGCTTCGACTAGCGGATGCTGGGCACTGAACAACCAGTTCTGCCAGAACTCGGATTTTATCCTGGCTCTGCATCAAGCTGATCTGATGGAGCAAAGAGCTGAAGCCGTGCTCGTGCTTGGAAGACTTGGTGACTCTGCCGCAGAGCGATCTGGAACGGATTATCGGGAGCGTTGGAGACGGTTCCTTGCTTCGATGAATTTGTTTCAGTTTGTGAGACAGTTCGAGTTTTTTGCAGCCACCGAACATCACGAGGAAGACTCGTGGTCCATGCCTAGCCGGGCGACCGGTATTTCACAGGAGTGGGAGCAGATCCTGCAATTGGTGGTGGGTTCTTTGATTGCTCAGCTTCGACAGATTGCAGAAAGGGAATTTCCAATTCCTGAGGTTGAGTTTTACCACGATGAACTCGCCGATGATGCCTGTGCTGAAGTGGCATGGACTGAGAGAAAGATTGTCGTTTTGGTCGGGGATCAAGCCTCTTTCGCCGACCGGTGGCAGGCCATCGGCTGGAAAGTTGTCACCTCCGACGACCTTGCCGCGAAGGGCACCGAATGGTTCGCAAATCTCCTTGGAGGCTAAACCTTTAACACGATTCGAATATGGCCAGATTAATGATTCATCGCAACCTCCTCCAAGAGCTCGGCTCCCTGCCCGCTCAGACGCGCAAGAAGGTGTCTGAGATGGTGGACAAGTTCCAGCGTGACAGCAAAGCACCAGCGCTGCATCTCGAACCCTACAAAGAAGCGGTGGATGACAAGGTTCGCAGTGTTCGCGTAGATCAGGCTTATCGCGCCATCGTTATTGCTCCCAAACAGGGCGATATTTACCTGCTGATGCATGTCGATCATCACGACAGCGCCTATCGCTGGTGCAAGAACAAGCGCTTTGAAGTTCATCAATCCACAGGGGCACTCCAAGTCTTCGATGTTGAGGAGGTTACGGCCGTAGCCAAAGAAGTGGCTCCCAAGTTCGAGGCCGACACCAGCTACCCTCTTCGCAAGCTTACGGACGAGGAACTCTTCCACGCAGGGGTTCCAACACCGCTCATTCCTGCCGTGAAGGCCATTCAGTCAGACGACGCCTTAACCGCGCTGAAAGACTACCTACCCAAGGATGCCTATCAGGTGTTGTTCTTTGTCAGTTGCGGTCAAACAGTTGACCAGGCTCTCAGCGAGGCGCTCGGTCTGACCGACGGTAAAGAAAAGGCCGCTGGTCCTGGCGACTTCCGCAACATCGAGGAAGCCAGCAACCTGGACTTGGTCTTTGTGGATGGTCAGGAAGAACTGAAACAAATCATGGCTTCGTCCTTCGATGAGTGGCGAATCTTCCTTCATCCCTACCAGCGCAAAATCGTGCAGTGGGATGTCGATGGACCGATGAAAATCAACGGTGCCGCCGGAACGGGAAAAACGGTGGTGTTGATGCATCGTGCCGTCCATCTGGCGAGTCGTCTGACCGATCCCAACGCTCGTGTCTTGGTGACAACGTTTACCACCAATTTGTCCGTAACCATCAAGGGACTAATTCAGCGCCTGGCAGAACAAAAGTGCCCGCAGGCTGCGAACAGAATTGAAGTGACCAATCTTCATGCTCTCGCCAGGACAATTTGCACACGAGGCGGTTGGCGTGGGAAGGTCGCTGGTGGTTCGGTGATTGATGAAATATGGCAGGAGGTTCTAACTCCAACACTGGCGGTAAAAACTGAGTTCACCGCCGACTTCGTTCGCGAAGAATATGAAGAGGTCATTGACCCCATGGGCATCACTTCGGAGGACGACTACCTGACCGCCGTCCGAACTGGGCGTCCACGATTGTCACGAACACAAAGGAAGCAATTGTGGCCGCAGTTCTCTTCCATTCAGAGGGAGTTGAAAAAGAGAAACCTCCTGACTTTTGATGGCCTGATCCACCAAGCTCGGCTGGCATTGGAGAAAGGGGATTTTCCTCACTACGAACATGTGCTCGTAGATGAGATTCAGGATTTCGGCATAGAAGCCCTGCGTCTCATCAAGATGCTGAGTCCCATCAAACAAGGCACAAGGAATCCACTGACCGTCGTTGGTGACGGGCACCAGCGTATTTACAAGAGCAACATCCCACTTAGCAGGGCTGGTATCGAGGTGAGAGGACGTTCACGGCGCTTGAAGATCAACTATAGAACGACAGAGCAGATTCGCACCTGCGCCCAACGGATGCTCGAAGGTGTAGAGGTCGATGATTTGGATGGCGACCAAGCGACAACCGTTGGAGATCAATCCGTGGTGAAAGGACCTGAACCGAGTATTCAGAGGTGCGGTGGTGCAGAAGAAGAAGCTAAAGTCGTGACAGACTGGGTGAAGAATCTCCTCAAGGACGGCTATGCCTCTCACGAGATTTGCGTGGCCCCGATAAAACCACATTTACGATCTGCCCTGTCGAGTGCTGGCATTCCAACTTTGGAACTCCAGCCCAATGCAGGTGATCCTGAAAGCTCAGAAGCAGGCGTGCGCATGGGAACCCTATACCGGATTAAGGGCTTGGAGTTCAAAGCTGTTGCTCTTGGGCTCACAGGTGAACAGGCACCGACAAGCACCGAGAATCCGCTCAAGGCAAAGCGCCATCAGTGTCTCCGCTATGTGGCGGCTACCCGAGCACGAGAACGCCTTCTTATTTGCACCAGCACTAAATAGCTCACATCACGCCTGCGGCTCGCCATGCACACCTTCGCCGATCTCGCCAAAGCCCTGAACCGGTCCACGGTTTATCTCTCCGGCCTGCAATCGCGCTTTGAATTGCCTGTGATCGACGGGGCGGGCTATACGGATGCCTATCTCGCCTTTCTCCAGACGGTGGTGCATCTGCGCACGCTCTCGGTCACGGAAGAAACGCTGCGGGATCTCTGGCACATCGAGAAGAAGCTCTTGGTCCTGCTCCATGCCGACTCCACCGGATCCCCCACCTGGTTCCTCGATTCCTGCGGTGCCACGACGAGTCCCAAGCGTCGCCTGCTGCTGACCAACTACGAACTCGGTGCCGAGGTGCATGGCAAGGGCGTGCAGTTGGGCCTCAACTTCGCCGACACTGCCCCGGAACTGTTTGCCGGACAGGAGATGGGCGAAGACGCCCTGCGTGTCCTCAACGAATACCGCAAACTCCACGCCCGCATCACCGCCGACGTGAAGGCAGAGGTGCCTCATCTACGGGCAGCGGTTGCGTGGTCGAAGCGGGTTTGAGTTGAGGACAAACATCGTCGATCATGTCCGACCTCATCCTCTATCAGTTCAGCCGGGACCGTGTGGAAGCCGGTGATGCCAAAGATTTCCTGTCCCGGTTCGGCGATAGAAGTTGGCCGATAGGCAAGAATCTGGAGGCCAGACAGCGCCGGATGGTGAAATGGCAGAGTTTGCCGCCTTGACTTAAACTGGGTATCAAGGAGATAAACTCACAGATCTTTTTGACCGCCAAGAACTGATTCAACTTGTCCAAGGAATTCATCAACCAACTGGTTTTAGCGCTTGATCAAAATGAAGCACGTCAAACTCACCCCAATCGGTCTCCGTAATCATCCCACGATCAATGAGCCATGGGTGCATGAGGTCATTGCCAATGATCCATCCATTCTTGGTCTTGGCGACGTGGTGGTAAAAGATCGTGAAAGGATTCATGCCGGGGCTGGACGCCTTGACATGCTGCTTCAGGATGCTGAAGGGAGTGGTCGATATGAGGTGGAGATCCAACTCGGACCCAGCGATCCCTCGCACATCATTCGCACCATAGAATATTGGGACATCGAACGGAAGCGCTACCCGCAGTATGAGCATACTGCCGTCATTGTGGCCGAGGACATCACCAGCCGGTTCCTGAACGTGATCAGTCTAATGAATGGCTCCATCCCCATCATGGCTATCCAGATGAGGGCCGTTCAGGCAGATGGTGGCGTCTCCTTGTTTTTCACTAAGGTGCTGGATACTCTGCAACGGGGGCTGGTGGATGAAGACGAAGAGGTCAATGAACCCACAGATCGTACGTACTGGGAAACCCGCGCGGCAGTCAAGACCGTCAAAATGGCAGATCAGATTCTCGACCTCTGCAAAGATTTTGCCACGCAGATCCAGCTCAATTACAACAAGCACTACATCGGCTTCCAAGTGGATGGCAAGTCATGCAACTTTGCGGTTTCGCGGCCCAAGAAAAACGCTTTGAACCTGAGCATCCGGATTCCACAAACCGAGCAGATCGACCAAGAACTGGATCAGCATGGGCTGGCCTTGCTGGAATACGACAAGCGCTGGAGCAACTACCGAATTCGTCTCTCCATTGGCGACATCTCTAAACACGAAGTGCTCCTGAAATCACTCCTCAAACAGGCTTACGATCGGCGCAACGCGGAGTAGCAGCTTTGATTCTATGACTTTCGAGACCTTCCTATCCTCTCAACTTGCTGATCACACGCAGGTATTGCGGCTGACGTAGGGCTTCGAGATTGCGGGGACGACCCGCCAGATGGGCCGCGCGCTGCTGGAGGCCATGCCGTTCCCGCAGGGTGGCAGATGCCTGCATGACAAAACATGACAACTGACGCTCACCACACTGCGAAACCATGCATCTGCACCCGCGATTCCCTTTGCAGGAAATCTTGGAGATACGAGGGTTTACGCACAGCGCTCATGACACCATCACCCGCACAGTCCCCTGTGCGGAATCTGATCTGGAGGAACCGCACAGAGGACTGTGCGGACCACTTTCCAGCTTGCGCTCGCGAAGGAAACCGCGAGCATGGGTCGGGCATGTCCCACCGACCACCCTTCTTCCGCCATTGGAACGGGCAAACTCTCTAAAAACGTGCGCAAGCACGGATCTTTGACATCGTGATGACTGATGAGCGGCGTTCCTCGCGAGCGCGGAAGTGCTGAGCCTGTGCTCTCACCGCGCTCGCGAAGAGCGTCACACACTATATATAGAGGCGATGCCGGGCGGAAACCCGGTGGTCCAAGTCGTTCCACGGCGGAGCGCTCGCAAACCGGCTGGGAAACCAAGCTAGAATGGGCGTTCCACAGTGCCGGAGCATCAGTCGCCACGATTCAGGAGAGCTTGAGGCGGGTCTCGTCATACTTCACCCCATCGAGGCAAAACACGCATCAGTCGCCACGATTCAGGAGAGCTTGAGGCGGGCATAGGTGCCGGACTTGTCGGGATTTGTCCAAGCATCAGTCGCCACGATTCAGGAGAGCTTGAGGCGGACATCAAGCAATCCATGCCCATGCAGGTCATTCGGCATCAGTCGCCACGATTCAGGAGAGCTTGAGGCGGACCCTCGAAGCCCTTGTTCCTGCCTCGTCTGCGTGCATCAGTCGCCACGATTCAGGAGAGCTTGAGGCGGCGGCTCCGCCTTAGCCTTGTTGCTTGCAAGAGAGCGTGTCAGCGTGCGCTTTGAACCAAGGGGTGGGTGGGCGGGCGTTGGCGAGAAGAAAAAGTACAGCCTGAAGACAATCCCAAACGCATCCAGCGTGGGCATGCTCACTTCTCATCCTTCTGCCCGATCTTCTTATCGAGCCACTGGCGCAGCTTGTCGAGGCCTGCGCCGGTTGCGGCGGAGACGGGGGGAATGAGGCGGACTTTTCCGTCAACGGAAAGAAGAAGCGGGAGCGGTTGAAGTAGGATGGAGATACTGATCAACGAATGCTTCCTCCAATGCGGCTATGATCTTGATCGTGACGATGACCGTGATGATGCTGCTTGCTGCCTTCTTCATGTCGTGATTCAATCATCATCGGGCCATACGTTCTAGCAAGAAAAGGTCGGGAGTCGGTTCCTGAGAGCAGGCGGGAGGCGGGAGGAGACTTGGAGTGAAGGAGAGGAGGATGCTGGATGCTGGTTACTCGATTCTCGATGGGACTCCGTTAACTCTGTTATCTCCTGTGAGATTCCCAGATTGCTACAGGAGGTAAGGGGGAGAAAGACCGTTTGCGGTTCATCCTTCGCAGTCTTGCTACGGAGAATGGATGGTTGACGGTTGTTTACCGTGGTTGACGATGGTTGGCTGAACGGAACCGAGGCAGGAGGACTGAGCCAAGAACGAGGACTGTGATTTTGATCTTGGAACTGGGCTACCAGCGCTTATTCTCCAGACCATGAAGACGCTGGAGGAACTGCCGATCAAGATCGACCGTGAGAAGATCGCGGCGTTCTGCCGTGAGCGGGGGATTCGGAAGATGAGCCTGTTTGGCAGCGTGGTGCGGGATGACTTCAATCCACAGACGAGTGATGTGGATGTGCTGGTGGAGTTCCTGCCAGGACGCAAGCCGGGCTACGGCTTCGTCCATTGCCGGGAGGCGCTGGCAGGCCTGCTGGGACGCCCGGTGGATCTACTCACCGGTCTGGGCAGACACCTGGGGCCGCTGGTGAAGGACGATCTCTCGCCGATCTATGAGCAAGCATGATCCACGGCTGACGCTGACACAGATTCGGGAAGCCGCCCGCCGGGCCCAGCTCCTCTGTGATGGAACGACGCTGGAGGTGCTGCAGCAGGACTGGATTCGTCTGACATCCTTTGAGCGCCAGTTTGAGATCATCGGCGAGGGGATCAAGCGACTGCCGCTGGACTTGCGGGAACGCTACCCGCAGCACGACTGGCGCGGTGCCGCCGGCCTGCGGGACATCGTGGTGCATGGCTACGACTGGATCGACCATGAGGTGCTGTGGGACGCGGTGCGGGATGACTTCCCCTCGCTCTTCACGACGGTGGACGAGATGATGGCCGATCTGGGCGGAGAGCTGCCGGGCTGAAGGCTGAAGGCTGAAGGCAGGAGAGAGAAGGCTGTTTACCGTGGTTGACGGTGGTTTGCTGAACGGAACCGAGCCGAGGACGAGTAGGTGAGCCTTGACCACGGTGATCAAGTCGCAACACTGGGCCGTCGCTGAGCCTCGCCATCCAAACCAATCCTATGATCCAATCCGTCAAACTCATCCTCCCTGCCCTCCTTCTTCTCGGCTGTAGCGAAACACCCAAGCCCAAGCCACGCCAAGCCCCGGCGCTGCCAACAACCCCTGCGGTGGTTCCCGCAGTCGCCGCCACGGTTGGCAGCGGCATCCATACAACTGGGTCTGGATTGCAGTATGAGGTTCTGAAGCGCGGCAGCGGCACGGCCTCTCCGACTGCCTTCGACAGCGTCTCCGTTCACTATCACGGCACCACGCTCAGCGGCACGGTCTTTGATAGCTCGGTCGAACGTGGTCAGCCAGCCACCTTCCCCTTGAACGGCGTGATCCCAGGCTGGACCGAAGGAGTACAGTTGATGAAGGTGGGCGACAAATTCAGGTTCGTGATTCCACACAACCTGGCTTATGGCGCGAACAGTCCCAGCCCAAAAATTCCGCCCTTCAGCACGCTGGTCTTTGAGATTGAACTGCTGGGCATCAACGGTTCCACGAACTGAGGTCAAGGTTCACCGCGCGGCGGTCTTCGCACTGCGTTTGCCGAGGCAGATGAGGCTCTTATCCCCACGAACGAAGATCTGGCCTTCACTCAAGGCCGGTGAGGCGAAGACTTTTTCGCCGAGTTCGCTTTCGGCGAGAGCTTGATACGCCTTGCCGGGCTTCACGGTGCGCAGGGTACCGGTATCGTTGATGAAATAGACGTGGCCTTCCGCACTGGTGAGGGATGCGTGGTGCTCCCGCAGGCGTTCTTCCCACAGGATGTCGCCGGTCTTCGCGTCGAAGCAGTGGCCGATGCCGGAGTCGGAGACGATAAGGAAATGGCCGCCCTCGACGATGGGCGAAGGCACATAGCTCACGCCTTTGTTCGTGCGCCAGACGATGTGCGTGTTGGTGACATTGCCACTGCCATCGGGCTTGATCGCAAGGAGGTGATGCTCGGGGAAACCACCGGTCATGTAGAGCAGGCCGGTTTGATCACTGAACACGAGCGAAGCGACGAACTGCTCGGTGGGGCCGTCGATGATCCACAGCAGCTTGCCGGTGCGCGGATCGTAGCTGGTGACGCACATCGTGCCGCTGAGCACCATCTGCGTGCGACCACCGATGTCGCGAATGAGCGGCACGCAGTAGCTGCGGGTGTGGTTCGGCCGCTCGATGCGCCACAGCTCTTTGCCGTCCGTTTTGGCCAGAGCGACGATGTAGCCATCGCCATCGTGGTCGCAGTTCACGATGACCTTGTCCTCAAACACGACGGGGCTGGAGCAGAAGCCGTGCTTGCTGGAGAACAGGCCCGGGCGCACCTGCCAGAGCGGTTTGCCGCTGAAATCATGCGCGGAGATGACGACCGTGCCCTTCGGCACCTCTCCTTTCGGAATCACACGGCCTCCGTTGGCTTTGCGGGTGGCTTCGGTCTCGGTGTTGTCGAGGAAGGCAGTGAAGATGCGCTCGCCGTCCGTGGCAGGTGTGCTGGAAGCCTGGCTATTGAGACGGTGGATGCTCTCGATGGGCGCTTTGATCACGTTCGACTGCCAAAGCATTTTGCCCGATGCACGATCCAGACACATCAGCACCCGCTGCTCCGTTTCCGCGATGGCGGAGACGAGGAAAATGCGATCCTGCCACACAATCGGCGACGCATGGCCGCTACCAGGCAGTTCCGCCTTCCACGTCAAGTTGCCTTCAGCGGAGATCGGGAAGCCCGTGTCCAGCGATGTGCCGTCGAGCCGTGGACCACGCCACTGCGGCCAGTTTTCAGCGAAGAGCGGGGTGCTAAGAGCGAGGAGCAGTGAGAGCGTGCGAAAGATCATGGAGTGAAGCAGAACGGAGGAAGGTCGGCGGAGCTTGCGCAGATGAAGTGATGCGAGAACAACTCAGCTCTGCCGCGCTCGGATGTCGAGGAGCTGCTTCATCACATGGCTGAGTTTGCCGCTCCAGTCGGCGACACCAAAAGCGTCATGCACGTCGTGATAGAGCGCGTAGAGCTCACGATAGACGGCCACGTTTTCAGGAATCGGGTGGTACACCTTTTCGCGAATGGCGGTGACTTTGGACTGAAGCTCCTGCCAGGTGCCCGCTCCGGCGGCGACAGCGCCGAAAATGGCGGCACCGAGGGCGCAGGTTTGCTCGCTCTGGCTGACTTTCATGGGCTTGCCGATGATGTCGGCGTAGATCTGCATGAGCGTGGCATTCTTGATGGAGAGACCGCCGGTGTTGACGACTTCCTCGACCTTCACGCCGTATTCCTCCACGCGTTTGATGATGGTGAGCGCGCCAAACGCGGTGGCCTCGATGTAGGCGCGGTAGATCTCATGCGCCTCGGTGTGCAGCGTCTGGCCGAGTAGCAGGCCAGTGAGACGCACATCGACGAGGATGGTGCGGTTGCCGTTGTTCCAATCGAGCGCGAGCAGGCCCGTGGCACCCGGCTTCTGGCCTTCCATGGCCTTTTCCATGGCCACAAATTTCTCGCCGACGTTTTTGCCGTAGCTGTCAGGCACGAGGTGATTCACCAGCCAGAGGAAGAGATCCCCCACGGCGCTCTGTCCGGCCTCGATGCCGTAGTAGCCGGGCAAAACGCTGCCATTCACGATGCCGCACACGCCGGGGATGTCCGCCAGCGGTTTGCTCGTGGGCGAAATCATCAGGTCGCAGGTGCTGGTGCCGAGGATTTTGACCAGCGTGCCCTCTTTGATGCCCGCGCCGACCGCACCCGTATGCGCATCGAAAGCCCCGACACAGATCGCCGTGCCTTCTTGGAGCCCGAGACGCTGCGCCCATTCAGCGCACAGACCGCCAGCCTTCGTGTCGGCGGTGTGAGCCTCGGAGTACAGGCGATCACGTAGATCGGCGAGCTTTGGATCGAGCTTGGCCAGGAATTCCTTGTCTGGCAGGCCGCCCCATTCCGTGCTGAACATCGCTTTGTGGCCCGCGGCACACACACTGCGCTTCAGCGTGAGCGGATCGGTGTTGCCGGTCAGTACGGCCGGGATCCAGTCGCAATGCTCCACAAAGCTGAACGCCGCCTCAAAGACCTGCGCGTCCACGCGACTCAGGCGGAGTATTTTGCTCCAGAACCACTCGCTGGAATAGATGCCGCCGCATTTGGCAATGATGTTCGGCCGCATCTCATGGCCGAGCTTCGTGATCTCCGCAGCCTCGGCATGGCCGGTGTGATCCTTCCACAGCCAGACCATCGCGTTGAGGTTGTTCTTCCATTGCGGCAGCAAGCCGAGCGGCGTGCCGTCTTTGTTCACCGGAATGGGCGTACTGCCCGTGGTGTCGATGCCGATACCGATAACTTGCGCGGGATCAAAGCCCGCCACCTTGGCCTTTGCTTGCTCCAAAGCCCCACGCGTGACGCTTTCGAGCCCGTCGAGGTAGTCCTGCGGATTCTGCCGGGCGATGTGCGGGTCCCGTGCATCGAGCAAGATGCCCAGCTCACCGCTCGGGTAATTGAACACGGTCGATCCGACCTCCGCGCCGTTGTCGAGGTCGATGAGGAGGGATCGGCAGGAATTCGTGCCGTAGTCGATGCCGAGGGAGTAGCGCTTCATGGGTTGGAGTGGCGACAGTGGCGAACGATGCCGAACGGTCAACGCACAGAATCGCGCAAGAGCGCGCTTGGGATCGCGTTTAACACGGCCCTATGACCAACCGTCCACTTCTCATCGCCGCTGTTTTATCCTTCGTTTCGTTCCTTCAGGCTGAGGACGCCTTTGTTCCACTGTTTGACGGCACCACGCTCACGGGCTGGGAGCAGCACAGCGGTAAGGCGGAGTATCGCGTGCAAGATGGCACGATTGTGGGCAAGACGGTGCCGGACACGGGGAACTCGTTCCTTTGCACGGCGAAGAAGTACACGGACTTCATTCTCGAAGTCGAGTTCAAGGTCGATCCATCGATGAACTCAGGCATTCAGTTCCGCAGCAATTACTACACGCAGGAGACGGAGGTGGAGATCGCTGGGAAGAAGAAGAAATTCCCCGCCGACCGTGTGCATGGCTATCAGTTTGAGATTGATCCTAGTGATCGTGCCTACACGGGCGGTGTGTATGATGAAGGTCGTCGCGGTTGGCTCTTCGATCTGAAGAATAATGAAGCAGCACGCAAGGCGTTCAAGCAGGGCGAGTGGAACAAGGCACGCATTGAGTGTCGCGGTGGCAGCATCAAGACCTTTCTCAATGGCGTTCCGGCAGCGGATTTCACGGATGAAATGACCAAGGAAGGCGTGATCGCGCTTCAGGTGCATGGCATCGGTAAGAACGCTGCGGCCGTGGGCAAGGAAGTGATGTGGAAGAACATCCGCATCCAGGAGCTGAAGTAGGCACGAACTTTCAAGTTCATTCGGGAAACGTGTTGGAAAACATGTTTCACCATGCCTACTATCCACCTATGAAAACCAACCAAATCTTCATTGCCATCCTTTCCCTGCTGCTCGTCACCGGCGTGCAGGCAGAGATCAAGGAGACTGTCGTCGAATACCAATCGGGTGATGTGGTTTGCGAAGGACTGCACGTCGTCGATTCCGCCAAAACGGGTAAGCTTCCCGCCGTGCTCATCATCCATCAGTGGACCGGCTTGAGCGATAACGAAAAGATGCGAGCCCGCATGCTGGCAGAACTCGGCTACAACGTCTTCGTGGCTGATGTGTATGGCAAAGGCATCCGCCCGCAGCCACCGGCGGCGGGTCAGGAGGCCGGGAAATACAAATCCAACCGCAAGCTCTATCGTGAGCGCATGCTTTCGGCGCTGGAAGTGCTCGACAAGGATCCGCAGACTAACCCTTCTCAAGTGGCGGCCATCGGCTATTGCTTTGGTGGTACCGGCGTCATCGAACTGGCTCGCAGTGGTGCGCTACTCAAGGGCGTGGTGAGTTTTCACGGCGGTCTTGATTCGCCCACCCCGACCGATGGCAAAAGCATCAAGGGCAAGGTTCTGGCGCTGCATGGTGCGGACGATCCTTTTGTGCCGGCCAAGGATATCGCGGCCTTTGAGCAGGAGATGAAGGACGCCAAGGTGGACTACAAGTTGGTCAGCTATCCCGGTGCGGTGCATGCCTTCACACAGAAGGCCGCTGGAAATGACAACAGCAAAGGGGCTGCTTACAACGAGGCCGCCGATAAGGCCTCGTGGGAGGAGATGAAGGCGTTCTTTGCCCGCATCTTTAAAGCCGAAGGCTAAAACCTCGGATCGGCACTCTCATGAAGCGATTCCTACTGCTGCCATTGCTTATCGTTTGCGGCTGGTTAACCGCAGCAGAGGAATCCACGGATTTCATTCGCTTCATCGAAGAAGAAAAGAGCGATAGTCTGCAAACCGCCGTCGTGAGCTATGAATCACCACAGAAGGTGAAGGTTGATCTCGTCGGGGCCATCCACATCGCCGACAAAGCCTATTTTGAGGCGTTGAATACGCGTTTCAAAAGCTACGAAGCCGTGCTGTATGAACTCGTTGGCCCTTCCATTGAGGAACGCAAGAAACCAGAGGTCATGAAAGAAGCGCAGAAGTTGCAATGGGTCGGCCAGCTTCAAACGATGATGAAGGATGCGCTGAAACTCACCGGTCAACTCGAAGGCATCGACTATCAGGCCAAAAATTTCGTTCACGCCGACATGAACATGTCCCAGTTCACGAAAACACAGGACAAAAAGCAGGAGAGCTTTCTCACACTCTATCTCAAGGCTTCACAGGCGCAAAAAGCCGCCAACGAAAAGCGCGGCGTTAGTTCCGACGCCGCTGGCATGATCATGCTGCTGAAAATCATGACCATGAAAGACAGCAGCACCGAACTGAAGCGCATGATCGCCCAAGAGTTCGACAGTGTGGAGGACATCATGGCTGGGATCGAATCCGGTGACGGCACCGTACTTGTTGGTGAGCGCAATCGCATCGCGCTCGAAGTCATGAACAAAGAGATTACTGCTGGAAAAAAGCGCCTCGCCATTTTCTACGGTGCCGCACATCTGGCAGACATGGAGCAGCGACTGCTCAAGCAGGGTTTTAAACGCACGCAGATCGAATGGCTAAAGGCGTGGGATCTGCCGAAGGAAAAGTAAGCGGAATCAGGCCACTTTCTTCGCCAGCAACTGCTGTGCTTGCTCAACCCAGCGCTCGCGTTGGATGCGATCTTTGAAGGCGAGACGCGAGGAGAACTCCTTGATGTTCTCTTCATTCCAATGGGCGATTTGCGCATAGGTGTAGATACCGAGTTCGTGCAGACGCAGTTCGAGCACCTGAGCGATGCCTTTGAGCGCAGTGAGGTCGTCGATTTTCTCAGGCCGACTTGGATAGATGAGGCCGAGCTTAGGATCGGGTACGGCTTTGATTTCGAGGGCGGGCAAAGGTGCCACTGCAAGTTCGGGCAACACGGGAAGGGCGTCTGCAGTGACTGAGGCTTTATCGGCTTCAGGTGCCGTAACTGCGCTGTCCTGCTCATGACTCACTACTGCAACTGTCGGCGCAATGATGGCGGCCAGCGGCGAGGCGTGACGAGCGGGTGGCGGTGGCTTTTCAGCAAGAGAGATAGAGGCGGTAGCAGGCTCCGTGGGTGGTGGCGAAGGAATTTCGTCTTGGCGTGCCGGTTCAACGTCAGTTGCTGGTTTGCCAGCCGTTTTGGCTTTGATGACGTTGGCACGCGATTTTGGCAATCGCCCTTTGGACGAGACGTTTGATTGCGAAGTGGGTGGCCGGATGTCGCGAGTCGTAATGGTTTCCTCCGTGATGGCAGGAGCAGCAGCAGCTGCAGTCGTGCCCTCCTTGCTAGGCATGTGGATGGTTTCGGTGGCCATCGCGACACTGGGACCCGACTTGATGGAATGGTCGCCAATTTTACGCTTCAACTGCGCAATTTCCTCCTTCATGGCGGCGGCTTCACCACGTAATTCGCGCGTCTGGCGCTTGTAGCGCCCCCACGTGGCATAACCAAACAGCAACCCAATGATGAAAAAGATCACCCCCAGCACAGTGACAAAAGCACCGCTGTGCATGAGCATGTAAAACAACGGCTCGGTGGACAGGGATTCGTAGTCGAATTTCATGAAGAGCTATTTGATAAGGAGTTCGACACTGCGCGGAATAGACGGGGCCGAAGGCGAATCAACGGGAACGGGATCAAAGACCACGGCGCTGACATCGGCGGCAGGCACACCCTGATCAATAAGAAAGGACAGCACAGCCTCAGCACGTGCCTTGCCAATATCTTTCTCAACACTCTCCGGCCCGGCAGGATCGGGATGCGCGCCGATCACCAAGCCCAACGCCGGCCCAGCGGCGAGCAATCTTGGCGCAAGGGTCGCGAGTTTGGTCTGTTCCTGCGGCGGGATGCGAGCGAAACCGGCATCAAACACGAGTGCAAGGCTGCGCAATGACTCACGCAATGGCTCAAGCGTCTCGGGCGAGAGCTTGGATTGAATTTGGTAGCCGGGGAAGTGATAGACTGAGGGTACAAGCGTGAAACGCGCATCCACCTTCGCTGCGCCAGTGATGGGACGTAGTAGCGCGAGCCATGCACTTTCCATCTGCCGCGTAGCGATACCCTCGAGGTGCGGGATGCCATCGCTCTTGATTTCGAACGAACGCGGCGGTGGTGCATTGAAGAATGCACGCACAAAAGCGGCTAAGAGCGCTGGTTTCGCGAATGCGGCGGAAAGCACATGCGGGCTGGCCTTCAGCGCCGAAGGATCAACCACCCGCGTCCCGGCTATCTCAGCCAAGGTTGCGACCAGTTCTTCCTTGAGTTCCGCCGTGGCCAGAAGACCAGAAAGCACGAAGGAATCATTCTTTGCTGAAATGTGCAATTCCGCCGGCACTCGCAGCATTTCGAGTATCGGTTTAAGCATGACATTGCCAGCGGTGAGGGGCGGTCTGATGCCCTCCGGCCAGCGCACTTCTGGCGCGGTGCGCAGATCATCCGTGCGCAGCACAAGATCAGGGCGCAATTCGCTGAGCAGGCGCTGCACGTTTGTGACTTCATGGCCCTCAGGTAGCCAGCCACTGATGTGCAGTGTGTTCTGCTCTAGTTTTGCCTTAAGGCTGGCCACGACATGCAATCGATCGGCACCCGGCTGCAAACGCAGGGGCACGAGTCGCCGAATAGCGGTCAGCGCCTGCTGACGTGCCACCGGATCAGGCGCCTCACCACTGATGGCGATGTCAAAGAAACGCACCTCAACGATCGGATTGCGTACCCCCGCCGTCTTTAATCTGCTGACTGCTTCCTGCGTCAATACCGGCAGATTCTCGCGGCAAAACAGCCATGCATGCACCCCGGTTGCCAGCGGCAGCAGGATCAGCATAGAAAAGACGAGGCTGAGGCGCATGGAAGAGTGTGAGGAGTGGCAATTGACACAACGAGGGAGAAACCGATAATCGCGGCCCCGCTGGCCGACGTACCGTTAAAAGTTGGCTGCCCGCGAGGCAAGGATTAACTGTTACACCTTATCTAACCAAACACACCACTCATGTCAGTCGTCATCGCCGGAACCGTCGCCCTGGATAATGTCAAAACCCCGCAGGATGCGCAGGAAAACCTGCTTGGCGGCTCCGCCAGCTATGCGGCGCTGGCCGCCAGTATCTTTTGCCAGCCCATTCACATCGTCGGCGTTATCGGCCACGATTTCCCCAAACCACACCTCGACATGCTGGCTGCTCGCGGCATTACGCTGGACGGTTTGGAACGCAGCGACGGCGAATCCTTTACCTGGAGCGGCGAATACCACGACGACATGAACAGCCGCACCACACATAAGGTGGCATTGAATGTCTTGGAAAACTGGCAACCGAAGCTCCCCGCTGCTGCCAAGGCCGCCAAAGTGGCCGTGGCCGCGAACATGAGCCCGGACAACCAAATGCAAATGCTCGACCAGTGCCAAGCTGACTTCGTGACCGCCGACACGATGGATCTATGGATCAACATCGCTAACGAACGCCTGCACGATGTGCTCAAGCGCATCGACCTGCTCGTCATCAACGATGGCGAGGCCAAGGAATTCGCCGGCACGACCAATCTCGTCGAAGCCGGACGCAAACTGCAGGCCAAGGGTCCGCGTTTCGTCATCGTGAAGCGCGGTGAGCACGGCAGTTTCCTCTTCGGTGAGAAGAAGGAAGACTTCTTCGCCTGCTCCGCCTGCCCACTGCACAGCGTCTTCGATCCTACTGGTGCCGGCGACAGCTTCCTCGGTGGTTTGTCCGGCTGGCTGGCCGCCAACGGCAAAACGAAACCCACCTTCGAAGATTTGAAGACCGCTGTCGTTCACGGCAGCGTCACCGCCAGCTTTACCTGCGAAGCCTTCAGCACGCACAAGCTGCAAACAGTCACCAAGGCTGACATTGCGGCGCGTATTGCAGAATTGCGCAGCTTCACTGAGTTTGCGTAATCACAGGCAACCATAATCCAATCATCACCCATGTGGCAGACGATCAAAACCTTCACCGACATCAAGCTGGAGAAAACCAGCGACGGCATCGCCAAGATCACCATCAACCGGCCTAAGGTGCGCAATGCCTTCCGACCGCTGACAGTGAAGGAGATGCTGGAGGCGTTTGAGAGCGTGCATGAAGACCGTGAAGTTGGTGCCATTATTCTCTGTGGTGAAGGTCCCCTAGCCTTCTGCTCTGGCGGCGATCAAAAAGTGCGCGGCGATGCCGGTTACATCGGCGAAGACGGTGTGCCGCGTCTAAACATCCTCGATGTGCAACGCAAGATTCGAACGATCCCGAAACCCGTCGTCGCAATGGTGGCCGGTTATGCCATCGGAGGCGGCCATGTGCTGCATGTCGTGTGCGATTTGACCATCGCGGCAGACAATGCCCGCTTCGGCCAGACCGGACCCAAAGTCGGCAGTTTCGACGGCGGCCTCGGTTCCAGCTATCTCGCCCGCATTGTCGGCCAGAAGAAGGCACGTGAGATTTGGTATCTGTGCCGTCAGTATGACGCCCAGCAGGCTTTGGACATGGGACTGGTGAACACCGTCGTCCCATTGGATCAACTGGAGCAGGAGACACTGAAATGGTGTCGCGAAATGCTCCAGCACTCGCCTTTGGCGTTGCGCTGCCTCAAATCCGCTCTCAATGCAGATTGCGACGGCCAGATGGGCCTCCTCGACCTCGCCGGGAATGCCACCTTGCTGTATTACATGAGTGAAGAAGGCAAAGAGGGTAAAAACGCCTTCGTGGAGAAGCGAAAACCCGACTTCTCCAAGTTCCCGCGAGTGCCTTGATCACCGCCGCTCGGATCAAACCAGCGCTTAAATGTCAAGAGCGCCTTTGTGGTTGCCACGTCCGATAGAGTTTGTAGTATCGCACGTCCGTTGACACACTCCTCCCGACATGGCCAAACGCACTACCTCCAAACCAGCAGCAGCAGCACCTGCCCCCACCTCCGCATCTTACGACTTGAAGCAGATCCGCGAGATCGTGGGCCTCATGGCAGAGAATGATCTGACCTATTTCCACAGCGAGCAAAAAGGCTCCAAACTCGAACTACGCCGCGGTTCTGACATCGCCGCGCTTAAAGACCTGCTCAAAAGTCTGCCTGCAAGTTCCGGCTCCCCGGTAACCTATGCCGCCGCTCCTGCGGTGGCGGCAGCTCCAACCACGGCCGCTCCGGCACCTGCTCCCTGCGCAGCAGAACCCGCCAATTCGCCAGTCGGACCCACGATCAATTCACCGATGGTTGGCACCTTCTACCGCAGCGCCACGCCAGGAGACAAACCCTTCGCCAGCATCGGCGATAGTGTGGATGAAAATAGCAACGTCTGCATCATCGAGGCCATGAAGGTCATGAATGAAATCAAGGCCGAGGCCCGTGGCACCATCGCTCGAGTGCTCGTGGAAGACGGCAAGCCGGTCCAATACGGCCAACCGCTGTTTGAACTGAACGCGTGATCGTCATCCGCCTTCAAACGCTTGCCTTTTTGACCCGTCTTCGTCCCTTTTAGCGGGCCAAAATACAGTCAGTCAAGACCCTCGAAACTCCTTACCCGTTTCCCGCATGTTTAAAAAAGTTCTCGTCGCCAATCGTGGTGAAATCGCCCTTCGTGTCATTCGCGCTTGCAAAGAACTCGACGTCAAAACCGTCGCCGTCTATTCCGAGGCTGATGTCGATTCAATGCACGTACACCTTGCCGATGAAGCCATCTGCATCGGCCCGGGCCCCAGCACTGAGAGTTATCTTAAAATAAGCCGCATCATCAGTGCGGCCGAAATCGCTAACGTCGACGCCATCCACCCGGGTTACGGGTTCCTCTCTGAAAAGGCCGAGTTCGCCGAAGTCTGCGACAAGTGCAAAATCAAGTTCATCGGCCCCTCTGCCCGTGTCATCAGCATGATGGGCGACAAGAACGTTGCACGTGAAACCGCCCTCAAGGCAGGTATGCCAATCACCCCCGGCTCGGATGGAATTATCCATACCGAAGAAGAAGCTCTCGAGTGGGCACGCAAGATTGGCTACCCTGTCATGGTCAAGGCCACCGCCGGTGGTGGTGGTCGTGGCATGCGTCCCGTGCTCAATGAAGCCGCTCTCGCATCCAGTTTTCAGGCTGCCTCCCTCGAAGCTCTGAAATGCTTTGGCGACGGCTCGATGTACATGGAAAAACTCGTCGAGAAACCTCACCATATCGAGTTTCAAGTCGTCGCCGATTCCCTCGGCAACGTCGTTCACCTCGGTGAACGTGATTGCTCCATGCAGCGGCGCAATCAGAAGATTATCGAAGAATGTCCCTCGCCTAAAATCTCCGCTAAACTGCGCAAACGCATGGGCGACGCGACCGTGAAACTTTGCAAAGAGATCGGTTACGAAAACTGCGGCACCATCGAGTTCCTCGTCGATAACAAATGCGAAAACTTCTACTTCATGGAGATGAACACCCGCATTCAGGTGGAACATCCCATCACTGAGGAAGTTTATGGCTGTGATTTGATCAAGGAGCAGATCCGCATCGCAGCAGGACTCCCTCTCAGTGAGCACGTGGTGGACGCCCTACCACGCGGACATGCCATCGAGTGCCGCATCAATGCCGAAGATCCATCCCGCAACTTCGCCCCCAGCCCCGGCAAGATCAATCTTTGGTACACCTCGGGTGGCCGCGGTGTTCGCGTCGATACCCACGTCTATTCCGGCTATTCCGTGCCGCCGTATTATGATTCGATGATCGCCAAGCTCATCGTCACTGGTGCCACGCGTGACATCGCCATCCGTCGCATGCGTCGAGCCTTGGGTGAATTCACAGTCGAAGGCATTAAGACCACGATTCCACTGCAAAGCCAGATTCTGACCACCTCAGACTTCCAGAATGGTCAATACGACATCACCTGGGTGGAAAACTTCCTGCGGCAGGAAGGCCTGAAGGCGTAATCCTATCGAATTGCACCCCAGTTACGTCCTAGCGGGAAGTAACACCACAACGCTGGCCCAACGATATTGCGCTCCGGCACAGGGCCCCAGTAGCGGCTGTCTGAGCTGTTGTAGCTATTGTCGCCCATCGCCCAGTATTCACGATCGTGGTCACGAGCGCTGAGTTCCCGCACCATTCCCTCTGACAGCTTGCCGATGTTGCCATAGCCCTTGTATGGGCCTTCCATGGCACCCACACGCTTCATGCCAAATTCCTCGGCAGGATTGCCGTTGATCCAAAGCACCGGTGATTTGACTTCCAAGCGGTCTCCCGGCACGCCAACCAAGCGCTTGATGTAATGCTGCGAACCTTGTTCAACCGGCACATTCATGTAGGGGCTGCGAATGTTCTGGGTGGTGAAGACAAAAACTTCGCCGCGGACCGGAGACCGGAAATGGTAGGAAAATTTGTTCACCAGCACATGATCACCCGTGTCTAACGTTCCCAGTGCTAGAAGCTGACCTTTCGTGATTTCCCGTCCAGACAGTGAATAGACAGAATTGTGTCCGCTACTGTCAGGTGTGTGAGTGAGATCCATTTTCGGCGCCGCTCCGGTGTATTCAAAAAGGCCCAGATTGTATCTCACGTTGGTGAGCTGCGACATCGGTGCCCAGATCCAGATCGTGTGCCCATCATCAAAATGCAGGCGGCAATGGGTGAAGAAACCCATGAATCCATGCTCCGTCAATGGTTCCTCCCGGCGCAAACGCCCGGAATGGTTCGCTACCACATTGATATAGCTGCGTCCGGTCACGAAATCTTTGCACTGCTCGAAAAATCCAGGGCTGACATCCGCTTCGGTGTGATTCGCCACAATTCCATAGAGCGTCGGCTGCATCGAGCCAGTGGGAATCTTGAACGGCTGTGCGATGTAGCTGCGAATGCCGAGCGCAATCACAATGGCGACGAAAAACACCTCCACGTTCTCGGCAATGTCCGAGTGCTCGGCATGTGGTAGCGCTTTCTCGCAGGTTTTGTTGATCTCATCGTTCAGCGTAGCGATACGCGCCTTATCCTTCGCCCGCATCGCATCCTCCAAGCTAGTGCGCAGCGCCTTGATCTCGTCCAGCTTTGCCTGCGGCAGGATATCGCGCTTGTAGTTGATGAAACGCGTCACTCCCTTGTGCAAGAGTTTGGCATGCTTGAGATAGCGAGGGGTGAGAAAGAACATGGGAATGAGATTTGGAACTCAGTTGTTTTTCAAAACTTCAATAAACGCTTCCTGCGGGATATTCACGCGACCGATGGATTTCATGCGCTTCTTGCCCTCTTTCTGCTTCTCAAGAAGCTTGCGTTTGCGTGAAATGTCACCGCCATAGCATTTGGCTGTCACGTCCTTGCGCAGGGCGCTGATGGATTCGCGGGCAATGATCTTGCCACCAATGGCGGCCTGGATGGCGACGACAAAGAGCTGTTGGGGAATGACTTCCTTCAATTTCGCACAGAGCTGACGCCCACGACTCTCGGCTTTGCTGCGGTGCACGATACAGGAGAAAGCATCCACCGGTTCGCTGGCGATGAGAATGTCCATCTTGACCAACTCAGATGCTTGAGTACCAGCGTGCTCATAGTCCATGCTGCCATAACCACGGGTGATGGATTTGAGCTTGTCGTTAAAGTCCACGAGGATTTCGTTCAGCGGCATGACGGTGTGCAGCAAAACGCGGCGGTCATCAAGGGTCTCGGTGTTGTTCACCGCACCACGCTTGTCCATGACGAGCTGCATGATGTCGCCGATGTACTCGTTGGGGATCATGACGTTCACCTTCACGATGGGCTCACGGATCTCATCGATCTCATTCGCAGCCGGGAGGAAGGTGGGATTATCCACCTGGAGTTCGGTGCCATCAGTCTTCCTCACATCATAAATGACGGACGGGTAAGTCGAAATGACGTCCATGTTAAACTCACGGCGCAGACGCTCTTGGACGATTTCCATATGCAGCAGGCCGAGGAAACCGCAGCGGAAGCCGAAACCGAGAGCGGCGGAACTTTCCGCCATGAAAGTGAAAGCGGCATCATTGATCTGCAGTTTGCCGACGGCGAGCTTCAGCGCCTCAAAGTCATCCGTGCTGACAGGGTAGATGCCACTGAACACTAGCGGATGAATTTCTTTAAAGCCGGGCAGCGGCTCAGGTGCCGGTTTGCGGGACTCGGTGAGCGTGTCACCTATTTTCACGTCTGCGGTGGTTTTGACGTTGGCGATGATGTAACCGACGTCACCCGCTTCCAGTTTTTCGCAGGGAACCATCTTGGGGCGAAAGGTGCCGAGATCCTTGATTTCGGAGTCGTTGCCCGATGCCATGAGGCGCACCTTTTGGCCGCGCGTGATGGTGCCAGACATGACGCGAACATAACTGACAACACCGCGATAAGGATCGAAGATCGAATCGAACACCGATGCACGCAGGTAACCATCTCCGGGATCTGTCGGCGGCGGAATGAACGCCACGATGGCTTCCAGAATGTCCACGATGCCGATGCCCATTTTGGCGCTGGCAGGCACAGCCTCATCGGCCGAAAGTTGCAGAAGGTCCTCAAGCTGGCGCTTAACCTTTTCAATGTCGGCGCTCGGGAGGTCGATCTTGTTGATGATCGGGACGACATGCAGCTTCTGCGCGAGCGCCAGATTGAGGTTCGCGACCGTTTGAGCCTCGACACCTTGTGAGGCATCCACAAGCAGCAAAGCCCCTTCACAAGCTGCAAGTGAGCGGCTCACTTCGTAACTGAAATCGACGTGTCCGGGGGTGTCGAGCAGGTTGAGCTTGTACATCTGGCCGTTCTTGGCCTTGTAGTTCATGCACACCGGGTGCGCCTTGATGGTGATGCCACGCTCGCGCTCTAGATCCATGGAATCCAGAAGTTGGTCCTGCTGTTGCCTCACCGTGATGGTCTGTGTCGTCTCCAGCAGTCTGTCCGAGAGTGTGGTTTTCCCATGGTCGATGTGGGCGATGATGGAGAAGTTGCGGGTGTTGGCGATGGACATTCAGGTGGCTGGCAGAGGGAGGGCGTATCTAGTCCAGCGGCAGGAGAAATGCAATTCCGATGCTTGAAGACGGTTTCTTCATGCCAAATGCTGCTGCGATGAAACCAGAGTTGTTAAGCGATGTTGCCATCCAAACCAAATTTACCAAGCTGCCGGGTTGGCAGGTGGAAGGCTGTGAACTGGTGAAAGAATTTCGATTTGGCAGTTATTTGGCCGGCGTTTCGTTTGTTCAGCAAATTGCCCTTTTCGCTGAGGCTATGAATCATCATCCAGACATGCTGGTGCGCTGGCGCAAAATCACGGTGAGACTAACCACCCACAGTGTAGGCGGACTGACCGCGCTGGATTTTGCTCTGGCCGAAAAGATCGAATGTGCTCAATCAGCACCCGCAACTCCGCCGTAACCTTCACCGACTCACTGCTGCCGTTTCCCGATTAATCTTCCGGCCGGAAGGGTCAATCACACTCACCGTCACGAAAATGATGATGTTCTTCGTCTCCGTTTTTGATACGTTGCTCTGGAAAAAACGTCCCACAAACGGCAGATCACCCAAAATCGGCAGCTTATCGTTCACCAGGGTGCGCTTCTGTATCTTAGCCCCGCCAAGCACCACCGTCGCGCCATCCCAGATTTTGACCGCCGTAGTGACTTTCTGAACCTTGAAGATGGGCTGCAAGATCATATTAGGCGTGATAAGTTGAGCCGGTTGGCTAATAGGCACCAGAATTTGCTGCGTCACATTCGCCGCCGTTTGAAGAGCTAGCTGGGTGTAACTTAACCCTGTCGGCGTAGTGATCGGCGTACCATAATTCACAAACCCTTCAAACTCAGTCATGTCAGGGGTGATGGTCAGTTCAACGCTTCTGCCATCCTCAGAGATGACGGGTTCGACTTCGAGCAGCAAACCCGTTTTTCTGGTTTCAAACGCCGTCGGAGTCGTAGGTGTGGCAATTGGCACTGAACCAGAGCGCCCCTGCGGTAGTTGCGGCGGGTCAAACTCGGTCGGATAAATAAACTCCCGTGTGATCTCGACCGTGGCTTTCAAGCCATTCTTGGTCGTCACGCTCGGTGAAGCATTGATATCGATACCTTTTTTCTGTGATAGTCCACGCAGGACTCCTTGGAACTGCGGATCCGTAAAGACCCCGGCAACCGAAAGTACGCCAGGAGCTACCGATTGCGTGCCAATGGCCGATCCGGTTTGGAGCAAACTATCAATCGCGTTAGCACCTGTTGCATAACTTCCTGTTCTGAGTCCTGAAGTGATTGAGCCACCACCATACGGCAGAGGTGTTGCGATACCTGGCGGCAGCGGTCCACCAAGAGCTGCGTTAACTTGGGAAGACGGTAACAATGTCACCGGCGGGGTGCCTGAGTTCGTCACAGCTGGGGTCTGAAGAGTGCTGTTAAATGGGTAATTAGCAGCGGAGTAGGCATTGCCATTGCCAGCACTGCCACCGCCAAAAAAGAGGTTGTTAGCATTCGTTCCTACTCCCGCCAACAACCAGTCATAGCCCAGCTCCTCAAGATTCGTCTGATTCACTTCCAGCATACGAACGGTGACCACTGCCATCTTAGGCGCATTCTTGGCCGCCTGTTCGACGAACATCTCGATCATCTCCATGTTGGCCAGGGAGTTGCGGACGGTGAGTGTGCTCGTCGCTGAATTGAAACTCGCACTCGTGCCTTCAGGGAAGGTCACACCCCGTGCTTCGAGAAACTCTTTGGCTCCCATGCGGCGGATGGTTAAGCCTCCACCGCCGCCAGCGGGTGCTTGTGCGGCGAAGGGATCAGCCGGAGCTGTGGCAGCCGGATCACCAGCTGGGGCATTTTGAATAAAATCCGGCGGCACACGGAATGAACGCGATATGATCGTGCTATCGCGTTCGCTGATGGAAACAAAGGTCACTGCATGATCATCCACCTTGTAAGTGACTCCACACATTTCGCTCACATACCGCAATACCTCTTCCATTGGCACATTAAAGAGATTGAGACTGATGGGCTTATTGCGGGACTCGGGCGGGACACTGAGAACAAAGTTCACTCCCTTGCCTTGCGGATCAAGGTCGCGACTTCGCACCCGCAGCAGTTCGGTCACTTCATCGAGGGTGGCTCCAGCAAATTCCACCTTTGGGAAGATCAGCGTGCGTAGCTTCTGGGTAATGGCCTCGCGTCCGCTTTGAGCATAAACTTGGTTCTGCGCGGCCCCAAACATGGCGCTGACATCCAGTTCCGGCAGCGGCACAGGATCTTCCCATATCTTATCCACCGCGCTCAGCATTTTGGAGCGCTGATGATCGTAGGCAGCTTTGTAGTAGCGTTGTTTTTCCTGTTCCGCCCGCTCCATACCTCGTCGTGCGGCACTGTTAGATGGATCAATGCGCAGCACATCCTGATAAGTCGTGATGGCTTTATCTGGGTCACCAATTTCGATGAACGAGTTCGCTTTGATCAACAGCGTCTTCACTGCCCCGACGTTGTCCACGTGCTTTGGCGTTAGAGCGGGAGGAAAGCGGTCTGGATCGCTCAAGCGCTTCTGCAGCGCCAACACTCGCGCATCTTTAGGCGCAACCTCTGCGGACAAAAGTTTGTCTAGCAGCGTGTTGGCTCCCGCGAGATCACCTTTGGCCGCCAGTTCCTGCGCATGCAGACATCCTGCCACCACATAGCCGTTGCGTGCGGCAAAGCGATGCTCTTGGGCCAGAGGAATGTTTGGCAAAGCCTCGTAAGCGGCAGAAAACACGGCCAGTGCCTCTTCTGCCTTCCGTTCATTGATCAACTGGAAGCCACGCTCGATCTCATCCCCTGCCTTGTTAACCTGTACAGCACGACGATTTGCTTCGGCCTGCGCCAGCGATGCAACCGAAGAAGGCTGGGCGAACGAGACCGCACTAGCTCCAAGGCTGCACATCAGGCACACCAACACGCTGCGACTCATCAGGCGGCGCATGGATTTGGCGTTGAAACAATTCGGGGAGGACTGCGGGAGCATCAAAGTTTTGGAAAATCAGGTTTATAACAGGACTAGGCCCTTCGCCCAAGCATTTTCTGCCATGAATCTCGACCCCGCTGTTGCCCTCCAGCCGCATCTTGCTCTGATGGGCCCCTCATTCCCCTCCATCCATGGCCAAAGCCCCTATCAAAGTCGCAGTCACCGGCGCCGCCGGTCAAATCGGTTACGCTCTCCTTTTCCGCATCGCCTCGGGTGCTATGTTTGGCCCCGATCAACCCGTGATCCTCCAACTCATCGAGGCTCCCTTTGAAAAGCCTCTGGCAGCCCTCGCAGGTGTCGCCATGGAGCTCGACGACTGCGCTTTCCCGCTGCTCAAAGGCATCGTGCAGACCAGCGATCCCGCCGTCGGTTTCAAGGACGCCAACTGGTGCCTCCTCGTCGGTGCCAAGCCTCGCGGCCCCGGTATGGAGCGCGCCGACCTGCTCAAGGACAACGGCAAAATCTTCATCGAGCAGGGCAAAATCATCGACGCCGTCGCCGCAGACGATTGCCGCGTGGCTGTTGTCGGCAATCCAGCCAACACGAACTGCATGATCGCCGCCTCTCAAGCAAAGCGCCTCACGCCGGATCGTTTCACCGCCATGGTGCGCCTCGACCAGAACCGCGCTCAGACCCAACTCGCTCAAAAAGCCGGCGTGGACCTCACCGAAGTGAAAGACATCTTCATATACGGCAACCATAGCCCCACGATGTTCCCTTCCTTTGCCCACGCCACCATCGGCGATAAGCCTGCGGCCACTGTCATCAATGACAAAGCTTGGCTCGAAGGCCCGTTCTGCGAAACCGTCGGCAAGCGCGGTGCGGCCATCATCGCCGCCCGTGGCGCTTCCTCCGCCGCCTCCGCTGCGAACGCCCTCGTCGATCACGTCCGTTCCCTCGTCACTCCCGGCGCGATCCATTCCATCGGCGTGAAGAGCAACGGCCTTTACGGCTTCAATCCAGACGTCTGGGCCGGCATGCCCGTGCGCACGACGACTCCGGGTAGCTATGAAGTCATCACCGGCTACGAGATGGACGAATTCGCGAAGTCGAAGATCGCTGCAACCAACAAGGAACTCACCGACGAGCGTTCCTTCGTGGCTGATATGCTCTAATCAGCGCCTCATCTTGAAGCGGCACCCTCACCGGTGCCGCTTTTTTGTGCCCCTATTGAAGAAACCGCCTCTTGGCTAACGTTGAACCCACATGCCTTCCACCCGACGCGATTTCCTCCAGACCACCGGCTGTGGCTTCGGCTATCTTGCCTGGCAGGCGATGGCACAAAGTCAGGCCGCATTGGCAAATCCCCTCGCTATCAAACGTGCGCACCATCAGCCGAAGGCGAAACGCGTCATCTTCCTCTTCATGCAGGGCGGCGTCAGCCACGTCGATTCCTACGACTACAAGCCGCGACTCTTCAAAGACGACGGCAAGATCATCGACGTGGCCGATTCCCGTTCCGTGGCCAAGACCGGCAAAGGCGCGCTCCAGCGCGTGATGAAGCCGTTGTGGAACTTCAAGCAGCATGGCGAATCCGGTCGCTGGGCCTCGAATCTCTTCCCTCACATCAACCAGCATGTCGATGACCTGTGCTTCTTGCACGGCATGCACACGGAAGGCGTCGCGCACGGCCCGGCCACGCTGTTCCTGCACACCGGCACCACCAGTTTCATCCGTCCGAGCATGGGCGCGTGGGTCATGTATGGCCTCGGTGCAGAAAACGAAAACCTCCCCGGCTTCGTCACCATCAGCCCCAGCCTCGGCAATGGTGGCCCGCGCAATTATGGCAATGCCTTCCTTCCCGCCGTTTTCCAAGGCACACCTGTCGGTCGCAGCGGCATGCCCGCTAAGGAATCGACGATCAAAAACATCGCCAACACGATTTGGACGCCCGAGCAGCAGCGCAAGCAGTTCAGCCTCCTCAGTTCACTCAATGCCGAGCAGGCCGCCCGCGCCATGCCCGGCGACACCGAGATCGACGCCGTCATCCGCAGCTACGAACTCGCCGCCCGCATGCAACACAAGGCCCCGGATGCCATGGACATCAGCAGCGAGTCCGAAGCCACGCTCAAACTTTACGGCATCAACGAAAAGCCCACCGACAACTTCGGCCGCCAGTGCCTCATGGCCCGCCGCCTTGTGGAGCAGGACGTGCGCTACATCCAGGTCAATTACGGCGACAACTCCAACAACCCCGCCTGGGACCAGCATTCCAACCTCCCCAAGCACGGCGACCACGCCGCCGCTGTCGATAAACCCATCGCCGGCCTCCTCGCCGATCTCAAACAACGCGGTCTCCTCGAAGACACCATAGTCTGGTGGGGCGGTGAGTTCGGCCGCACGCCCTACGCCGAGAAAAACGGCACCGGTCGCGATCACAACCCGCTCGGCTTCACCGTCTGGGTCGCCGGTGGCGGCTTCAAGCCCGGCTTCGCCCACGGCGTCACTGACGACATCGGTCACATGGCCGTCGAGGACAAAGTCCACATGCACGACCTGCATGCCACCATCCTTCATCAACTCGGCCTCGATCACGAAAAGCTCACCTTCCGCCACGCCGGTCGCGATTTCCGTCTCACGGATGTGCATGGGCATGTGGTGAAGGAAATCACCGCGTAAAGCTCCGTGCATTAAGAACCATTGGCCCAACTTCAAATCTCAAGGTAGCGCACGCTCTTTTGACTCCACCTGATGGCTTTGACGCTTCGAAGAAGCACGCCTTTAATCTGGACCACTTTGTCAAATGTGACATCGACACGCGAGTGTTCATGCTCAGCATCGGCGTTGGGAGGCGGGTGCTGTTGAACTGTTTGATGTTTGCAATCCGCACAAAGCCATTCCCATCGTTGATAACAATCCTCCCGCATGCCTGCACAAGAGCGAGCCTGTCGATGAAGCCGACAGCTTGGTGTTGATCCACAATTTCCTGCGCCGTAGGCACATTCATTTCTTCCGCAGCTCCCACCATGGGACGGATCACATAAATTTCCGGCATGGCCTCTGAGCGTGGCGGTTACTTCATGAAAAACTGCGGAGCGATGTGATCCCAGATGGAACGTTTGCTCAGATCCCCCGCACCAAAGGAAAGTGAGAGCCGCTGGCGTGGTTTGAGGTGCTCCTCACGCTTGAGCACCGCCTCGCCATTCACGAATGCACTCACAACCAGCACCTCCGCCTCGCTCCGGCTGCCAGTCAGATTGAGGGTCGTTGACTTTGGAGTCGGTTCGAAGCTCAATAGAAAGCTCACTCCTTTCAGTGCCTCATTGATTTCCTTGAGTTTGCCCTCGTTTTTTGCAAGACGCACCACCAGCGGGTGGCTGCCAAAGGTGGGGTCTTGATCCACCAACTCAAGGAACAGAGGCACGCTCTGGAATTCCGGCAGCGCCATTACCTTATCCCGCTTGCCGAGGGGAATGAAGGTGGTGATGGTGAGCTTCTTGCCCAGCGTTTCACTGGCCATGGTGACCTTGGAATCGGGGGAAATAAACTGTTTCACGATGTCTGAGGTCTTAGCCAAATGCCCCTCTTGGTCGTCGCCGAGCAGGCTAAATACCAGCGTAGCTGGCACGAGAATTGGCTGCCCACTACGGGCAGCTTCAATATCATCAGCAAATACCTCGACGGTGAGTTCTTCAGGTGCGCAACTCGCTATCAAAAGGGTGCTGGCTAAAAAAATGATATGGAGTAATTTCATGGGTGGCTCAAGTTCAAGTTGGAAAGTCTACTCTTGGGTCACTTTATCTATTTCCCAAGAGACTGGGGGATTGCACACGTCATTTTTGATCAAATACGGGCCTTTTGATTCTTTAGCCCCAGTGTAAGTTAGCGGTAACGTCCTTTTTTCACCTGGCGTTAAATAGATACCTCCCGGCACCGCAGATTTTAAAAGTTCGGCCATATTCAGTCCCCCTAAACTTTTACCTTCAACATCAACAACTGTTATATTTCCAACCAGTAATATAGGTGACGTGTTTTCCGACCCAGTGTTTTCCTCAACTATCGTAACAATTAGAGAGTCGCCATTTTTTACTACTTTGGTGACTGTTAATGCACAAGCAATTCGGCCTGATAATTTAGTTTCCACCCTGTCTCCCAGTTTTAGCTTAGAACTCTTGCCGCAGCCAGTTATGAAGGTTGGGAGCAGCGTGATGATAACTAATAGAGCCAACACCTTTGTAAGCGCTCGGGTAGTTCTCTTAACAGTCGTCGCAGAGACAGTGTGGTTGAGTGGTGTATGCATTGTATTGTTGTGTTTATTTGTTTTGAGCTTCTTCTGTGGAAGAAATATTAATGCTGCATGGTTAGCCAAACATAGCGGATGACGGCGGCAGCGTAGGGTGTCTTGATGCGGCCCAAGACCGGCGTGGGCCAATCTGGATCCGTGAAGTAGCCGGTGCCGCCAAGTTCGTTTGGTGGCGGTAGAACACCATCCTTCAAACCCAACCGGTAGCGACGGCAAAGGGCATGGCAGTGGGTTACGCCAAATGTAAAATCTGGTCTTCCGTTGGGCCGCCAGACCCGCACCTGCGTGTTGTCAGGATCAAAGCGGAAAAGTAGGCTGGCGGCACGCCCGCCCATGGTGGGAATCTCGATTCCCGCTTTGGTGCTATAAGTCTTGTTTTCACTCAGTTCCTTCCAGACCGGGCAGTCAGTGCAAGGCGCAGACGAATCACAACAGCCCGTGCAAAGTACAGGCGGCGCGGCTGGCGGCACCACCGGGGCAGGCTTCGCCTCGGGATCAAAGTTCAAATAGAACTCTTTGCGATTGGTACCGAACGTCTTTTGCAGAGCTTCTTCGATCTCCAACCGCCCGACCTGTCCTGCGGTGGATAGCCAGCGTACACTGTAAAGGGCACAGAAATCCGAAACCTCAGGCATCACCTCATAAACCTCCTTATGCCGTCTGTGGCAGGGGTGGGGATTTTCATTGCGGTAGCAACTGAACAAATACTTCAGCCGCTGCAATAGATTTCCCGCTTCGCCAATGTAGAAAGGTTTCTCTGGAGTGCGCTGATAGACGATATAGACCCCTGGGCCAGTCGGAGTCTCGATGGAAAACGAGAGACTTAATCTACCACCTGCAATACTGGGAGTACAGGTAACGACGGGCTGGTGCTGAAGATGGGAAAGATAGTCTTGAAGGCTCATCGGGGATTGGTTAACTTGGTTTGAAAAAAAAGCGGAAGCCATGCGGCTCCCGCTTTCGGGATGCATGTTGGTGCCTTCACCCGCCCACTGTCACACTCACCTCATTGCTCCACAGACCCACCTGATGGTCGCTCACACGGTAGATGGCGCGGTACTTCCATTTGGTGAGCGTGGCGGGATGCGCGGCGGTGTCGGTATAGCCCGGCGTGGTGTCGATGGTGAGAAGCGTCCAGCCGCTGCCGCGATCCACCTGGATTTCACACTGGTCCAGGAAGGCGCTGTAACCCTGCCAGCCCCAGCCGATGTCCACGGTGGTGCCGTTGATCGTGACGGTGATAACGGGCTGGAGGATGCTGAAGTCGGGCGCGGCCTGCGCGGAGCCGACGATGCCGAGA
Organism: Verrucomicrobiaceae bacterium; assembly: GCA_947466075.1. Lineage (GTDB taxonomy): Bacteria > Verrucomicrobiota > Verrucomicrobiia > Verrucomicrobiales > Verrucomicrobiaceae > Prosthecobacter. The sequence continues at coordinate 52,540 of CANIBP010000047.1, forward strand.
TCAATGCCAATTGCATCCGTGTAGCCGGAGGAATCCTTGATCGTCTGGATCAACGCAAAGAGGCGGTCCAGCGCCCCATTGTTTCCCAGCACCACTCCCGTTGGCAGGGTGGGGGCGGTGAAGACGGGCAACGCGATGGCCCCCACCCCGCTCTGGGCCTGGGCGGCGGCGTCCGTGCAGGATTTGTTCCAGGCACGGGCGGCAGGCAGCCAGGAGCCGATGACGTACATGACGCTGCGGGCGTCCGCCACTCCGGCGTCGCTCTGCGCCGTGGTCAGCGGGATGGCGGCCTGATAGCCGGGGAGCTTGTTGCGGAAGTTTTCGAGCCACACGAGTTGTTCGGCAGCACTGGTAGGGTAGTAGGCCTGACGTTTCATCTTTTTGGTCTTGGTGGGTGGTTGGTTGACGGGGGTTGTGACTGGTGGGTAAGGGGTGTAACCGGGATCTCCGGGCTCAAGGATGCCGTCCCAAGTAATATTGGGATTGGCGGAATCCCAGGTGTAGGCCTGGCCGGTGGCGGGATCGACTGAGTCCCAAAGCAGTGGTTTCATGGCTACAAAGACTTTGGGGATGCATCTCCAACGATTGGAGATGATTTAGGCACGCCAAGGGATGCTGCCGACGCAGCGGGAGATCGTTCTCCCAGGCCGGGCGAGAGTTCTGATGAACTGCCAGCACGCTCTGGCGCAATGGGAGATCATTGCGTTGGCGTTGGCGATGGTTCTGGCGCTCCGCCAGAACGTGCTGGCGGCTTTGGCGATGCATCTCCAATCGCAGGAGAAAGCGCCGACGCTCCGCCAAAACGATCTCCAACCGTGCTGGAAGATGGGAATGGCGCTCCATAATCATCTCCCGGAAGAAGGAAACCTTGCTTGCCACTTGCAAACTTGCCGCTCTGGATTTGCCGCAACGGTTAGCCGTGGAGCCGTGGAGCCGTGGAGCCGTGGAGCCGTGGAGCCGTGGAGCCGTGGAGCCGTGGAGCCGTGGAGCCGTGGAGCCGTGGAGC
>CANIBP010000048.1 GCA_947466075.1 Verrucomicrobiaceae bacterium
GCAGAAATCCTCCAGCGGCACGGTGGTTGACAGGGGAAGGGCCACCGCCTACTCTCCGCCCGCTTTAGAGCACGGCGAGGTAGCAAAGTGGTAATGCACTGGTCTGCAAAACCGGTATGCGCGGGTTCAATTCCCGCCCTCGCCTCCACATTACTCATTATCAATGAGTTAGAACCAATCGGATTAAGTGGTTATCCTAGCATTTAAAGCAGGATTTAAAGCAATGACGCTTACGTTCGCCCATGTTTGCAGGTGTAAATATGGGGCAGAAACGGGCGTGAATTGCGCTTTGGAGGTCATCAGCGAAAGGAAAAAAGGCCGCGCCGAAGGAAATTTTTCGGGGGGCCTCGTCTGTGAAGGCAGGAAGTAATTGAAGAGAGAAAGAGGTCACTCTCTCTCTTTGGGCGATCTCTCAGCACTTCACAGTGAAGCGTTAGAGCAATAGAACTTCCACGACTTCGGAAGTTTGGAATAAATGAGGAAGGTCTTCCTCTATTCTCTTCCGTAAGCATTTCCAAAGCCCAAGCGCGTTCACGCAGCCAGACATTTAAACCGCTAGGGGAAGCACCGGTTAAAAGATTCCTTTGATTTTGTGGGGCGGCTTCTCTTATGCCTCGCAGCATCGGCTATGATTGCGCAGACGCTCTCAGGCATACGCGCATGCTGTTTATTGGAAAATTTCCTTCGCGCGCGGCTCTTCTCTCCACGTCTTGCCTTGCAGCACAATCAGCAAATCAGCAGAACCACGCTTTGCCTTGATTCTACAAGGCGCGCATTTGCTGCATCGGCTTTGAAGCACAAGAGAAGCAGAAGCCCACGACGCTACCGCTCCCCCGATGCGATGCGTTGCAAGAGGGCGCGCTGGCGATCTCCGATCTTCGCGGCCTTCTGTCGATTCATCGGGCGCGGCATCAGTTCAAGATTCCAGAAGGCGCGGTCATATTGCGGGAAGAGCGAGACGGGCAAGATGTGGTCAACCTCTGCAATCTCGCCAGCATACGGGCCTCTCTCGATCACTGGCGATACTCCACGGCGCATCTTGGCGAGATTGTCGGGAGAGAAGAGGCCCAGGCTTTCGCAGATGCGCGCATTGCGCAGCAGAGCATCTTTGGTCATCGAAGGGCGGGAATGCCCAGCTAAAGCCCGACTCATCAGCGCATGCACTTCCTGCCCTTGCTGTGATGCCGTATTTAGCCAGTAGAGCACCTTCAAGAGGCGATCATTGCACGGCCTGTCACCTTTCAGCGTTTGGATGCGCGCTTCGTCTGTGAGCGAGCGAATCGCAAGCAGAGCGGTCTCTTCGGCCCGCATCGGCAGAAGAGGAATCAGGCATAGAAGCAGAAGAAGCCTTCCCATCGCGGCCTAGTGTGGCGCATCACGGCCCGATGAAAAGCGCGGGCGCGGCATCAGGCAGCAAGAGCAAGGGCGGCCTTCACTCGCTGGATAGTCGAGACGCCTTTCCCTGCGATCTTCGCGGCATGGCGCACGCTCTGCCCATCTTTGAGCAGGCGCACCACGTCTTTGTGCTTCTCAAGCAGACTGTCAGAATCAAGCCCGCTCCCCGTAGGGCGGCCCAGCGTGCGCCCTTTGCGGCGGGCTTCGGCCAGCCCGCTCTTGATACGCTCGCGCAGGGTTTCGGCCTCGCCACAGGCCATCTCTGCGAGCAAGGCGAGCATCACGCCAGCGGCAGGGTTACGCTTTCCCGATGGCAGGAGGGTTTCAATGGCTTGGCTGTGCCAGTAGAGCGAGACGCCAAGCCCTTCCAGAGTCTCCACGAAGCGATGCAGGATGGAATTGCGGCGAGCCACGCGGGAGACTTCATGCACAAGCACCTTCTTGATCTTCCCAGCCTGCGCGAGTGCTTCCACTTCATGCAGCCCGTGCCGCTCGCTTTCATCAGCGCGGCCAGAGACGGCCAGCTCTTCGCAGACCTTCACCACTTCCCAGCCTTTCGATTGAGCCACGGCGCGAAGTTCATTCACTTGGCGGGCGGTCTCCTGCTTGGCAGTGGAGACGCGAACAAGGATGGCAACAGGGATGCTGGCGGGCTTTGCTTTCATGTGTTCCACAGTGCCAAGTGTATTCAAATAATCAAATGATTTTGTGAATACACCGAATCAGGACAAGCAGAGCATCCCATGCCCAGCGTTTCACGGCCCATTTTCGGGCAATGATTTTTTGAATACACCCAGTCTTCATTTCCGCCCCCCTCTCTCCATGCTTGGAAGAAACCATGCAGGCTCAGGCTTGCGGCCCGTGCCTTTCGCGTCTCTCTCGCGCTTGATGAGGCGGCCATCACTGGCCCAGCCTTCCAGCATCTTGCGGGCGGCATCGGCAGTGCGCACGCTTCCAATCCGATGCGCAATCAAATCGCGCGGCGTGATGCCCGTCTTGTGCCAGTCATACTTCAAAGCGCAGAGCGTCACCTTGGAGAATGATTCATCACGCGCGGCGGCCCGCTGGCCCGCTGTCATGGCGGCCAGCGATGCCTTGAACCAGTCGCGAATCATGATGGCCTTGCGCATAGTCTCGGCAGTGAGCGGCTTCTCATGGCCTTTGCAGGAATGCACCTTCCAAGTGCCTCCTTGCCCAGCGCGGCGAAAGGTCATGGCCTCGTAAATGTGAAGCACTAGAGCAATGCGGGCCGCCATCTCGGTTTCGCGTGCGATCAATTCGCGCTCGCTCTCCGCAGCTTTCCACGTCTTACACTGTCGCAGGCGGTCTTCATGCAGCACGCGCAGCGCGGCTTCCTCGCACTCGATCACGAATGGCTCGCGCTCGCCCTCCTGCGCTGGCGCAGCTTCTTCTTCCTCTTCGTCTTCATCGGGCCAGAACTCCATTACCAGCGCGCGCGGGCGATGGTAGAAGGCCAGGCTTTTCCAGATGGCGGCCTCGTATGGCTGTGAAACATCGGAAGGCAGCGAAGGCGAGGCCAGAGCTTCTTCAAAGGTTCCCTCGTTCATCTCGGCTTTAGGATCACAGAGCAGCAGGCGGCCCAGAAAGCCCGTTTCCAGAAGGCTCTTGTCTTCCAGATGTTTGCGCGCCGTGCTTGGCGTCACGACAAGCAGCATTGCGAGGCAAGGCCGCCGAAGATGAACCGTGCCGCGCGTGCGTGTGATGGTGTGGCTTTCATTGCTGAACGCTTTCAGCCAGAGCGCATGGCTTCCATCGCGTGAGCTTTTATCGCGATAGCATCCCAGCATGGAAGAGAAAGAATCGCCAGCATCAGGGTTCAACTGCGCGAGGGTGTCACCATTCGCGGCCAGCTTTTCGGCCAGAGCTTCCGGCGTGCTGTCACTTGTCCAGAGCAGCGGCTCGCGCATGGCCTCTTCATTGCGCTTGAGCTTTGCCATGATGCCTCGCAGCTCTTCGCGCACTCTCTCGCGGTCTGCGCTAGTCTCCGCTTTCTTGTAATGAGCTTTGCAGTTTTCAGATTCAACCGTGAGCGTCATTCTATCGGCTTCCAGTCTCGGAAGTTCTTCATCTCGAAACGTGCGCAGGATGCGCGCTTGCATCCCGTCCAGCGGTGCCGTGATGGTTCCGAAAGCAGAGCTTCCGCCCGTGCCGCTTTCTTTGCAGACGCAGACGAACAGATTCGGCGGCGTGATCTTCCCGCGCAGGCCGCGCAGCACCACGCCACGGCCCAGCGCGGCAGATGCCACGGCCAGAGCCATAGGCCCTGACATTGCCACGGGCAGACGCTCTAGCTTTGCCACGCCTTCGGCCATGTCGCGCAGCACCTTTGGCAGGCACTCCGAAGGAAAGGGAATCGCGGCGATCTCGCCCGATGCTTCCGCTTCGGCACGTTCAGCGGGTTTGAAAATGCGCGGGTTTGGTTTCGATTTTGAATCTTCGTTCATGCCAGTCCCTCCATAAGGCCCAGCGCGGCCCGTTCGTTTGCGGCCATCAGGCAGCAATCATTTAGATCCTTGACGGGCTTGCCATCGGCCCGAATGAGGCCGCCCAAATCGAAGGCGTCACAGGCCGCCCCAGCCTCGCGCAATTGGCCTTCCCAGCGCAGCGCAGCACGGCGGCCTGATTCATCAGCATCACAGAAAATCCGCACGCTGACACCGGCAAAAAAAGCCAGACATTCCAAGGGAATGCGCAGGCCAGAGCCAGTCATGCAAAGCACCGCGCAGCTTGTAGCGCAGCCCGTTTCAAGGAGCACTTGGAAAGCGGCGAGGGCATCCGGCAAGCCTTCCACGATCACGGCGCGGCGATAGCTTCCAGAGACAAGCGCGGGCATGCCCAGCGGCCATGCGGCCCAGCCTCCCTTCACTCCCAGCGTTTTCAACTCGCGGCCATCACTCAGGACGTAGGGCGATGCATCGAAGGTGCGAAATTGCGCGTTCCATCGCTCTGCATCGGTAAGCACCCAAGATGGACAGCCCAGCCGCTCGCCATGCCAGAGCAAGCCTTCGCACGCGGCCAGCATCACGGCATCAAGCAGCAAGCCACGGCTCGCGGCGATGGCCTCGCATTCCTCGCGGGCCAGCTCGCGCAGCGTGCCGATGAACGGCTTGCGTTCGGGCCTCACATCAGGCGGCGGCAGCGGCTTGGAAGAAGCAGCAGCAGGCGCGGGCGTGTGCGGTGTATCTCCTTTGATGCCAGCCAGCGCGAGAAAGCGGCGGCATGCCTCGCCATTGCTCAGGCTCTCCACTTGCGCCAGAAGCCCGATCTCGTCCCAAGTCTCCCCGGCTTTGAAGTCATGGAAGCACCATTCCCCGCTGGCCTTCTGAAACACGCTCGCGCTGTCGCGTGTGTCTTCTGCCGCATACGGGCGGCGGCAGCTCTTGTTTGGCTCTCCATGCCAGCCCAGCTTGCGCCACAAGTCAGGCATCGGCAGCGCGAGCTTGGCGCGTGTGATGGCATCGCGGTCAATACTCATAGTGCGACCCTCCAATTGAGTGAAGGTGTCCAGTATCGCCAGAGTTCATCAGGCAGTGCGGCCTTGCATTGGATACGGCATGCAATCTCCGGCCTGCAAAACCGGCGTGTGAGTGATGCGTAAAAAGCAGGCGTGGCATTGTTCGCCATGCTCTCCGAACGGAATGCCTTTGAAGAGGTGGAAAGCAGTTTCAGTTTTGTCAGAGCGCGCAGCCACTCGCTGCCGAAGTCACCTTTTTTCATGGTGGCGACGATCTCCGCAGACTGAATCATCTCAGCGAGCAGACGCGGCCCACGTTGCGCAAAATCCATCAGGAAGGCGATCACATGCCCGCGCTGCTGATTCTCGAATCGTGATGCAGTCTGCATCATGGCTTCATCACATCGCGCACGTTTCATCATGCGGGCCTCAACAAATGTAAGCTCCCCGATAGGCAGCGGCGGCATCTCAAAAAGATAATCACTCATAGCCACCTCCTTTTTTTGTAAGCTCGGAGCCAAGTAAGGATTGAGTGGCGAACGATTTCAGCCATTCAGCATGGCTTCCATCGCGTGAGCTTTTATCGCGATAGCACCCCAGCATGGAGGGGGCGGATTGAGTGGCGCACGACTTCAGCCATTCAGCATGGCTTCCATCGTGTGAACTTTTGTCGCGATAGCATCCCAGCATGGAAGAGAAGGAATCACCAACGGGAAGTAGATCACTCATGGCGGCCCCCTTTCTTCGCAGGCTTGGAAGAGACCGAAGCCAGAGCATCGGCTTCCCCGTCATCAGCACCGATCAAAGCGGCCTCGTTCGTGAGACTGTCCAGATGGGCCAGCAATGAGGCCAGATGAATCAATCTCGCACCACGCAGCGCGCCTTCCTTGCGCAGGCAGACGTTGCGCACACTGCCCGTTTGAAGCACCTCCCAGAGCTTGCTTCGTGAGAGTCCGCACCATACGCAGAGGGTGCCAGGCTTTGGTAGTCGTATCCACTCAGGACGAGCGGCGGTGACTGGTGATTGTGAGGGGATTTGAACGGGCGAGCTTGTGAGCTGCGCGGCGTTCCCGATTGTTTTTTGGTGTCGCGGGTATCGCATAACACCGAGAGTAATATACCCAAAAAACTAGCTGTCTAAAGTCATGCGTTCATAGGGGGTGCGGACTTTTACTCTTTTGCAGCCCCTCTTTTGTTTGTCCTTCCCTCGGCTCTTCATCGGAACAAATGCCACGCCCATTTTGCGCAGGTGCCTCTTGCTTGCTTTTGTGTCCAGCGTGCCGCCAGCATCTCGGAAGGCGATCATGATGTCTTCTAAAGACGGGAGATCACAGCCCTTTTTCCGCGCCTTTAACCGTTCTTTTATTGCCACGCTTAGAAGCAGTTGAGGCTGTCGCTTCTTTGGCATGTCCAACTTGCTGATTTTTTGCTCCGCACTCTCCAAAAGCCTGCGCAAGCGGGCGCGATCTTTGGCCTTGCCCAGCAACAATGGAGCAACGGCACGAGCAAAGGCCCGCTCTGCTTCAGCTTCTAGGTTCTCACCATCACGCAATGCTGCCCAGAACGAATTAAATCCCGCTGGCTCCGCGCACTCGCGAATTATCTCTGCCGTAGCCAGCACTTGGAGAATGAAATCAGCATCCTTCCCCAAACGCTCGCCCATCTCCAAAGATGCACGATAAGCAATCGCATCAGGATGCACCCAATCAGCAAGCCAGTCCTTTCTCATGAGTAGATTCTGGTGAACATTTTGCAGCGTAACCATGCAGCACTTCCAAGCCTTGATTTCACAAGGGGAAACGGGCTTCTGCTGAATTGCTGCATTTGCTGCGAGGTAGTGAGGATAACAATCTCGATCACTTGCCCGACACATCGGGCAGCGTGCCTAACGCAGCCCGCAGCGGGCCTGCTTCGTGATGCGTGTATCTGGCGTGAATCTCGCTGTCAGAGTGAAGAGTCACCTTGCGGCGTAGCTCTTCGGAAACGCCAGCGTTTGCCATCATGGAAACCGCTGTATGGCGCAACGAATGGAACGAGCGGCGTGCCAGCAAGCGCGCCTTGCCCTTCTTCTTGCTGTCTCCGCTCTTCGCGTGAAAGCCGGTTTGAACGGTCATCGCATCAATGCCAGCGGCGGCCATGATGCGCCCAAAGAGGCGAGAGAGGCCATGCTCTCCGCCAACCTTCTTGGCGTTCATCTTCGGAAACAACGGCGCGCTGTCGTCATCGGCAGAAGGCAGGCTTAGAAGGAAGGAAGACAGCGCGGGATGCAGCGGGAGAGAGACCTTCTTTTTGCTCTTCTTCGTCTTCTCAGGCTGAAACGTAATCATGCCCGTGATGAGATTCACATTGCCCCACTTCAAATGGGCCAGGTCTCCGATGCGCCCTCCTGTGTAAAGGCCCAGCATGATGAGGCCGCGCCATTCCACGTCCGGCGCGGCAGCAAGCATCTTCTCAATCTCCGCAGCGGTGAACGGCTCGCGCTGGATGGCCTCGCCCGTCACGGCATCAACGCCAGCGGCGGGATTATGCGTGATGAAGCCCCGTTTGCGCGCCGTCTCCAATGCAGAGCGAATAATCTTCACCGATAGATTCACCGTGCGTGAAGACTTGCTGGCGCGCGTCTCCGCATCTCGGAAGGCGATCACATCGGCCTCTGTCAGGTATTCAAGCGAAGCATCAGCGCGCTGGCCCAAGCTCGCCAGAAAATCGCGTGAGACGATCTCATAACGCACCACGGTTTGCTTGGCGATGGAAGGCCGCTTGTTCGCCAGCCAGTTTGCGAAATGCTCGCGCACGCTCGCGGCCTCTAGCTTCGTTCCTGTGAATCGCTCTGTGATCTCCGAGAGCACAGAGCGCGCGGCAGCAATGGTAAGGCGGCCTTCTCTGCCTTTATTCGCGGCTTCCTCAAACTGTGCGGCCAGCTTCTCAGCGCGCTTGCGGTTCTCTCGCACTTCACCTTGAAGCGAATGGGCAATCTTCGTGCTGCGCTGCGCTCGCTGCGTGCGGCCATCTTCACCGATGAAATCAAAGCCCGCATACCAGAACGGGGAGCTAGGGTTTTTGAAGACGTAGGCCATGCAGCAATAGAATTGCCTTGAGAATTGCCGGAGTTCAAGCAAGAGTTAAAGCAATCACCCGTGTTTCAGACGATTTTAGGCGTCTTAGATGATTGATTATCAATAATTAAACAGTCACGAAGGCAAGCGCGGGTTCAATTCCCGCCCTCGCCTCCATTTCCCAACCCGAAAGGAACACAGCCATGAGCGAAGATCCCGACGATCCGCGTGGGGAAGGATTCCCGACGCACATCCCCACGCCTGACCCGCAGTCTGGCGGCAATCCGGCGATTGGCTCGTTGCTTTCCTTCATCAGCCTTGTCCTGCTGGCTTTCATCCTACGTCTGGCCGTCCCGAAAGAGGACAACGCCATTGAACTCGGCATCCTGCTCGTCGCCATCGGCTTCGCCCAAATCTGGCTGATCTTCAATTTCCTGAAATCGTTTCGGAAATAGCGCCACTTGCAAGCGTCCTAAGACGAAAGGCCACTGCTGCAACGTAGTTCTCGGAGATGAACATGGCTGCCGCAGTCTATGTGGGTCCATATGTCATGCGCGAAACTCGTCTGGCTCTCGTTTTGAATGGATGAATCGATTCTTTCTCTTTTTGCTTCTCACATCCAGCGCCCTCGCTCAGCCACTCCTCGTCGAGAACGGCCAGCCGCGTGCGGAGATCGTCATCTCGATAAATCCCACGCGCATGCAGCGTGTCGCCGCGCATGAGTTTCGGCAGCAGATCGAGAAGATCAGCGGTGCGAAGCTGCCCATCGTCACGCAACCAAGCGGGAACGCGGTCAAAGTCTTCATCGGCGCGAGTGAATCATGTCCGGTGAAAGCCGAAGGGCTCAATGATGGCGCATATCGCATCGCCACCGGTGCGGACTGGATGGCGCTGATCGGCGATGATGCGGACTTTGAGCCGGTGGGGCCGTTTGCGCGGAACAATGGCGACATCCCGCGGGCGCAGGCCGAGTGGGAAAAGATCGTCGGAGCGCCGTATGGGCTGCCGAATCCCGGTTTGTATAAGCACCGGGCCAAAATCCCGCTGGATGGCGAAACACTCGAAGTCTGGGGCCTCGATGAACGCGGCAGTTTCAACGCGGTGAGCGGCTTTTTGCAAAAACTCGGCGCACGCTGGTTTTTGCCCGGCGAACTCGGCGAGGTGCTGCCCACGCTGAAGACCATCGAGCTGCCCAAATTCGACGAAACCGTGAAGCCGGACTTCGCTTTGAGGCAGTTCAACTTCCGCTTCGCCACCTGCGGGTCGGACTCCGCGCTGTGGGTCATGCGCCTTAGTATTCGCAACGACGAGCGCCTGCAAATCGCCCACGGCATGGCGAACATGACGAATCGCCAGCCTGTGTTCGACGCCCATCCCGAATGGTTCGCGGTCTACGGCGGCAAACCCGACTTCAAGGCCGGCGACTCGAAGTGCCAGCTCTGCTACTCGAATGACGAACTCTTCCGCGAGACCGTGCGCTATGCGCGGGCGCTGCTCGACACGTTCCACTTGGAAAGCGTCTCCATCATGCCGCCCGATGGCTACACCTCCATTTGCCAATGCGAGAAGTGCAAAGGCAAGGACTCACCCGAGCGCATCGAACGCGGCCTGCTCAGCGACTACGTGTGGGACTTCGTCAATCGCGTGGCCAAAGAGGTCGGCAAAACGCATCCGCACGCGAAGGTGCTGAACTGCGCTTACGGCGTCTATACCCTGCCACCGCTGAAGATCGACAAACTGGAGCCCAATGTGCTCGTCGGCATCGTCGGAGGCCGTCGCCCGATGAACATCGCCGCCTCCAAAGCCGAGGGCGAAGCCGCGCCGGAAGCTCTGCGTGCCGCCTGGGCAAAAAAGACCGACAACCCCATCATCAACTTCGAGAACTATCCCTTCACCGATCGCGGTTGGTATCTGCCCGCCTTTGCCTCGCAGTCGATGGGCGACAGCGTCCTCGCCACCAAAGGCATGTCACAAGGCGAGGATATCTGGCTCACCGTGCGCAACGACTTCGATAAAGTCGGCATCGGCTTCAATCACTTCCTCGTCTATTTCACCGCCCGCGCCTACTGGCCCGGCTACGAGCCCGCCACGGCTCTGCGTGAGTATTGCCGCCTCTTCTACGGCCCTGCTGAGAGCGAGATGCACACCTTCTTCACCTTCTGCGAAGCCAACTGGAAGGTGATGGATGTGGACAAGCCAAAGGCCGATGAAGCGCTCGCCCTTTTCGAGAAAGCGAATGCCAAAACCGATGCCGCGAGTGTATTCGGCAAACGCCTCGCCCTCATCGACGACTTCCTCAAAGGCCTGCGCATGAAATCCCAGCAGCTCGGCCAAAAACGCGGCCCCGTGCCCACCGTGCGCCTCGTCGGCGATGCGAAGGGCATCGTCATTGATGGCAAACTCGACGATGAATATTGGCAAAACTGCCCCCCCGCCGCCACGGGCAAATTCCGCGAGCTACAAACCGGCCGCACTCCCACCTTCGGCACTTCGTTCAAGGCTGGCTGGCAGGGCAACAACGTCGTCTTTGCCATTCGTTGCGATGAACGACGCGGTGAGAAACCCAACATCACCACCACCCGCGATGACGACCAGGCGCTGTGGCATGGAGATGCCATCGAGATCGAGATCGCCACCGAGACGCACTCCTACTACTCCATCGCCGTCAGCCCCGCAGGTCACGTCGTCGATCTGGATCGCGGCACGCCACGCAGCCAGTGGTTCACCTGGGATTCGAAGGCGGAAGCCGCCACGCACATCGCCGACGATCACTGGACCGTCGAGATCAGCCTGCCCGTCACGCAGGATGAAAACGATCCGCTGCATCAAATCATCGGCCGCCACCCCACGCAGAGTCTGCCCTGGCACATCAACCTCTGCCGCCAGCGCGTGCGCGGCGACGGTCAGGAAGTCAGCGCCCTCTCACCCAGTGGCACCGAAGGCTTTCATGAGCCGATGAAGTTCGCCCACTTCTACGACGGACGCTCGCATCAGTTCGACTCCGGTCCGACCGTCACCGACTTCGTCATCGGCTACCCCGAAGCCACGCAGCAGCGCAAAGCCGCCGGTTTCCTCGCGCTCGCCGAAGGCAAGCTCACCGACTTGCAAAAAGCCGCTGCGTTGGAGCAGGCTGCGCTGCTCGACAAAGCGAATGCCGAAGCGATCATCGAGCGCATCCCCATCGAAGCCGTGAAGAAGACCGCGCAGATGCAACACCTGCTCGCCACCTTTAAAGCACCCGAAGTCATCGCGAGGTTTGCGAATGAAGACATCGCCAAGTGGCCGTTTTGGAAACGCGGCGATGCTTTCCACGCTCGCGGCAGAGCCTATTCCATCACCAAAGCCGGGGACAAGGCCGAGGCTGATCTCAACGCCGCTTTAGATTTCACCAGTGAGCCGCGCACGCGCGATGCCATCTTGCTGCTGACGGCCCAAAACCGTGAAACCAATCTCAAGAACGACGCAACGGCACTGACGGCCTACCAAGCCATCATCGAAGGTCGCACCCGCATCGGCGGTGCCGATGAATACGGGGCGCTGCAAGGCATTGCGCGTGTTTTGACACGCAAAGGCCAGTTTGACGATGCCATGAAGGCCCTGAACCGCGCCGAGCCTGAAAAACTCCAAGGCGTGTGGAAGACAAACATCCTCAAATCCATCGATGAGGTGAGGAAAGCACAAGGACGCTGATTTAGAGCGTAGGAAGTCGATCATGAAATATTTTCTCCTTCTCCTCAGCACCGCTATCTTCGCCGCAGATGCCCCAACGTTGCATCCCAAGGCCTCCGTGCTGCCCTTCACACATCAAGGGCCTTTTGTCACCACTGCGGACGGCGGTACGCTATGCATCGACTTGAAGAATGCTCTGCGGAGCACGGACGAAGGTCGCACCTGGACCAGTACGCCGCTGTTTGCGGATCCGGCGAAGTTCGCGGTGAGTAATGAGCGCGCGCTGCTACGCACGCGTGAAGGTGTCGTCATCTCCGCATGGATGAATGGTGCAGAGCGTAAGCAGCCGAAAGGCTGGCGCTGGGGTGAGAAAGATGTGAGCTGGAAGGACTTCGTGCTACCGACTTACACCTATCGCAGCATAGACGATGGCAAGACGTGGGAAACGCCGGTGAAGCTCAGCGTTCCGTGGTGTGGCTGCATTCATTCGCTCATTCAGATGAAATCTGGCCGCGTCGTGCTCGTGGGCCAGGAAATCATCCCGCAGTGGCGGCATGCGACGGTGATGTGGGCTTCCGATGATCTCGGCATGACCTGGCAGCGCGGCGATGTGCTCGACTACGGGATCGGCGCTCATGACCACGCGGGCAGCATCGAAGGCAGCGTGATCGAGCGAAAAGATGGTTCGCTCTACCTGCTGCTGCGCACGGAGTCGGGCTTTTTGTGGGAAGCCAGTTCGCGTGATGGATTGAAGTGGGACGGCTTGAAGCAAACGACGATCAAGGCCGTCACCTGCTGCCCACAGATGGCGCGTTTGGCCGATGGACGCATCGCGCTGCTGTGGAATGCGCCGCCACGGCATGATCCGGCGAGTGGTTCGAGCCGTGTGGAGCTGTCGCTCGCATTTTCCGCTGATGAAACGGCTACTTGGTCAAAACCCGTCATCGTTGCGGCCAATTATGTGCCCGGAGGCCGAGTGTCCTATCCTTACCTCTACGAGCGCAAACCCGGCGAACTCTGGATCACCACGATGCAGGGAGGCTTGCGGATGAAGATCAACACCGCCGATCTCGGTGCGGGTGAGATTCCTGTCTTTGTGCCGCCACCCAAAGCGCAGCCGAAGCCCGGCGGCATCGTCATGTTTGGCGACTCCACGACTGCGCCTCGTGGTAGCTTGAAAGTGTATGCGGAGCGCGTGGAGATCGCGTTGCAAAGCATCGGCTCCTCACTCGGTGTTCACAATGCAGGCATCGGCGGCAACACCACGCGGGATGCGCGCAAGCGCATGCAAACCGACGTGCTGCAATACACGCCACGTCTTGTGGTCATGCAGTTAGGCATCAATGACAGTGCCGTGGATGTATGGAAGAACCCGCCCGCCACCATGCCGCGCGTACCACTGGCCGAATATCTTCTCAATCTGCGCATCATGATCACCGCCGCGCAAAATGCACAGGCCAAGGTCATCCTCATGACCACCAATCCGCTGCGCTGGACCTCGAAGCTCCGCGAACTCTACGGCAAGCCGCCCTACAACGCCGATGCCGAGGATGGCTTCGAGCCGCTGAACCTAACGAAATACAACGAGGCGCTCCGAAAACTCGCCACGGAGCTGAAATTGCCCCTCGTCGATGTCCACGCCGTTTATCCGGCCTTTGCCGCCAAAAACAAGACGACCATTGAGGAGATGCTGCTCGACGGCATGCATCCCGGCGATATCGGGCATCAGCTCGTCGCCGAGCTGCTCGTGCCGGTGATTCGAGATGCCGTGCGGTGAGAAAACGGACATGGAAACTGCGGCAGCTGGTGATTGCGCAAATAGGCCGTCGCGTTTAGCACTCCCGCTCTCAAAAACTCCGATATCATGTCCGCCAAGCCTACCATCTACTACACGCTCACTGACGAAGCGCCGCTCCTCGCCACCTTTTCGTTCCTGCCCATCGTCCAGGCGTTCACCAAGTCGTCTGGCATCGCGGTGGAGACGCGCGACATCTCGCTGGCGGGACGCATCATTGCCCAGTTCCCAGATTTTCTGACACCTGAGCAGCGCATCAATGATGACCTCGCTTACCTAGGCAAACTCTGTTTGGAGCCGACCACAAACATCATCAAGCTGCCGAACGTCTCCGCCTCCCAGCCGCAGCTCAAGGCCGCTATCGCCGAGCTTCAGGCCAAAGGCTACGCGCTGCCAAATCTGCCTGAGAATCCGCAGACCGACGCTGAGAAGGACATCAAGGCTCGTTACGCCAAGGTCATGGGTAGCGCCGTGAATCCGGTGCTCCGCGAGGGCAACAGCGACCGCCGCGCGCCGAAAGCGGTGAAGGATTACGCGAAGAAGCACCCTCACTCGATGGGCAAGTGGTCCGCCGATTCGAAGACCACCGTCGGTACGATGGGCAAGGATGACTTCTTCTCGAACGAGAAATCCGTGTGCGTGCCAGCAGCCACCGAGGTGAAGATCGAATTCATCGGCAAGGACGGCAGCACGAAAACGCTGCTGCCGAAGCTCGCGCTCAAAGCTGGTGAAATCATGGACGCCACGAAGCTGAGCAAGAAGGCCCTCGTTGCCTTCTTCGAGCAGCAGATCGCCAAGGCGAAGGCCGATGGAGTGCTGTTCTCGCTGCACATGAAGGCCACCATGATGAAAGTGAGCGATCCGATCATCTTCGGCCATGCGGTGCGCGTCTTCTTCAAAGACCTGCTC
This sequence comes from Verrucomicrobiaceae bacterium, assembly GCA_947466075.1. GTDB lineage: Bacteria > Verrucomicrobiota > Verrucomicrobiia > Verrucomicrobiales > Verrucomicrobiaceae > Prosthecobacter. The sequence continues at coordinate 14,300 of CANIBP010000048.1, forward strand.
ACCAAACACAGCGCCACGCTTGCAGAGATCGGTGTGGATTTGAACAACGGATTCGGCGACCTCGTCGCGAAGCTCGACAAGCTGCCTGCTGACAAGAAGGCCGCGATTGAGGCCGACATTCAGGCCGCTTACGCGAACGGCCCCGCTCTCGCGATGGTGAACAGCGACAAAGGCATCACCAATCTGCATGTGCCGAGCGACGTCATCGTCGATGCCTCCATGCCCGCGATGATCCGCAGCGGCGGCAAAATGTGGAATGCCGCTGGTAAGGAGCAGGACACGCTCGCCGTCATCCCGGACAGCAGCTACGCCGGTATCTACCAGGCCACGATCGACTTCTGTAAAAAGAACGGCGCTCTCGATCCGAAGACGATGGGCAGCGTCCCGAACGTCGGCCTCATGGCCCAGGCCGCCGAAGAATATGGCAGCCACAACAAGACCTTCGAAGCCCCCGGCGACGGCGTCCTCCGCGTCACCGACAAGGATGGCAACGTGCTCTTTGAACACACCGTCGAGCAGGGCGACATCTGGCGTGCCTGTCAGACCAAAGATGCCCCGGTTCAAGACTGGGTGAAGCTTGCCGTCAAACGCGCTCGTGCCAGCGGCGTGCCCGCCATCTTCTGGCTCGACAAGGCTCGTGCCCACGACGCCCAAATCATCGCCAAAGTGGAGAAGTATCTCAAAGATCACGACACCTCCGGCCTCGACATCCGCATCCTGCCACCCGCCGAAGCCTGCACCGTCAGCCTCGAGCGCATCGTCCTCGGGCTCGACACCATCTCCGTCACTGGCAACGTCCTGCGCGACTACAACACCGACCTCTTCCCCATCCTCGAAGTCGGCACATCGGCAAAAATGCTCTCCATCGTCCCGCTCATGAATGGCGGCGGCCTCTTTGAGACCGGTGCCGGCGGTTCCGCGCCGAAGCATGTGCAGCAGTTCTGCGAAGAGAACTACCTCCGCTGGGACAGCCTCGGCGAGTTCTTCGCCCTCGCCGCCTCCTTCGAGCACCTCGCCGACACCTTCAAAAACCCGAAGGCCAAGGTCCTCGCCGACACCCTCGACGCCGCCAACGGCAAGTTCCTCGAATTCGACCGCAGCCCCGGCCGCAAACTCGGCACCATCGACAACCGCGGCAGCCACATCTACCTCGCCCTGTATTGGGCGCAGGCCTTGGCCGCACAAACCGCCGACGCCGAGCTGCAAGCCCAGTTCAAGCCCATCGCCGAAGCACTCACCGCCAACGAAGCCAAGATCGTCGCCGAACTCCTCGCCGTGCAAGGCAAGCCCGTCGAAGTCGGCGGCTACTACAAGCCCGACACCGCCAAAGCGAATGCCGCACTCCGCCCGAGCGCGACGTTCAATGCGCTCTTGGCGAAGGTGTGAATCAATGATGGTGAATTTTGGAGATGTGATAACATCGCTGCATGAATTCACTATCCAATGATCTTTGTGCTGCCGAGTACCTGGAGGGCGTAGAGCTTCCAGGCGGATTGGTTGTGCAGAGGCGGATTCCTGACGGAGCGACCGGTGGAAATTTTGGTGTGCCTTATATCGTCGTTCGAGAAGGCCCAAGTGAACCAAAAACAGCATTCTTGAAAGCTCTCAACCTGCGGCGCCTCGCAGGTGAACCTGATTTTGCGAGGGCTTTACAGCGCCATACGACTGCCTTTAACTTTGAGCGTGATATTCTCACCATCTGCAAAGATAAGGGAATGAAGCGCGTGGCACGTCTTATTGATGCTGGGGAACATCGGCTACCCAACTGCACATTACCGGTGTGCTATATAATCTTCGAGTTGGCCACGAATGGTGATGTTAGAAGTCACCTCGGACAGATCGCCAATGTCGAGTTGGCTTGGACTCTTCGAACATTACACGAAATCACAGTGGCAATGAATCAATTGCACACTCATGGAATTGCTCATCAAGATTTGAAGCCGTCAAATATTCTGATCTTCGAGAATTTTGGGGCGAAAGTGGGAGATCTTGGATGTGCAGATGCCATGAACGGTCAAACACCGAGTCCTCGCAGCAACCTAAACATTGCGGGTGACCCAAGCTACGCTCCCCCTGAATTAATTTATTTGGAAGTTTCACATGACTGGAAAACACGAAGGCTTGGATGTGATTTATACCTGTTAGGAAGCATCATTGTCTTCTTCTTCACAGGTGGTGCATCTATCACTGCGTTGTGGCGCAAGGAGTTGAGCCTTGGGCACCAGCCCGCTGCATGGCCACATGATTACCGTTCTGTTTTACCATATGTTCGCGACGCTTTTGAGCGTGGCCTTGCAACATTCGGACTTTCACTGCCACCCCAAGTAAGTTCTCAGGTGCTGGAACTGGTCCGTTTTTTGTGCGATCCAGATCCCAAGCTTCGTGGCCACCCATTGAATCGAACAACCAATCAGTTTGGACTTGAGCGATTCATTTCTGCATTTGATGTGCTCGCCACCAAGGCGGAATACAATCTCTTTCGTTAGCATTATGGCCGCCACAGATGAGACCGGAGACCGCCGGGTAGTGCCGCGCTGGAAATCTCTGCGCGATGCTCTTCATACCGGTGAACTTGATGGGGCCTTGGTGAACAAGAGTGGAACACTCGACGGCACGCAGTTCATCGTGAAAAAAGAACAAGCGTGGCGGGAGAATACGGCATTATAATTTGCTGTTGATGTGGTTAGTGCAGCAATCGTTCTGGGAAAATCAGACACAGCATTGGAGGCGGCCGAATTCATATTAGCCAGCGGTGGCCCCGTATCTCCATCCGCCGTGGCTTTAGCTCAGAATATTCTGGGAATTGAAAAAACCGAAAGTGAGCAAAATGTCGCCACTCGAAGCACGATTAGGAAAGAGATAGCCGCATTGAAAACTCGCAGAATCGAGGAGAAGCGAAATGCTTTCGTATGGCTCGATCTTGCGCGCAACTACATGCTTCTGGGACACGTCAAATCTGCTAGTGATGCTATTCGGGTGGCTCATGGTCTAGCTCCGTATGACCGCTTCGTGTTGCGCAGCTTTGTCCGTTTTCTTCTCCATTCGCGCAAACCAGACGAGGCTCTCCATCTCCTCAGATCAAATCCAAAGACCCCAACTGATCCATGGCTGGTGGCTAGCGAAACTGCATTGTCTAGCGTGCTGGATAAATCGCCAAAATTTCTAAAGCTTGGACATAAACTCATCCAAGACGCCAATTATTCTCCTTTCCATACGAGTGAGCTAGCCTCGGCTTTGGGCAGCTTCGAGATGTTTGCAGGCAACAATCGAGCTGCTAACAAGATGTTCAGGTTGGCGCTTCGAAATCCAAATGACAATGCGCTTGCCCAGATTGTTTGGTCGAGCAAGCGAACTGGGTTCACGGAAATCGAGGAGAATGCACTTGCCCTGCCAAATGCTGCAGAGGCCGTCGCGCTCGATCACCACAACAATGGACGATGGTCAGATGTTGTTTTGCAGTCCAAGGCATGGGCTGAAGAGGAATCTTTTTCATCTCGACCTCATTTGCTCGCATCGGGTGTATCTGCCTCCCTTCTGAAAGACCCCCAAATGGGAATAGAAATTGCAGAGGCTGGGTTGCCGACAAATCCAGGGCACCCAGGTTTGCTAAACAACATCGCTTTCTCTCAGGCGTTACTTGGTCGACCAGATGAGGCTCTTATATCAATTGAGAAGGTTGATCGAAAACTCGTAAGCGCGACAGACGCAATATGTCTCCTGGCCACCATAGGATTAGCCTATTTCCGCGGAGGAAACATTGCCGAAGGAACGCGTCATTATGAGGCTGCCATTGACGCTGCGAGGCGGGCTGCAAAACCCACGTTGCAGACACTTGCGCGTTTGTATTTCGGTCGAGAGCTATATCTCAAAGGTGATTCCCGAGGACTTGTATTGGTCCAAGACGCACACGAGTCAGCGCAGAAGTTTAAAACAACGACGATACCTGCGGTTGCCGATGCTGTTTTGTCAGAAACGGCCAAAAGCCCCGCTTAGGCGGCTCCCTAGACTCTCGCCAATCGACAGCTTGCGCCTCCCGCGAGTGATGGTATGCGTTATGGCATGGCGACCATGACCCACCGCGCGACCTTCGCGCTCGACGAAGGGACCACCACCCGCATCAAGAGTCTTTCCAAGCTGTGGAAGGTCTCGCAGGCGGAGGTGGTGCGGCGTGCGGTTTCACTGGCTGAGAGGCCAGCGGCCAAGCCTGATCCGGTGGCCCTGCTCCAACATCTGCACCTGTCGGGTGAGGGGCTACCGTCCAAAGCGGCCAAGGCTTATCTGGCGGAAGTGCGGCAGGATCGGAAGCAGTGGAGAGGCCGATGATCTGTCTGGACACCAACTACCTGATCCTCGGTCTCGTGCCCGGCAGTCCGGAAAGCCAGGATCTGATCCAGTGGGCGCAGGCGGGCGAGACACTCGTTGCACCAATGCCAGCGTGGTACGAGTTCATCTGCGGCCCAGTCACCGCACCACAAATCGCCACGATGCGATCCTTTCTGCATGATCTCGTCCCTTTCGACGAACCTCAGGCCCTCGAAGCCGCCCGCCTTTTCAACGCCGCAGGCCGCAAACGCACCCTGCGCATTGATGCGATGATCGCCGCCACGGCCGTCGTGGGTGGCGCTGAACTCGCAACGAACAATCGCACTGATTTCAACGCCTTCGTGCCGCATGGACTGAAGCTGGTTTGATAGCCTCATTTGATACTATCACTGCGTGCGTTCGGCTTTTGGAGTCACCCCAACTTCGGCTCTTCAGCGCTCGGAGATCGAGGTTTAGGCCGCCAGGTTAAGCGCCCGCTTTGTTTGCTGGCGGCATCAGCAAAAGCTGCCAACATCGGCGGATGAAACTCACCTCCTGGAACGTCAACGGCATCCGTGCTTCGCTCGGCAAAGGCCTGCGTGAATACATGCTCATGGGCGATGCCGATGTCATCTGCCTCCAGGAAACGAAGGCGCAGCAGGAGCAGGTCGATCTCGGCTGGTTCAGCGGCTACACTGCCGTTTGGAACAGCGCGGTGAAGAAAGGTTACTCCGGCACGCTGATCCTCAGCCGCGTGCCGTTCAAGACCTCCGCACTCGGCTTTGGCATCGACGAACATGATCGCGAAGGCCGCCTCATCACCGTGGAGTTTCCCGACTTTCATCTCGTCAACGTGTACACGCCGAACTCGCAGGCCGAACTCGCCCGTCTGAGCTACCGCATGCAATGGGACGACGCGTATCGCGCGCATTTGAAGAAGCTGGAGAAGACCAAGCCCGTCATCGCCTGCGGTGATCTTAACTGCGCGCATCAGGAAATCGATCTCGCCAATCCGAAATCGAACCGCATGAATCCTGGCTTCAGCGATGACGAACGCGCCAGCTTCACCAAGCATCTCGACGTTGGCTTCCTCGACGTCTTCCGCCAGTTCGATCCCAGCCCTGGTCGCTACACCTGGTGGACACAACGCACGCCCGATGCGCGTGCGAAGAACATCGGCTGGCGGTTGGATTACTGGCTCGCCTCGGAAAAACTGAAGCCTGCGCTCAAGTCATGCACGATTCGTGATGACGTGCATGGGAGCGATCATTGCCCGGTGGAACTGGTGGTGGGCTAGCGCTTCGCTGGATTGCGTTTCAAGCCTTCCTTCGCCTTCTTCGGCAGCGCATCGAAGACGAGCTGATACGAATGCTCGACCAACTCGCGCACGAGTTGCGGTGGCAGGCTGCCGTCGAGCACGACGGTGTTCCAGTGGCGCTTGTTCATGTGCCAGCCGGGCTTAATGGCCTTGTGTTCGTCCCGCAGCTCGATGGCACGTTCGGGATCGCATTTGAGATTGATGCGCGGCGGAAAATCCTCCGGAACGGTGACGGCGAACATCTTGTCGCCAACTTTGTACACCAGCGCCTCGGGACCAAAGGGTGTTGTTTCTTCCGCGCCGGGCAGACTGAGGCAATGGGCGATGACATCGGGCAGGTCCATGGGCGCATGATATGGCGACGCGCCTGTTGTTGCGCAAATAGTACGATGGACACTCGTGTCCGCGATCTGCGACCTCGACATGCCCACACACGACGGACAAGAGTGTTCATCGTACTTTATCAGCAGGCTTGTCTCGGGTCCGCCGATTAGATAGTCTTGCGGATATGAATGCCCAATTGAGCCGCCGGTCGTTTCTCCGCTCCACTGCATCGCTGGCGGCTCTCGCCGCGACACCGCGCATACTGCAAGCCGCGCCCGTTGTGCCGGAGTCTGTCGTAAAGCTGCTCTATGAGTCGCTGAAGCCGGAGCAACGGAAGGAAGTCTGTTTTGCGTGGGATCATGTGGATCCGAAGCGCGGTCTGCTGCGCACGCGACTAGAAAACAACTGGCGTATCACCAAGCCGGCGATCAAGAGCGAGTTCTTCACCGCTGATCAACAAGCGATGATTCGTACCATCTTCGAGGGAATCACGGCTCCCGAGTGGCATGAGCGTTTCGACAAGCAGCTCGATGACGATATTGGCGGCTTCGGCAACAAGCAGGGCATCGCGATTTTCGGCGAACCGGGCAGCGGCAAGTTTGAGTTCGTGCTCAGCAGCCGGCACATGACGCTGCGTTGTGATGGCGACAGCTCCGAGCATGTGGCCTTCGGCGGCCCCATTCTTTATGCGCACGAAGGCGATGCGCTCTATGAGAAGCCGAATCATCCGCACAACGTCTTCTGGCATCAGGCGCTGGAGGCGAACAAGCTCTACCATGTGCTCGACGCGAAGCATCAGGCGCTCGCGCTCGTCACGCAGGGCATGCCGACCGAGGAACTGGTGGGATTCAAAGGCAAGGACGGCAAGTTTCCCGGCTGCCCAGTGTCCGAATTCGCCGCCGATCAGAAAGCGGAGCTTCAGCGCATTCTCAATCATATGCTGGAGCCGTTTCGCCAATCAGATCAGGACGAGGCGATGAAATGCCTCACCGCGCAGGGCGGACTCGATCATTGCAGCCTCGCCTTCTACAAAGAGGGCGATCTCGGCGACGACGGCATCTACGACAACTGGCGCATCGAAGGCCCGTCCTTCGTCTGGTACTTTCGTGGCCGCCCGCACGTGCATGTGTGGGTGAACGTGGCCGATGATTCTTCAGTGAAGCTGAACTCGTATCAGAATTCCATCATGTGATGGGCTGCCTCCCAATTACACCAGCATCAGCGCCGGATTTTCGAGCAGCTTGCGCATTTCGGCGAGGAAGGTGGCAGCGACGGCACCATCGACGACGCGATGGTCACCGCTGAGGCCGACCCACATGCGCTGACCGACGACGACCTGGCCTTTGTCATTCACGACGGCGGCTTTGCGGATGCTGCCGATGGCGACAATCGCGGCCTGCGGTGGATTGATGATGGCGGCGAACTGGTCGATGCCATACGCGCCGAGATTCGACACGGTGATCGTGCCACCGGCGAAGTCGTCGGGGCTGAGCTTCTTGTTCTTGGCCTTGCCGGCGAGGTCTTTGACGCTCTGGCTGATTTCGAGCAGCGTTTTCTTTTCCGCCTGCTTGATGACCGGGGTGACGAGACCGTCATCAATCGCGATGGCGACGCTGAGGCCGACGGATTTGAATTTAACGATGGCATCGCCATCCCATGCGGCATTGATGGCGGGCTGGGCCTGTGCGGCACGAACGACGGCCTTGAGGATGAAATCGTTGACGGTGTACTTCACGCCGCCGGTTTTTTCATTGGCGGCGTTGAGGTGCGCGCGGAATTCCATGAGCGGCGCGGCATCGACTTCCATCTGGAGGTAGAAATGCGGGATCTGCGTCTTCGAGGCGAGCAGGCGCTCGGCGATGATGTTGCGCATGCTGCTGGTGGGCACGCGTTCGTCATCTGGGCCAATGACGGGGCGAATTGCAGGTGTAGCAGGGCCGCGTGAAGCACCACCACCGACAGGGGCGTTCTCCACGTCTTCGCGCACGATGCGTCCGCCAGGGCCGGTACCGATGAGAGTATTGAGATCGACGCCGCGCTCAGCAGCGATTTTTTTGGCAAGCGGGGAGGCTTTGACGCGAAGGTTGGCGTTTCCAGCGGCAGCACGGCTCTTGTGCTGTGGTGCGAGTGGGAGACGCGGGCCAGCGCTGGCGGCCTTGGCAGCTGCAGCGGCGGGTTTTTTCTCTGCAGCGGGAGCTGGAGCCGCGGCTGCTTGAGCTTTGGCGATGAGTTCGTCGAGATTCGCTGGCGCAGCTTCATCGTCTTCGAGAATGACCGCGAGCGGAGCGCCGAGCGGGACTTTGCCCCCGGGCATGGCGATGAACTTGTGGAGCACGCCTTCAAACGGGCTGGCGTATTCCATGGTGGCCTTGTCGGTCTCAATGTCGGCGATGGCTTTGCCGACGGTGACTTTGTCCCCTTCTTTGACTGTCCATTTGGCGAGGGTGCCCTCGGTCATGGTGTCACTGAGCTTGGGCATTTCGATGAATTTGGGCATGGCGAAATCAGGATTGAAAGTTGGAAGTGCGAAGGGGACGTATCAGAAAATACTCAAGGCTTTGGCGACAACGACAGCGGCCGTTGGAATCTGGATGGCTTCGAGTGGCGGGCTATAGATCGCGGGCGAATCGAGGCTGCATACGCGTTGCACCGGAGCGTCGAGTTCGTCGAAGATGCGCTCCTGAATCATGTAGGCGATTTGAGCACCGATGCCGCAGTAGGGCTTATTTTCTTCGACGTAGATGGCGCGGTGCGTTTTCGCGACGGATTCGAGAATGGTGTCTTCATCCAGCGGACGAATGCTGCGCAGATCGACGACCTCGGCGCTGATGCCGTGTTCTTCTTCGAGGATGCGTGCGGCTTCGAGGCAGGTGATGACAGCACGCCCATGAGCGATGAGGGAGATGTCGGTGCCTTCGCGTTTCACGTCTGCAAGGCCGAGCGGAATGAAGAGTTCGCCGTTGGGGAGTTCATCGTTGGCGGGCACGTCCCATTCGGCACCGTAAAGGATGGTGCTTTCCATGAACATGACGGGGTCATTGTCACGGATGGAAGCCTTCATAAGGCCCTTGGCATCGTAAGCGTTGCTGGGGCAGACGCATTTCATACCTGGGAAACTGGCCATGATATTCTCTGGCGTGTGGCTGTGTGTGGCGCCTACGCTGGTGCCGCCGTTGGCAGGGCCACGGATGACAATGGGCACGTTGATCTTGCCACCGCTCATGTAGCGCACCATGGCGCCATTATTGACGATCTGATCCCAGGCCACGGTGTAGAAGCTCCAAAACATCAGTTCCATCACCGGACGCACACCGAGCATGCTGGCACCGATTCCCATGCCGATGAAGCCGGCCTCACTGATAGGGGTATCCACGAGGCGTTTGTCGCCCCACTTTTCCCACAGGCCCTGCGTTACTTTGTATGCGCCGTTGTATTGGGCCACTTCTTCACCCATGACCACGACCATGGGGTCGCGGGCGATTTCTTCATCAAGGGCTTCACGGATGGCGTCGCGGTAGGAGATTCGGCGGGGCATAGCAGGATTTTCGGGGGCCAGTAAGTCGGGGAGAGGCGGGGCGGTGTCAAGCGGGGGGCGTTATTGAGCAAAAAGGCAATAAAGGAATCCACGGTACAGCTGGTACAGTCTGCACTAAGTCTCCGAAAGCGGGAAAAGTGCCGGATTGAAGCCTGTTTTGTTAGCAAATCCTAATCTTTTTTAGAAATGGTGTTGACGTGGCCCGTAAAGTTTAGTTCAACGGAGTCTGCAATTTCCTTCCTCGTGCCACTTTCGCCCAGTACATCTCTGCCTTCTGGCCACAAACTTGCTCAAAAAAGACGAGCAAAGTCAAAATCGTCTGATATTGTGACGGCCCCCTGCGTCATGGCCGGGGGCAAGGACGTTGCTCTTTGTATCGTATTACCCAACTAGAACGCTCATATGGAACTCGACGGAGGCATTAAGATTTACCTGCGAGAGATCGGCAAGACTGACTTGCTGACTCCCGACCAGGAGGTCGAGCTTGCCGAACGCATCAAACGTGGCGACCCCGAAGCCCGTTCGCACATGATTCGTGCGAACCTGCGACTCGTGGTGAAGATCGCCCAAGATTACGCCAACTACGGCCTGCCACTTCTCGACCTCATTTCCGAAGGTAACATCGGCCTGATGAAGGCCGTGGAACGCTTCGACCCGAACAAGGGTGGCAAGCTTTCAACCTACGCTGCTTGGTGGATCAAACAGTCCATCAAGCGTGCCCTCGCCAATCAGTCCAAGACCATCCGCCTTCCTGTCCACATGGTGGACAAGATCAGCAAGATGCGCCGCGTCGCCATGGCGATGTCCGAAGAACTCGGTCGCGAACCGACTGACGACGAACTCTCCGAAGAAATCGGCATTGATCGTGCCAAGCTCAGCCAGCTCAAGGTCGCCTCCATGCGCCCTGCCTCGCTCGACGCGCCGATCAGCGACGACGACAGCACCGAGTTCGGCGAAATCGTCGGCGATGAAAACGCGCAGACGCCTTTCGACCTGCTCTCGCACAAGAACATGCACAGCCAGCTCGATGGCCTGCTGACCGTTCTCGACGAACGCGAACGCAAGATCATCGACGCCCGCTTCGGCCTTGCCGGCCAGAAGCCCCGCACGCTGGAAGAAGTCGGTCAGGAATTCGGTGTGACACGCGAACGTATTCGCCAGCTGCAAAACATCGCGCTGCGCAAGCTGCGCCGTGCCCTGCAGAAGAAGGAAGACCCGATTCCGAAGGCGCTACGCAATGCCGGTGGCAAGAAGAAGCGGAAGAAAGCCGCTGCTGCCGAAGCCGAGGACGAATAGGATCCCAAGAATCACGAAGCCGGAGTCGCGAGACTCCGGCTTTTTTATTTCTTCACCGGCAAAAACTGCACCGCATCGGCAATCACGACCTTGTCAGCCTCGGTGCCCTCATTCGACAGCCGCACCCAGCCAACGCGGCCCGCTTCAAAGCGGAACGTGCCCAGAGTGCGGAAGAGACGATCATGCTCGGGCTCTTGCTGCTGATTGATGCGCACCGTTGTGTCGCCATCCGCATGATGAATAGTCACCGGTGTCTTCGTCGAGCGCCGCGCATTGTAGCAATGCGCCAGCCGCACCTCATACCAGCCCGCCTTCGGTAGATCCGGCGTGAACGTCACCGATTTGGTCCCCTTCCCCGCCTTCATGTCATGTAAATAACCAAGTCCCACATAAGGCGGTGTGTGCGTCGAGTACTCCCACTCGCCGACGAGTTCAGCGCTCGTTTCATCGACCACGATGCCCGGCAGCGTTATGGGATTCGCAACGATGAACTTCAACATCTCTGGCCGATCCACCTCGCCAGGTGCGTGTTTGTTCGGAAGAGCTTTTGGATGCGGTTTCAGTACCTCGGAGGCCATTGCGGCACCAAGGGTGATCAAAATCATCAAGGAAAGAACGCGTTGAGTCATGGTGCAGTGATGTTCAATCACTTCCCCGCCTTCTCATTCAACAAATACCCCAGCAAGTCGTTGAATGTCGCTTCATCGAGCGTCTGCCCAAACGTCGGTGGCATGAGGGAGATGGGAGAGACTTCGGTTTTGGCGATGTCCTTCTTGCCGATGCGGTGTTCTTTGCCGGTGGCGTCGGCGAGGAGGTGGATTTGGCCGAGTTCGGCTTTGAGGAAGCCGGCGAAGGTGCTGTCGTCCTTCAGAGTGAGCGTGTGGAGATGAAAGTGGGCATCGACGTTGCGATTGGGGTCGAGGATGTCTTCGCAAAGGCGTTCGGGGCCGCGTGCACCGATACCGTCGAGCTGCGGGCCGATGAGGCCGCCTTCGCCTTTGATTTGATGGCAGGCGGCGCAGTTCATCTTGAAGACGTTGGCTCCAGTTTCGAGATCGGGCTTAGCTTTGGCAAAGGCGGCGACACGAGCAGCGATGAGGGTGTCGAGTTGTTTGCGTTGCTCGGGTGAAACGGGCAGCGGTGGTGGCGCGGGGCGTGGTGGAAGGTAAGCGGCGAGTTTTTCGCGCAACGCGGCCGGGGCGCTGTGCTGGAGCATGGTGGCGAGGGTTTTGAGGCTCTCGCGTGTGGTGTCGGCGCTTTGGAAATCATTCACGCTTACCACGGCGGGCTCGATGCGGGTGATGCCGAGCCAGGCGTAGGCCTTGCCATCATCGCCGTCGATGACTTCGAGTGTGATGGGTTTTCCAATGTGATCCTTGAGATCAAACTCGACTTGTTTGGCGATGTCGGAGCGCGGTGGGAAGGCGCTGGAGATGATTTGGCCTGTCTTGGCTTCGCGGAGGTGAATGACGTTTTTGGCGTGCGGCTCGGCTTTCGGCGGACCGCGATGGCCGTTGATCCAGAGAGCAAGCTTGGCCGGCGCGGTGAAGGTGATCGACTTCAGCGTGCCAGTGCGGCTTTCTTCATCACCGCCGCCTTTGGCAATGCTTTGCAGGACGGGGGCCTCGGTGCCATCGCTGAGCTTGCGAGGCTGAATGGTCCATTTTGCGTCGCCGAGAGTTGTCCAGCTGGGTGTTGGCTTGGTGGTGGTAGAATTGAGAAGCCGCGTGGCGAGTTCTTGTGCCCAGGCGAGGAGTTCGGGCGGCGGAGGCGTGCCGCGCTCGGCTATGCTTTCAGAGATGGCTTGGATGGTGGAGACTTGTTGTGAGGTGTTGGGCTGATCCCTGACCCCGGAGTTGGTCTTGGTCTTGGCGTTGTCAGGGGCGGGGAGAGGGAGAGTTGCTTGGCGGGCGAGCGAGATGGCTTCGAGCAAGAGAGCGGGGTCACCGTGGCGGGCGATGTGGGCGAGCCTACGGGCCTTTGAAGTCTGGTCCTGCGCCAAGTAGGAACTAAATTTGAAGAGCCATGAGCTCGCCTCGGCTTGAGACAGTGAGAGCAAAATGAGCTCCATTTCGGCGGGGAAGACATGTGATGGCAGCGGAACAGCCCCAATAGGGAGCAGTTCGATCAGGCCGGAGGAATTCACAAATAGGTCTCGTTCACTGACCAAACAGGCATGACGAAGAACGGAGTCATCTGAATCAGCAACACGATTGCGAATGTCATGAAGCTGAACAAGGGCTTCAAATCGCAGTTTCGCATCAGGATCTAAATTTCGTAGTGCGAGTGTGCGGGCTAGTTGAACCGGTGGCGAATCTTCCTGGGTTTTGAATGGATCCCATTCCAGTTCCGGCGGAATGACTTTGAGTGGAGGACCTGCTTCGAGGTCTCGCAGACGACGAATTCGGGCTACATCAGGATCACCCGCCGCATTCACGCGTGGCTTGTTGTCCCTTTTCACTACCCGCCAGATCCGCCCGCGTTCTTTGTCTCGTCCTGGATGATCGAGCGGCACTTCGTAGTGGCCGATGATCTTGTTGTAGAAGTCGGCGATGTAGAGGGCGTTGTCGGGACCAAGTTGGAGATCGACGGGGCGGAACCAAGGGTCATCGCTGGTGAGGAAGTCGGGCTGCTCGTTGGCCTCTGGCGTGGAGCCGGTGAAGGTAACCTTGTCGTGGTTCACGCGCGAGGTGACGCAGTTGCCGACGAAGGTGTGATCATCCCACTCCGGGCCCCACACGCCGCCGTCGATGTAAACGATGCCGCAGATGCCGGTGGAGCCGTGGCTGTGCTCGCACATCACGGGCGCGAAACCGAGGCCATCGTCCGGCTTGCCAAAGCTCGGATAGTGGGCACCACGAATGAGCTGATAAATGGGCGAGCTATGGCAGTCGGCGCTGTAGAGATTGCCGTAGCGGTCCCAACACAGGCCAAATGGGTTTACTTGGCCGTGTGTCCACGGTTCGACACGTGAACCGTCGGGTTTGAAGCGGAAGACGTTGCCGCTGTGGAGTTCGAGGGTGCTGCCGTCCTTCGCATTGAAGTGGCTGGTGTTGTTGAAGCCGTGCGTGGCATAAACCCAGCCGTCGAGACCGAGGCGGAAGCTGCTGCACATGCCGTGGGTGTCTTTTTCATAACCAAGCGGGCCGAAGAGAACTTCACGATGGTCGGCGATGTCATCGCCATCCGTGTCGGCGAAGTACCAGATGTTCGGGATGCTCCAGGCGATGCAGCCGGCTTTGTGCTCCGGTTTGTGCCAAGGGAGGACGCCGGTGGGGATGTTCAGTTCGTTGGCGAAGTCGGTGACTTTGTCGGCGCGGCCGTCGCCGTCGGTGTCTTCGAGGATTTTGATAGCATCGCGGCTGCCTTTGACGTTCGTGCCTTGCGGATCGGACCAGCGTGATTTTTCGGCGGCGTAGGGGTACTCGACGGTGGAGGAGACCCACAAGCGGCCACGGGCGTCGAAGGCGATGTTGATCGGCTTGTTGATCTGCGGCTCGCTGGCGAAGAGCTGGACCTCGAAGCCTGGCGGCACATGAAAACCGGCGCGTTCCTGTTCCGGTGTCAGCGCATCGGTTTCGCGAATGAGGCGAAGTTTTTCCTCGGCGGCATGAAGCGTGAAGGTGAGAGCTGAAGCGGCGACAAAGCAGCGGAGGAAATGCATGCAGGCATTACAACGCAGGCGGCGGTGCTCCTTCAAGCATTTGCTGAGTGCCTGAATCGGATCAATCCACCGCACAGCTGCCGGTGTCGCATGAAACATGGGACACTTCCTCGCGCAGCGCATCATCGCTCCGCAAGCGCAGCAGATGCGAAAGGCTGATGCGGTTGCTGGAGATCCAATGCACCACGCGGCGGGCGATCTGCTGCATGCCGGGGCTGGCGAGCCGCAGTGACCACTCGCGATACTCGCGCAAGGCCCACAGGCATGTCACCCAGGCTCCCGCGCCCTGCCAGAGCGATCCGTCATCGCCCATGACAACGATTTCCTGATCGGCGCGAAGGTTCGGAAGATCAGGGCAACGTTTCTGCGCTTGTTCGGAGTCGTAGGGCATGAAATCGAGATGAACGTAAGCAGCCTGGTCGAGCATCCAGCGCCGAAAGCGCGAGCAGAGGCCGCAATGGGCATCGTAGAAGATCGTGAGGGTGTTCATGGGGATGCTGGTGCTTGGGGTTTGTCCATGCGTGCACGGACGTATGCAGCAACGCTGCCGGTCGCGCAGGTGCCGAGGGCGTAGGGCAGTGCGGCTTTGTCGAGAGTGCGCCACACACCTTCGACCAACCCGTGAGACGCAATTTCAAACCAGGCGACGTAGCCAAAGATGGCAGCCACAAGGGTAAAGCTCACAAGGAGGCCGCACCGTGCTGCTACCAGCGGTTGACGCAGGCGCGAGGTGTTGCTCACGAAAAGATCGCTTGGCAGGAAGATCACCAGCCATGTGATCAAGACAACTATTCCTGTGAATGTGCCTATCATCATGAAATCGGCCCCCCTGAGACTGGAACCCGGCTTTAAAAGAATCGGAATCGCTCCCACCCACCAGGCGATGTTGCACGCGACCCAGCCGCACAACATCGCGAGGAACGAGAGCTTCACTTTGCGAAGGAAGTTTTTCATGGCTTGTCATGATGGTGCTGCGCATGGGGTGAGTCCCATCTTGCGCGGACATATGCGGCGACGGTGCCGGTGGCGCAGGTTCCGAGCACGTAGGGCAGGGCGGCTAGGCTCCAGGTGGCACGGATGCCATCGACGAGGCCCCAGCGACTGACATCATTCCACGCGAAGGCCACGAAGGCCGCCAGCACGATGGCAAAGGCGGCGAGGAAGCCACAGCCAGCCGCCGTGCGTGACCGACGCAATCGCGAGGCATCGTTCACGCAAAGATCGACCGGCAAGAAAATCGCCAGCCAGGCCATGCCGATCACGATTGCAGTGCAGATGGCGACGGCGAGGGCGAATAGAAGGGATTGTTTGAGATTCGCATGCTGGACCGACGCGAGGTCCATTCTTGGAATCGCTCCCACCCACCACGCGATGTTGCACGCTAACCAGCCGCACAACATCGCGAGGAACGAGAGCTTCACTTTGCGAAGGAAGGTTTTCACAGCGTGTCGAGGATGTCGTGGGCTTTGCTGATGCGATGCATCGGCGGAATCGGTGGTGGCAGGTTCACAAGCGTGGCGCGGCGGCGCATCTTGGTGAAGACGTAGAGGTTGAAGAAGTGCATGCCGCCGAGCACCAGCAGCACGACGCCCATTTTGCCGCTAAGCGCCTCGAAGACGCCTTGAGCGCCGACGATTTCGTCCACCGTTTTGAGATACAGCGATACGAAGCCGATGTTCATGAGGTAGAAGCCGACAACGAGCAGGTGATTGACGCTGTCGGCGAGTTCGGTATTCCCGTGGAAGCACTCGACGAGGAAGATTCGGCCGTTTTTGTGAAGTGTTTTGGCCACCCAGATGGTCAGGGCGACGGCAAGTGCGAGGTAGAGGCAGTAGGTGATGACGGTTTCGTTCATAGTGTTGTGTGGTTTGAGTTTTGTTCTGTAGTTTCAGGAATTACCGAAACATAAAGTCATGAAAAGATCAGCCGAGGAGGCGCATGGCCCACTGGAGGGCGGAGGCGTGCTTCATGGTGATCACGGTGTCGGCGACTTTGACGCCAAAGCTGAGGAATTCGTCGAGGTCCTTCATCTGCTGGTGGAACTCGCGCCCAGGCCCAGCGGCCTCGTCCTTCGTGCGGTCGGCGCAATCACGCAGCAGGTGAATAGCGGGCTCGATCTCGCGGCGTTTGCGCTCCTTCGAGATGGTGATGAAAATCTTCCACACATCCTTCTCGGCCTCGAAGTACTCCTTGCGGTCGCCCTTCCGAGTGATGATACGCACGAGGTTCCAGCCGACGAGATCCTTGAGGTTCGTATGGGCGTTGCCGCGGCTGATTTCGAGCTTTTCCATGACCTCGTCCGTGCACATCGGCTCCGGGGCAGTCATGAGCAGGGCGTGAATCTGGGCCATCGTGCGGTTGATGCCCCACTGCGTGCCGAACGAGCCCCACTGGGCCACGAATTCCTCGCGAGCTTTTTCCCAGGGTGGTAGTTCCTTGTTCACGGTTTCACTAGAAACTGAAAATACCGAAAGGCAAGCTGGGATTCTAATTTTCTCGTAATTACGGGCTCAAGCGCACCTTCACCCACACGCCGCCCTCTTTGCGATAGCGGATGCGATCATGCAGCCTGCTCACACGGCCCTGCCAGAACTCCATTTCATCCGGCAGCAGCGTGTAACCACCCCAATGCGGCGGGCAGGGCACCTGACCTTCGGGATATTTCGTCCTCAGCTCGGCATCGCGCTGCTCTAGCCACTCGCGACTAGGAATCACGACGCTTTGATCCGACACCCAGGCACCGATTTGATGTCCATGAGGCCGACTGGCGAAGTACTTCTGTGCATCGGCATGATCGAGCTTCGAAATCGTGCCCTTCATACAAACTTGATGATGGCGGTCCGTCCAAAGGAAACAGGCAGCGGCACGCGCATCGGCGGCGATCTCCTTGCCCTTCCGGCTCTCGTAGTTCGTGTAGAAATGAAAGCCACGTTCGTCGATACCCTTTAACAGCACGGTGCGTACGGTCGGTGTGCCATCGAGACCGTTCGTGGCCAGGCTCATCGCATTGGGCTCCGGTAAACGGTGCGAGAGGGCATCGTTGATCCAATGCGTGAACAGCTCCACCGGATCGGCTGGAGCGCTATGTTCATCGAGTTCGCCCTGGTCGTAACTCACGCGCAGGTCGGGCAGGTTCGGTTTGTCAGTGGGAATCATACGGGTTAGATGAAACGCGTGCCACAGGGCATCTGCTACGCCAGCTTTGGCCTTTTACGCACTCTTTTGCCCCATGTCATCCTCCGTTACCGGTGTCATCCACGATCTTGAACGCATACTGCTCTCGCCGGAGGAAATTCATGCGCGTGTGCGAGAGATGGCGGTGCGCTTAAATAATGAGATGGCAGGCAAAGTCGTTACCGTTGTGGCGCTGATGGATGGCGCGTTATTCTTCGTCGCTGATTTACTGCGCCAGCTCGAACTGCCCGTGCGCATGCACACACTCAGCGCCAGCAGCTATCAGGGCGGCACCGCCACCACCGGTGAGGTGAAGGTGAACTGGCCCGTCGGCGTCGATCTGCGCGATCAAGACGTGCTCCTGCTCGATGACATCCTCGACACCGGCTTCACGCTCAGCGTGATCTCCGAACGCATCCTCGCCCAGCGGCCCGCCTCGTTGCGCACCTGCGTCCTACTCAGTAAACGCCGCCAGCGCCTGCGTGAAGTGCCGCTCGATGACGCCGGCTTCGAAATCGACGATGAGTTCGTCGTCGGCTACGGCATGGATTACATGGGCCGCTTCCGCAATCTGCCCTGCATCGGCATCTTGAACCCCAACAAGCCGTCATGAAGCTGCGCGTGCTGTTCTTCTCCGTGCTGCGCGACATCACCGGCACCGATGAAATCGTGCTCGAACTGCCCGCAGGCAGCACGATGGCCGATCTGCTGCTTCAAGTCGAATCCCGCTGGCCCAAGCTGCGCGACTGGCAAAACAGCCTGCTCCTCGCACTCGATCAAACCTATGTGAAGCGTGATACCGTGCTCCACGACGGCGCCGAAGTCGCGATCATGCCGCCTGTGCAAGGTGGCTAAGCGTCTTTCCGTTGCGCCCACTTCTTGCCTGCTGCCAGAGCACGTAATGTCTCTTCCAGTCGCATTGCAATCGTCTCTGGACGCTTTGCGGTGCTGATCCATACAAGATACTCGCGTTGATATGTCGGTTTGAAGCTTTCAAAGCCCGCAGCGGCGGCATTGTTTTTCTTGAGCGCGTTCGCGAGAGATTCTGGCATCGGCCAATGCTCACGTTGTTTTGGTGGCGGAGGCTTCACTGTAACATCGGCATCCAGCGCCACCGCGGCATGCAGCAAACGTTGAAATGCCTTCGCATCTAATTCCTTCAATGATCTGACCTGGAAGGACGGGATGCTCGTGTTTCCCTCGCCGCGATTGAAGAGCTTGGTAATGCTGCGCAGATCCGTGCCGCGAAAAAAGGTGATGCCCAGATGTTTTTTGCATGCGCTGATACCGCACACCAACTTCCGCCCGCTGAAGCACAGCATATTCCACTTGATTGACTCAGTCAGATCTGGCTCCCAGAGCAGAATCCAGTGCCGAATCTGTTCCGCTAGCGGCCGCGAAGCCTCAGGAGCAAAATCGAGCCACAAGTCTGGGTCGTGGGTTTTGGGGCGTAAGCAGTCCATATAGGGGGGTGGGGAATTCGACGCAATCTTTGCTATGTATAGATGGGGCAGGGGAGGAGGTTTTTGGTACAGTTTGGGCGAGCTTGTGAAATTTTTCACAAAATCGCCTTGCCGCAGTTTAGGCAGCGTAGATAGATAGCATTCAAGCCCGAGATTAGACCCCTGTTTTACATGCCCACTGTCACCCGAGAATACGAGGCACCGGATACCGCCGCTAAGGTGGCCCGGCAGCTCGAAGCTGTGGAAGAAGCCACGACGGACATTGTGGGCGAGAAGTTGGTGCTAAATATGGGGCCGAGTCACCCAGCGACGCATGGCGTGCTGCGCCTGATTTTAGAACTGGATGGTGAAATCATCACCAAGGCCGATCCTGATGTCGGCTTCCTGCATCGTGGCGACGAAAAGATCGCCGAAAACATGCACTATAACCAGTTCGTGCCTTATACGGATCGACTGGACTATTTGGCACCGTTGGCCAATAACGTCGCCTATGCGCTGGCGGTGGAAAAGCTGATGGATTGGGAACTGCCTGCACGCGGCAAGGCGATTCGCGTGATCTGCTGCGAACTGGCTCGCATCTCAGCCCATATGCTGGGTGTCGGGGTGTTTGCGATGGATGTCGGCGCGATGACGGTGTTCCTCTACACCTTCACCGAACGTGAGAAGATCTACAATCTGTGCGAGCAACTCACGGGTGCTCGATTCACTACCAGCTATACGCGTGTTGGTGGGCAGATTCGCGACCTGCCGCATGGTTTTGTGGATGCGGTGAAGCAGTTCCTCAATGAACTGGAGCCGGTGATTGACGAGATCGACAAGCTGCTCTCGCGCAATCGCATCTTCATCGACCGCACTCAGGACATCGGCGTGATTTCCAAAGCTGACGCCATCGCCTACGGACTCACTGGCCCGAACCTGCGCGGCTCTGGCGTCGATCATGACATCCGCAAGGCCAAGCCTTATCTCGATTACGAGCAGTACGAGTTTGATGTGCCGATCGGAACCAAGGGGGACTGTTATGATCGCTATCTCGTGCGTATGGAGGAGATGCGGCAGAGCGTGCGCATCTTGAGGCAGGTGTTTGCCACTCTTCCCAGCGGCCCCATCAACGTGGCGGACGCCAAGGGCCTGCTGCCAAAGAAAGAAAATGTGCTGATGAAGATGGAGGAGCTGATCCATCACTTCATCCTTGCCACCCAGGGCATCGAGGCTCCTGCGGGTGAGGTTTACTTCGCCGCCGAGAATCCAAAGGGGGAACTTGGCTTCTATATCAACAGCACCGGCGGTGGCGTGCCACATCGCCTGAAAATCCGCGCTCCCTCTTTCCTGAATCTCAGCATCATTTCCAAACTGATCCCCGGCCACATGCTCAGCGACATCCCCGCCGTGCTCGGCAGTCTGGATTTCGTCATGGGCGAGTGTGACCGCTGATTCATCTTCAACCTTTTCATCCGAGACACGCACGCATGCCCTTTGAAGTTCCAGCCGAGTTGGAGAAACGCATGGACGAAGCGATCTCGCATTATCCCGTTTCGAAACGCAGCGCCGTTTTGCCACTGCTGCATCTGGTGCAGGAACACTTCCGCTTTATCAACGATGAAGCTGTGACATGGGTGGCTTCCAAGCTGGGCCTAGAGTCGATTCAGGTGCTTGAAGTGGTGACTTTTTATCCGGGCTTCCGCCAATCTGCCCCAGGCAAATTTCACATTCGCGTCTGCCGCACACTGTCATGCGCGATGGCCGGCAGCTACGAACTGATGGACGCGTTGTGCAAGACGGCGAACATCGACCGCTCACACACCGACCATCACCACCCCATCGCCGTCAGCCCCGATGGCAAATATAGCATTGAGTTCGCCGAGTGTCTTGCGAGCTGTGGCTTTGGCCCCGTCTGCATGGTCGAGGATGATTTCCATGAGAAGGTCGATCCTGCCAAGGCGGGCGATTTGTTGGCTAAGTATGTCTGAATAGACATACAAAAAGCGCAACGGATCAAATCCGTTGCGCTGTCTCTGAGATCCAACACTTAGTTTTTTACTTGGAGCGCCAAGAGACGACATCATCTTTTGTCGTGGGCATCTTATCCAATCCCCAACTGTAAACAGCGACTTCGGTGGGCAGATTCTTCGGCGGCGGGCTAATTGTGTTTTGAGAAATCGTGGGATCGGAGTTGCTCAGATCTGGGTTCATCACTTGCTTGTCGCCGTTGGTATCAAGCAGTACATAATAAGGTGTGCCCCAGAGATCCACGAGCTTGTAGGGCGGCTGTGCGTTGACGAGACCAAACTTGCCATTCTTGGCAATCGGGAGATCGATGAATTTGATATCTTTGGGATTGAGGTTTGTAGAGCCGCTTGACCCACCCGATGATCCACTTGAAGAGGAAGTGCTCATCAAAGCACTGACAATACCCGTGTTCTCATCCGTCATGATCGCTGGAATATCCGCGCCTGAAGATGCGCTGCTGAGCAGGCTGGAATTCACCGGATAGCGGTTGTACTCAACTTGATAACTGGTGACGGCAATGCGCAGGTCTTTGATGACAGTCTGGACCTGTAGCTTTCGTGCATCTGCCATCATCTTCGTTGCTTGCGACATGACGAGGCTGGCAAGAATTGCGATGATGGTGATCACCACCAGCAACTCAATGAGTGTGAAGCCCTGATGGGCGTTGATGGGAACAGTGCGCTTCGATTTCATGATCTGTAATGGTTGTGGGGTTTGAAGTGTTGGGGCGGCTGGTTGAAACATCTCGTGCTCAACGCGATTGGATTTAATCGTTTTTGAATCGCCACGTCAATACTTGTGATGAGCAGGTGCAAAGTTCCATGCACAGAACTTCTGGCACGCGCCATTCATCGACAACGTTGAACTGTGTTTGGTGAGAGGCATGAGCGCCCGAACTTTTGATTGTCAACTAATGCTTGCATCATATGCTGCAACGATATAAATCCGCGCTTCAAAACCTCACTGAACACACAACAACAACGGCTTCGCATCAGACGATCCGCATTATTATTTATGGCAAAGACAGCATCCAAGGGCAGCGCAGATAAAAAGAAGTATGTTTATTTCTTCGGAGCAGGAAAAGCAGACGGCGACGGCTCCATGAAGGCATTGCTCGGCGGCAAAGGTGCCAACCTCGCAGAGATGAGCCGCATTGGACTTCCAGTGCCTCCAGGGTTCACCATCAGCACGGATGTCTGTACTTACTTCTACCAAAATAAGAAGACCTATCCTGCCGCGCTGCAGTCGCAGATGGAAAACGCCGTTAAGGGCATGGAGAAAATCATGGGCTACAAGTTTGGTGATGCCAAAGGTTTCCCGCTGCTTGTCGCTGTTCGTTCCGGTGCGCGTGATTCGATGCCCGGTATGATGGACACCATCTTGAACCTTGGTCTGAATGATCAGACGGTTCTCTCGCTTGTCGCCGCCACCAACAACGAACGCTTTGCTTGGGACTGCTACCGCCGTTTCGTCCAGATGTATGGCGACGTGGTGCTTGGCGTGCAAAAGCTCGAAGGTGAAGACCACGAGCCGTTTGAAATTGCCATCGAGAAATTCAAACACGAAACCTATCACAAGGACATCATCGACAGCGATCTCACCGCCGCCGACCAGCAGGAGCTGGTGAAGCGCTTCAAGGCGCTCGTCAAAGAACGTACCGGCAAGGTGTTCCCTTCGGACCCATGGGAACAGCTCCGTGGTGCTGCGGGCGCCGTGTTTGGCAGTTGGATGAATGACCGTGCGATCGTCTATCGCCGCAAATACAACATCCCCGCCGAATGGGGCACTGCTGTGAATGTGCAGGCGATGGTGTTCGGCAACACCGGCAACACTTCCGGCTCCGGCGTGGCATTCACCCGCAACCCGGCCAACGGCACCAATGAGTTCTACGGTGAGTTTCTCATCAACGCTCAAGGTGAAGACGTCGTCGCCGGCGTGCGCACTCCTGAGCCAGTGGCACAGCTCGCAAAGGAGATGCCAAAATCTTATGCAGAACTGCTTCTTGTCCGCAAAAAACTCGAGAAGCACTTCAAAGATGTGCAGGACGTTGAGTTCACCATTCAGGAAGGCAAGCTGTTCATGCTGCAGACCCGCAACGGCAAGCGCACCGCCGCCGCTGCTCTCAAGTTCTCCATCGACATGGTGAAGGAAAAGCTCATTGACTGGGAAACCGCTGTGCTGCGTAATCCTGCCGATCAGCTTGATCAGTTGCTCGCGCCGATCTTCGACCTCGCTGATGTCAAGAAGGCCAAGCCCGTTGCATCCGGCCTTCCTGCCGGCCCCGGCGCAGCCTCCGGCAAAATTTATCTCAATGCGGATCGCGCCGTTATTGCCGAACAAAAAGGCGAGAAGGTGCTGCTCGTTCGCAACGAAACCAGCCCGGAAGATCTGCGCGGCATGATCGCAGCCGAAGGCATCCTCACCGCACGCGGTGGGGTTTCTTCTCACGCGGCGCTCGTTGCCCGTCAGATGGGCAAGGTTTGCATCTGCGGTGCAGCAGCGCTTGAAATCGATTACGACAAGAAAACGGTCAGTGTCGCAGGTCAGACCTTTAAAGAAGGCGACTTCCTCTCCATTGACGGCACCAGCGGCATTGTTTATGCCGGACAGCTCAAGACCGCGCCTTCCGAAATCATCACTGGCATGCTGCATGGCGATGAAGTCGCAAGGGCGACGGAAAAGTTCAAGAGCTTCCAGCAGCTCATGATCTGGTGCGCCAAAGCCACCCGCCTTCAGGTCCGCACCAATGCGGACAATCCAGAGCAGACGCAGAACGCCATGTCCTTTGGTGCGCAAGGCATTGGCCTCACCCGCACGGAACACATGTTCTTTGAAGGTGACCGCATTGATGCGGTGCGTGAAATGATTCTCGCTGACAACGTCGCTGACCGCAAGAAGGCGCTCGCGAAGCTTCTTCCATATCAGCGTGAAGACTTCACTGGTATCTTCACCGCACTCAAAGGTCTTCCTGCAACGATTCGTCTGCTCGATCCGCCGCTGCATGAGTTCGTTCCGCATGAAGAAAAAGCGCAGGCCGAACTTGCGAAGAAGATGGGAGTCTCTGTTGAGAAAGTTTCCACTCGTGTGCAGCAACTTCACGAATTCAATCCGATGCTCGGACATCGTGGCTGCCGTCTTGGCATCGCCTATCCTGAGATCACTGAAATGCAGGCACGTGCGATCTTTGAAGCCGCTGCAGATGTGGCGAAGATGAAAATCAAGGTGAAGCCTGAGGTGATGATTCCTTTAGTAGGGTTCAAGAAAGAACTCGACCTTCAGGTGGAAATCGTGCATAAAGTGGCAAAAGAAGTGATGGCTGAGAAAAAAATCAAACTCGACTATCTCGTCGGCACCATGATTGAGGTGCCGCGTGGAGCACTCACGGCTGATGAAATCGCCGAGACTGCGCAGTTCTTCAGCTTTGGCACCAATGACCTTACACAGACCGCGCTCGGCATGAGTCGTGACGACATGGGCAGCTTCCTGATGCCCTACACGGAGAACGAGATCTTCAAGAAGAACCCCTTTGCCACTCTGGATCAATCCGGTGTTGGCCAGCTAATCAACATCGCCATCGAAAAAGGCCGCAAGACCAAGCCTGACATCAAGCTCGGCATCTGCGGCGAGCACGGTGGTGACCCAGACAGTGTCAAATTCTGCCATCGCGCAGGCCTCACGTATGTGAGCTGCAGTCCTTTCCGAGTTCCCGTCGCACGCCTTGCCGCCGCGCAAGCCGCGATCGAAGAAAAACGCGCCGCCGCTCAGGCTGCCACAGGAAAAAATGTCCGTGGAAGCAAACCGGCTGCGAAGTCGGCTGCCTCTACGGCAAAACAAAACAACGCAACCAACAACAAAAAGAGGATAACTACTATGGCTAAGAAAGCTGCAAAGAAGGCCGCCAAAAAGGCACCCGCAAAGAAAGCCGCCAAAAAGGTCGCCAAGAAGAAGAAGTAACTCGTTGACCTCCTTGTGAGGTCAAATGTGGCGGAGCAATCCGTTATCAGAAGCCCTGTGGGGATCACTCCTCACAGGGCTTTCTCTTTTCATGCGTCTTGCCGTGTGGTCAGCAGAATACAATCTTGGACTGTTGGTGCCAATGTAAGTTGGCGCTACTTTTCCTCTCTATCGTTTTACCGAGTTGTCGTAGATGGATCCTGGCGGTGGTGCCGAAAGGTAGGTGCCGCCAGCTGACATCGCATCGTTGCGGACTGATTGCACTCTTTGGAACTGTTCCCTGGAAGAGCTAAGACTTGTCATGCCTGCAGTTCCACTAACACCAGTCGCGTTTCCGAAGGTTTGATTGGCTGGTCTGTGGAATGATCCCATTGACCCCCCAGCTTCCCCAGGGGTCAATCTCACAGGCTGATCCGGCGTTGGAACCCCATCTACTTTGCGTGCCGATTCGGCCAGAGAATGGTTGCGCCAAGCGACCTCATTTACTTCTTCGGTGACCTTGGAGTCAAGCTGAAGCTTTCTTTCGTCGTATTCGGCCTTGCTGATCGTGCCTGCTGATCGCTGCTTTTCGAGGCCGCTGTAGATTTCCTGATACTTTACACGGACGCCTTTCTCATATGCATCCAATTCCGCTAGGGTCGGGATGCTATCCATCGTTGAGGACGCACAAGATGCCAGCAGCGCCGAAAGCAAGGCGGCTTTGAGCCATTGGTGGACGTTGATCATAATTAACACACTACGACATCGCTAGCCTCCTTTCAATTCAAAGCGCCGTTGCAACTGCTCCTTTTCCTTTCAAGCCATGACCGATTTTTTGTCTCCTTTGGACCCAATCGACGCCGCACTGCAAGCTCCCGGACCACGTGGCAATTATCTGCCGTATCCAGTTTCGCGTCTCGCCGCAAAAATTATCCCGCAGGATCTCACCAGCTTCAAGTCACGCGGTGTGTCACGCGTAGAACGTGAGCTGCAGCAGGAAATGGTCGAAATCCAAGAGCGCTACATGGAGATCATTGATGCCTTCAACTGGAACAAGCTCATCTACGAAAGCCAGTTCGGCTTCGAACCCGTCATTGGCGAAGTTTACCACCTCTACCAAGTGGAGGGCAAGCGTCACCTCAGCATGATCGCGCCGGAAGAGTGGCACCAGCGCTGGGTGGGTAGCTTCAGATTGAATGCAGATGGCAGATGGCAGATTGAAAAAGCTGCGCCAGACTTCAATATCCGTGACTGGGTTCAAACCTCAGTCGCCACTTGATGCCATCTCACTTCTCAGACATCGGCCAGCGCCTCGCCGGTCCTAGCGGAATCCAGGAACTCATGGACGACTGTGGTGCCGCGCTTACGACGCATCCTGATATGCGTATGCTCGGCGGCGGTCAACCGGCGGCCATTCCCGAAGTGCAGAAACTCTGGCGCGAACGCATGAACGCCATGCTTGATGACGGCAGCATCGATCGCACGCTGCTTAATTATGATCCGCCTGGTGGGAACCCCATCTTTCGTGAAACCTTCGCTGCGTTCTTGAAGCGTGAATGCGGATGGAACGTGACCAGCGACAACATCGCCGTGATGCCCAGCAGTCAAAGCGCCTGCTTTCTGCTCTTCAATCTTCTCGCCGGTGACACTGCGGGCAAAAAGCGCCGGATTCTCTTTCCGCTGCTACCTGAATACATTGGTTACGCTAATCAGGCACTCAGCGCAGGTCAGTTCACCGCTTGTCTGCCGCGAATCGTCGAAACCGCACCGCATGAAATCAAATACCACGTTGATTTTGACCGGCTGCGCATCACGCCAGACATCGCTGCGATGTGTGTCTCTTGCCCGACGAACCCCACAGGCAATGTCCTGACTCAAAACGAGTTCGACAGCCTCCATGCTCTTGCCGAAGCGCACGGCATCCCGCTCATTATCGACAACGCGTACGGCCATCCTTTCCCAGGCGTCATCCACAACGGCTTCCAGCCGAAGTGGCAGCCCGGCATGATCTTCAGCATCAGCATGAGCAAAGTCGGTCTTCCTGGCGCTCGCACCGCGATGATTGTCGCCGACCCACACATCGTGAAGGCCTTGTCGAACATGAACGCCATCGTCTCGCTCGCGAACGGCAATCTCGGGCAGGCACTTCTCATGCCTTTGCTCAAAGACGACACGCTCATCAAGCTTGGACCCGAGGTGATCCGTCCTTTCTACCGCGAACGCTCCGACTTTGCGAAGTCCGTTCTCGCGAATGCACTCGGCGAACGCGTCCCGTGGGCGTTGCATGCGCAGGAGGGCGCCTTTTTCCTCTGGCTCTGGATCAACGGTCTGCCCATTCCTGCGAAGGAACTCTACCGCCGCCTCAAAGAACGCAAAGTCCTCGTCATTCCAGGTCATTACTTCGCCTACGGCATCGACGAAGAGTGGCGTCATCCACACGAGTGCCTTCGCCTCACTTACTCGCAGCCGCAGCATATTGTCCGCGAGGGGTTGGAAATCATTGCCGATGAAATCATCCGCAGTTTCTGAGCCCTTCTCGGCCTTCATGGCCCGTGCTCTGTTCGATCCCGAGCGTGGCTACTACACCCGCAACATTCGCACCGTTGGAGCACGGGGTGATTTCAGCACCTCCGCCACGCTGTCACCGAGTCTCGGCGCGGCCATCGCTTTCTGGCTCAAAGCAGAATCGCGCGCCCATCCATCCATCCGTCACATCATCGAAATCGGCGCAGGCGATGGATCGCTCATGCAAAACGTGCGCCAAGCCATGAGCTGGTGGAAACGTCGCCAGTTCACCTTCCACATCGTCGAAACCTCTCCGGTGCTCCGCGAACAGCAGCAAAAACGCCTCGGCAGCAAAGTTCACTGGCACGATACTATCGAATCGGCGCTCGCACATGCCCAAGGAGACGCCTTCATTTACCACAACGAACTCCTCGACGCCTTTCCTGCCACGCTTGTGCAGTGGCAGAACGGTCAGTGGCATGAAGTCTGGGTGCCTGAATCCCTTCATTCGCACCAACTCGACGTATCGAGCTTCAGCGCTCTTCGTCACACCGCTTTCAAAGATGGGCAGCGCTGCGAATTACATCCCAGCATCCGCGACTGGCTGCGCAACTGGGCACCGCAATGGAAAGGCGGCGCGATGCTCAGCATTGACTACGGCGATGAATTCCCGCAGCTCTACCATCGTCGTTCGCAAGGCACGCTGCGTGCTTATCTACTGCATCAAAGGCTCACCGGAGCCGACATCTATGCCAACCCCGGCCGCCAGGACATCACCGCTGACATTAATTTCACTGATTACCGTGCATGGCTGCGGGAACTTGGTATCACCGAGGTTTCATATCATCCTTTGGCTGATTTTCTCCGTCCCCGCGCCGCTCCGGCACAGCTCCTTGATGCTGATGGTGCCGGAACCGCTTTTAAATGCTGCGTGCATCGCCGTCAGGCATGCGCATCATGATTCACCCGCATGAATTCTGTCAACGACCGCCCTGGCACGCTTGAAAAAGCGCTCAAGATCAATCTCGCTCAAACTATCTACGGCACCTTTGCCGAAATCGGTGCCGGGCAGGAGATCGCGAACTGGTTCTTCCGCGCCGGCGGCGCTTCTGGCACCGTCGCGAAGACTATGTCCGCCTATGACATGATCATCAGCGACGAGATTTACGGCAAGGCATCACGCTATGTCTCACGCAAGCGCATGTGCGATATGTTGGGGCATGAGTTCCCGATGCTTATTCAGCGCTTGGACGCCAAACGTGGCGCTACCACGACTTTCTTCACACTCGCTGACACCGTGCGGGCAAAATCGTATCGTGACACGAAGGAAGAATGCCACGGCTGGCTTGGCCTGCGCTTTCAAACGGAACCCTGCGGACCCAGCAGTGACATCCAACTGCATGTGCGCCTCCTGGATGACTCGAACGCACGTCAGTCCGATGCCCTCGGCAAACTCGGTGTCAATTTGCTCTATGCCGCCTTCCATCTACGTGATGATCTGTCTGCCTTTTTGCAAAGTCTGCTCGACGATCTTACCCGCAAACGCGTTGAGATCGACATGATCGACTTCAGCGGTCCCGCTTTCGCCGCCTCGGAATTTCAGGACCGCCTTGTCGCCTTAAAACTCGTGCGCCTCGGTCTTGCCGATGCCGCGCTCTTCGGCGCCGATGGCGAAATCTGGCAGGCTTCCGATGTGCTCTACAAAAAACCCGTCTTCCTCAAGCGCGGTAGCTTTGATCCTATTACCAAACTCAATCTCGACATGATCGAGCGCGGACAAGCGGCGTTTAAGGCCGACTTTGGCGATGAAGCGCGAGACAACATTGAGATCCTCGAGATCACCATGCATAACCTTCTCGCCAGTGGCGCGGAAGTGCCCGATAGCGAATTTCTCGCACGTGCCGACATCTTGCAAGCACTCGGCAAGAACGTGCTCATCTCGAAGTATCCCGAATTCCATCGCGTCAGCAGCTACCTCGCCCGTCATACGCAGTGTCCCATCGGCATCGTGCTCGGCCTACCGTTATTCCAAGAACTATTCAACGAACGCTGGTGCACCGATCTCGAAGGCGGTCTGCTCGAAGCCTTCGGACGCCTTTTCAAAAATCAGGTGCGCGTTTATGTGTATCCCATGGGCAATCCCATGACTGGCCAGATCATCAGCGTGAACGACGCTCGCGTCACGCCCGAGCAGAAGCATCTGCTACGCTATCTCATCGAAACCAAATCAGTGCGTGCGTTGGAGGAGCCCAATCAGGATTTCTTATTCCACACCAGCGCCGAGGTCCGCAATATGATCCATGCGCGCGATCCGCAGTGGCAGTCGCTCGTGCCTGACATTGTCCTCAAACAAGGACCGTGGAAGGAAATCGCAGAGCCGGTTTAAGAGTGCGGAAAGGCACCTTGTTCAGTCAAACCTCTTAAAGCCTCACAGGCACGCCATGCTGTCCGAGATATTTCTTCACATCGCCTACGGTGTATTCACCGAAGTGGAAGATGCTGGCGGCGAGGACGGCGTCAGCCTTACCATCGCGTAAAACATCGACCATGTGGACGAGATTACCCGCACCGCCGCTAGCGATGACGGGAATGGTTACCGCTTCACTCACAGCACGCGTCAAAGCGATATCGTAACCGGCTTTCGTGCCGTCGGAGTCCATGCTGGTGAGCAAGATTTCACCCGCACCGCGTCGGCAGACCTCTGCTGCCCATTCGACGGCATCGAGTTCGGTGGCATTCCTACCACCGTGCGTGAAGACGGTCCAAGAGCCACGGTCGTTGCGCTTCGCGTCGATGGCGACAACGAGGCATTGGCAGCCGAAGGCGTTGGCGGCTTCGTCGATGACGTGCGGCGTTTTAACAGCGGCAGTGTTGATGCCGACCTTATCGGCACCGGCCAAAAGCATCTCGCGCATGTCAGCGACGGTGCGAATGCCGCCACCGACGGTCAGTGGCATGAAACAGCTCGCTGCGGTGCGCGCGACGACATCGACAATTGTTTTGCGCTCCTCATGGCTCGCGGTGATGTCGAGGAAGACGAGTTCATCGGCTCCCTGCGCGTTATAAACCATCGCGCACTCCACGGGATCACCCGCATCGCGAAGCTGAAGGAATTTCGTGCCTTTGACGACACGACCTTCCTTAACGTCGAGACAGGGGATGATGCGCTTGGTGAGCATGGGAATGAGGATGGCCGAAAAAGAGAAAAGAAGAAAAAAATCAGGACCGGTTAGTCCGAATTTTCTTCTCCTATTTTCTCTCTTTCGGCTAAAAAATCAGCCGAGCGCAGTCTTTACCATTGTTTCGAGCTTCACGATGTCCTTGGCGAAGTTACGAATGCCTTCGGCGGTCTTCTCCGTCGCCATGGCATCTTCGTTGAACAACCAGCGGAAGGTTTTTTCATCGCTGCCGATGCGCTCGATCTTGAGGGACTTCGCGTTGGCGGCGTTGAGTTTCGGCGTGATCGCGTCTTCGCTGGCAGCGAGTTCACCGAGAAGGCCGGGGCTTATGGTCAGGAGGTCGCAGCCGGTGAGTTCAGTGATCTCGCCTTTGTTGCGGAAGCTGGCACCCATGACTTCGGTCGTGTAGCCGAAGTGCTTGTAGTAGTTGTAGATCTGCGTCACGGAGATCACGCCAGGGTCTTCGGTGGGGGCGAAATCTTTGCCGGTGCTCTTCTTGTGCCAGTCGAGGATGCGACCCACGAACGGCGAGATGAGTTTGATGCCGCCTTCGGCACAGACAACCGCTTGGGCGAGGCTGAACAGCAGCGTCAGATTGCAGTTGATGCCTTCCTTCTGCAGCACTTCAGCCGCCTTGATGCCTTCCCAAGTCGAGGCGATCTTGATGAGGATGCGCTCACGGGAGATGCCGGCCTTCTCATATTGGCCGATGATCTGGCGGGCCTTCGTGATGTTGGCTTCGGTGTCGAAGGACAAGCGTGCATCGACTTCAGTTGAAACACGACCGGGGACGATCTTCAAAATCTCCAGACCAAAGGCGACCACGAGATTGTCCATCACTGCGTTCACACCGCCAGTTTTGCCATCGGTGACGGCCTTGTCAAAAATGGCCTTGTATTCAGCCTTCTGCGCAGCTTGGAGGATGAGAGAGGGGTTCGTGGTGGCGTCCTGGGGCTTGTAGGACTTCATGGCTTCGAAGTCGCCAGTGTCGGCGACTACCACGGTGTGCTTTTTCAGTTGGTCGAGCTGGGTCATAATCTTGGGGGTTTTGGGGGCCGCGAGAGTAAGGGCTGCTTTGGGTTAATCAAGCGCGAGGAAGCGCACGCAGATGCTGCCGGGAACGTTCACCTTGGTGCCGGTGAAGGTGAGTTTGCCGCTGTCCTGATAGACCTTAAACAGGGCCGCTGTGCCGCTGTCTTGATGCGCGGCGATGAGCCACTTGCCCGTCGGGTCGAGGCAGATGTTGCGGGGGATTTTGCCTTCGACTGGAACGTTTTGAATGAGCGTCAGTTTGCCGGTAGCAGGATCACAGGTGAACACGGCGATGGTGTCGTGTGTGCGGTTGGAAACGTAAACGAAACGACCATTCGGATGCGCCAGTGTTTCGGCGGTGCTGAGGCCTTTCATGCCACGATCAGCTTCCGGCAGGGTGGAGACGGTTTCGATCTCGGTGAGTGCGCCTTTTTCCGCGTCGTAGGCGAAAACGGTCTCGCTCATGGCCATTTCGTTGTTCACGAAAACGAATTTGCCGCTCGGATGGAAGGCGAGGTGACGTGGGCCGCCCCCGGCAGGCACTTTGCCAAACGCTGGATCGTTCGGCGTCATCTTGCCAGTGGCAGGATCGATCTTGTAGATGAGCACCTTGTCCAAACCGAGATCACAGGCGAAGGAGAAACGGTTGTCGGGGCTGAAGTTCACCGAATGCGCATGCGGGCCGGCCTGACGCTTCGGATCGGCACCTGAGCCTTCATGTTGGAAGAAACTTGCTGCTTCAGAGACGGAACCGTCAAACTTGATCGCATAGGAAGCAACGCTACCGCTGCCGTAGTTCGCGATGGTGGCCAGCTTGCCAGTCTTATCGACATTCACGTGGCAGGGGCCGGCACCAACAGCGCTGGCTTGATTGATGAGCGTGAGCTTGCCCGATTTGAGATCGATGCTGAAAGAACTGATGCCGCCGCCTTTCTTGCCATCCGGCAACGCAATGTCGCTGCTGGCGTAAAGATACTTTTTCGACGGATGAATCGCGAGGAAGCCGGGATTGCCCGCCTCGGCGGCGAGTTCGGGAGTTGTCAACTCACCGGAGGCCGAATTGAAGCGGGCGACATAGATGCCCTTACTACCGTTTTTGGCATTCGTGTTCGTGCCGAAATAGACCAGGAAATTTTCCCCGGCGATAGCGGTGGTGGTGAGGGCGGCAAAGGTGAAGGCAAGAGTGGCTCGTGTCATGGTGCCCGATGCTGACGGTGTGTGGCGCTGCGGTCAAGCCTTCACTGCGCTGGGTGCATGAGCAGATTTCATGTCGTTGATTTGTCCACTTGCTCCGCTGGAATGGCCGCGCATGTTGCCGTCATGAAGCTGAACTTGTTCCTGTTTGCCGCCGCCTTCGCACTCCTTTCCAGCTGTAGTGGTTTTCAACCGGTGAAGCTGGAGCATGACTCTGATAAAGTGAAGCTCGACTATCGCGAAGGCGACTGGATGCCCAAGAACAGCTAGTTGCGCAAAATCTGGCTGATTCGCGCATTTGACCACATCTGCTGTCACCGCCACGATAAGCCATGCATCCTGCCTGGTTCCACGTCGAAAACGAAGCTGACATCCCATCTCCTGCGCTGCTGTTCTATCGCACGCGCATTGAGCATAATCTTCAGCTCATGATCAAGATCGCTGGCGCTGCGAACCGCCTGCGCCCGCATGTGAAGACGCATAAGACGGCGGAAATCATCGCAATGCAGATCCGGCTCGGCATCACGCGGTTCAAAGCATCGACCATCGCCGAAGCGGAGATGTGTGCCGCCGTCGGGGCCACGGATGTGCTGCTCGCCATGCCCTGCGTCGGCATCAATGCGCATCGTCTCGCCGAACTCGCACTCAAATTTCCCGACACACAGTTCTCCAGCATCGCCGATGCCGAGGAGACGATCCGTTTTCTCGCCTCCGCTGCGCAGCAGCATAATGTCGCGCTCGGCGTCTTCATTGAGATCGACTGTGGCATGGCTCGCACCGGAATCGTGCCCAGCGATGAGGCCGCGATGCTGGCGCATGTCATCAAAGACACTCCACGTCTCCAGTTCCGTGGCATCCACGTCTACGATGGGCACATCCATGATGAAAGCCTCGACGTTCGCCGCGAACGCTGTGACGCCGCCTTTGGCCCCGTGCATCAATTCCGTTGCCGTCTGCAAGGCGAGGGAATCATCGTCAAAGAATTTGTCGCTGGCGGCACACCGACCTTCGGCATTCATGCCGCACATGCGGACCGCACGCTCAGTCCTGGCACCACGGTGCTCTGGGACTTTGGTTATGGCGACAAATATCCCGCCGATCTCCCTTTTCAAACCGCCGCCGTTTTGCTCACGCGTGTCATTAGCAAGCCCGGTAAAAACAGAATCACGCTCGATCTCGGCCACAAATCTGTCGCGCCGGAGAACCCGCATCCGCGCGTCCGCTTCGAGGAACTGCCCGATGCCACCGTGGTCATGCAGAGCGAGGAGCACCTCGTCCTCGAAACCGAACGCGCCCACGAATTCACCATCGGCCAGGCCCTTCACGGCATCCCACGCCATGTCTGCCCCACTGTTTCGATGCACGGCGAGGCCTACGTCATCGAAGGCGGCAAAACGACCGAACGCTGGCCAATCACGGCGCGGAATCGGCTGATCACGGTGTGATCTTTGGCGTTTTTTGCTACCACAGTCACTTCTCAACGCTCTTCAAAACATCCTTGGGATGTGAGGGTGCCGACCAGACGCATTCTTTCTCAGCCGTCCGGCTTGCTTCTACTATTTTCTGAAGTGACAGCAGCCAATCTCGGTAAGCAGCCTCCGCATCAAAACCGTGAGATGCAAGTCTCTCACGAATGCCATCAAGAACCTGCTCTTTGTGTTCGCGCATCAAGTCAGCAGCATTCCTAGCACAGCGCTCGCAGAGCAATGCCGACGCACGTTTCTCAAATCCACAGCAGATGGGCAGACGCCACAACCAATTGCACAACTCTTCGTTATCGATGTTCAAGACAGGTTCCAAAATTGAAATGCCCATCAAGCTGGCTGGGAGAGTCACTCCTTGAAATGTGATTGGTCGCCAGTTGAAATTATCGAGAACCATGGTGTAACAAGACGAATTCCAACTGAACAGCAAACAGTTCCCAAAGGCTTGCTTTCCTTTCCGTGCGATCCGTGTATTCCGTGGGCTATCCTCATGAACCACTGGCTCCTCAAATCCGAACCTGATGTCTTTTCCTTCGATCATCTGAAGAAGCGTCCGAAGAAGACGGAGCCGTGGAATGGGGTGCGCAACTACCAGGTGCGGAACATGATGCGGGATCAGATGGCCGTGGGCGATCTGGGATTCTTCTACCACTCCAGTTGCGACGTGCCAGGCATCGCGGGTGTGGTGAAAATTGTGAAGGAGGCTTATCCCGATCACACGCAGTTTGATCCGTCGTCAGAGTATTTCGACGCTGGCAGCAAGCGCGAGGAACCGCGCTGGCTGATGGTCGATGTGAAGTGGGAAGCGGACTTCAAGACCTTCGTCACGCTCGACATGCTGCGTGCGGATCCGAAACTGGCGGACATGCTGATTCTGCGACGCGGAAACCGGCTTTCGATCACCCAAGTGGAGGCGAAACACTGGGACCGCATCTGCAAATTGGGCGGTCTCTAATCAAGGCAGCGTCTTGGCGATTTTATTGAAACCTGGGCGCACCGTGCCGTCGGCGCTGATGAGCGGCTGCGGATTGGCCACGCGACCGAGTTCGCGCACGCCGGGAGCGTCCTTGGTTTTGTCACCGAGGTCGGCCCTCATGGCATCCGCGTGCTTTTCGAGTTGTGCGACGATGTCGGCGTGAGCTTTGGCCACGTTGGTGGCTTCGCCGATGTCGGTTTCGAGATTGAAGAGCTGTCTCGTTGCGAACTGATACTTCCATGGGCCGCTACGCACGGCTTCGAGATCGAAGCCTTTGTAGTAGAAGAAAACGTCGTGGCCGGTGGCACCGCTTTTGCCAAGCAGGACGGGGGAGATGTCTTGGCCATCGAGCTTGAGTTCGCCCACGCTTTTGCAGCGGGCCAGTTCGCCAAAGGTAGGCAGCCAGTCCATGTGGGCGGTGATGGCTTTGGTTTCGGTGCCGGCGGTGACTTTGCCGGGCCACCAGGCGAGCGTGCAGACGCGGATGCCGCCTTCGAGGGTGCTGCCTTTGCTGCCGCGCAGGGGGGTGTTGTCTGCGCCTTGGTTGGTGGGGCCGCCGTTGTCGCTGGTGAAGATGACGAGCGTGTTCGAATCGAGCTTCAACTCGCGCAGCGTGTCGAGCACCTGGCCGACGGACCAGTCCACCTCGATGGCCCAGTCTTTTTGCAGGCTGACGCCGGATTTGCCGATGAAGTCCTGATGCGGGTAATGCGGGAAGTGGACGGCGTTGTGCGGGAGGTAGAGGAAGAAGGGCTTCTTCTGGTTCTCGCGGATGTATTTCACCGCACGCTCGGTGTAGCGGCGGGTGAAGGTGTGCTGCTCGGCGGCTTTGACACGTTCGACGACGTTGTGATCGTCCACGAGCGGCAGCGGCGGCTGGGCGTTGCCATTGAGGCCGGTTTCATCGTCCTCGGGTGCTTTTTTCGCGGCTTTGGCCTTGGGGTTGACCTTGGGCAGCGGTTCACCAGCGCTGCTCTTGGAGCCTTCGGCACCGATGCCCATGTCGTTCGAGTAAGGTATGCCGTAGTAATGATCGAAGCCCTGCGCCGTGGGCAGGAACTCCGGCTGGTCGCCCAGATGCCATTTGCCGATGCAGGCCGTGGCGTAACCGGCGGCCTTGAGCATGTCAGCGATGGTGGTGGCGCTCGGATTCAAACCGACAGCGGCAGCGGGAAACAGCACACCAGGGATGGGCAGGACGCGTTTCGGGTAGCAGCCGGTCATCATGGCAGCACGGGAAGGGGAACACACCGGCGCGGCGTAGTGACTCGTAAGCTTCATGCCTTCCTTCGCCATGCGGTCGAGGTTCGGCGTGGCCGTTTTGCCGCCAAAGGGGCTGATGTCCGCATAGCCGAGGTCGTCGATGTTGATGAGGACGAAGTTCGGCGTGCTGGCGGCGAAGAGCGATGGGCTTAGGGCGAAGAGACAGAGCGCGAGGAGGGATTTCATGGAGTCGATTTGAAAAGAGGGTAAGCAGCCGGGTTTTGCATTGGCCGTGGGTGTGGCGGCGGGATCGTCGGACAGGAGTGTCCGACGTACTTCACGGATCGACGATTTCGGGGGCGTACATCACGTTGCCTTCGGGGATTTCGGGTATTTTACCATCGGCTGGGAAGGTGGTTTTGACGGCGGCGTGGAGTTGATCGGCGAGTTTGGTCTGCGCCTCGGCGTGATCGGGTTTGTCGGCGAGATTGGTTATCTCCTTGGGATCTTTTTCGTGATCGTAGAGCTCTTTGCCGGCCTTGCCTTCGTCCCACTCGGTGTAGCGCCAACGGTCGGTGCGCAGGGCGTAGCCGTAGATGCGTTTGCCGTCGTCACCTTTCGCAGCGCTGGCACCTTGACGCTTGAAGCCGCCGCCGCGGACGACTTGGCTCAGCACCCAGCCGCGACCTTTGGCGTCGGGGTTTTTGAGGATGGGGACGAGGCTCTGGCCTTGGAGATTATCGGGCGCTTTGACGGCGCAAAGTTCGGCGAGCGTGGGGTAGAGGTCGATGAGGCCGACGGGGGTGTTGGCGACGGCTCCATTCTTGACTCCGGGACCGGCGATGAGCAGCGGGACGCGGGCGCTTTCTTCGAAGAGGCTCTGCTTTTGCCACAGGCCGTGCTCGCCGAGGTGGTAGCCGTGGTCGCTGGTGAAGACGACGATGGTGTTGTCGGCGAGGCCGAGGCGGTCGAGAGAGTCGAGGACTTTGCCGGCCTGGGCATCCATGAAGCTGATGGCGGAGAAGTAGGCTTGCACGGCCTGACGGCGGAGGTCGTCGGTGAGTTTGTCCTGCTCTTTTTTATAGCTGCCGAGGGCGTGCGCGGGTAGGTCGGCTTGATCTTCCTTCACGCCCTGAACCACGGGCATGTCGGCCGCGGGATAGCCTTTGAACCACTTCTCGGGCGAGACGTAAGGCGTGTGCGGGCGGAAGAAGCCGAGGGCGAGGAAGAAGGGGCGGTCTTTGTCCTTCGCGCAGCGTTCGAGTACCCACTCGGCGTCCTTGGCCTGGAGGCCGTCGGTGTGTTTTTCATCGGGGCGGGGGGAGGCATACCAGCTCAGCGTGCCGCCGAAGTTGCCGGGCAGGAGGGAGAAGATATCGGGGTGCTCCAGCAGGCGGTCGCAGCCAGCGGGATTGAGTTCCAGTTCCCAGGAGGTGGGATCGTCATGGCCGTTGGTGCCGATGGAGTTGGGGACGCCGTAGTGGTAAAGTTTGCCGATACGGGCGGCGAAGTAGCCGTCGCGCCGGAAGGCCTGCGGCAGGCTGATGGCCTTGGGGATGGTCTGGCGAAAAAGCTGCGAGTTGGTGAGGATGCCGGTGCTGTTCGGGTAGAGGCCGGTGAGCATCGAGTTGCGGCTTGGGCCGCAGAGCGGGAACTGGCAGGCGGCGTTCTGAAAGCGCACCCCACGGGCGGCGAGGCGATCGAGATTCGGCGATTTGACCAGGGGATGGCCGTAGCAGCCGAGGCTGTTGTTCAGGTCGTCCGCCATCATGAACAGCACGTTCGGTCGTTGCGCGGCCGGGGCGAACGAGGTGGCAAAAACGAGAATGGTGGCAAGCAAGGTCGGAAGTCTCATGGCGGTGCGGTTGAACGGCGGGGGAACGAGCTTCTTGCGGTTTCCTAGCCTAGCCTAAGAAGGCGACAAGAATAGCCCACAACAAGGTTACAACCGCGGCACAAAAAACTTTAGTCACGAGCGAACAAA
>CANIBP010000049.1 GCA_947466075.1 Verrucomicrobiaceae bacterium
CAATGCCGCCACCTGGCAGGCACTCAAGACGAGCACCACGGTGAAGATCAACGTCCCCAGCCTGACACCCGGTACGGTCTATGCCTTCCGCGTGCGTGCCATCGGCAGCGCCGGTCCCGGCACGTGGAGTGATGAAGCCACGGAACGTGCGCCGTGAGGGCTCGCTGCGCGAGCGTTTGCGAATTTGGATTGGAGAGTAGCGCGGACACTCATGTCCGCTGTTCCAAGCAGCGGACAAAGTGTCCGCGCTCCCTTCATCCAACGATCCAAACTATCGTCAACAACCGTCAACCATTGCAAACAACTGCCAACTGGCGCTCCGCGCCATCCCCATGTTCGATCCTACCTACCCACCCACGAATGCCGAGATCGAGTCGGCACCACTGCGCAGTCAGTTCAATGGCCTCAAAGACCTCATCGACGCCGTGCCTGCCGGCCCGCCGGGCCAGAACGGCAACGATGGGACAAGCGTGACTGGCGCGGTCATGGATGGCGTGAACACGCTGAATCCCGGTGATGCCGCGCAGGCCAGCGTGAGCTGGGACGGGGCGAATGTGCGCTTCACGTTTGGGATTCCACGCGGTCAGGATGGTGCAAGCGCCACGCCCATCACCAGCTTCATCGTGGATGGCGTGAGCACCCTGAACCCCGGTGATCCTGCGGCGGTGCAGACGAGCTTTGATGGCGCGAGTGTGCGGTTTACGTTTGGCATTCCACGCGGGAATGACGGCAGCCAAGGACAGCCGGGCAGCAACGGCAACGATGGCGGGCAAGGCCCACAGGGGCCGCCATTCACGAACTTCGTCGTCGATGGCGTGAACATGCTGAACCCGAATGATCCCGCCTCCGCGCAGACGATCTTTGATGGCAACGCCGTGCGGATGATCTTCAACCTGCCGCGTGGCTTCACGGGTAATGATGGCGGCACGGGTGGCCAAGGTCCGCAGGGGGCACAAGGCCCGCCGTTTGCCAATGCCGTCGTGGACAGCGTGTCGACGTTGAATCCCGGCGACAACGCGACGGTGCAGACCAGCTTTGATGGCAACAACGTGCGCTTTCAGTTTGGCATCCCGCGTGGCTTCCCTGGCAACGACGGCGGCTCCGGCCCTCAAGGCGCACCGGGTGAAGTGTCACTCATGCAACTCAACAGCGCCATCAATGGCACGAGTAACAACAGCAATGCGGTGAGCATGCTGGACACGCCGTTTGCAAACGATCCACCCACGCTCGCCGACCTGGAACTCATGCGGGCGAAGTTGAATGAGCTGATCAATGCGTTGCGGAGGTAGAAAATCCCTCAACCTCACGGCGGTGGCAGCGGCACGTCATTCAACCAAGCGAGGGGGCGTGGGCAGGCACGGGCGCGGTATTCAGCGTGCGGCGTTGCTGCTGCTCAATCAAAATGCATCGTGGTCATTTCCGGATGACCTAGCGGCAGTTGTCCGCCAGCTTTAGAAATCCACATCTTCGCGCGATCCCGTGGCCGTGATGCCACTGCGGACGATGCAACGCTTCAACACCGAACCGCTGGCGACACGCCCGCCGGGCCAAACGATGGTGTCTTCAAGTTGCGCACCTGATTCGATCACCGCACCGGCACCAATGACATTGATGCCTCGCAACACGGACCCGGCTTCGATCTGTGCCGCAGGATCAATGGCCGGGCCATACATGCCATTCAATGCGGAGTGTGCGGATAGATAAGCCGTGCGACTGCCCAAATCCCACCAACTGCCGTCGTCGATCACCACCGCACCGATCTTGGCTCCCTCGCGGATCATGTTGAGAAAAATCGGAATGACGGATTCAACCTTGCCAGGCGTGATCCAGTCGTGAATGGCCGGATCACAGGCGTAAATGCCGGTAAAGAGATATTTCCCTTCGTCACCGGTGCCGAGTTTGTTGCGGATGTCCGTGACACGACCGCGACGAGGGTCAAACGCGATGTGCAGCGATGGCCCATGGCTGCGCAGCACCAGCGTCACGAGATTGCCGTTTTCACGATGCTCCATGAGCAGCGGCTTGAGCGGCAGGTCGGTCAGAATATCGCCGTTATAGACGAGAAAGGGTTCGTTCCCGAGCAGATCGCGTACGTTGGCGATGCCGCCGGCCGTTTCGAGGCGCACGGGGCTTTCGTTGCGGAATTGAATCGGCGTGCCCTGATAACTTTGCTCAGGAAAAGCCTGTGCATACGCATTGGGAAGGTGATGCGTGTTCACCACGAAACGCTGAATGCCTGCTGAGCGAAGATGATCGAAAGCATAGGTGATCAATGGCCGATGAAACACCGGCACGAGCGGTTTCGGAAGCTGTTCCGTCAGTGGCCGAAGCCGTTCACCCATTCCTGCGCCCAATACAAATGCCTGTTTCACGCGCGGCATTTACGCGGACGCGATGAAGGCGCAAATGGAAGTTCGTCGCAGCAGCTAGGCTTGGCGTTTCTTTCGCAGCCAGGTGACCAACAGCACGATGAGCACCACCGAGACCACGGCTGGCAAGGTGTAGCCACCACCGCTCGCAGCCTCACACATTGGGCACATCGGATCGCCACCGGTCACGGCTTGAGCAGATTCCGCTGTGATCAGTGGTGGAGCCTTCGTCCGTGGCGTGAAGGTTTTCAGATCCAGCACATAGCTGTTCTCACCTGGAAAGAGGATTTGATAGCGCTCCACCTTCTTGCCGAGCGCCGTGTTGTGATACAACACGCTCAGCGTTCCGGTTGGCAGCGCTTTGATCGAATAACCCGTCGTTCCGTCAGGTATCTTGCCCTTCCAAGTGCCCGTGAGCATGACCGGATCCTCTGGTTGCTTCAAAGGCACATTCTCCATGGTGGTGAAATCCCAGGTAAAGTCAGGCTTCACCTCCACCACGGGATCGAGGACAACCTCAAGCACGCGCTTGATATACTCACGTGCCTTGTCCTTCAGCTTTTCCTTTTGCTCCGGTGCGGTGGCGCCCAGATCAGCATGGGTGAGGTAAGGAGCCACGTTCGGGTCAGGCTCAAAGCTGCGCGGATCGATCTCGATCTGGAGCATCCAGTCCCCGTTTTGCTCAAAGTTTGCCCGCACCGCCACGTCTGGCAAGGGATGGGCCATGCCGGTTACCGCCATTAGCAGAAACAGGCCTAAATGAAGGAAAAGCGCGTTGGGTCTCATCCGTGGAGCGTGGCACAAGCCGAGGCACTGTGTCGAGCTTTTTTCAAATACCCCACATTTTTTGATTGTAAGGACACCCCGGTCTCGTTTTGAATGCACGCAAATCCGCCCGGTCACTTCCGTGGCGGAAAGCTAACCATACCATCCCAACATGAAATCCATCCTCACCACCCTCGCCGTCATTGGCCTCTCCGCTTCCGCTTTCGCTGGCTGCGGCAAAACCGAAACCACCAGCGGCAAGCTCAAGTCCGTTGACGCTGATGCCAAGTCCATCGTCATCGACGCTGGCGGCAAAGACGTCAAACTTACCCTCACCGCTGCCGTCACTGGCGCTGACAAACTCGTCGGCAAAAAAGTGACCGCCGTCAGCTCCCACAAGAAAGTGGAATCCCTCAAGGAAGGCTGATCCGTTCTCCGGTGATTCAATTTCACCCACGAAGCCCGGAGGAAGCCCCTCCGGGTTTTTTCATATCTCCAGCAAATTAATCACAGTTCACCCACACCACACATCATCATGAAAGCACTCATCACACTCGCCCTCATCGCCACCAGCCTTACGCTGAGCAGTTGCAAAACCTGCCCTTTTGCCAAGAAACAATCCTCCTGCTGCTCTGCTCCTGCCCAGTCCTGCTGCAGCGCCACGCCTGCTGCCCACAAGCATTAATCTCCGTTCTCAGAGGAACGAAGCCACGAAAG
The DNA here is from genome assembly GCA_947466075.1 of Verrucomicrobiaceae bacterium. Taxonomy (GTDB): domain Bacteria; phylum Verrucomicrobiota; class Verrucomicrobiia; order Verrucomicrobiales; family Verrucomicrobiaceae; genus Prosthecobacter. The sequence goes on from CANIBP010000049.1 coordinate 3,852, forward strand.
CCCGGAGCCAGTCTCCGGGCTTTTTCATGCCCGTATTGCGCCGATTCTGCCTGCCAGTGCGCTTCCTTTGGCGTGCACTCGTTAAACATGCACGCTGCGTGCAAGTTTATCCCCCTGCCCTCGTAAAACGGGCATGAAACTCAGCCTCTTCACCGATTACTCCCTGCGCGTGCTCATGTTTGCAGCGCTCAAGGGTGAATCGTTTTCTCTCAGTGAAGTCGCCGAGGCCTACGACATCTCACGTCATCACCTCGTCAAGGTGGTGAACTATCTTGCCAAGCTCGGCTACCTCGAAACCCGCCGGGGTCGCGGTGGCGGCATTGCCCTTGGCATGAAGGCTGAGGACATCCGCATCGGTATGGTCGTGCGGCGCACGGAGGACACCCCGTTCATTGTCGAGTGCTTCGACAAGCAGCACAACACCTGCCCCATCAACGGCTCCTGCCGCCTGAAAGGTGCCCTAGCCCAAGCGGTGAACGCTTTCTATGAAGCACTCGGCCGCCACACCCTGCGCGACCTCGTCAGCGGCATGGAGGGCGTGCGCATGAATCAAATTCTGCTCCCCCAACCATGAATCACCTCTTCCAAACGAGCCTGATCATTCTCTCGCTCTCCGGTGCCGCTTTGCTGGCCGAAGACGAGTACGAAAACGCTCCCATCCGCTACTCCGACACCGAGCCCAACGATGCCACGCAACGCCTCGAACGCCTCATGGCCGCTGGAAAGGTCAAGATCGACCGCACGGATGCTTGGAGCATCTTGCGCGATGTGATGAAGCAATTCGACATCCCAATCGAATCGCAGGTCATGGTCTTCTCTAAGACCAGCAAACAGAACGACCGCATCAATCCACAAACACCACGCGTCGTTTATTTCGGCGACAACGCCTACGTCGGCTACTGCCTCGGCGGTAGCATCGAAGTCTCCACCATTGATCCGAAGCTTGGCCCCATCTTCTACCTGCTCGATCCGTATGAAGCACCGCAGAAGCCGCTGCACTTTCAACGCGATAACAGTTGCCTAAGTTGCCACGGCGGCCCCTTCACGCCCGAAGTGCCCGGCGTCATCGTGCGCTCAGTGTTTCCCGGCCCCGAAGGCCATCCCATCATGAGCCAGGGCAGCACCGTCGTCGATACCACCACGCCATTCAGCGAGCGATGGGGGGGGTGGTATGTCACCGGCAAACACGGCAGCCTCCTGCATCGTGGAAACGTCACTGCCACTGAGAAAAACGACCAGACCATCAACATCGACTTCAAAGCCGGTGCCAACATCACCAACCTCGCCAAATTTTTCGACACCACGCCCTACAAGCGCAAGCAGAGCGACATCATCGCCCTCATGGTCCTGGAGCATCAGACCAGCGTGCAAAACATCCTCACCAAGGCCAACCACACCTCTCTGCGTGCCATGCACATGCAGACCAGCCTGCAGCGCGAACTTGGTGAAAAAATCGAAGCCGAACCCACCGGCACCGCTCGCCGCATCATCGACCACTGCGCCGAAGACGTCGTCGAAGCCCTGCTCTTCAAAGACGAAGCCGCATTACCCGAAGGCGGCATCGAGGGCGATCCCGCTTTCCAGACCGCCTTCACCAAACGCGCTCCGCAAAGCAACGACGGTCGCAGCCTAAAGGACTTCCAACTCCTCAACCGCCTCTTCAAGCATCGTTGCAGTTACATGATCTACTCCCTCACCTTCCAGCACCTCACCGCCCCGCTGAAGCAAACGGTGCTCAATCGCCTTTGGACCGTGCTTGAAGGCAAGGACACCACCGGCAGCTACACTTACCTCACCGAAACTGAACGCACCCACATCCGCCGCATCCTTGCAGAGACATTGCCCGGTGCTCCAGCGGATTGGAAAAAGGCGCTGGCAGCGAAATGATGGTCAATAGCGGTGCGCCGCTCCCGCTTCTTCACCATCAGTTCGGACCCGGCAAGGTATAGCTAGTCTAGCTTATCGGCGTCTGGACTCCTGCGTGCTCCGAATTTCATCCAGCAGCGTATTCGACTCCTTCATGCATACTTCACAAAGCGTCTGAAACGTCTTCAAGCGCGACAGGTCACCTTCCAGCGCTTGATGAGGAAGCGTCGGACCGCTAGCGAACTGCCAAGTCGCCAGTGCTTCGATATAGTCGAGACGACGCTCTGACGGGATGAAGATGGGAAGCTGGCCTTTTTCAATAACGGGCAGATTCGCGAGCAGTCGTGCCATGCGGCCATTGCCGTCGGCGTAGGGATGGATGCGCACGAAGGTAGCATGGCTCCACACATAAGCCTCCAAGGCTGACACCGCTTTGTCCTGCCGCCGCTGTTGAAAGCCTGCCAACCAATCCAGCATGAGCGCCGCCACATGTTCCGGCATGGCATAGGTGTCATTGATGACCGTTTTGCCGCCCTGCTTGGCAAGGGTGGAGTTCGGTTCACGTTTCCAAGCACCCACCGGTTTCAAATAGTCCACTTCCACACTGGTTTGCACGGCTTGATGCAGCGTGTGAATATCCCCCACTAATAAGGTCCGCCCCTCATCCAGCCAACCATAAAGCAGGTCCAGCGCCCGACTGTGGCCGAGGACTTCGTTGTGATCTGCCAGCGATTTTCCTGAGATGGTAAGGCCGTAGCGCAGCACCCCAAAGGTCTCGCCTTCTGTCAGCGTGTTGCCTTCCAAAGCGGTCGATGTGTGCGTCCATCGAACACGTAGCTTTTCAAGAAAAGCCTCGCGTAGATCGGCATCTAGTGCGCTGATTTCGGGAAGGAAGCGGGATAACACGATGGCGAGACTAGTTCATGCCACAGCTATGCGCAATAAGACGGAACACTGAGGCAGTCAGCGTTCTTCCACCCAACCCGGCGCAGGATAGCTGCCGAGTGTTTTGACCTGCACGGCATGTTCTTCCAGCGCGGTGATGGCCTGCTGGAGCGCGGGATCGGAGTGGTGGCCGCTGATTTCGAGGAAGAAGCGGGCCTGGGTGCCGCAAGGTGTGGGACGGTTCTCGATCTGGCGGACGTTGACGTTACGAGAGGCGAAGACCTGCAACACTTCCATCAGCGCACCGACACGATCCTTGGAATGAATCATGAGCATGGTGTTGTCGTTGCCGGAGGGCGGACCGGAGCGGCGGCCAAGAATGATAAAGCGCGTCTGTGTGGCGTATTCACGCGGCGAAGTGGCGATGACGCGCAGCGAGTGCAATTCGGCACTGAGTGGTGTGCCCAAAGCCGCGATGGAAGGATTCTGCGTCGCCAAGGCGGCGGCGGCACTGGAACTGGCAGACTCGATGATCTTTGCGGCGGGAAAAGCCTGCGCAAGCCAGGGACGACAGCGTGCGAGCATCTGCGCACGTCCATGAATCTCAGTAATCGTGCCATTGGGACCCTGCGCCATGACGGCGGCATCGGCTTTCCACAAAATCTCGGCATAGATCTGCAAGGCACTGTCGGCGAGATGATCGAGCGTGTGATGCACCGCGCCTTCCGTCGAATGTTCGATGGGCAGGACGCCGTAGTCGGCGGTCTGCGCGGCCACAAGGCCAAACACGCCCTCGGTGCTGGCTTCGGCGAGGTATTCGACGCAGTGGCCAAATTTGTTCACCGCCGCCTGGTGCGTCCATGAACCGGTGGGGCCGAGGTAGGCGATCTTGAGGCTGTCTTCGAGCGCAAGCGCCGCGCTCATGATCTCGCGGTAGATGGCGCGAATGGCTCGTTCGGTGAGGCGACCCTTTTGTGCACGATTGATCTCCGCGAGTTTGCGCAGCAACTGGTCCTCGCGGCCCGGCACATAGATGTCGAGGTCGTCCTTGCGTTTAATTTCGCCGACCGCATGCACCAGCTCGGCGCGCTCGTTCAACAATTGAAGAAGCTGTTGATCGATGCTGTCGATCTTTTGGCGGACTTCATCGAGGGACATGGCCGCAGAAAAAGGTGATTAAGACTCGTCCGCAGACGCAGTGACCGGAGCCAGAGAAAGCTGCTGCTCCTCGGCGGCGGGTGCAGCCTCTTCAGCGGTGGGCAGTTTCACGCGGCGCAGTTCAGAAGCGTTCGGCATATCATCGAGACTGCGAACACCGAAATGATCAAGGAAAGCTTCGGTAGTGCCATACAGCAGCGGACGGCCGGGTAGATCGGCCCGGCCTTCGATTTTCATCAAGCCACGGTCGATGAGCGTCTGCACCATCGCATCCACCGAAACACCGCGCACCGCTTCGATGCCTGCTTTCGTAATTGGCTGGCGATAAGCAACGATGGCAAGCGTCTCCAGCGCCGGCTGGCTCAGACGCTGCACTTTCTTGCCGGGATACAATGCGCGGCACCACTCGGCGTATTCACCACGCGCGGCGATGCGCCAGCCATTGGCACGTTCAACGAGGGTGAAAGCGTGCTTTTCGGCGGCGTAACGGGCGATCAGTTCATCCAAAATCGCACGCACCTGCTCCTCGCTCGTTGCTGCGAGAGGCGTCACCCATTCCGGGATCTGCACGACTTCGCCAGGCAGCTGAGCGCTTTCGTTCGCTGCATCGACAATATCCTTGGCTGTCTCTTTGACGGCGGCACACATCTGCGGCACGCCCAGGGGTTCCTGGGTGGCAAAAAGAAGGGCTTCAACGATCGAGATCAGTTCCATGACGCGGGCGCGCAATCTCAAGCGAGGCCGGGGAGCGAGTCAAGCCGTGGAACGCACTTCGCGCACGTCGGGCCTGCGTCCTAAGCCGTCCGCAGTGATTTCCAGGGCTCCTCCCCGCTGTGATCGACGAGGCCGGGTTCATCCGCTTTGGCAGGCGAAAGGATCGCGAGGAAGACGAGCATTTCATCGCCAACGTTCCAAGTGCCATGGATTTCACCCATGGGGATGAAGGCCATGTCGCCCGTGCCGAGGAGTTTTTTCTGCTGGCCAACCCACTGCTCCGCTTTGCCGGAAATGATGTAGATCATCTCCTCCCGTGTCGGATGCGAATGAAACGGATGGCTGCGGCCCGGCTCCATGTTCGCACGCACCATCATGAGGTGCTCGTTATTTACGATGTCGCTGCGGCAGAGCCACTCTTCGAGCGTCCACGGCGAGAGGTAATCGACTTTTTCGGCAGCGGTGACGAAACGGCGGTTGGAGATGGCATCAGACATGATGTGTGATGCTAGCTTGATGAAATCACGACAGCAAGCCGCGCAATGCACCTACGGCTATCCGATTTGCCACGGATTAATAGGTGAACAAATCCTTCACTCCCCACGGACGCTCGATCTCCTTGCCCTGCTGCTTCATGAGCAGGTTCAGGGCGTCGGCCATGCGCTGTTTCATGTGCTTGGTCAGGCGGCGGCCTTTGCGGGCGCGTTGCACAGCCTTGTGGGTCATTGGCTCGGTGCTGGCGGCCACCAGGGCATGATTCGTCAGTTCATGCTCGGTCATGATCCCGTCCAAAGGCTGCACGCCCATGTTGCGTTCGATTTCTTCTTCTCCCATGCCCACCCTCTCCTTCCGCAAACCGTCATCTGCAATCTGAATTCGAGCCATGCGCATATCGCTGTTCTTGCCAGTTCTTTGCGCTCGTCACAGCATCCCATGCTCTTTGAAGCTAAAATAAGGAAGAGTGCGTGATTCCGAAGGCGTGCCGATGATGATGTGATCCTGAAGGATGAGACCGGTGGCGTCTGCGGCTTCGCGGAGGCGGCGTGTGATGCGACGGTCGGCGTCGCTGGGGGTGGGATCACCGGAAGGATGATTGTGGATGAGGATGAAGGCGTAGGCGTTGTGAATGAGTGCCTTTCTCAAAAGATCGCGCGGAGCGGCGGTGCATTCGTTGAGGCTGCCGCGGAAGACTTCGTCAGTGCGCAGTAGAGTAAGTCGAGTGGTGAGAAGGATGACACGGACGGATTCGTGACCGAGCGCCTGCAACTCTGGACCGATGAATTTATAAATCAGGCTCGGCTCATTGAGGATGATATCCGATTGGGAAGCTTCGCGGGAACGACGCCCAAGTTCGAAGGCGGCGGCGAGCTTTGCAGCCTTCGCAGGACCGAGCGCCTTGACCTCAGTGAGGGCGAAAGGATCAAGGCGTGAAAGATCGAGAATGGAACCGTACTCGCGAAGGATGCGCTGACCAATCTGCAGGGCGTTTTCGTCTTTCGTGCCGGTGTTGATAAACAGGGCGAGGAGTTCGGCATCAGACAGTGCCTGCGGACCGAGGCGGAGGAGGCGCTCACGCGGGCGGTCGTTTTCCGGAATGTCGTGGATGCGGCTCATCGCTTTTTCGTCCTCTTTCTCGTGCTCCTACTCGTCCTCGAAAATAGGTGGCTGGCAGAAGCGCTGATCGAGTTTCATGCAACGGAGCGAGTGGCAGGATTTGATCCTGTCGTGTGTATCGGAACTGAAGAATCGAGGACGAGTTCGAGTAGGAGAACGAGGACGATTTTGATGCGGAGCATCAATGAATGGCGCGGCACTGATCCAACAAACTGTTCAAGTAGCCAACAATGTCTTCGAGCGCCTGTTTGTGGGGCGTGGCAGTGAGGCCAATCAAATCTGCGCGGGCTTCGGTGAGCATGTTTTGAGCGTACTTGACGGCTCGTTCGACGGCACCTTCGTAGTCGGCGATGCTGGCGAGTATGGTGGTGTCCATGGGCTCGCCTTTGAGGAGCATGCGGTTGAGTTTCTGCTTCTGGGCTTCGGTGGCACCTTCGAGTAGATAGAGTATGGGAAGTGTGAGCTTGCCGCGGGCGAGATCGGTGCGGAGCGTTTTGCCGACGGTTTTTTCATCGCCAACGATGTCGAGGCAGTCGTCGTAAATCTGATAGGCGGTGCCAAGTTTGAGGCCGTAGTCACGGAGTGCGTGCTGTACCGAGTCTGGCTGCTGATTGAGACGAGCGCCGAGTTCACAAGCGGCAGCGAAGAGAGCGGCGGTCTTCATCTCGATCATCTTGAGATAATCGGTGACGGAGAGGTTGAAATCGAAACGACGCTGGGTCTGGAGGATTTCTCCGGTGCAAACGTCGCGGGAGGCCTTGGCGATGGTGCGGCAGACCTGGGTGTCGTCGAACTCGGTGGCGAGTTCGAGGGCGTAGGCGAAAAGACTGTCTCCGAGCAGAACGCTGAGGCTGCTGCCCCATTTTGCCACGGCGGTGGGCATGGCACGGCGGATGTCGGCACCATCCATGATGTCATCATGAACCAGAGAGGCGATGTGAACGAGTTCAAGAATGACGGACAGGCGTGCATGCCCTGCATGCGTGCCACCGGTGGCACCACCAGCGAGGACTGCGAGCGCTGGACGGATGCGCTTGCCAGAGGTCCTGCAGACGTAGCTGACGTAGCCTTCGACACCGGGATCAAAGGCACGCGCTTGATCGAGAATGGCGGCTTCCACACGTTCCAAATCCACCCGCACAAGATGAAACGGGAAAACGGGATTGCTGGCGTTGATTGCTGGAGCTGACATGTCTGCCATTTCATCCACCACGGCAGGGGGTTCGTCAAATGCCGTGCTGATGCCCCACAGACACAAACTTTCAAAAGAAATGAAAGCCGTATTTCGATCACCGCGCCCTGACGGCGAGAAGGCCACTGACGATGGCATCGGCAAGCTTCTGGCGATGAGTGGGATCAGCGCAGCGCAAAGCTTCGCGCTTGTTGCTTAGGTAGCCACACTCCACAAGAACGGCGGGCATCTCCGTTTCGCGCAGGACCTTGTAGTCGGCAAAAAAAACGCCGCGAGTCCCGCCAGTGACACTGCTTTTAATGGAGCGACTGATAGCGGCAGCAAGGATCTTCCCGCGTGGGCTGCGATAGTAGGCTTCTCCACCGGAAATGATGGTCTTTCGGCTGCCATTGAAATGAATGCTGACGAAAATAGATGATGGCACCCGATTGGCGATGCGCGCCCGCTGCTCCAACTCCACAAACACATCGCCGCGACGTGTCATGACCGTTTTGAGGTTGTGTGCCTTCAAACCAGTTTCGACCCGCTTTGCGACATCAAGGCAGAGCTTTTTTTCAACCAAGCCATTCCAAACAGAGCCGCCGTCTTTACCACCATGACCGGCATCGATCACGACGGAGGAAAAACGCAGCGTTTGCGCGACCACCTCAGCCTCAGCGCTGCTCACTTGCAGCACCAGACATACTGCAGCGAAGCGTGAGAGCCAGCGATGCACGTTCACCTGGGAATCTTCAATGTTTTACCCGCGCGAATCATGTCACCGGAGAGGCCGTTCGCGGCTTTGAGTTTCGCGACGGTGGTGCCGTTTTTACGGGCGATGGCACCCAGATTATCGCCACTCTTGATGGTGTAGGACCCGCCTTTGCCGGTGCTCTTGCTGCTGGTTTTGGAAGGTGTCTTTTTCTTTGAAGAATTCCGTGATGAAGAACTGCCGTGAGAAGAACGCCACGATGAGTAGTCCATGCCAGCCCCCTGCCCGCCCTCGGCAGCCCAATCGCTTTTATAATCGCCGTTATCGGCAAATGGATAATCCGCATGCCCCATGCTGTGTGATGGCGTGCTGGGCGAGCCGTGCAGATTGATGACGGGCAGATTCTTCGGCAGGCCTTTGATGTGAGTAGAATTCTCGCATGACGCAAGCAACAGCATCAAGACGACGACGGGACAAGTTTTGAGCAGATGCAGGGTGAAGTGACTCATGCTGTTTCGAGCGGCTGTTACGCGTGGTTCGCGTTTGAATCAATCCGGCGTGTGAAAACGACTGATCTTCTGTTTTACACGCGGAATACCGTTTTTGTCTTTTTCAAGAACGATGGAACGCTCGTGATAATACTCGGTGCCGGAGCCTGGGAGGCTGTAGATCCAGTTTGCCACGTCTGCGCCAGGATCATTGCCTTGCATGGGATTCTTGATCGTATTGTAAACCGCCCTGCCATCCATACCGGGCTTCACCATCATGAATTTCCGCTCGGTGAAGCCTTGGGCGTATCGCGTGCTAGTGGAACCAAAGTAACGCACCGCCTTCATGGATTCAGAAAGGCTGTACCCGTAATTGATGCTACAAAACAACACCATCAGCATCGGAATGAGCAGGATCAGCGCCGGGGTGAGAAGGTACCAGTTCTTTTTGATGAATGCAGAGCTCATGAAGTCACATGCTGGAAGAAACGAAGGCCAGAGGCAAGACAAAACACGATGTAAACCATGCTGGCTTAAATAATCACAGAACGCAGGCAAAGTGATCAATACATTGATAGAAGGAGACATTTCCCTCCAACGCAGGCCACAAAAAAACCCGTCACATACTTTGGCCACCCGGCGTTAATTCCGTTTGCGTAATGGCATAGCGCAGTTCCCCGCCTTGAATGCTAAGATATTTGGCAGCTCCCTTGATGTCTTCCTCGCTAAGACCTGGTACAACAAAGACCCGCCCCTTCATCGCTCCACGCATTGGCATACCGCCACGAACAATGGCACGAACTGTGTCGATCACGTCTTTATCCTGAACAAAATTCAGTCCTGCGGCCTGCGCCATCATACTAACTGATGACAGTTCCTGAGCATTGCGTCGGTCACGTGCGGCATAGATCGCATCATTCTGACCCAGCATCGGCACTACAATGCCTAACAAGACACCAAGCACCGCAACGAACATCAGCACCTCAAAGAGGCTAAAGCCGGAGCTGCGGCGGCGAGAGACAGAAGAGTGAGTATGTTTATTCATAACCATTTGTGTTGATGATGGTTATTTATGATAAATATCTCGTAATTGCAAGCCTGATTTATCATTTTTATTACATATTATCACATATGCACTCAAAAGATGATAATTCGACATAATGAACTCACTCATCCATTCTTCTGCGCATCTCGGCTGGTTTTTACGCTCCAGCTGACGCCTGCCCTGTAAGCCGATCAGTCCCTCACACTAAACCAAGCCAAAAACTCGCGATTGCCCTCAGTCCCTTGAATAGAGGACTCGATCAAGCCCCGCCATTGAAGCTGCGGCAGCGAACACACATAGGTTTCAATACGCGCACAAGCTTTGGCGTGCAGTTCCGGCTCGCGCACGATGCCACCCTTGCCCACTTCCTCGCGCGAGAGCTCAAACTGCGGTTTGACCAGCACCACCGCTTGCCCACCTGGCCGCAATACTTGCAATGCGGCTGGTAGCACCAGCGTGAGAGAGATGAATGAGAGGTCAGCCACCAGGATGTCCACGTCCTGGCCCACATCCTCGCGCTGCATGTGGCGGAGGTTGAATTGCTCACGCGAAACCACACGTGGATCACTACGCAATTTCCATGCGAGCTGATTGGTGCCCACGTCGTAGGCAAAAACCTTCACTGCGCCGCGTTGCAACAGGCAGTCGGTGAATCCGCCGGTGGAGGCGCCGACATCGAGTGCGGTCAGGCCTGCCACATCAATGCCAAAGTACTCAAGTGCCCCTTCGAGCTTCAAACCGCCCCGGCTGACAAATTTTTGTGGCTGGCGCACCACAATCTGCTGCTGCTCACGCAAGAGCCATCCTGGCTGCGTAATGCGCTTGCCCTCTACCGTGACTTCGCCGGCCATGATGAGCCGTTTGGCTTGTTCGCGCGATGCAGCCATGCCGAGTTTCACCAAGGCGAGATCAAGACGTTCGCGTGGCATGCGGAGCGGCGTTTATTTCCGGACCGGCAGAATCAATTCGTCCCCAGCTTCAATGCTCACGCCTGGCAGACTGACGGCAATGTCAATATCGACTACCGACTCGGCAGCATCAATAGTTTCGCCGACAATCACACGACCCACCAAACCGTCACCACGACGAACATCGAATTTCATCCCCGTGGAGAGCTGCTTATCCTTGCCAGCATTGATGACAGCAAAACCCTGGTCTTTTTGCACCTCGATGACTTTTGCCACCGCTGGCATGCCGAGGAGCTGTTTTTGCAAGGCGGTCAAAGGTGCGGCGGCGCTTGGTGGTGAGAGCGTTGTGGAGGGTGTGCCGGGCATCACTGCACTCCCAGCCAGCGGCGGACCTGCAGGCGTGAGTGGCGGCATCGAAGGCTCCGGTGGCAATGAGGTGACCGTGGCGGGCTTGATGGGCATCGCTGATTCACGTGCAGACTGCTGCCTGCGCACAAGATCGAGTTCTTTACGCGCTCCTTTGGCCTCCTCCTGAGCCTCCCAAGCCAGATAACCGGTGATGGCGAGCAGAATGATCGTAAGGGCCAAGGCAAAGTGAGAAAGACGCATGATGCCCACGCTAGACGCAAGCATCGCGCGGATCAACCCCGCTCATACTTCAGCGCAACAACCCCAGCAACTCACGCATGCGCAGTTCAATGTTCAACAGACTAGCCTGAACTCCAGCCAGCCATTCCATGTCCGCACCATCAGGATGTTGCTGCACGAGCTTGTCAGTGGCATTCAAGGCCGCAGCGAATAGTGGCAGGCTCTGCTCCAGATCGACGACAAGAAACTGCCATTGATCCTTCCCCACCTCCGCAAACTGCCCCAGGACGTGGATAAGGTGCGCCGCCAAATCCGCCACGGTAGAAAGCAGGCGCAGCACTGCAGGTCGAGTGCGAACCTCGTCATTGAAGACCAGCAGTCCTTGGAAACGCCGCAGTTCCTTCGCCAGTGCGGCTGAGCGGGATGCAGGGTCTTTTTCCTCGCTGCTGCGTGCTTTGGCACTGGCTTTGCGCGGTGGTTCGATCGTGGGATCATTCTTCACCGCACCAAATGGATCGCTGCCTGGCTTGCTCGGTTGGAACGGATCATCAAAACCGGGGCTATGCAGCGCATCGGTTGATTTCGACTGCTGGTTGCGCTTGCCGAGCAGGAAATGCTTCCGCCGCGCCCGATTTTGTCGCAGCAAAGCGGCCTCCTCCTCCTTGGTCAGTTGCCAGCGTGGCGAGGACACCCGCAATTGGAGATGCCAGGACTGAATGAGAATGCGCTGGTGGTCCTGATTGAACCATTCGAAGAACACCAGATTTTTCAATCCAGGCGGCACAGGCTGAGTCGGAGCAGCACCCGAAATGGACCGCCGGCGGGGCAGCTTTACGACGCGATACGAAGCCGTCATCAAGCCACTGTAACCGTGCTGAAGTGGGGCCACCGCCGCCACATGCTCTTCATTTCCCTCAGGCAGAGGATTATGGAAATCCACCCGGCACCCGGCGATATCGCGTAAAAAATTGCCCACCAACTCGACCCGCACAGGTTGGTTTTGGCCGGCTATATGGAACACACCTATGACCAAACCGGGTACTTCGTTGGAAAAGTACCCGCCTAGGATGGACGATTCGAGGCAAATGATCATTACTTGTCATATAATCTAGAAGCCGAGGCGGAGTGCAGCAAGTCCGCATCCCCATTCAAAGACAAATAAACTGCCATTTTCAGCCGCAGCTTCGTCAAAACGCAAATTGTGTAGAACTGTGGCAAGATTGCTGCTTGTTCCACAAGTCATGTGGTGCTGGTGCCCAGTCCCCAATACCTTAACCCCCCAATAAATACACCCATGAAAGACCTCGTTTATCTTAGCCGCTCCTTCGTCGAATTCGGACCCTTCGCCAAAAAGGAAATCCTCGATTTCCAGAAGCGCGGATTTCTCACTGAAACCGATTACCTTCGCGACGAAGGTAGCGACGCCTGGCTGCACTACCAAGAGTGGCTCACCATCATCCCGATGCCCGCACCGAAGCTGGTAAAAAAGCCCGCTCCGGCTAAGGCGCCCGCCGCCAAGAAGTCGAAGAAAGCCGCCTGAGTTCGATCAGCTAGTCCAATCGGCCGGTGGTAACGCCTCACCGGCCAACGCTGGACTCCATGCTCTGCGCATGCGATGAAGCATGCGTGACCTCCGACACTACGCGTACTTTCCGCAACGAGCTATGGCGCTCGTTGCCTTCCGGTGTCATCGACACGCTGACGGCCACTTTCGGCATGCTCATTGCCGTTCGTGTGTTCCACATGGGCGATGTGGCTAAATCCATCTTCCTCAGCGCCACCAGTGGCGGCATGGTCGCAAGCCTGTTCGTTGTTCCACTCCTGCTACGTGCCAAGAGCACCATTCCACGCACGGCGGCCAAGGTGCAGATGCTCGGCGGAGCCTGCATGGCTGTTTCAGCCACTTTTCCGCATGATGCGCTGCTCTACATCGGCGGTTTGACCCTCGGCCTGTTCTGCTTGTCCATGCAGATCCCGCTGCTGACTCAAATCTATCGCATCAACTACCCCGCCGCCGTTCGCGGGAAACTCTATGCCGTCACCGGCGTCACCCGCGCCGCCGCCGGCATGTGTTTCGGGTTTGCAGGTGGCAAACTCCTCGGCTGGGATCTCAACCATTACACCTGGCTGCTCTGGGCCTTCTCCGCCAGCGGCTTCATCTCAGGCTTTTGGACCTACGGCCTGCCTGCCACGCCTTGGGAAGCTCCAGAGAATTCCAGCACCAATCTCGGCAGCGCCTGGCGCTGGGTGCGTGAAGATCGCGATTTCCGCACCCTGCTCATCTCGTGGATGATCATGGGCATCGGCAACCTCGCCGCCTGCAGTCTCTTCGTCGAATACCTCGCCAATCCACGGCACGGCATCAATCTCCCCTCCTTCGACGTCGCATGGATCACCGGAGTCGTTCCCGTGCTCGCTCGCGTGATCTTTTCCTATCCTTGGGGCCTCGTTTATGACCGCTTTCATCTCTTCACGGTCCGTGCTGTTTTGAATGTCTTCTTCGCCGCCGGGATCTTGTGCTTCTACCTCGGTCACGGCCTCGGTTGGTGGACCTTCGGCATGGCCTTGTGGGGCATGGCCAACGCCGGTGGCAACGTCACCTGGGCGCTCTGGGTCACCAAACTCGCCCCAAAACACGCCGTGGCCGAATACATGAGCGTTCACACCTTCCTCACCGGCATGCGCGGCCTCGTGGCGCCCTCGCTCGGTTTTGCCATGGTCAAAATCATGTCCTTCGACACCTTCGCCATCATCTGCGGTCTCTCCATCCTCTCCGCCAGCGGCTTTATCACCGTCCGCGCCCGCAGCAGCGACCCCGAAACCTCCGTCCGCCTCCGCCCCGGTGCCAAACCCGAACGCCTATGAACGTCCATCTCATCCAAATCGACTCCATCTGGGAAGATCGCCCCGCCAATCATGCCAAGGCACGCAAACTCATCGCCGAAGCGAATCCGCAGCCCGGCTCACTCATCATCTTGCCGGAAACCTTCTCCACCGGCTTCAGCATGAACCTCCCCATCACCGCCGAGCCCGAGGGCGGCCCGACTGAGCAGTTTTTGCGTGAAATCGCCGCCGAATACCAAAGCTGTGTGATCGGCGGCGTCGTAACTCAAACATCCGATGGTCTTGGTATGAACCAATCCCTCGCCATCGCTCCCGACGGCACCCTGCTTGCCCGCTACACCAAAAATCATCCCTTCAGCATGGGTGGCGAATGCGAAGCCCACGTTGCAGGCACCAGTGTCAGCATCTTCGAATGGCAGGGGCTGCGCATTGCCCCGCTCATCTGCTACGATCTCCGTTTCCCCGAACTCGCCCGCAGCGCCGTCCGCGCCGGAGCCGAAGTGCTCATCTACATCGCCGCCTGGCCGGTGAAACGCATCCAGCACTGGATCACGCTGCTGCAAGCCCGCGCCATCGAAAACCTCGCCTATGTCATCGGCGTCAACCGTTGCGGTGCCGACCCCCAGTTCACCTACACCGGCCGCAGCCTCGTCGTCGATCCGCATGGTATCATCATCGCCGATGCTGCCGAGCAAGAACGCATCATCAGCGCCCAACTCGATCCCGTCATCGTTCGCAACTGGCGCAGCCAATTCCCCGCCCTCAAAGACGCCGGTTTGATCTGAATCAATGGCCGCAAAAAGGTTCAAGAAGGAACCAAAGATCAGACACTGTTTTTGTGAATTTTTGCGTCTTTTTGCGGCCATTCACCACAAACTCGTCCGCATCCGCCCCGCTTCAAGAATCGCATCAAAGCGCTTCGCATCGTCCTCACGCGCTCCACTCACCAGCACATAGCCATACTTGCGCCAGTGCTCCATTTCCGCCGCTGCGTTCTGCATGCGCAGTTCAAAGGCCGCCGCATCCTCGGTAGCGCGGCCTGAGAGACGATTGCGTAGCTCATCCAGGCTCGGCGGCATCACAAAGATCTCCAGCAGGCAGCGCTTCACCAGTTCATCCTCACACGCACGCACCTGCGCCGCGCCTTGCACGTCGATGTCCATGATCACGTCTACACCGCGCTTCAGGTTTTCGAAAACATAGCTTTTTAGCGTGCCATAGAGCCGCCCATGCACGCGCGCATGTTCAAACAGCTCGCCACGCTCCACCCGCGCCAGAAAATCCTCCTCCGTGAGGAAAAAATAGTCCTTCCCATCCACTTCACCGGGCCTTGGCGCACGCGTCGTGCAGGAAACGGAGAACACCGCCTCCCCTCGATCACACACCTTGCGCGCCAGCGTCGTCTTGCCGGTGCCCGACGGCCCGGAAACGATGATCAACTGCCCCAGACGCTGTTTTGAAAACTCCATCCTGCCGAATACCCACGCCAACACCGAGTGCAAGAGACTTGGCAAATCGCCTGTTATGTTCCACCCTGAAAATTCACCCAATCCAACCATGAACCACGCATCCTCACGTCGTCATTTCGTCAAAGCCGCCGCCGCATCGGTGGCAGCGCCTTTCATTCTTCCATCCCGCCTCTGGTCGCAATCTGCCAACGGCAAGATCCGCATGGGCTTCATCGGCCTCGGCAAGCAGATGGGCGGCCTCATCAGCAAATTCCTCCAGTATCCCGATATCGAAGTTGTCGCTGTGTGTGACGTGTATGACGTGCGCCGTGACCTTTACAAAAAGAAGGTGGACGACCACTACGCGAAGAACGGTGCCACCGCCAAGCCCTGCGAGACCACCGGCGACTTCCGCCAGATCACCGAGCGCACCGACATCGACGCCGTGTGCATCGCCACTCCCGACCACTGGCACGCCATCATCACCAACAGCGCCCTCAGCCACGGCAAGGACGTCTATTGTGAGAAGCCCCTCACGCACAACATCCACGAGGCCGTCACCGTCGTCGAAACCGTCAAAAAGAACAACCGCGTGCTCCAGACCGGCTCCATGCAGCGCTCCAGCAAGGAGTTCCGCGTCGCCTGCGAACTCGTTCGCAACGGTGTCATCGGCAAGGTCGAACGCATCACCATTAGTATTGGCGATCCCGCCGCGCCGAACGCCTACCCCGAAGAAGCGAAGCCCGAAGGCCTCGACTGGGACATGTGGTGCGGCCCGGCCCCGCTCGTGCCCTTCAACCACGAACTCTGCCCTATCGGCGAAAGCAAAACCTTCCCGAACTGGCGCAAGACCCGCGAATTCGGCGGCGGCATGATCACCGACTGGGGCGCGCAT
The DNA here is from genome assembly GCA_947466075.1 of Verrucomicrobiaceae bacterium. Lineage (GTDB taxonomy): Bacteria > Verrucomicrobiota > Verrucomicrobiia > Verrucomicrobiales > Verrucomicrobiaceae > Prosthecobacter. The sequence continues at coordinate 20,188 of CANIBP010000049.1, forward strand.
CACATCGACATCGCCCAGTGGGGCCTCGGCATGGATGAAAACGGCCCCGTGGAGGTGAAAGCCCCCGAGAATTTCAAGACGGCAAAACGCGGCGCTCAGCTCATTTACGCCAGCGGTGCGGTGCTCACCCACGCGGAAGGCAGTCACGGCTGCACCTTCCACGGCACCGAGGGCGAGGTGAATGTCGGTCGTGGCAAATTTGCCCTCAGCCTCGGCGGCAAAGAAGTCCACGCCTTCCACAGCAAGGAGCAATCCACCGGCACTTCCGTCGATCGCGAAGTCGCCCTCGCCGAACGTGACTTCCTCAAGGACAAGAAGATCTCCCTCTACGAGAGCAAGGACCAGATCGCCGACTTCGTCGCCTGCATGAAGAGCCGCAAGCAGCCCATCTGCCACGCCGGCGTCGGAGCCAGCAGCGCCATCGCCTGCCACCTCATGAACTTCGGCTACTGGCATGGAGCCAGCTTCAAGTGGAACCCCACCGAGCACACCTTCGTGAGCGGGGGCGACGCCAAATGGCTCACCCGCGAGTATAGCGGCGACTGGAAAGTCTAAAGTAATCCCGAACTTCAGTTCGTTCTTCAAGGCGGCCTCGCAAGAGGCCGCTTTTTTCTGGCCGCAAGACCGCCTCTTCCCCCATCCCCATGAAACTCCTCGCACTCATTCTACTGCTCACCGTTTCCTGCGTGCAAGGGCAGCCGGTGCCGCACATCTTGCTGCGTGAGGCCTTGCAGTTTGAAAACATCGGCGACAGCGGGCGCGTGCCGGGAACCTTGCGACTGCTGCAACAACATCTGCCGAACGCCGAGGTCACGCTCTGGCCCTGGCACCTGCATGAGCGCGAGCGCCAGTTGCTCCAGCGCACCTTCCCGAAACTGCGCATCGTCGAAGGCGAGGTGGATGAAAAAGGCCACGCCTCCACCCCCGACCTCGCGCAGGCATGGACTGACGCGAACATTTTCATCTGCCCATCGAAAAGCGCCTCCCACTATCGCACTTGGGCGGCCACGGGACGGCCGTATGGTCTCTTTGGCTCCGCCTTCGATTCCATCAGCGACCGCCGCACACGCCCGGATGGCGACACGCTCGACGAATTACGCACTGCCATCGAGCGCCTGCCAGCAGACAGCTTTGATCGCAAATTCGGCTCCCGCGCCCTGTATGAGCAGGCCGCCTTCATCTTCTGCCGCGACACGCTTTCACTCAGCTATCTCCGTGCGCAAAAGTTGCAGACACCCGTGCTGGAATTCGGCCCCGAGGGTGCCTTCGCCATCGCCGTGCGCGATGATGCGCGCGCGGAACGCTGGCTGCGGCGCATCGGCGTGGGAGATGGCGGCTTCATCTGCGTCGTTCCCCGTCTGCGCTACACGCCCTACTACCGCGTGAACCATCTGCCGCGCGAAGAATCGGACTACGCCATCGATGCCATCAATGCGCAGCACGCCGACCGTGATCACGCACCGCTGCGTGAACTCATCACGCTCTGGGTCCGCAAGACTGGCAAGAAGGTCATCCTTTGTCCGGAGATGACTTACGAGATCGAGGTGGCGCGAGAGCACCTGCTCGATCCGCTGCCCGCTGACGTGAAGCAGAACGTCATCTGGCGGGATTCGTTTTGGTTCGCCGACGAAGCCTGCGCCGTGTATGCGCGTGCCGTCGCCGTCATCAGCGCCGAATGTCACTCCCCCATCCTCGCACTCGCCAATGGCACGCCCGCCTTCTACGTCCGCAACCCCGTGGACACGGTGAAGGGCGAAATGTTCCGCGACATCGGCCTCGGCGACTGGGTCTTCGAAAGCGGCCACACCAACGGCCAGGAACTCTGGAAAACGCTCCAGCCACTGCACGACGACCGACCCGGTGCTCTAACCCGCGTGCAGACCGCCATGAGCAAAGTCACCGATCTCCAGCAACGCATGGCACAAGCCATCGCCGACGCTATCGCTGCACCAGCAAAGAGCAATCCGGCCAAATAGCGGAAGGGTCTTTTCGAGCCCCTGCTTTTTCACTTCGGCTCATCACGCTTCACCACTTTGGTGCCGTCCTTTACCGTGTCTGGCGGATGCATCAGGACTTCATCACCGACCTTCAAACCTCCCAGCACCTGCGTAAGCTTGCCATCCGTGCGTCCGGCTTTCACTGCCACCACTTTGGCCTCACCATCATCAAAGAGGAACGTCTTCCATTCGCTGCCTTCACGGAACAGTGCTCCCGCTGGCACCAGCAGCGTGTCGTCGCTGTGCCATACGGCCACACGCACTTCGACGCGATAGCGATCTCCCAGCGCCTTCAGCGCAGGCGTCTGCGCCACGAAATCACTCAGCACGAGGACGCGTTGCTCCTCGACACCAAGTGCGGACACTTTGGTGAATGCCGCAGGTTCCACACGACGCACGCGGGCCTTCGCTGGTTCATCGCCGCCCCATTGCTCAACGGTGACCATGGCACCCGGCTGAATCGTCACAGCATCACGGGAGAGAATCTCCGCTTCGATCTCCATATCCGTCGGGTCACCAATTTCCAAAATCGGCGCACCCGGTGCCACAATCGTCGCGCTCTCCTGCTGCACGCGCAGCACCACACCGCTCACCGGCGCACGCACTTCGATGGAAGCCCCGCCAGTTGTCGGCTTGTCGATCTGCTGCAAGGCAGCGCGAGCCTGGGCCAGTTCAAAGTCGGCCACCTGAAGTGCAAACTCCGCTGAGCGCACCTCGCGCACCTTCATCTCCGCCTCACGCTCAAAGGTGTCGCGATCTGTGTCGCTGATGGTGCCTTTGTCCGTGTTGTTCTTCACTCGGTCCCAGTTCGCCTCGGCATACTTCAGTCCGGTGCGATTGATCTCAATGTTTTCATTGGCACGACTGCGTGCCGCCGCCGCTGCATCGACCCGCGCCTGAGCCTGCGCACGTGAGCGTGCATCCAGCAGAGGCGAAAGCGATGGCTCGATGCGCGTGAGCACTGTCTCACCAGCTTTCACTACATCGCCTGGTCTCAAGGTCACCCGCTGCATGCTGCCTGCCACCGGTGCGGCCACCACATGACGATTGCGAATGCGCGTCTTGCCTTCCTCAGACACATACACAGTCAGCGCCCCCTGGCGCACCACGCCGGTCTCGATCTCCACGGGGCGCGACTGCAAGGCATAGATCATGACCAGCACCAACAGGCCAACGATGGACCAAAACGCCACTTTGCGCAGCAGACCACGGCCGATAGGCGGACGTTTCGCCTCCCACGGCGGCGTGGAGGCATTGGCGGCTTCGTTCTTGGCTTCGGACATGGGGCAAACACATCATGCACGCTCTTTGCGCAGCGGCAGGTGATTTTTACTTGTCGCCCCAGCTCTTCCCTGTTCAAATCCCCGCCTCAACCTTGAACTAAGAACATCGAACCAAGAACCACTTCCCATGCCCCACGTCGAAACCAACGGAATCAAAATGTTTTACCAAGAACGCGGCAGCGGCGAACCGCTCGTCTGCATCATGGGTGTCACCGCCCCCGGCGGCGTGTGGGACGCACATGCGCAGGCCTGGGAGAAGCACTTCCGCTGCATCCTGGGTGACAACCGCGGTGTGGGCGAAACCGATAAGCCTGTCGGCCCGTACACCACCGCCATGATGGCCGACGACTACGCCGGCCTCATGGACAAGCTCGGCATCGCCAAGGCTCGCGTCGTTGGCTGCTCGCTCGGTTCCGTCATCGCCCAGCAACTCGCTCTGCGTCATCCGCAGAAGGTCAAGAGCATGATCCTCATGTGTACTTGGGCGCGGCAGGACCGCTTTGGCCTCTACACCTGGCAGCACCTCATGAAAGCGAAGGCGAACATGCGCCCCGAAGACTTCATGCAGTGGATTCAAATGCTCATCTTCACCAAGCCGTGGTTCGACAACGACGACTGCTGGAACAACATGCAGCAGGGCCTCAAGGACGCCGCCACCAATCCCGCGCCGCAACCCCTGCACGCCACCGAGGCGCAAAGCGCAGCAGCCATGACGCACAATACGCTCAACGACCTCAAGAACGTGAAGTGCCCCACGCTCGTCATCGGTGGCAAGGACGACACCTTCACCCCTCAATGGATGAGCAAAGAAGTCGCTGCCGCCATCCCCGGTGCCGACCTCCACCTCTACGACAACGCCGGCCATGCCTTCCACTGGGAACAAATGGGCGACTTCAATCCGCGTACGACGGAGTGGTTGTTGAAGCATTAATACCCGCGGCCCTAACTTCCGGTCTGCAACACGTCAGGCGTGTTGCAGACTAGCTTACGTCACGGGATATAACCCATCGACTTCATCCATTCCGCCACGCGATTCGGCCAATCGTTCACCGGGCCACCGCTTTTGCGCATGCCGAAACCGTGACCGCCTTTGGCGTAGATGTGCAGTTCGCAGGGGATGTTGAGCTTCTTGTATTCGAGGTAAATCAAGGCACTCGCACTCGCAGGCCATGGATCGTCACCGGCATGAATCAGGCACATCGGTGGCGATTTGGCAGTGATCTCGAAGCCTGGTAGCAGCTTCCCTGGCTCCTCTTTGCTCACGAGGTAAGCCGGATAAACGGGAATCGCGAAGTTCGGTGTCACGTCTTCCACATCGAGCGCCGGATCGGTCGCGTAGGTGCGCTCATTCGCATGCAACGTCGTCATCACCGTGAGATGGCCACCCGCCGAGAAGCCGAGAATGCCGATGCGGTCCGACTTGAGTCCCCACTCGGCGGCGTGATGGCGGATGATGCCCATCGCGCGCTGCGAGTCCTGCAAGGCCTCGCGGCCCGGATCCTTCGGATCACGACGCGGCACGCGGTATTTGAGCAGGATGCCCGTGACACCGTGCTGAACGAGGAAATCACACACCTGCGAGCCTTCATGCTCATACGCCAGGATGCCGTAGCCGCCGCCGGGACACACGAGCACCGCCGTGCCATTCGGTTTTTCCGGTTTGAACACGGTGATCATCGGATCGGTGACGTTTGTGATGCGTTGCACGTCATCGGCGGATTTTTTCGGCACTTCCTTCTCTGCCTCGATCTTCACGCCGGGCTTTTCCGGCGCACCGCCGGGCCAGAGCTTCACAACAATCGGTTCAGCGGCAAAAACAGAGGTCGAGATGAATAGCAGAGCGGGAATTAACTTCATGGTGCCGCATTGGAGCGGAAATCACCGCGCAACGCAAGGCAGCATCATCGCATCCCGCATGCCGTGGAGGATTTTTTTGTCCGCCGGGCACACCGTGGCCAAAACGCCGCCGAGCGCGGGATCATCATCATCGTTCGAGGTGGCGAAATAATACGGGCACAGCCGCACCCGGCTCTGCATTGCCCGCGTGGCCTGCTTTTCCTCATCCCAGGCAGGATGCGTGACGACCTTCGCGCGATGAAACTCCTGCAGCACGAACGGATTCGTCGGGAAACTCGCCAGCGCCTCACTAATCGCGGCGCCCCACTGCTCCTGCGACAAATCGTGGCCGATGAACACACCCCGCGAACCCCAGCCGCGCTCCGAAAAGCCGCTGATCTTCAAAACGAGCTGCCGCTGCTTCCCACCGAAGGTTTTCATCTCATGCCAGCTCTGGATGTCGAGCTTCGGCCACACCGCAAAAGGTGGCAGCGGCACCGGATCGACCACCCAGCCCATCGGAATGCATTTCTTCAACAGTTCGCGATGTTCGGCGCTCAGGGCGGAGTTCCAGAAGTCTTCAAGTGCAGGCGACCAGAACAACGCGAGCCACAGCTTCTCTTCGAGGAAGGCTTTGATCGGCGGCGTGAAGCTCAATTCGCCGCGCTCGGCCATGCGCAGCATCGCGTCGGCGTTTTCGACGTTCGCGAGGTCAAACAGCTCGAAGAAGCGGTAAATCGCCGCGCCATTCAGTTCAAACGGCTGCACTTCCCACGGCCGCAGCACGCGCCGCCCCAGCCGATCTGCCAGCCAGCTCATCTCCGGCACGTAATCGCCGGATTCACGCGAGATGAGAATGTCCTCGCTCGGAAATGCTGCCGCAAACGCGGCAATCATTCCCGCAGCACCACCGATCACGCTCTGATCGAGCGCGGCATACGTTTCGTTCAGCCACGCCGTCAAACCGGTGCCGCCGGGCAATGAATCCAGTTCCGAAATGCTCACGCCCCTTTCCGTGAGCACCAAATCCGGCCGCAGCACACGCGGCAGGTCTTCATGCCAGCGCGGATTGCGGCCGAGGTCGATCACCCGCTGCGGCTTGCCCTGATCCAGCAGCTTCGCCACCCACGCATGCGCTTCATCAAAGTACAACCGGTTGCACGCCCGCTGAAACGCCCGCAGTGCCGGTCCGAGCGAACGAATAAATTCCACCGTCGTCGCATCCAGCGCAAACGCCTCCGGCGACAGCACCCACTCCTTGTCCTGGAAGAAACCTTGCTCAGGAAACGAGGAGCGGATGTGAGAGATGGATTCAGCGGCGGATGCGGGCATTGCGAACGATTACGACGGACGAAAGCAGCCGTCTCACTTCGATTCTGCTACCTTCGTATTGCCCGAAGGCAAAGTGCGAATGCGTTGCGTTGGGCTGAGGCCGTATTTGTCGGGTTGATACATGGCTTCGATGCGGGCGGGCGGGGCGGTGGTGTCGCCTTCTGCGATAACTCTCGCGAGGTATTGGAGACTGAACTTGCCTTTGGCGGGTGCGTAGTCGGTGAAGAACAGGGCGCGGTCGGTGCGGATTTCGCGGTGGTCACAGAACCAGGGTTGGGTGCCGTCGGGGAGCTGATCGCCTTCACGTTCGCTTTGCGTGCCGAACTCGGGATTGATGGCTTCGAAGACGGCGGGCAACGAATCGTCGATGGCGAGGCAGCGATCGCCACCGCCGATTTCGATCTTGAGCGTGACGACGACCATGTCGCCAACGCGGAGGTCGTCAGTGCCGGAGGTGGAGCCGTCCATGTTCAGCTCTTCGTAAGTGCGCTCGATGGCGTAGCCTTTGTTCTCACCGGCGAAATCACGCTGGGGCGGGAAACTGCGCGCTTCGATGCGGCTGAAGATTTCGCGACCAGCAGGAAGCTCGACGTTGAGCGGTTTCGCGCTGAGCGCCTGATTGAGCGCGAAGTTCACGCGGGCGCTGGAGAAACCGGCGGTGAGGTTCAGCGGCTGATTCTGCGCGTCCCAATGAACCGTGGCAGCCAGCGGCTCGCCAACTTTCTTCAGGCTACGCTCATAGGCGGACAAGGCGGTGAGCGTCCAGGCATTGGTGAAGGTGTTGCCCCATTCACCACGACCGTTGCGTGATTGCAAGATCGACAGCGCGAGTTTTTCCGCGTCTTCGGTCAAGCCGAGATGCGTGTAGCAGATCAAGCGCAGCGCTTTGTTAGCACCGTTGCCAGCCCAATGACTCCAAACAACGGGGGCAGGCGCTGGTGGTGCGGGTTTGGACTTCGTTTCGGTTTTGGCTTTTGATTTGGCGACCTTGCCTTTGGCGTCAGTCTTCGCAGAAGCAGCGGACTCGCTCGGTTTCCAACCAAGCGTGTCTTTGATCTGCTGCTCGGGCGCATTGCTCAGGCACATGGCGAGAGCGAGGTAGAGACGTGCGGTCTGCGGCAGATGCTCGCGTTTACCAAACAGCAGGTTTTGATACGCTGGCTCGGGCTTGCCTGCTTTCGCGAGCGTGTAGAGCGCCAAAGCGGAGTCGGTGATGTTGTAGAGATCTTTTTCCTCATCGAGGCCACGCAGCTTCTTGGAAAGGTATTCGACGAGCTTGTTGATGGCATCGGCAGGAACGTCCGCGCCTTGATCACGCGCACGCAGCAGCAGCAGGCCGCCGTAAGCGCTGCCCCAGAAGGTCGGCTCGGTGCCGCCGGGCCAGTAGGCGAGGCCGCCTTCATCGGTGGTCATTTGCAGCAACTTGTTCACGCCGGCCTGCACGACTTGCTTCGCCTTGCCGCCGCCGAGTTGATCAGGAAACAGCGGCTCGTATTTGCCAAGCGCCAGCCAGGGCATCGTGGCGGAAGTGGTCTGCTCGACGCAACCATACGGATAGTGCAGCAGGTAATCGAGCGCGTCACGGGCCTCGTAGAGGCGGCTATTGCTGATGCCGAGGGAGAGCGAGCCTTCACCTTCGAGCAGCGCTGGGTTCACGTCTTTGATGAGATTTTCGACGGGTTCCTCGGCCTTGAGACGCGTGTAGCTGACGTAGCGCAACTCGGGCACGGGATGATTCACCTCGAAGGTCGATTCGGTGCCATCGCTGGCCTCAGCGGCCCAGTTCACGCCGCGTGCGATCCATTTCCATTTCGCCGTGCCGAGTTGCACAAACTGCACGGGGAAAGCGGTGGCGGCGGTTTCACCGGCTTTGATCTGGAGGATGACCTTCTGCTGCTTCGCGCTGCCACCGGTGTCGGCTGTGAGCGAGGCGGGGATGAAATCGCGCTTGTCCTGGATGAAGTTCGCGCTGCCATCGAGTTCGAGCGTGATCTCGACCGCGCCCGCGTTTGGTGTGGTGTTGTGAACGACGGCTTTGACGAGGAATTCATCGCCGAGGCGGGCGAAGCGCGGCACGGCGGGCTCGATCATGAGCGGCTTGTTGATCTTGAAGGCGGACTCGCCTTTGCCAAAACGATCCACGCCATGCGCGGCGACGGCCATGATGCGGTAGCGCGTGAGATTGTCCGGCGCAGTGACGCTGGCGATGAGTTTGCCCTGCGCATCGGTGGTGCCGGAGGCGAGCCAGAGCGGCGTGACGATGAAGTTCTTGCGAATGCTGACGTTTGCGCCGTTGCCATCACCATCACCACCGCCGACGACGAAGCCTTTGTTGCCACGATCGCGTGCGGCGAGTTCTTCGGACAGCAGATTGTCGAACGAGGTGAAGCTGTCGATGGCGAGCGGCAGTTCCGCGTGGAAATAGGCCGAGGGATCGGGCGTCTCGTGCTTCATGAGGCTCAGCACGCCTTCATCGACGGCATAAAGCGTAACATCGCTGCCAGAGACAGGAGCGCCTTTGGCATCGGTGATCGTGGTGGTGATGTTCACCGCCTCAGCGGGACGAACTTCCTCGCGGTCCGGCTTCACGGTGAGTTTCAGCTCCTTGGCATCCGATTCGACCTTCAGGGCACAATAACCAATGCGATACTCAGGCATCTTGTGCTGCTTCGTGCTGGCGGCGGAGCCACGGATGACGATCACAGAGACGAAGACATTTGGGAACTCATCTTCACCGAGAGGGACGCGGATGATGGGATTGTCGAGCGTGAGTTCGGTCACAAACTGACGATGCAGCTTATTGCGCTCCACGGTGACGAGTGCGGTGCCTGCAATCGGCGTTTTGACCACGATGACAGCGTCTTCGCCGGGTTTGAGCGTCGTCTTCTCCGGCTGGAGATTCATGCGGTTGCCATCTTCCATCGCCCAAGGGAATTCATTGCCACCGACCGCGTAGAACGGCATGCGCGAGATGACTTTGGTGCCTTTGGCATCCACCGCTTCCGCCGTGACGAAATAAACGCCGCCGCTGGTTGGAGTGAAAGGAATGCTCGTCGAAGGAGCTGAACCGGCGGTCGCAGGTTTCAAATCAAAGCCCTGCTTCAACTCTTCACGCAGGATGACTTGATCCTTTGTCGTGCTGCCGCCGCCGGCGATGGCAATTTTGAGCGTGTGATATTCCTGGCGCTCGACTTTGACATCGACATGCACATTGCCCGCTGCGGGTGCGCCTTTGGAATCAATCGCGACCACTTCAAGCTGGAGAGGTTTGCCAGCAGTACCGAAATACTCGGGGCCTTTGAGGCCGAGCAGGAAATTCGCGCCGGGAACTTCAAACTCGGCGGCGGAACTGATCGTCTGCTCGTTGATGTCGGTAACCTCGGCGTTCACCCGCACACGCTGCGGCAGTGCGGCACGATCTGCGGGCGGCTGCGGCATTTCGAGCGTGGCGGTGCCGTCGTCGGCAAGGAAGAGATCACCATTCACGAACCACTCGTTTTCTTCAGCGTCGTTGTCGTGTCCGGCGTAATCGCCATCGGCATCGCGATCTTGCGCGTAGTGTGCCCATGAAGGCGCTTCGCCAAAGTGATAGCGGCGATAAGCCTCGGGCGGCTGGTAATCACGCTGCGAGTTTGCGCTCCACTGCACTTTCGCCACGGAGAGCGCCTTGCCCATGTAGTAGTTCGCGCTGAGCGCAAGCTGGATGCGGTCGGGCTGGAACTTGATCGTCTTCGTATCGAGCTTCACCTCGAAGGTGTTTGGTTTGTACTCATCAATACGGAAGGTCATGCCGCCGCCGTCATCGCTCTGGCTGTTGGGATTGGGCGATTTGAGATTGATCGAGAGATCATACCAGCCTGCGGGGCCAGTCGGGAGCACCACATCATCCGCCCAGGCACCGTTGGCGGTGAATGTGACCGGCTTGTCGATCACCACACGATAACGCGGATCGCGAATCACGAGGCGGCCCTGCGCAGGCGCTTGATCGAGACTCAAATCATCACCGATGAGCAGACGCGTGTGCGCTTTGAAGTGTGCGGTGTCGCCGGGCTTGTAGAGCGGACGGTCGGAGAACACAAAGGTGCGCCGCTGCGCCTGCCACACGTTTTCGTAGGCCTGCGAGATGTCGTAAGGCACGCCGATGCCGCTGTTATTGCACTCGATGACTGCGCAATCACCGTTTTTCTCCGCCATTACGAAGGCAGGCGTGGCTCCAGGCGCGGTGGCGATGCCGCTGGCGTCGGTGTCGCCGTAACCAACGAGTTTCAAATCGGCATCGACAAGCGTGAGGCGCACACCGGGCACAGGCTTGCCGGTTTCGAGCGAGGTGACAAAGACCATCGTGTCCTTGCCGTTGCTCTTCTGCATGATGCCGAGATCGGTGAACTGCACGAGCGTCTGCGTGATAACGCCCTTCTGCGCGATGCCTGCGGCGGCAGTGCCTTCGATTTCGATAAACAAAGGCGCAGCGGGCTGTTCACCGAGCACTTCGCGCCAATTGAGCTTTACGATCTCGCTTTGATCCAGCGCCTTCGTAATCGGGAAGCTGCGGTCAAACACCTGCGTGCCGGGATAGGTATCGATGGACTGCGTCTTGTAAGCCTCGCGCTGTTTGTCATTGCCGTAGTAGGCGGTGCGGTAGGCACGATAGAGATCGAGCGCCTTGAGCAGTTCGGGCCCGTTGAGGCGCTTCGCCCGCACACGCACCTGGCTCACGTTCGCGGCACTGAATTCATAACCTGCGGCTCCTTTGGCAAGCTGCGCATTGATGAAGGTCGGTGCGGCGACATAAGGTGGGTTTGGGATGAAGGTGATGCTGTTTTTCACCGGCGCACCGAGCGCCATGCCATCGCCGGAAGTCATCGCTGGATCGACCGTGACGGTTTGCGGCTGTTGCAGCGGGAATTTGCCGCTGATGCGCAGCGTGCGGCCTAAGACCTCAGCCTTGGTCTCACCAGCAGGAATCGGTTCGATGTGAATGAGCGCGGCAAGCTTCTTGGCGAAGGCGGCTTGCTCCTCGGGCTTCATCTCGTCGTCCGACGGCGGTGTGAGGCGCTTGTTGAAGTCGATGTCGAGGTAGTAATCGCTGTCGAAGGGCGTGTGTGCGCTGACGGCACGCACTTCAAAGGGTTTGATCTCGCCGAGCTGAATGTCGTCGCCGGTGGCGATCTGATTCTGACCGGAGATGTTCGTCAGCGTCGGTGCGATGGCGAGACGCCATTTGCCGATGCTCAACTGCGTGATGGGTTCGACAATGATCGCGCTGAGACGCGCCGCATCATCGGCAACGGTGGGTTTCGCTTTGGAAATTTGTTCTGCCCAGGTCGGCTGCGGCTCGGCGCTCATGCGCGAGAAGTCCTTGCCGGTGGCGTGGCGAATTTTCGCGGCGACGGGCTGCGGCGAGGTTTCGGAGACGAAGCGGATATGCTTCGCAGCCTCGGCGGGCGTGACACCGTCGTTGAACTCGAAGAGGAAACGTGGGCTGCGATTCTGTGCATCGTCGTCGAACCAGCGCGGATGTTGATCAATGATGCGGAAGCGCGCGCTTTCGACGGAATCGAGCTTGTCACTCGAGAGCGGCTTGCCCGCGAGGTCAGTCAGACCGATGCGCAGTTTGAAATCATAGCTGCTGGCAAACTTAGGTGCCTGAGTGAGATGAAACTGGCCACTCCGCGTGCTGGTCCATTCAAACGTGCCGGTGAGTTCCGGCGTGACGATAAGCGGTGATTGCGCCTCGGGCTTGCCTATGCGCTCTTTGGCGATCATCGCTGTCGGAAACACGACTTCGATGGTCGATTCCGGCGACAGCTCGACCGGATTGATGGTGATCTCGGCGCGCAACGCGGAGGGCGGCGGCGCTTTGGTGTCAACACGGCCCTTGGCAGGAGCCGCAGTGGCAATGGCGGTGGCAGAGACAAACGCCAGCGTCATGGCTGGCAGCAGCGCGAAGCTGAAGGTGGTTTTCATGGCGAACAAATGGTTCGCTGTGAGAGTAGCATGCCGCCGCAGGGAGCGAGGGGATTTTTGGGAAGATTTTGGAAGACTGACTCCTCACTTCAAAGCCCACACCTTCACATTGTCGAAGGCGACCTCCTGCCCGTCCTTGCCGCCAACGCGGAAGACAAGGCCGGGCTTTTTGACGTGAAAATCGGGGGCGCTGGCCTTGAGCGGCTCTTTGCCAGCGATCTGGGCCACGACATTGTCGCCTTTGCATTCCAGCAGCAGCGTATAAGTCGTGGCAGAATCGAACGCGGTCTCGACCTTGGTGTGGGTCTTGGTTTTGCTCTCGGGATTGGCCTTGTCGTTATGTTCCACGATGCTCCAACCGGTTTTGCTGATGACCAAGGAGAACAGGTGGCCTTTCTTTTTCAACTCACCCGCCGCCGGATCGAAGCCGATGTTAAAGATACGCGCTTCACCGAGTTTGAAGTCGATCTGGATGGCGCAATCCTGCAGCGGCAGCGGATGACGAAACGCACCAATGTGCATGTCGGCGGATTTTTCGCCCGCGAGGAGGGTGCCATCGGCCACACGTAAGGTGCCGGTGTTCGCATTCCATCCTTTGGGTAATTCGGTGCCGGTGAAGCTCTCTTCGAGGAGCTTTTCACCCAAAGTGCCGAGCTGCGGGGTCAATTCAGCGGCGTTGGCAATCGTGGCGAATAGAAAGAGAATGAGATGTGCGGATTTCATGCGCCTGCTAAAACGGGAGGGAAGAACAAAAATTGCTTGGCCAATCAAGTCTGGCATGATTCACCCATCCATTCGTGAGCGATGCTCGCTTGGGCGCCAGCCGATCCATTTTTTGAAGGTGTTGCTGAAGACGAAGGGATTCATGTAGCCGACTTCGTGGGAGATCGTCTCGACCTTCAAGTTCGTGGTGGAGAGCAGTTCGGCGGCCTTGCGCATGCGCAGCCAGGTCACGTGATGCATGGGGGTGCGGCCCAACGCACGGCGGCAGAGGCGGCGCAGGTGCTCGGCGCTGACATGGGCCTGACGCGCAAGCTCATCCAGCGTCCAGTCATGGCCGACGTTGGCGGAGACTTTTTCCCAGATGCGGTGCAGTCGGTCATCGACCTGCCAAGGCTGCGCGAAGCGCTCGATGTAGTGCTGGATCAGTTCGACCCAGTGAAACATGGCGGCGGGTTTGGCCTCGTGACCGGCTTCTGCGATGAGTCCTTCAATGGCGTTGTCGAGCGCATGACCGGCAAACGGGGCCATGAGCGGCGAGCTGCTGCTCAAGATTGGTGTCTGCTCCGGCTGCTGCTCGTAGCGCACCCAGCAGCACCGCCAGATTTTGCCGGGCACGGCATGGAAAGCATTCACCATGAACGGCGGCAGCGCCACGGCCATGCCAGCGCTGCATTTTTTCCACGCACCATCGACGAGCACACGCCCTTCGCCTTCCAGGCAGGCAAGGAAATACAAACCGCCCTGATGCATGCGCACGATGCGATAGGGCGCACGCGCCGTCATGACGCCTGCGTGGGCAATGCGATGCGTGCCGAGTGTGGCGCATACCGGTGAACCACGTAGCCAGGGGCGCGCGTCTTTGTCTGAAGCCCGCACCACGCGGAACTCCGTGCCCGGCCCGTGCGTGTGGGTTTCGGATAGCTCTTGGATGGCAGTTCGGGCGTGCATGTGAGGCCGTTTACGGTTGTTTGCAGTTGTTGACGATGGTTTACCGTTGTTTGAAACCACTGTCATCCACCGTCAACCATCGTAATCAACCGTCAACCTCACCAAGCCATGCCCAATCTCTGGACCGGAATCGGAAATCCCTACACGAAGCAAGAAGTCGTGGATCGTCTTAAAGCCACACTAGCCAAGGGCGAGCCGATCATCGCCGCCGGCGCTGGCACGGGCATCAGCGCTAAATTCATCGAGAAGGGCGGCGCAGATCTGATCATCATCTACAACAGCGGTCGCTTCCGCATGATGGGCCACGGCAGCACCTGTGGTCTCATGGCTTATGGTGACGCCAATGCCATCGCCATGGAGATCGGCGAATATGAAGTGCTCCCGGTGGTGAAAGAGATCCCGGTCGTTTGTGGTGTGCATGCCACCGACCCACGCCGCCGCATGTGGCACTGGCTTGGACGCGTGAAGGAGATGGGCTTTAGTGGCGTGAACAATTTCCCCACCCATACGATTGTGGATGGTCACTTCCGTGGTGTGCTGGAAGAGACTGGCATGAGCGTGGAGAAAGAATTCGAAATGGTCGGTCTGGCCACGCGCATGGATATGTTCAGCATCGTTTATGTGGCGACGCCGGAAGAAGCCATCAAAATGGCCAAGAACGGCGCGGATGCGATCATCGCCCACGTTGGCACGACCGTCGGTGGTAGCATCGGTGTGACCAATGCGGTGGTGAGTTGGGATCACACGATTAAAGTCACGCAGGACATCATTGATGCCGCTAAAAGTGTGAACCCGAATGTTTTCACGCTCACGCATGGCGGGCCAATCAACACACCGAAGGATGTGGAATTCATCCTCAGCAAGACCACGGCAGACGGTTTCGTCGGTGCGAGCAGCTTGGAGCGCATGGGCGTCGAAGATTCGCTGACCAGCCTCACGCGTGAGTTTAAGGCGATCAAGCACTGAAGCACAGATCAGGATTACCCCATCAGCAGGTCAAGGTGGTCAAGACTCATAACTTGACCACTTCTTGGCCCGCTTGACTCCTTGTCTGGGGCCAAAGCGCCGCAGAATCGCATTTTGCAAAACTTTTACCGGCATGTATGCTCGTCCACGCGTTACTGCGTGTAATAACCCTAGACCATGTCCGACGACCCCTTCAACAACCGCCCCGACGGCCCCAGCCGCCGGAATCAAGATCCACAGTTCAACTGGCGCGGTTTTATGCTCTTCGCCCTCGCGATCACTTTGCTGATCTCGGGGTTCATGATGAACAAGGGGATGACTGGGAGCCGCAAGGTTTTCAACTACGCCGAATTCAAGGAGCACGTTGAGGCCGGACGCATCGATGAAAAGAAAAAGCTCGAACTCGTCAACCTCGACACCACCTCTGAGCAGACCATTCGCGGTTTCTACTTCCCAATGCCTGCCATCAAAGCGGGTGAAGCTGAGCCACTCGCACCCAGCTTGAGCAAACCGCTTCCTTCTGAACCCGCGAAGGACATCACCGACAAGCCAGCAGCTTTTGGCAGCGCCAGTCCCGACTCGAAGCCGTTCACGGTTGCCGTGAACATTGAGTTTCAGAAAGAAGAACTCCATAAATTGCTCGACGCTCACAAACTGGTGCTCATCCCGGTCTATGAAAATGAGATGTGGTCCTCGCTCATCGGCTTCCTGCTGCCGCTGCTGATCATCCTCGCGTTCTTCTACTTCCTCGTGCGTCAGCAACTGAAAAGCGCAGGCCGTGGTGCGATGAGCTTCGGCAAGAGCAAGGCCAAGATGCTAGCGCAGGACCGCAACAAGGTCACCTTCAAGGACGTCGCTGGCGTGGAAGAAGCGAAGGAAGAAGTGCAGGAGATCGTCGAGTTCCTCAAAGACCCGAAGAAGTTCCAGCGCCTCGGTGGCAAGATCCCCAAGGGTGTGCTCATGACCGGTCCTCCCGGCACTGGCAAGACCTTGCTGGCCAAAGCCATCGCTGGTGAGGCCGATGTGCCGTTCTTCAGCATCAGCGGCTCGGACTTCGTCGAAATGTTTGTCGGTGTCGGTGCCAGCCGTGTGCGCGACATGTTTGAGCAGGGCAAGAAGAACGCCCCCTGCCTCATTTTCATCGATGAAATCGACGCCGTAGGCCGTCATCGCGGTCATGGCATGGGTGGTGGGCACGATGAACGCGAACAGACGCTCAATGCGCTCCTCGTTGAGATGGATGGCTTCGATACGCAAGATGGCATCATCATCATCGCCGCCACCAATCGTCCCGACGTGCTTGATCCTGCACTCCTACGTCCAGGCCGCTTCGATCGTCAGGTCACTGTCAATCTGCCCGACGTGAAGGGCCGCGAAGAAATTCTCCGCGTTCACGCCAAGAAAATCAAGTTGGCCGAGAGCGCCGACCTATCCAAGATCGCCCGTGGCACGCCCGGATTCTCCGGTGCGGAGTTGGCGAACTTGCTCAACGAAGCTGCGTTGCTCGCTGCCCGTAAAAACATGAAGTCCATCACTAGTCCCGAGCTCGAAGAAGCTCGTGACAAGGTGCGCTGGGGCCGTGAACGCCGCAGCATGGCGCTGACGGAAAAGGAAAAAGAAAACACCGCCTATCATGAAGCCGGTCACGCTATTTTGATCGAAGTGCTCGAACACACTTCCCCACTTCACAAAGTGACCATCATTCCGCGTGGACCGTCCTTGGGCTCAACCATGTGGCTGCCGGAAGAAGACAAGCATAACAACCGCAGAAGCGAACTCATCGACGATCTCGTCGTCGCCATGGGTGGCCGTGTGGCTGAGGAAATCCAGTTTGGTGACGTCACCAACGGCGCCAGCGGCGATATCCGCATGGCCTCTCGCATTGCCCGCAGCATGGTGTGCTCTTGGGGCATGAGCACCAAGCTCGGCATGATTGAATATGGTGAAAATGAAAGCACCGCCTTCATGGCACGCGGCACCAGCAACTACAGCGAAGACACCGCCCAAAAGATCGACGAAGAAGTGAAGCGCCTCATTGATGAGTCCTACGCACACGCCAAGGAACTGCTCCTCAAATACAAGGATAAGCTGGATGCCATCGCCCACGCTTTGCTCGAATATGAAACCCTCGACGGGGCGCACATCAAAGAAATCATGGAGCACGGTCGCCTCATCAACCCGCCCGAAAACAAGAGCAAGCCCCCGCCACCGCCACCACTTCCCAAAGCCCCCGACCCGCGTCCTGTGCAGCGCGAAGATGAAGACGAAGGTGGCTTGGCCCCCGGTTTGACCGGCGTGCCGGCGTAACAATGTGAGGGATCCTCCTGATCCCTCCACTCCACACAACCTCCCGCCTCTCTCATGGCGGCAGAGCCGCGGATTCATCTCTGAGAAATCACCTTGCCATGAAGAAAATCTCATTACTTCGAGGTGCCTGATCAATTACTCAACCATCCGCCTCATTCTTCATCATGAAAACAACACGCATCCTCCCACTCCTCACTGTTCTGGCAGTCACCACCGTGACCCAGCTTCGCGCCGGTGCCCCGCCCCTCAAGGCATCGCCGCAGCCGCCTCCGAACCCGCCGTCTCCGGCCTCAATGGCAAGCTTGACGCCAACTACGGTGAAATCAATCGCAGCTCCACCCGTGGCATTTCCGGTGCCATCTCTGTGCCCCTCGGTCACAGCTATGGCGCGCAGTTTGACGGCCTTTACCAGCACGGCTTCTCCACCAACATATTCGGCCTCGGCACCCACTTCTTTAAGCGCGATCCCAGCAAAGGCATGCTCGGCCTCGTTTTCAGCGGCATGATCAGCCAAAAATTCACCGACGTAGTCATTGGTGGTGAAGGTGAGTATTACTTCAAGCACATCACCCTCGGTGCCGTCGCCGGATACGACAACTACAACAGCCGTGTAGCCACCACCTTCCCAGGTCTGGCCACCCATCAGAGCTTCGTCGCTGCCCGCGTGTACGCCGCCATTTACCCTATTGACGACCTCATGGTGCGCTTGGAATACCAGAACCGCTTCAACCACAACTTCTACATCGCCCACGTTGAATGGCAGACCCCTGTGAATGGCGTCGCCATCTTCGCCGACGGCGGTGTCGGTGAAAACGGCTACGCCCACCTCCTGGGTGGTCTCCGCTACTACTTCGGCGGCAGCAAGCCCCTCAAAGACCGCCATCGCAAAGACGATCCGGCTAACATCAACTCATCCTTCATCGGCCCCAACAGCGGGGGCTCTACGAATACCGCCAGCCCAAGCCCTACCATCGAACCACCTGTCTAGGTCAAAGTTCGCACACTTGGGCCTTTTAGTTTGATCAAACGCCCGGCAGGCTCTCCTGCTGGGCGTTTTTTTATCGCAACACAGCCTGCGGAGGTGGATCTAGATGATCTCGCTTTTTATTTCATCCGCAGCACCAAGCGCACGGCATCAAGGCGGAGATTCGTTGATGCAATGGCGGCAGCAAGTGCATCTCGCTGATCGCTCAGAGCGGTGATCTCTTCACCACGGACGTGCGGATTGCGGGACTGCAAATCTTGGAGGCGGGCAATTTCGTCGTCGAGGTGTTTGCGCATCGTGGTAAGGGCGCGTTGCTGGAGGATCTTCAATTGCGACTCGGCTAGCTGTTGGGCTTTGCCGAGCATGGTAGGCATCAGTTTGTGGCGGACGGTTTCGTTTTCGACGGTGCGGGTGGGATCGCCGGGGGTGAGTTTGGCGCGGGTGAAGACGGAATCAGCGGTGAGATCGCGGCCTTGATGGTCGATAGCGATGCGGATGGGCGTGGCAGGAAGGAAACGGGACGCGTGCAAGGCTGGCGGGGCGATGCATTCGGCAATGAAGCTGGCTTGCAGCACCAAACCTTCGCCACCCGAGGCTTTCCAGAAGGCGAAACCGGCATTGCCATCGTGAGATCCGAGCAAGACATCGAGAGCGCCGCAGACGAGCGGGTGATCCCAGGTGAGGAAGGCTTCGTGCTCGCGGGAGAGGGCGCGTTCGCGGTCGAAAGTGAAGGTGAGGCCTTCATCGGGCAACGCCGGAAGTGCGTCGGTGATGAGATTGTCGGGACGAATGAACCAGGTGCGATTGGTCATCTCCTCGACGTGCATGCCGAAGTGATCGAGCAGGCGAATGAAGAAGCGCTCGAAGTCGAGACCGGCATCGACATCGCGAATACGCTCAATCAAGCGCGCAGCAAGGCGTGGCTTGCAGGAATTGAGTTCAAGGAGGCGGTTGTGGCCGCGTTCGAGCTTTTTCCGCACTTCGAGGCGCAGTTTGCTGCTGCGTTTGATGAGGCTGTCGAGTTTGGCGGCATTAAACTTGGCGCAGAGGGCTTCGATTTCGTCCGAGAAGCTGTGGAGGAGCTGCGTGGCTCCCTGAAGGCTGTGTTCGAAGGCATCGAGGCCTTCGTGATACCAGCGGGCGAGGATTTCACCCTCAGAACCCGCGATGTAGGGCACATGGATGTTGATGGTGCCTTTCTGACCGATGCGGTCGAGGCGGCCGATGCGTTGTTCGAGGAGTTCGGGATCGCGTGGCAGGTCATACAAAACGAGATGCTGGGCGAATTGGAAATTGCGGCCTTCGCTGCCGATTTCGGAGCAGATGAGCAGGCGTGCGCCTTCAGGATCGGCAAAGGCAGCGGCGTGGCGATCCCGCTGCATCAGGGTGAGGCCTTCGTGGAAGAGAACGGCATGCACGTTGATCTCACGCAACAGGCGCTCGTGGATGTCTTCAGCGAGTTTGCGGGTGCGGCAGATGAGCAGGACTTTGGCCTCACCGAGTTCGCGCAGAGTGGTGGCAAGCCAGCGGATGAGGGTGTCTTCAGGCGTCGAATTTGGCTCGACCTCAAGCAGCCGGGTATGGCATTGGCGCGGCGGGAATCCCTGGATGACGGCACGAGTGTTCCGAAACATGACGCGGCCGGTGCCGAATTCGTCGAGAAGATCGCCAACGAGGCGCTGGCGGGCCATTTCATCGCCTGCGGTGAGCTGGGCGGCATGTTGCTGAACGCGTGGAGAGTGGCTGGCAAAGAGTTGGTGGTCTTCTTGGCTCATGCTGCCGCCTTGCAGGATGCGATCGACCATTTGCGCCACCTGCTCGTAGCGGGTGGATTCGGCGAGAAACTCGTTCAAATCGCCGTAGCGGTCGGGATCGAGGAGGCGGAGGCGGGCGAAGTGGCCTTCGGCCCCGAGTTGCTGCGGCGTGGCGGTGAGAAGCAAGATGCCGGGAACACGTTGGGCGATGGCTTCGACGACTTGATAGGCCACGCCGGGTGTTTCGACGGTCCATTCGAGGTGGTGGGCTTCATCGACGATGAGGAGGTCCCAGGCAGCCTCGGCGGCCTGCTGCGCACGTTTGGACGAACCGCTCAGCAGGGAGAGCGGGCAGAGGACGAGTTGACTGTCGAGGAAAGGATTGCCCTCGGGATCGCCAGCTTCGATGGCGGCACAGCGTTCTTCATCGAAGAGGCTGAACATGAGATTGAAGCGGCGCAGGAGTTCGACAAACCACTGATGTGGCAGTGCATCGGGCACGAGGACGAGGATGCGTGAGGCGCGGCCGGTGAGGTGGAGGCGGTGAAGAATGAGACCGGCTTCGATGGTTTTGCCGAGGCCGACTTCATCGGCCAGCAAGACGCGCGGGAGGAGGCGGCCGGTGACATCGGCTGCGATGGACATCTGATGCGGGATGGGATCGACGCGGCCACCGATGAAGCCGCGCACGGGCGAGGCCTGCATGCGGCAACGCCATTCAACGGCTTCGGCACGGAGGGCGAAGGTTGGTAGATCGTCGATGTTCGCAGCGAGGAGGCGCTGCTGGGGGCCACCGAGGCTGAGGGTGTCGGCGAGTTCGGACTCGGGAATGCTGCGGGGGCCGCAGTGGTAAGTCAAAACGCCGTTCTGAGAGGTGACGGAGGCGATGGGATACTTTGAGCCGTCACGGTGCGTGAGGGTATCGCCTGCTTGGAAACTGGCGCGGCGCAGCGGAGCTCCGTTGCGTGCGTAGCGGCGTTTTTCACCTGCCGCGGGGAAGCGTAGGTCAATGAAGTTGCCTTCGACGCTGGTGATGATGCCGAGGCCGAGTTCGGGCTCGCTTTGACTGATCCAGCGTTGGCCGGTTGCGGGGGATTCCATCCGGGCGTGGCGCTATGGCTTGTCTTTTTTGCCGAAGAGACGGCCAAAGAAGGATTTTTTCTGTGGTGGCGCGGGCGCTGGCTGCGGAGCGGTATTGGGACCCTGCTGTGGCATCGCCTGGCCGGGAGGCGCGGTGGTTTGCGTAAAATCGATGACGCCAGGCTTGATTGAGGGAGCTGCGGATGGATTGACATTGATGACTTTGGGGGGCTTCGCTTTGCCATCGGTGCCGTATTCGTAGAGCACCTGCTGGTAGCACTGGCCCTGGAGGTTAAAGGAACGCATTTCCTTGGCGCGGCGAAATTCATCGAAATAGACCTGCGAACGAGCGACGAGGTTGCCGCGGCCGTCATAGACGTGGCCCTGGGTGGGCAGGCCTTGCTCGTTGAGGAGGTAGTGTTTCTTGCTGATGAGGGCACCGCCGGCGTTGTAGGTGGACTGGGTGAGTTCGTTAGTGGTCCTGTCCATGACGCTTTCGGTGTGCGATTTGTCATCGTGGTAGGTACTACGGGCAAAAATGGGTGTGGCCGCTGGAGCAGCGGGCTGCGCGGAGGCAGATGTCAGCCAAAGAAGGACAAAAAAAGCAGAGCAGGATTTCATGACAGAAACGAAGATGGCGCGAGAATAACGCCCGCACCGTGACCCGACAACGACAAATCCTAATTCCCAAGCCCTTCCACCATGAGCACCACCGCTGATTTTTCCTGGACTGATTTTCTCGCTCAGACGATTGCTGAATTCGGCTGCACGACAGGAACGCTGCATCGACTGGATCCTGCGGACAAACATCTCAAGTTGGTGGCCCATCAAGGCATCCCAGAGGCGCTCATGCCCATCATCCAATCGATTCCAGTGGGCAAAGGCATCGCGGGCGTGGCAGCGGAACGGAAGGAACCGGTGGAAATGTGTAATCTGCAGACGGATACCTCCGGCGTGGCCAAACCGGGCGCGAAGCAGACACAGGTGCAAGGAACGCTGGCCGTACCCGTGATGGATGGCGAGCGCCTATGTGGCACGCTGGGCATTGGCAAGCTGGTGCCGTATGATTTTACCAGCACGGAGAAAGAAAAGCTGCTGCACATCGGACACAGCATCTCAACGCGGTTGCTGCCGGGCTGATGGAACGAGATCACAAAAAACCGGTCACACCGCTGAAGGTGGACCGGTTTTTTTGTGAACTGTAACCAACTCCCGATCAGATGGAGTTGGAACGACGGCGACGGCGGAAGAAGAGGCCGAGGAGGCCAAACATCAACAGCAGCATACGGGAAGGCTCGGGGACTACGACAAGGATGCCGTTGGAAGCAAAGGCGCTGGTGTCCCAAGCTAGTCCTCCACCCAAAGTCGCCAAGTTAAAGTCACCGAAGCTACCCCCACTGGAGAATCCGGTCCCTAGGTTGAAGCCGGTCATACTCGCGGAACTCCAATCAATCAGGTTGAAGACCTGGCCATAATTGTAGGTAGGTGAGCCGCTTGTGAACACATGTACTTTACTGCCGCTATTCAGGGTGAGCGCGCCTGCGACATTGATGAAGTCATGGTTGCCCGCAGCGGAAGGAGCCACATCCCAGATCGCTTTTGCAGCAGCAGCATTGGCTGCGTTTGCACTCGCACCGCCGAAGTTAGGATTAAAGAGATCGCCAGCCGTGTTGTAAGTAGATCCACCGAAAGTATAAACACCGTTCGTGAAGGTGACCAGAGTCGCCACAGTCGGGCTCGTAATTCCCAGATCGAGCATGCCGGAGTTCACCACGAGATCTTTGCCGATGGTCAGACTACCGTTGCTAGCCCCCAGCGAAGCGCCAGGCGCCAAGATGCCCACATCACCACCGACTGAACCGATCGTCACCGTGCTTGATGCGCTGCCAAGGGTGACGCCACTCGCTGCAGAGAGAACGGCGGCATTCTGGCCGGTGAAGCTATTGGATCCAGCATTGTATGAGCCGAGTGTGCCGGAAGACTCAGCCACATTGATGGAGGACGTGCTCGTCTGGCTGGCGGCGAAGTGCAATTGACCGTTGCTCACATTAGTGGTGCCAGAGTAGCTGCTTGTACCATTGAGCGTCATGCTGCCTGAGCCGGTTTGGGCGAAATTGCCTGCACCGGAGATAGCACCGAAGTCGGTTCCTTGGGTAACTGCGTCCGTCTGGTTGACCGCAAAGGTGGCACCTGATCCCACAGAAATGGCGCTGGCAGTATTGAGTGCCCCCGTTGTGGTGCCGCTACCGAGTTGCAGTGTGCCGCCTGAGATGGTAGTCGCACCGTTGTAGGTATTGGCAGCAGAGAGAACCAAGGTGCCAAGGCCAGTCTTGGTTAAACCCGCAGTGCCACTGGCATTGCTAATGACGGCACTCACGGTGAGTTCGCTCGTTGTGCTGCTGCTGTCCGCAACCGCGAAGGTCCTTGTGGCGCTGCCAAGGTCCAGTTTGCCACTGATCGTGGAACCGAGCGGGTTGTTGGTGGCATCGTAGGTCAAATTGCCCGTGAGATTCAGAGTGCCAGCGCCGGTCGAGACGTTGTTCACACTAGTGGCGGTCGCGCCGGCACCACCCAGAGTTAGGGAGCCAACCGTGGCGTTGAATCCGTTGAGGTTGAGCAGCGTTGTGCCGCCAAGTTGGTCGTTCACTGTGATCGCATTGCCACTCTTCACCGCATTGGTGATGCCAAACTTCAGTTCACCACCTTGAACGGCAGTGAGACCCGTGTAGTTGCTGGCGGCATTCAGCGTCAAGGTGCCAAGGCCATTCTTGGTAAATCCGCCAGTCGAGGAGCCGCCGACCGCCGATCCAAATACCACGGGAGAATTGCCATTGGTGTCGATGATGGCCGTCGATGTAGCGCCGATAGTGATGCGGCTAGAGACGTCCTGAGTATTAGCAGATGCATACTTCAGCGTACCTGTAGTGCCGGTGAAATTGATCGCACCCGTTGTGCCCAGAGAACTACTACCGAAAGTCAAAGTGCCGGCACTGATGGTGGTGCCACCGCTAAAGACATTGGTGCCACTCACTTCCAACGTGCCACTGGTCAAGACCAAGGCTCCTGTCCCAGAAAGTCCGGTCAGCGTTGAACCTGAGCCGCCGCTGAAACGGAGTGTTGTACCAACCGTCACAGCAGCAGTACCACCCGTGAGACTGCCGGAACCGGCAGTGCCGATCTGCAACGTGCCACCGCCCGAAGCGATAGTCGTGGCACCACTGTAAGTGCTCGTGCCAGCGAGGGTCAGAGTGCCAAGACCTTGCTTAGTGAATGCTCCTGCCCCCGTCAGACCAGTGGCATAACTCACATTATTGCCATTGGTGTTGATGATTGCCGTGACTCCGGTGGTGATCGGCTGAATCTGAGAGGACACATCCTGGGTGTTGCTTGTGTCATACTGCAGCACGCCGCCGCCAAAGGTGATCGTCGAGCTATCGAGCGAAGCAGCTGTGAACTTCAGTGTGCCGCCGTTGATCCTGGTCGCGCCAGTGTAACCCGTTCCAGTAATACTCAGTGTTCCCGTCCTCACCGTCACATTACCGGTGCCCGAAATGGTTGTGGAGGCCGAAGCTGTCGTGGTGTTGTAATCAAGTGTGCCACCACCCAAAATCACCGAGTTGCTACCCATGGCTGCTGCACCACCAGTGCCGATCTGAAGAGTTCCGCCGTTGATGGTCGTAGCCCCCGTGTAGGAGTTGTTTGCAGCGGACAGGATCAGAATGCCGAGTCCGTTTTTGGTGAACGCTGCCGTTCCGCTGTTAGCCAGAGCCGCAGCAAACGTGACATTATTATCATTGGTGTCGATGATACCAGTCGCTCCACCGCTGATGGCGATGCGGTTCGACACGTCTTGCGTATTGGTCGAAGAGAACTTCAGGGCACCGGATGTGCCGGTGAAGGTGATGGAGCCAGTAGTGCCCAATGAGTTGTTGGCAAAGCCCAGTGTGCCACCGCCGATGGTTGTGGTGCCCGTGTAGCCGGTGTTGTTACCTGTCACATTGAGTGTTCCCAGAGTCATGGTCAGGTCACCTGCCCCCGTAAGGCTGGCAAGTGAAGATGCGGTAGCAGAGCTGGTGTTGAATATTAAACTGGTGCCACCGGCCAAGGAAGCGCCGCCACCGCCGGTGAGGTTGCCGGTGTTGCTGCCATCACCCACCTGCGCTGAACCAGCGCTAACCGTGGTCAGGCCGGTGTAGCTGTTAGCGCCGGCAAGGATCAAATTTCCGCCACCCAGCTTGGTCAGTCCGGCTGTGTTGGTGCCGTCGATTCCACCCGCGAAGGCTGTGGAAGCATTACCATTGGTGTCCAACATGATGGCGCTACCGCTGCTCTTGATGCGGGAACCAATGTCTTGGATGTTGCCCGTGGCATACTGCAGAGTGCCGCCACCAAAGGAGATGTTGCCAGTTGTGCCTAAAGCTCCGCTGACAAAATTCAACGTCCCGTCATTCAGCGTGGTGGATCCAGTATAGGCATTGCTGCCACTGGTGAGCGTCAGGGTGCCTGTTCCCGTGGTGGTCAGGCCGAGAATCTTACCACTGCCGCCGTCTACCAAGGTTCCTGCGAAAGTTTCGACAGTGCTACCGGTTGAGTTGACGGTCAGGTTCGCCGTGCCAGTGGCATTATTGGTGATAACGCCAGCGGCACCGGAGAGGATGCCAACGCCCAGATTGTTGTTGTTCAAATCAAGCGTGCCACCGGTCATGACTAGGGTGCCTGTGGATGAACCCAGCGCGGTGGCGCTGCCTGCAATGATTGTTCCCGCATTGATCGTCGTGCCGCCAGTGTAGCTGTTGGCAGTATTGATGTTCACACTGCCAGTTCCGTTCTTCGTGAGACCCGTGGTGCCAGCGATGCCGCTGCCGTTGGAGGAATTCAGAATGTAATTCAACGAGCTATTATTAAACGTAACGCTCGATGGCAGAACATTGGACGGTCCAGCAGTGCCATCGGTGATATTAACCGTCGTCGTGCCAGTGGCCGTGTCATCGAACAAGACTTGGTCGGTGGTCAGGAAGTCGGTAGGTGTACCGGCAACCAGCAGCTTCCAGTTCTTGGAGCCCGCAATCGCGTTGGCACTCCATTCGCCGCTGGTGATTCCGGTCCAAACCGGTGAGTCACCAGTAATTAGCATGCGGATTTGACCGGTCGTGCCGAAATCCAAAGTCGGCGTCTGGCGCGCACCCAATCCCGCAGTCGTTGCATTCAATGCAAAGTCTGCATTCGTGATCGAACCTGTGTATTCGATGAGCTTGTAGGAACTGCCGTTGACAAAGATATTGGTGCCTCCAACGGTGATCTTCACCGAGCCAGTTCCAGCGGTCACCAGACTATTGACAGTGCCGGCAGTTTTGAGAATGGCGGCGGTGACGCCACTGGTGACATCAGCGACGTTGATGAAGCCAGAATTGGTCGTGGTGCCTTGGAAGACCACATTGCTCAAGCTCAGGGCGCTGCCGCCTCCAGCATTCGCTGTCAGGGTGCCGCCACTGGCAACCGTGACTTGCTGAGCAGCCAAATCACCCAACGTGCCATTACCTCGGAGCACGCCGCCGTTGTTCACGACCACCGCTCCAACCGATCCCAACCCGCCGGTGACGTTTAGAACGCCAGCGATTCCGATGGTTCCACTGAAGCTGTTGGTAGCCCCGGTCACGTTAAGTGTGCCTTTAGTAATTGTGACTGATCCAGAACCGTTCAGGCCGTCGGCATCATTTAATGTCGTATTTGTCGCTACGGCAGTGTTGATGTTCAGCGTTGCACCGGAACCAACTGATGCCGAATTGCTGGCGATGCTTCCGGTGGTGCCGTTGCCAACCTGGAGAGTGCCCGTGGTAACAGTAGTCGTGCCAGAGTAGCCATTGGCACCCGCTAGAATTAATGTTCCTGCACCAGTCTTGGTCAGACCTCCTGTGTTGCTGCTGGCCAGAGATCCAGCAAAAGTGGTCGTCGCATTGCCATTGGTATCCAGCGTAACAGCACTGCCGCTGTTTTTGATGCGGGACCCGATGTCCTGGGTGTTGCCCGTGGCAAATTGCAAGGTGCCGCCACCGAAGGTGATGTCACCGCTGCCCAAGGCACCATTCGTGAAGTTCAGCGTTCCCACATTAATCGCCGTGCCGCCACCATAGGTATTCGCCCCGCTCAAGGTTAGCGTTCCGCCCGTAGCCTTGATCAAGCTGCCGTTGGCACCAGCGATGATCCCGCTGCTGTTACCATCATTGATCGTGAGCGCCGTGGTGGCGAGGTCAATTGCCCCGCCGTTAAGAGTGCCTATGGAACTGGTGGCACCATTGAGGTTTAAGGTGCCGCTGGTTACCGTCGTAAACGTGCCCACTGCGCCGACGGTCAGCGTGCCGGTGTCGAAGGTTCCAATTGTGGCGTTGTTCACGATGTTTGTTCTTCCTGCACCGGTCAGACTCGTAAAGTCAGTGGTTCCAGTCAGTGCAGTGAAGTTCAGACTGCTGGCAGCCGTGTTTGCATTAGTGACTGCGCCCAACGTTTGGTCACTATTGGCAAAAGCCGAAGTACCAGAAGCGCCGATGGTCAAATTGCTGCGAAATGCCAAATTGCCGATGCTGCTGACATTCAGTGCTCCTGCATTGACCGTCGTGCCACCATCGTAACCATTGGCTCCGCCCAACACCAGCGTGCCCACACCGGCCTTCGTCAGACCGAAAGTGGAGCCCGCAATATTTCCATTCACAATCAGCGTCCCACCGGTCACGGTCACTTGACGGCTGGTATTCATTGTCACTCCTCCGAAACCCATGTTGAGGTTTTGCGTTCCAGTGAAGACCGCATCAGCATTCCAGTTCTGAGCGTTGTTCGTGCTCAGGGTAAAGGCCCCGGCGCTGGTATTGTCAAAGACGCCGCCCGTGATGGTGAGCGCTCCCGAGCCGATGGCGGAGGCGTTGTTGATGTTCAATGAACCTGTCTGTAGGTTCGTGCCACCGCTGTAGGTGTTGGCACCGGACAAGGTCACTGTGCCAGACGTGCTCTTGGTCAGAGCGCCCGACCCACCGAGGATGGCGGAGATGGAGCCATTCTGCACCGCATAGCTGGAGCCGGAAAGCACACCGCTGGTGCCGGTAATCGAGCCATCCACCAAGGTGACAACTCCCACCGTGTCCGTGCGGATGTTGACATCAAACACCGCGCCTGAAGCATTGACGGTGACGGCACCTGTGTTGGCCAGAGCGTCGCTGGCACCCAGACTGATGGTTCCTGCATTCACGATGGTGCCACCGGTGAAGCTGTTGGATCCAGAGAGCGTGAGCGTGCCGTTGCCGGACTTGGTCAGACCGCCCTGGCCGGTAAGGCCGGAGGCGAAGGTGACGTTGTTGCCATTGGTGTCCACCTTGGCAGCGACCAGGTTAGCAATGGCGATCACACGGCCTGAGATGTCCTGAGTGTTGCCCGAAGCATACTGCAGTGTGCCGCCACCGAAGGTGATGGTGCTGGCACCCGTGCTGCCGAGAGCGTTGTTGGAGAAGGTCAGGATGCCGTCATTGATGGTCGTGCCTCCGGTGTAGGCATTGGTGCCATTGGTAAGGCTGAGGGCCGAAGAAGCACCATTAACCACCAGCGCCACCTTTTTTGTGCTGTCCGTGATCTTGCCGGCGAAGGTGCCGTTACCGATGAATGTTAGCGTCGAATCGTTTCCGCCAGTATTCGTGATGGTTTGGCTGTTAGCCACAGCAGCACCGTTAATCGAAATACCCGCCAATTGCTGGTTGAATCCGTTGAGATCCAAAATCCCAGTGGTGCCAGAACCGCCGAGGGCCACCGCACCGGCGATGGGCAGGGCGTTGTTGGCTCCCAGCTTGACTGTGCCAGACAGGATGTTCGTCCCACCCAAATAGGTGTTGCCAGAGCCACTCAGTGTGATGAGTCCAGCGGAGGTCACATTGACCGCGCCCGACCCGGTAATGTTATTGGTATAACTATAAGCGTTCGTGCGTGCGAATGTGAGTGCACTGCTGCCTGCGACCAAGTTCACATTGCTGGTAATGGAGCCACTTGTCCCGGCATTGCCAATCCTCAAGATGGCACCGCTTTGAACAGAGGCCGTTCCTGTGTAGGTATTGGCACCTGTGAAGGTGACTTGGGAGTTGTCCAGCACATTGACATTGCCCGATCCTGTCGTGTTGTTAATCACTCCAGTGTAAACATAATTGCTGGCAACCGAACGGTTAAAGGCAACTGTGCCCCCGCTGTTGGCAGACACGTTACCAATAGCACCGGTCGCACCACCGTTTCCAACTTGCAGCACGGAGTTGGAACCAGTGACAGTGTTCGTGGTCACACTATTGGCTCCAGTTAGAACCACCGTGCCATTGGACACCCTGAGTTCACCTGCACCGGTTACAGCATTCATTGTCGATGTGGTGGCCGTGGCAGTGTTAAAATTCAGAAGAGCGGTGCTTGCAATGGTCGTCGTCGCCGAAGTCGTAGCCAAGGATCCAGTCGTGCCATTGCCGATCTGCAGTGTGCCCGCATTGACCGTGGTCGCGCCAGTGTATCCGTTGGCTCCAGCCAAGATCAACGTGCCCGCGCCGACCTTCGTGAGACCAGATGTATTGCTGCTGTCAACAGACGCGAAGGTGATCGGCGCATTGTTATTGGTATCAATCATCACTTCAGCTGTCGTGCTATTCTTGATTCGAGCACCGAGATCCTGGGTGTTACCCAAAGCAAACTGCAAGGTGCCACCGCCGAAAGTGATGTTTCCGCTGCCCAGCG